>CAWDCF010000009.1:0-250799 GCA_963800765.1 uncultured Acidimicrobiaceae bacterium
CCCCCCCCCCCCCCCCCCAGGGGGGGGGGGGGGGGGGGGGGGGGGGGGGCCCCCCCCCCCCCCCCCCCCCCCCCCCCCCCCCCCCCCCCCCCCCCACGCGGCCTACCACCAAATGTTCACGAAGCTCGCCGAAGAGGACATCGCGATTCTTCACATGGTGAGTGTTTCGTCCCAGACCCATGATGACTACATCGTGTCGGTCCAATCCCTGATCGGAACGTTCGCTTCGGGTGAGGAGCGTAAGGCTCGACGGGCCCTGCGAGCGAGAATCGTCGCAGCGTCCATGACTCGTCCGGAACTTCGTCACCTCATTGGTGGGACGCAGTCTCGTTTGACGTCGGAGCTTCGTCGGATCGTCGAATACGGCCAAGAGCGAAATTGGCTGACCCCCAACATCTCCGCCCAATCAATCGCGGTGATGATTCAAGTCCTACTCGTGGGGCGAACGATCGACGACGTGTCGACAACGCCGATCGACAACGCCGAATGGGAGCTCTCCATGGGACTGCTCCTCGCGGTGCTCCTCGCCACCTCGTAGGTCCGTTTCCCTGTGGTGAACTAGCACCATGAAACTGACACGCCTCATCGCCGCACTCGTGCTGTCTCGCCGCACTCGCGGTCGCCAGTTTTCACGCGACGTCGAGTTCTCGCCGCGCTGCGGCGGCGGTACCGTGTACGAGTTCGGCGCTCGGCGGGCGCGTTCGGCGGTCACTTCAAATTGGCGTCGATCCAGCAGTACGGGTGTGAGGGGGAGTGGGCGTACGCGTGGGCGACCGTCGGCACCGGCGAACACGCCATCGGTGTCACCCAGGTGATGCACTTCGAGCGGGCAACACACCGGTGGGTTTTCGTGTCACGCGGGCGCGACTGCAAGGCGAGCATCTTGCCGTCGGTCGTCTATCGACTGGGCTGCTTCTCCAATTGACTTATTTCGCCTGCTTGGGGGGCCAAGGAATGAAGGAGCTCGTCGTCGCCACGTAGTCGTCGTAGCCGGCGCGGGTGGTCGTGAGTTTTCGTTCCAGCATCGGTTTGCCCGAGAGCGACGTCAGGAGATACAGCATCGCGACCGGCGACAGGATGGTGAGGAACCCCCATCCCGAGGAGCAGGCCACCACGTAGAAGCCACACCACACGACGGCGTCGCCGAAGTAGTTCGGATGACGCGTATAGCGCCATAGGCCGTGACGCAACGTCGTACCATTCGTCGTCGGATCACTGACAAAGGCGCGCAACTGTTCATCGCCGGTCGCTTCGAAGAGGATCCCGATGGTCACGAGCACGAAACCGAGCACGATCAACCAGTCGAAGTGGATGCGAAAAGCAGTCCACTGGAGCGGCATCGACACGAACCACAACAACAGACCCTGGAGCCCGTAGATCATGCGAAGCGCGTACAGGTTCTCATTGCGACCGCGCGCACCCTTCATTATGGAGACATAGCGAGTGTCTTCCTTGGCACCTCGCTGACGCAGCGCGAGATGGACCGCGAGGCGCAGTCCCCAGAGTGCCACGAAGGCGAGCACGAAGTAGCGCGCGTCGGAGTTCGAGGATCCAGCGTTCAAATCCGCCAGCGTGACGCCGTGATGAGCGACGAAGAGACTCTCCAGGTAGACCGCGACGAATCCCGCACCCCAGAAGACGTCAATCGTCGCGTGCCGATGGACGACTCGTCCCACGAGGAACGCGATGAAGGTCCACACCCACGCCGTGAGGAGAGCGAGTGGAAGATTCGAGAAGAACGTCCAGTGCACGGCGCCGGTCTAGCAGATGATGCGAAAGTCGTGGTCGTGGTCGTAGGCGCAAGGACATCACCTACGCTTCGTAGTCATGCGAGCACGAGGTTTCGGTACCCTCGCGTGGGCCTCCGCGCAGGAACTTTTCGACCAGACGACCGCTTTCGGTCGTCTGGCGCTCGTGCACGTGGTCATGATGGCCGGCGACACGCTCGTCACCGTCTCCTTGGCCGGATCACTGTTCTTCTCGGTCTCACCAACCGAGGCCAAAGGAAGGGTCCTGCTCTATCTCTTGTTGACGATCGCCCCCTTCGCGGTCGTCTCGCCGGTGCTCGGTCCGCTCATCGACCGCTCAGCGAATGGCCGGCGGATTCTCGTCGCGCTCTCCGCGAGTTGTCGAGCGGTGCTCTGTTGGATGATGAGCGAGCACCTCAACTCACTGTGGCTCTTCCCGATGGCGTTTCTCGTCCTCATCTCTTCGAAGCTCTACGTCGTCACTCGCGGCGCACTGGTGCCCGAGATGGCGCGTACCGATCAACTTCGTGAGCACTCAACGAGCGTGGGCGGCGCGGGATGGCCCTCGGCGGCGACGCAACAAGAAAAGGGCTTCTCGGGGTTCAACGCCCAGTTGACACTGCTCGGCACCATCAGTGGACTGCTCGCCGGTTCGATTGGCGCAGGCATGCTGAAGGGAATCGGCGCACCGAGCGTGTTGATTGCCGCGTCCTTCGTCTTCATCGGCGCGACGATCGCGAGTCTGCGTTTGCAGAAACCACCCAAGGAGGTGCGTGACGAAGTGGCCGGTCTCACGCAGGCGGAGCGGGATCGGAACGCGCTCAACCCCTTGGGTGACATTGAAGTCGCCTGGGGACTGACGGCCGCTGCGCTCATGCGATTCACCGTCGGCTTCGCCACATTCCTACTGGCCTTTGGGCTTCGACGTGAGAACGCCGGCCTCGGCTACTTCGCCTTCGCTCTCGCGATGAGTGCGTTGGGTTCACTCGTCGGTCTGGGCATTGTCACCAGAGTGCGCAACAAGGTGTCTGAGTCGACGTTGCTGGCCCTGTCGCTGCTCGCCACGGGAGTCGGTGCGGGCGTTGCCGCGTCGCATCCAACGCTCAACGCTCAGGTGGTGTTGGCCGGTTGGCTCGGACTGTGCGCCGCCGTCGCGCAACCGACCTTCGACGCCATCACGCAACGCAACGTCGCCCCCGGCGCACAGGGACGGACCTTCGCGCGCTTCGCCGTTCGCCAACAGTTGTTGTGGGTCGTCGGCGCACTCATACCGGTCGCGATTACGCTGCGATTCTCCGTCGGTGACACGCTGCTCTCCGTGCTGATGATTGGCGCGGGACTCATCTATGGCTTGGGACGACGTTTCGCCCATCACTGACCTGGGTTAGGACCACCACACTTATGATGAAGTCGACATGGCGATCTCCCCCCGGACCGAGGTGCACGGCGACCTTGCCACGATGGCCCACGTCGTCATAATCGGTGGTGGGTTCGCGGGAATTGCGACCGCCAAAGGCCTGAGTGATCAGGATGTTCGTGTCACGATCATCGACCAACACAACTTCCACACGTTTCAGCCACTGTTGTACCAAGTAGCGACCGCGGGCCTCGAACCGGCTGACGTCGCCTACCCGATTCGCACGATCTTCGGCTCCGCTCGAAACGTGCGCTTTCGTCACGGTCGCGTACGAGCCGTTGACCACTCTCGTGGCGTCGTCATCCTCGACGATGGCGCGGAGATCACCTTCGACCACCTCGTCGTGGCGACCGGCGCGATCGCGGCGTACTTCGCGGTGCCCGGCGCCGAGCAGTTCGCACTGCCGCTCTACTCGTTGGCCGACGCCCGCCGACTTCGCAATCGACTCCTGTCGACACTCGAGCGGGCCGACGTCGCGGCCGACCGCGAACGCGTGGGTGTGACGTTCGTCGTCGTGGGCGGCGGTCCGACCGGAGTCGAAACTTCGGGTGCGCTCTCGGAGCTGATCAATATCGTGATTCGACGTGACGGTCTTCGTCTCGATACCTCCAAGGTTCGAATCGTGCTCGTGGACGTCGCAGCTCGACTGCTCACCCAATTCCCCGATGCGGCTAGCGACTACGCCCGCACGCACCTCGAGTCGATGGGCGTTGAAGTCGACGTTGGCCGTTCGGTCGTGGAGATTGACGCGACGTCGATCCGATTCAGCGACGGCGAGCGACTCGAGGCCGCGGCCGTCATCTGGGCGGCTGGCGTCAGCGCGGGTGACGCATTGCCGATCGGCCTCGCCGCCACGCCGGGCGCGGCGGGACGCGCGCAGGTCGCACCCGATCTGCGCTTGGTGGGCAGCGACAACGTGTGGGCCGTCGGCGACGCGGCGGCGATTCCTCAAAGCGATGGGTCCACTGCTCCGATGCTGGCGCCCGTCGCGATTCAATCGGGACATCACTGCGCGCAGCAGATCCTGCACGTCGTGCACGGTGAGGGTACGACTCCGTTTCGCTATCACAACAAGGGCATCATGGCGACGATTGGTCGCAACGCCGCGGTCGCCAAACTCCCGTTCGGACGGGTCATCACCGGTCGTCTCGGGCTGGCTCGCGTGGTTGGGGCTGCACCTCTGGTACCTCATCGGATTCCGCAACAAGTTGCGCGTTCTGATCAATTGGACCTGGCGCTACTTCGACTGGAAGTCGGGCCCGCGACTCATCGTGGCCGACGCCGAGACCGACGACGTCTAGAGATCGGGCAGCTGGAAGTCGAGGGTGGCGACGTCGGTGCCGCCGTCGACCTCGAGCACGGTGCCGGTGACGTAGCCGCCCGCCGGTGACGCGAGGTAGACCACTGCGGCCGAGATGTCCTCGACGTCACCAATGCGCGCGAGCAACGTCTTGGACTCCATCATTTCCTTCAGTTCGGGCGTCGTCGTCACGATTTCGAGGGCGGAGGTCGCGATGGAACCGGCCGCGATGGCGTTCACGCGAATCCTTGGGCCGAGGTCGCGCGAACTCAGTCGCGTGTAGTGCGCCATTGCGGCCTTCGCCGAGCCGTACGCGGCGTAACCGCGACCGGTCACCCGTCCCATGACCGACGAGATGTTGACAATGGCGCCGCCACCCGTCTCGAGCATCACCGGTACCGCGGCGAGATTGAGCGCGTGTGCGGTGGCGACGTTGAAGTGGAAGGCCTCCTCCATGTACTCAGGGGTCGTGAGGAGGAAGGGGAGGGGGATGGCGCCGCCCACGTTGTTCACCACGACGTCGATTCGACCGAACGACTGGTGTGCGACATTCGCGAGTTCGGCGATGGCGCCTAAGTCGGCGAGGTCGCAGGCAACGGCGACACAGCGACGACCGAGCGTCTCGACCTGACGTTTGACGTCGTCGAGGTCCGACTGCGTGCGTGACGCAATGACGACATCGGCCCCGACCTCGGCCAAGGCAAGGGCGCTCGCCGCGCCGATGCCGCGGCCCGATCCAGTGACGATCGCCACCTGTCCGTCCATGCGAAAGCGGTCCAGTATCACGGGTTTCTCCTCAAGGGTACGCGGAGTGTTCGTTCAGGGTTCTAGCACGTCCGGTCCGCGCCCTAGGTTTGTGATCCGACTAGGACGAGCGCAGTCGCGCCTCGAGGGCGTCGACTTCGTGGTGGAGCTTGGCGGGGAGGTGCTCGGCGAACTCGGCAAAGTGCTCTCGAATCCGGGGAACCTCATGACGCCATTCGTCGGCGTGGACCGTGAGGAGTTCGGTCATGTCGGCCGGGGTGACGTTGAGTCCGTCGACATTGAGTGCCGTGGCGCTCGGCACGAAGCCGATCGGTGTCTCGACGGCCTCGCCGCGCCCCGCGCTACGTTCGAAGACCCACTCGAGCACGCGCGAGTTCTCGCCGTACCCGGGCCAGAGCCAACGACCGTCGACGCTCTTGCGGAACCAGTTGACGTAGAAGATCTTGGGTAGTTTCTCTTCGTCGAAACGGTCCGAGAACGTCAGCCAGTGCGCGAAGTAGTCGGCCATGTTGTAGCCGCAGAACGGCAACATCGCGAAGGGGTCGCGTCGCAGGTTCCCGACGACGCCGGTCGCCGCGGCCGTTGTCTCCGAGGAGAGGATCGAACCGAGGAAGACACCGTGCTCCCAGTTTCGTGACTGGAAGACCAGCGGGATCACGCTGGCGCGACGACCGCCGAAGAGGATGGCGTCGATCGGTACGCCGGCCGGGTCCTCCCATTCGTCGGCGATGGCCGGGTCTTGACTGGCCGGGGACGTGAAGCGCGAGTTGGGGTGTGCCGCGGGTGTGCCCAACTCTTTGCTCCACAACTGACCTTTCCAGTCGATGAGACCTTCTGGCGGTTCGCCCATGCCCTCCCACCAGATGTCGCCATCGGGGGTGAGTGCGGTATTGGTGAAAATCGTGTTGGCCACAATGGTGTGCATCGCGTTGGGGTTGGTCTGCATGTTCGTACCGGGCGCGACGCCGAAGAAACCGGACTCGGGATTGATGGCGCGGAGGCGACCGTCCGGTCCCGGCTTCATCCAGCAGATGTCGTCGCCGATGGTCTCGACCTTCCAGCCCGGCAGGGTGGGCACGAGCATCGCGAGGTTGGTCTTGCCACAGGCACTCGGGAAGGCACCGGTCACGAAGCGCGACTCGCCGGCGGGATTGGTCAGTTTGAGCACCAGCATGTGCTCGGCCAGCCAGCCGTCGTCACGCGCGATGACCGACGCGATGCGCAGCGCGAAACACTTCTTGCCGAGCAACGCATTGCCGCCGTAACCCGAGCCGAAGGAGATGATCTCGCGGGTCTCGGGGAAGTGGACAATGTACTTGTCGTCGTTGTTGCAGGGCCAGCGCACGTCGGCCTGACCCGCCTCGAGAGGCATGCCGACCGAGTGCAGGCAGGGCACGAAGTCGCCATCTTCGCCGAGCACCTCGAGCGCGCCGGTGCCCATGCGCGTCATGATCTTCATGTTGACCGCCACGTACGCGGAGTCGGTCAACTCGACACCGATGTGGCTGATGTCCGATCCGAGCGGTCCCATCGAGAACGGCACGACGTACATGGTGCGACCCTTCATCGAACCCTCGAACAGTTCGTTCAAGACCTCGCGCATCTCGACGGGGTCGCGCCAGTTGTTCGTGGGACCGGCGTCCTTCTCATCCTTGGAACAGATGAACGTGCGGTCCTCGACGCGCGCGACGTCATTTGGGTCCGAGGTTGCGTAGTAACTGTTGGGACGCTTGACCGGCGACAGACGCGTGAACGTTCCTTGGTCGACGAGCAGTTGACAGAGATCGTCGTACTCCTGGTCGGACCCGTCGCACCAGTGGATACGATCGGGTGTTGTGAGTTGCGCTATCTCTTCCACCCAGGCAATGAGTTTCTTGTGTGGGGTCGGGTACGACACGTTGGGTTCCTCCGCTCTTACTTCTTCGCTTCGTTGCGACACTCTCCTGGCGAACCAGGTTCATGCCCGCGCCAGTTGACCCAACGTTTCCCCAAGGGGATTACCCCCAGCGCGAGGATGACGTCATTGAGCGTATCGCCCAAATTGTCGGTCAAAGCAACATCCCCAAGGGCGAACGTCACATCGGAGACGACGCCGCGGTCCTCGCGCCCTTCGTGGACAGGCGGTCATCAGTACCGACGTGGCCGTGCTCGGCGTCCACCTCGACGTTGAACTTTTCCCACTCGAAGATTTAGGCTTTAAGGCCGTGGCGGCGGCCGTGTCGGACTTGGCGGCCATGGGCGCGCGTGTTCGCGGAGCGGTCGTCGCGGTCACCGCACCGCCCGGTACGGACTTAGAGGAACTTCACCGCGGCATGGCCGACGCGTCGATCGTCACCAACTGTCCAATCGTGGGGGGCGATCTCGCCCAGGGGCGTGACGTCTCGGTGGCCGTCACCGTGGTGGGCGAATGCCCCGGTCGTGGAGCGGTCTACCGCAGCGGCGCGAAGGTGGGCGACGAGATCCTCGTCACCGGTCCGCTCGGCCGCTCGGCCGCCGGACTGCGACGTCGCCGCGAAGGTGCGTCGCTCAGTGATGAACTCGTGGTGGCCCATCGGCGACCGTGGCCCCGACTCGGTGAAGGCATGGCCGCGCGCGGCGCCGGGGCGCACGCGATGATGGATCTGAGCGACGGCCTCGGACTCGACCTGCACCGACTCTGCGACGCCTCGGGCGTCGGCTTTGCGCTGTTCGACGTGCCGGTCGCCAACGGCGCCACCTTCGAGGAGGCGACCGCGGGGGAGAGGACTACGAGTTGTTGATCACGACCGACGACGCCGCGCGCCTGCGTCTCGTCTTCTTGGACCGCGGACTACGCGAGCCCATCACCATTGGCACGGTCGTCGCGGACCGTTCGTCGCGGACGCTGCGCGGTGAGTTCTTCGAACGAAGGGGCTGGCAACACCAGCTGTGACTAGGCGCTGACGTTGCGACGAGCGGGCTTGGTGACCTTGCCCGATCGGATGCAGCCGGTGCAGACGTTCATGCGCTTGGGCGTACCGCCCACGAGCGCGCGCACGCGCTGGATGTTCGGGTTCCAACGTCGCTTGGTGCGGCGGTGCGAGTGTGAGACGTTCATGCCGAACGACGGCTTCTTGCCGCAGATTTCGCAGACGGATGCCATGATGAACAATCTCCTTTGACCGGGTCCGCGCCCGAGGCGCCACCGGTATAAACCGAAGGTCCATTGTAGCATCGCTAGCAATGACCTCTCCGCTCACGCTGTCAGCGCGCGAACTGCGTACCACGATTGGTACGTACGCAGAACTGCTGCGTTCCCACAAGGATGTGATCAATCGCCTCAATGTCTATCCGGTCCCCGACGGTGATACCGGGACAAATATGACCCTCACCATCGAATCGGTCGCCGCCGAACTCGGGCCCCTCGACGAGGACGCCGACATGGCTGACGTCTGCAAGGCCATCGCGCATGGCTCGTTGATGGGCGCCCGAGGCAACTCCGGGGTCATCCTCTCCCAGATGCTGCGCGGCCTCGTGGCCAAGTTCCCCGGGCATGGCGACGTCTCAGCGGACCTGTTGGCGGAGTCCCTCGAGAACGCCGACGTCCTCGCGCGCCAAGCCGTGGTGCGCATCGTGGAGGGCACGATGCTCTCCATCGCGCGCGCCGCGGCCGAAGGGGCACGGGCCCACTGTGAGACCTTGACCGCCCTCGTGCGATCAGCCCGAGACCGCGCCAGGGACGCGTTGGCCTTCACGCCCGAGCAACTCCCGGTCCTGAAACAGGCCGGCGTCGTCGACTCGGGTGGTACGGGACTCCTTCTGCTCTTCGACGCGCTCTGTTACACGGTGGCGAACGATCCGCTACCCATCGCACCGTCCGCCGACTCCATTGAGGTGCACGTGCACGAGGAGACCGAAGTACGCGAGCCCGGCAATATCGCCGACCTGCGCTACGAGGTCATGTACTTCCTCGACGCCGACGACACGAAGATGCACGCCTTTCGCGAGGTCTGGTCGGGCATCGGTGATTCGATCGTCATCGTCGGAGGCGACGGGCTCTATAACTGTCACATCCACACCGACGACATCGGCGCCGCCGTCGAAGCGGCGCTCGACGCGGGACGGCCCCGTGAGATTCGCGTGACCGACCTCTCCGAACAGGTCATCGAGGAGCGTTGGGTGCGCGAGGGCAGCGCCGAACAGGGGGACGTGGACGAGGAGCCGGCGCCGCCGACCGCGGTCGTGGCCGTGGTGGTCGGCGAAGGCGTGGGTCGAATCTTTCGTTCGCTCGGCGTGCGGGTCCTCGTGAAGGGGGGACAGTCCATGAATCCCTCGACCGCCGATCTCGTCGCGGCCGTGGTCGCGACGGGCAGCCAGCAGGTCGTGCTGTTACCGAACAACAAGAACATCCGACCGGTCGCCGAACAGGTCGACGCGCTCGTCGACCAGGTGGTGACGGTGGTACCGACCAACTCCATCGTCGAAGGATTCGCGGCACTCCTCGACTACGACCCCGACGCTTCCGCCGAGGACAACGTGAAGTCAATGAGCCTTTCCGCGTGCAACGTCGTCGCGGCCGAAGTCACCCAGGCCGTGCGCGACACGACGACCGACGTCGGTCACGTGCACGTGGGCGACTGGATTGGACTCTCGGCCGAGGGCGTTCGATCGATTGACGATTCGATCGCGGGCGCGAGTAACCACCTCCTGGCCCAACTCATCACGCCGAGCCACGAACTCTTGACGATCATCGAGGGCGAGGGAAGTTCCCCGGCCAATACCCGCCGGATTACGGAGTTCATCTCCGACGAGTACCCCGGCGTCGCCGTTGAAGTGCATCACGGGGGTCAGCCGCTCTACCCCTACTATTTCGGCATCGAGTGAGTGAGACGCAACCGCGCGGACTGCGCCGCTTAGGCGACGTTCCGGTCAGTCAGCTGCGCCACGTCGGTGAGAAACGTGTCGCCGCTTTGGCCACCCTCGGCATCGAGAACGTCTTCGACCTGCTCACCGTCTACCCGCGTCGCTACATCGACCGCACCAAGCGCGTGGATCTCTCGGACCTCACGGTCGGTGAGGAGGCCGCCGTCTTTGGCGAGGTGACCAAGAGTCAGTGGGCGGCGCACCAAGAACGGCAAGGTGATGGTCGAGGTCACGGTGAGTGACGACAGCGGCTCGTTCAAGGTGGTCTTCTTCAACCAAGCCTGGCGTGAACGTCAACTGAGCGTTGGCGTCGCGGCGTTGTTTTTCGCCAAGGTCACTGACTACAAGGGACAGCGTCAGATGACCAATCCCGTCGTCGACGTCATCATCGGCGCGAGTGGCGACGAACGTGACGCGTCGAGGATCGGACGCGTCGTGGCGATCTACCCGGCGTCGGGCAAGGCCGGCCTGACCAGTTGGGAGATGGGTGGGTTCATCGAAGAGTCCTTGCGTCGTGCCGGCCCGATGCTCGACCCCGTGCCGGCGTCGGTGCGTTTGGAGATGGAGCTCGTTGATCGCACGACGTCGTTCTGGGGAATCCACCTACCCGAGAACTACGCCGATATCGCGCCGGCCCGACGGCGACTCGTGTTCGATGAGTTCCTACGACTCCAGTTGCTCCTGGCCCTTCGCCGCCGCCGACTCGAGGAGTCGTCGGCGGGCATCCCCCATCCCATCAGACGACGATGACCTCGATGTCGGGCCGGGCGCGTTGAGTGATCCCTCGTCGTCGCTGGTACGGCGATTTCTCGTCGGTCACCACTTCGCGTTGACGTCGTCGCAGCGAAAGGTCCTGGGCGAGATCGCGAGGGACCTCTCGTCGCCCCTCCCCATGCATCGCCTCCTCCAGGGCGACGTCGGGTCGGGCAAGACCGTCGTGGCGTTGACCGCGTTGCTCGCGTCGCTCGATGGTGGCCGCCAGGGTGCCCTCATGGCGCCGACCGAAGTGTTGGCCGAACAGCACCTCGCTTCGCTGCGCAAGGATTTAGAGGGTCTCACCAAGAGTGACTCGGCGGTGCTCGGGGGCGAGCGTCCACTGTCGATCCAGCTCCTCACCGGACGGGTGCGCGCGAAGGACCGCGCGTCGGTGTTGGCGGGACTGCGCGACGGTTCGGTCGACATCGTCGTGGGCACCCACGCCCTGTTGAGCGACGACGTGCGCTTCAAGGCCCTCGGGGTGATCATCATCGACGAACAGCACCGTTTTGGGGTCGAGCAACGTGCGGCGCTACGTGACAAGGGTCGCGAACGTAGCGACGAGGCGGCCGACCCGGACCTGTTGGTCATGACCGCCACGCCGATTCCCCGCACCGCGGCGATGGTGGTCTTTGGTGACCTCGATCGATCCGTGCTCGACGAGATGCCGGTCGGGCGCCTGCCGATCAGGACGTACTGGGCCCAGCAGGAGCTCGACGTGACGAACTGCTGGCAGCGCGTGCGCGACGAAGTCGCCCAGGGTCGTCGGGCCTACGTCATCTGTCCTCTGGTGGAGGGATCGGAGCGCGTCGAGGCGACGAGCGCGGTGCAGGAGCGAACCCGTCTCGCGCTCGAAGAGTTGCGAGGACTCTCGGTCGGTCTCCTGCACGGTCAGATGAAGGGGCCGGAGAAGGAGGAGGTGATGGCGCAGTTCCGCGCAGGGGAGCTCGACGTACTGGTCGCGACGGTCGTCATCGAAGTCGGAGTCGACGTCCCCGAGGCGAGCGTCATCGTCATCGAGGATGCGTGGCGATTTGGCCTCGCCCAGTTGCACCAGTTGCGTGGTCGAGTCGGACGAAGTGACGTGCAGAGCTACTGCTACTTGCTCGGCACGCCCCCCACACCAGAGGGCGCCATCCGCCTTCAGGCGTTGGTCGACTCCAACGACGGCTTCGCGCTCGCCGAGATCGACCTTGATCTGCGTGGCGAAGGGACCCTGCTCGGGACGCGTCAACGGGGCCGCAGTGACCTGCGACTCGCGTCGTTGCGTCGCGATGAGGAACTCCTGCTCGCCGCGCAGAAAGTGGCCGCGGCCATGGTCCAGCGCGACGGGCTCAGTGGCGAGCCCGAAATGGTGGACGAACTACGGCTCTTCATTGACGACGAAGAAGCCGATTACTTGTTCAAGTCTTGAGGGCATCGCGACGTACCCTTGAGGGATGCGAGTCATTGGTGGGACGGCCCGGGGACGCCCGCTGAAGGCGAAACTGCCCGCGAGTGTGCGACCGACGACCGACTACGCGCGCGAGGCGATCTTCTCGATGCTCGAGAGTCGCGGCGGACTCATCGAGCTCGTCGTCGCCGACCTCTACTGCGGCTCGGGGGCGATGGGCATCGAGGCGATGTCGCGCGGCGCGTCCAAGGTCTATTTCATCGACGCGGACCCCGCGTGCCTCGCGGCGGTCAAGTTGAACTTGGAACCACTCAAGTTCGATGCCGAGGCGGTGTTCGTCCGCGCCATGTTGCCAGTGTGGTCACCACCGCACGACCTCGACCTCGTCCTCGCCGATCCCCCCTACGGCCCGCTCGACCTCGCGAGTGTCTTGAACGGCGTCGTGGCCGAGCGCGTCATGGTTGAAAACGACCGTCACATGGACGCGCCCGAGGGTTGGGTCGTGACCAAAACCAAGCGTTACGGCACTACGCTCGTTACGATGCTGGAACCGGACGAAGGGCACGACGCATGACGGTTGGCCTGATTCCCGGTTCTTTCGACCCTTTTCACAACGGCCACCTCGAAGTCGTCGAGCGCGCGTCGCACATCTTTGACGAGATCGTGGTCGCCGCAATCCGCAATCCGCAGAAGTCCGAGGCCCTCTTCGACCTGGACGAGCGCCGCGACATGATCGCCGAATCGCTGGTCCACCTGAAGAACGTCCGCATCGTCTCGATATCCACGTTGCTCGTGAACGTCGCCAAGGACGTGGACGCGACGGCCATCGTGAAGGGCCTGCGCGCCGTGTCGGACTTCGAGAGCGAGCTCCAGATGGCCCAGATGAACCGTTCGCTCTCGGGCGTGGAGACGCTGTTCATTCCATCGAGTTCCACGCACTCCTTTATCGCGAGTCGACTGCTGCGAGAGGTGGCGCGCTACGGCGGCGACGTCTCTCCCTTCGTCCCGGCCGCCGTGGCGAAACGGCTGGTCGGCAAGTTCCCAGGAGGTGGGCAATGACGTCCTTTGACGGCTACGACGACCCCGAAGAGTTCGCGGAACCACCCGGGCGCCACGTGCGCCGCGACATCGAGGCCGACCTGCGCGACCTTATCGAACTGGTCGCCAACGCCAAACAGATGCCCCTGTCGAACTCGGCGCTCATCTCGCGCGACGACGTGCTCGGACTCTTGGAGCAGGCGTTGCACAGCCTGCCCGACGAACTGCGCGAGGCCCGCTGGGCCCTGCGTGACCGCGAAGAGTTGATGGCGGCCGAGATGCAAAAGGCGCAGCAACTCATGGACCAGGTTCGCGCCGAGGCCGCACGCATGGTCGACAAGACCGAGATCGTACGCCAGTCGCGCCTGATGGCCCAGCAGATCGTGGCCGAGGCCCACGCCCAGTCGCGCCAAATGATCAACCAGTCCGAGGACTTCATCGATGGCAAGCTCGGCAGTTTCGAGATCGTGCTGGAGCGCCTCTTGAAGACCACCCACTCGGGCCGTGAGCGCCTGAGCGCCCAAGGTCTGCCCACGTCCTTGATCGAGGAAGCGCAGGTCGACGATCCATTCTCGGCGGTCGCGCCTGACTATAAGGAGCCGACCACCATCGAAGACACCACGTCATTCTTCGATCAGGACGCGTTCTAGAAGTGAACTCGCCGTACCTCGTCCCCGTGGCCCAGTTGCTCCGCGATGTCCCGTCGCGCACCGAGGTCGCTTTCGACGCGGAGTTCGACGAACCCCACGAGTTCGCGCCCCGCGGCGTCGCCGAGACCGACGTCTTTCCTGAGGCGACCGTTCGGGTGCGCCTTCGTCTCGAGAGCTTCAGTGGGGGACTGCGCGCCAAAGGGACCGTCGAGCACCCTGGCACGGGACGTGTCGACGCTGCTCGACGCCGGTCCTGGGGCTGAGCACGGTCGCCGTCAACGAGCGATTCGTTGACCACTGCGGGCCCGGTGACGAGGAGACCTACGTCATCGAAGATGATTTCGTCGATCTGGCCCCCTTGGCGCACGACGCGATCTTCCTCGACTTGCCGCTCGCGCCACTCTGTCGAGAGGACTGCGCGGGACTTTGCCCCTACTGCGGTATCGATCGCAATGAGGCGACCTGTGAGTGCCAGGCACCACTTGACCCGCGCTGGGCTACACTTGACGGACTCCGATTCACGGACTTTGAGCCCGGCGAATCCAAAGAAGTGTGACGGGTTCGCCCGTCCAGCTGAAAGAGAAGATCGATGGCCGTCCCCAAGCGCAAGACCAGCAAAGCCAAGACCCGGAGCCGTCGTGCGGCCAACTGGCGTCTCGAGCGACCGGCACGCAGCGTCTGCCCGCAGTGCGCGACGTCGAAGTTGCCCCACATCGTGTGCCCGAACTGTGGTTGGTACAAGGGTCGCGTCGCCGTAGAGGTTAACTAAATTGGCCCTGCCCATCGCCCTTGACGCGATGGGTGGCGACTTTGCACCTGGCGAGATCATCGCCGGCGCCCGCGCTGCCGTCGACGAACTCGGTCTCTCGGTCATCCTCGTGGGCGTGCCCGACCTGATGGGTGACCCCCTCGGACTCGAGGTCGTCGCCTGCAGCGAGATCATCGCAATGGATGACGACCCCGCCGCCAGCGTGCGCAAGAAGAAGGACTCCTCGCTCGTGCGCAGTGCCGAACTCGTTCGCGACGGCAAGGCCTGCGCGATGGTCTCGGCCGGCAACACGGGGGCGACGATGGCGTCGGCGCTGCTGCGCATGGGACGCCTACCCGGCGTCGTGCGACCCTGTATCGCGACGCCGATCCCCAACCCCGGTCGCCAGCCCATGGTCATGGTCGACGCCGGTGCGAACTCTGAGTGCACGCCCGAGATGCTCGTCCAGTTCGCCCAGATGGCGAGCACCTTCGCGACCGCGCACTTTGGCGTCGCGAGTCCCAAGGTCGGACTGCTCTCCATTGGCGAGGAGTCGACGAAGGGAACACCGCTCGTGAAGGAGACGCACGCCCTCTTGGCGGCACTCCCGGGTCTCAACTTCGCTGGCAACGTGGAAGGTCGCGACCTCGTGCCCTCGCCGGTCGACGTCATCGTCACCGACGGTTTCACCGGCAACGTGGCGCTGAAAACCCTCGAGGGGGCGCTGAAGTTCATCTTCAAGGCCGTGCTCGACGTGGTGGACACGAATGACGAGACGCGCGCCGCTGGGGCCGTGCTCTTCGAGTACCTCTTGCCGCTCGCGAGCCAGTTGACGCCAGAGAATCAGGGTGGCGCAATGCTCCTAGGCCTCGACGGGATCTGCGTGATCTCCCACGGTTCCTCGAACGCCGTGGCGATCAAAAACGCGCTTCGGGTGGCTTCCGAAATGGACGCGGCCGGGGTCGTCGAGAAATTGCGGCTGACCATCCGTCCTGATCAGGGTTGAGAACTGGGGGCCGAACCCTCTTCGTTCGGTAAACTGCACCAGCACCAATAAGGGAGTTGAGTATGGCCGGACGCTGGGAATCCATCGCCATTGGATAAGGCGACAATATTGTCCATTGTCCGAGAGCAACTCGCTGAAATCCTGGAGAAGAGTCCCGACGACATCGCCGAGGACGTCCCCTTCACCGACCTGGGCGCCGACTCGTTGGCCCTGATCGAACTGGTTGAGGCGCTCGAAGAGAATCTCGCGAAGTATTCGGCCGGATTTCACATCGATGACGAGGACTTAGAGGGTCTCCTCTCGGTTCGCGACGCAGTTGACTACGTCGCCGTCAAATTGCAGGTGTCCTAACGGGGTTCGTGAGCTCGCTGCTATCGCCACTTGATGCGTTAGGGCAGCGCGTTGGACTCGCCGGGACGAGTCCTCTGCTCGCACTCGCGCTGACTCATTCGAGTTACGCGGCCGAACACGGCGTGGAATCCAATGAGCGCCTCGAGTTCCTCGGTGACGCCGTCGTGGACTTGGCCGTGGCCGATCTCATCGTCACGCGTTATCCGACGCTCAACGAGGGGACCGGGTCACTCGTGCGATCGCGCGTCGTCAACGAGAGCTCGCTCGCGAGCGCGGCCCAACGCCTCGACCTGGCGAGCGCCATGCGCATCGGACGCGGCGTGGCCAAGGAGAACGGACTGCAACGGCCCTCGTTGTTGGCCGACGCCTTCGAAGCGGTGGTCGCCGCCATCTATCTAGAACGCGGCTACGACGTGGCGAAGGCGTTCGTGCACGACGCGCTCGCCCAGGACGTCGCAACGGCGGCGCGCCAACCGGGCGACGTCGACCCCAAGGCCCGACTTCGCCAGTGGTCCGAAGCGAACGGCCACGGCACGCCGGTCTACCGGGTGACCTCGACCGGCCCCAGCCACGACGCCACGTACTACGCGAGCGTCGAGGTTGATGGACGCATCGCCCGAGGCGAAGGTCGCTCGAAGAAGAGTGCCGAAGCCAACGCCGCCGAGCACGCGTGGGAGCAACATGCCTGAGCTTCCCGAAGTCGAGACCGTTCGCGCGTCGTTGGCACGCGACCTCATTGGCAAGAAAGTAAAGACCGCGTCGGTCACCAACGGTCGACTCGTCCGGCGCCACAAGACCGCGAAGGACTTCCGCACGCTCATCGAGGGCCATTCGATCAAGAGCGCGCAGCGACTCGGCAAGAACCTGGTCTTCGCCCTCGACAACGGGACCCACCTCATCGTCCATCTGGGCATGAGCGGTCAGCTCCTACGCGCGAAGGGTCCCAAGGACCCCAAGCCCAAGCACACCCACGTCGTCTTCACCTTCGCGCAGGGTGGCGAACTTCGCTACGTCGATCCCAGGACCTTTGGCGAGCTCTACATCTCCACGGGGCCGCTCGAGGGCCAAGAGGTGGAGGTCTCTAAATTCGCGCGCCTCTCGATCGGTGGCGACGGCCTGGCGCTGCGAAAGGAGATTCCCGAACTCGCGCACCTGGGCATCGACCCCTTCGAGGACCAGATCGGCTGGGACCGCTTCGCCGCGGTCCTGCGCAGCCGCTCGACGGGACTGAAGGCCGTGCTCACCGACCAGGACATCATTTGCGGTATTGGCAACATCTACGCCGACGAGATCCTCTACGCCGCGGGACTGCGCTTCGACCGCGAGTCCGAATCACTCTCCACGATCGAGATCCGACGGCTCCACCGCGCGATTGCCGAGACACTCACCGAGGCAATCAAGCACGGCGGCTCGACGCTCGACGACGAGCAGTTCGTCGACCCCGACGGTGTGGCCGGTCGCTACCAGGAGTACCACCAGGTGTACAACCGAGAGGGTCTGGCGTGCTTCCAGTGTCGCCAACCCGTCATGAGAGAAACGGTGCGCGGGCGCTCCACATTCTTCTGCCCGAAATGTCAGAGCTAGAAACGGTGCCGCACTCGAAGATTGGTAGCGTCTACCCGTGTTTCTAAAGCGATTGACCATGAAGGGCTTCAAGTCCTTCGCCGACAACACGGTGCTCGAATTCGAGACCGGTGTGACGGCCGTGGTCGGTCCCAACGGCTCGGGAAAGTCCAACGTGGTGGACGCCGTCACCTGGGTCCTCGGGGCGCAGAGCACCCGGGCGCTGCGCAGCGCGAAGATGGACGACGTCATCTTCATGGGCACCGCCAACCGCGCGGCCCTCGGCCGGGCCGAGGTCGCCCTCACCCTCGACAACACCTCGGGGAAGCTCCCGATCGACGGCGCGGAAGTCACCATCTCGCGCACCCTCTTTCGTAGTGGCGACTCGGAGTACGCCATCAACGGCACGACCTGTCGCCTGCTCGACGTCCAAGAACTGCTGAGCGACTCGGGCGTGGGACGCCAACAGCACATGATCATCGGTCAGGGACAACTCGATTCGATTTTGAACTCCTCCTCGGAGAATCGACGCGCCGTCATCGAAGAGGCGGCCGGCGTCTTGAAGCACCGACGCCGAAAGGAACGCGCCGAGCGTCGGCTCGACGCGACCCAGGAGAACATCGAGCGATTGGGCGACCTCGTGCGCGAAGTCCGGCGCCAGATGCGACCGCTCGAACGCCAGGCCGTCTCGGCGCGCAGTTACTCCGATGTCGAGACGGACCTCCGGGCCGCTCGTCGTGCGCTCTTCTCCTCGCGCCTGCACACGTTCGAATCACGACGTCGAACGCTCGAGACCGATCTGGCGGGATCGACTACGCGAGAACGAGAGATTCGTCACGAACTCGTGACGCTCGACGCGCAGGCGGCGAGTGCCGCAGCGGAGATGGCGAGTCGCCGAGAGGAACTACTCGCCTCAACGCTCGGCACGCTCCAGGGACTGGCGCAACGTGCGAGGGGCACGTCGTCGATCATCCAAGAGCGCGACCGCTCGTTGCGCCAAGCGCTCGTCGCGTCGGCTGACGAAAACGTCATCGCCACCCTCGAAGCCGACGCGGCCAAACTCACGACCGATCTCGCGAGCGTCGACGAAGAGAACCTGACCCTCATGGCACTGCGCGAAAAGGTCGCCACCGCGCAGGGCGAACTCGATGACGCGCAACGACTCTTCGATGAGACCTGGGGTTCGTCGTCGAGCGAAGGTGACGAGGCGACGCTGGTCGCGGCGCGTCAACGCATCGCACTGTTGGAGCGTTCCCTCGAGTCGCTGCACGAGAGTGAACGGCGGGCGACCGCCCGACTGGCCGACGCGCGAGCGCGCCTCGCCCAGACAACGGCCGAGCACGAGGCCGTACGCCGCGATCGCGACAGCGCCCACGCAGCGCTGGCGAGCGCGGTCGAAGAGCGAGCGGATGCACTGCGCGACGCCGACGAGGCCGAGGAGGAGCGCACCGCGTCCGACGAAGCCCTGCGTGAGGCGACGGACTGGGCGGCGCGCACGCAGGCTCACGCGGACGCGTTGGCGAGGGCACTCGATGAGTTCTCGGGCGCGGGCGGGAAGGCGATCATCGGGGGCCTCGAAGGAGTCCTCGGCGCATTCCTCGACCTCATTGAGGTCGACGGCGGCTGGGAGCGGGCCGTTGAATCAGCAGCCGGGGCGTCGGTCGGCGCGATGATCGTTGACGGGCGCAAGTCGGCGCGCGCGGCACTCGAGGCGTTGCGCCGCGAAGGCGGAGCCGGGCTGGTCCTTCCCGTCGCGGAAGGTTCGGTGGCCACTCCGACCACCCCGCAGGGGACGCAGGCACTTCGCTCGTTGGTGCGTGCACGCTCGAGCGCGCCGGCCCACGTGACCCGGGTCCTTGATGCGCTCTTCTCTCGGGCGTTCGTCGCCAAGGACTGGGAGTCGGGCATTGACGTGGCACTGGCGAACCCCGAACTGGTGATCGTCACGCGCGAAGGCGACCGTTTCGCAACGTCCGGTTGGCGCATCGCGTCGGGGCGAGCGGTCGTGACCCGCTCGAGCGTGGAGGAAGCCGAACGCACGGCCAGTGACGCCGCGAGTGCCGTCGTGCCCCTTCGAGAGCGTCGCAAGGACGCCGACGCCGCTGCGGTAGAGGCACGACAGCGTCTCAATCGAGCGACATCGAACGAGGCAGCACGACACGCGGAGGTCTCGCGACTTGGAGGGGAGGACCTTCGTCTTGGCGACCTCCTCCAACAACTCGTCGCCGCCGAGGAGACCGCGACCAACGACGTCGCGGCGTTGGCCGAGCAGATCAGCACGAACAACGAAGAACTGTTGGTGCTGCGAGAGGAGTTGCCGTCGCTGGAGGCGATCGTGGCGACGTCGCACGAGCGAGCCCAGCGCGTCGCACTCGCACGCGGCGAACTCGAAGTGCTTCGTGAAACGGTGGGCGAAGAAGCCACGGCGCTCTCACGACGCGAAGCGCAGTTCGCCGAACGGCGCCGCCTCTTGGAGCAGCGACGAGCCGAGATCGAACAGCGACTCGAGGGGCGCTCAAGTGAACGGGCCGAAGCGGCCGGACGGCGCGAATCCCTCGAATTCGACTTGCAGGTGCTCGAGCGCCTCGCTTCGTTGGTCACGCGCGCCGCGGACGAGATCAGCGTCGCTCAAGAGGCAATGGACTCAACGTACCGAGAACAACTCGAGGCGACACGCGCCGGCGCGGAACTCCTCGAAGAGGTTCGCCGCGCCCGCAAGGAGGCTGAGACCAGGCTCGGCGAACTGGGCGACGTCGCGCGCAAGAGTGAGATCGAGCAGGCGGAACTGGTCGTCATGATCGCGAACTTGCACGAAATGATTCGACGGGACCTCGGTCTCGAGGCGGCGGACCTGGCGACGGTGACCCACGTTGAGCTTCCCGAGGGCGTCACGATCGAGCAGCGCGTGGCCGATCTCGAGGCGCGCATCACGTCGCTCGGACCGATCAACCCGCTCGCCCTCGACGAGCTCGCGACGCTCGAGGAACGCTACAAGGACCTGGACGCGCAAGTGAGCGACGTGCGACACGCCCGGCGCGAACTCCAAGAGGTGATACGCGCGCTCGACCAGGAGATCATGCAGACCTTCTCGAGTGCGGTCGCGGACGTCAACGAGCACTTTTCTGCGCTGATCGCGATGCTCTTCCCGGGCGGACAGGGGCGATTGATCTTGACCGAACCCGACGACCCGCTCAACACCGGTGTGGAGATCGAGGTGCGACCGCTCGGTCGAAACGTTCGCCGACTCTCTCTCCTGTCGGGCGGCGAGCGCTCCATGGCGGCGCTGGCGTTCCTCTTCGCGGTGTTTCGTTCTCGTCCGTCGCCCTTCTACATGATGGACGAGGTCGAGGCCGCGCTGGACGACGTCAACCTGCAGCGGTTCCTGAGCCTCGTCGACGAGTTCCGCGACGAAGCTCAGTTGTTGATCGTGACCCACCAGAAGCGCACGATGGAAGCGGCCGACGCGCTCTACGGCGTGACGATGGGACCGGGTGCGTCGTCGAAGGTCATCAGCCAGCGCGCGACCAGACCCAAGGCGGTTGAACCGGCGTGATCGTCATCATCATCGTCGCCGTGGTCGTCGTCCTCGTCGGCGCGGGACTGTTGATCGCGCGGGGACGACGTCGACGAAGGCCGATGTTGCCCGACGCGCTCCGCGTCGCGATGCCGACGGTCCTCGTCACCGAGGTCACGCAGCGACCTTCACTCCACGAGGAACCCGGGACGCTCGCGCAGCGCCTCGGATCGTCGCGCAGCGTCTTTGACCGCTTGCGGGCCCTCTCGGGTGCCGGTGCCGTGAGCGCGGAGCAACTCGACGTCGTCGAAGAGGTGCTGCTACGCAGTGACGTGGGCGTGGCGACCACCAACATGATCTTGGACGACCTTCGAACGAACGGTGCGCCCGAGGGCATCGCGACGTCGGTGCGCGATTCGCTCCTCGACTCGCTCAGCGCCGAACGATCCGTCACGGTGAGCGCCTCCCCGGGCCGCGTGCCCGTGTGGCTCTTCGTCGGGGTGAACGGTGTGGGCAAGACCACGACGATCGGCAAGCTCGCGCAACGACACGTGGACGAAGGACGAAAGGTGGTGCTCGCGGCCGGTGACACCTTCCGGGCCGCGGCGGCCGACCAATTGGAAGAGTGGGCCACTCGAAGCGGCGCGGACATCGTGCGTTCGGCCGAAGGGGCCGACCCCGGCTCCGTCGTGCATGACGCGCTCGGACGGGCCTCGGCGCGAGGGGCCGACATCGTCCTCGCCGACACCGCGGGACGGCGAGCGAACTCCACGAACCTGCTCGATGAACTGAGCAAGGTCCGTCGCGTGGCCGACCGCGAACCCGGTCAGGTCGTCGAGACCTTCATGGTGCTCGACGCGACGACGGGACAGAACGCCCTCAGCCAGGCCCGCGAGTTCCTCGCCGCGGCCGAGGTCACGGGCATCGTGCTCACGAAGTTGGACGGCACCGCGCGCGGGGGCATCGTCGTGGCGATCGAACGCGAATTGAATATCCCGGTGAAGTACGTGGGCATTGGTGAAGGCGTGCACGACTTGATCCTCTTCGATCCCGAGGCCTTCGTCGATTCGCTCCTCGACACCTAGCGGTAGCCTGAACAGACCATGTTTGATGCCCTCAGTGAACGTTTTGAGCGCCTCAGTACGTCACTGCGATCTCGCGGACGACTGAGTGACGCCGACCTCGACGAAGCCCTGAGCGAGGTCCGCGCGGCCCTGCTCGACGCCGACGTCGAACTGGGCGTCGTGCGGGCGTTCCTCGACGCGGTGCGTGTACGCCTCAGTGGTGAGGCGTTGAATCAGAACCTCGCGCCCGGCCAACAGGTCATCAAAGCGGTCAACGAACAGCTCATCGAAGTCCTCGGCGGCTCGGCCCTCAAGGTCACCTACGCCTCCAAACCACCGACGGTGGTGCTGCTCGCCGGACTCCAAGGCGCCGGAAAGACCACCACGGCGGCCAAGTTGGCCCAGTGGTTCAAGCAGCAAGGTCGCCAGCCGTACCTGATCGCGGCCGACCTCCAGCGACCGGCCGCCGTTGAACAACTCCGCGTACTGGCGAAGCAGGTCGGCGTCGATGTCTTCTCGGAGTCGTCGACCCCTTTGGAGGTGGCTCGAAAAGGGCTCGCCGAAGCGACCCGCCTCGGTCGCGACGTCGTCATCATCGACACCGCTGGTCGACTCTCCATCGACGGAGCCCTGATGGACGAGGTGCGCGACATCTCTGATGCCACGTCACCGCACTACACCTTCCTCGTCATCGACGCCGTCACGGGCCAAGACGCCGTGCAGACCGCGAGGGCCTTCCACGAGACGCTGGAACTTTCGGGCATCATCGTCACCAAGCTCGACTACGACGCGCGCGGTGGCGCCGTGCTGTCCGCGCGCGGCGTCGTGGGCCGCCCCATCGTCTTCGCGTCGACGGGTGAGAAGATGGCCGACTTCGAGCTGTTCCACCCGGACCGGATGGCGTCGCGGATACTCGGGATGGGCGACGTGCTCTCTCTGATCGAGCAGGCCGAGCAGCGCATGGACGCCGACGTCTTGGCCGAAGGCGCCGGGCGAATGATGAGCGGGACGTTCACGCTCGACGACTTCCTCGCCCAGATGGGCCAGGTGCGCAAGATGGGGTCACTCGGAGGCATCATGAAGATGATGCCCGGCGTCACCAAGGAGATGCGCAACGCCGCGAGCAACGTCGACGAGAACGAACTGAGCAAGATCGAGGCGATCATCCACTCGATGACCAAGCGAGAGCGTCGCGAGCCCGTCATCATCGACGGTTCACGCCGGAGCCGAATCGCGAGGGGCTCGGGCACGTCAGTCGGTGCCGTCAACCAACTCTTGAAGCAGTTCACCGAGATGCGAAAGATGATGAAGCAGATGAGTGGCGGGAACATGCCCCAGATGCCCGGCGGCATGGGTCGAATGGCGAGTATGGCCGCCAAAGCCGGCGCGCAACGCGAACAACTGCCGCCAGGCTTCGAAGCGCTCGGTGCGGGCATGAACGCTGGTGCGCAAACGACTCGCGGTGGTGGCGGTAAAAACAAGAAGAAGAAGGGCGGGAGGGTCACACCCCCCAAACAACGCTAAACTTTGACGCTCGGGTATCTCGCCCAGTTCCGGTGGACCGGAGCAAAAGGTTTGAAGGGAATTTCGTCGTGGCTGTGAAACTTCGTTTGGTGCGAATGGGAAAAAAGAAGCAACCGACCTATCGCGTCGTGGCGGCTGAGAGCCGTCGGGCCCGTTCGGGCGCTTTCCTCGAGATCGTCGGCACGTACCAGCCCCGGGGCCTCTCCGCCGCGGAGCCCGAGACGGTCACCCTGATCGACAACGAGAAAGTCGTCCGCTGGCTCCAACAGGGTGCCCAGCCAACCGAGCGCGTCGCCAAATTGCTCAAGACGAGTGGCGCCCTCGACATGTTCGAGGCCGCCAAGGCTGCCAAGGCGCCACAGTGAGTGACGTCAACGACGACTACGTCGCCGGCGACGTCAACACGATTGACGACGGGTACGACGACGACGACGTCAACGAGAACTTCGACGCCGCCCCCAGTGCCGCCACGGCAACCGCCGTGCTCGAGTTCATCGCGACGTCCCTCGCCGAGGACCCGAGCGCAGTCTCGGTCGACGTCAGCGAACGCCAGGGCAAGGTCATCCTCTCGCTGAGTGTGGGTGCCAACGACATGGGCCGGATCATTGGTCGTCGCGGTCGCACCGCGCAAGCAATTCGCGCCCTCGTGGGTGCCGCCGGCGCACGCGATGGCGTGACGACCTCCGTCGACATCGTCGACTAGTCGTGAGCGCCACCGAGCGCCCCACGCTCGAAGTCGGGCGGATCATCAAAGCGCAAGGCCTCAAGGGTCAGGTTCTCGTGGACCTGTGGAGCGACCGAACAGAACGTCTGGCACCGGGCAGTGAACTCTCGACCGATCGAGGGCCGCTGACCGTGCTCGCCTCGGGCGCCCACCAGCGTCGCTTCATCGTGACCTTCGACGGCATCGATTCGCGCGACGAGGCCGAGCGATGGCGCGGCGTGGTGCTGTCGGCGCCGCGACTCGAGGACGAGAGCGTCATCTGGATCGATCAGCTCTACGACGCGGAGGTCTTCGACGCGCAAGGCGTACGGCGAGGCGTCGTGACCGGTGTCGAGGCGAATCCCGCCAGTGACCTCCTGGTGCTCGACAGTGGCGCGCTCGTGCCGCTCACCTTCGTCACCAACGTCGAGGCGAACGTCCGCATCGACGTCGACGTCCCCGAGGGGCTCTTCGAATGACGCTGCGCGTTGACGTCCTGACCCTCTTCCCTGACGCGGTGACCCAGTACGCCACGACGTCCGTCCTCGGTCGGGCCATGGAGCGTCAGGTATGGGAACTCCACGTCCACGACTTTCGTGACGCCACCAGTGACGTCCACCGAACGGTTGACGACACGCCCTTCGGGGGCGGCGCGGGCATGGTCCTGCGGGCCGAGCCAATTCTCCAGACCCTGGACGACCATCCCGAAATCGCTCGACCGCTGATCGCGCTCACGCCGTCGGGACGGCGCCTCACGCACGCGGTCGCAAAGGAGCTGAGCGCTCTCGACGGCTTCGCGCTGCTCTGTGGTCGCTACGAGGGCTTCGACGAGCGGGTGGTCGACCTCGTGGTCGACGACGAGATCTCGATCGGGGACTACGTCTTGGCCGGTGGCGAACTCGCGGCGCTCTGCGTGATCGAATCGGTGGTGCGACTCCTGCCCGGGGCGCTCGGCAACGACCAGTCCAGTGTCGACGAGACCTTCAGTGAAGGACTTCTCGAGTACCCGCACTACACGAAGCCGGCCGAGGTTCGCGGGCTCGGGGTACCAGAGATACTGCGCTCGGGCGATCACGCGCGCATCCAACGTTGGCGCCGGGCCCAGGCGCTGCACCGCACTCTGGCCCGTCGTTCGGACCTAATCGAGCAGCGCGGCGGCCTCAGCGACCTCGACATCGCGGTAATGGCCGAATTCCCCTTGTTGGAAGACAACGGGCACACCGGCTAAACTTCTAAAGCCTCAGTGATCCGAAAGGGACCGCTCACATGAATCCGACCGACCTCATCGACCGCGACTCGCTTCGCGACGACATCCCCTCATTTCGTACCGGCGACACCTTAAAGGTCCACGTCCGCGTCGTTGAGGGCACCCGCGAGCGCGTCCAGATCTTCCAGGGCGTCGTCATTCGCCGCCAGGGTTCAGGTGTGCACGAGACCTTCACCGTTCGAAAGATCAGCTTCGGCGTCGGGGTGGAGCGCACCTTTCCGGTCCACGCGCCCACGATCGCCAAGATCGAAGTCGACTCCTACGGTGACGTGCGTCGGGCCAAGCTCTACTACCTGCGTGATCTGCGTGGAAAAGCCGCCAAGATCAAGGAGCTTCGCGTTACCGAGCGCGCGCAATAGCGCGTGGGCGAAGAGGAGCTCGACGACTACGAATCGACGCTGGAACTGGCGCTCGTTCAAGAGTACAAAGCGGTCGTTGGCATGTTCAACTACGCAATTGAGACCGATCGCCGTTTCTACCTCGCCAACGACGTCGCGATCGAAGTTCGCTCCACCGGCACTCCGACGCTCCTCGAAATCACGCTGCACGACGCGTGGGTCTGGGACATGTATCGTTCGGCCCGCTTCGTGCCGTCGGTGCGGGTCTTGACCTTCCGCGACGTGAACATCGAGAAGCTGCCCAAAGAGGACCTGCAGCCCTAGGCCATGGCGCTGGCCCGACTCCTCGCTGCGCTGGCGCGTCTCGACGACGTGGCCGGCTACGTCAACGACCACTCAGTCGTCTTTGGTTGCACCGACGCCGACACGGTCATCGCGGTCGCCGCCCTTCGAGACCGCGTGACGGGGCCGATCGGACTGTGGCTCGTCCTCTCCGAGGACTACACGGCGCAGTTGGCGGCCCGTGATGTCGCCACCCTCAGTTGGCTGGTGCGGATCGAACGGGTCGTGATCGAGCACGGTCTCGAAGCGCCCGCTCACGCCGACGTCGTGGCGGCGCTGCTCACCAACGACGAAGTGACCATCGTGAACGAGGTGGCGACCATTCGCGGTGCCTATAACCGCCCCGCTCCGCCCACGGCAATCGACGTGTGGAGCTTCAACGGCTCTCAGTTGCGACTCGGAGAGACGGTTCTCAGCGCATCCTCGAACGAATCCTTGGCCTTTGGCGAACGAACGGACTTCGAGTAGCCGTTATTTGGGCTGCATCGAGATGCGCTCGGGGGTGATGCGCACCGTGACGCGGACCTCGCCCTCGCGCCGGAAGGGGTAGGAGTCCTCGCCGGTGTACTTCTTCGCCAGACGGTCGATGACCTCATCCGCGCCAATGGTGGTGAATCCGGTCACGGTGCCGCGCACGGCGATGACGCCGTGATTGTCGTCGGGATCGACGATCGAGACCGCCACGCGTGCATCGTTCGCCAAGTTACGAGCCTTGGCGCGACCGAGCGCCGTATTGATCACGATGTCGTCACCATCGAGTTCGACCCAGACCGGCGTGACGTGCGGGTAGCCATCGCCGTCGAGACTCGCGATGTGCGCAAGCACGTTCTTGGCGATGAGCGCTCGCGCGGCGGGAGTGAAGGAATCGGACACGGTTGACCTGACGTACGATGGTGGATAGGAAGGTAGTTTTACTGTAATGAACATTGGTGCACACGTACGCGGTGGCGGAAAGCTCGTACCGTCGCTTGAAGCGGGAGTCGAGATCGGGGCGACGTCAGTCCAGATATTCACGCAAAGCCCTCGAATGTGGAAACCCTCGCAGTACGCACCTGAAGTACTGGCCAACTACCGCGAAGCGCAAGCCAATCATCCTTCGATCACCGACACGTTCTGTCACGCGACGTACCTCATCAATCTGGCGAGTCCCGACCCCGCGCTCTATCAAAAATCCGTTGACTGTTTGATCAGCAATCTGTCGGTAGGACGCGGCATGGCCTCATCGGGCGTCGTCTTGCATGTCGGCTCACACCTCGGTGCCGGTTTCGAGACGGTCATCAAGCAGATCTCCGAGGCCTTTGAACGTGCGCTCGACACCGCCGAGCCAGCGCCACCGGGCGTCAAAGACTGTCCCATCCTCATTGAGAACGCCGCCGGAACTGGCGGGACGGTCGGGCGGAGCCTCGACGAGATTCAGGCGCTGATCGACGCGTGCGGAGGAGACGAGCGCCTCGGCATCTGTATCGACACCCAGCATCTTTGGGCCAGTGGTGTCGACTACTCCACCATTGCGGGCACGAACGCGCTCGTGAAGGAGATCGACGATCGCATCGGAATTTCACGACTCCGTTGCTTCCACTTGAACGACTCCAAGATCGAACTCGGCGGCAACCGCGACCGCCACGCGAACATCGACGAAGGCACGATCGGTACGAAGGGTCTCGCTCCGCTGGTTGGCCACCCTCAGATTCGTGACCTGCCCCTGCTCTTAGAAGTGCCGGGGTCGGGTGACGGTCCGCGTGCTGAAGACGTGATCGCCGCACGTAAGGTCGTTGAGGTCGGCATGAAGCTCTACGACGGTTCATCAAAGAGTGCAACGAGGCCGGGTAAAGGCAAAATCACAAAGGAGAATGCGACCATGGAAAATGCCAATGAAGGTGACATCCACACGACGAAAGAGGCTGCCTCGGACGCTGTGTCGGACACGATTGAAGCGGTGAAGGACTTTGCCGCGAACGAGATAGCCGTGGTCAAGAGGGAAGTTCCGAAGCAAGTCGCGGCCGTGAAGAAGGTCGCGGCCGAGGAGATCGCCGTCGTGAAGAAGGAGTTGCCGAAGAAGATCGCCGCCGTCAAGAAGACGGCCACCAAGAAGATCGCCGCCGTGAAGAAGAGTGCGGCGAAGAAGTCGACCGCCGTGAAGAAGAGTGCGGCGAAGAAGTCGTCCTCCGCGAAGAAGACGGTGGCGAAGAAGACTGGCGTGGCCAAGAAGTCCGCCGCGAAGAAGTCCGCCGCTGTGAAGAAGACCGTGAAGTCGGCCGCAAAGAAGAGTTCAGCTATGAAGAAGAGTGCCGCAAAGAAGTCGACTGCCGCGAAGAAGACGGTGGCGAAGAAGACTGGCGTGGCCAAGAAGTCCGCCGCGAAGAAGATCGTCGCCGCGAAGAAGAGTGTGGCGAAGAAGTCGACCGCCGTGAAGAAGAGTGCGGCGAAGAAGTCGACCGCCGCGAAGAAGACGGTGGCGAAGAAGTCGACCGCCGCGAAGAAGACGGTGGCGAAGAAGTCGACCGCCGCGAAGAAGACGGTGGCGAAGAAGTCGACCGCCGCGAAGAAGACGGCCGCAAAGAAGAACGCTACGAGAAAGTAGAGGTTCACTCATGACGGACGTTCGTATCGAGTCCGACTCGATGGGCAAGATCGAGGTCCCAGCGAATCACTACTGGGGCGCCCAGACCGAGCGGAGTCTTCACCATTTCGCCATCGGGCACGAGACCATGCCCCCGGCACTGATCCGCGCATTCGGCATACTCAAGTTTGCGTCCGCCCAGGTCAATCGTGACTTGGGCAAATTGGACCCGGAGAGGGCGGCCCTCATCGAGCGAGCGGCGCGCGAAGTCATCGACGGCGTCCACGCCGATGAGTTCCCACTGCGAATCTGGCAGACCGGCTCCGGCACCCAGACGAACATGAACGTCAACGAGGTCATCTCTAATCGCGCGATTGAGTTGGCCGGCGGGGTCCAGGGCAGTAAAGATCCCGTGCACCCGAACGATCACGTGAACATGTCCCAGTCGTCCAATGACACCTTTCCGACCGCGATGCATATTGCCGCCGTGACCGAGATCACGGAGCGTTTGATTCCATCGGTGACTCGACTTCGTGACGCACTCAACCGAAAATCCGTGGCGTTCGACGACATCATCAAGATCGGTCGAACGCATCTGATGGACGCGGTACCGCTCACCCTGGGCCAGGAGTTCTCGGGCTACGTGGCGCAACTCGACGCGGACCTCGCACGACTCGAACTAGTGCTGCCGGGCATCTGTGAGCTGGCGGCTGGTGGTACGGCGGTAGGTACCGGACTCAACACGCACCCAGAGTTCGGTGAACGTGTCGCGATCGTGATCGCAGCGCTGACGGGTAAGCCATTCGTCACCGCGCCGAACAAGTTCGCGGCGCTCGCTGCGCACGATGCACTCGTCTTCGCGCACGGGGCGATCAAGACCCTCGCCGCGAGTTTGGTGAAGATCGCCGACGACGTGCGCTGGCTCGGTTCAGGTCCACGATCGGGACTTGGGGAGTTGATCCTTCCCGAGAATGAACCGGGAAGTTCGATCATGCCGGGCAAGGTGAATCCGACCCAGTGTGAAGCGATGATCATGGTTGGCGTGCAGGTCTTTGGCAACGACGTCGCCGTGACCAACGCCGGATCGCGTGGCAATCTCGAACTGAACGTCTGCAAACCGGTGCTCATTCATAACTTCTGTAACTCGATCGATTTGCTGACCGACGCCTGCGACCGTTTCCGTGAATTCTGCATTGAGGGACTCGAACCCGATGTCGTGCGAATCGCGCAGCACCTCAACGACTCACTCATGTTGGTCACGGCACTTGCTCCCTCAATTGGCTACGACAACGCGGCGCTGGTCGCGAAGAAAGCGCACAAGGAAGGCACGACGTTGCGCGAAGCGGTGGTCGCCCTGGAACTGTTGAGCGCCGAGGAGTTCGACGCCGCGGTGGTGCCGGCGGACATGACGCACCCGTGAGTCGTCCGCCACGCTTGGACGAGGCGGACGTGGGGGAGTGGCTCGCTGAGCATCCGACGTGGCGCCTCGAAGAAGGTCACTTGATTCGAGAGATCGACACCGTCGACTATCCGAGTTCGGTGACGCTCGTCGATTCGCTGGTCGCCACAGCGGAGCAACTCGATCACCATCCGATCATCACGATTGGCTATCGACACCTTCGTTTCGAACTATGGACGCACGACCGAGGCGGTCTGACTCACTTGGACCTCGACTACGCCAACGCCCTTGATGCGCTGGCGAGTGGAGAGTTCGCCTCAGTCGTCAAGTGACCGGAAGGTTCCAGAGCGCCATCCAACGTGAGAGGTCCTTCTCCATTGGTAGGTCGTCACCGATGAACGAGCGCACGCGAAGTTCGAGTTCATTGTCACGTTGGGCCGGACCGGTCGGCGCGAAGGGATAGAACGTTCCCTGTTTCAACAAGTAGACGAGACGCACCGATCCGTCGCCGGGTGGCGTCTTGGGGACGAAGCCAAAGACCGCGCAGAGCAGGCGCGGCCCAAGTCCGTGTTCGACCATGGTCGTGTTCGCGCCGTGGATCCGCGTCACGAGACCGTCGATCTCGGGATCCGTTACCACCAGCCATTTGAAGCCAAGATCGTCGGTCGTGATCTTGACCGTCCCCGTCTTGTCATCAAAGTTGAGGAGTTGAATGACTTCGTCGTCGGTCGTGATGGAACTCTCGCCGCTCCCGGCCTTGAAACAGAGACCGGCGTTGCCCGACGTGACGAGGTCCAATTCGGTCTGCAACGTGAGCGCCGCGGAAGGCAGCGCGAAGAGTCCGTCGAGTTTTGGGGCAACTTGTTTGGTGCGACCAAACATCGCGTCGCGAAAACCCACTAGCCGTTCAGTTCGCGCTCGAGCTTGTTGAGCTGGTCGAGTCGCACTTCCAGTGACGGGTGCGTTGAAAACAGCGAAGCGGCCGTCTTGCCAGCGAGTGCCGGAGCGAAGAAGAAGGCGTTCATGCCTTCGGCCTTTCGAAGGTCCGTCCGGGGAATCTTGCCCATGTCACCAGTGATGTGCACGAGCGCACTCGCGAGCACGCTGGGCTTGCCTATGAGGATCGCGCCGGAACGGTCGGCCGCGAGCTCGCGATAGCGCGAGAGCGCCATCGTCAACAAGAAGGAGATGATGTAGATGATGATCGAGATCAGGAAGGTCGCGAGCTCGAGGAGCACCAATTGCTGACCGCTCTTTCCGCGACCGCCGCCACCGAGCACCGTGCTCCACAGAGCGATTCGACTGACCAGGCCGGCCAACATGCCGACGCCTGAGGCGATGGTCATGATCGCCACGTCGCGGTGCGCGACGTGGCTCAATTCGTGGGCCAATACCGCCTCGAGCTCTTCGTCGCTGAGACGGTTCATCAAGCCCCTGGTCGCACAGATCACGGCGTGGCTCGGACTGCGGCCCGTGGCGAACGCGTTGGGCATGTCCATTTCGGCGACGCCGACGCGCGGCTTCTTCATGTCCGCAAGCAGACAGAGTCGGTCCACGATCTGGTGAAGCTTGGGTTCCTGTTCGGGCGTCACCTCTTTCGCGTGCATCGAGAACATCGCGATCTTGTCCGAGAAGTAGTACTGGGAAAAGATCAGTGCCGCCGCGATGACGATGACGACGCCAAACTGGACGCCGACGTTGATCAGGACCGTGATGATGATGACGTAGAGGATCACGAGCGCGAGGCCCGTGATGAACATTCGTGCGTTCAGCCCCTTGTCACCCTCAATCTTGGACTTGGCCATTATTGGGCGCCCTCGGTCGATGGCGCGGCGTCGTCCGCCGGCGCAGCGTCACCGGCCGGGAGCTGCGTCGAGGCACCCGAGCCAACCTGTGACTTCAATGCCGCGATCTGGGCGTCAATGTCGGACGTGCCCTGGGCCTTGTCGAGTTGTGCCTGGATGTCGTCATTGGTACTCGTGAGGTCGGTCAGTGCGCCAGAGGCGAGTAGCTCGTCGAGCGCACCGCTTCGAGCCTGCATCTCGGCCACCTTGTCCTGTGCGCGTTGCATCGCGGCACCGGCGTCGCCCATCGACGTCGAGATACCACTGACGGCCTCAGAGATGTGGGCCGACGCCTCCGCCGCGGTGTACGTCGCCTTGATCGTCTCTTTCTTCGTGCGGAAGGCCTCGACTTCGGTCTGGAGACGCTGCGCGGTGTCGGTGAGCTTCTGCTCCTGGTCGACGATGGTGGCGTGCTGGGTTTCGAGATCGGCGAGCTGGACGGTGATGGCCTGTCGTCGCGAGAGTGCCTCGCGAGCAAGTGGTTCGTTGTTCTGCCCGAGGGCGGCCTTGGCCTGCTCGGCCAACTTGTCGCCTTGGCTCTTCAACTGCTCGGCCTGGATTTCGACGCGCTTGCGGGCGGTGGCGACGTCGGCGACGGCGCGCTTCACCTTGGTGAGGTTGTCGAGCTGCTGTTCGTACGAAAGGTCGAGCGTCTGGCGGGGGTCCTCCGCCTTGTTCAGGGCCGAGTTCGCCTTGGCCTGAAAGAGTGTACTGACGCGCTTCATGATACCCATGGGGGCCTCCTTGTTTCCTTGACCAGACTAGGGGCCGAGACGCCTCGGCCGCGAACGAATTCGCTCGGCGAATTTTTAAGAATGTCGTTAACTTCTCGGCAGTTCGCGGTCCTGCAGGGTGGCTTGACTGGCGAGCTCCAATCGGTACGCCTCGAGCGCGGCGCTGAGTGCTTCATCACCGAGGGAGAGAATGCGCGCACAGAGCAGCCCCGCGTTGGTTGCGCCATTGATCGCAACGGTTGCTACGGGTACGCCACGCGGCATCTGGGCGATCGAGAGCAGCGAGTCCATCCCATCGAGGCGAGCCAGCGCAATTGGCACGCCAATGACCGGCAGCGTGGTGACCGCGGCGAGCATTCCCGGCAAGTGCGCCGCGCCTCCGGCACCGGCGATGAGCACTTTGAGCCCACGACCTCGTGCGCTCAGCCCGTATTCAATCATCGCCTCGGGCGTGCGATGGGCCGAGAGGACGTGGATCTCCAAGGGGATCGAAAATCGCTCGAGCAGCGTGGCGGCGTCGTTCATGATCTCGTAGTCCGAGGAACTTCCCATCACAATGGCGACCACTGGTTGCACTAGCTCTCCCGAGTTCCCGTACCGTACGCGCGCGCGCCCTCCCATGCTGTCACGTGCACCGCGGCGGGATCGTCACCCACCACGGTGACGTGGCCGAGTTTGCGGCCGGGACGCCACGACTTGCCGTAGTCGTGCACGTGAACGCCGGCGATACCTTGCGCGGCTTCGAGCGAACTCGGTTCATCGCCGCCGACGACGTTGACCATCACGACCGCTGGGACCACCGGCTCGGTCGACTGGAGACTCTGCCCACTGACGGCGAGGAGGTGATTGGTGAACTGACTGGTTCGCGCGCCCTCGATGGTCCAGTGACCCGAGTTATGGGGTCGCAGCGCGATCTCGTTCACGATGAGTCCTCGGTCGGTGAAGAAGAACTCGATGGCGACGACGCCGACGGCACCGATCAGCGTCGCGATCTTGCGGCCCAAACGCGCCGCCTCGTGCGCGGTGCTCTCGTCCACCTCCGCGGGGAACCGGACTTCAATGCACATACCTCTCGACTGGACCGTCGTCACCAATGGGTACGACGCGTACTCGCCGTGCACACCGCGCACGACGACCAGCGCCAGTTCGGCCCGTAGATTGAGTCGCTCCTCGACGACGACGGACCCGAACGAAGTCATCTCGTCGATGACTGCGAGCGTCTCGGCGCGACTGGCGGGAAAGCGAACCCCACGTCCGTCGTAGCCGCCGCGAGCCGATTTCACGACCGGTGTCCCCACGCTGTCGAGGAAGCCGTCGAGGTTGGGGTCAGTCGCCGACGACACGACGATGAAGCGAGGCACCGCGATGCCGGCGCCGTCAAAGGTCGTGCGTTGGTACCCCTTGTCCACCGCGCATCGGAGGGCGTGGGCGTTCGGACGCACGACCACGCCGCGCGCCTCAAGAGCTGCGATCTGCTCGAGGTCGACGAGTTCGTGGTCGAACGTGACGACGTCGACGACCTCACAAAGTCTTTCGAGGGCCGCGATGTCGGTGGGCTCGCCGATGATCGAGGCATCACTCGTCGCCACCGCCGAATCATCTGCGGACGACGCGAGCACCGTCACGGTCACCCCGGCCCCGTGCGCCGCTTCACCCATCATCCGGGCCAGCTGGCCCGCACCCACGACCCCTACGGGAACTGGTCCGATAGGTTGGAAGTCGTTCAACACGACCGTAACGATACCGGTCGCTGAAGGAGGCTCCCGTGGAGATCGCTATTGGACTCGACGTTGACGGGCCGGTCGACAAGACGCTCGAGCGCGCGACACAACTTCGAGCGAAGGGCTTCACTCGGATGTGGTCGTCGCAGATCTTCGGTCCCGACACGCTCACGGTGCTCGCGATAGTCGGCCATGAACTGCGTGACCTCGACCTCGGCACGTCGGTCGTGCCGATCCAGACCCGTCACCCGACGATGCTCGCGGCGCAGGCTCGCACGGTCCAGGACGCCATCGGTGGGCGACTTTCGCTCGGCATAGGGCTCTCCCACAAGGCCTCCGTCGAGAACATGTGGCATCTCTCCTTCGAGCGGCCGGCGCAGTACATGGGTGAGTACCTGGCCGCGTTGGCGCCGATGCTCCGAGGCGAAAAGATCGACGTGAGCGGAGAACGTGTCGGTGCGACGACGTTCGGGGCCCTCGGTCCAAGGGACGTCGAAACGCCCAGCCTCTTGATGGCGGCGCTCGCACCCAAGATGCTCGACATGGCCGGCACCTACGCCGACGGCACGCTGACCTGGATGACCGGCGTCAAGACCATTGGCGAACACGTCGTGCCCACGATCAACGCCGCCGCGGAGAAGGCGGGGAAACCGAAGCCACGCGTGGTGTGCAGCCTGCCGATCTCGGTGACCAGCGACATGGGTGACACTCGTGACAACGTCAACAAGAAGCTCGCGATCTACGGCCAGCTACCCAGCTATCGAGCGATGCTCGACCGCGAGGGCGCGGAGGGACCCGCGGACGTCGGGCTCTTCGGGACCCGCGAGCAGGTCCTCGAACAACTCAATGCCTTGGCGGAGGCGGGGGCCACGGAGTTCTCCGCTTCGATGACGGGGAACCCCGATGACCGCGACGCCACGTACGAGGCGCTGCTCGCCTTCAACACCGTGCACTGAGTCGTTCGCGAGTTGCTTTCAGGTACTCGCAGTGCCTCGCTACGACGCCAGCGCGTCGGCGGGCACCGTCTCGATGGGAAGGGCTGAGAGCAGAACCAGTACGCCGACGACCCCGATGCTGGCGACGCCCCACAACAGTCCGAACAGTGAGAAGAGTGCGACGCAACCTCCCACGATGAGTGCCACGGCCCCCGGAGCGCTGGATCGGCGTCGCGATCGCACCTCCAAACTGGCCGCGCCGACGAGGAGTCCTATCGCCGGAGCGATCACGATGTCGATCGCGGACACTGCGTCACTCTCGAACAGCGTCAACGCCGGAGGATTGCCGGTGTAGGTGTGGCCATTGACGGTGATCGACAAGATTCCCTTTGGTTCCGCAACGTGATACCAGAAGACGACGACAACGATGACCAGCGTCCAGAGCGTTGCGAGAAGGAGCAGCAGCCAGTGACGGTGCACCGAACGGGGATCCAGATCTCTCGCGCTTTCCGCCGTGGGCCGATTAGCAGAGCTCATGACTCCATAGTGACACCCCTCAACGCGCACAGGGCCGCGACTGGACTCTCGAAGGTTTACGCCGGCAACTGCGTGTGTTTGAACTCGTTCAACGCCGGTCGCGAGGCCATCATGTCGACGAGCGTCGTGACGAGTTCGACAGACGCTTGCGCGTCATCACTCGGTTCGGTCATGTAGCGCACGAAGGTGGCCTGATCGTCCACCACGAAGGTCGGAACGCCGAAGGCCTCGTAACGGTCGAACTCCTTATGACTGGCGGCGATGACGTCGTGAGGGCGACGTGACGCAACGTCGGCGGCGACCATCGACATGTCGACGCCAAGCCCAGCGAGCACGTCATCGATCTCGTCGAGCGTCACCAGACGCTTGCGGCCACCGTGACGGGCACGAAAGAGCGCCTCGTGGGCGTCCAGGAAGACGTCAGGCTGCTGGTCGCGGATCGAGATGCCGACGGCCAGCGACAACAGGTCTGCGTCGTAGGCGGGATCGTTCCAAACGTCGGACGCCCCGTCGGCGCGACTGCCTTGGCTGAGCGACCACGGCATGAATGTGACGTCAAAGTCAGCGCCAGCGCGCAGCGCGGTGATCACGTGCAAGTGCATGTTCTTCGCGAAGGGGCAGCGGTAGTCAAAGGAGAGATCGAAGGATGCCATGACCTCAGACTAAAGGTTGCCCCGTGCGTCGGCGCCCGAGCAGCGGACCGGCTTAGCGCGGGACGGGCACGCCGTTGGCTCGACAGAGTTCCTTGTACGAACAGAACCGACAGGCGTTTGTTGACGGCGTCGCGGGAAAGTCGCCGTCGACGTAGTACTGATTGATTCGCCCCCACGCGTTCGACGCGGAGTTCGACCTCGCCTTTACGACGACGTCGGTGACACTTCGCTCAATGGTCTCACCCTTGGCGACGTACATCAGTCGAATCTTCGTGGGCTTCTCTCCGAGTGAGGCTTCGCAGAGGGCCGCGTAGAGCTCGGCGTTGGCGAAGGTCTGCGAGTCGTAGTTGCGGTTGGGCAGTCCACCGGTCTTGTAGTCGACGATGGCCAGTGTGCCATCGTCGTCGCGATCGAGTCGATCGAGGATGCCAAAGAGCGGTGCGCCGTTCACCGTCGCGCCCAGGCGTAACTCGACACCCTCACTCGAGACCTGCGTGGGGTCCTCCATGAGAAAATAGGTGGTGATGATCGAATCCGTCTCCGCGATGAGTTTCGCGAGCATGGCGTCATCCATTGCGATGTCGGCGCGAACGTCCTCGGTGAGAATCTCCTCGACCGCGGGGGCGATGAACTCGCGCGCGTTGTCGATGGTGCGCTCGGCGGGCGCCAGTTTGAAGAGTTGCTCGAAGACGAAGTGCGCGAAGCGACCCTTTGCCGTGGCGTACGACGCGGGCTGGGGGATGCGCTCGATCGAGGCGTACTGGTAACGACGGGGACAGGTCTGGAAGTCCGACAGTCGTGACGGCGAAAGGGACTGGGGCAGGGCCTGCGTGAAGGACATCCCTTTACGCTACGACAGCGCTGTCACACCGGTCGTGACGGTGCCAGGGACTAGAAATGGGGTATGAGAAAACGCGCCGAGGTGACCCGTCGCGGGAATCTGGTTCGTTCGACGTACTGGCACGGCGTCGCCGCCGGTGACGTCGTGGTGGTCGACGGTCCCAAAGAACGTCGCCAGCACTGGGTCTTCGTGGCGCACGTGGTGAACGAGTCAACGAACGATGAGTGGGTCGAAGTTCGCGGCGGACGCACGGGCGAGGCGAAGGGTCGATCGTTTCGACCCGACGTCATATACCCAAGTTGCTCGAAGAAGGGTTCGCGTCTGGTAGGTCTCTCCCTGGCAGAGGCTCCCCAGCTGGAGATCCGCTGACGCGCCCGGCGTCGATCTCGTTGATGCGTCGCGACAGCAAGATCCAAAGGCCGGGCAACGCACCGATGGAGCCGAAGACCACGAAGTACGTGCGAATGCCCATGAGTCCACTGAGCCAGCCCGCGAGCACCAAGCCGATCGGACCAAGTCCGAACGACACGAAGAAGTCGACGGAACTGACTCGTCCAAGGATGGTCCGGGGCACCTCGCTCTGCAACATTGACTCCCAGATGACGTTGCCCAACAGCGCGGTGGGCGACACGATGAGCGGGAAGAGGAAGACCTCCCAGTAGTTCGTCGCGACGCCAATGATGAGTGCGGAGAGACACGAGATGGTCCAATAGGTCCACATCACCCTGATCCGTCGCCTGGGCGTCTTCAAGTTGGTGCCTATGAGCGCACCGAGCGATCCCGAGATGCCCGCCATGGCGAAGGCGTAACCGATGATCAATTTGCTCGTGTGCAGGTCTTCGCGCAAGAAGAAGGGAATAAGTACGAACCCCGCGTTGAGCACGAAGGCGTTGGTCACGGCGACCGCCAACAACGTGGTCCAGATCCACCTCGTCTTTCGGACGTAGGCGATACCTTCCTTGGCCTCCTGGAACATTGATTTGGCGATGTCGCGGGCCGGTGATGGCGTCGGATGCATCGAGGCGAGGCAGGCGGCGCTGAAGAGGAACGTCGCGCAGTCAACGCCGATGGCCCAGGTGGTACTCGCCGCAGCAATGATGCCGCCGACGGCCGGACCGATCATGCCGCCCGCCAGATTGTTCGAGAGTGGTCGAACGGCGTTCATGGCTTGGAGCAGGTCCTCTGGTACCAACTCGGGAGTGATCGCCGAGATCGCGGGCCCGAAGACTGCGTCGAAGGTCCCAAAGAGAACGCCGAACACCATCAGTTCCCAGAAGTGGAGATCGCCTAGTCCTAAGAGGACGGCCAGTCCCGCCGTCAACGTCGCTCTCGCGACGTCCGAGATCAGCAACAGGAGTCTGCGTGAATATCGGTCGACGATGACGCCGCCCACCAAGAGGAAAACGACCGTCGGCGTGATTCGTGCCGCCGCGAACCACGCCAACTTGGACACACTGCCGGTGGTGTCCAAGACCAAGAGCGTCAGCGCGACCAAGGCGACGCCGTCGCCGAAGTTCGACACCGTCTGGCCCAAGATGAGCAGCGCCGGCTGGCGGTGTCGGGCGAGTTGGAGAATCGCCAGTTTCTTATTCACCAACGAGACTCTAGAAGGCGTACGAAACGCAACGAATGACCGAGTTCACTCTTGGGTAGCGTGGCCTCCATGTCACTCGACTTAGAGGACGCCCGTCGTCGGTACCGCTTTGCGTTCAACGATGAAGACCGCGCGCGCCTGCCGTTCTATTCCGCACTCCTGACGGCCCTGGAGAACGATGAACAGGCCCAAGTGCTCCTTGCGGAGGTCAAGGTCGAACAACGAAATCCCATGTTGATCCTGGCGTCGTTGCACCTCGCTGCCTTGATGGGCCACCGCGTTTTGGCGCCGATCTATTCGCTCGCGCGTCACGGCCAGTTGGACGATCCGTCGCGGGCGGCCGCTGAGGTGCTGGGCGTGGTCCGCGATGAACCGGACACGGTGCGCCGTGAACTGCACCGTTCGACCCAGACCAACGAGCCCGGGCGATCGGCGGTGTTCCAAGCGGTGATCGCGCTCGTTGCCACACGCACGCAGCGAGTGATCAATATCGTCGACGTGGGCACCTCGGCCGGGATCAATCTCTACTTCGACCAGTTCCCAGTGCGCTCGCACGACGACGACAATCCGTTGACGCTCGTGTGTCGCGACAGTTCCTCGATCGACCGTTCATTGCCCCTGCCTCACGTCGTGGCGCGAGTCGGCGTCGATCCTTCGCCGCTCGACCTCTCGATCGAGGGCGATCGTCGTTGGCTGCAAGCCTGTTATTGGCCGGAAGAGCCACGGCGAATGGCCCGCCTCGACGCGATTCTCTTGGCCCGTCCGTCATGGCCGACGACGAAGATTCTGAAGGGGACGGCGCGGGAACGATTCGACGACGCGCTGGCACTGTGCGACGAAAGTGCGCTGACGATCGTGGTGAACAGTTACGCCCTCGGGTACTTCACCGAGTCAGATCAAATGGCGTTCTTTGACGAGATGACGCGGCGCTGCGCGACCTCGAACGTCGCCTGGATCTCCCTCGAGTCGCCCTTCATGGTTCAGTGGCCGACCTCGCACACCACGAGTGATCAGGCTCGAAATGGCGCCACCCAGATACTCGTGACACTGCCGGGTGGTTCGCCGACACAGTGGGGATGGTGTCATCACCATGGTCTATGGATGACACTCGACGACGACGCCGTCGCCTCATCGACCGCGTAGCGACGTCGGCGTCAGATCGCCAGGGCTGAGGCCACGATGGGGGTGATCTTCTCGGATTCGAGCAGAAAGCCGTCGTGGCCGTACAAAGAGTCGATGACGTGGAGTGTGTCGGCGTGGGGGAGGTGTTTGACCAGTTCCTCTTGTTGTGAGAGCGGGTAGAGCCGATCACTCGTGACCCCGATGACGGTCATCGCGGCCCGCACGGTCCCCAGGGCGTTCTCGATTCCACCGCGGTCGCGTCCGACGTCGTGGGTGTTCATGGCGTCGCTCAGCACGACGTAGGAGTTGGCGTCGAAGCGGTTCACGAGTTTCGTCCCGTGGTACTCCAGGTACGACTCGATCGCGAAGCGACCGCCGTGCAAGGGATCTTCGTCACCCTGGGGCTCGCGACCGAAGCGAACGTCAAACTCCTGGGACGTGCGATAACTGAGGTGACCGATGCCGCGCGCGATGGCCAGTCCTTCGCTCGGGCGTTCGCCCGATGCGTAGTAGTCACCACCGCCAAAGGCCCGGTCGGCGCGGATGGCACGGTTCTGCAGCGAGCACAGCGCAATCTGCTCGGCCGACGCCGTGGCGCCGACGGCCAGGACGATCGCGCGCTGCACCCGGTCGCGGTAGCCAATGGACCACTCCAGGGCTCGCATGCCGCCCATGGAGCCACCGATGACGGCGTACCACGACGCGATGCCGAGTTGGTCGCTCAGCGCGACCTCGATGGCCACTTGGTCCCTGATCGTGATGGCGGGAAAGCGTGAACCGTAGGGGACGCCGGCTTCGTCGAGCGACGATGGACCGGTCGTGCCCTGACAACCGCCGAGCACGTTGGGACAGACCACGAAGTACCGGTCCGTGTCGAGCGCGCGACCGGGACCGATGAGCGCGTCCCACCAACCCGGGGTCGGATGGCCCGGAACCGAGGGGCCGGCCGCGTGCGAGTCACCGGTGAGGGCGTGCTCAACGAGGATCGCGTTCGATCGCTCGGCGTCGAGTTCGCCCCACGTTTCGAACACGACGGTGACGTCCGAGATGACCGGAGCATTCGCGAACGCGGGGGCCTTCGAGGCGTCAGCGCTGAACCGGGCGAACTTTCGATCGCCCGGTTCGTCACCCATCCGCCAGGTGCCCGGGAATGAGCCCAGGGTCACGCCCCCTTGGCCGCGGCGAACGCGCCATCGAGGTCGGCGAGGATGTCCTCAATCGACTCGACACCGATCGAGAGTCGCACCATGTCCGGTCCCACGCCAGTGCTCAACTGCTCGTCCTCGCTCAACTGCGAGTGTGTCGTCGAGGCGGGGTGGATGGCGAGGCTTCGCACGTCCCCGACGTTCGCCAGGTGACTGAACAGCTCGAGGCCCTCGATGAACTTCTGTCCAGCCGCCAGGCCGCCCTTGATGCCAAAGGCGATGATCGCGCCGCCGCCCTTGGGCAGGTAGCGCACTTGACGTTCGTGCCACGGGCTCGAGGCGAGACCGGGGTAGGTGACCCACGAGACGTCGTCGCGGGCTTCGAGCCAGTTGGCCACCGCGACCGCGTTCTGAACGTGGCGCTCCATCCGATAACTCAGCGTTTCGAGGCCCTGAATGAAGAGGAACGAATTGAGCGGTGCAATCGCGGCACCGACGTCACGCAGATACTGCAGACGGGCCTTCAAGACGTAGCGAGCCGGGAAGAGCGCGGGCGGCAGTTGGGCGAAGATCAGTCCGTGGTAGCTCGGGTCGGGCTCGGTGAACGACGGGAAGCGACCGCTGCCCTCGTAGTCGAAGGTCCCGCCGTCGACGATGACGCCACCAATCGACGTGCCGTGGCCACCGATGTACTTCGTCGCCGAGTGCACGACGATGTCGGCACCGTGGGCGAGTGGGTTCGCCAGGAACGGCGTGGCCAGTGTGTTGTCCACGACGAGGGGGATGCCGTTGTCGTGGGCGACCTTCGACACGCCTTCAAAGTCGAGCACGTCACCCTTGGGGTTGCCCAGCGTCTCGGCGTAGAAGGCCTTGGTGTTGGGCCGTATCGCCGCGCGCCACTCTTCGAGGTCGTCGGGGTTGTTGACGAACGTGACCTCGATACCGAGCTTGGGCAGCGTGTAGTGGAACAAGTTGTACGTGCCGCCGTAGAGCGAGGCGGAGGAGACGATGTGTCCGCCGTTCTCCGCCAGGTTGAGTAGCGCGATGGTCTCGGCCGCCTGCCCACTCGCCACCGCCAGCGCGGCGACGCCGCCTTCGAGCGACGCCACGCGCTCCTCGAAGACCGCCTGGGTCGGGTTCATGATCCTCGTGTAGATATTGCCGAGTTCCTCAAGGCCGAAGAGGGCCTTGGCGTGCGCGGTGTCGCGAAAGACGTAACTCGTCGTCTGATAGATCGGCACGGCCCGTGCGCCGGTCGTCGGGTCGGGCACGGCACCGGCGTGGATCTGGCGAGTTTCGAATCCCCAGTTGGTCATTGTGGAGCTCCTTCAGTGGGTTGGGCGCTTCCTCGAGCACGAGGGAAGTGCAAACTTCATCTTTAACATTGTTTAGTGATTTAGTCAACTTTAAGGTGGGGGCGACGGGGCGACGTCGATCAGCGTCGACACGACGCCGCCCCGGCGGAAGCGTTATCGCTCGATCGAACTCGTGTCGAAATTGAAAGGGAGCGTCTCGGGTACGAGTTCGATCGCGACGAACCCCTCACGGGAGTGGTCGTAGTGCGTCATGCCCGTGAGCGGTGGCGAGTACGCGTGCACGCTGAGCGCCGGTGCACCGGACCGGTAGACGTCGTGCACGTGGTCGGCGCCGAATGATGCGAGGTCGCCAACTCGTAGGTGTCGGCACTCGATGCCGACGAAGTCGTCCGATCGGTACTGTTCGACCAGGGTGCCCGAGGTCACCGCGAAGGCGCCCGATGATCCGCCGTGGTCGTGCCAGTTCACCAAGTGGTCTTCACCCCACGATTCGATCTTCACGCCGAAGCTCGCGTTGACGAAGAGGTGCAACGACCAGCCATCGCTCTTAAAGACGACGAGGTCGTCGAAGAGGTCGTGGCGCGACGCGACACTCGAGACCACCCGCTCCAGATCGATCAGGTCGAGGCGACCTTCGGGCAGATCGAGGGACGCAAAAAACTCCGCGAACGCCAACGCGCGCGCCGGCTGCGCCTCACTTCGTACCGATGCAACACTGAGTGTCATGACTGCCTCCAAGGGGTCGCTGGTGTTATCTACTATTTCTATTGGTTTAGTAGGATATAGGACCAATTGCAAGTATCCATGGTTAAAGCCAATGAATCACTGGTGATTGACGTGGGCATCGACGCGGGTCACCTGTGTGAAAGTTCCGCTCGTACAATCAACGGCCATGCGAACCTCGATCTCGACCGTCACCATGAAGGCGTCGCCCGAGGCGGCGTGGGCCGCCCTGACCGTGCCCGTCCACGTCGCGCGCTGGCAGTACGGCAGTGTGCTCGAAACTGAGTGGCGTGTCGGCGGCCCACTTCGATTCACGTCGGAGTGGGAAGGCCAAACCTTCGAACAGTGGGGCACCGTCTTGTCCTTCGTCGAACCGACGCGGTTGGACTACTCCCTCTTCGCTCCGCGACCAGGACTTGCCGACGTACCCGAGAACTACTTCACGATGACCTATGAATTGACGCACGAAGGCGACACGACGACGGTGACCATCACGCAGGCCGACCCTCGAGTCGGTGGCGAGCCCGACGGTGGCGAAGAAGGGAGCGCTGAGGACAATCCAGTGCTACTGGCGTTGCGCGACGTCGCCGAGTCGATCGGTCGTGACTGAAAATCTCGTGAGCACGCGTCCAAAGTTGACGACGCCTCCCAAGGTGCGTCGCGGCGACCACGTGGCGATCGTCTCGCCGTCGTGGGCCGGGCCCGGCGTCTTCCCCGACGTACACGAGATCGGGATGAAGGTGCTCCGCGACGAGTTTGGACTCGTGCCCGTCGAGTACCCGACGACGCGAACGGTCGGCGCTTCACCGCGGGCACGGGCCGAGGACCTCATGGCGGCCTTTGTCGACCCGACGATCCGCGCCATCCTCGCGAGCATCGGAGGCGACGATCAGATCACGGTGCTGCCCTTCCTCGACCCGGAACTCGTGACGGCGAATCCCAAGGCGTTCATTGGTTTCAGTGACAACACCAACCTGCTCAACTGGCTTTGGAACTTGGGCATTTCGAGTTACCACGGCGGTTCGACCCTCATCCACCTCAGTCGTCCTTACGGTGTCAACGAGGTGTCAGGCACGTCTCTTCGTCGTGCGCTCTTCGACACCGGCACGTTCGCGATTGAACCGTTGGAACGATTCACCGACCTCAACTGCCGGTGGGAGGTGCCCGCGACCATGCTCGAACCGATGGCCACGACACCCGACCCCGGTTGGCTGTGGCACAACGCGACGGACGTCATCACCGGTCCGACTTGGGGTGGCAACCTCGAGATCCTGCACTGGAATCTGGCGAGCAACCGTTGGATCCTCCCCAACCACGCGTACCGCGGATGCGTACTGTTCCTCGAAACCTCCGAAGAGATGCCTTCGGCGGAGGAGGTCTTTCGGATGTTGCGCGACATGGGCGAACGGGGCTTGCTCGAACAGTTCCCGGCGCTCGTGATGGGCAAGCCCAAGTGCTGGCGCAACGACCGGCAACTCAGTGAAGATGAGCGCGATGACTTTCGCCAAGAGCAGCGAACCGCGGTACTCGAAGCGATGGCGACGTATAACCCCCGTGCGATGATCGTCTTCGGTCCGGACCTCGGGCATACCGATCCTCAGTTCGTGATTCCCTTCGGTGGATCGATGACCGTCGACGGAGTTCAGCGGCGAATCACCGCTGACTACTGAGGTTTCGCAGCGTTAGGCTTTCGAAGTGATCCTGGCCGACGAATCTCGAATCGAGAGCGCTGCTATCGAGGGCGGACGAGTTGGTGACGTTGGCTGGCCGCTTGATCGAGCGGCGGGTGCGAATTAATGGTGTACGACGCCAATTCCCCTCTACCCCTGGTCACGGTGGTAGTGCCCTGCTATCGAGGGGGTCCGTTCTTGCGCGAGGCGGTGGAATCGGTGCGAGGTCAATCAATCAGCAATTGGGAACTCATCGTCGTCTCCGACGGATCCAGCGACGACTTCTCGGACATCGAAGGCTCTGACAGTCGGATACGAATATTCCGTCAGCCCAATCGAGGCGTTTCCATCGCGAGAAACGTCGGTGTTCGCCTCGCCCGGGCGGAGTTCATCGCGCTGTTGGATGAGGACGACCGAATGCTCCCGGAGCGCTTGAGCAAGCAACTCGATGCCATTGCGGACGACGACGTCGGTCTCTGTCACACGCAGTTCGAGTTCATTGACGAAACGGGTCGTGTGACGGATGTCGGCCACTCCAATGACGCTCAGTATCGAGACTTCCTGGGCGGTGATGGTCGAATACGACTCTCTTCGTCGATGTTGCGAAGGTCGGCGTTTCTCGATGTCGGCGGATTCAATCCTCTTCTTCCCGTCAGTGAAGATCTCGACCTCTTCTATCGGGTCGCGCGTTTCTATCGCGTCGTCTTCGTCCCCGAAGTCCTGGCTCAATACCGCATCCACTCGACGAACATGCAGTACCACTCGAGGTCCGGCGGGCGAGAGTCCCGCCACATCCTTCGGGCCCACCTGTTCCTTGCGACGGCCAACAATGAGATTGACAACATTCGCGCCATACGTCGTGGAATCTCGAGCAACCCTTCGGATCGAGGAGCGAGGGCGATCGGCCGTGTAATGGCCGCTCGTGCTGATCATCGACCCCTGGAGCTTGCGGTGGCCTACCTGGGGGCCTTGATCGTCGCGCCGCGAGTCACAGTTCGCCTTACATTAAGAGCGTGGCGAGCTCGGGACTGACGACGACGCTGTCGTAAACGCGGCGCTTCACACCCATGACAACGACCCCCACTCCGTCACGCGTGTCACTCGGCACGATCATCCGGGAGTGGACTCGGCTCGGCTGCATCGGATTCGGTGGCCCCCCGACGCACATCGCGCTGTTACGACGACTTTGTGTTGATGAGCGCCACTGGCTCGACGAGCACGATTTCGAAGACGCAATCGCGACGACCAATTTGCTTCCCGGTCCAGCCTCCACCCAACTCGCGATCTACTGTGCGTGGCGACTCCGCGGGAAGGTTGGCGCTCTCCTCGGTGGACTCTGTTTCATCCTCCCCGGGCTGCTTTTGATCCTCGCGCTCTCCGTCGTCTTTCTGGCGAAGCACCCTCCACTGTTCGTGCTCGGAGCGGCGGCGGGCGCGGGTGCCGCCGTGCCCGCAGTTGCATTACGTGCCTCGTGGCAACTGGTACCGAGCAGCCGACGACGCATCGGAGTTGAACGATCTCATCAGTTCCGTTGGTTCGTCTACGCGCTCCTTGGTGGCGTGGCCGCTGCGACCATCGGTCCGCTTCTCGTACTCGTCATCGTGTCGTGCGGTCTCTGTGAGATCGTCGTTCGTCGTCAAGGTTGGCGGCGCGAGAGTTCGTCGCGTCACGTGGTGTGGCCCTTGGCGATCGTGCCATCGGTCGCTCTCGGGGGATTCGGTGCTCTGTCGTGGGTCGCCCTCAAGGTCGGCGCCCTGTCCTACGGTGGCGGATTCGTCATCGTGCCCCTGATGCAACACGACGCCGTCCACACGTACCACTGGATGACGGCGGCCCAATTCCTCAACGCCGTTGCGCTGGGACAGATCACGCCCGGACCAGTCGTGCAAACCGTAGCGGTCGTGGGCTACGCCGCCGCAGGTCTCGCCGGCGGGTTACTGGCCGCATCCATTGCCTTCGCGCCATCGTTCTTCTTCGTACTTGGAGGAGCGCCTCACTTCGAGCGCATTCGTGCCAACGTGACAGCGCAATCATTTCTTAAGGGAGCGGGTCCTAGCGTCATTGGCGCCATTGCCGGCTCGGCGATTCCGCTTGGGCTGTCCTTCCAGCATCTGTGGCAGATTCCAATCTTGGCCGGCGCCGCTCTCTGGTTACTGATCGGGAAAAGGAATGTCGTCGGCTGTCTTCTCATTGCCGGGGTCGTCGGGATCGTCGTCGCGCTCACCGGAGTTCCGGTCTAGAGGCCGACCTCTTTTTTCATCGGGCCGAACCTTCCCGGGCAAGCTGACAAAGGCGGAATCTTGTTCGTTCGAGTCCTTCTCGCCAACCGAGATATTCGGTTCGGTCTCTTCGTAGCGCACGCAGTTCACAGATTCGGTGGTAGGAGGACCGCGATGGCTTTGGCGATCACCGCGTATCCGGCGTCACTCGGGTGGATGTTTGGACCATAGGGCTTGGGAGCGCACATCCACGTCAATGTGCATTCGTACAGAACGTTCACGGTGGTCGCTTCCTTATGGGGACGCCGGACAATTCGAAGGTCCTCCTCGTGGAACGCCGTGGCGACGTCAGCCATTGGGACCTTGAAGGAGCCGTAGACCTCGGCAAGGGTCCGGTTCATCTGTCGCAGGGCAGCCACACTGTTGGCGGCGAAGGTCTCCGTGGAACCTTCCTTGGTCGAGAACGAAAGGTACGGGTTGTAATGGCCAACTCCAATGAATGTCACGTGCGGTCCCGCAGCGCGCGTGAGATCGCGCATCACGTAGGTCAGTTGTCTGCGCAGCAGCGTGAGCTGCGGCGAAACGCACGTGCGATCAATATCACGATGGCGCAGACAGACGTCGAGGGTGTTGAAGCCGAGATCCACCGTGACCAGTGTGATCGCACTGTGATGAACCCGTAGGAAGGTCACGGCATCGGAGAGTTGGGTGTCCGGCGCGACGTAACAGGGATCGGGGCCGTGAATCATCGTGGCGATGGATTCGCCAGGGCATCCCAGTTCTCGAAGGTTGAGAGTTATTCCCTTCGCCGCCTCCATAGTGACGAGCAGATTTGAATAGCCTCGATTGGTGGGTTGGCCCTTCGGATTTCGAGGTGTCGGCTGTACGCCGACCGAGACCGACGCGCCAACGTCCAGGTAGAGAACAGTCGATGTGGCGACGACTCGAACGTGGTCCCGAGAAGCCGCCGGGGATCCGGGGGAGTTGAGACCCACGAATGCGATCACGAACGCGATGGCGACGACAACGGCGATTACAGCCGCCAACTGGTGCTTCACCTTCACTCGTCACCTCGCCAATCTCACCCATCCACCTCTTGAACTCACTGAACTCGGGTCTACGACGAGAGATGGCGCTGCTGAGTGCAACCTATGACCGTTGACGATCAGTTGGGGCGTGTCCAAAGTCCCGTTTCGGCGATCTTCCAGTTGCGCGCGACCAACGCGAAACTTCCCGGATTGACCTGAGGAGCGTTCGTAGTTGCCGAATGAGAACGTGCGACGCCCATAGCCCCTCACGCCAAACGAGTTTCGATGAGTGCACCCGACCGACAAATTTTGGTACTTGGTAAGGTGTGAAAATCACGCCAACCATCGAGTCGTAGTTAGTAGCCCATGCCCTCTCATAGCCTCGCTCGTCCAGCGGAGAGGCCGTTTCTTGCACTCGTGCGCGAACGTGCCGTCGTCCGTGACAGCGCCCCGTGGCTCGTGGCGGCACGTGTCGAGCAACAGGTTTCGTACCGACAAGTCCTCGAACGTGCACTTGGATGGGCGAACGTCTTCTCCAAGGCGGGACTTCGCAGTGGCGACAGGATCGGACTGCTCGTCTCGAAGCCCTTGGACTTTGGATCCTGTTTCGCGAGCGCATTCGCCTACGGTCTCTGGGTCGCCCCACTGGATCCCACGCTGGAATATCCGAACGGCCGGACCCTCGACGAGCGCGCTGACCGCCTGCAACTCAACGCCATCGTCAGCGACCGCGAGGCGCCTTCGGCGTTAGCAACGACGTGGATTGACTTGCCCAATAGTGTCGCCGATGACCCGTTCGACAACGACGTCCTCGCGCCCACCGGGGGAGGGGTGATTTTGGCGACGTCAGGCACCACCGGAACCCCGAAGATCATGCTCCTTCCGGTCGCCCAACTGGTCTACACCGCAGACCTGATTGCGAGCCATAACGAGTTGACGATGGAAGATCGGGGATTCAATCCTCTACCGCTCTGGCACGTGAACGCGGAGGTCGTGGCGCTCCTTGCCACGTTTCTCTCGGGTTCGTCACTCGTACTCGACGACAGTTTCCATCGCACAGGTTTCTGGGCCTTGATCGATCGTCTCGAGGTCACGTGGATAAACGCCGTGCCCGCGATCATCTCGCGCCTGGTGTCGCGACACGGTGACGAGTCTGTTCCACAGCGAGTGCGTTTCATACGCTCCGCATCGGCGCCCTTGTCGGGGCCGTTACTGGAGACCTTCGAGGCACAAACTGACATCATTGTCATTGAGTCCTACGGTATGACCGAGGCAGCGAGTCAGATCTGCGCCAATCCACTGCGAGGTCCAAGAAAGAAGGGCTCCGTCGGCCCACCGGTTGGAGTCGAGTTGCGCGTCATCTCGTCGCCAACTACGTCCAAAGCGGACGCCCATAACCCCGGACACGTTGAGATCCGTGGCCCTTCGATCATCACCCGTTACGAAGGCGTTGGCTACGAAGAGCGATTTGACCCGGAAGGCTGGCTGCGCACCGGTGACCTCGGTTACCTGGACGAGGACGGCTATCTCTTTCTGGTGGGTCGAAGCGACGACGTCATCAATCGCGGTGGGGAGAAGATATTTCCCCGCGAGATAGAAGACGTCATCCTCGGCGTGCCGGGCGTCGTGGGCGCGGCGGTGATCGGTGTCGCCGACGATGTCTTCAATCAGGTCCCCGTTGCCTACGTGCAACTTGAAGGCGTCACGTTGGCGACGCCGCACGACACGATTGGCTTGATCACCGATGAGATCCGAAATGAGCTCGCCACGACGTTCGTGCGCACTCGTCGTCCAGTCGAGCTGCGCGTGGTCGTCCAGTTACCCGTGAACGCGACGGGCAAGGTTAGAAAGGGCGAGTTGCAGACGGACGAGATAGAGATCATCGTGAGTGAAGTACTCCATTGACGCGGTTCTCGCAGTCGGGTCGAAGAGGGGAACTTTTTCGTCGGTGGGTGACGATCGCGTGAGCACGGTAACGACGCCACCGGCGGGAACCCGCAAGCGCTTAGATCACATCGACGCCATGCGTCCCGTCAAACAGGCGGCTGTCATCTCGACGCACGCGCTGATCTTCTTCGCGCCGCTCGCTTCCAGCACCGCTGTCGTCGGCCTGATCATGCTGACGCGGTTCTCACGTGACGCCTTCCTCTTCGTGTCGGCCTGCATGCTCACCTACAGCTACAAGGACAGTGAGAAGATCGCGCTCGTCCACTATTCAAAACGTCGGTTCCTCTCGGTCGGCGTGCCGTACTTGACTTGGACCGTGATCTACTTCTTCTACACGTCGCTCACAGCCGTGAAGGGATTTCCCTTCTATTCGTTCCACTCCGCAGCCATCTTCAGCACGGCGGGACTGCACTACTTCTTGCACATCTTGCTCTACGGCTACTACCACCTCTACTACCTGATCGTCATCATGGAGTTCTATATCTTGTTCCCGCCGATGATGAAGTTCGTTCGGCGCTTCCCCCAGTGGCACGTCCAGATCATGGTGTTCGCCTTCGTGTGGCAAATTGCCTTCGGCGTGCTCGTGAGCCCTCACTTCTCAGCGTTCAAGATCTCCGGGATTATCCAAACGCGTTTGATCACTTCGTACGCGGTCTATCTCATTGGCGGCATGATCGTGGCCCTGCACCTCGATCCGATCCACGAATGGATCTGCGCGAAAGCCCGTTGGATCATCGTCCTCACGATCGTGAGCGCCATCGCCGCCGAGGTCCTGAGCTACGAGACGCGAAACGGTTCGTTACTGCCGTACTTCAAGACGGGTACGAACATCTTCTCCCCGGCGATCCTGCCTTTCAATATTGGTGCAATCCTGTGCGTCTACCTCTTAGGCGTCTACCTGGTCTCTCAACGGCGTCGCGAACGCACCCGAGCGATGGTGAAATCGGGTTCTGATAACTCCTACGGCGTCTACCTCTCCCAGATGCTGTGGATCCCGTTGCTCGTGAGGGTTCGCAACTCGCTGGGGTTTCATATTCCCTGGGGCGTCGCGGCACCAGTGGCGTTGCTCCTGGTCTATTTCATGGGTTACGCCTTCACCGCGCTGATGGCGCGTACGCCCGTGGCACGAGCCGTCACCGGGCGGGGCCAGGAGTCGTGGAGTTCCTTACGCCCCAAGCACTACGAGTCGTCGCGCGCCTCTCGAGAGGTGAGCGTGAGTCCTCTCGAAGTTTCGACGGAATAGTTGCGCCGTCGCTACGGCTCTGTGACCGTCAGAACGTGGGGGGAAGTTTGTCCGCGATGGCCGCTGCGATGATTTCGTAGCCACTGACGTTGGGGTGCAGATTCGGTCCGAAAGGCGCCGGTTCGCACATCCAGGTGAGTGCACAGGTTTCGGCGACGTTCGTGGCGACGATACCGACGCCGGGAAGCGTCGTCGGCGAGCGATCGAAGTTCTTGAACGCCCGTGCCACGTCAGCCGTCGGAATGAGGAACGACTGGTAGACGTTCGACAACGTTCGATTGAGCGTTGTCATGGCCTCGAGGCTCCTCGTGGCCCTCGCGACACCCGTCGAGCCGTGCAGGGCGTTTTCGAGGAAGGGGTCGTAGTGACCCACGCCAACGAAATGGACGTTCGGCCCGGCGGCCGCTTCGAGGGTCGACAGGATTTGAGGAAGCTCCAGACGCAGTGTGGCGAAGCCTTGATTGAGACATGCCGATACGTCGGTGATCATTCTGATGCACTTCACCACGTTGTTGAAGCCCAAGTCGACGGTGACGATGCCGGTTTCGTCGTGGTGGCTCTGGAGGAACGCAACGTCAGTCGCCAACTGGGTGGCCGGGAGTTGGTAGCAGTGGTCGCCTCCGTTGAGCATCGTCGTCGTGGACTCACCGGGACAGCCCGTTTGGGTCAACTCCATCGTGACGCCCTTCGCGGCCTCGATGGCGACCAGGTCGTTGGCGTACCCGCTGGAAGTCGGCTCACCGTGCGGATTCGAAACTGTTGGCTGGACGCCCACGGAAGCAGAACCGCCGACGTCCAGATAGAAAATTGAGGTCGACGTCGCCGCTGAGGCGACACCGGTACTCCCAATTCCCACGAGGGCGAAGGAGAGTGGCGCCAATACCGTGACGAGGACGACGACGAGAAAGCGCGTCGCACGCCTCATTTGGGACAGCAACGGATCTCCGATCGGTGGGGATGAAGCCTAAGAATCGTAATCGGGAACGACTCGAGGGAGTATTCAGGCGTCATAAAAATCACGTGCCCATTCCATTCGCCGTCGTGGGAGCGGTCGATTCTCCCGAGAGTGACGACCAACAGGGACTTTGGTCCTTGTTGGAACGAAAGAAGGGCGCCACTAGGGTCAAGGTGGGTCGAGGTATTTCGCCAAACCTCATGACTTGCCACTCTAAAAACTTGGTGGCAACTGCAGACGAGCAGTGGCGGGTGAGCGTCGAGCGATGAGTTCAACTACGGGGGCCGCGATTCCCATGCTTCCAATCCCTGCGGGTAACGTGGCGCCGGGACCATCGAACGACGGTGCCGCGGGCGCCAAGCGCCCTCGTGCTGCGGCTCGGCTCGACCGTCTGCCAGCGACCAGGTGGCTCGCGGGCATCATGGGCCTGCTCTTTCTCAGTTGGCTCATTGAGTCCTACGACATCGGACTGACGGGTTCGGTTCTACCGTCACTCACTCAACAGTTCGGGCTTTCGACCGGCATGAAATCGTTCGTCGCCGTCGCCGCCAATATCGGCATCGTGATCGGGATCGTACCCGCCGGTCGACTGGCCGATCATTTCGGACGGCGAAAGGTGCTGATCGTCGGCACCGCCGCGTACGCGATCTTGACGTTCGCAACTGGATTCGTGCATGGTTTGGACAGCCTGATCACGTTGCGGATCGTCGACGGCATCGCCATGGGGGCGGTCTTCCCGATTCCCTATATCTACGCCAGCGAACTCTGTCCGCCCAATCGCCGTGGTCGATTTACGGGCTGGGCCGACTCATTCTTGTCATTCGGTTACTTCCTCTCGCCGCTGCTCGCCCTGATCTTGATCCCCAACGTCAACGACACCCATGGCTGGCGCGTGATGTTCATGATCGGCGGCATTCCGATTCTGTTCGCGCTCCTGGCGTGGCGCTTCCTGCCAGAGTCGCCACGGTGGCTCGAATCGAAGGGTCATTGGGTTGAGGCCGAAGCGTCGTTGACGAAAATGGAAGCGAGGGCGCAGCGTTCGCTCGGTGCGCCGCTCCCGCCCCTGCCTCCCGAGGTCGACGCGACGTCAGTCACGCCGCATCAATCGTGGCACGCAATCTTCAAGCGACCCTTGCGGCGCCGAGCCATCACGCTCTGGGTCACCTTTGGCGGAACATTCTTCATCTTCTATTCCATCCAGACCTTCATGCCGACGGTCGTCGCGAAGATGGGCTACCCACTGACGTCGGCCTTCGAGTTCACCGCGATAATCGTCGGCGTCTCGATTCCCGGGAAGTTGCTCGAGTCCTATGTCGTCGAGCGTTGGGGGCGAAAGCCAGTGATCATTGGCTTCACCACGATCGCGGCTTTGGCGGCGCTGGTCTTCGGCTTCGTGCGCGGCGCGGTTCCGATCCTCCTCCTCGGTTGTCTGATGTCGTTCTTCGGCATCGGCGTCGACCCGGCGGTGAAGACGTACACCTCCGAGAGCTATCCAACAGAGATTCGAGCGTGGGGCGTCGCGACAACTGAAGGTTTCGGGCGCCTCATTTCGGGCGTCGCGGGTCCCTCACTTATACCAATCGTGCTGTCGAACTTCGGCGTCGGTGCGGTTTACTCGCTCGTTGGATCCGTTGCTTTGATCGCTGTGGTGATTGTCTTCATCTTTGGGCGAGAGACGCACGGCATGACTCTGGAAGAGAGCGCCGATATGAACGGCCACGTTAAGCGCTCCCGATCTGAGCTCGCGACGTAGATCGCGATCCCAAACTCGACCTCACTCTCAAAGAGAAACCTTGGAGCGGGTGACGGGGATCGAACCCGCATGGCCAGCTTGGAAGGCTGGAGCTCTACCATTGAGCTACACCCGCACGTCTCAATGAGACTCGAAGCAGTCTAGATGACGCCATTAACGTGGAGGGGTGGAGGACACGTTCTACGATCAGGTCGGCGGACACGCCTTCTTTCATTCGCTGGTGAATTCGTTCTATGAACAGGTCGAGAACGACGAGCAGCTTCGGCCCATGTACCCCGAAGATCTGACCGAGTCCAAGCGTCACCTCGAGCTCTTCCTCGAGCAGTACTGGGGAGGACCGAAGACGTACGCCGATGAGCGCGGACATCCGCGACTTCGCATGCGCCACGCACCATTTCACATCACCAAGGGTGCCCGTGATGCCTGGCTGTCGGCCATGGAGGCGGCGATGGCGAGCGTGAAGTCCAGTCTCAGTGACGAGCAGTTCATTGAATTGCACAGCTACTTCGATATGGCGGCTCATCAGATGCGCAACGTGTGAATCGTTAAATTCACAAGAGTTTCACGTCGGATGTTCGGAAACTTCGCCGTTGAGTCCTTACGCTTGTAGGTATGGCCACACGAACGATCCTGCGAGAGGGAGAGGTCCGAATCATTTCGGTGACGCCCGTGTCGCGCGGCATCAGTCGACCGGTCGTAGTCGCAATCGTCTTGGTCACCCTCGTGATCTTTGGCGCCCAGCACGTGCATATCGTGCACGAGCACCAGTTTTTGTTGGGAGTGCTGCTGGCGGGACCGTTCGTGTTGATCGCGCTGACGAGGACGTGGCGCTGGCGCTCACACAAGGTGCACGTCACCAACGAGCGGATTCTCGTGGAAGGCGGTGTCCTGCACCATCATCGCAGCACCATTGAACTTCGCGACATCGCGGCAATTCGAATCGACCAACGTGTGAGTGAACGGCTCACCCGGCGAGGGGTCATCTTCCTTGAGACCGTCGCCGGGACGATTTCAATTGGCAAACTCCGTCACCCCGGCGCCCTCTGTCGTCTGATCGACGCTGAACGATTCAACGAGGCGGCAGTTCCCTCTGCGTACGACACGGTGTTTTCGTACGACGAACCCGAGCCCTTCGACTACGAAGTGCAGCCCCGCCACGGTCGCGGGCGCCACGAACTGGAATGATTCGCTGAGTTTGCACGTATCGTGAGTTCGTGACCACTCGTTATCGATGTACCGCCTGCGGCAACCTCACTCGATTCGATGTCGTCGAGACGACCTCCGTGCGGGCCTTTCACCACTACACGGTTGGTGGCGACCTTTCGATAGAGGAGCCCGAGGTCATTGCGCACTCCGTTGAGTCGGTCACCTGTCGCTGGTGTGGCCATGGGCGCGGCGTTGAACCGCTCATCGAATCCAGTGACGTCTGACCTAGGCCCACGCTCCTTCGATCGACCGCGCGAGCGTCCGGCTCCGTCGGAGTTCTCCGGTCACTGGTCGAATGGTGGCGATGCGGTGCTCACGCTGAACAAGTTGACGCTCCTCGTCGTCATAAAGGCGAACTGTGACGGGTGCCGTGACTTCCTCCTCTCCGAGCTCACCGAGTTCGCCGACATTGACGTTCTCTTCATCAGTGCCACGGACGATACGGACGACGAATGGGTCGACGCGCCCCGGCCGGTCCTTGTCGCGCCCGACGTACTGCTCGCTCTCGACGTGAGGTGGCCACCGTTCTACGTGCTCGTCGATCCGATCGCCGGACTCGTCCGCACCGAGGGCGTCCTCTTTGGACCATCGCAGGTCGCCATGGAGATCGCGTCGTTCCTGCCCCGTTGAGATGTCACAGCACTGCGTCAGTCTTGACGCAAGTGAAAGGTGCATCAATGAGCAACGAGATCGAACTTTCCATCAGCTGCAACGACTGCGTTCGTCGAGGGACACCGGACTGCGAGGACTGCCTCGTGAGTTTCGTCCTCGGTGCGACGCCGGACGAATTGGTCATGACGAGTGCCGACGCCGACGTGGTGCAACTGTTCACCGCCCAGGGGATGATGCCCCGCCTCAAGTTCCAGCACCGTACGACGTCGCTCGAGCCCGTCGAAGGGGCGAGATCGACTGAGTAGCCTGATTGCATGGCACGTCACTTGCTGGTGACCAACGACTATCCGCCTAAAACGGGCGGAATTCAGGTGTATCTCCACGAACTCTGGCGTCGCCTCGAAACGGGTCGGGCGGTCGTGCTGACGGCCTCGTCGCACCCCGACGCCGCGTCGTTCGACGCCGATTCAGAGATCGTCGTGGAGCGGGTGGCGACGAGAACTCTCTTCCTGCCGACCTATCGAGCATGGCGCGCCATCCAAGACGCGATCGCACGCCACGAACCCGAACTGGTGCTCCTCGATCCGGCGTGGCCGCTCGGGCTACTCGGCCCATTCCTTTCGGTTCCCTACGGCGTGATCGTGCACGGCGCGGAAGCGACGATACCGAGTCGTATTCCGATCGTCGCGTCGTCGCTTCGCTTCGTGCTCAAGCACGCAAAGGTGGCGATCTGCGCCGGCTCGTACCCCGAAGGCATCGTGCGCGACAACACCGCGGAGTTCTCGCCACCCATCATCCAAGTTCCACCCGGCGTCGACACCATGAGGTTCACGCCCGTCGACGCACGTCGCCGCCACGAGGTCCGTGCGGCGCTCGGCCTCAACGACGATGACTTCGTCGTGAGTTCCTATTCGCGACTCGTACCGCGCAAGGGCATGGACACGTTGATCCGCGCCGCCGCACGCCTCAAGGATGAACTCACGACTCTGCACGTCGTGATTGGCGGCGCCGGCCGAGACGAGGCCCGACTCAAACGACTGGCGCAACAGCTCCAGGCGCCGGTCACCTTCCTCGGTCGCGTCCCCGATGACGAACTGAGCGACTGGATCGCGTCGAGTGATCTCATGGTGATGGACTGTCGAAGTCGATGGCTCGGACTCGAACAGGAGGGCTTCGGCATCGTCTTCGTCGAGGCGGCAGCGACCGGTGTGGCGCAGATCGCGGGCCGCTCGGGCGGCAGTCACGAGGCGGTGGAGAACGGCGTCACGGGCCTGGTCGTCGGGGACCCGCGAAGTAACGAATTGCTCGCCAAGGCCATTCGAGCACTCGCGCTCGACGATGAACGTCGACTGGCGTACGGGCGGGCGTCACGAATCGCCGCGGTCGGTCGTTTTGAGTGGTACCGACTGGCGATGCAACTCTCGTACGAACTCGAGCCCTTCGACCACTTCAGCGCACACAACGCACTGTCGTAAGGTTGTCGTGGAGGAGGTGTCGTGACACAACGGGCTACGGAAACGATCACGGTCGACGCGTCACCTCAGCGTGTCTATGACGTCGTCACGGACTTCGTGCACTATGACTCGTGGGTGAGTGACCTCAAGCGAATCGAAGTCCTCTCGCGCGACGAGCAGGGCCGAGCCCTCGAAGTCGAGTTCCGCGCTGCGGCCTTCGGTCGCTCGACGACCTACACGCTGCACTACGACTACTCGCACGCACCGCAACAGCTCTCGTGGCACCAGATCGAAGGGGATCTCACCGAGACCCTCAACGGGCAGTATCGCTTCGAGGCGCAGGGCGACGAGACCCGCGTGACCTACGACCTCGAGGTGGAGCTCCTCGTCCCGATTCCCACGTTCATCAAATCTCGTGCGGCCTACCGTATTCAGACCCAGGCGCTTCGAGAGCTGAAGGCGCAGGCCGAGCGGTCTCGATGATCGACGTCGCGATTGGCGTTGACGTGGGCGGGACCAAAGCCTTGGCGTTGGTCGTCGCGCGCGACGGCCGAGTTCTGGCCGAGGAGCAGGCGCCTACGCCGCACCTCAACAGTGACCACATCGGCGCACCGACGGCGGACGTCGTGACCACGCTGGTCCACGAACTGTGCGCGCGTCAGGGTCTCGATTCGAGCGAGGTGCCGGTCTGTATTGGGTTGCCCGGCATGATGCGCCGCGACGGACGACTGGTCTACGCGCCCAACCTGCGTTCGGCCTCCGGGGCGGACCTGGGTGCGCTGCTCGGCGCGTCACTCTCGAGCGCGATGGTGTTCTGCGAGAACGACGCCAACTGCGCCGCACTCTGTGAGCACGAGTGGGGTGCGGCGCGAGGCATCGATGACTTTGTCATGGTGACCCTCGGCACCGGTATCGGTGGTGGCGTCTTCGCCGACGGCGAGTTGGTGCGTGGTCGAAGCGGATTCGCGGGCGAGATCGGCCATATGGTCGTCGAAGCGAGAGGGGCGGCGTGTCACTGCGGCGCCCACGGGTGCTGGGAGCGATACGCCTCGGGCGGGGGACTCAATCGCATGACCCGTGAAGCGTCGATCGAGGGTCGGTTACCGACGTTGGTCGCACAACGCGGCAACGCCGCCGCTGTTCGCGCGGAGGACGTCACTGAAGCGGCCGCACAGAACCTGGACGAGGCCGTCGTACTGATGAAGGAGATCGGGTGGTGGCTGGCGCTCGGCCTCGCGAATCTGGCCGCGATCCTCGACTGCGGCCACTTCGTCATTGGCGGGGGACTCTCGAGCGCGTCGGACCTCGTGTTGCCGTCGGCGCGCGAATACCTCGTCGACCTCGTGGAGGGTTACGCGGCGCGCCCGGTCATCACGGTCACGCCGTCGCTCTTCGGTCCGCGTTCGGGTGCCATGGGAGCGGCGCTCGTGGCGTTCGAGCGAACCGCATGAAACTCGGCGTGTTGCTGCCGACCTTCCGCGACAGCGCGGACGACGCCCTGGCGTTCGCCCGACGCGCCGCCGACGCGGGGCTCGACGGCGTCTTCGCCTACGACCATCTCTGGCCGATGGGCACGCCGACGCGCCCGTCGTTGGCACCGTTCCCGGTGTTGACGGCGGTCGCGCGGGCGAACTCGGCGCTGGTCGTGGGGCCCTTGGTGGCGCGCGTGGGACTGGTGGGCACGCCTCATCTGATCGAGCAGTTCACGACGTTGCACGCACTGGCCCCGGGCCGGGTCATCGCGACGCTCGGATCGGGCGACAAGCTCTCGGCCGCGGAGAACGTGGCGTACGACGTCCCGGAGAGGAACGCGGACGAGCGCCGCGCCCTGATGGCCGAGACGGCGCGGGCTCTCGTGGCCACCATGCCCGTCTGGTTCGGTGCGGGAAATGACACGACCAACGGTGTCGCGCGCGCGGTCGGAGCGGTCCTCAATCTCTGGAACGCCCCGCCCGAACGCGTGGTAGCGCTGCGTGTGGGCGGCCCGGTCTCGTGGGCCGGACCGGTGCCCGAGGACCTCGTGGCGTCTCTTGACGCACTGGCTGAGGCCGGCGCCACGTGGGCAGTGTTGACCCCTGACGCTGACATCGACGCGTTAGCGACATGGCGCGCACGATCGTGACGAGTAAAGTCCACTGATGGAATTTCGTCGAATCAACGGCCTGCCGCCCTACGTCTTCGCCACGATCAATGCGTTGAAGGCCGAGGCGCGGGCCGGCGGTCGCGACGTCATCGACTTTGGCTTTGGCAACCCGGACCTCCCGAGTCCTGAGATCGCCGTCGCGAAGCTCGCCGAGGCCGCGAACAACCCTCGAAACCACCGCTACAGCGCCAGTCGCGGCATCCCCAACCTGCGCCTCGCGATGGCCAATCGCTACAAGATGCTCTTCGACGTGGACCTCGATCCCGATACCGAGGTGGTGACGACCATCGGGGCCAAAGAGGGCCTCACGCACCTCATGTGGGTGTTGCTCGGTCCCGGCGACGCGGCTATCGTGCCGAGTCCGAGTTACCCCATCCACCTGGCCGGCCCTGGATTCGCGGGGGCCACCGTCATCACGGTGCCGATGCACGACCCCGGCGCGACGTCGAACGACCCGGGCGACGACTTCTTCGACGGGCTCGTGGTGGCGTGGGAGCACGCGAGCGTCAAGCCGCGGGTCATCATCTGCTCGTTCCCGCACAACCCGACGAGCGCCTGCGTCGATCTCGCCTTCATGACGCGCCTCGTCGACTTCGCCCTCGAGCACGACGTGATCATCTGTCACGACTTCGCCTACGCCGACCTCGGGTTCGACGGTTACCGACCGCCGTCGATTCTCCAGGTCCCGCGCGCGAAGGAGTGTTGCGTCGAGCTCTACACGCTCACCAAGTCATTCTCGATGGCCGGATGGCGCGTCGGATTCCTCGTCGGCAACGCCGAGATCGTCGCGGCGCTGACGAAGCTCAAGAGCTACCTCGACTACGGCACCTTCCAACCGGTCCAGATCGCCGCGATCGTCGCGATGAATGAGGCGACCGACTACCCCGAACAGCTCCGCGTCATCTACCAGTCGCGTCGTGACACTTTGATCGACGGCCTCAATCGCATTGGTTGGGACGTGACGGCGCCACGAGGCTCCATGTTCATTTGGGCGCCGGTGCCCGAGCCCTACGCCGAACATGGATCGCTCGGGTTCGCGAAGTACCTCATCGAGGAGGCGAGCGTCGCGACGAGTCCCGGCGTGGGATTCGGCGACGGCGGCGACGGGCACGTTCGCTTTGCGCTCATTGAGAATGAACTTCGCACGACCCAGGCAATCCGCAATCTGAGAAAGGCACTCCCGAAACTCGGCTGATCGCGGAGAGGTCCTAGGGCAGTCCCGCTCCGGGCGTCTCGACGCGGACCATTTCGATGCGACCTCGAGTCACGTCGGCGATGTGGAATCGATCACTCGTGGGCGCCGTCATGACGTAGAGGTTGCGACGGTCCTCACCACCGAGCATGCAGGCGTAGGCGTTCTGCGTGCAGGTGACGGTTCCGGTCACGTCGCCGCCCTCCTTCACGCGCAGGCACGTCTTCGACACGGCGTTGGCGAGCCAGATCTGGCCCTGCGCGTCGAGGCACATGCCGTCGGTCGCCACGAAGTCGAACTGGGCCCACACACGCCGGTTGCTCAACGTGCCGTCGTCGTTGATATCGAATGCGGTGAGACGACTGGCCATGGTTTCGCCAATGATCAATGTCGACCCGTCAGGGGTGATTACCGCGCCATTGGGGAAGTCCATGTCGGGGACCACCTGGATGACGTGGCCCCCGGGGTCGAGGACCACGAGGTTGGTCGAGGGCGGTGGCGTCGCCAAGAAGGCTTCGACGCCCAGTTCCTTCAGTCGCGTGTCCAGATCGAAACCGAAGTTGCCCACGTAGCTGTAGCCACTCGACGACACCGTCATGTCGTTGGCCCAAAACGTGCAGTACTCGCTGATGTCGGCGAAGGTCGATGACTTGCTGCCAGAGAATCGCACGACCCTTTGATCGATCATTGACACGCAGAGTAAATCGCCGTCGGGCAGCCAGCCGAGTCCCGAGGGTTGGCTGGCAACCTCGTGCTCGAGACATTCGTCACTCCCATCGGCCGCCATCGAGAAGATGGCGCCGCGGTAGAAGTCGCTGTACCAGAGTCGACCCTCGTGCCAGCGCGGAGCTTCACCGAACCCCAGGCCACCTCGCACGACCAGTGCTGCGTACTCACTCACGATGCCCTCCTCTTCGTGCAACGAAACTACAACTCACGCGTGCGCGATGGCGCGAAGCCACTGCGCGTACCCGAGATCGGCGAACAGGGGATCGTCCGGTTCGAAGCGTTCGTCGTACTCCCAGAGTTCCGCCAGCTCTTCGAGCGATGCCCAGTGACCGACGCCGAGCCCCGCCAGTGTCGCCGCGCCGCGAGCCGTCGCCTCGAGCGACGTGCTGCGATAGACGGGCAGTCGCGAGTTCGTGGCCTGGAGTTCGAGGAGCAGGCCCATCGCGGCGGCGCCACCGTCGGCGCGAATGTGCGAGAGCACGATGCCGCCATTGGCGAACGCATCGGTCATGGCGCGCACCTCAAAGGCGAGCGACTCAATAAGTGCTCGCGCGATCTGCGCGCGACCGACACCACGACTGAGTCCGGTGATCGAACCGCGTGCGTCGCTTCGCCAGAACGGCGAGCCGAGACCGGTGAAGGCCGGCACGAACGTCACGCCGGCGCTGTCGGAGGCTCGCATGGCGAGCGCTTCGAGCTCACTCGACTCCTCGATGAAGCCCAGTTCGTCGCGAAGCCACTGCACGGCGGCGCCGGCCACGAACGCCGAACCTTCCACGGCGTAGGACGCCGGTCCGTAGTCGCCGAGGTCCCAGGCGCAGGTGGTCACGAGACCGTCGAAGACCCCGGGGACGTCGTGGCCGACGTTGGCCAAGATGAACGCTCCCGTGCCGTAGGTGGCCTTCACCACGCCGGCATCGAAACAGGCCTGACCAAAGAGCGCCGACTGTTGGTCGCCGAGCATGGCCGTGATGGGTACGCCCCCCAACTCGGGCAGTACCCGGTCGTCAACCGATCCGAACAGCGAACACGATGGTCGTATCTCGGCGAGCATCGACGGGTCGATGTCGAAGAGTTCAGTCATCTCCTTCGACCAGGTTCGAGTCGCTAGGTCCATCAACATCGTGCGCGAGGCGTTGGACGCTTCGGTGGCGAAGATCCCGCCGTCGCCGCCGCCGCTCAACCACCACAGCAGCCAGGTATCGATGGTGGCGAGGCTTGGCGTGGTGGCTCCGTCGAGGGCACCGTGATCGAGGAGCCAACGCATCTTGGTCGCCGAGAAGTACGAGTCGAGGACGAGGCCCGTGGTGGCGCGAACGAGCGGTCCCTTTCCGGCCGCTTCGAGATCGTCACAGTGGCCGGCGGTGCGTCGGTCTTGCCAGACGATCGCGTTCGCCACATCGTTGGCGTTATTGCGGTCGAAGGCGACCGTTGTCTCGCGTTGATTGGTGACGCCGAGTGCGACGACGGAATGCCCATGCTCGCGTGCGCGAAGAGCGACGTCGCGCAAGGTCTCCACGGACAGTCGGGCGATCTCGATCGGGTCGTGTTCCACTTCACCAGGGTGGGGGAAGTGTTGGGTCAGATCGCGATGGGAGGAGTCGACGACCCTCGCGTGCTCGTCGTAGGCGACGCTGCGCACGCCCGAGGTACCGGCGTCGAGGGCAAGAACGAGTTCCACCGGGGTCAGGATAACGATGGTGACCGCGTCGATATCGGGTAGATCACTGGGTCAAAAAAAATTGTTCTGAAAACAATCAAAATTGAGTTGACTCCGTGTAATTACAGTGCTGTAATGACACAGCATCTTGCGACGAGGAGTGGTCTGACCACTACATCTTGTGGCTTGGGGGGAAAAGGGTAGTAAACTTGACCTCCCGACCACAGCGCCGTAGGAAGCATGTTCTTAGTGTCGGTTTCGGCAAGAAAAGAGAGATTCATATGGCTATCGCACCTCAGCGACTCGGAATTGGCATCCGCCGCTACTTCACGACGGACGACCGTCACCCCTACGACGAGGTCACCTGGGACCGGCGCGACGCGCGTATTTCGAACTTCCGCGACGGTTCGGTCGCCTTCGAGCAACTGAACGTCGAAGTGCCGTCGAGTTGGTCCTTCAACGCCACCAACATCCTCGCCCAGAAGTACTTCCGCGGCACGCTCGGCACGTCCGAGCGTGAGACCAGCCTGAAGCAGGTCTGTGACCGCATCGTCGACACGATCACGCAGTGGGGCGTCGAGCGCGACTACTTCGTCGACGAGGAGGAGACCGAGGCCTTCCGCGCAGAGCTCAAGCACTTGCTGATCACGCAAAAGGCCGCTTTCAACTCACCGGTCTGGTTCAACATTGGGGTGAAGGGCGTACCCCAACAGGGCAGTGCCTGCTTCATCCTCGCGGTCGAAGACTCGATGCGTTCGATCCTCAATTGGTACACCGAGGAGGGCATCATCTTCAAGGGCGGTTCGGGCGCCGGCGTGAACCTGTCCAAGATTCGTTCCAGCGCCGAAATGCTCGAGGGCGGTGGCACCGCGAGCGGCCCGGTCTCGTTCATGCGCGGCGCTGACGCGTCGGCCGGCACCATCAAGTCCGGCGGCAAGACCCGCCGCGCCGCCAAGATGGTGATCCTCGACGCGGACCACCCCGACGTCGAAGAGTTCATCTGGTGCAAGGCCAACGAGGAGAACAAGGCACGCGTACTTCGCGACAACGGCTTTGACATGGACCTCGACGGTAAGGACATCCACTCGATCCAGTACCAGAACGCCAACAACTCGGTTCGAATCTCGGACGAGTTCATGGAGGCCGTCATCGCCGACGCCGACTGGAACTTGAACGCCCGTCACGGCGGTCGAGTCGTCCAGACGCTCAAGGCGCGCGATCTTTGGCGCCAGATTGCGCGCGCCGCGTGGGAGTGCGCCGACCCCGGCCTGCAGTTCGACACGACCATCAACAGGTGGCACACGTCGTCCAACACCGATCGCATCAACGGATCGAACCCGTGCTCGGAGTACATGCATATCGACAACTCCGCGTGCAACCTGGCCAGTCTCAACCTGATGAAGTACCTCCTCGACGACGGCAGTTTCGACGTGGACGCCTTCAAGCACTCGATCGAGGTGCTCTTCAGCGCTCAGGAGATCATCGTGGGTGCCGCCGACTACCCGACCGAGAAGATCGCCGAGAACTCACGCAAGTTCCGTCAGCTCGGTCTCGGGTACGCCAACCTGGGGGCGCTGCTCATGGCGTCGGGTCTGGCCTACGACTCCGACGAAGGTCGCGCGTGGGCTGGTGCCATCACCGCACTGATGACGGGCCACGCCTACGCCACCAGTGCGCGCACGGCCGGTCGCATGGGTCCGCACGAGGGTTACGAGGAGAATGCGGAGCCGATGATCAACGTGTTGCGGATGCACCGCGACGCGTCGTACCAGATCGACGCCGCCCTGGCCCCCGAGGAGATTCTGCGCGCCGCCCAACAGTCGTGGGAAGACGCCGTCGACCTCGGTACGCGCCACGGTGTGCGTAACGCCCAAGCGTCGGTGCTCGCACCGACCGGCACGATTGGTCTCTTGATGGACTGCGACACTACCGGTATCGAGCCGGACCTCGGACTCGTGAAGTTCAAGAAGCTCGTGGGTGGGGGCAACATGGCCATCGTCAACCAGACGGTGCCGCGCGCCCTTCGAAAGCTCGGCTACACCGAGATGGAGTCACTCGCCATCGAGGCCTACATCGACGAGAACAAGTCAATCGTCGGGGCGCCCGGTCTCAAGCCCGAGCACCTGCCGATCTTCGCCTGCTCCATGGGCGACAACACCATTCACTACCTGGGCCACGTTCGAATGATGGGTGCGGTGCAGCCCTTCATCTCGGGAGCGATCTCCAAGACGGTGAACATGCCAGAAGACGCCACCATCGAGGACGTCGAGAATCTCCACATGGACGCCTGGAAGCTCGGCGTGAAGGCCGTCGCGATCTACCGTGACAACTGCAAGGTCGGTCAGCCACTCTCCACCGCGAAGAAGGACGGCGAGAGTTCCACGTCGTCGGTGACCGCCACTGACTCGGTCGCGGCCGAACTGCTCACGAGGATCCACAATCTCGAAGCGGCGCTCGAGACGGCGAAGTCAGAAGGGGCGCAGGTCATCGTCGGCACCGTTCGCGAGCGCATGCCGCGTCGTCGTGTCTCGACGACGTTCTCGTTTCGCGTGGCGGACTGCGAGGGTTACGTCACCGTTGGCGAATGGGAAGACGGACGTCCGGGCGAGGTGTTCATCAAGGTTTCCAAGCAGGGTTCGACCCTCGCGGGCATCATGGATGCGTTCTCGATCTCGCTCAGCCTGGGTCTGCAGCACGGTGTGCCGCTCGCGACGTACGTGCGCAAGTACGTCAACATGAAGTTCGAGCCATCGGGTATGACCGACGACGCTGACCTGCGCATCGCGACGTCGCTCGTGGACTACATCTTCCGACGTCTGGCACTCGACTACTTAAGTCCGGTTGAGCGCGAGGAACTCGGTGTGCTCTCGACGAGCGAGCGAATCCAGCCAACGTTGCCCGAAGTCGTCGAGCAGGCGACCCCCACGCTCAACGCCAGTGTGCAGCCGGTCCTCGTCGACGTGAGCGAGATGGCGACGGCGCCGACACTGTTGCAACGCAATCAGCAACGCGACGCACCGATGTGCTACCAGTGTGGTGATTCCATGCAGCGTGCCGGTTCGTGCTACGTCTGTTCCAGCTGTGGCGCGACGAGCGGTTGCTCGTAGCAGCCAGGTTCCACTTGACTCGTCGAGATGGCTTCGACGTAGTTCACGCCTCGAGACACCTAAGAGGTAGTGACGACGTCGTTTCGTGAACTCCACGGTGGAGGCCGACGCCGTCATACGGGTCACTGGTAAAAGAGTTGCTGACCAGGAGTAATGAAGATTCACACAACGATCAGTCGGTTACGTTCAGAGCAACTCACGGTGATTTCGTACGCCGCATGGAATTGGTGTCGTAAGCAACTTGACATGTCACCACGAGTCCGCTCCACCTAAAGTGGATTAGGCGTCGTCACGTCCAGTGAGGACTTCTTGCGAACTCGGCGAGAGCTACGAAAGGCACGAATGCCCCAGCCAAAAATCTCTAGCACTGCACTGCTCCGCGGCACTGCGCTGGCGTCCCTGCTCTTGACCCTCATCTTCTCGAGCGTCGGCGTAGAGATCGCGTCAGCGGCGACGAAGTCGCCGGAACAACTCGTTCAAGTCGCCATGGGTAATGCCGGACAGCGCAAGTTCGTCGTGATCAACATGAGCGGTACGAACGCGGAGGGCAACTATCGCGACGTCTGGCGCGCGAACCCGAACTCGGGCTCCCTGGTGGAGTCGGTGGTGCATCCCGGTGCGACCGGTCACATCTACGTGACCGTGCTTGACCGTGTCGTCTACGAGAAGATCGACACGACGCAGTGGGCGTACGCCGGACTCGGCGCCAAGTACAAGGCGTACGAGAACAGATGGTTCGTCGTTCCAAAGTCGTCGTCGTCGTACAAGTCCTATCTCCAACAGTTGATTGTCTATGGTGCGCTCCTCATTCCGCTCAACGACACGCAGTTCACGATTCAAACCAGCACCAAGCTCCATGGCGTGAAGGTCACCGGGCTCGAGGGTGCACTCACCGGTTCGAACCCCGCTATCCCGGTGACGCTGTACGTGAGCAAAGCGAAGCACTCAGTTCCCCTCGAGATCTCCGTGGAAAGAACGGCGAAGAATAAAGAGAACGTGTGGACGGCGACGTTCGCCTATCGCGCGAACGCCTCGCCGATCGTCAAACCCACGACGTCACTCGTTTTCCCATAGGGGTCGTTGGGCGGCTCCGAGGGGAAGAATTCCGGTCGCTGCTTACTCGGTACTCGAGGTCATTTCGTCAACGACTCAATGCGAGTTCGCCCGCTTCCGGGCAATCAGCGTAAAGGCGATGGGCAACGTGGCCGCTGAAGCGGGACTGCCGTCCGGTCCCACACCGATGCGAAAGCGGTAGCGACCGTCGGCGTCGTGATCGAGAATGTCGCCGTGCGGGTCGTACGCCATGTCGTTATGTTCCCGCAGCGTGGTCAGCTCCAACTCCGCATTGATGACGGACTCCACAATCTCTGAGATCGAGTGCGGGTACTCCTCGGTTGACGTGGTGAAGTCCGCGTTGGGATTGGCGTAGCTGCCCGTTCCACGCCATGCGAACGGGACGCCGCCGCCGTAGGGAAAGTCGGCGATGAGCGGATCGCGTGACCCAAAGACGTTCGTCAACGGATGGATCTCCACGATCACGAGGTGGCCCCCGGGGCGAAGCACCCGCGACGCCGAGTGCATCCACGCGTTGAGATCGTCGATCCATCCGAGCACACCAATCGTGGCGTACGCGAGATCAAATCGCCCGTCGAGCGAGTGGGGGAGGTCCCGCGAGTCGCTCTGAATGGTCGTCAGGGCCACGCCGGCCAGTGCGGCGATCTCGTTGGCGCGCCGCAGGGCGGTGGGCGAGAAGTCGACGGCGGTGACGCGCGCGCCACGTCGCGCCATGGAGATGGAGTCGAAAGCGATATGGCTCTGGATGTGGATGACATCGAGCCCTTCGACCCCGTTGTTCGAGGTCGCGAGTGCGAGGGCATTCTCTTCCAGGTCGGTGAAGGAGTCGTGACCCGCGACCAGTGCGTCCACGTCATAGAAGCGGTCGGAGCCCGTGCCGTGGAAGGCGGCCAGGGTTTCCCAATGATCGAAGTTAGGACTCTCCATTGCACATTCCTTTCAGCTCGTTGTGGCGTACCGGGTACTCAGACATACGGCGAGGCGATAGTGGGCCCGGCCGGGCCGAGGCCGGCCTTGTCACGGAGGAGGGACTCGAGTGTGTCGGTGTCGTCGGGCGTGACGTAGGGCTGCACTGGTTTGCCCACGTCGAGGATCAGTCCGACGGTCTTCTTCGTCCTCTTCGTGTCGAGATTGGCCCAGTAGCGCAGGTTCATGGTGCCCCATAGTCGTCCGCGGCCCCTCAGGCTCGTGAGCGTGATTCGCTGCACGGCCTTGATCGACGAGTAGGGGATTCTCTTGGAGCCCCACGGGTAGTAACGACGCAACGTCACCGAAGTTTCGTCGCAGATGATCCCATCTTCTCTGAACAACTCCGTCACCGCTTCACTGTACCGGGCTCGGCGAAAGTGCAACGTGCCCACGTACGACCACGTGAGTGCGGTACATTCCTGACACGATGAAGAAGTCAATTGGTATCGCCCTCGTAGTCGCCGTTGTGGCCATCGCGGCCGCCGTATCTGTCGTGGTCGCGACGAATCACTCGTCGCCGCCGCCCGCGCCGCTGGTCTCGCACACGATTCATCCGACCAAGGCCGACGAAGCGGCGTTGGAGTCGACGTTTCTGGCGTACAAGTTGCATAACCACGAGATCGTGAGCACGGACCACGTGAAGTGGGGCCAGGTTCTCCAGAACGGACCCCGCGAACCACTGCTCGCCTACGACGCACTGGACAAGCGCACGTGGGCCATCGCGTCCTTTGATCTCGTGATGCCGGCAAGTTTTAAAGCCCAGGTCTCCTTTCAAGACGGCGGCAGCATGGGCATCTTCTACAAGATCGGCGTGGGGAAATGGACGATGACGGGCTCACCCGGATTCCCCCTGTGCGCGAAGGACGTTCCCAAGACCGTCGCGCAACTCTGGGGACTCAAGAACTACCCGGCGTGCAACTAAACGCCCCCTGACACCCTTCCCGGACGTAGTTCTTTGCGCCACACGAACTTGAGGCTTGACCAATCGTGGTCGAGGGCAGCGACCTTGACGTCGACGAGACCAAGAGGCAACGCCGCCTCTCGCACGAGGTTGTCGGTGATATCGCTTTCGTGACCACCCGCTCGCCTCGGCCACGCCAGCCAGAGTGAGCCGTTGTCCGTTATCAGTAGTGAAAGATCGACGAGTTCGAGACGCAACGTGGCCATACGGGTGAAGAACGCAATGACGACGTCGGCCCGCGACCCACTCGCTCGGCGTGTCACCGAGACGTTCGCGGGAAGATCGTCGATGTTCCACTGACGCGAGGCGTGCACCAACTGAAGACGGCTGCCCTCCTTCACGCCGAGTTTCTTCGCTAACGGCGTGGTCGAGTAGGCGGGGTCCATTGGCTCGAGTGTAACTTTCAGCGAATTTGTTCTTCACTGCCGAACGCGACGAGCGCTCGTTCGTGCGGTGGCGTTCGTGGGAGCCGATGGAGAATGACACTCAGTTCGGAAAACCGTGCATCGACCTGCTACATGTGATATTTATAAAGTCACTCAAACCAGGGGGAGCCGATGGCCCAATTCGATATGAAGAAACTTGACACGTCCGACAAGATTGTCGCGGGAGCGTCCGTCATCACACTGATCTGTCTGTTCTTGCCGTGGTACGGCGTGTCGGCCGGACCGTACAGTGCATCGGTGAGCGGATTCAGTACCAGTTATGGCTGGCTCGGTGCCCTGCTCATCATCGCCGCTGGCGTGTACCTCGTCATGCTTCGGTCGGGCTCGAACATGCCAAAGAATCAGTTCGGGCCGGGCGTCACGGTATTGGGCCTCTCCCTACTAGGTACGGTCATCGTTCTGATCCGTTGGCTGACCATTCCCAAGGGCGGCTTCGCAGGCTACAGCTACGGGCCGCAGTACGGGATGTACATCACCATTCTCGCCGGCATCGTACAGGTGGTCTTGGCGTTCCGTCTCTTCAAGAGTTCGGGTGAGAAAGTGCCGTGGGAGGCGAACAAGCCGTCGTCGTAGGTCGCAGTCGACTCGCTACTTTTCCCCAATTTATTTAGTTAGTCAGCATCGAGGAGGGTGACGTCCCCGCGACTCGATGACGAGGACATCGTTTTGAGAGAGGCCACGGTGACGACCCGTCAGCGTGGCCTGACGCTTGTGTCGACTGGCTGCTGAACTGGATTGGTCCCTTCCATCTCGATCTTGAAGCGGTGCGAGAAGTGCGCATCCAGTCCCCGGACTGTCGAGACCTAGAGGTCCTTGCGCCAAGCGACCATGGCACCGGCGATTCGTGCCCCGAGTGCTTCATTCACCGCGATCATCGGACCATTGAGCACTGAGTTGAACGTGGTGATCTTCTTTGTGGCGTAACCGCCCGATTCGAGCAGTCTCATGGTCGTGAGTTTTAAGAGTCCCCCCAGACGATGTCCGCGATGGGCGCGCACGACGAGTGTGTCCCATTGGTACGCCGTTCCTGGCTGTTCGCGCGAGACCGTGAGCTCGCTGTAACCAACGAGTTCGCCCGTCACTCGGTGTCGCGCTGCGGCGACGAGGAGGTCACGCCCCATTCGATCGGTGGTCTCCTCGTGGTGGCGAACGCGCTGGGCGTCCCATAGTTCAGACTCGACGTCGAGGTCGACGTGCGGCGTCTCGGTTGGCATGGTCGACGAGAGGTGCGCACGGGCGTCGACGAACTCCTCGGGCGTTCCCTCCGTCCAGGTAACGATCTCGTAGTCATAGGCGTGGGGCGACCAGTCGTCCCAGAGCCGACTCAGTTCACCGTTAGGCCGCGGCCACGCCAGGTCGCGACGAACGTTCTCCTCCGCCACGCGGTAACCGCGGGCTTGGGCGAAGGGACGATTGGGTCCTGCGCCTATCTCGTGCGCGCCCTCGATCACGTTGATGAGCAGCGACGCCCTTTCGAGTCGTCGGGCCTGCGATTCCAGTTCGCCCAGCACGGCCGTGCCGTAGCCTCGACGACGCTGCGTTGGTTCGACGAAGAGGTCCCCGCGGATCCAGTGCAGGTTGTCGTCGCGCGTCACTTCGAGTGCGGCCACCGCCACGGGGGCGTCGGGCGTCGGGCCGTAGGCGTAGAGGTGATGGACCTTGGGTGCCGTCTCGTCCAAGGACCGAGCGCGCCACTCCTCGGGGTGCCAACCCATGTTGTCCTCATCGCTGTGATGGCGTTCCGATCGCTGGAGGATGGCGAACCACGCGTTGAAGATCGCGTCGTCGCGAGCGTCAATGCGCGAGAACCTCAAGTGGTCGTGACCGACGAGGGTGTGGATGACGTCGTGACTCGTCCGTCCTCATTCGCGCTCAGGTGTCGTCGAAGGCTGAGCATGAGAGCACCACCGACGAGCGCGGTGATACCGGTGCCCAGGGGCCACCAACCTCCGAGGTGGTCGTTGAAGTAGAGCGCGGTGATGGCGGGTGCCAGCGTCCCCGACACGCCCCAGGCGAGTCCGGCCGCCGCGTTATAGCGACCGCGCAGGTGCTCGGGCGCGATCTCGTTGACGAGCGCCGGTCCGACCGGTGAGAGCATCGTCTCACCGAGGGCGAAGACGATCATCGCGAAGCACAGTGAGATGACCGCCAGGACCGTGGGCAGCGCCAGCGCCACGTCGAGGATCACCCAGAAGATGAGCCAGAAGAGGGCGACCGTCGCCATGACCTTGGTACGACTCTTGCCTTCGATCCGATTGAGTACCCAGAGTTGCGAGCACACGATAGTCGTGGTGTTGAAGAAGAAGATGATGCCGATGACGTGCACCGGCAGCTTCAGGTTGTTGACCACGAACAGGCTGAAGCCGGCCTCTTGCGAGCCGTAGCCGCCGATCATCAAGACGATGGCGGCGAGCACGTAACGACGGAGCCGGCGATCACGTAGCACCACGCGCCAACCCTCGTCGCGCTTGTCGGGATCGTCGCGCAACTCCTTGATCGGTCCGCCGAACTGGCGCAGGGTGAGCACGATCAGTCCTCCGAAAAACGTGACGCCGGCGTTGAAGGTGTAGAGCATGACGAACGAGTTGGGGTCGTGCAAGTTGACGACGCTCGCTGAGACCAAACCGCCGAAACCGATGCCGAGGTTCACGAGCATGAAATTGAAGCCGAAGGCCCGTTGGCGGTGCTCCGGGGCGACCATTCGGCTGAGCAATGTGCTGCTCGGTCCCCACCCGGCACCGCCGAAGAGCGCGAGCAGCAGGGCCGCGATCGTCGCTTGCGTTTTGGAGTGTGCGTGCGCCCACAAGATGAGTGACGCGGCGTCAGCGAAGACCGCGAACATGATCACTCGGATCGGACCGAGACGGTCGGTGAGGGTGCCCCAGATCGGACTGCTCGCGATGCCGACGAGCGCCGCGGCGGAGAGCAACAGGGTTGCGAAGTCGGTCGAGAATCCGCGCACGTTGTGCAGGTAGACGACGAAGAGGGACAGCGTGAGACCCTGGCCCATGCACGAGACGAAGGTGCTGGTGAAATACCTTCGTAATGGGCCAGTGATACTGCTGCGAAAATCAGCAGGAACGAGTGTTTCGATCAACTTCACGAGGTGTTCAGGTTACTTTGCCGGTGTGACATATCCCGGCACATCGTGAAGGCATCACTTGATCGCCCACTTTGACGCTCGGCGCACGACGGGGTTGGAAATCTTTGGACGGCCTGTCCATCGCACCGCCGCGATGCGCATTTGAGAGGCCGACGCGATACAAACCTGCACAGGGTGTACAGGTTCTTGTGCGACGAATCACAAGTAATAGTTAGCGGCTCTACTCGCGAGTATTACGCTGGACACCGTGACTCACCTCCTGGTGGGTGGAAGGCAGTAAATGGCCCTTAAGAGTTCTCCGAAAAGTCGTGTTGATCTTCTTTGCGAAATCGCGCCCGATGTCGAGCGCCTCTACAACCGACACTTAGAGGCCCCTCGCCTCTGGTATCCACACGAGCAGATCGATTGGGGCGAGGGCGAGAACTTCGCCGAGAAGCCCTGGGAGCCTGAGCAGTATCCGCTCGCCGAGGGTGTTCGAAGCTCCATCTATGTCAACCTCCTGACGGAGGACAACCTCCCGTACTACACGCACACGCTGCTCAGCCACGCGCCAGTCGGTCACCCGATCATCGACTGGAACCACCAGTGGACGATGGAGGAGAACCGTCACGCAATGGTGATGCGCGACTGGGTGCACATCAGTCGCTGCATCGACCCCACGTTGCTCGAAGACGGACGGCGAGTCCAGATGAAGAAGGGCGAGGTCCCCAAGCCCAACTCCATGGCCGATCTGATTACGTACGTGTCGTTCCAGGAGCGTGCGACGCAGATTGCGCACCGCAACACCGGCGCGAAACTTCCCAAGGACGACAAGATGGGTCGCAACGTGCTGGCCCTGATTGCCGGCGACGAGACCAAGCACTACCTCTTCTACCGCGACCTCGCCCTCGCCGCCTTCGCGATCGATCCTTCGACCATGATGATCGCGGCCGCCAAGCAGGCCCGAGAGTTCGCGATGCCCGGCACGGGCATTCCGAGTTTCACGCGCCACGCGGTGCGAATCGCGCGCGAGGGTATCTACGGTCTGAAGCAGTTCCTGCGCGACGTGCTCGATCCGGTCCTGGGACTCTGGGACGTCGATCACCTCGCGGGACTCTCGGTCGAGGCAGAAAAGGCTCGTCAAGAGTTAGCGGAGTTTGTCGGCAAACTGAGTGAGGGCGTTGAGCGCATGGCCCAGAAGGCCGCTGGCACCGCCGCTCTCCTGACCTGAAGCACGAGGACGCTCGTCCTGCACGCAGTTACTCCTTGGAGCGCGCTATCTGACGGATGTATCCCTCGACGTCATCAACCTCGAGCCCGAGTGGGTTGGCCTGCGCCCGCTGAGCGAGTCGCACCAACTGTTCGGACTGGGCGACCTGGGCGACCCTCGCCGCTTGAGAGGCTTGCGCCAACTGATTGAGCAGATCTGACTGCGCATCTTGCGCGGCACGGAGCTCCTGTGCGGTGTGGGCGACTTGCGAAAGCTGCTCCAACTGTTCGCTCTGAGAGGCGTGCGCCGCGCGCAGTTCCTGTGCAGTGAGCGACGCTTCGGACAGTTGCGCCAGGACTTCGAGTTGCGCCGCCTGCTCGCTCCTCAGTTCCTCAGTCGTCTCGGTGACGCGGGCCAACTCCTGGCTGTACGCGAGGTGGGCGTCTCGTACGTCGCGTGACGCGCGCGCTAACTCGAACAGCTGCTCGGAGTGGGTGCTCTGAGTTGACGCAGCGCTCTGAGCCGAGAGAATCAGTTGCGCGAGCTGTTCGCTCTGCTCGCTTTGGCGTGCCTGGGTCGCGTAGGCGATCTCGGACACGTTGGCCAATTGGTCGAGTCGGTCGGACTGGCTGGCGAGCGTGAGGCGCGCCAACTGGATTGAGTCGCCCAAGAGTCGCAGCTGCTCGGCCTGCTCACTCTGCAGCGTCTGTGCGGCGTACGCGAACTCGGTGGCACTGGTGAGCTGCTCGAGCTGCTCACTTTGCTCGTTGAGGGTGACGCGAGCCGCTTGGGCGGCCTGGGCCAACTCTGAGAGCTGATCCGACTGTTCGTTGAGGACTGATTTCACGGTTTGGTTCGCCTGGGCGAGACGGACCATCTCTTCGGAGTGGAGTACGAGGGCGGCCTGCGCCGCCTTCGCGTCCTGCGCCGCCTGGGCGACGAGTTCGGATTGATCCGACTGGGCGGCGAAAGCGGCGTGGGCCATCTCGAGTGCTTCGCCCGCGTGCAGTTCCAGCGCGATCTGCGCGGCGCGAATTGCCTGGGTCTCTTCAGCCGCTTGGGCGAACTGCGACGGTGGGACATTGCGCTGATTGATGGAACCGCCGTTCACGACGAAATACAACAAGGAGCCAATCAGCGGCAGGACGAACTGAGCGAGCGCCCACCACGCCTTCGCCACGCCACCCACTTCGGTGTTGCGAAAGAGGTCACGAAAGACGTACGCGACGAGGATGACCCAAAAGATGAAGGGCACGATGAACAGCGAGGTCACCAAGACGTACATAAATGAATACGTTGCTGCGATCATGTTGGGCCCTTTCGTCGTAGAGTGCTATGTCCTCGACGCCAACGACAGTCTATTTACGGGCGGAGCCAAGGAGCAGGAAAAGATTGCGCTCGAGTGCTTCTTCCTCTCCGTCGATCGATAGGAACTTTCGACGTGATGTGGCGCCACGTCGAAGGTGCACCGCCGCGGGGCGCACGTTGAACGCTTTCGCCACGACGTCGAGCACCTCGTTGGTGGCGGCTCCGTCAACGGCCCGGGCGCGCACCCGAACCACGAGGGCGCCGTCGTAACTGCCACCGACGGCGCCACGTCGAGAGCCGGGATGCACGTGGACCTCTAAGTTCATCCGCGTCCTTGAATCAGTTGAGGGCGATCAATTCGGGTCACGCACACTTCTACCAGTGAACCAAAGGGGTGTCTCGCGCCTCCTAGGATTCGATAACGACTAGGAGGGTTGCGTGGGTTTGAGTATTGAAGAGGCCAACGCGGCCGTCGGCGCCCCCGGTCAGCCGTTCGAAGTCATCGAAGTCCAGTACGAGGGTTACCGCGAGCGAGAGTTCAAGAACGCGCCCAAGAACCTTCGCCAGTTCTTTGACCTCTCGCGGGGCCTGGACCAGACGTTCATTGTCTATGAGGATGAGGAGTGGACGTTCGCCGAGGTGATGGAGGAGGCCGACGCCCTCGGTCACGCCCTCGTTCACCGATACGGCGTGAAGCCCGGCGACCGGGTGGGGATCGCCATGCGCAACTACCCCGAATGGATCATCTCCTTCGCCGCCATTCTCTCGATCGGTGCCATTTCCGTGTCGCTCAACGCCTGGTGGACCGAGGAAGAGCTCGAGTACGCGATCAACGACTCTGAGCTCTCGGTCTTGATCGCCGACACCGAGCGCATCGAGCGAGGGGCGGGTCCCTGCGCCCGCGCCCACGTCGCGATGCTCGGCGTGCGACTTGACGAACTCGCGCCGCTCGCCCCGCACGTGGAGCACTGGCACGACGTGGTCATCCGCGGCTCGGCGATGCCCGAAGTGGAGATCACGCCGGAGATGGATGCCACCATCCTCTACACGTCGGGAACGACGGGATTCCCCAAGGGTGCGGTGTCAACACACGGTGCGCTCTGTCAGACCGTCTTTGCCTTCACCGCCGGCGCCGCGGTGCAGGCGGCGCGTCGCGGACCCGACGAAACCGGCAGCGGCCTCGCGCCGTGTTTTATCCTGATCGTCCCGCTCTTCCACGTGACCGGTTGTATTCCGGTGATGATGTCGTGCTTCTGTTGGCACTTCAAGCTCGTGATGATGTACCGCTGGGAGCCGGAACGCGCACTCCAACTCATTGAACGCCAGAAGGTGACGTCCTTCGTCGGCGTCCCGACGCAGTCCTGGGACCTCGTGGGAAGCCCGCACTTCGCCGAGTACGACACCTCGACCCTCGTCTCGGTCGGCGGGGGCGGCGCGCCGGCACCGCCGGCGCTCGTCGCGAAGGTCGAGAACTCCTTCGACCAGGGACGGCCCTCGCTCGGTTACGGCATGACCGAGACCAACGCGTACGGCCCGCGCATCGAAGGCGACGACTACGTCGCGAACCCTCGCTCGACCGGTCCGGTCCCGACACTGGTCATGGACGTCGAGGTTCGCGATGACCAACAGCGCAGCCTCCCGGCGAACTCGAGCGGCGAGATCTGGATGAAATCGCCCACGTTGATTCGCGGCTACTGGCGCAAGCCTGAGGCGACGGCCGAAACGATCGTCAATGGATGGCTCCGAACCGGCGACGTCGGCTACATCGACGAAAGTGGCTTTCTCTACATTGAAGACCGCGTGAAGGACATGATCATTCGCGCCGGCGAGAACGTGTATTCGGCTGAGATTGAATCCGCAATCTACGAGCACCCCGCAGTGCACGAGGCCGCCGTCTTCGGTCTCCCGGACGAGCGCCTCGGTGAAGAAGTGGCGTGCGTCGTGATGTTGAAGCCCGGCGCGTTCCTCACGAGTGACGAGTTGCGCGATCACTTGAAATCGCGACTGGCCAGCTTCAAGATTCCGTCGAAGGTGGTCTTTACGGACGAGCCGCTGCCTCGCAATGCGCCCGGCAAGTTCCTCAAGCGAGAGATGCCCGCGCGCTACTTCCCTTGAGCTGACATTATTGCGGCTCGCGCGTAATCGGCGATGTTCATGGTGTCGAGTTCACTGAGTTCGAACCAGGCGGCGTGGTCCGTCGTCCCGTGGACCTCGTGGTGCAGTTCGCCCCCCGCGAGATCGACCGAAAAGATGATGCGAACCGTATGGATCTTGTCACCGTTGTCGCGTCGGCGAACGTCACTCGTGACACCAATTAGTTGGGGATTGTTGACGTCCAAGCCCGTCTCTTCGCGGAACTCTCGGATCAAGGTGTCTTCGGGCGCCTCGCCAAAGTCAATCCCGCCACCTGGTAGCCACCACAGCGCGGGGACGTGGCGGGGATTGGACGAGCGCACGAGGGCAACGCGGCCGTGATCGATCAAGATCCCGTAGGAGCGGACGCTGGTGTGTTGCTTGCTCATGAGATTGGCTGTCCTCGTTCGGTGGTGTCGATGCACGAGAACCCTGATTAGAGAAGGTGCACTACGCCCGGCTGAAGAGATTGTAGGCGACGCATCGTCCGTGTCCTGAGCGCACACCCAGGCGCAACTCCGAGCATCAACTGAAGGAACGGGCATCGGCGATGGTCACCGTGCACGCCAGCTGAACGAGTCCGATACCCTCTAGGGGTATACAGAAACCTAAGGAGACCTGATGGCGACACCGGGGTACGTGGACGATAAGCAGCGGCTCCAACGCCGTCTTCGACGCATCGAAGGTCAGGTCCGGGGGCTGCAGAGCATGATCGACGACGATCGTTACTGCATCGACGTCCTCGACCAGATCTCCGCCACGACCCGTGCGCTCCAGTCGGTCGCACTCGAGATGGTGGGCGACCACATCTCGCACTGCGTGGCCAACGCGGTGCAACAAGGTGGCGCGGAGAAGGACGCCAAGATCGCCGAGGCCACGGCCGCCATCGCGCGACTCGTCAAGTCATGAGCGTCGTGCTCGCGCACGTCGACGTGATCGGCGACATTGGACGTGGAGTTCGCGAGGGCTTCTTCATGTTCTGGGAGACCCTCTGGGCGTTGGTCCTCGGCTTCACGTTGTCAGGGGCCGTGCAGGCGTTCGTTTCGAAGGAGACCATGCAGGCGAAACTGGGCACGCACCGACCGGCCGCGATCGTTCGAGCGTCGGGCTTCGGCATGGCGTCGTCGAGTTGCTCCTACGCGGCGTCAGCAATGGCCAAGTCACTGTTCGCGAAGGGTGCGGACCTCACCACTTCTCTCGTTTTCATGATTGCGTCGACCAACCTCGTCGTGGAACTGGGCATCGTGATGTTGATCCTGCTCGGATGGCAGTTCATGGTCGCCGAGTTCATCGGCGGACCGGTCATGATTGCGATCATCGCCCTGGCCGGTGGCTTCGTCTTCTCGCGAGCGCTGACCACTCGCGCGCGTGCCAATCTCGAAAATTCGACGAACGCGCACTCCCATCACATGTCGACGGACGTTCACGAAAGTGGTTCGGCCGATCACCCGTCCACCCGCCCGACGATTCGCTCGCGCGCGGCGTGGTCCGACGCGTCGAGTTACGCCGTGGCGGACGCGACGATGATTCGCCGGGAGTTGGTCATTGGCTACCTGGTCGCGGGGTTCTTGGCGATCGTCGTGCCCGACCATCTTTGGAATGACCTCTTCCTCCACGGGCACGGATTCTGGACCATCGTCGAGAACGCCCTGGTCGGGCCGCTCATTGCGGTCATCAGCTGGGTCTGTTCGATCGGCAACGTACCCCTCGCGGCGGCACTTTGGTCGGGCGGCATCAGCTTTGGCGGCGTGATCTCGTTCATCTTCGCCGACCTGATCGCGATGCCGCTCATTCTCATCTATCGCAAGTTCTACGGCACGCGCGTGACGCTGCGAATCGTGGGTCTGTTCTACACGGCGATGGTCATCGCCGGGCTCGTCACGCAGGGGATATTCTCCGCGCTGCATTCTGTCCCCACTCGTCGAGCGATCACCGTCGGCGTCGATCACTTCGCTTGGAACTACACGACGTACTTGGACGTTCTCTCTCTTGGCGTCGCCGGCGTCGTCTGGTGGCTCGCTCACACGAGAGCCCGGCACGGCGGGGGCGAGGGCTACGCGATCGACCCGGTCTGCGCAATGCAAGTGCGTACATCCGATGCTCCCGCGAGCGCGCGAGTGGGCGACGCCACGTACTACTTCTGTTCGGATCGCTGTCGAGAGCGTTTCTCCGCCGAGCCGGAGCGGTTCCTCGACGACGAAGGTCGCGCTCGCACCGATCCAGCGATGTAGGGCCGCGCCGGGTTGGGGGCCGGGCTAGGTCTCGATCAACGAGTCCTCGGGAATCCGAGGTCGATCTGGGACTCCGAGGGAAGTGGCCATCGCGTCGTGACGACCTTGGCCCTCGTGTAGAAGGCGAATCCCTCGGGACCGTAGATGTGACTGTGACCGAACAGCGAGTTCTTCCAGCCCCCGAACGAGTACGAGGCAACGGGCACCGGAATTGGTACGTTGACGCCGATCATTCCGACCGTGACCTCGCGTGAGAACAGGCGTGCGGCGTTACCATCGCGCGTGAAGATCGCCACGCCATTCCCGTACTGGTTCGCGTTCACCATTTCGAGTGCGTCCGCGTACGTCGCGACGCGCGCGATGCCGAGGACGGGTCCGAAGATCTCGTCGTCGTAGGCCTTCATGCCCGGCTTCACGCCATCGAGAAGGCACGGTCCGACGAAGAACCCGGGCTTGGACGCCCATGAGGTGCCGTCGCGCACGACGGTGATGCCGTCGCTCGGCGCCGAACTCACGTAGTTCACGATGCGGTCACGGTGTTCCTTCGTGATCACCGGACCAAAGTCGCTGGCGGCATCGTCACCGGGACCGACCGTGAGCCGGTCCATTCGTTCGGTGATCTTGTCGACCAATTTGTCACCCACGTCGCCGACGGCGACCACGACGCTGATCGCCATGCACCGTTCGCCCGCCGACCCGAAGCCCGCGTTGATCGCGGCGTCCGCGGCGATGTCGAGATCGGCGTCAGGCAGCACCACCATGTGGTTCTTGGCGCCGCCGAGTGCCTGCACCCGCTTGCCGTGCGCGGTGCCGGTGAGATAGACGTGGCGCGCGACGGGCGTGGAGCCGACGAAGCTGATCGCGTCGATGCCGGGGTGCTCGAGGAGTTGCGTCACGGTATCGGCGTTGCCGTGCAACACGCTGAAGACGCCGGAGGGTAGACCGGCCTCCTTCAAGAGTTCTGCGAGTCGCACCGCCGCGGACGGGTCACGCTCCGAGGGCTTCAAGATCACGGCGTTGCCACTCGCGATGGCGTTCGCCGTCATCCACAGGGGCACCATGATCGGAAAGTTGAACGGGGTGATCGCCGCTACGACACCCACGGGTTCACGCACCGAGTGCACGTCGACGCCGTCGGCCACTTGACTCGAGAAGTCGCCCTTGAGGTGCTCCATGAGACCGCAGGCGTACTCGACGTTCTCGAGTCCGCGCGCCAACTCACCCTTGGCGTCGGCGATGGTCTTGCCGTGTTCTTGGGTGATGATGGCGGCCAACTCGTCCGCGTGTTCCACCAGCAGTTGGCGCAACGTAAAGAGGACGTTGGTGCGCTGCGAGAGCGACGAGTTGCCCCAGGTGATGGCTGCCTTGCGAGCGATGGCCACGACGTCGTCGACGAGGCGCGCGTCGGCAATGGGTACGTGCGCATTCACTTCACCGGTCGCGGGGTTGAAGACGAGTAGGTCGCCCTCTCCATCCACTCGTTCGTCATTGATGAAATAGGGCACTGTCCTCATCGAAACCTCTCTTTCATGCGCCAATCCTACGGTCGAAACCCGTTGCCCCGTTAAGGTTTGGGGATGAGCGCCCACGAAACGAATCGCTCATTGCGCGATGCCGCCGCCATTGAACCGGCTGGTCCGGGACGCTACGTCGTCGAGATCTCTGACGATTACACGATCCTCGGCAAGCCCAACGGTGGCTACCTCCAGTGCGTACTTGCCAACGCGGCACTGGCGGCGGCGAGTGCAGAGGGATCGGACCACGTGCACGTCACGGCGATCACCACAAATTACGTCGGAGCGCCCTCGGTCGGCAGGGCCGAACTGCTGACGGACGTGCGACGAGTTGGTCGCAGCGTCTCCTTCGTGCACGTCGTACTGGCCCAAGAGGGCGCAGTGCTGTGCGAAGCGCTCACCACCCTCGGGTCGATTCGCGAGAGTGCGGTCGTACGATACCTCGACGCGCCACTCCCGGACCTCGCGCCGCTCGATCAGTGTCTTCGTCGAACGATCGTCGAGGAGATCAAGTTGATGCAGGTCGTCGACTTTCGTCTCGATCCCTCGAGCGCGGCGTGGTTGGCGGGCGGCGTCTCGCAGAAGGGCGAGGTGCGTGGCTGGCTGCGTCTCGATGACGGTGCGTCCCAGTGGGACGCGTGGAGCCTGCTCTTCGCGAGCGACGGCATGCCGCCGGCGACGTTTCCCCTCGGATCCTCGGGCTGGGTGCCGACCCTGCAGTTGACCTCGTACGTCCACGCGATCCCGACGGGGGAGTGGTTGCGTGCGCGTCAGTGGTGCACCATCATCAACGACGGACGTGTCGAGGAGCACGCGGAACTGTTCGATGCAACTGACGCCCTTGTGGCCTCGTCGAGCCAACTCGCGCTCGTTCGCTTCCCGGCCAACGAACGATGACCACCGGACCGCGGGTACTGGCCGATGGGTCCCTCTACATCCGTGCGCGCCTCACGATTCCCAGCGACGAAGTTGCCCTGCGCGTCACGACGTCCGGCGGTCCCGGTGGTCAACACGCCAACCGGTCGTTGACACGCGTCGTCGCATCGTTCGACGTGGAGAGCTCGCTGGTTCTCAGCCGCGCCGATCGTGAACTTCTTCTGGAGAAGGTTGGCACCGTCGTTCGCTCCAGTGCGAGTCGTTTCAGGTCACAGGGCCAGAATCGCAGCGCGGCGTTGGAGCAGTTAGCGCTCAAGATTGCCACCGCGCTGACTCGGCTGCCACCGCGACGTCCGACGAAGCCGACGAAGGGTTCAAAGGTCCGTCGAGTCGATGAGAAGAAGGCGCGGGGTCGCGTGAAACAACAGCGCCGCACACCCGTCGAGGACTGAGGTAACCCGCGACGCGTCGAACACGCCATCGCGCCAGCGATGAGCGGTGCACCTACGGCGAGGAGATTGGTTTCAGCGGACCAGATCGAGGTGTCGAGCAATGGCGGTCAGTGCCGAATGCATGAGTCCATCGAGTCCGGGGTCGGCGTCTTCGTGGGGCCCACGAAGCGGTGTCAATGAGGCGTAGCCCGCGACCAACAACGCGCCATCTTCATCGGCGTCCTCGTCGCTGACGTCGCCGAGCTCGGGTGTCGCGGCGCCGAGACGAAGCGTCAACTCACCCTCGTCACCGAGTGCCTCACCGGGAGTCCGCGGCGAGGCCGACTTCACGATGCCCGCGCTCGAGATGCGTCCCCGGCGAACGCCCTTCAACGCGCCGGCGGGGAGGTTGGGCACGTTGAGGTTCAACAAAGTGCGCGACGGTGCGCTGGAGAGTTCCTTCAAGACCTCAATCGCGACCTCGGCCGCGGTGTCGTAGTGGACGTCCTCGCCCCACTGGACCGAGACCGCGAGGCCCGAGAGTCCGAGTTGGGCGCCCGTCAGTATCGCGCCGACCGTGCCCGAGTGCAGGACGCTTCGACCCACGTTGGCGCCCGCGTTGATTCCCGAGAGGATGAGGTCTGGCTGATAGTTGAAGCTGCCCACGGCGCCGAGGATGGCGCACAGGGCCGGTGGGGCTTCCAGGGAGTAGGCGGTGACTCCTTCGGCTCCGGCGATTCGGTAGCGCCGATACTTGACCGTAGGGCTCGAGAAGACGTCGCCGACGGCCGACGACATGCCCGAGTAGTTCATGTGCGGGGCCACGACGATGACCTCTCGGACCTCGCCCGGCGGTGCTTCGTCGACCCACTTCGCCACGTGTTGGGCGAGGACGGCCAGCCCGGGAGCCTGCACCCCGTCATCGTTCGTAATCAGAATTCTCATACGGCGTACGATAACGGGCGAAGGTTACAGACCAGTGATTAGAAGGAAAAGCCGCTGATGCTTCCATCGGGAGAACAGATCGCCATCGCGCACGGCGACGAACGTGCCGTGATCACTGAAGTGGGCGCGACCCTGCGAACCTTCGTGAAGGGCGGACTCGCCGTCATCGAGGGCTTCGCCGGCGAGGAGGTACCGACCGGTGCGCGGGGTCAAGTGCTCTATCCCTGGCCGAATCGAATGGGTGACGGACAGTGGACGTACTCAGACCGCACGGCCCATCCCGCCATCGACGACGCCGTCCACGCCACCGCCATTCACGGTCTGGTGCGCTGGCGACCGTTTCGAATCGATTCAGTGAATCAGAACCGCTGCTCGCTCACGCTGCTGCTGCACCCCACGCCCGAGTACCCGTTTCTGAGTGAGATCAACGTGACGTACCACCTCGGAAAGTTCGGCCTCACGGTCACCACTACCGTGACGAATCGTGACGACGTTCCGATTCCCTTCGGCGTCGGATTCCACCCCTACTTGGCCGTGACCACGCCGACCATCGAAGGGGCCGAACTCGAGATTCCAGCGAAGGCGTACGTGGCCGTGAACGAACGCCAACTGCCCACCGGACAGATACTGCCCGTCATGGGCCACGCCTTCGACTTCACGACCCGCAAGTCCGTCAATGGCCACACCCTCGATACGACGTACACGGAACTGGTGCGCGACGATTCCGGTCTCGCGACGGTCGTGTTGGTGGACGCCGTGGGGGGAGAGATCGAACTGAGCGTCGACCGTAACTTCCCCTATCTCCAAGTCTTCACGGGTGATCACTTGGAGAAGGGTCGCCGACGCACCGCGGTCGCCGTGGAACCAATGACCTGCCCGCCCGACGCGCTGCGCAGCGGCAAGGATGTCGTCGTCCTCGAACCGGGACAGCATTGGGCCGGGTCGTGGCGCCTGCGAAGGAGATAGTCATGACGGGTCGCGTTGTCCTCGTGACGGGTTCGACGAGCGGTATCGGCGAAGCCACCGCGTTACGATTCGCCGGCCTCGGCGACACCGTGGTCTTCAACTCCGTGCGCAGCGTCGCAGAAGGGGAACGACTGGCCAGTGCCACGCCCGGTTCGTCCTACCTACAGGGCGACGTCGCGGCCGACGCTGACTGTGCCCGACTGATAGCAGGGGTACTCGAGCGTCACGGGCGCCTCGACGTGCTGATCAATAACGCCGGGACCACGAAGGTCATTGCTCATCAGGACCTCGAGGCGGCGTCGCTCGACGTCTGGCGCGAGATCTTCGAGGTGAATGTCTTTGGCACGTGGAATCTCAGCGTGCACGCGATGGACGCGTTGCGTGACGCGAAGGGTTCGATCGTCAACGTCTCGTCGCTGGCGGGCGTACGGCCGGTTGGATCCTCCATTCCGTACGCGGCGTCCAAGGCCGCGGTGAATCACATGACGACGCTGCTCGCGAAGGTGGTGGGACCCGACGTGCGCGTGAACGCCGTGGCACCGGGCCTCGTCGACACGCCGTGGACGAAGGACTGGGACACCGTGCGCGGCTTCGTGTCGGCGGTCGCGCCGCTCAAGCGCAGCGGCACGCCCGACGACATCGCCGACGTCATCGTGTCGCTCGCGCTGTCGCCCTACGTGACCGGTCAGGTCGTCGTCGTCGACGGAGGACTGTCGCTCACTACGTAGTGGGTGGCGGCGGTACGAAGAGACGTATCGCGCGGCACAGCACCCACGTCACCGGTTGGAGGAAGAGTCGGTTGCGGAGCGGTCGAGCGCGCACGCCGAGGAGCTCGACCTCCCACGGCTCCATCAGCGCGAAGGAACTCTGAACGAGCAGCCAGTAGACGAGTCGCTGCGTGGGTCCGTGGACGACGCCTCGCGAGACGAAATCTCGAGCCGTGGCGCCGTCGGCGCTCAGGCGAAGCTCCGGGCGGAATCGCAGGATCGCGGCGTCGAGTTGCGCGACCGATTCCGGAGGGTCGATCATGCCCAGGTCGCGCGCGAGCGTCGCCATCTCTCGGACGTAGGTGTCGGCCTGCTCGTCGGTCAGTTTCAACTGACCGAATCGTCGGTAGGCACCCAGGAACATCGACGTCTCCGCGGCGTGCACCCAGGCCAGGAGGTGGGGATCGTTCGCGTCGTACGCCTCGCCGTCATCGGCGACTCCGCGAACGACCTGATGGACCGAGAGCACTCGTTCGATCGACGCGTAGGCCTCCTGTTTCGTTCCGTACGTCGTGAACCCAATGAAATTTGCCGTTTGGAGCAGTCGACCCAGGGGGTCGTCCTGGTAGCGCGAGTGCTGCGCGACGCCGGCCATTGTGTGCGGATGCAGCATTTGGACGAAGAGCGAACCGAGCCCACCAACCAGCATTGGTGGGAGATCGGCGTGCACGATACGCGCCACGCCGTCCACGGCGAAGTAGGCCTCGGCGCGATCGTTGCATCGTGGCGGCGGATTGCGCGTGAGCCCGACGGCATTTCGGATGTTGCGATTGACTCGTTGACGAAGCCGCGTTGGTGCCTCAGTAGCCCATTTCGTCGACAATCTGTCCTCCCGTCGTTCGCTGCCACCCTATGGTCACTCCCTTCATTCGCGGACGTCGTCTGCGACACTGGAGTAATGGCTTCCACCCAACCGCTGCGTCGAACCACGACCGAGGGCGAGACCCAGACTGGCGACGCGGTGCAGACCCAGAAGCCCTGGAACGTGATTGTCTGGAACGACCCGGTCACGCCGATGACCGTTGTCGTGGTGATCTTTCGCAAGATCTTTGGCTACTCGAACAACAAGTGCACGCAGCTGATGCTCGCCGTCCATAACGAAGGCCGAGCACTCGTGTGGTCCGGACACCGCGAACGGGCCGAGTCGTACTGCGTCAAGCTCCAGGTTGCGGGACTGCAGAGCACGATCGAACAGGACAATTAGTGGCCGGTGCAAAACTCTTCACCCGTCGGCGTGATGGGAGGGTCGAGGTGCGGATGAACGACTACGCGCGCGACGTCGTGCGCAGCGCCTTCTCGAACGTGCTGGCGGCCGAGCGTGATCCCGAGCACGAGTGGCACGTCGCACTGTCGGGTCCCATTGACCCCAGTCTCGATCAGGACGATCCGCTGTCAATGCTCGCGCGCCAGAACGAGACGTCCACGAACGCGGAACTGGCCGGTCTCAGCGTGGACGAACAGTTCTTGAATGACACCGAAGCGTGGGCCTGGCTCACGACGCTCCAGGTTGCGCTTCGCTCCACGGCGCAGAGTAAGGGTCTACTCACGGACGAGCAGTTGGCCGCCACGAGCGCGGACGTCCTGACCTACGTGCAGACCCTCCAGCACTTCCTGTTCGATCTCGCGGCGTGCTTCTAGAGTTCGACACCGCATCATCAAATCGCGCACAAATCGACACAACACCTTCATGATCGCGTAGACGTCCCTCTAGTCTCGCTGCATGACGACCGCCTCCGATCGACTGGAGCTCTCACGCCTCGTCCATCGATTCGGCTTCGGACCGAAGCCGGGTGAGTACGTCGAACTGCTTCGCGCGGGCATCCCCCAGGCCCGCGCGACGATTCTCGCTCGTCGCTTCGACCACGGCCTCGACGCCCTCGTCACGCCCGCCTTCCCCGACATGGGACAGGCGCCATCGGATCCCACGGCGAACGCCGCCTACTGGCAGGCGGTCTACGAACAATCAATCAGCGTCGCGATGTGGTGGATGGACCGAATGGTCCTGGCGGACTACCCCTTCATCGAGCGCATGACGTGGTTCTGGCACGGACATTGGGCGACTTCGATCTCGAAGGTCTCCTACGCGCTGCCCATGAAGATCCAGAACGAGACCCTGCGCAAGCACGCCCTCGGCAACTTCGCCGACATGTCGCGAGCCATGGTCCAAGACGGTGCACTGATCTTCTGGCTCGACGGCGAAGAGAACGTCGCGTCGTCGCCCAATGAGAACCTCGGTCGAGAGTTCATGGAACTCTTCACCCTCGGCGTGGGCAACTATTCACAGAACGACGTCCACCAAGCGGCGCTCGGTTTCACCGGTTACCAGGTCGACCAGACGAGCGGCGCGGTGACGTTCGACGCGAAGTACCACGACACCAAGGCGCAGAGTGTGCTGGGCAAGCGTGAGAACTTCAACGCCCGTACGTTGAGTGACTACATCGTGTCGCGCCCCGAGAACGCCGAGTTCATCGCGCGTCGCCTGTGGTTTCGTTTCGTCTCGACCTCGATCGCGCCACCGGCGTCGCTCGCGAAGGTCTTTGAGAACCGCGACATCGCGGAACTTATCACGACGATCGCCAAGAACCCCATGATGCGACGTCCCGGTGTCAGTCAGGCGAAGTCGCCCGTCGAGTGGTTCGTGTCGTGCTGTCGCGCGCTCCGTATCACGCCGTCGAAGCTGCCCTCGTCGGGCGACGTGGCGTGGATGCTCGACTCGATGGGCCAGTTCCCCTTCAACCCGCCGAGCGTGGGCGGTTGGCCCTACGACGAGGCGTGGCTGACGGCCGCCTCGACGCAGTACCGCATCGACATGACCTACTACCTTCTCGAGCACGGCAATCTCGATCCGCTGACCAAGGTTGCGAAGTCCTCGATGGTCGAGGCGGCGGCGGACTGGCTGGGCGTTCCCCAGTGGAGCACGCGCACCGAACGCGCCCTCAATCAAGCGTTGAGCGACCCGAACCGTTTCACCATGCTCGCGCTCTGTTCTCCCGAATACTTGGTGAGCGCATGACCCTGCACACCTGTGACTTCGACCGACGCCAGTTCCTTAAGTACACCGGCGCCGCGGGTGCCGCGACGATCGCGGCGAGCCTGACCATCGAGGATGTCGCCCAGGCGGCGTCCGTCACGCCGATGCCGGTCGGCACGCCGATCCTCGTGATCGTGACGCTCTACGGCGGGAATGACGGACTCAATACGGTCGTGCCCTACGAGGACCCGGCCTATCTCTCCAATCGGCCCAACATGTCCCTCGACGCGTCTCAGGTGATCCCCCTCAGCAACGGGCTGGCGCTCAATGGCACCATGACGGGCTTCGCCTCACTGTGGGAGGCGAACAAACTCGCCATCGTCCTCGGCGTGAGTTACCCCCAGCCCAACCTCTCGCACTTCTCCTCGATGGCCATTTGGCAGACCGGCTCACCGGTCGAGGAGATATCGAGTGGCTGGATTGGTCGCTACCTCGACAACCTTCCGCACGATCCATTCCGAGCCATTGGCATCGACTCGACCTTGACGCCCCTGCTCGCCGGTAATCACCGGGTCGGTTCAATGCTCCCCATCAGTGGGCTGCAGGTACCCAACGGCTCGCTCGCGACCCAGATGCAACTCATGGCGGATTCGTCGCGCCAGGACACGGCGCTCGTCGCCGACGCCGCGAACTCCATTGGCGACCTCTTCGAGCTCTCGGCCACCGTGTCGCCGGTCTTGCAGAAGGCGCCGCCCAGTTCGGCGTCGCCGCTCGCCCAGCAACTCGACGTGGTCGGCAATCTCATTACCGCCAACGTGCCCACACGCGTGTACTCCGTTTCATTGAGTGGCTTCGATACGCACGCTGATGAACTCGAGGCTCAGGGGACGCTGGTCGGTCAGCTCTCGGATGCGATCACGGCGTTCCTCGTCCAGGTGGGCGCCACGCCCCGGGCCAACGACGTCGTCGTCATGGTCTACTCGGAGTTTGGTCGTCGAGTCATGGCCAACGGTGGCGAGGGAACGGACCACGGAACCTCCGCGCCCGTCTTCGTCGCGGGCAACATGGTCGCCGGTGGCCTCTACGGAGAGCAGCCCTCACTGACCCAACTGGTCGATGGTGACCTCGCCGTCTCGGTCGACTTCCGCGACGTCTACGCCGCGATGCTGAGTGACGTGCTCAAGACCGATCCCGGTTCCGTTCTCAACAAGTGGCCGACGAAACTGAACCTCATCACGGGCGCTTCGTAGCGACTGATCCGGCGCGGACGTCAGGCTCGCGACTGCACCACCGCGTCAATCGACTCGACCATCTCCTGCGCGCTCGCTCCCGGACCAAAGACCGCCGCGATGCCCGCGGCCTTCATGTCGTCGAGATCGTTGTTGGGCACGATGCCCCCCACGACGACCGGGATGTCCGATCCCTTGGCCCGCAGGGCGGCGACGACCAACGGTGCGAGTGTGAGGTGAGCACCCGAGAGCATGGAGAGGCCGACCACGTCGACATCCTCTTGAATGGCCGCACTCGCGACCGTCTCGGGCGTCTGGAAGAGGCCGGTGTAGACGACCTCCATGCCGGCGTCACGCAGCAGGCGTGCCACGACTTTGATGCCGCGATCGTGTCCGTCGAGTCCGACCTTCGCGACGAGGACGCGAATGCTCACAGTGTCGGGACCTCTATGTGGCGGCCGAAGACCTTCTCCAGTGCGCCCATCATCTCGCCGACCGTGACGTTGGCGCGCGCGGCGTTGATCAACGCCGGCATGAGGTTGACCTCGGGATCTTCGGCGTCCCTCGTGAGCTCCTCTAGGGCCAGGAGTACGTTCGCGTCGTCGCGAGAACGTCGCACGTCGTTCAGTCGTTGCACCTGTTTGCGTTCGTCCTCGTTGGTGATGCGAAGGATCTCGAGGTCGGCGTCGTCGTTGCCCTCCGTGAAGTCGTTCACGCCCACGACAGTTCGCTTGCCCTCGTTGAAGGAGCGTTCGAGTTGGTAGGCCGAATCGGCAATCCGACCCTGGAACCAGTTCTCCTCGATGCCCTTGATGCAGCCCTCGAGCATCGAGCCGTCACCAAAGTCCGCGATCTCCGCGAAGATCTCTTGCGCCTGGCGCTCCAATTCGTCGGTCAACGCTTCGACGAACCACGATCCTCCGAGCGGATCGGCGACATTCGTCACGTTGGTCTCGTAGGCGATGATCTGCTGGGTTCGTAGCGCGATGCGTGCAGCCTTCTCACTGGGCAGCGCCAGTGCCTCGTCCATGGAATTGGTGTGCAAGGACTGCGTGCCGCCGAGCACCCCCGCGAGGGCCTCGATGGCGGTGCGCGCGATATTGATCTCGGGCTGCTGGGCGGTCAGCGACACGCCGGCCGTCTGCGTGTGAAAGCGGAGCTTCCAACTGAGTTCGTTGGTGGCCCCGTAGTGGTCCTTCATCCAGGTCGCCCAGAGTCTGCGCGCGGCGCGGTACTTGGCGATCTCCTCGAAGAAGTCAATGTGGGCGTTGAAGAAGAAGGAGAGCCGTGGTGCGACGTCGTCGACGTCCAGACCAGCCTGACGCGCCAGTTCGACGTAGGCGAATCCGTTGGCGAGCGTGAAGGCCAGTTCCTCGGCGGCCGTCGATCCGGCCTCACGAATGTGATAGCCCGACACCGAGATGGAGTTCCACTTGGGCATCTCTTTGGCGGTGAAGGCAATGGTGTCGCGCACCAGGCGCATAGAGGCTCGGGGCGGGAAGACGAACTCCTTCTGTGCCTGGTACTCCTTCAAGATGTCGTTTTGCAAGGTCCCGCCGAGTTGGTCGCGGGGAACGCCGGACTCTTCGGCCTGGGCGACGAACAACGCGAGCAGCACCGCGGCGGGGGAGTTGATGGTCATGCTCGTCGTGATGGTCGCCAGATTTATGTCGGCGAAGAGGTCGCGCATGTCCGAGAGGGAGTCAATGGCGACGCCGCAGCGTCCCACTTCGCCGAGCGCCATGGGATCGTCGGAGTCGAGTCCGAGCAGGGTCGGCATGTCAAAGGCCGTTGAAAGTCCCTGACCGCCCGCAGCGATGATGTCCTTAAAGCGTTGGTTGGTGTCGATGGCCGTGCCAAAGCCCGCGAACATGCGCATGGTCCACAGGCGCGATCGATACATCGACGCGTGCACGCCGCGGGTGTAGGGATACTGACCAGGGAACTCGGCGTCGTCGGGGCCGTAGACCGGCTCGAGGGGCACGCCCGACATCGTCGTGAAGGTAGCGTCGCGCCTGCTCGACGCGTCGTACGCCGCTCGCCACCGCTCAAAGGCACTCGTTGCTGGCACCGCTCTCCTTCTTCCTACCCGAGCATAGATTCAGCACCATTCGTCGTCGCGTGGAGGAGGTCGTCGACGGATGGGCTTTCCCGCGTGGAGTCGCGTCGAGGCGAATCAGTTGCGCTGATATCAGCGACGATCGGCCTCACGACGCAGTTGGAGCGCCAGGCTGGGGATGAAGAACGAGGCGAGGAAGATCGGCAGGAAACTCTTACCGGTACATCGGAAGGCGACGGTCTGGTGGTCGCCGACCTCGAAGGTCTTCGCACGGCTGGATTTTCGACCACTGAGAATTTTCAGGGTGTGACGTCCCGGTTCGATGGGCAATTCGATCGTGTCGTTCATATCGAGTGATCCCGCCCGCTGTCCGTCAACGATGACCTCGTAGGTGCCTCTTCGGACCTCGACGCCAATTGACTTATGCGTCAACTTCAGATTTGCGCTCAATGTGGATCTCCCTTCACTGCACTGACGGGTTCCCGTACGGCACGTATCGCCCGATAACACCTACACCTCGCACCCTATTGGGAGGGGAGGCCGTAACCTCCAGGGCCCGGCACCCAAACGTCGGCGACCAGTGAAGCCGTTCGTCGCCAACGTCACCTAACCTTTGGAGGTCGCTCGAAGGGGTGCCGTAACGAATGAACGAACGGTCGAAAACGTGAGAGTACTGGTCACTGGCGCCGCCGGGTTTATTGGCTCAACTACCGCCGAGCTCCTGCTCGATGAGGGTCACGAGGTTGTCGCGCTCGACAGCCTCGTACGTGGCCGGCGCGAAAATGTTCCCGGTCGAGCGACCTTCGTCGAGGGGGACTGCGGCGACGTTGAACTCGTCAAGTCCCTCGGTGGCTTCGACGCGTGCGTGCACTTCGCGGCGAGAATCGAGCCGGCCGATTCAATGGCCTTTCCAGAGACCTTCTTCTCCAATAACGTCGCGTCGACCTTTCGCCTGCTTGAAGCGTTGATTCAATCGGGCGTCGAACGCTTCGTCTTTTCCTCGTCCTGTGCTGTCTACGGCGATCAGGTGGAGATGCCCATCGACGAAGATCGCGCCACCAGGCCTCACAGCCCCTACGGCCAGTCGAAGCGGATGGTGGAGGAGGGACTCGGGTGGCTCGTTCGTCAGGGTCGGCTGAAGGCGGCGTCGCTGCGCTACTTCAACGCGGCCGGAGGGACGCTCGCGCATCCGGAGCGACACACACCAGAGATCCACCTGATTCCCATTGCCTTTGACGCGGCGAACGGAAAGCGGAGCCATCTGGACATCTTTGGCGCAGACTATCCAACTCCTGATGGCACGTGCATCCGTGACTACATTCACGTCAGCGACCTCGCCGACGCCCACGTGGCGGCCATTACCGCGCTCGAGACCCAGCCCGAACTGGTCCTGAATCTCGGCACCGGTGTCGGCTCCTCCAATCGTCAAGTCATTGACATGGTCATGAAGGTGACCGGCGCTGAGTTTGACGTGCGATTCGTCGGTCGCCGCGACGGCGATCCGGCCGCCGCCGTCGCGAGCAACGCCCGCGCTCGCGCGGCGCTCCATTGGGAGCCCTCTAAATCAGATTTGGAGAACATCGTCACCGACGCGTGGGCCGCGCACCAACTGCTGTAACAAGAATTCACAACATTTGCCTGCAATCACAACGCTTTGACGTCCACTGCGGGGTGGTCGTTCACGTCAGGCGATCTCTCTGATTCGACGTCTCGGGCTCGCTGACTCCTCGCATTCGCTCTACCACTTGGTCTCTCGACGGGTCAGCGTTCGCACGGCGTCGTGAGCGGGGGTTGTATCGAGCTTCGATCCTTGAAAATAGCTCGGATCAGGCAAACCAAATTGGGTTGCAATTGATTTCCAATAGGTTCGGTTTTGCGACTGAATTGCAATATTTGACGCATGGGCAAATTATCAAATTTCGGATCATCTAAGGGCACGTCGAAGAGTCGGGTTTCTCAGTTGTTAACACTCCTCGTCGCATCATCCGTACTCCTCGGGGTGGTGGCGTTCGACGCCTCCGCCGCGGAAAAGGTGGCGACACCCGGCACCACCGTGCTGTCTCAGGCCGCAGCGAGTGCCACCAGTGGCTCGACCGCAAAGGCCTCATTCACGGCGCCGGTCATGGCAAAACAACCACTTCCGTCCACACCATCGCCATTCTTGAACGGCATGCTCAACACTTCGAGGGTCACCAACCTACCCTTCGCCTCCAAGGACGAGTCGTCTCGGACCTCGCCCGCCTTCCGCGTGGGTCACCACCCGATGAAGCCGACCAGGACGACCACGACGACCACCACCACGACGACACTGCCGTTCTTCTCGACGACGACCACCATTCCGATCTTCACCACGACGCCGACCACGCCGCCGACCACGACGACGACACAGGCACCGGTCACGACGACCACGCGACCCACCACGACGACGACCAACCCGCCGACCACGACGACCAACCCGCCGGCCACCACCACGACAACGCAGGCGCCTACGACCACGACGACTGCGGCCACGACGGCCTTCCCGGTGGGAACGACCGACAGCTCCGAGCCGTCGGGCATGGCACCTCCCGGGGCGAACGATTTCGCGGGCTATACCCAGACCTACGTCCAGGACTTCACTGGCAGTTCGTTGCCCAGTGGCTGGTTCGCCTACGGAGGCAATCCCGGCGGCGACCCCGGTGCGCAGTGGGCCCTCAATCACGTGACCGTGGGTGGCGGCCTCTTGTCCCTCAACACCTACCAGGACCCCGCGTACAACAACGAGTGGGTCACCGGCGGACTGTGCCAGTGCGGCGCCTCGCAGACCTACGGCGCCTACTTCGTTCGATCAAGGGTGACGGGACCTGGCCCGACCAGCGTCGAGTTGCTCTGGCCGACCGTTACATGGCCGCCCGAGATTGACTTCAACGAGACCGATGGCACCACCACGCATTCCTTTGCCACCACGATCTGGTCCGTCAACGGCTCGAACCAGAAGTTGCAGGTGAATCAGAACTTCGACATGACGCAGTGGCACACGTGGGGCGTCATTTGGACTCCCACCTCGTTGAAGTACACGATTGACGGACGTGTCTGGGGCACCGTCACGAACCCTGCGGGGATTCCCTCAGCGGCAATGACCTTGGACATTCAACAGCAGACGTGGTGCAGTTCGAGCTGGGCGTGCCCCACTGCTCCCGCGTCAATGTTGGTCGACTGGGTCGCGGAGTACTCATCTAACTAGTCGTCGAAAGACGAGCAAGGGCAAGGCAAGGGCAATGACAATTGAGATATCTCTAGATCGTGAGGTAGTGCTCTCGCGGCGCTGCACGCACTCGGTCGTCCACGATACGAATCCCCGTAGCGTGGTCGATTCGCGTCGCGACACAATGAGCGCCGCGGCGGTGCTCGAGAGCGTTTCGGACAGCGCCACGGCGCAACGAGCAATCCTGCAGCCGAATGAACGAACGTGCGCGCGCTCAACGAACTCGAATGTACGATTTCGGCGTTTGGCTTTTGGGCCGCAGCATTCTGTCGCTCGATACCACAATGCGACTCGTATCCTGTGCACGAAACCATACTTCCTCGTCACACGGCACACGCCCCTCGGACCTGAGGAAGACCATGGAATAGTAAGAAATAAGTCACATTCCAGACACGTTTCTGCGACAGGTTTGGCGTTGGACCATGGGTATACTGCTGTTTCAATCGGGGATCGCCTTATTGACAGGGCCTTTGTTTACTGCAAGAATTTGAGGTGCAAGGGCTGATGAGGAGAATTAAAGTGGTGGCCGTCAACCCTTCGCCCGCGTCCTCGGACGCCGACGACTTCTCGGACCTGACCTCCAATCGAACTGCGCCAACCGTGTCGGTAATGATCCCTACCCTCAACGAAGCTGGCAACCTGCCCTACGTCCTCAACACGATTCCTCACTGGGTTGACGAAATCGTGCTGGTGGACGGACGCTCCCAGGACGACACGTTGCGCGTCGCCAAGCTCCTACACCCCGAAATTCGCATCGTCAAAGAGTTGCGTCGAGGCAAAGGCGCAGCGATGCGAGCCGGGCTTGAGGCGGCCAAGGGCGATTTCATCATCGCCCTCGATGCCGACGGGTCGATGGACGGGGCCGAAATTGGCCGATTCCGCGACGCCTTGGCCAACGGCGCCCAGTACGTGAAGGGCACTCGATTCGGTCCAGGGGCCGGATCGGCCGACATTACGAAGTTCCGTCGTTTCGGCGATGGCGGCATCTGCCTTTTAATAAAGATTCTCTTTGGTGCTCACTACACCGATGCGACCTACGGGTACATTGGCGTACGAAAGGATTGTGTTGAGAAGCTGGGCATTGACTCCGACGGCTTTGAAGTCGAGACTTTGATTGGTATTCGCGCGCACCGAGCGGGACTTCGTACTGCCGAAGTGCCGTGCTTCGAGGCGACGCGAATCCACGGCGACAGCAACCTTCACGCTTTACGAGATGGGTTCAGGATTCTTGGAACGATAATTAAGGAAAGGTTTCGGCGTCGTCGTGCGTGATCGTAACGAATTCAATGAAATCGCGACCAACATGTCGGCAAAGGGACCCTCGATCGTCGTGGCGGGACCATCATCGTCGCTGACGATTCCAGGAATCATCGTCTCGCAGATCGTGCACGCCATTTCCGAGAACCACTCGGTCATGAACATCGAGGTCGACTCGTCGAGCGATTTCGACGCCGGACTTCACCGCACTCCATCCTTGGCCGTCGCGCACCGAACCGAGAAGTCGGGGAATGTGGTGAGCTACGTGGCACCGACGCACCCGCGTCTACGCGCACAGGCCTTCAAGGGATGGATTCCCTCGAGTGCTCGCGCGGCGATTGCCTTCGCGTGGCCGGGACTCGACAATGGGTGGATTAGCCAGTTCCTCCACGCCGCGCACTCCAACAACACACCGACGATGGTCGTCTGTGTCAGTTTGCCGCGCTCGAACCACGACAAAGTGATCGCACTTGCCGACGTCATGATTGGCGCCGATCTCGTCTTGGTGGGCAACACGCAAGAAGCCGACGCGCTGAAGAAGATCTTTTCGCGGTCAGGCCCGGTCGTCGAGATGCACCCGGCGTTGTCACTACAGGGCCGCGCCGAGCGAGCGTCGATTCACCAAATCACTGCGTTCTTACCCAAAGAGAACTACGACGCGTTGGCGACGTTGCTCACGGCCTACGACGCCATCCCGGAGGCCTGGATCGACAGCTATCACCTGAAGGTCGTGATGCGCAGCAACGAAGAGATCGCGAATCAAATGCTGCGCGAGAGTTATCACGGAGAGTTTGTTCGACTCGTGAGTGAAGACCTCTCGTCAGCCGAATTGGAGCGCCTGTGCTCGTCGTCGTCGGCGATGATAATTGCGGACCCGGCGTTCGACTCGCGCGCGTTCTCAATTGCCGTTGACTGTGGCGTCGCGGTCGTCGTTCTGGCGTCCAGCCAGTTGCCCGACGTGGGCCGAGGTTACGTTGGTGCGCTGCTGGCCGACATGAATCGGCCCGTTTCGGTGCACGTGGCATTGACGCACGCACTACGACTTGCGGAATTGCACTTCCCACGACCCGACGCATGGAATGACCTTGTGAATCGACTGCTGGACGCGGCACGTCGCGAGTCGGTCGTCACCGTCGCGCCGACAGTCACGCCGAAGGAGACGACGCGTAAGGCGCCGGTCCCGTCCTCTGAGCTCACGCCCACCGCACACGCTGGATGAAACCCTAAGTCCTCTCCGTTGCCTACACTCCAAGAAACGTCTCGAGCGAGTGTGCTTCGTGACGCAGCAATCGTAGAAAGGTCCGCTCTGAAGTGGTACCTGTGATTTCGACGCCGATCCCAATCGTGGGTGTAGATGTTGACGCGGTGGGTCCCGTCGTCATTGAGGGCGTCACGACCGGTCAGCGAGTCTGGCTTGAGCTCAATCGTGGGGGTCGAGTCGTCGCGGTTGTCGAAGTGACGGCCGAGGACGGGGGAGTATCCGAAGCGACGCTGCGCGAACGCATCGCTCGGCTTTCGCCCGTCTCCTCACTCGCCTTCGAAGTCCTCGAGGACGACGCACTGCCCTTCATCTCGGTAGTGGTCCCCACGATTTGTGGCACTCCTGCTCGTTTGCAGAAGGCGGTCGAATGCTTGGTGAACCTCGACTATCCCCACTACGAGATCATCATCGTCGACAATCGTCCCGATCCCAATCGCCAACCGCTGCCGCCCTTCGCCGGTGGTGACCTCGTTCGCTCATTCTGGGAGCCACTCCGCGGGGTGTCCGCCGCACGCAACCGCGGGATCGCCGAGACCGCCGGCGACATCGTCGCCTTTACTGACGACGATGTTTCGGTCGATACGCAGTGGCTTCGCGAACTCGGAACTCGATTCGTCCTATCGCCGGAAGTTGACGCAGTCAGTGGACTGGTACTGCCATTGGAACTGCGGACGGAGCCGCAACTCTGGTTCGAGGAGTACTTCGGTGGCTTTAATCAGTCGTTCGACGGCGAACTGCTCAACGTGGACCTACTGGCCGACGATCCACTCTTTCCCTATGCGACCGGTCGATTCGGAGCGAGCTGCAACATGGCAATCCGCGCTTCGACCCTAGAGCGAATCGGTGACTTTGATGTGCGACTCGGCGTCGGAACGCCGACGCACGGCGGCGAGGACATTGACATGTCGATGAAACTCATCCTCGCCAATGGCACGTTCGCCTTCGAGCCGCGCGCGAAGGTACGGCATCAACACCGAGATTCGGATGAGCAATTCTTCACGCAAGTCTTTGGGTATGGAACGGGCCTCACGGCGATGTTCACGAAGTTGATCGTCCATGATCCTCGACACCTGTTCAAGATGGCTCGACGCTTCCCGCGCGGACTACGAGTCCTGCTCAAGCCCCGTGACAAGCGTTCTCCGAGCGCGTACGCAACGTATCCGCGCAAAACGTACGCGTATCACTTTCTTGGAATGGCCTACGGCCCGTTTGCGTATGCGCGAAGTGTCGCACGATATCGCGGCAAGCGCTAGCGACGCCATACGTACCGACTTCGCGATTCGCAAGGGCTAGAATTTCTGCAGTTCACGTACGAGTTGTGGCATAGGACTTCCCCGGTTCGAATCCGTGCGAAAGGACATACCTTGAGAACCAGTGTCCTGCCGTGACGAGGCGCAACTTCACCGCCCGATTACGAAGTGCCATGCAAAAGAATGGCGCCGACAGCACTGCATCGCTCGCCGATGACCTCGAACGCCTACGCCAGAGTGAAACGGGCGTGGGCTACGTCTACTTTGCGCTGGACCTACTCGCATCGAGGTACGCATTAATCGACGCCTACATCGTCATCGATGTCGATTCGCTCGGATCGCAGGTGTTCCGTCTCGGTGGCAAGACGACGTTCGCCGCTCGTGACGACGTGCAAAACGCAACTCGCGGGTTGTACTGCCAACCTCCCGTGGTGGACGAAGACGATGCTCGCATCTTTTATGAGGCCTGTGCTCTCGAACTGGCGCACCCGAGGCCGTTGCAGCCAGGCATCGACAAGTTGTATTCCGCCGATTCGTTTCAAGAACGTGCAACAATTCGAACTCCCACGAGCGCCAGCGAAACGTTTGGCGATGAGTGGTTCATCTCTGGCTCAACGGGTGATCAATGGAACGTTGGTCAGAACGAAAATGCTCCCCAGTTGCGGCGCAGGTTCACACAGTTTCTCGTCGCCGTTGACGTCGTCATCCTCGTCATGGCGTTCGCCAATACGCTCGGCCCGGTCAGATTCTTCCTGGGGCTGATTCTTGGAGTGCTCATCCCAGGCTGGTCAATCATTGGCTACCTCAAACTGAAGAACGCCGCGCTCGAATTCAGTCTCAGTGTCGCGACGAGCCTCGCCCTGGTCATGGTGTGTGCTCAGATAATGATCACGTCGCACCTTTGGCATCTCGTGGCCTTCGAAGAGATCCTGAGCATTGCGTGCTTGATCCCCCTCGTGCACCAATCGACTCGGGCGTGGATGATTCGGTTGGCGTCGTGACGACTTTTTTCGTGGCCGACACAGCCGCGCTCAGTTCACCGGTGGTGATGGTGTTGCTGATTGGAACCGTCGTCCTGCTGAGCGTTCGCGCGTGTCTCGGCGCGCTCGACATCGCCCTCGATCGGTTTGTTGCCCGAATGCTCGACGTGTCCGTCGTCCTCATTTTCTTGTTCTTCGTTATTTTTGTCGTACTGCGCTTCAGGATCGTCGGATGAGTACAGCCACCATTGACTACGCGCCCACCGTGGCGCCTCAGTCGACGGAGCAACGAAGACACCGGCTGGCGCTGCCCTTTGGGGCGACGGGTCTTCTTCTGTGGATCCTGGCCATTCACTCAGCCCATTTCTCGCACATGGGCAGCGATGGACTCATATCGGTTCTGGGCTGGCCTTATTTCCTCGGTCTCGCGGTCGTGATCGCCGGCTTCGTGCTCGAACTGACGAGGAGGAATCCAAGTTCGTGGCGGCTCTTGGCACTCGTCGTGATCTTCGTGCTCTATCTGTACGGCACGGCACCGGCCATCGAACCCATTGCGGAACTGACGGACTCGTGGATTCACGCGGGCTTCATCCAGTACATCCTGCTGCACGGACATCCGCTCGAAGGTTACGACGCCCGCTTCTCGTGGCCCGGTGCGTTCTCCATGGGAGCGGTACTGGTCAAGTTTGCGGGACAGGCCAACGCGCTCGGGTTCATTCGATGGTTCCCCATGGTCATCGAATTCCTCTATCTGGTGCCACTGTTTGTGATCGTTCGCTTCAGCGGCGTTGGTCGACGTGCCGGGTGGTTGGCCATTGTCTTCTACCTCACGGCCAACTGGATCTTCCAGGACTATTTCTCCCCACAAGCGCTGAACTATCTCTTCTACTTGGCCGTCGTGGCCGGAGTATTCGCATGCTGGCGACCGGCCCGAGTCGCACTATCGAGTGTCATTCCCGGGACGTTCCGAGACCGGATCACACAAAGTCGACATCTCTTCACTCGTGACCGTCTCCTGGGACGCGAAGCTGTGACCGGGTGGACGAGGGGCCAGAATCTCGGACTCTTCCTCATTTGTGCACTCATCTTCTTAGCCATTGCGATGAGTCATCAACTGACTCCTTATGCGCTCATCATGGCGTTACTGGGGCTCTTGATCACTCGACGTCTCGGACGTCCAGAAATGGTGCTACTGCTCATCGTGTTGGCAGCGGGTTGGTTGAGTCTGGGCGCGAGCAACTACTGGATCGGCCACCTCAATGACATCTTTGGGTCGATCGGTCAGTTCAGTAACAAACTGCACGACAATGTGACGGGTCGAGTGGTCGGCGGTCAGACGCACGTGTACATCGTGGAGTTGCGGATCTTGCTCACCGGCGGATTCCTCGTCTTGGCGGGCATTGGATTCTTGCGACGAGCAGCCGACTCACGTGCCCTAGAAGTCCTGGTAGGAGCGCCTGTCGTCTTACTGGGAGTCCAAGACTACGGCGGCGAAGGTCTGCTGCGCGTGGTGCTCTTCGGACTCCCGTTCACCTCACTTCTCGCGGCCTCGGCGTTCTTACCAAACGGGAGCGGCGAGATCAGAAGTCTCCTGCCGCCAATTGCGAAGGGTCACTACGAGCGGATCTTTCATCGGGCGTTGCCTGTGATAATCGCACTCGCGATCCTCGTCAGTGCGCTGGCGACCACGATCGTTCGCGGAGGCAATGACTCGTACGTCTCGTTCTCACAAGGTGAACTTTCGGCGGTCAACTATATCTATGCCCACGTGAAAACGGGCGACGTGTACGGTGTGGCCAATTACTTCTTGCCCATCGGACAGGCCCGGCTTGGAGAGATTACGGAGTACATCTCCACGGAACCGGCAAATTTCAGAAAGATAGACCGTCAGTTTCTGAAGCTCCGACCGCAGTACGTCATCTTCTCGCAGTCACAAGAGAACTACGGAGTGGAAGTCATCGGCTATCCGCCGGGATGGCAACGATCATTGGAGCGCACGCTCCTTGGCAGAGGCTACAAACTGGTCGCTCGGTGGCCGACGGCGTCGGTGCTCAAGTCGACCCAAAAACGAGCGCCCGTGGGCAAGCTGTCGTAGTTCGCATCGCGCGTTGACGAAGTGCGGGAATTCGCTACGGAACACAAGAACGTGACAACGCCACCCGCACCATGAACAGTCGTTGCCAGAGGGGCGAGGACTAGAATGGAGGTCACTTGCGGCGTTTCGCTAACTCCAGTGCAGACAGCCAATCTGAGATTCAAAGGACGCCTTCATGACCCCCAGTGAGATGCCCGGAGAGTCCTCGACAAAATTGACGGTGAGTGTGATCATCTGCGCCTACACGCTTGAGCGATGGGAGCAGATGAAGGAAGCGTTGGCGTCGGTGGTGCGACAGGAACTCGCTCCTCTCGAAGTGTTTCTCTGCATTGATCACAATGACGCGTTGTACGAACGCTGCCTCGAGGAGCTCCCGGCGATGACCAGCGAATCGCCCTGGACCCTCCAGATCATTCGGAACCGTTTTGACACCCATTTGGGCGGTGCGCGCACGACCGCGGCCGAGATCGCAACGGGCGACATCCTGGCATTCCTCGACGACGACGCGGCGGCGTCTCCGTCATGGCTCGCCACGCTGACGCGTCACTACGGCGACGCCAATATTGTGGCGGTCGGTGGCGCACCGGTCGCCAAGTACGAAACGGCCCGCCCGCGATGGCTGCCCTTCGAATGCAACTGGATTTTCGGATGCGCGTATCGCGGTCTGCCCGAAACGGTTGGACCCATCGATCACATGATTGGCGCGAACATGTCGGTCCGACGTGACGTACTGATGTCGTGGGGAGGGTTCCAGTCCGACAACCACGACGACATGGATCTCAGTCATCGCGCCATTCATGCACACGGAGCCTCGTCGGTGCTGTTCGATCCGAATGCCATCGTGTATCACTTCGTTCCTACGGCCCGGCTCACGTGGACGTACTTCTGGCGACGTTGCTTCTTCGTGAACAAGGGAAAGGTCGCGGCGTTTCGCACGATGGGCGAGGCGTCGAACTTGAACGCGGAACTCAAGTTCGCCGGACGCTCTCTCACCCGGGCCTTCGTACTGGAAGGTCGCGAGCTCCTAAGTGGCGACGTCTACGCCCCCGTGCGCTACGCCGCCCTCATGACCGCGATTGGCTTGGGTGGTGCCGGCGCGTTGGCTGGTCGACTCAAATGAAGGTCTTGATCATTGGGGCCGGTCCCGCCGCGGCCGGAGCGGCCCTTGCACTGAGTGGCGACCCGGACGTCGACATTCGAGTCATCGACGTGGGCGGACGATTGGAGGCCGACAACGACGCCGCGCGACTGCGCATGGCGGCAGCCGCTCCCACGGAGTGGTCATCCAGTGACGTACGAATTGTGAGTGAGTCGGCGCACCGGACAGAAGGCAATCCGCTGCCCGAGAAGCGCAACTTCGGATCGGATTTCCCCTTCCACGACTTTGGACAGCTGGAAGGCGTCTCGGGTGAAGGAGGCGTCAATACCCACGTCGTCTCGGGAGCGTATGGAGGGTTCACCAACACCTGGGGCGCGCAGACAATGGTCTACAGCGCCGCGAGTTTTGATGACTGGCCCTTCCCCCGATCCGAGCTGGAGGCCGACTATCGCGCCGTCCTCTCGCAGATTCCCTACGCCGGCGAACAGGACGATTTGGCCGAGTACCACCCGCTCTGGGGCGACGCCGAACATCTTCCATCGCTCAGCGAGAATGCGGTGAGGATCCTTGACGCCTACCGGCGTCACAGAGTCCAGGTCCGCCGTCGCGGCGTCATCGTGGGCCGGGCCCGTCTCGCCCTTCGCGCGTCCGCGTGCGTGAAGTGTGGGCTGTGCATGACGGGCTGCCCCTACTCGTACGTCTATTCGGCGTCGCAGACGTTCGACCAGTTGATCGCGGACAAGAAGATCACGTACGAAGGTGGTTATCTCGCGCTGCGCCTGGGCGAGAGCGACGGAGGTGCGTTCGTTGAGGCGCGTAATTTGGCCACTGGTGCGGTCGAAACATTACGTGCCGACAAGATCTTCGTTGCGTGTGGAGCGATTGGCACGACTCGACTCGTGGCTAGTTCGCTCGACATGTTCTCCGAACCAATTCACTTTCAGGAGTCGGTGCAGTTCGTGATGCCCTTCGTGTCGATTCGCGCCACGTCCGCACTCACTCAGGACGACTCGTTCACGCTCAACCAGTTCAACATGTTGCTTCCCTTCGACGAGGCCGGTAAGGACCTCGTGCAAATTCACGGCTATCCCTACAACGACGCAATGGACGATGCGATTCCCCAGATTCTCAAAACGCCGGCCATGCGACGCATTCGAGCGATGGTGCTCAAGCGCGTGACGGTGGGGCTCGGCTACCTACCGTCGTGGTGGTCGCCGGGTTTCGACCTGACCCTCGAGCGTCCAGCCTCGAGTGGGGACCTCGCGCCCCTGAGCATTGGACACTCAGCGCTCGATAGCGGCCAGTCGTCAAAGCGACTGCGACAGGTGAACGGGCGTCTCGTTCGTGTGGCGCCCTTTCTGGGCGTCGCGCCAGTGCTACCGATGGTGAGCCTCTCCGCTCCGGGTAAGAGCTACCACTTCGGTGGAAGTTTTCCCCACGCCACGAAGCCGTCTGGACGCGAATCGGACACGCTGGGTCGAGTGGAGGCGTGGCGTTCCATCCACCTCGTCGATGCGTCGGTGTTCCCTACGGTTTCGGCCACGACGTTTACCTTGACCATCATGGCCAACGCGCATCGCATTGCCCGCCGCGTGCTCGAAGACCGTCATGGCTAAACGGACGCGAATGACGGTGGGCGTCACCGGCGCCGGAGGTTACCTTGGCGGAGCGGTCGCGTCGCTGTTGCGCGAGAAGGGCCACGACGTGGTCGAGTATCGACGCAACGCCTCCGAAGACGACAACGGCTCGCCGGTTCGCGGCCTCCAACTCGACGCACCGATCGGTCCGGACGTCTTTGACGGGCTACACAGTCTCGTGCTGGCGGCGTGGGATCTGAGTGAGACGAATGGCGCCAAGAGTTGGGAACGAAACGTCGAAGGTTCGAAGCGGATCGTGTCGGCCGCGCGCGCCGCGGGCGTGTCGCGGATCGTCTTCGTCTCGTCGATGTCCGCGTACTACGGCACTCACCAGAACTACGGTTTGATGAAGCTGGCGGTGGAGCGTGCCGTCCTGGAAATTGGCGGGGTGGTCGTTCGACCGGGACTCGTGTACGGGGGCACGCCGGGGGGAATGACCTTGACCCTGTCGCGTCTGGCGCGACTGCCGGTGATCCCAGTCTTTCGAGGTGCCAATCTGTTCACCGCGCACGTCGACGATGTCGTCGGCGCCGTGGCGACCCTGGCCGCCGATCGTGAGGTGGCGAGCGCCGTCGTCGGACTCGCCAACCCAGTACCGGTTCCGTTCAAAGAGATCATGCGAGCAATAGGCGACGCCGTCGGATCCTCAGCGAAGACGATCGACATTCCGTGGCGCCCACTCCTGCTGCTCTTGCAGACACTCGAGAAGGTGGGTGTCCCCCTGCCGGTCCGATCCGATTCTCTCCTTGGCCTAGTGCGGCCCGCGAGCGACGTACCGGGACTGGATGTGGCCGCGTCCCTCGGCTTGGCGTTTCGACCCTTCCCCGATGGCCTCGAGGAGTCGTTCGAAGTTTCGTGACGTCGATGCGCTGATCGCCACGACCAGTGCCGTGTCAAGTCGAAACTTCGATTTTTCGGCGTATCAAGATTGCCACAACATTCGTGGTACTTCTCAAAGAACGTGCTGGATCATTGGGCATTGGACCGACGCCGTTGCGCCGTCACCCCTTGGCGTTCCACGGCCATCGCAAGTACCATTGGGGTACCGCTGATACATCGATTTGTTCACACGATCGAAGAGACAATTCCGCGAAAACCACTTGACGCTTCACTAGACCGATTCAGGAGTTTTTACCGTGCCGAGCAATCGACGTACCGTAACGCGCTCCATGCCGAAGGGCTGGAGCGCCCGCCAATCAGTTCGACGCCTTACTCTCGTGATCGTCGCCGTGGCCCTTTTAGTCCCCTTGTCGTCGGTGGCCAGTTCATCCTTGGCGTCGGCCGGAGGGGTAAAACCTCATTTCGTCTTACCGCGAACTGCGACAACGGGGTTTCCAAAGGGCGTGCCCAACCTGAGCGAGCCGTCTGGTGAGGCACCCCCAAGCGCGCGATCGTTCCCCGGCTACGTCCGCAAGTACGTTCAGGACTTCAACGGCACATCCTTGCCGCCAAATTGGGATGTCTTCACGGGGAAAGCGAACGGTGGGTCGGGCTCGCAGTGGGGGAGTGCGCACGTCGTCGTTGGCGGTGGCCTCCTGTCGCTCAATACCTATCAGGACCCGGCCTATAACAATCAGTGGGTATCGGGAGGTCTGTGCATGTGCGGTGCGCCCAGTACCTACGGTGCCTACTTCATACGATCGCGAGAAACCGGACCCGGGCCAACGGTCGTTGAGTTGCTGTGGCCAGTTGTGGCGTGGCCTCCAGAGATTGACTTCAACGAAACCAATGGCGACGTCACTGCATCATTTGCGACCCTCCGGTACGGTGCGGGAAGTCTGCAAACTCAAGTCGTTCACAACTTCAACATGACCCAGTGGCATACGTGGGGCGTAATCTGGACGCCGACGTCGGTCCTGTACACGATCGACGGCCACGTGTGGGGACGGATTCAGATTCCGTCAAGGGTGCCGCACGTTTCAATGACGCTCAATATTCAACAACAGACGTGGTGTACCTCGAACTACGCGTGTCCCACATCGCCGCAGTCCACGCAGGTCGACTGGGTCAGCGAATTCAAAGCGATTCCGAGGGACCCGGTGAACATCGGATCGTTCGCTCCGAACGCAACGTCGCTCACATCGCCGCTGCGCTTGCAGGTGGCGAGTTTGGCGGAGCGCATTCAGGCGCAAGGAGATCTTCGCGTCGCTCTGATCGGGTATAGCGACCTGATGGGAAGTAACTCCAACGCGATGACGATCAGCGAGCGACGGGCCCTTGCGGTCAAGAACTATTTGGATGCAGCGTTAAAGGCACTCGGTGACACGAACGTCATCATCACGACGGCTGGTCGCGGGAGTGCAACGCCGGTGGCGTCGAACAACACGGCGGCAGGTCGTGCGTCCAATGGCCGTGTATCGGCTCATCTTTCGTGAAGCGTTCGCCGTCACCCTGGCGTTCGCGTCGGATCGGGCGGGCGCACCTCGCCGAGATATTGGCGGTCCTGGCGCTCATTGTGACGATGGTCGTTGGCACCCACACGAGCCCCACGGGCGCCGCCGTGACACCAACCACGACTCCCGCGACGTCGTCGCGCGCAAACGCGCGATATCCGGTCGGCATTCCGAGCTCGACGGAACCGTCAGGTGAAGCGCCGCCCGGCGCCCAAGCCCTGCCCGGCTATCGACAGACTTACGTACAGGATTTCCAAGGTGCAACGGTGCCCGAGGGGTGGTTTATCTACGCGGGCATCCCATCCCCAGGGGGCCACTTCGGCATTTCGCACGTGGTCTTTCGCAGCGGCCTGATGGAACTCATGACCTACCGCGACCCCAATTGGGGTGACCGCTGGGTGACCGGAGGGATCTGCCAGTGTGGGGCGTCCCAGGTCTATGGTGCTTACTTCGTGCGATCGCGCATCAGTGGCTCGGGACCCAATGAAGTGGAACTTTTGTGGCCACTCACCAATAAATGGCCGCCGGAGATCGACTTCAGCGAGACCGGCGACAAAGTGACCGGGACCACATCATCCGTCCACTTCGGCGTGAAGAACACCGTCGTCCGCCGATCCGTGAAGGCCAACATGAAGCAATGGCATACCTGGGGCGTGATCTGGACTCGCTCTTCGATCACGTACACCCTCGACGGACGTGTCTGGGGCGTGTTCACGCAGGGGCAGGATATTCCCAGGGTTCGCATGACGCTCGACGTCGAGCAGGTCACCCATTGTCCGAGCAGTGATTGCCCGACCGCGCAACAGAATATGTACGTCGACTGGGTGGCCGTGTACACGAAGTAGGCCTCTCGACGGTCGCTCAGCGGCGCGAACCTAGATGATTGGCTCGCTCGTTTGGATGGCCGTCTGGCGGTATCGCTTGATTGACGCCGGCAAGAAGAGAATTGCGGTGAACGCCGAGTTGACGATTGAAGCAATGCCAATCGCGATGATGCCGTGGTGGCCGATGAGCACTATGACGACGATCAAATACAGCACGTTCGTCGCGACATTGCGCACGGTCATCTTCCATACGCGCCGGTCAAGCCACGCGAACGTGCTGTAGAAGTACATGACCGAGACGCCGGGGAACGACAGGAGCAGCATTCGCAACAGTGTCGTTCCATGTACTTCGTAGGAGTGTCCGAATATGCCGAGGAGCTCCGGTGCGAATATGAAGCCAATGATGATGCTCGGGCCGAGCACCAGCACGAGAGCGCGCAGTGCAGTGTTCGCGTGAAGTCGAAGTGCGTGGGGTTCGCTGGATGCTTCCACCAGAAACGATCGAATGATGCCCGACGTGACCAGAGCGAGACTGCTGGAGATCAAGGCCGGTAAGAAGTAGTACGCATTGGCAACCGCTCCGAGGCGATCGATCACAATCAAGGTGACAACCGACGGTACGAACACGCCCGTGAGTAGTGAGGCGTACTGGGCACCGGCGAGGACGATGAGTTCGCGCGTCGAGGGCAGGTCGGCCACCGCAGGGGTCAACATCTGTTCCGGTATGCGTCGCGAGAACAGGTACCACGTGACGGCGAGATTGGTGAACAACAGTGGCGCGACCCACGCCACGAAGATCCCATGTTCAGCGGACAGGAACACGAACAACGGGAGGAGGGCCAACTTGGCAATCGAGTACGAAATGTTCTCAACCGCCACCCATTTTGAGGCCCGAAGGCCAATCAAGACCGAGTCTTGCAGAGCGAAGATCGTCCATAGAACGACTGCGACGATGAACAACGCACGCCAGATGAATGCGGACGGCAAGAAATTGTGTCCAAAGCCACTGATGATGTAGGCGATGGAGAGAATGAAGGCGAAGATGAGACACGTGGCGTAGGCGCGACGTACGAAACCCCCCGTGAGGTGTCCCGCAATCGGCAGAAATCGCTCGAAGATTGAGCCGAAACTCAGCTGCGCCAAGTTCGTGAGGAGGATCATTGCCGCGATTTCGGCGGTCGTACGACCGACGGCTGCTCGGGTGGCGAGGTGCGCCGCGAATCCCCAGAACAAGATGCCAATCGATGACGAACCGGCCGACGAGATGATGAGCGCGATCGCGTTTTGCACGAGACGTCCGGGTCGCGGGCGTCCCCCTTGCATTTTCTTCGGCACTGGTCTGATCATCTTCTTTACGTTCAGGACTATTGATTGGGGACGAGACCCACCATCTCATCGGGCCTATTCAGGCTATCTCGGTAGCGCGACAATTCTGTCCATCTCGATGTCGATCAGGAAACGCCTCCCCTTATTGCGATGAATTTTTGGGGATGGAGTGATTCGTGCAGCCAGTAGATAGAGGTACCGGCGTGCGTCGGCACGACCACAATGTGCAAACTCGTCGACCACGTCGGTGAACGGTGCCCGCGTTCAATTCGTACGACTTCGCAACTTCTCCCTCGCATGGAGTCACTCACGGAACGCAGGGTGTTTGGCCACGAGAATCGTTCCTATCCGTTGAGCGACGCCGCCATCAGCACTGGCAAGCCCAACTGCCCGCTCATCCGTTGATTGGCGTAGCGCCAGTCTGATCTCCTCGCCGAGCCTTGAGTTGTCAACTGACATTTCGTCGCGGGACCGACCCGACGCACGTGGACCGATGACTCCCATCGTGGCCGTCGCCAACTCTCATTCGTTTCGAAACATTCAGTGAAGCAGATAAGATGCCCGTGGTACTCCAATCATGGAGAAAGCTCGGCGTTCTTGGAGGACGTGGACTCCTGGCCAGAAGTCTGGATATGGAATGTGAACACGAATCGATCATTTGGACCCGTCGCTGTTCTACTCATTGATATCCCGGAAGTCGACGAAGGCGAGAGCCTTACGTGGCACGACGTGCCTGGGTTTCCCAAAATCGGGTATCAGCGCGCTCAAGTTTATCTTCGGTCTGGGGGAGTGCCCTTCGCCAAGTTGAGTCTCAATCTCGACGACGAGGGCTTCCCGCGCGAACCCTTCCCTGAAATTCCTTCCGGGTCAAGAGGAACCTCAACCTTGGAGGAATCCGTACCGGAGACGAAGCCGGAGTATCCGCTCGTCACTATCGTCGTACCAACGGCCGGCGTTCGACCGGACCTGCTGACGCGCTGTGTGAAATCCTTGACGGCGTTGCGTTATCCGGCCTATGAAATCGTCGTTGTCGATAACCGGTCCCAGTCAATGTTCGACGGTGGCACCGAGATCTGGTCAGAGTCCTGGATTGAAGAATCTGACTCTGCGAGCACGGTAAGAGTTGTGCGAGAGGCGAGACCGGGGGCATCGTACGCGCGGAACACCGGCATTGCCGCCGCGCACGGCGACATCGTCGCCTTCACCGATGACGATGTTGAGGTGGATGCGAACTGGCTCAGCGGGATCGTTGACGCTTTTAACTCGTCACCAGAGGTCAAATGCGTAACCGGTCTCGTCATTGCGGCGGAGTTGGAAACCGAAGCGCAAGTACTCTTCGAACTTTTCAGTGGTGGATTTGATCGTGGATTGGTACCGCACTCGTGGAGCATGCCGAGTCGTAAGTCACCGAATCGCAATTTTCTGAAGCGATCAACCTTTCTTGTGACTGAATCCTTATCCCCAGAGCAGTCACTTGCACAATCCCTCTACGTCGTTATTGGCACCTGCGGGGTGGGGGCGAACATGGCGGTTCGGCGCGATTTCGCCCTTCGAAGCCCCTACGACGTTGCGCTTGGCGCCGGAAGCATCGCACAAGGTGGAGAGGAAGGTCGTTTCTACGCGGATGTACTCTGGGCCGGTTTCGTGATTATGTACGCACCGAGCGCGATCGTTCGACACACGCACCGGCGCGACATGGACGCTCTGAATTCCCAGATGCGCGGCTACGGAGTCGGTTACACGGCTTTGATCACTTCGTTGATTTTGGAAGATCCCCGCCATCTGTCGGGCGTCACGATATGCGGAGCGCCCATGGCCCTTGTGCGTTGGGTTCGAAGCGCGTTCTCCGGTCAGAGCGCGGCCGAAGGCAGGGAACAGCAGGCGTCATATCCAGCGTCGCTACGGCGAAACGAACTCATCGGCATGACGCTCGGCCCATGGCGCTACATGCTGAGCCGACGACGAGTTCGTTCCTTGGAGCGCCACGGCTGAGCGACGGTCAATGAGAGTGCAGCTACTTTGAGGTGTACTCCGTCACCCAGTCGACTTGCATCGAGACAGGACGTGTTGGGCACTCGCGATGGAGACCGCACTGCGCGATCTGTTCGAGGTCGAGCGTCATCGGAACCTTCGTGATCTCATCTGCGGCCGTGATGCTTCCCCATACCTGACCATCAACGATGTACGTGACCGCGGATGGCGTCCAGACCAGACCCCACGTGTGCCACTGCTTCATGTTGATCAAGATGTGATCTTGTTCGATGTGGTCGGCCGAACCCCAGTGAATCGTCGATGACGACGACTTGACCGATCCGCCTGTTTCGTTGAAATCGATCTCCGGTGGCCATTTGTTGCTGAACGGCCAGAGCAACTCAACTTCAGTGGGTCCCGCGCCGGTGACCCGTGAACGAACGAAATAGGCGCCATAGGTTTCTTTCAATCCACATTGACACAGTCCGCCAGTAACCCAGTGGTTCTTGTACTGTGGGTCTCGCCACGCATTGAGTTGCAACAACCCCTTCGCGACCACGACGTGCGCCTTGCCGAATTGGCCCCCAGGATCGCCGCCCGGGATGCCCGTGAAGATGTACCAACCTTTGGGCACGGTGGTCCCACTGAAGTCCGACACGTAACTCATGGCATACCCGGCGACTGATTTCGTCACCGGAGGGGCGAAGCCCGACGGCTCGTTCGCGTTGGCGACGCCAATTGGGTATTGGCCGTTCGTTACGGGAGCCGTCGGATGGTAGACCGCTCCATGGTCGTAGGTCGCGAAGAAGAAAATCGCGACCACCATGCATGCGCCGACGACGATGACTACGACGCCGCCGATGACCATGCTCGAAGGACTGAAGGTTCGAAGGGGTGATCGCTGGGCGTCAGCGTCTGATCGATTCGTCATCTTCACACCAATTGTAGTGACTGCCATTCCCAAAATCGGTGTCGCCCGTCGTCCGTTTCCTGCTGGACGGGCCCGTTGGTTCTGTGGTTCGTGGCGACGTCGTTCGCAGTAATCGCGCCCGAGAGTCAGTGCCAGACGTCAGCTGAACGAAAGCGTGAGTGTTGCGTCAATGCGTTCAATAACGTCGAGAAGCTCTTCGTAGGAGTGCACGAGACCATCCACTCGGACCACGTTGTCCGTGAATGCAGTGGACCGTGCGCTGACCTCGTCGCCGGGTCGCTTGTTCATCAGCACGTCGATGACGCCTGGAATCATGCCGACCTCGTCCAGATGTTCGATCGCCGTCACCTTCGTGGCACCCACCGGACCAACCAGTAGGCGATAGAACCCGATGGATGATGGATCGACGCTCGGCAACGGCCCCACGTCGACACCCAGTGCCACCTGGAGCACCAACCTCGTCATGGAGGGTCCGCCGATCTTGGACATCAGTCCATTGATCGAGCCGCCAACACGTCCGTTCACTTCGATGAGTCGCGCACCGTTCGACGTCATCTTCACCTCGGTGTGAATGACGCCGTTGGTAATGCCGAGCGCGTGAATTGCGGACGTGGCAACCTCGCGCACGGCGTCCTTGTCATCGTCACCGAGATCGCTCGGCATGAATGACCCAGTCTCACGAAAGGGTGGGGCGAAGGGGAATCGACCCGTCACCATCAAGTGCCGGATGTCGCCGTCGCGCACGATCGTCTCGACGGAGACCAAATCGGCGGCGTATTTCCTTTGGTTCGCAGAATCCGAAAGCCACTCTTCGAGGATGAATTCTTCCAGTGGATTGCACAACGCCAAGAGCTCGGTGACCTCATCGTTGCTTTCAACCCTGAAGGTGTCACGGCTTCCCGCGCCCGCGCGAGGCTTGAGGACCGCGGGGAAGGGCACGTCGACATCAGAGTTTCCAAATTGGACAGCGCCAAATCGCGGAACCGCCAGCCCCGCTGCCGCCAGTGCCTCTCGCTGCGCCACTTTGTCGTAGAGGTATCGAGCCGTCTCAACGCTGTGGAAGGGAAGATTCAGTCGCTCGGCCACGGCGGCGGCCATCTCGATTGCATCGTCACTCAGCACCGCCACGCCGTCTGGCTGCGTCGATTGAATCTTGGCGACCGCGTCGTCGAAATCCAGCCCACTCAGGTCCACGACCTCTCCAAATCGCCGATGCACTTCGGTCGTCCGTTGACCTGGCAGCCATCCCACTATCCACACAAGCTGACAGAGTTCACGGCTGGCAGCCAAGGTCTCGAAGAGTGACGGACCGGGCTCGGGCTGAAAGAGCGCGACACGAGGAAGATCGTTGACCGGGATTACTTTCTCGTCCACCGCCATCAATCAATTCTCGCTCTGCACGGGCACGGTGGATTCGTGAAGGAGTGCCGTAGGAGGAAACTACGCACCGTCGTGAACGCCCATCTTCTCAAGGGCTTCGCGCACGCTCGAGATGGATTGAAAGGTTGCCTTCGTCAGCATCTCGTCGGGAAACTCGAGATCGAACTCGTTCTCCAGCGCCAGCATCACGTTGACACTCGAATGTGATGACAGGCCAGACGTATAGAGATCGACCGTCTCGCCGAGCGTCTCGGGGTCCACGGCCAGTCGTCCATGCGCCTTTAGGACCGATCGAATGGTTTCGTCGACTGTGGTCATCGTGAACCCGACCCTTCGGTGTCCTTGTTCGCGAATGCCGTGGCGGTGGCACATTGCCTGTCCACGCCGAGGCGAACAGCGATGTCGGTGATGCCTTGACGATGCGCCAGTCGGGCCGCCACGCCACTCAACGAAATCGATGGTGAACAGTCCTTCACCTGGCGTACTTCGATGTCGAGCCAGGAAGGTATTTCGCTACTCGGTGTCAGGACCTTCATGACGGCCTCTTTGGCTGCAAAGAGCGTCGCCAGCTGTCGGGCGGCGAGATGAGGATCGCCGCTGACGTCCCTCAATTCAGCGTTCGTGTAGAGCCGCCGCGTGTAGCGCTCGCCGAACAATCTCAACGATTCCTCCACTTCATCGAAAGGTTGAAGGTCGATGCCAATGGCATGGGACATGGTAGAACTCCGTATTTCTAGATCACAAACAATGGGTTGGGAGCGAATCGGTGGCCACGTCAAGCGTAACATCGGCCAATCGTCGCTCGCGTAGTCGTTGCGACGTTCTCACGGTGGCGGGGCGTTGCCCATTCGGTCACGGCGACGCTTCGAACGACGTCGAAGAAGGTCTCGGCGCAGGCACTCCTTCATGGACCTCTCCTGGCTCTCCCACTGATACTTCACACCGGTCGAGTCAAAGGTCGACGATTGAAGCCCGCAACGCTGCTCGGCAATCAAAATCCTGACTCCATGTTCCCAACGATGAGACTGCTCACCCGAATCGCGCAATCAGGTCCGTAGTATGGGATGCTGCGAGATGTCGCGATGCGTCTAGTGGCGCACTCGACACGACTCAAGGCTCTTAAAGAAGGGTTTATGGCAAGCGACGACTTATCGGCCGAGCTGCCGTTTCGACGCGTCCGCGAACAATCGCTCTGGATTGGCACCACGGAGCGTCCGCTCTTCGCGCGCCTGACTCTTCCGGCGTCGGATTCGGCGCGCGGAGGCGTCTTGATTTCGCCCTCAATCTTTCGAGATGCCCGTGCCTCGCGTCGAGCCCTCCGCGCGCTGGCCGCAGTATTGGCCGACGACGGTTTCATCGTTTTGCGTTTCGATCAATTCGGCGTTGGTGATTCGAGTGGTGACCTCAATGATGAGTTCCTCGACGTGTGGATCGAACAGATTGGTCTAGGAGTCGGACTCCTTCGCTCGCTCGGCGTCGAATCGGTTTCGGCCGTTGGTTTTCGACTTGGCGCGACGATATTGGCGGCGGCGGCCAGCGAGAGTTCCCTGGACCTGACGTCCGTGGTGCTCTGGGATCCGTGCGAATCAGGTCGATCGTTCTTACGTGAAATGAACGCGTTCGAAACGCTTCGTCGCGCGTCGCACGACGCGACCAGCACCATCGCGACGTCAGAGTTCGTGCTGAGCGATCACGCCAGTGAGGCGATCCGATCGCTCAGTCTGCTCGAGGCGACGCCAAAACAGTTGGGACCTGACGTGCTCATCATCACTCGCGATGACCGACCAGTCTCGACGAAGATGAAAAGTCATTTTGATGGTGATTCAGTGCAGTGGGCCGAGACGTCCGAGCAGTCGAATGTGTTGGAGGTGGAACTTCCATCGTCGGTGTTGCCGTTGGTCGCGATATCGCGGATACGTCAATGGGTGGGCTCGTCGCCGGCGCCCATGGTCCCGTTTCGACTGGTCGATGCGGTGAGCACGGCAATAGTTGGTCGAGGTGAAGGGTCGAGAAGTGTTCGTGAAACCGTGCTCACGGTCGGGCCGCGTGGACTCTTTGCGATCGTGTGCGAACCGGTCGAAGGGGCGCATGGTCCATGGATGGTGATGGTGCCGGGCATGAACGAAGACCACGTCGGTCCCGCGCGCAATTGGGTCAACCTCTCGAGGCGTTGGGCAAGCTACGGACTTCGATGCGTGCGCTTCGACTTCGAAGGACTGGGGGAGAGTGCGTGGCTCGTGGCCGAGGCGGATCGCGAAAGAGCGATCAAGGAACAAGCGGAGAGCATTCGCAACATGGTCATGGCGGTCAGCGCCGATGATCCCTCGAACACCGTGTTCGTCGGACTGTGCACTGGTGCGCAGAAGTCAATCGAGAGCGCCCTGAGTTTCGCGTCTCGTGGGGTCTGCACGATCAATCCGCAGGTCGGCAAGAGTATCCAAATAGCGACCAATCGGATGGTGGCTGGCAACCCGGGCGTGTTCACATCGACAATGACGCGAATGAAGACGTACGTCGAACGCCATGGGTGGATGGGTGAGATCGTTTGGCAGGCCGCCCGCGTATTCCTGCCGTCGGCGTACTCATTGTCGGTCCGAAAGGATCTGGCCGCGAATGGCACCGAAATGCTGTTGATCGTCAGTCCGGACGACTTCAACCCGTTCCCACGAATCCCTATTGTGCGATCACTCGACAAACATCGCTTGCAGAGCACCGATCTGTGTCGAATTGAGATAGTGCCCGGACTGGATCACGACTTCTTCAATATTGCCGGCAGGGCCAAGGCAATTGAGATCCTTGATGCCTACGTGCACGAAAAGTTCGTGACGACTACGTCGTAGGGCGAAGTGTGTCGAGGCCCGCTTCGGACAAGAGGGCACGTTCGTCGAGCTTGCCCGATTTGGTGAGTGGCAGCGCGCCCACGACAACAAACCTGTCGGGCAGCATTGAGTCGGGTAAGCGTTCACGTGTGGCCAATTGAAGTTCGAACGGCGTGAGCGGTTCATCGGTGACGACGAAGGCGGCGACGCCGAGTGCGCCCTCATTATCAAAGGTCAGACACGCCGCCGCGGTGACGTGGTCGATTGCGCGAACCGCTTCGCTCATCTCCAGCAGCGAGAGTCGGACACCACTTCGTTTGATCACGTCGTCGATGCGTCCGGCGTAGCAGTAGTTTCCCTCACTGTTTCGCGACACCAGGTCACCCGTGCGATAGACCGTCATCCCCGGCACCACGTCAGTACGCAGGACCGCCGTCGTGAGCTCGGGCGCCCCCCAGTAGCCGGTCATCAACTGGGCGCCCCCAATGTAGAGCTCTCCCGTCTCGTCGAGGCCTTCAATGAGTTGGCCTTGCTCACCAACGAGATAGAAGAAGACGTCGGGGTGTGGGACGCCAATTGGTACGACGCCCGCACTCACCAGTTCGGGCGTGAGGTGCACGTGCGTCACCGCGATCGTCGACTCGGTGGGTCCGTAACGATTGAAGACTCGAAGAGCGGGGGCGACCGCTTGCAGTGCGCGCACGTCGGCGACCGAGCTGGCCTCGCCGCCCAAGGCGATGACGTCAAGCTCGGAATCGGCCAGTTGGGACATTTGGGGACTCGCGAGGAGGAGCCGGAGGTAACTCGGTGAGAACCCGGTGTAGGTGATCCGCTCCTCCTTGATCGCCTTGAAGAACGTTCGAGGAAAGAGCAGCGCGTCGCGCGGTCGAATGACGATCGCCCCTCCAGCGAAGAGGGTCGGGAACAGGGTGCCGTACGAGCCGTCAAAGTGAAAGGGTGACACGCACAGGGCGCGCGTCGTCCGACTGAGGCCGAGGGCATTAGAGGCCGATTGCACCGCCGCGCCGAATGCCGCTCGATCGATCAGGACGCCCTTAGGAGTGCCGGTCGTTCCTGAGGTGTAGATGGCGTACGCGATGCGCGACGGGTCCTCGGACGAGACGACGGCTTCGCGACTGCCACGAAGTTCGTCGACGACTCGGTGCGCAAAGCGTTCGAGCAGGGAGGCGTGCGAGAGTGTGTCGTCGCTCTCACGAGTGGTGACGACGAGGGCCGGCGCACAGTCGGTGGCGATCGTAATGAGGCGTGCGTCGGGATCGGAGACGGCCAAGGGCACGAACACGGCACCGAGCCACATACTCGCCAGAGCCGCAACCACGAAGTTGACGGAGTTGGGGAGTAGGAGCGCCACGCGGTCTCCCTCGACCACGCCGGCGTCGCTCAATCCGGCGGCGACTCGTGCGACGTCGTGTACGAGTTCGTCGTAGGACAGCGAACGATCGAGGTCCGCGACCGCCGGGAGGTTGGGTCCAGAATTCGCCTGGTCAATAATGGCTCTGAGTACGTCGGGCCTACTCACGTACGGCTGCACCTGGACGGGCTCGACGGACGTCGCGAGGACCGTGCGGCTGCGTCTTGAAGTCGTTCACGGTCGTCCCATCGTCAAAGAAACCATGGATTTCACGGTGAACCCGGCGAGAGCGCACCCCTATCCCCGTCGAAATACTACTGACGGCCATCTGACGGCATCGACGGTGGTTGTCCATGGTCCTTCTACGACCTAGCGTTGCATGACGACAGCAGAAACCAAAGGGGTCGTTCAATGAGGATGTCGGGTCAGGTGACACTCCCTCCTTCGAGTACGCCCGCGTGGCCACCGGGTGACGCTTCGTGACGCGAGAGGACGTGACGGAGTTCGCGGTCATCGGACTTGGTTCTTGGGGACTTTGCGTCACCGAACGAGTCGTTCATCGAGCTCGTCAGACATCGAGGTCGATCCGTCTGCACGTGATCGAGCCGGGCCAACTCGGCGGGGGCGTCTACGCCGCCGCCCAGCCCGACTACCTCGTCCTCAACGTCGCCTGCGGTCAACTCTCGCTCTACGCCTCTCCCGACGGCGACGAACCGCCTCCCTATGCCATGGGGCTCTTCGAGTGGGCCGTCAGCCAGGGCTATCGCTGGTTCGATTACGAATGTCGCAAGGACACGGCCGGTATTGAGATCCGCTCGACCGACTATCTCCCACGACGGCTCATGGGTGAATACCTCGCGTGGTTCTACGAGGAACTGCTCGCCGACGCCCCCGCGAATCTAGAAGTCGTCCGTCACTACGCGGCCGCGATCGACATCACACCGGAATTGGGTGGACGCGAAAGGGTGCAGTTGGACAACGGCACCGCGATCAGTGTCCAACACGTCGTGCTGACCTCGGGTCACACCTTTAACGTCGAGAACGTGACTGGCCCGGACGAGGTCCGGTACTTGCGTCCCTATCCGGTCGAGTACCTCGACGTCTCGATGCCGCCCGGCGTGCCGGTCGCCATCGCGGGCATGGGGCTCGTGGGCTTCGACCTGATCGCCGCGTTGACCGTCGGCCGAGGCGGACGCTTCGAGGACGTCGGCGATCGCAAGCGCTACATCGCCAGTGGTCGTGAGCCGGAGATCTATCTCTACTCGCGTTCGGGCGTGCCCTACTGCGCCAAGTCGGCCCTCGGCGTCGATCCCTATGGTGACTATCGTCCGGTGGTCTGCACGCCCGAAGCGGTCGCCGAACTCATCAAGCCGGTCGGTTCGCCACTTCGACGTCGCGTCGACTTTCGCCGCGAGCTCTTGCCGATGCTCTTCGCGGAGATGCAGGTTCGTTACTACTGGCAAGCTGCCTATCTAAAGGGTGGCACCGAGGTTGCCAACACGGTGCGAGAGCAACTTCACGACGCGTGGACGGATGGGACGTTTGAGCAAGCAGTGACGGGCCTCGAAGCGACCTACGGCTCCTTTGACCCCGCGAGTCACGTCTTCGCCGACGCCGGGGCCACGTACGTGTCGAGTGACCAGTACCAAGCCCACGTGTACGAAATGATTGAAACCGACCTCGATGAGGCGCTGGCCGTCGGCGGAAGTCCCGTCAAGGCGGCGCTCGAGGTCACGCGTATTCTGCGTGATCAGCTCCGAGAGGTCATCGAGTTCGGAGGTCTCTCACTCGAGTCCTACATTGACTTCCAGTCGAACGTACGCGGACGAATCAACCGGTTCGAGGCCGGTCCGCCTCCCATGCGATCACAACAACTGCTCGCACTCCTCGACGTCGGCGTCGTCAAGACTCCCTTTGGTCCCTACCCCGAGGTCAAGGCCGTCGACGGTGAGGTGAACATCCGATCGACGAAGTTGGACCACGAGGTCTCGGTGATGGTGAAGGGCGTGGTGCGCGGTCACCTCGACCTGCCCTCGCTCGCACGATCAAGTTCGCCACTGTTGAGTCGCCTTCACACGAAGGGTCGACTCACCCAGATGAGTTACGGTGACACCGTCGTGGGCAGCGTCGCCATTAGCGAGGATTTCCATCCCTACGATGCCGAAGGTCGACTTCAGGGCAATCTCACGTTGCTCGGTGTCCTGACCGAGGGCGTGCGCTACTTCACCTACTATCTTCCGTCACCGCGGAGTCGACTGCGCGCGGTCCTCGATGCGCAACAGACCGTGGAAAGCATCATCGTCTGAACCGCGAGACGTACGCGTTAGTTCGTGGCCCTCGTCAATGCCTGATCGAGATCGGCGATGAGGTCATCGATGTGTTCGAGTCCAATGGAAAGTCGGATGGTCTCTGGTCGGATCCCAGCGGCGAAGAGTTCGTCCTCACTCAACTGACGGTGTGTCGTCGACGCTGGGTGGATGGCGAGGGACTTCGCGTCGCCAAGGTTGAGCAGCCGCTTGAAGAGATCTAACGCGTCGAAAAAAGCGAGTCCGGCGTCGTAGCCACCGGCGACACCGAAAGTGATAATCGATGGTGCCCGTCCGCCCAGGTAGCGCTGGAGGAGCTCGTGGTAGGGATTGTCGGGGAAGCCCACGAAACTCACCCATTCGACGCGCGGGTCGGCCGCGAGATACTCGGCAACGGCACGCGCGTTGGCTTCGTGGCGCTCGAGTCGCACGGAGAGCGTTTCGAGACCCTGCAGAATCTGGAAAGACGCGAACGGCGACAACGTCGCTCCGGTGTTGCGAAGTTGAATCGCTCGGGCCCGCACGACGAAAGCGCGCTCGGGGAAGTCGCGAGCGAAGACGACATTGTGGAACGCCACTTCGGGTTCATTGAACATCGGGAATCGATCCGCGTGCGCCGACCAGTCGAAGCGGCCGCTATCGACGATCGCCCCGCCCAGCGTGGTTCCGTGACCGCCGATGAACTTGGTGAGCGAGTGAACCACAACGTCGGCGCCGAACTCGAAGGGTTTGAGCATCATCGGCGTCGCGACCGTGTTGTCGACGATGAGGGGAACCCCCGCGCGGTGCCCGACGTTGGCGACCGCCTCGAGGTCGATGACGTTACCCGCGGGATTGCCGATCGACTCACAGAAGATCGCCCGGGTGTTGTCGTCGATCAACCTCGCCATGGACGACGCCTGGTCGTCGGGAGCGAAACGCGCTTGAATGCCCAGCGTCTTGAGCACGTGCGCGAAGTACGTGAAGGTCGCCCCGTAGAGCTGGGGGGCAACGACAAAATTAGAACCGGCGTCGCACAGGGTGAGGATCGAGTAACTGATCGCCGCCATGCCTGACGCCACGACGAGGGCGGCGGTGCCGCCTTCGAGCGCCGCCACGCGCTTTTCCAATACGTCGTTGGTGGGATTGTTGATCCGGTTGTAGTGGAAGCCGGGGATCGCCAAGTCCATGATGGCGTTGGCGTGGTCGGCGTCGATGAAATCGTGCGCAACCGTTTGGTAGATCGGCACGGCGACGGCTCTCGTGCCGTCGGCCTCGTAGCCGCCGTGGATCGCAATGGTTTCGTCGTGCATTACCTAGTCACCTCTCGGGGTGATGTTACTCAACCAGTTTTCGTAGAGACGCGTGGCGTCATCGCGCCACGGCCATGGAGCCCGAGCACCGGCCTCTTCGAATGGGAACATGTCGAGCACTTCGAGTTCGCGCGCGTCGGTCGTTATCTCCTCGTGCAACGCCACCAGTTCATCCCAATCGTCGGGGCCCACACAGTGCAGCGGAAGGATCGGGAGGTCGTCTCGCTCGTGGAGTACGTAGCGACGTGCGTCGCGGTGATACTCGCGCAAGAGGCTCGACGGGTCGTACTCGGGGTGACCTTGGACGAGCACCACATCGGCGTCGCCCAACTGTCCCGTCGCCACGCCCCAACCGACCTCGCGCGATCCCAACGCAATGGTGTAACCGGCGTGTTCGAGATGCTTGGTCGCCACGGCGTTCGTGCGCGAGTGCGCGAGGACGATCTCGGGTTCCATGCCCGCGCTGAGCGGGTGATCAGTGTTGACGTGCTGGGTGAAGACGCCCGTGCACTTCTCGGGTAGATGGTGGCGCTCGATGCCGTCGAAGATCTTCAGCGCCGCGTGGGCGGAGAGGCACGACAAGAGCACGGCGGGGACGTTGGCGCTGGCCCACGTGAGTAGTTCAGCCAGGTCATCCCAGTACGGCTCGTCATCGATCAGGAGCTCGACGGGATTGGATCCGGTGACGATGAGTACGTCGGGCCTCAGCTCAGGGATCTCACTGACCAGTTCGTACTCGTGGGCGATTCGCGCCGCGATGACGTCGCCGCGGGGGACACCGTTGAAGGTGTAGCGACGGACGTCGATGAGGTCGTCGCTGGTGCCCACGAGGCCGAGGAACTGTCGTTCCGTTGCGTCGAAGGCGCCATCGGGCATGTTGTTCACGAACGCACAGGTCAAACGGGCGGTCGTTTCGCCGTTCGAGGATGCTGCGTCGCGCGACTGCGCCGGCGACGTCAGCCGCACCGGCACTAGAAGTGGCTCACGTCGGCGTAGGTCACCGTGACTTCGTGATGGAGCAACCGGTCGACGGCGATCAGGGCCGAGTAGTCAGGGGCGGAGCCGACGACCGCGAGGATGTGGTTGCGTGACCCGTCCTTCCAGTCAAGGCCGGCGCCGGGGCCCTGGTGCACGGTGATGGAGTCGACGCCCGGGAACTCACTCACCGCATCGATGCCCTCAATGGTCGCGACCGTCGCCGAGACGTCCGGCGGCTGTAGGAAGAAGCGATAGCCGATGCGCTCGGTCGCCACCGGTCCGTCGATCTGCACCGCTTCGCCGAGCGCCACACGCAACGTCAACTCGACGAGCTTGACGTCAGCGGCGCGTCGCAGCATGTCGGCGACCCCTCCACCAATGCGACCGTTCACTTCGATGATGCGTGCGCCTGCGGGCGTGAACTTGATCTCGGTGTGGAGGCACCCCGTCGTGATGCCGAGCGCCTCGATGGCCGTGGTCGCTTCGTGCAGTGCGGCGTCGCGGTCCGCGATGCTCAGTGACGCGGGGATGAAGAAACCAGTCTCTCGGAAGTTCTCAGCGAGCGGGAATCGTCCGGTCAAGGCGAGATGGCTGATTACGCCGTTGGCCACAATTGATTCCACTGAGACGTACGCGGCGTAGGAATCGTCCTTGCGCGCTGGGTCGTCCGCGATGTAGCCCTCGAGGACCATCACGGGTCGCGTCGGACCGAGGGCCGAGAGAAGTCGTTCGAGGTGATCTGCGTCGTGCACCAAGAACGTGTAGCGGCTACCTTGCGCCGAACGGGGCTTCAAGACGGCCGGCCACGCGTCGTGGGCTCCGTCCAAGGTGAGGTCGCGAACGCTCTGCCCGGGTTCGATGACGAGACAGTTGGGCGTGTCGAGTCCGGCGTCGCGTAGAACCTTCCGCTGTTCAAATTTGTCGGTAAGGGCTGCGGCAGTCGCCACGGAGTGAAAGGGGAGACCGAGCACGTCGGCCACATTGGCGAAGGTCGACATGTTCGCGTCAAGGTACGTGACGAAACCGTCGGGTGCGTAGGGCGCGGACAGTTCCTTCAGTATCTGCTCTACGTCGAGGCCCGCGATGTTGACCACCGGTCCGAAGCGATTGAGGAGCTCGGTCATTTCGCGCATTTCGGGGATGGTCGAGTCGACCAGCCAGAGGAGGTCGCATATTCCCGCTGCCGCCGCGGTGAGTTGCATCACGGGCACACAGCGCGGTCCATATCCCACGGCGACGAGCGGTCGCTTCACCTTGGCTTCAGTTTCCATCATGTCCCCGACCACGTAGCGGATGTTACCGTTGAACGGGGTCTTGATCGTCACGAAGATCGACCCGGAGTGAGCGCAGACAGCGGTTGGTCTCCACAATGAGGAAAGAGTCGAAGACGATGCCAGTCGAAATCATCGGAATGGTTGGAACGAGGGAGGCCTCAGAGATCAAGGGGCCGCTGGTGGACGGCCCGGTGGTCGACTGGACCGAAGGTTCGGTCATCGTGCCGGGTTACCTCGAGGACATCGCGCGCGCCCACGAAGATGCGGGCTTCGATCGGGTCCTGATTGGCTATGGTGCCGTGTCGCCCGAGGGTTGGGCCGTGGCGTCCACCGTGCTCAGTGCCACGAAACACCTGAAGGTCATGGTGGCGCACCGGCCGGGTTTCGTGCAGCCGGTTCTCCTCGCTCGAATGGCCGCCACGTTCGATAATCTCACCGGCGGCGGCCGCATTGGGGTCCATTTCATCACGGGTGGTGACGAAGCCGATCAACGTCGAGAGGGCGACTTCGTCGCCCACGACGCGCGTTATCGCCGCACCGGTGAAGTCATGTCAATCATCCGGCGTATTTGGAGCGAGGACACGCCATTTGATTACGAGGGGGAGTTCTTTCGCTACGAAGCGGCGTTCAGTTCCGTCAAGCCGATGACTCCTGGGGGAATCCCCTTGTACTTCGGTGGTGCCTCGCCGCCCGCCATTGAAGTTGGGGCTGCCCAGGCCGACGTGTACGCCTTTTGGGGCGAACCACGTGAGGCCGTGGCGTCGCGGATGGCCGCGATCAATGAGGTCGCGGCGAAGAATGGTCGGACGCTTCGTTACAGCCTCTCGTTACGCCCGATCATCGCCGACACGGAGAGTGACGCGTGGGAAAAGGCGGAATGGATTGCCGAGAAGACCGCCGAGCGCATTGAGATGGCGAAGCAGCGCATGGCCGGGCACAAGGACTCCTACGAAGGTCTCGGCGGCGACAAGAACGCCACGTACTCCGTGGACCGAAAGGTCGCAGATACGACGTCGGTCGGGCGCAAGCGCCTGATTGAGATGTCCGCCGACAAAGACGTCTTCGACGAGCGGCTGTGGATGAAGGTCGCGAATCTCACGGGCGCCGCGGGTAATTCGACCGCACTCGTGGGCACGCCCGAGCAGGTGGCCGAGGCGATGCTGGCCTACTACGACATCGGCATTGCGGCGTTCGTGTTGAAGGGATTTGAGCCACTCGCGGACGCTCGAACCTACGGTGACGAACTGATCCCGCTGGTGCGCGACGGCGTAAAGAAGCGCGACGCGGCGTCGTCGTAGTCCCAGTATTTCGTCAGAGCGGGAGAGTTCGGCGTACTCAAACCTGACGGGCGAACGGCGAGCCGCAACGGCGGCGCTGCGTTTAAAAACACGATAAGAGTGCCGCCCCGACACGACGGTGCCTGTTTGCGGGCATCGTTCGCCACGTAGGCTCTAAGGCATGCATATCTCTCGTCGTTCCCTCGTGCCCCTCCTCTCCTTGGCCCTTGGGTCGACGGTCCTCGTTACCGCGTTGCCAGTCGCGGCCCAGGCCTCAGTGAAGAATCCGTCTGCCGCATCGGTCATCAAAGCCACGAACAAGGCACTCCTCAAGCAGGCAGGCGTCCACGTCGCCGTGAGTTCGACGTCCAGCGGCACCAAGAGCACCGTCAGCGTCGACATTGGTAGCGGGTACGGGACCGAGAAGATCACCTCGGGCAAGAACACCGTGACCATTATCGTGACGCCGACGTGGGCGTACCTCAGCGGCTCCAAGACGGGACTGATTTCGATCATGGGTCTGAGCGCGGCCCAGCAGAAGAAGGTCGGAACGTTGTGGGTTTCCATGAAGGCCGCCACGACCCCCTACGAGAGCTTCTCGTCGAATCTCACGACGACGGTCTTTGGTCACATACTCCCACCGGCGAAGGGAACGAAGTTTTCGACCGACTCCACGTCGAAACAGAATTACAAGTTGACGTGGAAGACAGCCGCGTCGAGTACGTCGGCCGCGACCAAGAGCATCCTCACGATCTCATCGGGCAGCAAGACGCTTCCGTTGAGTGAGACCATTACCAGTAAGAGTGGCGGGGGCACGACCGTCTTCTCAAAGTGGGGCGAGCACGTCACTGAGACCGCACCGTCATCGAAGGACACCATTGCCTACGCGAAGGTCCTGAGCACCAAGTAGGACACTGCGCTCCGCGAACTTAGGGTGAGGTAAGGGTTTTCCCCAATACCGAACTCCATGATTTCGTCGTACGTTTCAGTCGTGACCGACGAAGCTTCGCACGACACCAGAGATCTGGCTCAATCGTGGTGAAGGGACCGACTGCGCTCGACCGTGGCGTGTCCGCCAATGTCCGCTTTCTGGTGCATCTTCTCTTGGTCGCAGCGTTCGTCGCCACCTTGCTATCGGCGCTCGAGATTTCTCGGCGCTATTTCGGACTTTCCGGTATCACCGACCACGCGATCATCGGTTTCATCGCTCTGGCAGTCATCCTTGTCCACCTCGTCCAACGTCGTCACACCATAAAGCGACTTCTCGCCACGCTCGCACATCGAACGAAGAGCTCAGCCGCGTCACGACGGGCAACGTCGGATTTGATTCTGTGGCTCCTCACGCTCAACGTCATGGTCTCGGGCACCGTCGACCTCGTGAACGGCCACGAGACGCTGCTGCCGATTCCGGGACCATTCATCTTGCAGAAGTGGCACGGCTTTTCGGCGATCGTTCTGTTCGTCTACGTCTTGGTTCACGCTCTTCGGCGCCGTTCGCGATTCCGCACCTCGCGCATCAGGTGAACAGGCTGCCGCGCACCTCGAAACCCTGCGCGGCTCCAAAGTACGGGACGTTCTGACACTGCGACTCTCAATGGGAGCGTGGAAAGAGCAGTTCGTCGTGCGACGAATCTAGGTGAGCAGGTTCTCGATCATTGTGAAACCTTGACTCGTCACGTAGGTGCCCGTGGTGTCAATCACCAGACCTTCGTAGTGCTCCAGTGCGTCAATGAACGTCATGCCGTCGGGACCGGCGACGGCCAAGGCCGTGGCGAGGGCGTCGGCGAGCCCAAGTTCTGGCCCGGTGACGGTCGCGGAGACCGTGGGCGTGGCTTCTCGCGTGAATGGATTGACGAGGTGATTACCTCGTAAGTACGTACCCGAGGTTGCGACGGCACCCGGCGACTCGACGACGCACGCCAGCTTCATTGGATCGTCGGGACGAACGACGCCGAAGCGAAATGGCTGACCGACGTCGGGTCCACCGAAACTGGCGATGTCACCCGCCGCATTCACCACCGCCCCCGTGAGTTCGAGGCCCCTTAATTCGTGCAGTGCGCGCTCCGCGGCCCAACCTTTGACCAGACCGGTCGGGTCGACGCCGCCGGGCATCGACCACGGATCGAACCAGCCCTCGGAGGCGAGCCGAGCACTGCGACACGCCTCCAGGACTTCAAGGACTTCGTCAGGGACGTCGACCAGTGAAAGTTCGCCGCGCCGCAGTCTCGATAGGATGCTTTGCTTCTTCCAGGTACTGAAGATTTCATCAGCTCGCTGCAATGCCACCTGTGCCGCGTCAACGTGTCGCGTGGTGATCTCCTCATCGCGAGCAACGCCGCCATACAGGTCGATCGTGATCACCGTTCCCATCACCTCGACCGCACGATGGAAACTGCGTTGCGGCCGCGTCTCGGTGCTGCTCATAGTCCGAGTTTGGTCAGCGCGGACTGCAGCGATTGGTGGAAGCCGGCCGAGGTGTAGCTGGCTCCCGACACGCCCTGAATGTTGGCACCCTGGGCGGCCAGCGCCTGTTGTTCAAGCTGAGGGATAGACATTTGATCGATCGACTGCGATCGGTAGTTGCCACCGTCATCGATCGAGCCGATCGACACCTTCACGATCTTTGAGCCAGTCACGGTGACCTTCACCGAGAGGACGCCGAAGTAGTAGTTCACCGAAGCTCCGGTCGCGCTACGCGTTGTCGTTGATGGCGCCACGGTCGTCGTCGTCGGCGCCACGGTCGTCGTCGTCCGTGGTGCGGTGGTCGGTGTCGTTGGAGTGGTCGGAATGTGCGTCGTCGGCGTCGTCGTCGGTACGGTCGTCGGAGGTGCCGTGGAGGTCGGGGTGTTTCCTCGCGACGTGGTCGTCGTTGAACTCTGCGACGAACTTGGAACTATCGCGAACGAAGGAAGAGTAGGTGCGACCGAGCGATAGCCGAAGAGCCCAACCATGCCTACGACGGCACCGCAAAGAGCGAGTGAGGTTCTCTTCATCGTGATCTCCTGTCGAACTCAAGGTTGATGACGTGCGCGCACATGGTCAGAACGAGAACGATTCGAAGTGGAGACGTTCACGTCGGGCGCCCAGCAGCGTCGCCGTCGCGACGACGTCGTCAGTGAAATCACTCGGGCCGCAGACGAAGACGTCGGCGTCATGGAGATTTCCCACGATGCTTCGCAGCGTTCGCTCGTCAAGTCGGACCTTCTTGCGTGGACCACAGAGCTCGACGTACTGTCCTTTGCGCTGTTCCACCAAATCTGCGAACTCTCGTCCGTGCACCACGTGCTCAGGAGTCTGTGCTCGAACGATCACCGTCACCTGGCTCGACGTAGGCAGCTCTTCGAGCAGTGCTCGGATGGGGGTGACACCGACCCCCGCTCCGATGAGGACGACTCGATGGGAGGTGAGACGGTGGCGTGTGAACGTCCCGTAGGGGCCTTCAATGAACACCCGCGTGCCGGGCTTGAGTCGCGCGACCGCTCGACTTTGATCACCGAGACCCTTGACGGTCACGCGCATGTGCGGCGGTCGCGGAAGGGCTGAGAGTGAGTACGGGTGGGCGTGCCACCAGAGCCCTGGCGCGAGAAAGCGCCACTGGAAGAACTGTCCGCCCGAGACGGCGAGACGCGTGAGCTTGCGGCCCGAGACAATCACCGAATAGGTGTCGGGCGCGACCTTGCGCACCGAGTCGACACGCAGTTGGTGTCGAAGATTGCGCCACAAGGGCAGCACGAAGCGGAAGCTCACGATTGAGGCGACCGCGGTCAGCGTGATGGCGATCCAGATCCAACGGGTGACCGGCGAGGTGAGAAACATGACCCCGATGCGAATCTGGTGGAAGAAGGCCAGTCCGAGAGCGAGGTACATGCAGAGGTGGACTCGCCACCAGGTTTCGTACTTGAGACGTTGCCGAGCGATTCGGGCCGAACTGGCACCGGCAGTCAGTAGGAGCACGAAAGCGGCAATCGCTTCGGGAATGTCGGGGTAGTGAATGACCAAGGTCCAGAACTGCTTGAGGAAACCTACGCTCGACGCCTGTGCGTAGCCCCAGGTGACAAGAACAATGTGCGCGGCGATGAGCACGATCGGCCAGCCACCAATTCGTCGATGCCACTGCACAAGACGGTCCTGGCCGACGCTTCGCTCGATCCACGGAATGCGTGACATCAACACCACCATCACCAACATGGAGTAGGTGCCAACGAGGGCGGCGAGGCGCGCCGCCAACGTGACCCAGCCCCCCGGCGCATGAAGGGCGCTGAGCGACTCACCCCAGAACGCCAACGCGACCGCCAGACCGAGTCCGAGGCCGGCGAGCACCGTCAACGCATCGGTGACGCGGGGGGCCGGCGCGGGACCCGGGCGGTGACGCGTGCGCACGCGGCGAACCGGCTGGACTGGCTGGACTGGCTGGACCTTGCGCCCGGAATCAACGACAGTCATGAGTACACCTCGTTACTCGCATCTCGTAGGTATTCATCAGCTATGCACCCTGCAACCACGGTCCAACATGGGAGATCGTTAAGAAGGCGAGCACGATGCCAACGAGCAGGCTCAGCGTGATCAAGAGTCGCCGAGGTCTCGATCCGCCGACGATTCTTCGTGTTCGACGCGTCCAGTCTTTCGTGGAGACACGAGCGACGTCTTTCAGGTGCCCGAGCACGTGCACGGCCATGAGACCAAACCACAAGATAAAGCTGGCCTGGTGTAGTTGCAGCAAACGACCGTGCCACGCACTGGGTCCCAAGAGGAGAACGATGCCGGACGCGAACAACACGACAGTCAGCAACATGACGAAGGGTCCGAGCACTCGAAGCGCCACGGGAGGCGGTCCCTTGTGTCGGTACTCTGGTGATCCGAGGTAGTACCGCGCGAAGCGCCACGTCGTGGACGACATCTTCACGAGAATCGGAGGGATCAGTAACATCCCGACGAAGACGTGCGCCGTGAGGAGTGGTCGTACGCGAAGTACCGTGACTCCCTCGATCGCGAGCAGGATCAAGAGAATCAGCGCCGTCGAACCGGTCAGTCGTTCGTTGGCCTCAACGCCCCATCGCACCAAGCGGTCCCGGACATCCTGCGGCGGTCGCGCCGCGGATCGTGACGACGTGGAACGCGCGTCACGACGCGACGTTGATGGCGCGGGAGCATGAGGGAATACTGATCCAACGCCCTCGCGCGTTGCGCGGTACTTGACCGACCCCGGCCGCTCCACATCGAGAGGGAATCCCGTGGTCCGGTACCCAGCCGGTTGACGACGAGATTCTTGTTCACGGCGTTCATTCACAAAAACAAGGTTAAGAACCGAATCTGACGAACGCCTTACGAGCGATGGATTTTTCCAATCTTCTTATGAAACGAGACGCCAACTGATCTCGAATCGAGCCCCGCCGAGGCCGCTTTCGCTGACGATGCGTTGCGCGTGCGTTGCTTGGATGATGGCGTCAGCGATTGCTAACCCGAGCCCCGTGCCACCCGCTGCATCGTCGGTTCGATGAAACCGGTCAAAAATCACGTCACGCTCATCCTTAGAGATCCCGGGGCCACTGTCTTCCACGATGAGCGACAGCCGATGGGCGTTGGTCTGCACTTGAACCCTGACGTGACCACCGGGACCGGCGAACTTACACGCGTTATCCACCAGCACTCCGACTAATCGATCGATGGCCTGTGAAGAGGCGCGAACGACCGTCGTCGTCTCGGGAAGCACGAACTCTAGGGTTACGTCATTTCGCGAAGCGAGTCGCTCAAAGCGACTTTCGACGGCGAACACCACTTCGGCCAGTTCGCACGTTTGGCCTTGATCGCTCGCCTGTCGCACTTCATCAGATCGAGCGAGCCACAACAGGTCCTCGACGATGTGCTGCAAACGCTGCCCTTCATCTCGAACCCGCAACAATGCTCCTTGATACGTTGCGGCGTCTCGTGGTCGCGAAAGCGCCAAGTCGACTTCGGCCTCAATCACGCTCAACGGCGTTCGCAGTTCATGTGAGGCGTCAGACGTGAACAGCGCCTGGCGCCGGCGAGCGAGAGCGACGGGGGTGAGCGCGCGCATGCCGATGACGAAAGCAGAGAGGTAGATCAAGATGAGAAGCACGCCGCCGGCCGCGACCTCAACATCAACGAGTGATGACCGCACACGGTTCACGTCAGCGAGGCTCTCGCCAGCGACGAGCCAACCGCCCTCGAATCGGACCGCTCGGAATTGGAATGTCGAATGGCCGATAGCGCCGGATTGGAGTCCGTTCGACCACTGCACCGATGGCAGTTTTGGTGAACCCTTCTTCAGTGCGTGGGCGGCACCGTTAGCACCGACACGCCATACGTAGACCGGCACGTCGTCACGGTCACCATCGTTGGAAGGTTCGAGCTGCTGGGCACCGCCGCCCCCATCGTGTGCGACGCTTTGGACGATCGCGAGCTGTTGTTGAAGTCGAGCATCGAGTTGCGAGTTGAGACGGCCGAGCAGCACGATATTGGCCACCACCGCGACCAACACGAAGGTGACCATTGCGATAAGCGTCGCCACCAGGGCGACCCCTGCCGCGTGACGACGTTCTATTCGTGACGTCTTCACCGCGTCGCCATCCGATAGCCGAGCCCACGGACCGTCTGAATCTCCGCCGTGCTCGCCCGAAGTTTCGAGCGAAGTCGCGTGACGTGCGCTTCGATCGTGTTCGAGGCTGCGGTTCGATAGGTCTGTTGCCACGCGTGATGCGCGATGGCCTCGCGCGTCACCACGAGCGGGCTTCGGCGCAAGAGGAGTTCCAGGATTGCGCCCTCAGTCAACGTGAGCGCAACAGGTTGGTCGCCCACGGTGCATTGTCGACTTCTGGGGTCGAAGGTGAGATCGCCACAGCGCAGTTCATTCTCCAGTCGCAGGGCCGGACGGCGTTGCAACGCGTTGAGGCGCGCGAGCAGTTCGCCAAATTCGAAAGGTTTGATGAGATAGTCGTCGGCGCCCGCGTTCAGGCCCTGCACCTTGTCGACCATCGTGTCTCGAGCGGTCAGCAAGAGGATCGGTGTGCGAACTCCCGCGCCTCTCACACGCTCAATAACTTCAACCCCAGACAGCCCCGGCATTCGCCAGTCGAGCACCGCCACTTCGTACTCGCGGGTGCGAAGGGCCGATTCCGCGCCGATCCCGTCGACCACGGCGTCGACCGAGTAACCGGCCTCTAGGAGACCGCGACCCAAGACGTCGCGAAGAGCACCGTCGTCCTCGGCGATAAGAACCCTCACGACCTTCACCGTAGGTCAGTCGCAGAAATGCGGTGATCTGGCGAATACAGATTTTTAAGAATCGGTCAAGAAAGGAGTGGATGTAATGCGTTCGTAAGGTTCGACTCTTAGTTTTGAATAATGGTCCTGGGCGAGAATGATGAACCATGGCTCCGCGGGGTCATCTCGCCAGTAGTGCTAGACAAGAAACGCTCTACCTCCCGGCAGTTCGAATGATGATGAAGGTTTGCACGTCGCACCGTCCTGACCCTGAGTGCAGTTCTCCTTCCTTCTCTGCGCAGGAAAACATCTAGTGATGACGCGTACTGACTTCGTTCGAGTGTCGCCGATTGGCGAACCTCCAACACCGCGTACACGGTTCACTTCAAACAAAAGGCATCGCCGTCGCGCTCGCCGTCGAAGAATTCGCCGAATCGTTCTGATCGTCCTACTCGGACCGTTGATCTGGCTGAGTTTCTCTGTCGGCGGCGCACTACTGAATCCAGCCTTGGGATCATCTGCGGGGTCACGTCTCGCTGAGTGGGCCCGCACCCACGGTGGCAATGGCGTCGTCAATTGGGTTGAGAATGAGTGGTACAGCCATCATCCACCTAAGGTTGGCGGATCCGTCCCGCGAGGCGCGATCAAGAAGACGACGGGCCCCGTCGCGGTTACCTCGTCGGTCCCTCATCTCGCCACGCCGAGCCCGATTAGGTCGTTCGCCTTGCCGGCGTTGCCCGGCGAAGGTCAGTGGTCGCCAGTCGGGCGGCCAGTTGACGGAATACCCGCCGTCTATGAGACAACATTGCGTCCCGACGCGATCCACACGAGCTACGTCGTGGGCGTCGCGTGGATGGACACGAAACTGCTGCGCGCGACCTTGTATTCGGGTAGTTGGATACCAGGAGGCGGACCGTACCCGAACACGGCACCCGTCAGGCCTCAAGCGGCGCGCACTCTGGTTACCGCCTTTAATGCCGGCTTCCTAATGACGGACGCACAAGGTGGCTACTTCACGGACCACAAAGTCGTCATACCCCTGCGCGCTGGCGCCGCATCGTTCGTGGTCTATAAGAACGGTACGTCGGATATTGTCGCGTGGCCCTCCACGGGGGGCATCCCCAGCGACGTGTCATCGGTGCGCCAAAACCTCGACCTCCTGGTACAAAATGGTCACCAAGTCTCCGGCTTACAGGCCAATGACACCTCGAAGTGGGGATTCACCCTCGGTAACGCGGTCTACGTATGGCGCTCCGGTCTCGGCATCACGGCCGATGGCGCCCTCGTTTACGTCGGTGGTCCGGGACTCAACATCACCGATCTTGCTAATCTCCTCGTTCGCGCCGGAGCGGTGCGCGCCATGGAGCTCGATATCAACACTGACTGGGTCAACTTCAGCTCCTACCGACCCTCCACGCCTACGGGAATCGCGACGCCGACGAACGGGGCACTTCTGCTGCCCGGAATGTCGGGATCGACGTCACGTTATTTCGAGTCGTGGTGGAGACGGGACTTCATCACCATGTCGGCAAATCCAACGAAGAAGAGCTGAGCAAGTCGTGCAGTGTTGTCGCGGCGTCGCCGACGTTCGGTCGGTTCGACAACGTCATCACAAATCTCTGATTGTGTCCGATATTGGACGATGTGGGGTGCTGGCGACTCGCGATGTCCGTCACGGCCGAATTCGATGGTGGGTAGAATGTGTTCATTCTTAGGTTGTCTAGACATGCTCTTTTCATCTGCTCCACTTAAGGTCATCGGATGATTGAGGTCCGCGGACTGACCAAGCGTTACGGTGATGTCGTCGCCGTTGACGACCTTTCGTTTGACGTCGCCCCAGGGCAAGTAACGGGGTTCCTTGGGCCGAACGGCTCGGGAAAGTCCACGACGATGTCGGTGATTATGGGTCTGAATCATCCCAACTCGGGCACCGTCACGATCTCGGGTAAGAAATACAAAGACCTACGCTGGCCAATGCGTGAAGTCGGTGGGTTGCTTGAGGCCCGCGCTCTTCACCCGGGCCGCTCGGCGTACGCGCATCTCTGGGCGCTCGCGCAATATGGTGGCATCCCCAAATCGCGTGTCGATGAGGTCCTTGACTTGGTAGGGCTGACGTCAGTCGCCAAACGACGAGTCGGTAAGTTTTCACTGGGCATGGGCCAGCGCCTCGGCATCGCCACCGCACTGCTCGGTGACCCGGCGGTCATCTTGCTCGACGAACCTGTCAATGGCCTCGACCCCGAAGGCATTCGCTGGACGCGAGACCTCTGCCGAGAACTGGCCGCAGAAGGCCGCACGGTACTGATTTCGAGTCACTTGATGGCCGAGATGGCACGTACGGCCGACCAGTTAGTCGTCATCGGGAAGGGTCGCCTTATCGCCGAGCTCTCCGTAAGTGACTTCGTCGCGTCCAGTTCCAAACAGTCGTTCAAGGTTCGCGCGGCGAACACGGAACTGTTGATTCCGGCACTCGAGAACGCCGGCGCGCTGACGCTTCGAGAACCGAACTCGTGCCTCACGGTGATGAACCTGAGCGCCGAGGTTATCGGCGAGCTCGCCCTCGAACAGCAAAATGCTCTCTACGAGTTGACCGATCTCTGTTCGCTCGAAGATGCCTTCATGGAGATGACGGAGAACGCGGTCCAGTACCGAGCGTCATGACAACTACCCTTCTCTCTCGTGACGAAATCGCGGCGCCACACGCTCGAGCGGGACTGCGATGCGCACTTCGCGGTGAATGGACCAAGTTCTGGTCGTTGCGCTCCGCCGGATGGAGCGTGTTCGCGCTCGCTTTCGTCACCTACGGGCTCTGCTATCTCTCAACGAACGCCCTGCGCGGTCAGTCCAACATCCACGATCCGATTATGCGGGTCCTCGTGGGTTTCAACTTCGGTCAATTCGTCATGGGCGTGCTCGGCGTGCTCTTCTTGAGTGCGGAGTACAGCACGGGCCAAATTCGTTCAACGATGGCGGCGATGCCCCGACCGGGAATCGTGCTCGGTGCGAAAGCCATCGTGGTGGGGGGTGTCGGACTCGTCCTCGGGGAGATTCTTTCGTTCTCTACGTACTTCCTCGGTCGTTTCATACTCGCGGGCCAGGCCGGTCAAATCGCGCTCTCGCAACCCGGCATACTTCGCGTGCTCATCGAAAGCGGCATCGATTTGGCGGTCGTCGGCCTCATCGGCCTGGGCATCGCCTCGATCGTTCGTTCTTCGGCCGCGTCGCTCTCAATCTTCACCAGCATCATGCTGGTCTTGACCGTCGTACTGTTCGCGATGCCCGGTGTCATTGTTCATGACCTGAGCCGATACCTCCCCGCCAACATCAGTTCGACGATTTTCGCCTCGACCACTCCGAATCAACTTCAGGGAACGCCGCTCTTTAGTCCACTGTTCGGTCTACTGCTCATTTCGCTGTACGCCGCCGTGCTCTTGTTCGCCGGAGGTTTGCTGATGACACGAAGAGATACCTAAGGCGACCGAACGCTGTCGCGGGCGCGGCTAGGAACTAGCCCAGAAACCTTTGTTAGAGCGTCTGTTGGACCGGCGCGGGCGGCGACCAAGGTCAACCGTGTCGGACTCTCGGGCGAGAGTCAGTGAAAGGGTCACGCAACATCGCGCAGTGATTCCTCACCCTTTTGGTGGAGGATTGCGATCGAGGTTTGCTCGCGGCGAGACAACTTTTGGCGAGTGTCGCGTATCGATCTCATCGACGCGATGACCAAGCACAACGCACCCGTTGCCGCCAACGCAATCCCGAGCAGTTGAAAGGGCCACCCGCTCACGCATGAGTTGTTTCCAACCGTACGCGCGCTGAGGGCGCACGCTGAGTCCAACGTTTGCGACGCGCTCATCACCCAGATACCGACGGCCACGGTCGCAAGGCAGAGAATCAAGGTGACTGCCCGCTTCATGGCACTTGTTTACCACCGCGACGGTTCATGTTCGTGGCAATCCGTGTGATTCAGTTGGAAATTGCGGTATCAGTGTTGGCAACTCTTCACCGGGAATAACCATTCGTTGTCATTGGGCGTGGACCCGCTGGTTCAGACGTCGGCGATCGGTATCGGAACAAGTCGCCGAAGTTGCGTCACGTGACGAGGCGTAAGTTCTTCGAGGTTTTTCACGCCCAGAAGTTTCATCGTGCGACTGATTTGACCGGCGAGTATCTCGATGGTGCGATCGACGCCCTCGCGGCCCCCGGCCATGAGGCCGTAGAGATAGGCGCGGCCTATGAGCGTGAACGTCGCGCCAAGAGCGATTGCCGCGACGATGTCCGCGCCACTCATAATGCCCGTGTCGATATGGACTTCGATATCTCGTCCCACTTCGCGCACCACGGACGGCAGGAGATGGAAGGGTATGGGGGCACGATCGAGTTGGCGACCGCCGTGGTTCGACAAGGTGATGCCATCCACTCCCATGTTCGCCAGTTTCTTCGCATCGTCGAGATTCTGTACGCCCTTGACGACGAGCTTGCCCGGCCACTGTTCTTTGATGAACGTCAAGTCGTCGAACGTCATCGTGGGGTCGAACATGGCATCGAGGAACTCACCGACGGTGCCCGACCACTGTTCGAAGGTGGCGAAGGTCAACGGATCGGTTGTCAGAAAATTGAACCACCACGCCGGTCGAGTTGCGGCGTTCAGTACCGTCGCCATAGTGAGCTGGGGAGGTATAGAGAACCCGTTGCGCTTGTCGCGCAAACGAGCACCGGCAACGGGCACGTCGACAGTCACCAGGAGAGTGTCGAACCCGACCGCCGCCGCCCGTTCGACGAGTTTCATCGACTGTTCACGGTCCTTCCACATATAGAGCTGGAACCAGTTGCGACCAAGAGGGTTGGCGCTCTTGACGTCTTCGATGGTGGTCGAACCGAGTGTTGAAAGTGAGAAAGGTATGCCCGCCGCTCCCGCAGCACTAGCGCCCGCAATTTCGCCCTCGGTTTGCATCAGTCTGGTAAATCCCGTTGGTGCGATGCCGAACGGCAGCGCGGTGGGTCCGCCGAGCACGATCGACGACGTATCGACCTCGCTGACGTCGCGCAAGATCCCTGGGTTGAACTCGATGTCCTCGAAGGCCTGTCGAGCGCGGGCTAATGAGATTTCTGCCTCAGCGGCGCCTTCGGTGTAATCGAAGGGTGCCTTCGGCGTTCGACGCATGGCGATGGCGCGGAGATCCCAGATCGTCAACGCCTGCGCGAGTCGCCGTTTCCTCGCGTTGAACTCGGGCGTCTTGAACTTGACGAGCGGCGTGAGTTCACTCGGTCGAGGCAGCCGGCGTTTCACGTCGAACTCGACGCGAGGTGCCGTCGCCGGAAGGATGACAGCACGGACCGATCGGTGAACATGTCGGCAATCCTATGACGTGAGAAATGAAGCACCTTCGCCAGAGCCCGAGTCGATGATCGACGTTGACGGACAATACGGCACGGTCGTGACCATGCGGCGACCACGATGGGCGTGCTTTACGTGGGTCGAACCGGAATCGATTCCAATCTCGTGCTACGTTTTGTCAAATACTCGCGATCAAGACTGATCGGTGATGGGGCGAGAGACGAGAATCCTGAAATGACTACTGCAGAGAGTCGTACTTACACCAACGCGTCGGAACTCATCATCACGGATATTCAAACCGTGCCGGTGATAGCGCCACTCGCACGTGTCTTTCAAGGAAGTCACTATCGAATGACACATCGCGCGACGCTCATCACGAGGGTTCTGACCGCCGACGGCATCGTGGGCGAAGCGTACGTTGGCGACGAAGACAAGACCCTCTTAGAGATCGAGCGGATTGTTCACGAGGAGATCAAGCCCAATGTCGTGGGATTGGACGCATTACGCGTTGAGCAGTGTTGGGAGCGAGGCCTCCCGGCAACCTTCGATATTCTGCGCGACCGTCGCAAGGGGCTCGTCGCGCTCGCCGGGGTCGACACCGCAATCTGGGACGCCGTCGGCAAGGCGCTCGGTCAGCCGCTGTGGCGACTCTGGGGCGGCTACCGAAACGAAATAGCGATGTACGCCATTGGTGGCTATTACGGCGAACCCCTTGGCGCCATTGCCGATGAAATCGCCGCGTACAAGGCGCTCGGCCTGGCCGGCGTGAAGTTCAAGGTCGGCGGAGCGACGTCCGCGGTCGACGCGAAGCGCATCCAGTCAGCGCGCGAGGCCGCGGGCAGCGACTTCGCCATTGCCATTGACGCGAATCAGGGTTACACCTTGGTTGAAGCACTCGAGCTCTGCCATCTCATTGCCGACTTCGACATCGCCTGGTTTGAGGAGCCGGTGCGGTGGGAAAACGATCGACGAAGCATGCGCGACGTTCGTTCTCGTGGGGGAATTCCCGTGTGCGCGGGCCAAAGCGAGATCTCACCGTCGGGCTGTCGCGAACTCATGGAACTGGGATCGATTGACATCTGCAACTTTGACGCGTCGTGGTCAGGGGGCCCAACCGCGTGGCGTCGCACCGCGGCCCTGGCATTGACCTATGACGTTCAGGTGGGCCATCACGAGGAGCCCCAGGTCTCGACTCATTTGATTTCGAGTCAACCGCACGGCACTGTCGCCGAATGTTTCCATCCGGATCGCGATCCCTTCTGGTGGAATCTCATCGCCAATCGACCGCCATTGATCGATGGCAAGATCACGTTGAGTAATGCACCGGGTCTTGGGTGGGAGTTGAACACTGACTACATCGAGCAGTACCGGGTCCGTGACACCTAACGCGTGAGCTTCGTCGAGCGGCTCGAAGTCAGGCGCTGAGCTCTCGGCGAAGAAAGTCCACCTGCTCGTTGAGGGCAACTTCGCTGAGTCGTGATCCCGGCGCGACCACGTCGAATCCGTGATACGTGTGCAGAAAATTGTGGACTTCGACGGACACTCCTGCGTCGAGCAGACGTTGCGCATAGTGCAGTCCTTCGTCGCGAAGTGGGTCGCCTTCTGCGGTCATGAGGTAGGTGGTCGGGAGTCGTGAGAGATCGGTCGCCCGAGCTACCGACGCGTACGGCGGGACGTCACCTTCGAGGCCCTTCAAGTACATCGGCCAGATCTTCCTCGTCCGTTCACCATCCCACGGTTCGGTCGTGAAGAACTGATCGATGGACTTGGCTGTCGTGGCGTTGTCGATGACCGGGTACACGAGGAGCTGGACTCTCAGCCATGGCCCGTGCACGTCGCGGGCCTTGAGTACGACGCCCGCGGCAATCGCACCGCCCGCGCTGACGCCGCCAACGCCAATGCGTGTCGGGTCGACGTTGAGCGCCGCGGAGTTGCGCCGGAGCCAATTGAGGGACGTGAATACATCGTCAAGGGCAGCGGGGTAGGGGTGCTCGGGCGCGAGGCGGTAGTCCACCGACACCACGACACAGTTCGCCGCAGAGGCCAATCGCACGCAGCGTGCGTGCTCTGACTCCAAGTCGCCGAACACGAAGGCGCCGCCGTGTACGAACAGTAGAGCGCCGCATTCGCTGGTGGCATCGGTGCGACGATAGATGCGAACCGTCACCTCGAGTCGGCCATCCTCATCGCTGACGATTTGGTCAAACCATTCGAGTCCGTCGGGCGATGGGTCACGATTGGCGATTTCTGTCTCGGCGAGCACCTCAAGTGCCTGGCGCGTCGCCGTGAGGTCGTCCATGTCGTTGGGAAACGGCGGGTCGAGGAACGAAGCAATCTCAGGATCGATGTGCAAGGTCGGATCTCCTCTAGGACAGCAGCAGGAATCTATTCACAGACGAGACCGCCAGGCAGGCCCTGACACTTCTCGCTCAGTTCATGGCGGGCGAGTGGCGTCACGTGGGCGTCAATGTAGGGCCACATTGGCAAGGAGGTGATGGCTTCGTGGAGGTCGGTGGCATCGGGAGCGCTCCAGATGGCGAAGTTCGCGAAACGTCCCGGAACTCTCCAGATGGCACGAATTGTCCCCGACTGGGCGAGTTCCGCACCGCGAATGCGTTCCGCGGCAACGAGTTTCGATCTCGCTGACTCATCCATGTCGGGCGGAAGTCGAACAGTGATCTCCAGAAGGAATTCCATGTCAGCGTCCTTTGCTTCGATGAGTAGGAGCCGGTCCGACGCTCCCCGCCGCGAGATAGGTCGTGGGCACTTTGGCAACGCGAGCCTCATCACCGTTCATGAGTTCGAGCAAGAGTTGCGCGGCGAGCGCTCCCATTTCGAAGTTGTCACGCTCGATGGTCGCCAATGGCGGTACCAGGAACTCGGCCAAGGGCACTTCGTCGCAGGTCACGAGCGAGACGTCGTTGGGCACCTGCCAGTTGGATCGACGAAGTTGTCGAAGAACACCCACCAGGATCTGATTGCTGCCCACGACGATGGCGGTCGGTGGGTCAGGCTGACTCAACAGTTGTTCCATGGTCCGCTCACCATGTTCCGCACTGAATTCGCCCGAGCGGATGACGCAGTTGATGCCCAACTGTCGCGACACGCGCCGCAAGGTCGTGGCTCGGTCGCGGGACGGTCGCAGGTCTGCCGGCCCGTTGACCAGTGCGATACGCGTATGACCGAGTGCGGCGAGGTGGCGAACGGCGTCCGCGATGCCGATGTTGTGTTCCGCCAGCACCGAAGAGATTGATTGGCGAAGGTTCAACTCACGGTCCACCAAGACGACGGGTAGCCCGGACCTCTCGATTGCGTCGTTGGTGGCTTGCCAATTCTCACTCGAGACCGATAGCAAGAGACCGTCGACGCGGCGACGGGCTAGGAGGCGGATGTGCTCGGTGTCGAGCACCGGGTTGCTCATCGAATTCGTGACGAGCATCGAGTAGCCGGCGGCCTGGAAACTGGTCTCGGCGCCAAGAGTGATTTCGGCGAGCAACGGATTGGCGATGTTCGCCACGACGAATCCCACGGTCATCGTCGCGCCTCGTCGAAGACTCTGAGCGAGGAGGTTCGGTTCATAGCCGAGCGCCGAGACCGCGTCGTTCACTCGGTTTCTGAGTACGTCGCTGACGTTGGCGTGACCGGAAAGGACCCGCGACACTGAAGAGGGTGCGACGCCAGCTCGTTTCGCAACCTCCTGCATGCTGCTTCGACCGCTCTTTGACAGTGACGTAGGTCTAGCCACGTCGCCTCGTAAAGGGTCTGGTCGAGCACCGACGACGCTGATCAATGAATGCCGCGACACTTGATCTGTCAGGTTCGTTCACGCTCCTCCTCAACAGGCGCCGCAAGGGACCATCAACGTGAAACCCTAATCCAAAGGAATATCGATTCCAGACGTCATTGATTCGGTGTGATGTCGGAGGTCCCGCGACGGTGTCGAGGGCCAGTCTCGCTGGTTCTTGACCACATTCGGTCCCCGCTTCGGCGGTCGATCATTCGATTTTCTCGTTGATTCGTCGCCCTGCCTTGTTTCTTTTGATTTCAATTGGTATCGTTTCCAAAGTCGTCCTCAAGATGTCGTGCAGGGTGATGGAAGGGACGATGATCCGGCCGTGGTGGTGTCACGAAGTAACGCCACTGCTGGGTCGCTCGATGGGTACGGATGTGCGCCGCGGACGTGGATCGCTAAGTACACATTTCCATCGTGAAATCGAGCGTTTTGGAAGTGAAAGTAACAACGATGGATAATCGAATTATGCGTTGTTGTCCTTGATCAGGTTGTTTAGAAAACCGCATGTGTCACATTTTGAACAGTGAAGTATCACATTCTGTGATACTTCTCGAGAAGTATTTTGCTATAGTTTCGCAAGATTGCACACGAGTGAATGTCGTAAAGGGGTCGTGACCGGTTGATTTTTACCGGACTCGAGAGTGGGGGAATCACGAATGACAGTCGATTGGAGACGACGGGGGTTGTGTCGTGGCTGAGCCCACCTCGCGAGATCCTCAGAAAGTCGTCGACATCGATTCGCAGCGTGCTCGCAAGGATCCGATCGTCGAGTTGCGCGAGATCCGACGGAGTTTCGGCGGCCTCCAAGCCTTGAGCAACGTCAGCCTTTCTTTGTATCCCGGAGAGATCGTGGGGCTGTTGGGGGAGAACGGTGCGGGCAAATCGACGCTCGTCAAGATCCTCACTGGTGTGCTCGAACCGGACGGCGGTCAGATCCTTGTTGACGGATCCGTGCAACGTATATCGAATCCGCGAATCGCACGTGAACTCGGAATCGCGGCCACCTATCAGGAACCGGCCGTGTTCCCCGACCTCGACGTGGCCGAGAATGTCTTCGCCGGACGTCAGCCCACCCGGCGCGGGATCGTCAATTGGGGCGAAATGTATGAGAAGACCGACGAGATCTTCTCCGAGATCGGCATCAAACTCGACTCGCACACGCCGGTGTACCACCTAGGAATCGCTGATCGCCAGCTCATCGAAATTGCCAAGTCCCTCATTTCGGGTGCGCGCGTACTCATTCTTGACGAGCCCACATCGGTGCTCTCGAGTCGTGAGGTTGACTCATTGTTCGCATTACTGAATTCACTTCGCGATCGCGGAATTTCGTTGATCTTCGTGAGTCACAAATTGGACGAAGTTACTGCTCTTACTGATCGCGTCGTCGTGCTGCGTGATGGCGCCTTCATTGCGGAGCGCCCAACGTCCGAAGTCACGATCTCCCAATTGATCCACATGATGGTGGGTCGTGAAATCAGCGACCTCTATCCGTCCCTCACGCGCAACGCCGGCGACGTGGTCTTCGAGGCCTCTCATCTTTCGCGGCCCGGATACTTCCAAGACGTGTCGTTCACCCTGCGCAAAGGTGAGATCTTGGGTTTGGCCGGACTCGTGGGCGCGGGACGTACGGAACTGGCCGAGGCCATCTTTGGAATCTCGCCGCCGGTATCGGGAACCATGACGCTCGACGGGCTGCCCTACGTGGCGAAGTCTCCCCGCCAAGCGGTGCAGTGCGGTATTGCGTATCTTCCCGAAGACCGACTGGCGAACGGATTGGTCATGGGAATGCGGGTGCCGTACAACATGACGATGACCGTGTGGTCGCGTCTCGCTAACAAGTTGGGGAGATTCCGTACCCGGTTTATGCAACGTCAGGCGAGCGATCTGGCGAAGCGAGTCCAATTACAAGCTGGCCGCCTGAACCAACTCACCAGTTCGCTCTCGGGAGGCAACCAGCAAAAAGTGGTGTTGGGCAAATGGCTCGCGACCGAGCCTCGAATCCTCATCCTCGATGAGCCGACACACGGCATTGACGTCGGTACCAAGTCCGAGGTCCTGGGCATCGTGGCCGAACTGGCGAACTCCGGAGTGAGCGTGATCTTCATCTCGTCGGAACTCGAAGAAGTGCGCGCCATGAGCACGCGCCTGCTCGTCATGCGTGAGGGTCGGATCGTCGCCGAGTTCGAAACGCCGATAGAACCACACGTCATCTTGGAAGCGGCGTCGGGCGTCGTCTCGGGGCGCGTCTCGTGAGCGCGCAATCGACTCTTTCGATGGCCCCACCGCGCACGGCCCTACAACAGTTCTTTGGACGGAGCGTGTTCAAGCGAAGTGATACCGCACTTCTCGCGCTCGTCGTCATTATCACGTTGATCGCGGCGGCGACCCTCGGAGACTTTCGAACGCTTTCCAACATCAACAATCTCTTGAACACGACTGCCTTGATCGCGATCGTGGCGATTGGCGAAGCGGTCGTCATCCTCGCACGGCAGATCGACCTCTCCGTCGGGGCGATTTTAGGAATATGTGCCTACGTCGTGGGCGAACTGTCGGGACATTTTTCCGGAGCACTCGGCCCCATCATGGGCGTCATCATGGCTCTGGGGTTCGGCGCGGCGTTCGGTGTGGGTAACGCGTTCTTGGTGAGCGTGCTGAAGATGCCCGCGATCATTGCCACGCTCGCGACCCTGTCCATCTACACCGGATTCCAAATCATCCTGAACAACGGTTCGCAGTTGTATCTCACCCAGGTGCCGCCCTGGCTGGCCGGACTGCGTGGAAACGCCTGGTTCGGTATTGGCACCTTCATCTGGATCGCCGTTATCTGTCTCGTCGTGGTGACCTTTTTGTTACGGCGTACGCGATTCGGACGCGACGTCTACGCCTTGGGATCGAATCCCGACGCCGCCGCGTATTTGGGCGTTCGAGTTCGTCTGCGAATCTTCCAGATCTTCGCCCTGTGCGGCGCACTCGCGGGACTGGGCGGCATGCTCTACACGTCGCAGTTTGGGAACGTTGACGCCACCGCGGGCAGCGGCATGAACCTGACGGTCATCGCGGCCGCGGTCGTGGGGGGCGTGAGCCTCTTTGGTGGTTCGGGCACGGCGGCGAACGCCGTGCTGGGTGCCCTCTTGCTTGGCGAGATTCAGAACATTCTTGAATTGACGAGGATCTCCATCTTCGCTGAACAGACGCTCCAGGGCGCTTCCATCGTGATCGCCGTGGCTATTTACGCCGTCGTGAGCCGACGGTTGCGTCGACCGGTGCGACGTCAGTCCATCGACGTCGACGTTGGCCACGACGCCGCACTGGCAGTGGAGACGTCCGGTGAGTAGCGTGCGCTGGCTCCTCGTGCGCTGGGAGGTCGGCCTCATTGCGCTGATCCTGCTCGTCCTCGTCCTGGGTCAAGCCGCCGATCACGACCTCCTGTCCAGCTTCAACCTGCAAACGACCGCCCTCAACAGCGCCGTGCTGTTGTGCTTGGCCTTCGGCGTGACGCCGGTCATCATGACCAGCGACATCGACCTTTCTGTTGTGGGCATCTTGGCCTTGTCGGGCGTGGTCATGGGGTACCTGTTCCTGCACGGTGTCAATACCTGGCTGGCCATTGCCGTTGGTATGGTGATTGCGCTGGTGTGCGGACTGATCAATGGTCTCCTCGTCGTGCTCTTCGATCTGCCCGCCTTGGCGGTCACACTCGGGACCATGGGTGCCTACACCGGCGGATCGTTCCTCATCCTCAAGGGTCTGGCGATCACGACATTTCCGAGCGTCGTTGTGACGCTGGGGAGCGCAAACTTCTTGAACACCCAAATTCCCATCGTCGTCGTGGTGCTGGGAGTCATCGGCATCATCATGACGTACTTGTTGCACGGCACCGTCTTTGGCCGTTCGGTCTTCGCCATTGGCGGCAATCGCAAAGCGGCACTCTTCTCGGGCATCCCGGTCAATCGGGTTCGCATTATGACCTTCGTGATATCGGGTTTCCTCGCTGGATTTGCCGGTCTGCTCTTCCTCGGGAACTACCAAACGGCGCAGGCCGGCATGGGTGCCTCTGAGCTGTTGCCGGCGATTACCGCGGTGATCTTGGGCGGCGTGAGCGCCTATGGCGGGACCGGGACCGTGCCCGGCGTGGTGCTCGCCGCGATCTTGTTGGCACTACTGCAGTCCGCGCTCGGCCTGCACGGCTTCTCGGGTGAAGGCCAAACGATGGCCATTGGATTCTTGCTCATCATCGCGATCGGCATTCCGCCGTTGGTGCGCACGTATCAAGACTGGAATCGCAGGCGACGATCGCCCGTTCCAAGGTTCGCAAGTGCTGGTCCAAGTAACGGCGAGGAGGGCATGTAGTGCATGGCATGTAGTTCTGATCGAAGTAAAGCCGTCAACTAAAGAGTTGTCGGTCGTCTAAACAATGGGGAGAGTATGAAAACAAACAGCATTTTAAGAAAGTCAGTGGCTGCACTGACTTTGATCAGCGCCGCGATGATCCCGGTCGGCTTTATTGCCGCTTCCGGAACCGCCGGTGCAGCGGGGGCCGTGAAAGTATTCATGATTCCCAAGTTCACGGGCATCGCGCCGTTCACCGACGCGGCCGCTGGTTGCAAGACTGAAGGTGCGGCGTTGGGACTTGACTGTCTCTACGGTGGACCAACGACAGGCTCCGCGACGGACCAGGTGAACTTCATCAACAATGCGGTATCGGCTGGTGACAAGGGCATCCTCATCTCGAATGACGACGCCGCCACCACCAACCCCGCGTTGGTTCGTGCCGAATCGCACAAGGTAAAGGTCGTCACATTTGACTCCGACGCCTTGAAGACCGGACGCACGGTCTACGTTGAGGGCACGAGCACGACGTCGATTGCGACCACCGAGTTGAACATGTTGGGATCGCAGTTGAAGCCGGCGTACACCGGAAAATTCATCATCTTGTCGGCGCAGGCGACTGACACGAACCAGGTTCAGTGGAACGCGCAGCTGAAGAAGGACCTGTCGATGCCGAAGTACTCCAAGATGAAGTTGGTGTCAATCATCAACCCGCCATCAGACACGGCGGCGGACGCGACGACCAGTCTGCAATCGGCATTGGCGGCGAACCCGTCCGTGACGGGTGTCATTTCACCGACGACGGTGGCCATCGCGGCAGCGGCTCAGTACCTCACCACCAACAACCTGTGTTCAAAGATTGTGTTGACCGGTTTGGGTGACCCTGACCAGATGGAGCCGTTCATGACGGCGAAGAACAACTGTGTGCACAGCTTCGCACTTTGGAACTTCACCCAGGAAGGCGTCGTGGCGGCTTGTGCCATGAAGTTCGTCTTGGCTGGAACACTGACCGGCAAGACGGGTCAGAGCTTCATGTGCAAGGGTGTGAAGGAAGTAGTCCTTCCCGGCCAGACCGTTAGTGCTGGTGCGGCAGAGGTGTACACCTCGGCCAACGTGAAGAGTGCGGGCTTCTAGACAGATTCAACCGCAGTCGCAGTGCAGCAGAGACCCCGGGGAGATCGTCCCCGGGGTCTCTGCTGCACCGGCAAAGAGTGGTGTGGGGCCGGCGCCAGACCACATCATGATCGTCGGCCCCGCGGATGAGGTTGGGTCAGGTCAGTCGGTACTTCTCGAGTACGGATTCAATGACGGTGACGCCCAAACCCGGTCCCGTGGGGACGCCAATGGCACCGTTGAGCTGCGCGAACGGCTGCTCGACGAGTTCATCTTGCATCGGATTTCGAATGGGCTTCTGCTCAAACACCATGCACCGATCGGTACTGGCCGAGAGGGCGATACTCGCGGCGGTAGTGATGGCGCTACTCCACGCGTGGGCGTTGAACCAGACGTTCGCATCCTCAACGAGCCGGATGACCTTGAGGCCGGCGGTGATCCCGCCCGCGCGTCCGGGATCGAATCCGACAACGTCACTGATGCCACTTTGCACGAGGTGCCGATAGCCGTCGACCGTGAATTCGCGTTCGCCCGTTCCAATCAGACAGGTCACTTGTTGACGCAACCGGCGAAATCCGTCGACGTCGCGCGGTTCGAGGGGCTCTTCCATCCAGGTCAAGCGATAGTCGTCGAAGGCCAAGGTACGGCGAATGGCGTCGGCGACGGTCCACTGGAGACTTTGGCCGCGGTCCATGATCAACAGTGCGTCTGGACCAATGGCTTCGCGGAGTCCAGCGACGAAGGTCACGTCACGATCGAAGTCGTACCCCAATCGCGTCTCGCCGCGTTTGCCCATGCCGATCTTCACGCCGAGGTATCCCTCGTCGCGGACGTAGGCGCCGTGTCGTTCGATTTCGAACTCGAGGCTGGCGTTGAAGGCGTGACTCGACGAGATGACCGGCAACTCTTTTCGTAGTGCGCCGCCGAGCAACTCACTCACCGCGGTGTCGAGGATCTTGCCCCTCAGGTCCCACAGGGCGACGTCGATGGCGCTCACCACGAAGCCAGCGATGCCGCCGCCGTAGGCGTACCACCATGAGCGTTTCTCGAGGTCGACGAGCAGCGCGTGATGATCGAGTGGGTCGCGACCAATGAGTATGTCGGAGAGTCCTTCGAGGAGTACTGCGGCCGAGCGAGAGGCCTCGGGGAACTGCGTGATGGCCTCGCCCCAGCCGACGACACCGTCGGAGGTCTCGATTCGACAGAAGAGGAGTGAACGCATTGAATCGGCGTCGTTTGGTTCGTGGTAGAGAACGGGGATGGCGTCGACGCGCGCGATGGTCACGTGCGTCGCACCTAGGTCAGGTGCCAAAGTGCGGGCATTGAGTGCATGTTGCCATCATCGTCGGTGAGCGACACGATGATGTCCTCGAACCAGGCGCTCCAACGGACGTTCGCCTCGGCGTTCGCGAGCGAGCCGAAACAGGTCTTGGCGTCGGGCTCGCACTCGACGTAACCCACGATGCGTTCGTCACTGTCGCGAAAGAGCGTGTAGTTCGAGAGTCCCGCCTCCTTCAGTTCAGCCACGAGTTCGGGCCAGATCTCATCGTGACGGCGAATGTACTCATCAATCGATCCGGGTCTCAGTTCCATGGCAAAGCAAAGTCGCTCCATAGGCGGACTACTCCTTCACTTCAATCGTCGCGAGCGCGTTGTCGCGAGCACTTCGATAACAGGCGTCCAAGACGTCCACCGTTCGCGCCCCCAGCCATCCCGGCGAGCAGTTCTCCACATCCTTGCCCAGAGCCAAGTCGACCAACGCGTGCGGCGGGCCGGCGCAGTCGTAGAGGCCGGCGTCCGGCTCGAGCGTGGGGCGCACGTTGACGTCCGGTGCACGAAAGAGCCATAGTTCTTCGCGTTCAAGGTCCAATTGCAACTGACCGTCGGCGCCAATGAATCGGACTTCGAGTTGGTGCTTGTTGTTGTTGGCGTTCACGTGCGACGAACCGCCGTCCATGGTTCCGATGGCGCCGTTGCTGAAACGCATCGCGACCGCGTCGTGCAATTCGACCGGCGCGTCGAACGGAGCGGACATCATGGCGAACACTTCGGTGGCGTGCAGATCCGTCAGCCATAGGGCCATACCGAGGGCGTGGGTCAGCTGAGCTTGCGCGAATCCTCCGCCCGACAGTTCGGGGTCGTTCCACGTGCGTGACTCGGGAACGGTATCGGGCGATGCGGCCGGATAGGCCCCGGTGCCGAGCAGTAACTCCCTCGTCGTGGAACCCATGTGCACCATCAACTGCTCGATGTTCCCGACGCCCTGTTCCACCATCAGCCTCTTGGCTTCGCGCATAATCGGCTTGTAGTTCCAACCGAAGCTAAGCAGCAAATGACGTTCGAGGCGATCGGCAGTATCCGAAAGGTCCCAGGCGTCTTCGGGAGTGATGGTCATCGGCTTCTCGACCAAAACGTGAGCGCCGGATTCGAGGGCCGCTTTCGCGTGTTCGTGATGGAACCGAGTGGGACTGGCCACGAGGCATATGTCGACGCCCGCGTCCAGCACGTCGCGATAGTCCTCGCTGGCGACTTCGAAGCCCCAATCGGTCTTGATCTTCTCGAGGAGCTCCGGACCCTTTCGCGAGACCGCCACGAACTCCACGTCATCGCGACGCGTGGAAAGTTCCGGGAGGTGTGAGGCCACGGTCCAAGACCCCGCACCGATCACCCCGAGTCGCAAGCGCGCCATCTCTCTACCGTTTCTGTTGGCTAGTCCGTACCGTCAATGACGGCGATCGGCGCACCAACGTCAATTTCATCTTCCAGTGCCACGAGTTGTTCCAGCAGCGTCCCCGAGACGGGGGAGGGCACTTCCACCACGGCCTTGTCGGTCTCCACGCGCATGAGTGTCTCGCCTTCGTCCACGTGGTCGCCGACGTTGACCAGCCATTCGACGATGACGGCGTACTTCGTGGTGTCACCTAACACTGGCAGATTCACTTGGTGTTGCATTCGAAGCAGCTCCTACTTGTGAGATGGCCTAGGGGGCGAGGACGTGGGCGAACATCTGGGCAATCGAACCGGGTGGGCTCGCGAGTGCCGCCTCTTCGGCGACGTCAATCAGTTCGCGTTGACGCACTCGCATCGCGTCGACGTCCGCGAGGCTGAGTTCACCACTCGCCACCAGCGACGTTGCGAAGAGTTCGATGGGGTCGCGCGCGAGCCATGCGTCGAGTTCGCCGTCTGGACGGTACGTGGCCTGGTCGGAACGTGAGTGGCCGACGTATCGGTAGGTTTTCGCTTCAATGAAGGTCGGACCGCCGCCGTCACGCGCGCGAGCGACGGCGTTTTGTATCGTGGCGTGCGTCGCGTCGACGTCCTGGCCGTCAACGACCTCGGCCGTCATGTCGTAGGACAGCGCGCGCTTGGTGAGATCAGTGACGGCCGTGGTGCTCGCGATGGGACTGTACTCGCCATAGAGGTTGTTCTCGCATATGAAGACCACGGGTAGGTTCCACACCTTGGCCATGTTGAGTCCTTCGTGGAACCCACCGATGTTGGTGGAACCGTCACCGAAGACACTGACCGCGACGCCGTCGCTCTTTTTCACCGCGAACTGCAACGCGGCGCCGACGGCGACGGGAACGCCCGCTCCCACGATGGCGAATGTGGGCAGGAGACCAATCTCGGGATCGCTCAGGTGCATGGAGCCGCCAAGGCCGCCCATGCAGCCGATCTGACGTCCAAGTACTTCGCCGAGGACCGATGCCGGGCGAATACCGAGAGCGAGGGCGACGCCGTGACCGCGATAGGTGCAACAGACCACGTCGGTCGGACGGGTCGACGACCCGAGGCCGACGGCGACGGCCTCTTGACCTTGGGACGTGTGGGTCGTCCCACTGATCAGTCCACGAGCGAAGAGATCTTGGATGCGATCTTCGACCAGTCGAATCTCCATCATCCTCTCCAGGCGGCTCACGCGACTCGAGATGATCTCCTCGCGACGAGACACGACGCTCTCCGTTCTCTCATTGGTCACGCGAACTCCTTCCACCAGGGCGCGGGCACCAATTGCGTCGACATGAACTCATTCACTTGTTGGGTTACGTAGTCAGGCGAGGGGAGGAATCGCCGTTCGAGTTCGAGGCCGTAGGGAACGGGTACGTCGGGCGCGGTGATTCGTAGCGCCGGCGCCTTGAGGTCCTTGAAGGCGTTGGTCATCACGTAGGACGCGACCTCGGTTCCCCAACCACCGGTGAACTGATTCTCTTCGACAATGACGAGGTGGCCGGTTCGGCGAACCGACGCGAGGACGCTCGACTTGTCCCAGGGCATGAGGGACTGCAGGTCAATCACGTCGGCCGACCACGAGGCGCCTTCGGCGGCGGCGAGCGCGACACCGACGGTCTGTCCGATCGCGACGATCGTCACGTCGTCGCCATTGCGCAGTGTCGCCGCGGTCCCCAGTTCGATAATTGACTGCTCGCCGGGGTCCACCTCTTCCCGCTCGCCGTAGAGGCTTCGAGGTTCCAGAATGACGACCGGGTTATCGTCGCGAATTGCGGCGCGTGTGAGGCCGTAGGCGCTGCGCGCCCCGGAAGCCACCGCCAGTTTCAATCCGGGCGTGCCGAGCAACCAACGTTCGAGCGTTTGGGAGTGCTGGCATCCGAATCCGAGGCCTGAACCCACCGACGATCGAACGACCATCGGCACGTTGTAGCGCCCGCCCGAGAGGTAGTGCATCAGCGCCGCTTCCGTTACGACCTGATCGAAGGCCACGCCGAGGAACTCGATGAACATGATCTCGGCGACGGGTCGAAGTCCGGTCATGGCCGCGCCTACGGCGGCACCTAGAAATCCGGTCTCGGAGATCGGCGTATCGCGCACCCGAAGGGGGCCGTATTTGTCGAGGAGTCCTTCAGAGGTCTTAAAGGGACCTCCGGCGACCGCGACGTCTTCACCGAAAACGATCACGTTCGGATCGGCGGCCATTTCGTCATCGATAGCGCGCGCGATGGCCTGGTTCATGCGCATTCTCATAATGACGTTCTGTCTCCTCTATATCGAAAACGTTCCCGCTCGTCGTTTCGCGGATGGCCTCACCAACCCGACAACCGGTCAATCACTTCGATCTCTACAATCGATTCCAAGACTATGGCGCACGGCCCGAGCCTGTCAACTACTTGCGTGCCGCGTTGGTCGTGCGCAGCTAGTCGAGGCGGTAGACCTTGGTGGCGTTTCGAAAGAACAACGCCTCGCGTTCGGCGAGCGAGAAATCACTGATGATGTCGGCGTACGCGTTGACGACGGGGTCGTACGAGCTGAACAGTCGATCGACCGGCCAATTGGTGCCGAAGAAACAGCGCTCGACACCGAATCGCTCGATGCACGCCATGACCCAAGGTCGAAGGCTCTCGACCGTCCACTGGCGATCGAACATGCCCAGTCCCGAGATCTTGCACCAGGTGTTTTCAGCTTCGGCCAACGCCGACAGTCCCGTGCACCAGTTGTCGAAGTACTCCTTGCTCCTCGATCGCGGGTAACCGCTGTGTTCCAACACCATGGTGGTCGTGGGGAAGAGTCGCGCGACGTCGCGCGCCTTGCTCATGTTCTCCCACGTGCAGTCGAGGTCGCACAGCAGTCCGTTGGGTTCTAAGAGCGCGTACCCGCGGCGCCACTCGGGCGAGATGAGGTAGTCGCCCACGCCGAAGTCGCGGATGCCGCTCACGCGACGCGATGCCGCGATGTGTCGCTCCAGCACGTCACCCACATTGGGGTCCTGTAAGTCAGCGCAGGCGACGATCCCGTTGGGACATCCGGTACGTTCGGCCATCTCTTCGAGCCAGATGGTCTCCGTGACGGGATCGGCCGCGCCAATCGCGGCCTGGACGTGAACGGTCTTGATGACGTTGGCGAAGCGAGACTCGGCGAGGAAGGCGTCGGCCGAAAAGACGAGAGTCTTGATGGAGTTGATGTCACCCAGGATCGGATGGACGAATTCGGGTTGCAACCACTCGTATACCAAGTCCTTTCGTCGAAGGTCGTAAAAGTGAACGTGGGTGTCGACGAACGGCAGGTCGGCCATGTTTGCTCCTTGGTTTCATTTGATAGTCGTTACGGAGTAGTGCGAGTCGAGGTGCCACCACTAATACATCAGGAAGCCGCCGCTGACGTTGATGGTGGCGCCCGTGATGTAGCGAGCGTGATCGCTCGCGAGGAAGACGACTGCGCCGGCAATGTCATCTGGTTCACCGACGTAACCCAGCGGCGTCTCGACCCGCATTTTCTCATAGACCGCGGGATCGAGGTCGGTGAGCAACATTGGCGTATTGATCTGTCCGGGGGCGACCGTATTGACGTTGACACCAAAGGGACCGTAACTGCGCGCGAGACCCCTCGCCATGGACACCACGCCACCCTTTGACGCGGCGTAGACGACGGAGCCACCAAAGCCGCCGGTCATCCAACCCTGTGAAGAGAAGAGCACGACGCGTCCTTGGCCCTTCTCCTTCATGGCGTTCGCCACACGTCGCGTCAAGAAGAAGGTGGCCTTGAGGTTAGTGTCGATCTGATCGTCCCAGTCCTCTTCGGTGACTTCGTCGAGACCGTTGCGCCGTCGAAGTAGTGCCGCGGTGTGGGCGAGTACGTAGGGTCCGCCGAACTCTCGTACGGACAGTTCGACCAGGTTCGCTTGCGCAGCGGGGTCGGTGATGTCGAGGGCGATCGCGTGGTGGCCGCTCCCGGAGAGGTCCGCGAGAACTTCGTCGAGTGGTCCTTGATTGAGATCGGTCAAAATGACTCTCGCTCCCGTGGTGGCGAAGGCTTTGGCGACTGCTTGACCAATGCCACCCGCCGCGCCCGTGACAATCACGGTGCGACCTTCGAGGCCAGCTCCGACACTCCAACTCACGAGATACCTCTTCCTCGAGTCATTGGACACGACTCGTTTTCTGGACGCGTTCGAAGTCTGTCACCGCGGCCGCTTCGATTCCCAACGGCTGAGTGGAACCGCCATCGGTGCTCGACCACGGCCCTCGTTGAAGGTTTGCAATCGAATCCAAAGAAGGTAATCTAACTTCGTCCGTCACGTCAAACGAGACACCGCACGTTCTTCGCCACAGTGAAAGGAGTTGACGTGAACGTCGAGCCAGTTTCCACATATCGCGTCGCACTACTGCCGGGCGACGGGATCGGACCAGAAGTCTGTGAGGAAGCTCGACGGCTCTTGGAGTTCGCGACCCAACTGGAGTCGTCGTTCACCATCGAATTCGAAAGCTTTCCGTGGAACGCCGACCACTACCTCGAGACCGGTTCGACGATCCCCGCTGACGGTCTCGCGACGCTGGCACACTTCGACGCCATCTATTTGGGGGCGGTCGGAGACAGCCGCGTCCCCGACCACATTGCACTTCGTCAATTGATCTTCGCGATTCGACAGGGATTCGATCAGTACGTCAATCTTCGACCGGTGAAGCTCTTGCGCGGCGTTGACACACCTCTCGCCGATCGCGGCCCGAACGACGTGAACATGATCTTCGTGCGTGAGAATTCAGAGGGCGAATACGTCGGAATCGGCGAACTGCTCAACGCTGACACGCCTGATGAAGTAGCGATGCAAACGAGTGTCTTCTCGCGCAAAGGCGTTGAACGTGTCCAGCGCTACGCCTTCGAACTCGCGCGATCAAATGGAACGTCGCTGACCAGTGTTTCCAAGGGCAACGCCCTGAACTACACCGGGGTGCTCTGGGACCGAATCTTCGATGAAATTCGAGTGGAGTACCCCGACGTGGAGTCGACGTCGCTGCTCGTAGACGCCGCAGCCCTGCACATGGTGCTTCATCCTGAGCGATTTGGCGTAGTGGTCGCCTCCAACCTCTTTGGTGACATATTGACGGACCTCGGCGCCGCGCTCGCCGGTGGACTTGGTTTCGCCGCCAGCGCGAACCTCTGTCCGGACCGACGTTTTCCATCGATGTTCGAGCCGGTCCACGGTTCTGCGCCCGACATCGCGGGCCAGAGGAAGGCGAATCCCTGCGCGGCGTTGTGGGCGGCCGGCATGTTGCTGGGACAGATCGTCGCTCCTGCGTGGGAGACGGCAGTCGTCGACGCCATTGAGACGGTCCTCGTCGATCGTCGCGTGCGCACGCCCGACCAAGGTGGTGTCGCGACTACCTCTCAGATGACCGACGCCGTTCTCGAAGCGCTGCGGGCGCCGTCCGTCGACACCCCCTTCTCGATGAATGAGTGAGGCTTCGTCGTCACGGCACAGCGTCAGAGTGGCGACTCGTCGAACGACCAATGCAGCGGCGCTGGCCCCGTGAGCGATGACGTCAACCGCAAAGAATTCGTAGAACGCACGCTGCGCACCGACTTGCTCACGTCGGAGACGGCTCGAGACATCGGCGGACGAATCGTCTCGTCGTTGTTTGAAGTGGGCGTAACGCCGGGGAGCACGATCGTCTTTCAAAGTCCTAACTCGGTCACCCTCCTCGCGGGCATCTACGGAGCCCTACTGGCGGGATTGGCGCCTGTCATCATCGGCGAAAAGCTCAATGAACGAGAGACCGGCGAGATTGTGTCGAACTTCTCGTCCGCAATCGTCGTCACGGAGTCGATGTTAGAGAAGGGCGCTCGGACGTCGTTCGATTTGTCGATCACTTCGTCGCACCGATTTAAATGCCGCCCAATCCATTTCACGTCGGGGACATCGGGCCGGGCGAAGGGCGTGTGGAGTGGATGGATGTCTGACGCCGATGCCGACGCGCAGTCCGACGATGAACGCTCCGCGTGGTCATTCTCACCCACTGACGTGCACCTGGTGTGCGGTCCTCTGAGCCACTCCGCCCCACTGCGCTTCGCCCTGCACACGCTCTTGAACGGAGGTGGGGTCATCGTGCCCTTGCAGCCCGACGCCACGAAACTATCCGCGCTCATCGAACACGGTGGGGTGACCACCACGTTCATGGCCCCGATCCTGCTGCAGCGAATCGTCGATTCGGCACCGCCCAAGAGTCACACGCTTCGATTTCTCGCTCACGCCGGCGCGCCGTGTCCCGAACAGGTTCGCGTGCGAGCCATCGACTGCCTTGGGGGAGGACCGCTCATTGAGTTCTACGGCTCGACCGAAGGTCAGTTCACGCTCTGTCCGGTGAGTGAGTGGCTCGAGCATCGCGGCACGGTCGGTCGAGCGCGACCAGGTCGAGAACTACGAGTCGTCGATGGCCGTGTCTGGTGTCGAGCGCCGGTGTTCGCCCGGTTCGAATACTGGGAGGACCCCGAAGCGACGGAGGCGGCGTGGGAGGGGGAGTGGTTCACCGTTGGTGACCTCGGGCGATTGGACGACGAGGGACGACTGTTTCTCGAAGGTCGACGGACCGATCTGATCATTTCGGGAGGGGTCAACGTGTACCCGGCCGAAATTGAGCGGGTTCTCTCGATGGCACCCGGAGTCAGTGAGGTCGCAGTCTTCGGCGTGGACGACCCCGTCTGGGGTCAACGGGTGTGCGCTCTCTTCGCGGGAAGCACTGACGATGAGTCACTTGCGGCGTACTGCCGAGACAACATGGCTCCCGTGAAGCGACCAAAGACGTTTGTGAAAGTCTCGGCGCTGCCCCTGACGCACAACGGCAAGATTGACCGGAGTGCCCTGGCGACCTTCCTCTCACGTACGGATGGTTGAGATTTCGACAGGCGAAGGGAACGAAGCACATTTTGGTCAGTTCCGATGTGGAGATTGTGAAGAGAAAATCACGCGGCCTCGACCGTCATCATCCGATTGGTGCCCGACAAACCCCGAAACATCAGGACATACAGTGTTAAATTCCCGAAGAACGAGAATTCCGGGAATTGGGAAATAATTCACAAATTCCCAGAACGAAATGTGAATGGTCTTTGACTTCTGTGACGTTTGAACATAACATTTCACCGTGAGTTCAAAGCTGCGTCGGGTGTCGATTGCCAACCGGCTGCTCAACACCGGTGAAGCGTCGATATCTGAACTGGCCCAGACCTATGGAACTTCAGAGATGACGATTCGTCGCGATCTGGATCTTTTGGAGATCGAAGGGTTGGCGAGGAAGGTCCGCGGCGGCGCAGTGTCCACCCAAAGCCGTTCCTATCAGACACCCATCATGCAGCGTTCGGCGCTCGAAAGCGAAGCCAAGCAACGTATTGGCGAGGCCGCGGCTGAGCTGTTGTCACCGCGCGAAACCGTCATCATCGATGGGGGAACGACGACGTTGCAAATGGTCAAGGCCATCAATCCGGGCCTCCATCTGACGATCATTACGAGCTCCCTGCTGATCGCGAGCGAGCTCGATCTCAAGCCCGAAATCGACGTCATGGTCACCGGCGGGCGGTTGCGTCACGGTGAAAAGAGTTTGGTGGGGTCGCGCGCGGAGAGTTCGTTCGAAGGCCTCAACGTCGACTCGGTGTTCATTGGCGCCGCGGGTATCAGTGAGGAGAATGGTCTCACTGAGTTCAATTTGGAAGACACAGAGATCAAATTGGCGGCGATTCGGGCGAGTCGCCGTGTGGTTGTACTCGTCGACGCCTCAAAAATGGGTCAGGTGACGTTCGTCAACGTCGTTCCGCTCCAAGAGATTGATCTGATCGTGACGAACGCTTCGCCGCACAACCACTCGATCAAAGTGGCCCGTGAACTTGGCGTCGAGATCTTGCACGTTGAGCCGGTGGCCCACGAATCAGTGGCGTAAGTAGTTGAACGTCGAAAATCGGACCGTTGGCTGTCGTTTTTCGACGAAATCCCGACAAGTTGAGCATGAAGATTCTCAGAATGTTAGAAAAAATACCTCGCAATGTGACTAATATGTTCGAATCGGAAGAAGGACGTACCCAAGTCAGATCAAGATTGGGTTGAGTATTTCCTGACGCGAGCACGAACACAGGGGGAGGACGATGCAGCGAGAAGTCACGAGCCGCGTCCTTTTCCCTACGAGAATCTGGTGCTCCAACAAGAGTCCTCGGACCCCTGGGTAAAGGTGCTTGCAACGTGCAACGAATCTGTTTTCAGTTGAAAGTTCGCCCGGAGCGTCTCGACGAGTACGTCTTGAGGCACGAAAACGTGTGGCCCGAGATGTGCGACGCGCTCCATGACGCCGGATGGAACAATTACTCTCTCTTTTTGAACCCGGACGGTACGCTCATCGGCTATTTGGAGACCGATGACTTTGCCGCGGCACAGGCGGCAATGGCCCAAACCGAGATAAATAGCCGCTGGCAGAACGAGATGGCGCAGTTCTTCGAAGGGCTCGAAGGGCGAGATCCCGATGAGGGAATGTTCGCCATACGAGAGATATTTCACATCGACTAAGCAGTGGCAAATGCAGTGATTAGGGAGGATTCGTCATATGAATAGTACCCAGGAAGTGAAGTCGGAGCTTCGCCAGTTGTTGATCGAAACGCCCTCGTGGGCCTACGGCAACTCGGGCACGCGGTTCAAGGTCTTCGCTCAAAAGGGCGTGGCACGGACGCCATTCGAGAAGATCGACGACGCTGCGCAGGTCAACCTCTTTACCGGTGTCGCGCCCTCCATCGCGATGCACATCCCGTGGGACAAGGTGGACGACTACGGCACACTTCGCGAGCACGCCCAAAGCGTCGGGATCACCATCGGAGCGATCAATCCCAACGTCTTTCAAGACGACGATTACCGATTCGGCAGTGTCTGCAACCCCGATCCCGTCATCCGTCGCAAGGCAACTGACCATCTGCTCGAGTGCGTTGAGATCGGTATCCAGACGGGCTCGACCATCCTGTCGCTGTGGTTCGCCGACGGCACCAACTACCCCGGTCAGGACGACATCCGTGCACGTCAGGACCGTCTCGCCGAAGCATTGGCACAGACCTACGCGTCAATGCCGCCGACGATGCGCATGTTGCTCGAGTACAAGTTCTTCGAGCCGAGCTTTTACACAATGGACGTTCCTGATTGGGGTACGTCGTTGCTGCACTGTCAGGTCCTTGGCGATCAGGCCCAAGTACTCGTCGACACCGGCCACCACGCGCCGGGCACCAACATTGAGTTCATCGTGGCCAACCTGCTTCGCGCCGGGCGACTGGGCGGTTTTCACTTCAACAGTCGTTTTTACGCGGACGACGACCTGATCGTGGGCGCGGCCGATCCCTACCAACTCTTTCGCATCATGAACGAGATCGTCGCGGCTGGCGCCCACCGCACCGAGTCCAACGTGGCCTTCATGCTCGACCAGTGCCACAATCTGGAAGCGAAGATTCCCGCCGAGATCCGTTCCGTGATGAACGTGCAGGAGGCGACCGCGAAGGCGCTGCTCGTCGACCGGGGCGCCCTGGCCAAAGCCCAGGACGACTGCAACGTCCTCGAAGCCAACGAGATTCTCAACGACGCCTTCAACACCGACGTTCGACCCCTGTTGGGCGAGTTTCGAGAGGATATGGGACTCGACGCCGATCCGTTAGCGGCCTACGGTCGCTCCGGTTACGCCGAGAAGATTGTCGCGGAGCGCGCGGACGGTGTCGCTGCGGGCTGGGGCGCGTGATCGACGTGACCGAGTCGTCAACGCCCCACGAGGTGGAGGAACTGCTCAATCGATCGCATCGTCTGGGTTCGGACCCTCGCAACACGAATTACGCCGGCGGCAACACCTCGACCAAGGCAATGACGTCGGACCCCTTGACGGGCGACGAGGTCGAGGTGATGTGGATCAAAGGATCGGGCGGCGACCTCGGCACGTTGCAGGCGTCGGGCCTGGCGATGCTGCGAGTCGATCGACTTCGCTCGCTCGTCAACGTGTATCCCGGACCGGAACGCGAGGATGAAATGGTGGCGGCATTCGACTACTGCGTCCACGGCAAGGGCGGCGCCGCACCCTCGATCGATACGGCCATGCACGGCTTGCTCAACTGCAGCAACGTTGACCATCTGCACCCTGACGCGGGCATCGCACTCGCGACGGCCGCCGATGGTGAAGCGCTGACCAGAGACTGTTTCGGAGACGAAGTGGTATGGGTGCCGTGGCGACGACCAGGCTTTCAGCTCGGACTGGACATCGCGGCCATTCAAGAGGCGAACCCTCAGGCCATCGGCTGCATTCTGGGCGGTCACGGGATCACGACGTGGGGCACTTCGAGCGACGAGTGCGAGCAGAGGTCACTGCACCTCATCCGAACGGCCGAGGAGTACTTGGTCGCGAAGGGCCGCCCTAACTCGTTGGGTGACGTCGTTGAAGGGAACGTACCGCTCGAAGAGGAGCTGCGCCACGCGCGAGCCGTCGAGCTCTTCCCTCTGCTGCGCCAACTCGCCAGCACTGACGCTCGCCAAGTCGGGCACTTCAGTGACGCGGACGTCGTACTCGATTTTCTCAGCCGCGATCGGCTCGTCGAATTGGCAACGCGGGGGACCTCGTGTCCCGATCATTTCTTGCGAACGAAGATTCGTCCGATGGTGGTGGACCTGCCCGGTGGCGCACCACTCGACGAACTCGAAGCGCGGATCAGAGAGAAGCACGCCCAATATCGTCTCGAGTACCGCGCGTACTATGAGCGCTACGCGACATCGGATTCGCCGCCCATTCGAGGTGCGGACCCTTCAATCGTGTTGGTGCCCGGTGTGGGCATGTTCAGTTTCGGCCGCGACAAGCAAACCGCGCGCGTCGCCGGTGAGTTCTATATCAACGCGATCAACGTCATTCGCGGAGCGGAGTCGGTGTCGACGTACGCGCCAATCTCCGAGGAAGAGAAGTTCCGAATCGAGTACTGGGAACTCGAAGAGCAGAAGTTACGTCGAATGCCACCGCCCAAGGCACTCGCCACTCGTATTGCATTCGTCACCGGCGGTGGATCGGGCATTGGCGCCGCCACCGCTCGTCGCCTGAGCGCCGAGGGCGCGTGCGTCGTCATCGCTGACCTCAACTTGGAAGCGGCCGAGTTAGTCGCCAAAGAACTCGGCGGCAACGATCGAGCGATCGCGGTGAGTGTCGATGTCTCGTCCGCCGACGAGATTGAAATCGCTCTCAATCGATGCGTTCTGGCCTTCGGCGGCGTCGACCTGATCGTGAATAACGCCGGACTCTCGATCTCGAAGAGCCTGCTCGACACGTCCATCGAGGACTGGGATCTTCAGCACTCCGTGATGGCACGAGGTTCGTTTCTGGTGAGTCGTGCGGGGGCCAAAGTCATGATCACCCAAGACATGGGCGGCGACATTGTCTACATCGTAAGCAAGAACTCCGTGTACGCCGGTGCCAACAATGTCGCCTACGGTGCGGCGAAGGCCGATCAAGCACACCAGGTGCGCCTGCTGGCCGCCGAACTCGGTGCCTACGGCATACGCGTGAACGGCATCAATCCCGACGGGGTGGTCAGGGGTTCGGGAATCTTCGCGGGTGGCTGGGGCGCGCAGCGCGCCGAGGTCTATGGCGTCGAAGAAGACAAACTCGGTGAGTTTTACGCTCAACGAACGCTCCTGAAGAAAGAAGTCTTGCCCGAACACGTGGCCAGTGCAGTATTTGTCCTGTGTGGTCCTGACCTATGTCACACGACGGGCCTCCATATCGCTGTAGACGCCGGCGTCGCGGCGGCTTTCCTGCGATGAGCGCGCCGGTTCCTTATCCCTAGTTTCTCCCTCCGGCTCGCTCATCGCAGGTTCAAGTTGACTACATTGTCTTTTCTGAGCACGTCACTACCTTCAATGTGCATCCCACGCGCGAGTAGTGCGACCCATTCAGATTCGGACGACGCTTCTGTCTCGACTGTGACCGTCGAAATGTTGATCCGTGGCTGAACGACTGGTCGCCGTCGATCTCGGCGCGTCGAGCGGTCGCGTCTACGTCGCCGACGTTGGCGCTGACCATTTCGCCATCAACGAAGTGGGTCGTTTCACGAATGGAGCCGTTCAGGTGGGCGAACGGCTCTATTGGGACATTCTGAGCCTGCACCGCGGGATTCTCGAAAGCCTCACGCGAGCCAATCGAGAGGCACCGATTTCGTCGGTTGGCGTGGACTCCTGGGCCGTGGACTACGGCCTTGTTCGTGCGGATGGCTCGTTGCTCTCAAACCCTGCGTGTTACCGCGATTCGCGAACTTCGGCGTCGATAGGTCGTGCGGAGGATTTGATCGGCCTCGACGAACTGTTCCGACGCACCGGCATCGCGGTCCAACCATTCAACACGGTGTTCCAACTCATGTCCGATCAAGCCAGCGGACACCTGTCTGAGGCCGAACACGCTCTCCTCATTCCCGATCTCTTGAACTTCTTCCTGACCGGAGAACGGGCGACCGAATTGACGAACGCATCAACCACGCAGCTTCTGAACAGCGATGGAACGTGGGACGATGACACGTTCACGACCCTTGGGCTCAGCACCTCACTCTTCCCGGAACTCGTCGCACCGGGGAATGTCTTAGGTGGCCTACGCCGAAGCGTTCTCGCGCAACTCGGCGCGGCCACCGCAATTGAAGTTGTGAACGTCGCTTCGCACGACACGGCGTCGGCCGTGCTCGCCGTTCCCGCCACGACAGCCAGCTTCGCGTACATATCGTGTGGCACGTGGTCTCTGGTTGGAACGGAACTCGCTGAACCGGTCGTGAACGATTTGGCGCGACTCCACGAATTCAGCAATGAGCGTGGCGTAGAGGGGACCTTTCGCCTCCTTCACAACGTCATGGGACTGTGGCTGCTCCAGGAGTCAATTCGCGAGTGGAACCTTTCGGGTCAATCGCTTGATGTCGATCAACTGGTGTCGCGATGCGAATTGGAACAACCTCTGCGGTCCGTTATCGATATCAACGACGATTCGTTCCTCGCTCCCGGCGACATGCCGTCGAGGATTGTGGATCTGTGTCGTCGTACGCAAGAGCCGATTCCTGAGACCCCAGAACAGGTGACTCGATGCATTATCGACAGTCTGGCTCTCGCCTACCGCGACGCGATTCACACGCTGGAAGGGCTCTCAGGGCAGACGTTCGATGTCATTCATTTGGTCGGTGGAGGGGTCCATAACAAACTGTTGTGTCAACTAACCGCGGACGCCTGTGGCGTCACGGTGGTCGCGGGCCCCATAGAAGCGGCGGCAATCGGAAACATCCTCGTGCAGGCGAGTGCACGAGGAACGCTCAGCGGCGATCGATGGGCAGTTCGGGACTACCTCGCGCGCAACGTGGAATTAGAGACGTATCGTCCTGATGGCGTGATGAACCAACGATTCGCCACTCGATCGCTCTCGTAAACTTCCATCTGATCGATGATGAAAGGGCTGGGACGACACTCGCGGCGATTCAACTGATGGTCGCGACACTGAAAGTACGTTGACTCGTGATGAACTTCGACGACTGGTTCCTTACCTCGGGAGAACGGGGTAACCCGCTGACCGCGATTGACTCGCATTATCCCGGCGGAACGGCGTGGACCGAAGGTAACCACGTGAACTTCCTTGTTGATGGGATCTCGTATTTCACTCGCCTGGCTGAATCCATCTCGAACCTCGAGCGCGACGACCAAATACGCCTCGCTGATTGGCGCGGTGACGCTGACGAAGTGGTATCGAGCAACGGAGAATCGATTGCCGCCCTTTTGGCGAATTCGTGTCGCCGGGGCGTCGACGTTCGAGGGTTGCTCTGGCGTTCGCACAGTGACCTCAGCGGGTTCAATTCGCAACAAAATCGACGCCTCGCCGATGACGTGAACGAGGCGGGAGGTGAAGTCTTACTCGATGAGCGCGAACGCGGTTCCCGATCCCACGGTGCCCGTGATGGCTTTGCTCTTCGCGGGCGTCGGGTCCTTGATGTTCGCGAACCTTGTGGCAGCGTTACCTGGTCGCAGCGCAGCTCCTAAACGGCTGGGCTCGCGCTGCGTGCAGAGTAATCAACTTGTTGGATTCATCAACGAAGTGAGCGTTCCAACGAGCAGGTGCTAGCACGAGGGCGGTAGGTGAGGTGAGCGCCTTGGACGCGAGGCTTCAGCACCTTCACACTTTGTGAAGAGAAGACACGGGTGGACCGTAGGAATGGAGATGTCGTGGGAGAACAAGTGATGCGCCCGTCCACTCGTTCGTTGTGCGCAGTCGAGCCGTGACGGCATCTTCCGCAGGCGTGCGAGCGAGCGCCCTGGAACGCTGGGGTCATACCACGTACCGACGCCGGCGACTCATATTGTGTGCCACGCTGCTCTTCGTCGTGGTCGGAGCGGCCTGGGGCAGCGGCGTCTTTGGAGCGTTGCAGAATGCCGGCGGTTTCAATGCTCCCAAGAGTCAGAGCGAGCGCGAGAGTTCCCTCGCGACCACTGCGTTTGGGAGGGACGCGGGCGACGTCGTCGTTCTCTATACGAGCGCCTCAGCAACTGCGGGTTCGCTGAGGTCCGAGTTCGCCGTCAACCGCACCCTGTCCCAATTGCCGACGTCCGATGTCGTCTCCTACGCGACGTACTGGTCCACACAATCAAAGTCCTTCCTCAGCGCCGATGGTCGTGAGACGTTCGCGGTAGTCGAGCTCGCCGGCTCGAGTGACGACGCACGACAAGCCGAGTACGACCACATCAAGAGCCACCTCGCGGCGAGTGGATTCACGGACCAAGTCGGGGGCCTCGTTCCGACGTACGAGATGATTAGCCAATTGACCAGTACGGACATCGGTCACGCGGAATCGGTGTCACTACCTATATTGCTAGTGCTGCTCCTCATCATCTTTGGCAGCGTGACCGCCGCCAGTTTGCCGCTCGCCATCGGAGCACTCGGAATCCTCGGCTCCTTCATGGCGCTTCGTGCATTGACGTTGATCACGGGCGTGTCGATCTTCTCGGTGAACATCACGACCATCATCGCACTGGGACTCGGAATCGATTACGGGCTCTTTATGGTCAGTAGATTCCGAGAAGAGCTCCGCCGTGGTGGTTCGACCGAAGATATTGTCGCGCGAACGATGGCCACGGCCGGGCGCACCATCGCTGTGTCTGGCGTGACGGTGGCCGTCGGGCTGTCCGGACTCCTGCTTTTCCCAGAGACATTCCTTCGCTCAATGGGGTACGGAGGAGTGCTCACCGTCGCCTTGGATGTCTGTGCGGCGCTCATCACTATGCCGGCCTTGTTGTCGGTGCTGGGTCCTCGCGTCAATTCCTTGCGGATCCGACGCTCAATTACGCGACCCGTCGTGAGGGTGGAGGACGGAAGGTTCTTCCGGTTGGCGACGAAGGTCATGAAGCGGCCGATTCTGGTCACCGCATCAATCGTCGTGCTCTTACTGGCGCTGGGCTCGCCTTTCCTAAGAGTGATGTGGGGTGGGACCGACGCCACGGTGTTGCCCACGACCGCGGTGCCTCGGGTCGTGGCGTCCGCGCTGGCCCGCGACTTCCCCGGGAACTCGACCGCGCCGATCGAGGTGCTCTTGAAGTATCGTGCGCCGCCCACTGGCACGGCGAGCCAAAAGGCTGAACTGGTGGCGTACGTCGGAAAATTGGCGAACGTCGCGGGCGTCTCGAAGGCCGGCGTGACCGGTGTGTCCGACCGCGCGGTGCGAATTGATGTGAACTACGAAGTCGCCCCGAACTCTGAGGCAGCTCGGCGGATCGTGATGCACATTCGCGAGGTGCGACCACCACTCGGCGCCATTCGGTACGTGGGTGGTCAGACCGCCGAACTCCTCGATACGCTCGTGGCCTTGGGGTCGGTCCTGCCGTGGATGGCCTTAGTGGTCTTGGCGGGCACGTTCGTTCTTCTCTTTCTCGCGTTCGGTTCCGTGATCTTGCCGCTGAAGGCAATCGTCATGAACTCTTTGTCGCTCTCGGTGATGTTCGGGGTCCTCGTGTGGGTCTTTCAAGAGGGCCATCTCTCAGGCGCCCTCGATTTCACCGCCACCGGTACGCTCGACCCGTCGACGCCGATTCTGATGTTCGCGGTCATCTTCGGACTCTCGATGGACTACGAGGTTTTCCTGCTTTCGCGCATTCGAGAGCACTACCTCGCGACAGGTGACCACGACGCCGCAATCGCCACTGGGCTGCAGCACACCGGTGGCGTCATTACGGGTGCGGCCTTGATGCTCGGCGTCGTGGTCGCCGCGTTCTCGCTCTCGCAAGTCACGTTCACCAAGTTGATGGGTGTCGGGACGGCGGTCGCACTCATCGTGGATGTGACCATCGTCAGATTGGCGTTGGTGCCCGCGACCATGAAGTTGTTGGGCCGAGCAAACTGGTGGTCGCCGAGGTTCTTGAGGAAGTTACGGAAGTCTCGACCGATCAACACATCGTCGGTCTGAGTTGCCATGCGATGTTGTTACATACTGGTGCACCGGCCGGGACTTGAACCCGGATCTCGTTGATTGGGAGACTCACGCGAATCGTTCTAACCGCGAATCACCCATCCTCAACCAGCGGTAATCAAAAGCGCAATGATCGTTACCGTTCAACTCGCGAGCATCGTACCTGATCGGAGATTTGTCACTCTGTTGGTCCCGGCGTTGGTCCCGTGAGACTCGGCGAGAAGGTCATTTGGATTAGGTGATGACCGTCCATCATGCGTCTTTCGGAGGAGGTCGTCGTTCCGCAAAGATAGTGGGTGGACGAGTTGGAGCGCCCGTCGTTGTTCGCTGAGAGCCTGATGTCGGTGAATGGTCGTTTTCATTATCTTGGTCACGACAACCATTGACGTGGACGATATGAGGGGTGTTAGTACGAGTTCAGTTCGTGCGGTCACCTTGTTGGCACCGATCCACCCGATAAATGAGACTCGAAGGAGCACTCGTCCAAACGCGCCTACTCGGAGGTAAGTAATTTCATGGGTCAGGCCTTTCGAATCGCCTGGTACCGGTACCGATCAACGTTCGTGCGTCAACTCCCCGGTTACCTGACGGTGGTGCTGCTCATCGGGTTGATCGGCGGAATTGGCATGGCCGCGCTCGCCGGGGCCCGACGAACCCAATCCTCATATCCCCAATTTCTGGCCAGCACCAATCCGTCGGACGTGACGATGTTCGTTTACAGCGGCGGTTCGCAGTTTCCTGGCAAGACCTCTTCGTTGACGAAAACAATCAGCCACTTGGCTGGTGTCGAGCGCGTCGTGACGTCCATCGGACCTCAGATGGTGCCGCTGGCGGCGAACGGCGCTCCTCGACTGAGTACCTTGTCCAATGTCTTCACCTCGGGCAGCTTGGACGGCATGAATATGACTCAGGACCGACTCGCGGTCGTGGAAGGTCGATTGGCAAATCCGCGTCGGGCCGACGACATTGTGATGACGGCCAGTGCGGCGCGCATCCTCGGGGTGCGCGTGGGACAGATCGTGCCGTTGGGTTTCTATTCCGACGCGCAAACAAATTCCTCGGACTTTGGCTCCCCGCGAGTGGTCCCTCGCCTGAAGGTCAAGGCCCGGTTGGTGGGGTTGGTGGTACCAAATACGCAAGTGGTCCAGGACGACATCGATCGGACATACGGCGCTATCTTCCTCGACCAAGCCCTCATGCAAAAACTGAACCATCTGGAGCCGGGCGAACTTGTGCCCGCGCTCTACGGCGTACAGATCGATCACGCTCACGCAACGATCACCCAAGTGGAACGTGAACTGATTGGCGTTGTGCCGCGAGGAGCCACCTACGAGTTCCACGTCACGTCGAGCGTGGAGTCCCAAGTCGAATTGGCGATCAAGCCGGAGTCGGTGGCCCTGGGCGCCTTTGGTACCATCGCCGCGCTGGTCTGTCTGGTGCTGGCTGCCCAGGCCATCTCCCGTCTGTTACGCCGGGGCGAGCCGGACCGGCGCGTACTGCGCGCGCTGGGCGCCAGACCCGCCGCCGCGGCGTTCGAGGGTCTCTTCGGCGTGCTCGTCGCGGTGGCACTCGGCGCCCTACTGGCATTCGCGGTGGCGGCCCTTCTCTCACCGTTCGCCCCGCTGGGTCCCGTTCGCCCCGTCTTCCCCGGCGGCCGATTCGCGATTGACTGGACCGTGCTCGGAGTCGGGGTCGCCGTGTTGATTCTTGGTCTTAGTTCGATCGCCGTCGCACCAGCGAACCGGCGGTCATCGCATCGAACCCTACTCACCGGCGGGTCGTTCGCGGGCCGGTCGAAGGTCCTGCGCGGCGCCGAGGCAACGGGACTGCCGGTGGCCGGCGTCGTCGGAATTCAATTCGCTCTGGAATCGGGGCAGGGTCGCACGGCAGTGCCGGTGCGTTCGGTGCTTTTCGGCACGGCGCTCGCGGTCGCCTTGGTCGTGACCACGATCACGTTCGCGAGCGGGTTGAGTAACTTGGTCTCGCGTCCCCCGCTCTACGGGTGGAACTGGGACTATTTGCTACTGCCAAATAACAACATCCCGCCCAAGGCGGTGTCGTTGCTGAACCACGACCCGAAGATCATGGCGTGGAGCGGCGCCGACTCCACCGACTTGGAAATCGACGGCCAGGAGGTTCCCATCCTGATTGAAAACGCGCGGGCCAAGGTCGCCCCGCCAATCCTTTCCGGGCACGGTCTCGACAACCAACATCAGATCGTTCTGGGCGCCGGCACGCTGGCGATGTTGCACAAGCACGTTGGCGAGACCGTCCTCGTCAGCTTGGGCACCAAGAAGGGTGCTCTCGGGTTCATCAAGCCCACCGCACTAACGATCGTCGGGACCGCCACGCTGCCCGCGGTGGGATACAGCAGTTACATCGCCGAACACACGTCCATGGGCACCGGGGCCATTCTTCCCTTGGGCCTCTTCCCAGCCTCCTACGTCAACGGCGGCGCCGACCCGAATCTTCACGGCCCGCAACTGGCGTTCGTCAGGATGCGTTCGGACGTGAGCGCCCGCGCCGGGCGGGCCGATCTGGAGCGTATCGCGAGGGCCGCCAACAATATTTTCGCCGCCGACCAGAACACCTTCGGCAATAGCGTCTCGGTGCTGGGTGTGTTACAACCCGTCCAGATCGTGAACTATCGAAGCGTCGGTTCCACGCCGGTGATCCTGGCAGTCGGACTGGCCGTCGGGGCGATACTCGCGCTCGGGCTCACGCTCGCCTCGTCGGTGCGCCGGAGGCGGCGAGACCTGGCGATGCTGAAAACGCTCGGCTTCACCCGTCGCCAGTTGGCCGCCGTCGTCGCGTGGCAGTCGACGACGACCGCGCTGGTGGGCGTCGTGGTGGGGATACCGGTGGGCATTGTCGTCGGGCGAGAACTGTGGACCCTGTTCGCGCGAAGTATCAACGCAGTTCCGGTCCCCACCGTGCCCGTCTGGTCGGTGCTTATCGTGGGCGTCGGGACGCTCGTCTTCGCCAACATCGTTGCGACGTTGCCCGGCCGCAGTGCCGCGCGCACGCCGGCCGCTCTCGCTCTTCGAGCTGAGTAGCTGGCGACCACGGCGAAAATGTCACAGAACAGTGCTTACTTTGTAACGCGTCACCCGTTACAACGTGTCGGAGCACCCAACACTGATCCAGGACGATTCAGCAATTAGGTCACGAAAAACCTTGAATGGTGCGCCGTCCGCAACAGCAGATCCTCGCGGATATCCATAAGGTTGATGCGGTGCTCTGGTTGCAGGCCCACGAGAGTGGGGAGCACGTTTTTGCGGGCACTCTGTGCGGCCGCCCGGAGTCCCCATTCCGCCACCAGGTTGACTTCTTTGCCGAGGACCTGCGCGGGCTCGTAGAGCATCCCGGCTTCTCGTTCGTGTACCTTGCGTTTGCCGATGTGGAGCCACCTTGATTTCGATCGCTACAAAGACCGAACACTCGTTAGGTGCGAGTTGAGTGAACCGATAGTGAGGTCATATATCTTGTGCTTTCCTTGGTCATTATTCGGAGCAGAACGACCTTCGGATGTCGAGAATTCCGCTCTGAACGCAGGATGAGTGCAACTCGACGCGCTGGAATACACTGCCCGCTCTTCGACCCATCGCCCAGGATGAGCATCGCTCGTATTCCAGGCTGGTTTTGAATCTTTGGATGGATGAATGAAGCGGTGGGAGGGCCTATCCGGTAGTTAGATTTTCCTTATGGCCATTTAGGCAGTTAAGTGGTAGTAAGTAGAGGCCAGCGCCTCACGAATCTTCTGGATATAAGTGGCAGTAAAGAATCCTATACTACCACTTATGACGCTAAGTGGTAGTATACTAGAATCATGAATCACGATGGAGAGTCGAAGAGAACCAAGGAAAGCAGGAAATTCGCTGCCGAAGCAAAACCCGAGTCACCCGTCGTCTTGACACCTGAAATGACCTCGTGGCCCCCTATCACCTACGAGGAACGCCGCCTGGATTACGAAGATGAAGAAATTGAAGCCTACGGATCGCGTCGTGATCGCATGTTGGCGAGAGGACCATACCTTGCGGCAGTTACGCCAGCGATCGCAGAAGTTCGCTCAATAGATGTCCCGTCGGACGTCGCTGCGCTTGCGGAAGATGCCTCCGTTGAGATCGCGAGGTTCGACCAGGAAATCGGCTCAGAGTTCGCAAACTTTACGTCCATTCTTCTTCGTTCGGAGTCAGCTTCGTCGTCCGAGATTGAGAATCTCACTGCTGGCGCGAGGGCGATTGCGCTCGCCGAGATTGGCGACACTTCTAAGCGCAACGCATCGATGATCGTGGCGAACGCGACAGCGATGAATCGCGCGCTAGAGCTCGCCGATCGACTCGACGAAGCGTCAATCATCGCAATGCACGAGGCGTTACTCGGCGATGCCAATCCCGAGTGGACAGGTCGCTGGCGAACTGACCAGGTGCGCATTGGTGGGGCATCCGTTCACACGGCTCGCTTCGTACCGCCTCATCAAGACCGCGTACCGGAGGCAATGACTGATCTCTTCGAATTCATCCAACGCCTCGACTTGCCGACATTCGGACAGGCCGCAGTGGCTCACGCGCAATTCGAGACGATCCACCCATTCCTAGACGGCAATGGTCGAGTAGGTCGCGCCCTCATTCACGCGATGTTCAAGCATCGAGAACTCACCCATAACGTGACAGTGCCGGTTTCAGCGGGTCTCCTGTCGGACACCGATGCCTACTTCAATTCATTGAATGAATACCGCTCCGGCAACGTCTCGGCAATCGTCGAGCTCATGGCACGAGCGTCGTTCTCCGCTATCAAAAACGGGAGAGAACTCGCGGCGGACCTCCAAGGTTGCGAGGACGATTGGCATTCTCGTCTGAAGGCGCGATCGGACTCATCGTCATGGAAGATTGCCAATCTAGTGTTGCGTCATCCGGCAATCGATTCTTCCTTCGTCCAGCGCGAACTATCCATTGGAGCTGTGGTGGCAAATCGCTCAATTGGTCAGCTCGTGGACGCCGGGATATTGACCGAGGTTTCGGGATTCAAACGCAACCGGAGATGGGTTGCTTCCGAGGTGATCGATGCTCTTGACTCATTTGCGAAGCGGGCTGGTCGACGCCGACGGGGCTGAAAACGAAAACAACGCCAGCGACGAGGACCAAGACGATAACGACGTCAAGCAGAAGACTGATTATGTTCGCCGCCTAACTCAACCATTGGCCGAAATTATCTCAAATCTTTGAGCTGGGCGCGACCGTTGAGATCCGCGTGCAAGAGTTCGGTGAGATTATCCGTGGCGTTTACGGTCAAGAACGGATTGTAGAAGTCAACGCTGATGACGTAAAAACACAATCTGAACCGGATCGAGAACATTAAGCAGTGCGCCGGCCGGGACTTGAACCCGGAACCTGTTGATTAAGAGTCAAATGCTCTGCCAATTGAGCTACCGGCGCGTGAAGAGTCTACCCACTCGCCGGAGCCCAAGGGTTAGTTGTGCTGAACGGACTTCACTTCGAGGAACTCTTCGAATCCGAGGAGTCCTCGTTCGCGACCGATACCCGACTGCTTGTAGCCGCCGAAGGGGGCAATCAAGTTGAACGCGCCGCCATTGATGTCGACCTGGCCGGTGCGCAACTTGCGCGCGACCTCGGTGGCCTTCTCGTCGGTGCTGGCCCATACGCCACCCGCGAGTCCGTAGGGCGAGTCATTCGCGATGTCGATCGCCTCTTCCTCGGTGTCGTAGGGGATGATCGAGAGGACCGGTCCGAAGATCTCCTCCTGCGCGATGGTCATGTCGTTGCGCACGTCCGAGAAGATCGTCGGCGCGATGTAGTAGCCCTTCTCCAGTCCTTCGGGCGGCGTCACCCCGCCGCAGATCAGTCGAGCGCCTTCGTCGATGCCCTTGTTGATGTAGTCGCGAACGCGTTGCTGTTGGACCGCGCTCACGAGGGGACCGAGCAGACTCGCACCCGTGATCGGATCGGCCGGCATCAGGCCCGCCGCTGCGGCGACCGCGAGGTCTTCCACTTCGGCGAGTCGCGACCGCGGTACGACCATGCGCGTCAGGGCCGAGCACGTCTGGCCGGAGTTCAGGTAGGCCGCGAAGACACCGCTGTTGACCGCGGCGGTGAAGTCTGCGTCCTCCAAAATCACGTTGGCTGACTTGCCGCCGAGTTCGAGCGAGACCTTCTTCACCATCTCCGCTGCCAGTTGCATGACGCGCTTGCCGGCCCGGGTTGAACCGGTGAAAGAGACCATGTCGGTCTTGGGGTGCGCGACGATCGCTTCACCGACGACCGGGCCGAGGCCCGTGATCAAGTTGAAGACGCCCTTGGGCAGTCCCACTTCATCGATGATGTCGGCGAGGATGAACGCATTGATGGGGGCGACCTCGCTGGGCTTCAGGACGACGGTGCAGCCGGCGGCGAGTGCCGCGGCGACCTTGAGCGAGATTTGGTACAGCGGGTAGTTCCACGGCGTGATAGCGGCGACCACGCCGAAGGGCTCGTACATGAAGGTCGAGTTGCCCACCTCCTTGTCCCACGTGAACTCATTCGCGTGCTGCGCGTGGTCCGCGAACGCCGCGGTCGGCAGACCGACCTGGATTCCCTTGGACAGCATCAGCGGCATGCCCACCTCATTGGCGATGACCAGTGCGATCTCGTCGGTGCGTTCCGCCAACTTCTCCGAGATCCGCGTGAGGAACTCACCGCGTTCTTTGGGACTGGTGTTGGCCCATCCGGTGAAGGCCGCGGCGGCCGCCTCAACGGCGCTGTTCGCCTCTTCGACGGTGCCCGCCGGTATGGTCGCGAAGAGTTCGCCCGTTCCTGACGTGGTCACTTCGAGGGTCTCGGATGATGTCGCCTTCACCCATGCGCCATTGATGTAGAAAGAGTCGCGAACGATTGTCATTGGTTTCTCCAGTCGAACCTCGAGCGAGGCGTTTAAGTCGAAATCTACTCGTCAGTATGAAGTGGCGCCACAAGAAAAACACCCGTCGCCGAGTAAAAACGGTGACGGGTGTTCTTTGGGGTGAGCGACGGGGGTCGAACCCGCGGCCTCCAGGACCACAACCTGGCGCTCTAACCAACTGAGCTACGCCCACCAAGTGAAACCAGTATTGCACAGCCCCTCGCACGTGGGCCAAGAGTTCGCGAACCCTTCGGTACGATTATCGATGCGCCCCTGTAGCTCAACTGGATAGAGCAGACGGTTTCTACCCGTCAGGTTGCGGGTTCGACTCCTGCCGGGGGCACCAAGGGTTCGCGCAGAGCGACCCGCCGATTCGCCACGGTGTGACGATTCGGCGGGTCGCTCTGCAACGACAGATCCGACTAGTTCGCGAAGTCCCTCGCCAAAGCCGAGATGTTCGGTGTGCCCAGTCCGGTCGCTTCGTTGAAGAGTGCCCCGGGGTTACCGGTGTAATAGATGTTGTCGTTACCCGTACCCGCCTGCTGCAGCGGAGTGAACGGTGAGTTCGAGGACTGTGCGAATTGGTAGATCGACGGGTTCCAGAAACCAACACGATGTCCGACGTACGAGTCAATGACCGCCGTGACTCCGTTCATCTGTGGACCGATGAAGCTCGTCCCCCCAAAGATCTCCAGTGACGCTGCGGCCCCATAGGAAGGAATGTAGGCAAAGTAACCGCTCTCGGGGTCCGCGTTCGCCGACAGGTCGGGCAGAGCTCGCCCCGAACCGAATCCGTGGCTCACCGACGGCGTTGGATTGAAATTCCACGTCGTGGGCGCGAAGATTCCATTGACGTTGGCGTAGCCCGTGGGTGTCAGGTACTTGACCGCGTTGAAGGGGTTGGTACCGGACACTCCGTACTGGTACGACGGTTCGGGCTCACTGGCGCTGAAACCGCCACCGGTACCCACGACATTGGCCTGCGCGGCTTGCGATAGCGGAATGTCAAAGATGTCGGCGACCGCGGGCCAGAGGTAGTCCCAGCCCCAGGCTCGTTGCTGAGTCACGGTGAAGGTACCGTTCACGCCGTCACTGACTTGCGCGGGGATAAGTCCGGAGGTGGGCAACGTCGTTCCTCCGCCTGCGGTGATGTACGGGCTCGCGGCGGGAATGTCCACCGAGAGATTGGTCGTGGCGTACGGACCGTAGTCGTTGGTGCTGTTCGTGTCGTAGGCGGCGTTGTCGCCAGCGGCGACGAATCCCGACTGACCCTGCGCAGCCATCTCGAGGAAGGCCTCGTCGAATGCTGCTTGGTAGGCCGACGTCTCTTCACCGGAGGCAACGGCTTCCGCCACGTACGTTTCGGACTCGCCCCAACTCGATGAGATGCTGCCCGCGATGTTGTCGCTGGTTGCCTGGAAGAAGGCGTCGACGTAGCCGCTGTCAGTGTTGGGCGCCTGGTACAGGGTGATGTTGGCGCCCGGCGCAACGCCACCGGCCTGCTCCACGTCAATGTCGGTCTCGCCAGAACCGGAGTCGAGACTCGCGGCTCCGGGTCCTCCGTCAACGTTCTCCACTTTCAGTGTGCCCGTCTGGTTGATGCCAAAGCCTTGCCAGAAGTCTTGCGGCGCCCAGAGATGGGTGGGGCCGCCGAAGGGGTTGGGCGACAGGCCCGCGTCGAGAGCGGCCAACGTCACGATGGCCAAGGTCTGACCGGACCCGTTGGCGTGCCTGTTGAGTTGGGTCATTCCATAATCCGACGCAAAGTCCTGGGGCAGGTTGCAGTCGTTCGTGTCATCCGTCTCCGCGAAGCAGGTCGCAGGATCGGTCGTCGCCTTGGCAGTGAGCGTTCCCGGTTTTGAACCGGTCACTTGGCTCACGGCCTGGCTGGTGAACGGTGAGTAGTTGGTGAGACCGAAGACCGCCAGTACGAACTGGGACAGTCGGTAGGGCAACTGGGGCGACGTCGTGGGACCGTGGAAGTTCTGGAAGCTGCTGCCGTGCGACGAGCCGTCTGGGTCGTGCGATGCTCGGTAGTTGTCCTGGGTGACCGACAGTGCGGCGTCGAACTCACCGGCAGTGCCGCTGGCGGAGACGTCAACGTTATCGGCGTAGACCGTCGTCGAAATGCCGAAGCCGCTCAGGTAGGAACGGAGCGCGTTGATGTTGTATTGGCTCTGGCCGTAGTACTGAGCAAACTGACTGGTCGTGAGAAATTGGTTGAATCCCTGCTCGGTCTGGTACTCCAGTTGATTCTTGTTCTGCTCTTGGAGAATGAACGAGACCTGCTCTGGTGTGTTGGCGGGCAACGTGCCAAAGACAGTGACATTAGGAATCGTGGCGGGATTGACTCCTTCGCCGATCGACGTCCACGTGTTCGGCCCCGGCCCACTCGCTCCGGCCGTCAGCGCAATGACGGGCGATACCGCCAGCGTCATTGCCGCAAACGCAACGACGGTGCGCACTCCAACATGTATTCGTCTCATTGACTTCCCCTATAACTAAGAGAAAGGCGAGTCGTTCGCCCCCTCGTTCTCGTCTGACCCAAAGGGGTTTCAGATGAATTGGACGAAGTGTAGCGAGGCCATCTCGTTCTCGCCACAAGGTGCCGGTTTTCTCATTTCGGTGAGGAATTCGTGGGTAATGAACGATGGACCTGTACTCGGCTCGCAACCGCGCGACGCCGTCAGCGTCGCTACAGCGGAATCGATTGAGCGAACGAGAAGAGGTTCGCCGGGTCGTAGGCGCGCTTCACGACTTGCAAACGGTTCAAGTTGGATCCGTAGTACGCGCTCTGCCAATCCGCCAAGGTCGGGTCAATGTAGTTCTGGTATGCGCCCGTCGACGGGTCAAAGACGCTGGCGCCGAGGTACTCGAGCCACGCGGCGCCGGCCGCGATCTCCGCGCTCGACGTTGCGCTCGACCACGAGTACGTGGCTTGAATGCAGGCCAATGCGTCGCGATGCACGAAGGCGGTCTGCGAACTGGGCACCGCGTTGATTTCGCCGCCGTAGGCGTCGAAGGCGAGGCCCCCGCCGAGTGTCGGAGCGCGAGAATGGAGGTTCTCGACGGCGTCGACAACGCGCTGGACGTGGGCGGCCGTCATCGGCGCATTCACGTAGCTCGACTTCGCGGCGTAGGCCTCACGACTGAGGTGGCCCGTGGGCGTCTGCGTCGTCAAGTGACACGCGGCGATGGTCAGTCCCGAACACCCGGCCTCAATCTCCATCGCGTGCAGGTACTCATCGGACCCGTTGAAGCTGTAGGTAGGTGCCGTACCAATCGCACTCTTGAGAGGAGCGAGCACGCTCGCGAGCGCGCTCGGCGTGCCGCAGTAGACGCCGGCGATCTGGGGGAGATAGCCGTACGTGCCCCGCGAGAGGAGTTGGCAGTTCGACCAGAGTTCATCGGGCGCTTTCGCGATCCACTGCTGCCACGCCGCGAGCATTGTGGCTGCGGCACCCCACAGATACTGCAGGGTGAAGAGCGTGACCACGGGCATCGGGTGCACGGTGAACTCGAATGACGTCACCACTCCGAAGTTGCCGCCGCCTCCGCCCTGGCTGGCCCACAAGAGATCTGCGTGGTTGCCCGCGTTCGCCGTGAGGGTCGAGCTGTCTGCGGTGACGATGTCGACCGAACGAATGTTGTCCGTCGTCATTCCGTACTTGCGAGCGAAGACGCCGATGCCGCCGCCGAGCGCGAGACCAGCGATGCCCACGGTCGGACACGATCCACCGGGGAGCAGACGGCCCCGTGCGCCGATGACGTTGTAGACGTCGATCAGCTTCGCGCCCGCACCGACGGTGGCGATGTTCGATGCAGTGTCGACGGTGATGGTATTCATGCGGCTGACGTCGATGACGAGTCCGTCGCTGTTCGAGTAACCGGCGTAACTGTGGCCCCCGGAGCGAGCGGCAATCGCAACGTCGTGCGACGTTGCAAAGTCGATGCAGCGTGCCACGTCGTCGCTCGTCGCGCAGTAGGCGATTGCGCGTGGGCGTACGTCGACGAACTTGGAGTTGTAGAGCAACCGGTCGACGCCGTACGCCGGGTTCGACGGCTGGACTAGTGCGCCCGTGAGTGACGCGGCGAGTTTGTTCCAGTCTGCGGCGGTGGCCGGAACGTGAGCACGTGTCGTCGTTGTTGTCGGCGAAGTGGTTGTCGTGGTTGACGAAGGGCTCCCGTGACGGTGGTCTTCGACGACGACTGCGCTCGCCACGGCGCCCGCGGCGATAACACCGAGCGCCGCGCCTCGTCGAAGCAACGTCCTTCGATCGAGTGGGGGAGTGGTTGGCACAACGTCACGCTATAGCCGAGAGATATGTGCGATGGCCTTGAACTACGCCCGCAATGGGAATCACTCGTGAGAGATCCTTCGCCCCGGCAGCGCCGTGACTACGCAGTGCGCGCGACGACTCCGACGCGCGTTGGAATTAAGGAAGACAACGTCGAGCGATTTCTGCGTCGACGTGGCTAAGTCCCTCCCACTCGTCGCTCGAGGGTTCCCACCAGACAAAGCTGTGTAGTTCGTCATTCTCGACAAGTTCCGGCGCGATATCGAGAACGATCGCAAAAATCTCAGCCACGTAACTGTTGGATTCCCCCGCGAAAGTAAATATGGCGCGCGCGACGGGCGAGACCTGCTGGGTTGCAATGCCCGTTTCTTCCGCCAACTCTCGAATGGCCGCGCTGTGCGCCGACTCTCCCGATTCCAACGAACCACCCGGCAACTCCCATTGCTGTCGAGAGACGTTGAAGCCGAACAGGACCTGATCGGCCCAGGTAACGACGATCATGGAACAGGCGGGCGCTTCGATATCTGGGCTTTCGTTCGACGCGTCGTCGAGTCGCGTGAACGACACCAAGCTCGCACCATGAGCGTCGTGGATCGGGAGTTTCATTTCGGTCACCAACGTACCCTCGGTCGCGTGGTTGCTCTCATCGTTGGGGCTTTGATGGAACGCGACGCACGCTCGATGTAATGGTGGCTATTGATTCTGGACAACGAGAAGAGCCGTCGAGACGGGCCTCTCGCCTCGTCCGGCGTGATAGTCGATTCGCCCTTTGACGTACAGCGACGTGGAATCACCGCCATCAAGATTGAGTGCGGTCACGACATCAAGTGCTTGAAGCAGTCTGACCAACTGGTGCCCAGTGGCGCCCGATTTATCGTCAGTCCCGGCGACCACCATGACGATGGTCTCGCCCGATGCTGTCCAACCAATCACCGTGCGCGCGTACTTCTGGGACATGAAAGTATCGGCTGCACTTGTCGGCACCACCGCGCCGTCATTGAGCAGAATCGGATGTCCGCCGATGTTGTTGCACCCCGCCGTGGAGGTCGTGGTCATCGTGACGGTGTCGCCGATCTGAAGAGATGCGAACGACGACCTCGTAGGGGCGGAGATGTCGACGTGACCGGCCCTCACTCTCACGGCATTGGTCGTCTGCGCCACCAGTTCGAGCTCAGTTGATGTGTTGATAGCAGTTGGACTCAAGGCTGAAGTCGTAGAACCGAGTGTCGTGCTGGTGGTCGGACTAGTGGTCGTGCTCGTCGTCGGACTACTGGTCGTGCTCGTCGTCGAACTTGGGGTCGTACTGGTCGTCGGACTAGTGGTCGTGTTCACTTGAATGAACTCGTAGGTGAGCCGACCCGCTGCGGATGGAGTCTGCAAGTCGAAGGGCGTAGTGAAAAGCAGGTTCCCCGTTAGAGGGAGATTGACGTCGGGGTATTTCATTGGGAGTTTTTGGTTGACCGCGGTGATTGGCACGGTGTCACCGTCGACGTCGACACTGACACTCCAGTTGAGACTTTCACCGACTTGTTCGCCGACAAGATTGGCCTGTTGGTGGGAGATCTCGGGAGTATGCAAGAGCACGCAGTTTTGAATAATGCCGCCCACGGCGTCGCCGGAATCGGGTTGTCCTCTGCGCGTCACGTCGTAGTAGTCACCATTTACCGCCGCGACGCATCCGACCATGCTTCGACACATCGAACTCGGAGTCTCGAGGCCTCCGTCGACCTCATGGTTCGCAAGATCGATTGCGAGTGAGTACTGCGAGTTAGTGAAGGTGAGTACTCGGACTGCCGTGTGCACTCCATAGGGGGCACCATTGACGGCCTGCATCTTGAACTCGGTTGCCGGGCCCGAAGCAGCGTGGGAGGTATTCGCGAAGGCGTCTATGTAGAACGGCGTCACCGTCAATGACGCGACCACGAAGGGCGCCAGAATGACGAAGACGGAATTGCGGTGCACGTGATCACGATAGGACGACAGCCCTGCGCTGATCGTCACGGTCTCTGCAGATTGAGGATCATTGGTAGTGGGCAAGGTTGCCAACCATTCGATGGTCGGACAACGGCTAGTGCGACGCAATTTGATGTCAATCGCGCAAATGCGATGTCAGAATAGAGTGCGGTGTAATGACGTTGCACGCTAAACGAGGCATCGCGAACGTTGCGGTAGGCGGCTTGCTATTGGCAGCCTGTGGCTCGACGACGTCGCCCCAGGGTGCTCCAACCAACCAACGTCAACTTGAAGTGACCGCGTGCAAACTCATCGGTGTCACGTCGATACCGCCGCCCGACTCCGGCAGTTTTGTGGCCGTCTCGGTACAAACCTCAACCTTGCGCGCGTTACAAAAGACAGACGACACGTCCCTGGAAGCGGTAGTCCGCGCCTACGTCAAAGCAGCTCTCGCGCAGAACACAGACGCGATGATTCGGGCACTCAACAACGGAGTGAACGTGTGCCACGGTCTGGGACGAAGACGGCGGAGTAGAAGGCACGTCGTCGTATGGCACTAAGTCATCGTCGTCGGGGCGCCGGGATTCGAACCCGGGACCTCCTGGTCCCAAACCAGGCGCGCTAACCAAGCTGCGCTACGCCCCGTGCCCACCATCGTTACACATCCCACGAAATGGGCCACCGCGGTCCCGCGGTTCCGTAGGCTTCGCTTGAGACCAATGGAGGCGGCTATGGCCTACGAATGGATCATCGATGCGTTGGACGAAACGTGGACGTCGATTGACAAACTGCTTCGTCCGCTACCGGCGACGAGTTATGACGCAATGACGCCGTGCCCCGGATGGAGCGTCAAAGACGTGCTGAGTCACCTCGTCGGTTTCGAAATGATGCTGCGCGGCGCGCCGGTGCCCGAGTTCCACGGCGACTGGCCCGATCACGTTCACAATCCGGTGGGTGAGTTCAATGAGGCCTTCGTGCAGGCTCGTCGCAGTGAGTCGGGACCCATGGTGCTCGACGAATTTCGAGAACAGAGCGCTCTGTCACTCGCCGCACTGAGAGCCCTCAGTGATGAGGGTTGGGAAAAGGTCGGCTGGAGTCCCGAAGGCGAACGGCCCTACCACCGTTTTCAAGAGACGCGGGTCCTCGACAGTTGGATCCACCTCCAGGACATTCGCGATGCGCTGCTGGCGCCCGAGGACGACCATGGCCCGGGTGAGGAGATCGTCGTCAATCGCTTCGAGGCGGCGTTGCCCTACGTCGTTGGCAAGAAGATGAAGGCCGGCGAAGGAACCTTGATCCAAGTGAACTTGAGTGGCCGACTGGCCCGCACGGCGTTCATCACCGTGAAGGAGGGTCGCGCGGTGGCGTCCGTGGCGTCCGCGGTGACACCGAATCTCGAGCTCACGACGCCGGTGGCGCTCTTTTGGCGCAGGGCGGCCGGGCGTATCAGCGCGGAAGCGTTTCTCGCAGCCTCCGCCACTGATGTGCGCGGGGATCGTGCGTTGGCGAGGTCCTTCGCGGACGCGCTCACCATCATGATTTAGTGGGATTTCTTGACGGTCCGGTAGGATGGTCTCTCCTATGCGCGCCACCACCACCTCTTTAGACAACAACCGGGTCATGCTCAACGTCGAGATCGACGACGAGGAAATGGACGCGGCGATTGACACCGCCGCCACGACACTTGCTAAGCAGGTGAGTGTCAAGGGATTCCGCAAGGGCAAGGTCCCGAAGAACGTCCTCATCGCCAACATCGGCGGACCGGCGGTCCTTCGCTCTGAGGCGATTCGTGAGTCGATGCCCGACTTCTACGCCCGCGCCGTCGCGGAGTCACTGATCGACCCCATTGGCCAACCCGACATCAACATCACGGCCGGTGAGGAGGAGGGACAGCTCACCTTCGAGGCCGAGGTCGAAGTGCGCCCGGTGCTCTCGATCAAGGGCCAGCGAGACCTTCGCGTGACGATTCCCTCGCCCGTCGTCAACGACGAAGAGGTCGACGCGCAGATCAATCGATTCCTCGAGACCGATGCGGTCCTCAATCCCGTCGACCGTCCGATCGTGACGGGCGACCTCGTGACGATGGACATCCACGTGCAGCAAGTGGCCAGCGAAGCCGAGCCCCTCGACATGAGCGACTTCATGTACACGGTGGGCACCGGATCGATCACTGAGGGCGTCGACGAGTTGATCCTCGGACTGAAGGCCGGCGAAGAGTTGAAGATGAACGGCTCCGTGGGTGACGGCGTCGTCGCGACGTACGAGATGAAGTTGAAGCAGGTCCAAGAGCGCGTCCTGCCTGAGCTCACTGATGAGTGGGTGGCCGAGAACACGGAGTGGTCGACCCACGAAGAGATGCGCGAGACCATCCTCACCCAGATGCGTCAACGCAAGATCATCGAGGCGCAGATGTCCCAGCGTGACGCGATGCTGGTCGCACTGAGTGAACTCATTGCCGAAGAGGCGGTCCCCGACGTCCTCGTGGACGCGGAGACGAACGAGCGACTCCATGACCTGGGTCACCGTCTCTCAGAGCAGAAACTGAACCTCGAAACGTTTCTTCAAGTGACCAATCAGTCGCCCGACGACCTCCTCGCGACACTTCGCAACGACGCGGTGCGCGCGGTGCGCGTCGACCTGGCCCTTCGCGCGCTCGTGGTCGCCGAGAAACTCGAGCCCACGCAAGAGGAGATCGACGAGGAACTCGAAACCACCGCGGCCGCCATGGACGTGACGGCCGATCTCCTCCGCACCAATCTGCACGACACGGGACGCGTCATCAGTTTCAATTCCGAGGTCGCCAAGATGAAGGCGTCCAAGTGGCTGAGCGACAACGTGACCTTCGTTGACCCGAGCGGCGTGGCGATTGACCCCGCGATGTTGCGCGTCGACCAATCGCATGAAATGGCCGATGAATCCGACGACATCGGCGAACAGGACGAATCACCCGACGCCTAAGGTAGTGGCGTGAACGAACATTTCCGAGCCCAGAACTACCTCGTCCCCACGGTCGTCGAATCGTCGAACCGCGGCGAGCGAGCCTATGACCTGTACAGCCGACTCTTGCGTGAGCGCATCATCTTCCTCGGCACGCCGATCGATGACACCATCGCCAACTTGATCTGCGCGCAAATGCTCTTCCTCGAATCGGAGGACCCCGACAAGGACATCAACCTCTACATCAACTCACCAGGTGGTGACATCACCGGACTGCTCGCCGTCTACGACACGATGAAGTACATCAAGCCCAACGTGTCGACGTTCTGCTTCGGTCAGGCCGCCTCGGCCGCTGCGGTTCTGCTGGGGGCCGGCGCCAAGGGAAAGCGTTTCGCGTTACCGCACGCGCGCGTCCTGTTGCACCAACCATGGGGCGGTGTCGGCGGACAGGCCTCGGACATTGAGATTCAAGCCCGCGAGATACTTCGCATGAAGGACATGTTGAACAACATGTTGGCCAACGACACCGGCCAATCAGTCGAGCGGATCACCAAAGACACTGACCGCGACTTCATCATCAGCGCTGCAGAGGCCGTTGAATATGGACTGATTGATGAAGTTATCTCTGCTCGACCGTAGGTACCCAGTTTTGAAGTCCTCGGCTCGTAGGATTGACGCGGCGGAGGTCGTGTCGGAGGATATCAGTGGCAAAGTTCGGTGAAAGCAACGACCTTATTAAGTGCAGTTTCTGTGCAAAGGGTCAAAAGCAGGTAAAGAAACTTATCGCGGGACCGAGCGTCTACATCTGCGACGAGTGCATCGACCTGTGCAACGACATCATCGCCGATGAGTTCGGCGACCGTCCCGAGTTCGTACTCGATGATCTTCCGACGCCGCGCGAGATATCTGCTTTCCTCGATGAGTTCGTGATCGGTCAGGTGGAGGCGAAGAAGGTTCTCGCCGTCGCTGTCTACAACCACTACAAACGAATCCAAACTGGGCCATTGCACGACGACGACGTAGAAGTCGCCAAGTCCAACGTCCTGCTGCTCGGACCGACGGGTTGTGGCAAGACGTTCCTCGCTCAGACGCTCGCACGGATGCTCAACGTTCCCTTCGCCATCGCTGACGCCACTGCGTTGACCGAAGCCGGCTACGTCGGGGAAGACGTCGAGAACATACTCTTGAAGCTGCTCTCCGCTGCTGACTTCGACGTGAAGCGCGCCGAGCGCGGCATCATCTACATCGACGAGATCGACAAGATTGCGCGCAAGGCCGAGAACCCTTCCATCACGCGTGACGTCTCGGGTGAAGGCGTGCAACAGGCGCTCCTGAAGATCCTCGAAGGTACCGTCGCCAGCGTGCCGCCACAGGGTGGTCGCAAGCACCCCCACCAAGAGTTCATCACTATCGACACGGCGAACATCCTGTTCATCGTCGGTGGAGCATTCGCCGGACTCGAAGAGATCATCGAACGCCGCCTCGGCAAGAAGTCGATGGGCTTCAACCAGCCGGTCGAGTCCAAGCGCAAGGGTGACATTGAACTCTTCCGTCACGCGCTGCCCGAGGACCTCGTGAAGTTCGGACTGATCCCTGAGTTCATTGGCCGTCTGCCCATCGTGAGCGCCGTGCAACAGCTCGACCGCACGATGTTGATCCAGGTACTGACTGAACCGAAGAACTCTCTGGTGAAGCAGTTCCAACAGGTACTCGCGATGGACGGTGTGGAGCTCATCATTGAAGAGGGCGCGTTGGCAGCGATCGCCGACCTCGCGCTCGAACGCGGTACTGGTGCTCGCGGCCTGCGATCGATCCTCGAGAGCGTGTTGCTCGAGCCGATGTACGACGTGCCCGGTCGAACCGACGTCGTCAAGTGCGTCGTGACCGCCGCGTCGGTCGTCGGCAAGGTCGCCCCCGACTACGAAATGCGAAAGGCGACGCGAACTCGTCGCGCGAGCTAAACCGTGCGCTTTACCTCGTACGTTGAGGCGCTGACGTGGCTCGAATCGCACGTCGACTTTGAACGGGTGGCACCGAATCGACAGGCCGTGCCGACGCTCGATCCCATCACGGACTCGCTGGCGCTGCTCGCTGATCCGCAGTTGGACTACCGGACGGTACACATCACCGGCACCAACGGCAAGGGCACGACGACGACACTGACGAGTGCGCTCCTCGGCGCCACCGGTTTGCGCGTGGGGACCTTCACCAGTCCGGACCTGCACGCAATCAACGAACGAATCGCCGTGAACGGTGAGCCAATTGACGATGAGGAACTCATCACACTCCTGCAACGCCTCGCTGACGTCGAATCAGTCAGTGGCATTGCCCTCACGAGGTTTGAACTCCTGACCGCGGCCGCGCTCCTTCACTTCTCCGATGAAGGGGTGGACGTGGCCGTCATCGAAGTCGGCATGGGCGGTACGTGGGACTCCACGAACATCATCAACAGCGATGTCGCCGTGCTCACCAATGTTGACCTCGATCACACCGCCGTACTCGGCACGACTATTGCCGAGATCGCCAGCGACAAAGTCGGAATCTTTCGCGGCGAAGGCATCGCCATCGTGGCAACCACGAACGCGATCGTCGTGGAGATTGCCAGGCGACGCGCCGAGGAACTCGGCGCCACGCTGTGGTTGCTCGATCAAGACTTTGTGCTCGAGCGCAACGAGTTGGCGCTCGGCGGCCGCGCCATCACGCTGCGCACTCCGTTTGAGCAGTACGAAGAGATCCTCGTCTCGTTGCACGGCATCCATCAGGGGGTCAACGCCGCGACGGCCATCGTCGCCGCCGAAGCGTTCCTCGGTCGAGGACTCGGCGACGAAGTCGTGTCGTCGACGCTCGCGAAGGCACGCATGCCCGGACGAATGGAGCTCGTCTCGCGCAAGCCCATGATTGTGGTCGACGGTGCACATAATCCCGCGGGCGTGAAGGCGCTCGTCGCGACGTTGGACGGAGCGTTTCACGTCGAAGGTGCACGCAGGTGCGTGCTGGGTATGTTGAGCGGTCGCGACATCGACGACATGGTCGAACCACTCGTGGCGCTCGGCTTCACCGAGTTCCACTGCTGTGCGCCTCCGTCGCCTCGGGCGGTGCCGGCGAATGTCGTGGCGGACGCGGTGCGTCGCCACGGTGGCGTTGCGTACGAGCACCCCAGCGGCTTGGCGGCGTTGGCGCACGCTCGCGAACGCTCGACGGACGAAGACCTCATCGTCGTCGCGGGCAGCCTGTACCTCGTCGCCGAGGTCCGTGGCGAGGTGCTGCGCGTACGATCTCGACATCTGAACAAGGACTGATAGGTTTCTCCGTCGTGGACAGAACCCTTTTCATTGTGAAGCCCGACGGCGTCGCCCGCGGCCTCGTGGGCGAGATCGTGGCGCGTCTCGAGCGCAAGCAGTTGCGTCTTGTCGCGGCGGAGCTTCGAACGATCGACTCGTCGACCGCCGCACGCCACTACGCCGAACACGAGGGCAAGGACTACTACGACAAGTTGGTCGAGTTCATCACCGGTGGTCCGGCGCTCGTCACGGTCGTGGAGGGTCCCGAGGACACGTGGCAGGTCGTTCGCACCCTGATGGGCGCCACGAACGCCAAGGAAGCTGCGCCGGGAACGATTCGCGGTGACCTTTCCGTTGGCTGGCGTGAGAATCTCGTGCACGGTTCAGACTCTGCGGCATCGGCCGCACGCGAGATTGAAATCTTCTTTCCTCATCTGGCTTGAGGACGCGCACTGGCCTGAACGGTGCTTCGTGCCCTAGCCTTGTAGGTGAAGAGGGCATCGTCGTCACTACTTAAAGGGTCTTTATGGTTGATAGTCGTTTCTCGCTTTTGGGCCGTGACATGGCGGTTGACCTTGGAACTGCGAACACGTTGGTCTACGTCCGGGGCCGGGGCATCGTCTTGAACGAGCCGTCGGTGGTCGCCGTCGACGTCAAAGATGGCAAGCCGCTCGCCGTCGGCGCCGAGGCCAAGCGGATGATCGGCCGCACGCCGAGCAACATCCAGGCCATCCGCCCCCTCAAGGACGGCGTCATCGCGGACTTCGAGATCTGCGAGAAGATGCTGCGCTATTTCATTCACCGCGTCCACCAGCGTCGCTTTGCGAAACCACGCATGGTCATCTGCGTGCCGTCGGGTATTACTGGTGTCGAGCAGCGCGCCGTCATGGAGGCGGCTGAGTTCGCGGGCGCGCGCAAGGCGTACATCATCGAAGAGCCGATGGCCGCCGCGATTGGTGCCGGCCTTCCCATTCACGAGCCGACCGGCAACATGGTCGTTGACATCGGCGGTGGCACGACCGAAGTCGCGGTCATCTCGCTCGGCGGCATCGTGACAAGCCAATCAATTCGTGTTGGCGGCGACGAACTTGACGAAGCGCTCATTACGTACGTCAAGAAAGAGTTCCAGTTGGCCCTCGGTGAACGAACGGCTGAGGAGATCAAGATTCAGCTCGGCTCGGCCTACCCGCTCGAAGAGGAGTTGCGCGCGGAGATCCGTGGTCGCGACCTCGTCACCGGACTGCCGAAGACGGTCATCATTTCGACCGAGCAGATCCGCAAGGCCATGGAAGAGCCAGTGCAGGCAATTGTCGACGCCGTCAAGGTGACCCTCGACCGCACGCCACCCGAACTCTCCTCGGACCTCATGGAACAGGGCATCGTCCTCACGGGCGGTGGTGCGCTCCTCGCCGGGATTGCCGCGCGACTCGAGTACGAGACGAATATGCCGATCATTGTGGCGAACGACCCGCTGAACTGCGTGGCGCTAGGAAGCGGCATGTGCCTCGAAGAGCTTGACGTCTTCGCGCGCATGTTGAAGACCAGTCCTTCTCGCTAACCCGTGGCCACCGACCGGACGAGGCGTCGTACGTGGACGATCGGCGCCAGTGTCTCGGTCATCTTGGTGGTCCTCTATCTGAGCGGCGGCGTGGTCTCTGGACTTCGTAGCGCCGCGAACTTCGTCACCGCACCCTTCACCTGGACGGTGAATGAGATTGCTCGACCCATCGGGCACATGTTCGCGGGCGCCATCAACTACAGCGACGTGGTCGGCCAGAACCAGAAGCTGCGTTACGAACTCGGCCGCGCCGAACTGCGGGCCAACGAGCAGACCGCACTCACGCGCCAACTGTCGCAACTGACGAACCAACTGGACGTGCCCTTCGTCGGGAATCTGCCGACCGTCGCGGCGCAGGTGTCGGCAATCTCGCCCACGAATTTCGCCGCCACCGTCGACATCTCCAAGGGTCGTGACGATGGCATCCTCGCGGGGATGCCCGTGGTCGCCAACGGAGGACTGGTCGGCGTGGTGACGGCCACGACGCCTCGGGGGGCGACCGTTCGCCTCATCACCGATGTCAAGTCCCTGATCGGCGTCACCTTCGGTGATGGCAAGACGTCACTGGTGGTGAGCGGTCAGGGGGTGAATGACGGCTTGGGGGCGACGTCAGTGCCGCTGACGTCGGCTATTCACACGGGAACCGTCCTGTCGACCAACGGTCTCGACGGCGGTCTGTTCCCGCCCGGTCTGCCGGTCGCGAGCGTGTCCAAGGTGACCTTGACACCTGGTGCCGCGACCTACAACCTCTCGCTGCACCCCTTGGCGGACCTGCGCGACCTGCTCTATCTCGACGTCGTGCTGTGGGAGCCGTCGACGTGACCCGAGCTCTCATCCCGGTAGCGGTGGTCACGATGTTCCTCGTCGGCATACAGTTGGCCATCTTTTCGAATCTCCGCTTCGCGGGCGTGGTGTTCATGCTCGTGTGGCTCTGGCCCTTCACGCTCGGCCTCGCCGGCTTCACGACGCTGTCCATCGTCGCGGCCCTCATCGGTGGCGTCTTCTTCGACACGCACGCGGCCACGCCGTTCGGATTGACCGCGATGGTGGGCATCGTCCTCGCCTACGGTGCGTCGCGCCTCGGTAAGGAGGGCGTGGGCGACTTGGACTCGGCCGCGTGGTGGGTGACGCCGGTCCTCGCCGCCGCCGCCGGCGCCGCGGCACCGGTCATCTACACCGCGGGCGGCGTCGGTGTCTTGAACTTCACGCTGTGGCGGGGGAGTCTCGTCAACATGGTGGTCGTGAACGCCGTGGCGTTCTTTCTGCTCGCTCGTCCCGTCTCGAGGCTCGCTCGCAGCGTGGGACGAGTCGGCGCGCGGGTTCGTCGGTGAAGGGATCGTGGCGAGACCGCCCTTCCGGCTCTCGGTTCTCGCGGTTATGGCGTCCTTGGACGTCGCTGCACCCATTTCGTGGTCAGGGACGTTCGATCAACGAACCCAAATCGGTGGGCATCCGCGACCTGGTGGCGTCGCCGGGCGAGGTCACGTCTCGACCGGAGCGCCGTTGGTTCGTGATCGGTGGCTTCTTCCTCCTGCTCTTTCTCCTCCTCGTCGGACGGTTGTACGTGTTGCAGGTCGTCGACTACAAGAAGTCCATCGCGCAAGTGGCCGCCAATTCGCTTCGCCCAAGCACGATTCCCGCCTCGAGGGGACTGATTCTGGACCGAAATGGCAGGCCGCTCGTCAACAACGTCACGACCGTCGAGATTCGTCTCTCGCGCGAACAGGCCATTCTCAATCCGACGGTCAAGGGATCGCTCGCGTCGCTCACCGGCCAGAGCGTCGCGCAGATCAATGCCGACCTCAATAACCAACAGTACGACCCGTACCAACCGGCGCCGGTCCTCACTGATGCTCCGGCCAATGAAGTGGAGTACATCAAACTGCACCCCGCCGAGTTCCCCGGCGTGTCGGTACTCGATGTCTCGCGTCGCTCGTACCCCCTCGGCGGCAACGTCGGTGCGCAGATTCTCGGTTACGTCGGTCCCATCAACAACTACGAACTCGCGGCGCACCCTCACGACGGCTACCAAACGGACTCGACCATCGGCAAGGCCGGTATTGAATCGTTCTACGAGCAGTACCTGCGCGGCCACGACGGCACGAGCACGATCGAAGTCAACTCGAACGGTCAGGTGATCGGCACACTACATACGACCCAGCCGAGAGTCGGCGACTCGGTCGTCTTGAACATCGACGCGGGACTGCAGAAGGCGTTGGACGGCATCCTCAAGGCCGACATCTTGCACGTGCGCCAGACACCCGATCCGCGCTCGGGCGTCTTGCCGCCGGCCCCGAACGGCGCCGCGATCGTGCTCGATCCCAACACGGGGGACGTGCTCGCGATGTCGAGTTACCCGTCCTACAATCTCTCGTCGTTCGTCAACGGTCTCACCGAGTCCACGTTCAAACAGCTCCTTGACGTGGGCGCCTTCAACAACTACGCGATCCAGGGTCTCTACACGCCGGGCAGTACGTTCAAGATGATCACGGCGACGGCCGACCTGCAGACCGGCATCCTCTCGCCGAACACGTACGTGAACGACACCGGAACATTCAAGGTGCCCAACTGTCGCAACGTCGTGAACCACGGCTGCGTCTTTCACGACGACGAAACAACCGGCAACGGCGAAGTGGATCTCGCGAGTGCGCTCACGAAGTCCTCCGACTACTACTTCTACAACTTGGGCTACCTGTTCTGGTCCCAGCAGTCCAAGTACGGCCAATCCCCGATTCAGAACGTCGCCAAGGAGTATGGACTCGACAACTACACGAATGTCGACCTGCCCAACGAGGTCGAAGGTCGAGTTGACTCTCCGGCGGTTCGTCAAGTACTCCACGCCGAGGCGCCCAAGGCCTTTCCCAACGTGAGTTGGTACACCGGCGACAACATCGAAATGGCGTTCGGGCAGGGATCGACGGCGCTCACGCCGATCGCCCTCGCCAACGCCTACGCCACGTTCGCCAACGGTGGCACGCTGTACACCCCCGAGGTGGCGGCGGCGATCATCAACGCCCACGGTCAGACCGTGATCCGGTATCGGCCCCGGGTCCTGGGACACGTGCACCTCCCTCCGAGCGTCCGTAACCCGATCCTCCAAGGTCTCGAAGGCGTCGTCATGAGCCCCGACGGCACGGCCTACTCCACCTTTCACGGCATCGTGAACTTCTCGCTGTCATCGTTCCCGATCGCCGGCAAGACCGGCACCGCGAGCAATGGTGGGCAGAAAGAGCCGAACTCCTTGTTCGTGGGCTTCGGCCCGGTCGGTCACCCCAAGTACGTGGTTCTCTGTGTCATTGGACAAGGCGGCTACGGCGCCGACGCCGCCGCTCCGGTCGTGGCGGAGACCTTCAATTACCTCGTGGCCCACCCAATCCGACCGGTGAAACTCAAGGCCCAACTGACCACGCCGACGACGACGACAACCGGCCCCCACAGCACCACCACGACCATCAAATAGGTCAAAACGCTGGTCGAGGGGCCCGCGCAGAGTAACCTGACTGTGTTGGGCGTTTCTGTGCAAAGAGTGCAGATCGCGAAAAGAACGCAGCAGTTGCGCGGTGCAGTGGCACTCCGCTCCTGCATACAGAGGACGCAGAGTGGTACACGGCAGTGAAGTGACCTTATTTATTACGTGCATCGTCACACTCGTCCTGACCCATCGCGCCACCATTTCATCCAACACCCGCCACGTCGCCGGCCCTTCGCTGCGCGTGGCGTCCAACCCAACTAGTGCGGGGCACCGCGCCTCCATTTCCACGAACTCAAGGAGTACCCGTCGTGAGCGACGAATCCAACACTCAATCCCCAGCATCACCTAGTCCTCGCATAGGCGACACCCGTCCGGCACCTCAAATTGGCGACACCCGACCCGGAGCTTCGTCACCGGCGTCATCCAACGGCCAGAGCGCACCGAGTCGTCCGAGCCAAGGTGGCCAAGGCGGCCAAGGCGGCGGTAACCGACGTCGCCGCGGTGGTCGTGGTCGTGGTAGCCAAGGTGGTCAGGGTGGCCAAGGTGGCCAAGGTGGCCAGCCTCGCACCCAGACCCGAACCTTCGACACGCCCGTAGAGGCGTCAGCCCCGGAAGCAGCGGGCGAAGAGAGTGCAGCGGGACGCGGTAAGAACAAGCGTCGTCGCGGCGGCGAACGGCGCACGCGCGCGCAGGGCCGCTACTTGATGTGCGTGCATACGTCCAACGACGCGACGCACATCGCGACCCTGGAGGGCCGCACGATGGTCGAGTACACGGTGGCGAAAGCGGCCGACGAGACGAACCAGATCGACGGCAACATCTACGTCGGGCGCATCCAAAACGTGCTGCCCGGCATGGAACTGGCGTTCGTCGACATCGGTATTCCCAAGAACGCGGTGTTGTACCGCGGTGACATCTCCTTTGACATGGATGACGTCGAGGGGACATCGTCCAACGACAAGCGCATCGAACAGATGATCAAGTCCGGCCAGACAATCATCTGTCAGGTCACGAAGAACGCGATCGGCGCCAAGGGAGCGCGACTGACCCAGGAGGTCTCACTGCCCGGTCGCTTCGCCGTGCTCGTACCGAACTCGTCGACCATTGGCATCTCGAAGCGTCTGCCCGACGGGGAACGTCGGCGCCTCCGCAAGATCATCGACGACGTGAAGCCCGAGCGTCACGGCATCATCATCCGCACCGCCGCCGAGGGCGTCACCGCCGACGACCTCGCTCGTGACGTGACGTCGCTCTCTGAGAAATGGGCCGCGATCGAGGCTGAAGTCGCCAAGTCGAGCCAACCGCGCCTCGTGTACCGCGACCTCGACCTCGCCGTTCGCGTGCTGCGCGAAGAACTCAACGATGACTATCGCGGCGTCTTGATCGACGACCTGGTGCTCTATGAGAAGGTCCGCGAGTACGTGATGGCGGTCAACCCCGAACTCGCCGACCGCATTGAGTACTACGACCGTTCGACCGAGGAACTGCCCCTCTTCGAGCGCTACTTCGTCCACGAGCAACTGCACCGCGCGCTCGATCGCAAGGTCTTCCTGCCCTCAGGTGGCTCACTCATCATCGAGCGCACCGAGGCGCTCACCGTGGTGGACGTCAACACGGGCAAGAACGTGGGCACGACGAACCTCGAAGAGACCGTCTTTCGCAACAACCTCGAGGCGGCCGAAGAGGTCGCTCGACAGTTGCGCCTGCGCGACATCGGGGGCATCATCGTCATCGACTTCATCGATATGGAGGCCAAGGGCAATCGCGAAGCCGTGGCGTCCGCGCTGCGCCAGGCACTGTCGCGCGACAAGACCCGGACCCAGGTCTTTGACATCTCTGAATTGGGGCTCGTCGAGATGACCCGCAAGCGCGTGAATGAGGGCCTCCTCGAGTCGGTATCCAAGATCTGCACGGTCTGTGACGGCCGCGGCTTCGTCGTCGAGACCGGCCTGTAGGCCGAGCGCGTGTCCCCATCGACTACTATGGAAACCTTATGTACGCCGTTATCCGTGTAGGCACATCTCAAGAGCGCGTCACCGAGGGCCAAGTTGTCCGCGTTGACCTGCGCTCAGAAGAGAATGGCGCCGAAATCCAGTTCGAACCAGTGCTTTTGGTCGACGGTGACTCCGTCGTCGCCGGACCCGCCTTGAAGGGTGCGACCGTCACGGCCACCATTCTCGGTGAGGAGAAGGGCCCCAAGATTCGCGCGCTCACCTACAAGGCGAAGTCGATCCAGCGCAAGCGCTGGGGCCATCGCCAGCATTACTCGACTGTCGAGATCACCAAGATCTCGCCCAAGGCCTAAGGAGTATCGATGTCAAAGACGAAAGGCGGCGGTTCCACCAGGAACGGCCGCGATTCCAACGCGCAGCGCCTCGGGGTGAAGACCTTTGACGGCACTGCGGTCAAGTCCGGAAGCATCATCATCCGTCAACGTGGAACCCAGTTCCACCCCGGCCGCAACGTCGGCATCGGCAAGGATGACACGCTCTTCGCGCTCGCTGAGGGAACTGTGAAATTCGGATTCCGCGGCGGCCGAAAACTGGTCGACGTTCTCGTTGACTGAGTTTTCCTCCTAAAACAAGAAACCCCCGGGCGAAAGCCCGGGGGTTTCTTGTTATTAAAGAGAACTACGCGCTCTTGACTGCCTTTTTAAAGGTTGAGCCAATGGAAACCTTCGGTGCGTTCGATGCCTTCACCTGGATGGCCTCACCGGTTTGGGGGTTACGGGCCGTGCGGGCCTTGCGCGCAACGCGCTCGAATGAAAGGAAGCCCGACAAAACAATCTTCTCACCCTTTGAAACATTACTGACGACGACATCTTCAAGGGCCTTGAGGACCTCAGCTACCGTGTTCTTGCTTGCGCCACTCTCGGCAACAATCGCATCTACCAACTCGGCCTTGTTCACCGGTCGACTCCTTACTCTTCGTTGAAACGGACTGGGAGTGTTCCCAGCAACCGGAGCCATCTTTACGCAGATATGGGGAAATTCGGGGATTTCTCGCAAGATTCCGGTCGATATGAGCCCTTTACCGGTGTGTAAGTACTGGTCAGAGCGCATATCAGAAAACTGTGTGTAAAGGAATCGTAACTTGATGATGGCGATTTTGGGCCGAAAACCCCGGAAAATAGGGAAACAACCGGAATCGAGTTGGTGCCAGCTCGACACCACTCGACGCGAAGCGTCCATCCACTTAAATTGTCGACGTGGAGATGGGTTGCGCCGGATGCGCGTGCGTATGGGAGCGAGGAACTCGCATCAGCGTCTGCGATCAATCCGATTGCTGCTGCAACGAAAGGCGCAGCAGCGTAATGGACGCCTTGGCCACAGTCGTGTCCAATGCCCTGCGGAACGGTGATCTGGTTGCGATGACCGCATTACTGGCGAACGACGTGCGATGGGGCGATCCGGAACAGTCCGTACCAACGTGCACTAGTAACGGCCAGGTCCTTCGTTGGTACGAGAACGCCCAACTGGCGGGCGCATCGGCCGACGTGGTCGAAACGGTCGTGCTCGGACAGAACATCTTGTTGGGCCTGAACGTACGAAGAGACACGGGCCCGGACACTGAATCGACGCCCGCTATTCGTTGGCAAGTCATGAGCGTCGAGGACGACAAGATCGCGGAGATTCGTGGCTATGACTCGCGTGTCGAAGCGGAACGATTCGCGACGTCGGGCACGTCGAACTGGTCGTTACGTGGCCAGTGACTATTGGATCCCGACGGTGATTTCGTCGATGAAGGACTGAAGCACTGACGACGCTTCCACGGGAGCCTCGACCGCCAAGACGAAGTTCGTGGCATTTACCTCGATCGTGAAGCGAAAGAATGCGCAGCAACGCGTTTCGAGTTGCGTCAAGTGCGCCAGTTCGCTCAGGCGATCGACATCAGAGCGAAGTGCGAGTTCCGTTCTGGTCGGGGAGACGCGTACGCAGCGCTCCACGGATTCAGTCACGAGCACCTGCCATTCCCGCAACTGGGCCCGGGCACCAGCGCCGTCGAGCGTGCACGCGATCGGAATGTCCACGACACGGACATTAGGGGCCCTCAGCGTGCGCGCGTTCGCGGTATGCGCAAAAGAGCGCGCAAACCGTCGGTCGTAGGATGGTGGCATGTCCTCCTTCGTCGATTCGGCCCAATTGCACGCCAAAGCAGGCGACGGCGGGGCCGGCTGCGTCAGTTTTCGACGGGAAGCGCACGTCGCCAAGGGCGGTCCTGACGGTGGGGATGGCGGCAAGGGTGGCGACGTCTGGATTGTCGCCGATCACAATCAGGCGTCGCTCCTGGGCTTTCGCGACCATCCTTTTCGACGCGCCACCGATGGCCAACACGGCACGTCGAAGCGCATGCACGGTTCCAAGGGCAAGGACATTGTCGTAGTCGTCCCCGTGGGCACGATGGTCAATGACCGAGACGGGAACCTCCTCGTTGACTTGAAGGGTCCCGGCGATCGCTGGTTGGCGTCCGAGGGCGGGCTCGGCGGACAGGGCAACGCCCGCTTCCTCTCGAACAACCGTCGCGCTCCCGCCTTCGCCGAACAGGGCGAAGTCGGACAGGAGAATTGGTACAACCTCGAACTCAAACTCCAGGCCGACGTGGCACTCATTGGCTTCCCGAACGTGGGCAAATCCACGCTCATCGCCCGAGTGTCGGCGGCCCGACCGAAGATCGCGGACTATCCCTTTACGACACTCGTGCCGAACCTCGGCGTCGTGCGTGTCGGTGCGCGCACCGGACGACCAGGCGACGCCACGGAGTTCGTGATGGCCGACATCCCCGGACTCATCGAGGGTGCCGCCGAGGGCCGCGGACTCGGCCACGACTTCTTGCGTCACGTCGAGCGAGCCCGAGTGCTCTGCGTCTTGTTGGACTTGAGTGAGATGGCGCCGCTGCCGCCACAAGAGCAGCTCGACATCTTGCTGCGCGAGCTGGGCGACTACCAGGCGGACCTGCTGGAACGGCCCCGCGTGGTCGTGGGATCGAAGGGTGACGTCGCGGCGTACGACATGACGGACGTCCTCACCATCTCGTCCATCACCGGTGAAGGGATCGATCAACTCGTCGCCCAACTGGCGGGACTCGTCACGCAGGTTCGCCGAGAGGAGATACAACTCCTCGAACACGAAGTCGTCATCCACCGGCCGTTGCCCGACGAGATCACGGTCGACAAGGCGGGTGCCAATGAGTGGGTGGTGGCGGGACGACCGGCCATCCGCGCCGTGCGCTTCCAGGACCTCACCGACGACGAGGCGCTGGCCGAGATCGTCCGGCGACTACGCGCACTGGGCGTCGATCGAATGCTGACGCGCGCGGGGGTTCGTGACGGTGACATCGTCAACATCGGTCCACTCTCATTCGAGTGGTGGCGCGACGACGTGAGCGCGGGACTGGACCGGGGCGATCATCACCGAGCCACGCGCCGAGAGCGACTGGCGCGACACGGCCGACTGGACCTGGGGGAACCCGATGACAACTCGTAGCGTCGTCGTGAAGATCGGCACCTCGTCGGTGACCGACGCGGTAGGGGGCGTCGCGTACGGCGTGCTGGTGAACATCGCACTCGACGTGGTCGACCTTCGCGAAAAGGGCTGGCACGTCATCGTGGTCACCTCGGGCGCGATCACCGCGGGCTGGGCCGAGGTCGGCAAGGAGCGCCCGAGACCGACCGACAGCGTCACTCTCCAGGCCGTGTCCGCCGTCGGTCAGCCGCTCTTGATGCACGCGTGGCGCAACGCGTTCGCTGAAGTCGGTGCGTCGGTCGGCCAAGTCTTGCTCGCGCCCCTCGACTTCAGCCACCGCGGGCAGTACCTGCACGCGCGCGGCACCTTGGAGGCGCTCCGCACGCTCGACGTCGTGCCAATCGTCAACGAGAACGACGCCGTGGCGGACGAGGAGATTCGTTTTGGCGACAACGACCGCCTCGCGGCGCTCGTCGCCAATCTGGTCGGCGCGTCGCATTTGGTGCTCCTCACCGACACCGACGGACTGCTCACGGCCGACCCCCATCTGGACCCGACCGCGACGCTCATCGAAGAGGTCGCGGCCTTTGACACCGAACTCGTCGACGTGGCGGGCGCCAGTCGCTCCGGGGTCGGCAGCGGCGGCATGGCGTCGAAGCTCGCGGCCGCGCGCATGGCGACGTGGTCGGGCATCACGACGGTCATCGCACCGGCGCACGCGCACAACGCCTTGCTCCACGCCATCAACGCCACGCCCGGTTTCGGGACGACGTTTCACCCACGACCGGCGCGGCTCTCGGCTCGCAAGTCGTGGATTGCTTTCGCGGTCGCGAGCCAAGGCTCGTTGCACGTCAACGCCGGTGCCGTGACCGCCCTCGAGCATGACGGGCGCAGTCTGCTGCGCGTCGGCGTCGAAGGCCACGACGGCTCCTTCGTCGAGGGTGACGCCGTCGAGATCAAGGGACCGGACGGTTCGGTGATCGCGAAAGGTCTGGTGCGGGTGAGCGCGGAGTCGTTCAACGAAAGTGAGGATGTCGTCGTCCACCGCGACGACCTGGTCCTCCTTCGACGCTCGTAGGTTCACCTATTACGCTTGTGAAATGACAATGAGTGGATTGGCCGCGCAGGGCCGCGCCGTGCGCGAAGCCGCCACCGCGCTGGGGCAAGCGAGCGACGAGCAGCGCCGAGCGGTCTTGGCGCACGTCGCCGACCGCCTCGAAGAGACCTGCGAGGAACTGCTCACCATCAACGCCGAAGAGGTCGCCGCCTACGACGAGTCTGGCGCCGGCCGGGACCGTCTCACGTTGACGCCGGCGCGCATCGCGGGAATGGCCAGTGCGCTTCGCGAGATCGCCGACAACGCCGACCCACTCTTTGAGGTCGTGGACGCGAGCGTGCGCCCCAACGGCCTAGCGATTGAACGGCTGCGCGTACCCCTGGGCGTGATCGGCGTCGTCTATGAGAACCGACCGAATGTCACCAGTGACGTGGCAGGACTGTGCGTGCGCAGTGGCAACGCCGCCTACCTGCGAGGTTCCGCCACGGCCCAGACGACCAATCAGTTCATCGTGTCGCTCTGGCATGAAGCCCTCGAGAAGGAGGGCCTACCGCCTGCCGGGGTGTCACTCGTCGAGGACACGTCGCACGACACGGCGACCGCCTTCATGCAGATGACCGACGTGCTCGACTGTTTGATACCTCGCGGCGGACCGAGCCTCATCGCCGCGATGCGAGAACACGCGCGCGTGCCCTACGTCCTCGACGGTGACGGGAACTGCCACATCTTCGTCGACGCCACGGCGAACGTCGAGAGCGCGGTGGCGATCGTGCGCAACGCCAAGACCTCTCGACCCGGTGTCTGCAACGCGGCCGAGACCGTGCTGGTGCACGAGGACATCGCCGCAACATTTCTCCCGGCGCTCGAAGCCGCCATCCCCGAGGTCGAACTACGCGCTGACGAAGCCGCCCGACGGCTACTCGCGAACGCGACGCCGGCGAACGAGGAGGACTACGAACGAGAGTTCCTCGACCTCATCCTGGCGGTCAAGGTCGTGGCATCGTTGGACGAGGCGATCGCGCACGTCGCTCGCTACGGCACGGGGCACAGCGAAGCGATTCTGACCAGTGACGCCATGAACGCCGACGCCTGGGTGCGCCGAGTTGACGCGGCCGCGGTGCTCGTCAACGCGTCGACCCGGTTCATCGACGGCGGAGAACTTGGACTCGGCGGCGAGGTCGGCATCTCGACCCAGAAGTTGCACGCCCGTGGCCCGATGGGATTAAAGGAACTGACCTGTCTTAAGTGGGTCGTACGAGGAGAAGGACAGATTCGATGACCGCACTGGACCCGCGCGAGGAACTCGCGCTCCGACTCGGACTGAGCGAGGTGCCACCAGTGCGCTTTGACTCCGCGAAGGATGTGCTCGCGCGCCTGGCCGAGAATGACTACCTGAGTGACGACGCCATTGCGTCGGTCTGCTTCCTCGCCGACCGCCTCGCGAAACCCGTGCTCGTGGAGGGTCCGGCCGGCACCGGCAAGACCGCCCTCGCCAAGGCGGTCGCCGACGCGATCGGGGCGCGCCTCATCCGACTCCAGTGCTACGAAGGACTCGACGACTCCAAGGCCCTCTACGAGTGGAACTACCGCAAGCAGTTGCTGCGCATCCAGGCCGGACGTCCCGAGGGTGAGGGCACCGAGGATTGGGGCGACCTCGAAGAGGACATCTTCGGTGAGGAGTTCCTGCTGACTCGACCACTGCTCGAAGCGATTTCGGCGACCGATCCCGTCGTGCTGCTCATCGACGAAGTGGACCGCGTCGAGTTGGAGACCGAGGCGCTGCTGCTCGAGATTCTTTCTGAGTATCAAGTGTCGATCCCCGAACTCGGTACGGTGAAGGCGAAGCAGATCCCCATGGTCTTCTTGACGTCGAACAACACGCGAGAGCTCTCCGAAGCGCTCAAACGTCGTTGCCTGTACCTCTACATTGGCTACCCGACAGTGGAGCGCGAGCGCGACATCATCGTGTCGCGCGTGCCCGGTATCACGAGCACGTTGGCCGAACAGATCGCGCAAGTCGTCCGATCCCTTCGTTCGCTCGACCTGAAGAAGGCCCCGTCGGTGGCCGAGACGCTCGACTGGGCACGAACGTTGGTCGTGCTCGGACGTAAGGAAATCGGCGAAGAGGACGCGGCCCAGACGCTGCACATCTTGCTGAAGTACCAGACCGATATCGAGCGTGCGACGAAGGAACTACTCGGTCGTCCCAAGTCCGGTGCTTAAACTCCTCGGCGACTTCATCGGCGAACTGCGCGCCGCGGGTATCCCGGTGTCGATGAGTGAACACGTCGATTCGGCCAAGGCCATGGAGGTCATCGACCTGAGTGACCGTGCGCTGGTGAAGAACTCGCTCGCGGCCACGCTCGTGAAGGACGGAGACCACCTACCGGTCTTCTCGACGGCCTTCGAAGTGTTCTTCTCCACTCGATCCTGGGACAACGCGTCTCAGTTCATGGACGACGTCGACACCGACGAGATGGACCGCGAGGGAGCGGCCGGGGCCTCGGGACCCGGTCAGTCGCGCGGCGAGGGCGGCGGGTCGTCGTCGTCGCTGAGCGCCCAGGAACTGGCCGATCTCCTCTTTCGCGCACTACGTGACGGTGACCGTGAGGCGCTTCGAATGGCGGCTGGCGAATCCGTCACCCGATACGCCGGCATGGAGCCGGGCCGTCCGGTCGGTGGCACCTACTACCTCTATCGGACACTTCGAAACCTCGATCTCGAGAACCTCGAACAGCGACTCACCCTCGGCACCGGAGAAGAGGCCGACCACCTCGAACAGCGTCTCGCGCGTGAAGAGGCCCGCGCGCGCATCGACCTCTTGAAGGCGGAGATCGAACGGGTGATCCGTGAGCGACTCGTGGAGGACCGCGGCGCGGAGGCGCTCGCCAAGTCCGTTCGCAAGCCCCTGCCCGAGGACCTCGACGTGATGCACGCCAATCGCGACGAAATGGCCCAGCTCGAACGGGCCCTGCGTCCGCTCAGTCGCAAACTCGCGGTCCGACTCGCGCGCCGTCGTCGTCGCCGCCGTCGCGGTCCCGTCGATCTTCGTCACACCGTGCGGCGAAGCCTCTCGACCGGTGGGGTGCCCATCGATCTGCGATTCAAGCCCCCGCACCCCGCCAAACCGGAGATCTTCGTCATCGCCGACATCTCTGGATCAGTCGCCTCGTTCGCGCGCTTCACGTTGCACCTCGTGCACGCGATTAGCTCGCAGTTCTCCAAGGTCCGTAGCTTCGTCTTCGTCGACGGCCTCGACGAGGTGACGAGGCTCTTCGACGGCGTCGACGATCCGGCCGAGGCCGTCGCGAAGATCAACGCCGAAGCCGACGTCATCGCCTTTGACGGGCACTCGGACTACGGCCGCGCGCTGCTCACGTTCCACGAACGCTTCGCCAAGGACGTCACTCGGCGCTCGACGATTCTCATCCTGGGCGACGCGCGCAACAACTACCACCAGGCCCACGCCGAAGTGATCGCGGACCTGAAGTACCGAGCGAAGGCCGTCTACTGGCTGAACCCCGAGCCGACGGCCTACTGGAACAGCGGCGATTCCATCGTCAGCCAGTACGCGCCCTACTGCGAGCGCGTCATCGAGTGTCGAACGCTCCGCCAGCTCGAGGCGTTCGTGGGGGAGCTGTCGTGAACGAAGACCAGCGACTGCCGCCGGCAGGTTTTCGCCAGCGCGGCCCGATGCCGTCGGGTACGAGGCTCCTGATGATTCGTCACGGCGAGAGCTACGCCAACGCCGATGGTGTGGCCGGAGGACCACTCGGTGACGGGGGACTGACGCCACTGGGCAAGCGTCAAGCCATGGCCCTCGTGGAGCGGCTGAAGGTCAGTGGCGAACTGGCGGCGGCGACTGCGTTCTACACGTCGGCGTTGCCCCGCGCCATTGAAACCGGAGAAATCGTTGCGGAAGTGCTGCCCGGGCTCGTCACGGTACAAGACGGCGATCTCAACGAGATCAGCGTGGGCGAAGGCGACGGGCTTCCCTGGGCGCAGTACGTCGAGAAGTATGGTGCGCCGGACTGGGACCGCGACCCGAACCAGATCACCGCGCCGGGCGGCGAGTCGCTAATCAGTTTCCACGAGCGCTGTCGCGGCGCGATCGCAAAACTGGTGGCCCGACACCCGCACGAACTCGTCGTCTTGGTCGTGCACGGGGGGTTCATCGAACAGGCGATGAAGATCTACCAGGGCGTCGGACCCGAGGTTCGACTGCGGCCGCGAATCGAGAACTGTTCCATGACCGAGATCGAGTTTCGCGACGATTGGATTCGTCTGCTGCGTTACAACGACCGGGCGCCGCTGCCGGCGGAGTAACGCTGCAGGAACTCCGCGACGTGAAAGGCCATGTCGAGGCTCTGAGTGGCGTTGAGTCGCGGATCGCAGATGGACGTGTAGTTCTGGTCGAGGTCACCTTCGTTGAGGCGTGACCCGCCGCCGAGGCACTCGGTGACGTTGTCGCCCGTCAGTTCGATGTGCAGACCTCCGGGCCACGTGCCCAGTTGTTGGTGGACGTCGAAGAACTTAGAGGTCTCGGACAACACGTCATCGAACCGTCGCGTCTTCTGCCCGCCGGCGGCGACGAACGTGTTGCCGTGCATGGGGTCACAGGCCCACACGACGTCGCGACCTTCGTCACGCAACACGTCGATGAGCGGTGGCAGTCGGTCACTGACGAGTTGGTCGCCCATTCGCGAGATCAAGGTCAGGCGCCCGGCGCGGTTCTCGGGGTTGAGTACGTCGACGAGACGCAACAGTTCGTCAGTGCCCATCGACGGGCCGACCTTGAGACCGATCGGGTTCGACACACCGCGCAGGAATTCGACGTGGGCGCCGTCGAGTTGGCGCGTACGGTCGCCGATCCACAGTAAGTGCGCGGAACAGTCGTACCAGTCACCCGTGAGCGAGTCCTGACGGGTGAGCGCCTGTTCGTAGGGGAGGATGAGGGCCTCGTGGCTGGTGTAGAAGTCGACGCCCTGGAGCGCCCCGTCGTCGTGCAGGTCGATGCCGCAGGCCTTCATGAACTGCAACGCCCGTTCGATCTCATCGGCCACGACTTCGTAGCGTTTGCCCTCGAGAGAGTTCGCGACGAACTCCTGGTTCCACGCGTGCACTCGTGAGAGCGCGGCGAAACCGCCGGTCGTGAAGGCGCGCAGGAGATTGAGCGTCGCCACGCTCTGGTGGTACGCGGCGAGCAATCGCTCGGGGTCGGGCTCGCGGGCCGCGGCCTCGAACTCTTCGCCGTTGACGATGTGGCCGCGGAAAGCGGGCAGCGAGACGCCGTCGCGCTCTTCGAACTGGTCGGAACGGGGCTTGGCGAACTGTCCGGCGATGCGTCCGACCTTGATGACGGGCACGCCCGACGCGTAGGTCAGCGCCACGGCCATCTGGAGGATGACCTTCAACTTGTCTCGGATGGAATCGGCCGATCCCTCGTCGAAGGACTCCGCGCAGTCTCCGGCCTGCAGCAGGAAGGCTTTGCCGTGCGCGACCAGATCGAGATGTTCCAAGAGCCGACGGGCTTCGCCGGCGAAGACGAGGGGTGGCTTCGTCGCGAGTTCACCTTCGACGCGCGCGAGATGGGCCAGGTCGGGCCACGTGGGACTCTGGTGCGCCGTGCGAGCACGCCACGACGAGGCGCTCCAATCGTTCGTGGGCGTTTCCATCCATCAAGACTATGGGGTCTGCGGACATCTCGGCAATCGCGCCGTAAGGTGCGTTGCGTGAATGTTCGGCGAATCGGTCTCTTCGGTGGGACCTTCGACCCTCCACACTTCGGTCACGTCGCCGCGCTCGAAGCGGCCGCGGCGACACGACGCTACGACCTCATCGAGGTGACGGTGGCCGGCGACCCGTACTTGAAGAGCGAGGAGAATCGAGTTCGCTCGGCCCAGGTGCGACTCGCGATGGCGAAGGCGGCGTTCGATTCGCTCGCCCTCGTGGACGTCTCGGATCAAGAGATCCTTCGCACCGGTCCGTCGTACACGGTTGATACGGTGCGCGAGTTGTTGGAAGAGGCCGACCACGTGGACCTCATCGTCGGGGCTGACTTGGCTGAACAGTTGAACGGCTGGTACGGGGCCGATGAACTACGAACATTGGTTCGTGTGGGGATCGTGCCGAGACCGGGCGCGCCCACGGTCGTACCTGATGGATGGGATGGTTACGTGATCGCGATGGACCCCGTCGATCTTTCGAGTTCGTTCATACGCAACACGGAGCTCTCGCGCGACGTCCTCGCAAAATATCTTCCCGCGGCAGTTATTCCGCTCTACCTCGACCAGCGAGGCTAAAGTTTCGCTATATGGCAGTTCGACTCTTTGATGCGACCGAGCCCGAGTCTCTGAGACTCCGTGGTTTGGAAGCGGCGCCACTCCGGCGAAGAGAGTTACGACGCATACGTCATCGCTACGCAGTGGTCGGCGTCTTGTCACTTTCGCTTCCATTCATCGGTGCGCTCGTGGTGCTCGGGGTGTCGCACTGAGTGACTCCGTGACCAGCGGCGAGAAGGTTCGCGGCCCGCACACCAGTTTCGTCGCCGCTCTGGTCAACGCCGCCGTCATGGGTGCCGAGGACAAACTCGCACGCGACACGGTGGTGCTCGACCTGCGCGAACTCGTGGACTCCTTCGATGCGCTCGTCGTCGCCTCTGGACGCAACGAGCGCCAGGTGCGCGCGATTGCCGAGGAGATCGAGCGGCTGATCGAACTGGCGCTCGATGTCAAGCCCAATCACGTCGAAGGGCTGGCCGCGGCCGAGTGGATCGCCCTCGACTACGGCGACGTCATCGTCCACGTCTTCGACGAAGCCGCTCGCGAGTACTACGACCTCGAACACCTGTGGAACGCCGCGCCGGCCCATCGACCGGCGGCCATTCTTTAGCGGTTCAAAAGGCTCTGCACGTCCGCGGGCGTCACGAGCGCGCTGCGATGTCCGTTGGGTAGGGGGGCAAGGACGCCGGCGCCGCCAATCGTGATCTCGATGCCCCTTGACGCGCCCACGTTGTGCGCCGTCAGGACCAACTGGCCGACCGCCAGGACCTCCTGGGCGCGCGACAGCTTGGAGAGCGATGAGGCGAGGTCGATGTAGCCAATGCCGTCTTTGATGCTGGCCGAGAGAATGACGAGACTTCGCGGCAGCGCCGAGCTGTAGCCGGCCAACGACTCGAATTTGGTGGGACCGAGCACGAGTTGACGAAGTACCGACGCCAAGACCGGGGGAGCGGGCACGATTCGACTGGAGGGCGACAGGTGGCCCGTTACGTCCACGATGTAGACCGGCTGGGTCTTGAAACGGATGCGTCCGTTGTTGGTGCCCGGAATGGTCGCGCCGAGCAGGCCGAAGGGGACGTGGGTGGGCGAAATGTTGGAGGGGTGGCTCGCGGTGGGCACGAGGGTGCAACTGCTCAGCGCGATCGCTCCCAGCGCCAGTGAGGCCACGACGCGCAGACGTTTCACGAGGCCTCGCTCTCAACGAGGGGCAACAGGATTTGAAACCTGGCGCCGCCGTCGGGGCTTCGCGAGACCGTGATCGTCCCGCCAAAGGCCCGCACGTGGTCGCGGACCAGCGCGAGGCCGAGGCCCGTCCCGCGCGCGATACCACGATCATGGGCCGCCAGTCCTCGAAAGAACCGCTCGAAGACCTGTTCCGACTCCTCGATCGGCACGCCGGCCCCCGCGTCATCGACGTTGACCTCGACGACGTTGCCCGCCACATCGATCCGCAGCGCCACCGCGCCGCCGGCGTAGCGATGGGCGTTGTCAACGAGGTTGGTGATCACGCGTTCGAACCTTCGTCGATCGACGCGCACCAAGGGATCGCCGACACCAGTCGCCACTTCGACCGGTGGCTCGTCGAGCCCGTGACGACGCGCGGCCGATCGGACCGATTGACGCGCCAGTTCAATCACCGGCATCGTCTCCATGACGGGTGGTACGCCGCCGTCACTTCGCGCCATCTCCAAGAGGTCTTCGACGAGCGATTGGAAAATCGAGAGGTCGGCGAGAAGGAGGTCAAGGCTCTCGCGCCCGGCCGATGAGAGGTCGTCACGGTGCTGTTGGAGGACCGACGCGGTCGTAGCCAGCGTCGTGAGTGGCGAGCGCAGTTCGTGGCTGACGTCGCTGGCGAAACGGGCGTCACGCTCGAGGCGCTGGACGAGTTGACTCACCATTTGATTGAACGACTCGGTCAACTGCTGGACCTCGCGGTCGGCCTTGTTGACGAGCAGGCGCGTCGTGAGTGCTCCATCGGCGATCAACGCGGCGGCGGTACTGACTTCCATCAGCGGGCGCACGGTTCGCCGCGCGACCCATAGTCCGCCACTCAGACCGAGCAGTGACGTGGCCAGTGCACCGAAGATGAGGGCCATCAAGAGCAGTCGAAGTGTGTGTTCGAGGTTCGAGAGTTGGAAGACTTCGAAGAACTGCGTCTCCGCCGATGGAATCGGCACGCCCACGACGAAAATGATCCGTCCATTCACCCGAAGCGTTTGCTCGGTCGCTTTGCCGTCGTTGACGATACCGATGGTGGTCGCCGATACGTCATAGGTCGAGGCCGAGGTGGAACGGGCGAGCCACTCGCCGTGGGTGCGCACGAGCACGTTGCTCGAGGAGGCGTTCTGGATCGAGTTCAGGAGGTCGGTGATCTCCGGCGCCGACGTGTAGAGCGTGCTGCGCACGAGGGCCGCGTTGACGTAGCTCTGACCGAGGTCGGACTGCTGCTGGTTGTTGATGAGGAGTCGCTGGACGCCGACGTAGGTGAGGGTGGCCACGAGTGAACTGAGTAGGAACGCGCCCAGTCCGAAGGTCACGAGGAGGCGAAGTCGAAGACTCCGACGCCGCATTAGATGACCAGCTTGTACCCGGTGCCTCGGACCGTCACGAGGAAGATCGGGTTGGCAGCGTCCGGTTCGATCTTCATTCGAAGTCGTCGGATGTGCACGTCGACGAGGCGACTGTCACCGAAGTAGTCGTAGCCCCAGACTCGCTCCAACAGATCTTCGCGCGAGAGGGGCTTGCCGTTGTTGCTGGCGAGGTCGGTGAGCAATCGGAACTCGGTCGACGTGAGGTGGAGTTCGGCGCCGTCGGCGAGACGCACGACGCCCTCGTCGGGGATGACGTGCAAGTCGCCAAGCTTGAAGGCGCCCGTACTCTTCTCGGGTCGCCGGCGCAGGTGGGCGCGCACGCGAGCGAGAAGCTCCTCGGGCACGAACGGCTTCGTGACGTAGTCGTCGGCTCCCGACTCGAGGCCGAGGACGACGTCGGCGGTGTCGTCGCGAGCCGAAACGATCACGATCGGCAGGTCGCTGGCGCTGCGTAGCGCGTGGCAGGTCTCGAAGCCCGACATGCCGGGCAACATGATGTCGACGATGGCCATGTCCGACGCCATGCGGTTGAACATGGCCATGGCGACTTCACCCGTCGGGGCGTCGTCAACGATGAAGCCCTCGCCTTCGAACATGAGACGGAGCGCTGAGCGGATGTGGTCGTCGTCTTCGACGATCAAGATGCGCGACACGTGTTCTCCTTTTGCGTCCTCGCCAACTCTAACGAAGAGACCGGTGAATCTCGTGGTCGTCGGTAGCCTTGGGTCGTGCCCCCAACGAAGAGCGATACTTCGGCCACGGCCGCGTGGCGCCTCAAGGACTACCGAACCACGCTTCGCGCCTCGGACCGGGCCGAGGCGACCCAACGGGCCTACCTGGGCGATATCGAGGCGTTCGTGACGTGGGCCAACGACAGTGGGGTCACCGCGCCGAACGAGGTGAACGTGCGCACGCTGCGCGACTATCTCCTCTTCATGACCGAGCGAGGTGATGAACGGACCTCGATCATTCGACGACGGGCCTCGCTCCGCGGTTACTTCACATGGATGGTCCAACGTGGTCACCTCGTCGAGAGTCCGGCGGAGCGTCTCTCGGCGCCCAAGGCCAACCACCGACTCCCCAAGATCGTCGTCCGCGAGCAACTCGACTCGCTGCTCGACGACGACTGGGGCGACGACCCCTGGGCGACGCTCGACCGCGCGGTCTGCGAGGTGCTCTACGGGGCGGGCCTCCGTGTCTCAGAACTGTGCGGGCTCAATCTCTCGAGCGTCGACTTTCGCCAGGGACTCTTGCGAGTGCTCGGCAAGGGCCGCAAAGAGCGGATCGTCCCACTGCACCGTCGTGGCCTCGAGGCCGTGCAGCTCTGGATCGATGACGCGCGCCAGGAAGTCGTCCGTGATGACTCGCCACCCCTGGCCCTCTTCTACAACCGGCGCGGCCACCGACTCGGACCGCGCGACGTCCGGCGAATCCTCGACAACCGCGTGGCGCGCGGCCACATCCACCCCCACGCACTTCGCCACACCTACGCCACCCACCTCCTGGAGGGCGGCGCCGACCTGCGCGTCGTCCAGGAGTTGCTCGGTCACGAGAGCCTCACGACGACCCAGATCTACACCCACGTCTCGAAGTCGAGACTCCAAAAGGTGCACCACGACACCCACCCGAGGGGCTAGTTCGCCCAACGTGTAGGATTGTTCGGCTCCGCCAGAGTGGTGGAGTTGATGAGATGTCCCCGTGGTTTCGTACGGTCGCCGCTAGCGGTGCACCACGTGGATCGAGCAACCGAACGGAAGGAAGAAACACGTGGCACTAGTCACCTTGCAGGAACTACTGGACTCGGGAGTGCACTTCGGGCACCAAACCCGTCGTTGGAACCCCAAAATGCGCCGATTCATCCTGGGCGAGCGCAACGGGATCTACCTCATCGACCTTCGAAAGACCCTCCTCGGCATCGAGTCGAGCTACGCCTACGTCCGTGACCTCGTCGCCGACGGCGGCGTCATCCTCTTCGTGGGCACCAAGAAGCAGACCCAGGGTCCTATCGAGGACTACGCCAAGGCCTGCGGCATGCCCTTCGTCAACCAGCGCTGGCTGGGCGGCATGCTCACGAACTTCGCCACCGTCGCCGGTCGCGTGAAGCGCATGGTGGAGTTGCGCGGTATGCAGCGCGCCGGTGACTTCGAGAACATGCCCAAGCGCGAGGCCCTGCGCCACAGCCGCGAACTCGAGAAGCTCGACCGTAACCTGAGCGGTATCGCGAACCTGGACCGCGTGCCCGACGCCATCTTCGTCATCGATACGAAGAAGGAGCACATCGCCGTGACCGAGGCTCGCAAGTTGGGTCTGCCCGTCGTGGCGGTCGTGGACACGAACTGCGACCCCGACGTCATCGATTACGTGATCCCCGGCAACGACGACGCCATTCGTTCGGGCGCACTGCTGTGTCGCCTCATCGCCGACGCAGTGACCGAAGGTCGCTACATCCGCCAGAATCGCCCAGTCATCGCGCCCAAGCAGAACTCGGCACCGGCCAATCGCGCCGCGCTGATCGAAGAGCCGGCACCGCCCGCGCCCGTCGAGGTCGCCGCCACTGAGGCCGAGGCACCAGTCGCGCAACCCGAGACGAACGTCGCTGAAGTGGTGACGCCTGAGGTCGAGGCACCGGTCGCCGAGGCGACGCCTGAGGTCGAGACACCTGCTCGTCGAGGCGCCCGTCGTCGAGGCCGAAGTGCACGAAGAGCCGGCACCGGCCGTCGAAGAGACGGACGGAACGACGGTCACCGCCTAATTTCGTTCAGAGAAGCACAGAGGAGAACCAGGGTGGCTATAACCGCGAAAGACGTACAGACACTGCGCCAGGCAACCGGCGTAGGAATCCTCGACGCCAAGAAGGCGCTCGAGGCCAACGACGGCGACCAGGAAGCGGCCACCAAGTGGCTGCGCGTGCAGGGACTCGCCACCGCCGCCAAGCGCGCCGACCGCGAGGCCAGTGAAGGCGCCGTGGCGGTCGTGCGTGACGGCAACGCCGCCGCGATGGTCGAGCTGCGCTGCGAGACTGACTTCGTCGCGAAGTCTGAGGAGTTCGTGACGTTGGTCGACGAGATCGCGGCGCGCGTCTGTGCCGAGGGCGAGGACGCCGTGCGTTCCTTCCAGGAGAACATCGAGACGATGCTCACGACGTTGAAAGAGAACATCTCGATCGGCAAGGTCTACCGACTCGAAGCCGGCGAGGGCGAAGTCATCGACACCTACTGGCACCCCCAGGCCGGTCGCGGCGTCAACGGCGTGGTCATCGTCGTGAAGGGTGGCACGATCGAACTCGCACACGAGATCGCACTACACATCGCCTTCTCGAAGCCGCAGTACTTGAGCCGCGAGGACGTGCCTCAGGCCGCCATCGACGCCGAGCGCGCGACGATCGAGGAGATCACCCGCAACGAGGGCAAGCCCGAAGCGGCGATCCCCAAGATCATCGAGGGGCGCCTCAACGGTTGGTTCAAGGACCGCGTGCTCCTCGAGCAGAACTACGTGCAGGACGACAAGCAGTCGATCGCCCAGCTGCTCAACGGCGCGACGATCACCGCGTTCGCTCAAGTGGTCATCGGGGGATAGGTCAACGTGCGACGCGTCGTCTTGAAGCTGTCGGGTGAGGCACTCGCCTCGGCCGCGAGCGATGAGACGATTGATGCGTCGACGGTCGACTTCCTCGCGCGCGAGATCTCGAGTGCGATGGAGCGCGGCGGACTCGAACTCGCGGTCGTCGTGGGCGGCGGCAACATCTGGCGTGGCGCCACGGGTGCCATGGCCGGCATGAATCGAGCGAATTCGGACCTCATGGGCATGCTCGGCACCGTCATCAACGCGCTCGCGCTCCAAGACGCCATTGAGAGCCACGGGCGACCCACGCGCGTGATGTCGGCGATCGGGATGGACCAGGTCGCCGAGCCCTACATCCGACGCCGCGCCGTGCGGCACCTCGAAAAGGGACGCGTCGTGATCTTCGCCGCCGGCATGGGCAACCCGTACTTCACCACCGACACGCCCGCGGCGCAACGCGCCGCCGAGATCGAAGCCAGCATCGTATTGAAGGGAACGCACGGCGGCGTCGACGGCGTCTACGCCGAGGATCCGCGCGTCAATCCCAACGCGACGAAGTTCGAAGAGATCTCCTTCGACGAAGTCATCGCGAAAGACTTGCGCGTCATGGACATGACGGCCATCACCTTCTGCAAGGACAACCATTTGCCGCTACGCGTTTTCGACCTGATGGCCGAGGGAAACCTCGGTCGCGCGCTCGACGGTCAGGCCGTCGGTACGCTGGTGAGGTAATGGAAAACGAACTCGTCGACCTCGTAATGGAAGATACGCGTGACCGCATGGCGAAAGTCATCGAACACGCGAAGGCCGAGTTCGCCACCGTGCGCACCGGTCGTGCCTCGTCGGCCCTCGTCGAGAACCTGATGGTCGACTACTACGGCACCGAGACCTCGCTCAAGCAACTCGCGAACTTCTCCGTGCCCGAGCCCCGCCTGCTCGTCGTCTCGCCCTTTGACAAAGGAGCGATGGCCGCCATCGAGAAGGCCATCAGTAACGCCGACCTCGGACTCAATCCGTCCAATGACGGCGTCGTCATCCGCCTCACCTTTCCGGCGCTGACCGAGGAGCGACGAAAGTCGTTCGTCAAGATCGTCCGTGCCAAAGCCGAAGACGGCCGGGTGTCGATGCGCGGCTGTCGCCGTCACGCCCGTCAGGAGTTGGAGGCCCTCGAGAAGGAAGGCGGCCTCTCCAGCGACGACATCGAGCATCTCGAGAAGATCCTTGACAAGATGACACAAGACGGGGTAGCCGTGGTTGACGCGCTACTCGCTCATAAGGAGCAGGAACTTCTTGAAGTCTGACGATGACGGCTCACTGTTCGATGACGCGACGGGCGAGATGCCGGTCGTCAGCTCGACCGATTCGCGAGTGACCATCACCGGCGCGGACATCGCGGCTGACGTCGCCGACGACACCGTCATCATCGACCCGACCACGCTGCTGCCGCACTGGACCGACGCGCCGACCGGTCAGGTGCCGATCGTCGTGGCTCGCGAGGCGGCCGATAGCACTGACCCGTGGTCCGCGATTCCCGCCCCCGCGTGGCGCGAAGGAGAGGCCGACTGGGTGGCGCACGAAGACCAGTTCGACGCCTCGATCCTCGCGAGCGAGCAACGCGAGGACACCGCTCGACCGTGGGAGTTCTCGTTGCCCGATGAAGCGGTCGCCGAAGAGGAACTTCTCGCCGACGCGCCGAGGCCCGAACCCGATCGCGTCCAACGCACGCGCCGCTCGATCTCTTCGAACCCCCTGGCCGGGCGGGCCGTTCGCCAGACCAATGATCGAAACTTCTCGCGCGCCACGTTGACGGGCGTGCTGCTCGCCGCGGCGGTCTCCATCGTCTTCCTCTCGGGCGCCAAGCCCGTCGCGGTCATGGTGCTGCTGGTCCTCGGGCTCGCCGGAGCCGAGGCCTACGCCGGATTTCGCGCAGCCGGTGCCCACCCGGCGTCGGTGCTCGGCATCGTGGCCATTCTCACGTTGGGTGTTGCGACGTACAACAAAGGCCTCCCGGCGATGGGCGCCGTCAGCGTGCTGCTCGTGATCTTTGGTTTCATCTGGTATCTCAACGCCGGACGGTCCGTCGACGTCCTCGACGGACTCGGCGCCACCATCTTCGTCTACGTCTGGATCGGCGTCATTGGATCGTACGCACTGCTGTTCGTGGCGCCGCGGAACTTCGTCGACGGCCACGGACTGAGTTACTTGTTTGGCGCGATGCTGCTCACGGTCGCGAACGACTCGGGCGCGTTCATCATTGGCCGTCAGTACGGCAAGCGACCACTCAACAAACTTCTGTCACCGAACAAGACCGTGGAAGGTGCCGCCGCCGGCACGGTCGTCACACTCATCGTGGGGGCGCTCCTGCTGCCGATCATGAGTGTGTGGACTCGCAAGGCCGGTATCGAAGCCGCCGTCGCCCTGTCGATCGTCGTGCCGCTCGGCGACCTATTCGAGTCGATGGTGAAGCGCACCATCGGTGTGAAGGATCTCGGTCGACTGTTGCCCGGTCACGGCGGAATGCTCGATCGGATTGACGGACTGCTCTTCGCGCTTCCGACGATGTACTACCTCTGCCACGTCCTCAAACTGGGGTAGCGGTGTCGTCGACGCGGCGTAGCGTCGCACTCTTGGGTGCCACCGGTTCCATCGGCGTGCAAGCGCTCGACGTGTTGCGCCAAGAACCAGAGATGTTCGAACTGGTCGCGCTCTCGGGTGGCGAACAGTTGAGCGAACTCGCGGCCATGATCGAAGAGTTTCACGTCAGTAGCGTCGGTGTGATCAGTGAGACGCATCGCGTCCAACTCGCCGAGATCGTGGGTCCTCACGTCGAGATCGTCGTGGGCGACGAAGGACTTCGTCAACTCGCGTCATCGTCCGACATCGTCGTCAACGCGGTCCTCGGATTCGCCGGACTGCCCGTGACGCTCGCGGCCCTCGCCGCGGGCAAGCGTCTCGCACTCGCGAACAAGGAGTCGTTGATCGCGGCCGCGCCGCTCGTCGCGAACGTGCGCGCGACGCCCGGCGCGACACTCCTTCCAGTTGACTCAGAGCACTGCGCCATCCATCAGTGCCTCGCGAGCTCGCCGGGACTCGCCGGCTACCCCGACGTGCGCCGACTGTTGCTGACCGCGTCGGGGGGACCGTTTCGCGGTTGGTCGCTCGAGCAATTGCGCGGCGCCACGAAGCGCGACGCGTTGAACCACCCGACCTGGAACATGGGACCCAAGATCACGATCGACTCCTCGACGTTGATGAACAAGGGTCTCGAAGTCCTCGAGGCGTCGGCGCTCTTTGGCATCGACGTCGATCGCGTCGACGTCGTCGTGCACCCCCAATCGATCGTGCACTCGATGGTCGAGTACGTCGACGGATCGGTGCTCGCACAGCTCTCGCGTCCCGACATGCGTCTGCCCATCGCGTACTGCCTCGGACTTCCCGAACGCCTCGACCACGGGTACGGGGCGATCGACTTCACGCAACCCGTCGAACTGACCTTCGAAGCGCCCGACCCCAAAGCGTTCCCCGCGATCGGTCTCGCGTACGAAGCGGCCCGACTCGGTGGCGCGGCGCCGGCGTGGTTGAGTGCGGCGAACGAAGTTGCGGTCGCGGCGTTCCTCGACGACGCGATCACGTGGAGTGAAATCATCGACGTCGTTTCACAAGTTATGGACAACTACATTGCTGATCCCTTACATTCACTGGACGAATTGATCGCGAATGATGCGCAGGCCCGGCGAGAGGCGCGCAGTATTCTGAAGTAGTACGCATGAAGCCGAAAACCTCCACTCGTCGCTCTCTTTTCATCCTTCTCGCGGGGATCGTGGCGTTCGTCGCCCTCCTCACCTTCACGGTCGGTTGGGCGCTGCCGCTCGTCATCTTCACCATCATCTTCATCGTGATGGCGCACGAGTTCGGCCACTTCATCACCGCGAAGCGCGCCGGCATGAAGGTCACGGATTTCTTCGTCGGTTTCGGACCGGTCATCTGGTCGACGACCGTTGGCGAGACACGTTACGGCGTGCGCGCGATACTCGCCGGCGGGTACGTCAAGGTACCGGGCATGAACTGGACCGAGGAGATTCCTGCGGACGAGGAGTCGCGAACGTACCGTTCGGCGTCCTATCCGCGCAAGGCGATCTTCGCGTCGGCCGGTTCGTTGATGCACCTCATCATGGCGCTCGTGCTCGCGTGGGCCGCGCTGACCTTCGTCGGACTGCCCTCGGAGAATCAGGTGGCCGTGGGCGCGTTCGCGAAGTGGCCCGGTCACGCGCAAGATGCGGCGCAGCTCGCCGGGCTCAAGACCGGTGACCGCATCATGTCCATCGACGGACGCGCCATCAAAAGTGACACACAACTCATCTCCGCGGTCGAGCGAAGTCCGGCCGTCGTCTGACACTGCTCGTCAATCGCGATGGGCGCGACATCACCCTGCACGCCACCCCGGTCGATGGACGGACCATCAAGTCGGGCAACGGGTTCCTCACGACCGGCCACAAAGCGCACGGCTACCTCGGCATCTCACTACTCAATCTGCCGGTGCGTGATAGTTGGTACGCCGCCGTCCCGGCCTCCTTCACTGAAGTCGGTTCGCTCATTGGCACGGCCGTGACGGCCATCGTGCACGTCTTCTCCCCGGGGCAGTTCTCGAGCCTCTTCCACCAGGTCGCCTCACCGGCCGCCGCGAATAATCCGACGAATCAACGCAACCGGCCCGAGTCGATCGTCGGTGTCGTGCGCATCGCGGTGCAGAGCACGTCGACGGGGCCCGGCGACCTGCTGCTCATCTTGATGGCGGTCAACATCTTCGTGGGCATCTTGAACATGTTGCCGATGTTGCCCCTCGACGGGGGCTACGTCGCCATATCGACCTACGAGCGGATCCGCACACGACGGGGACGGCGCTACCACGCCGATCTCAACAAGATGGCGCCCTTCGCCTACGCCTTCATGGGCGTGCTGCTCGTGCTCTTCGCCTGCACGCTGTACCTGGACATCGTCCACCCCATCGCCAACCCGTTCTAGACGCGCTCGGCGCACGGCCCCCAGCAGGCAGAATGGACCTGTGGATGTCACCGCCAGTTCCCTTAGCCCCCGTCGCAAGACCCGCCAGATAGCCGTCGGGAAGGTCGTGGTCGGCGGTGACGCGCCGATCTCGGTCCAGTCCATGACGACGACCAAGACGGCCGACGTCGAAGGGACCCTCGCGCAGATCTACGCGCTCGCGGCCGAGGGAGCCGACATCGTTCGCTGCACCTGCAACGAGGTCGCGGCGGCCGAGGGTCTGGCCCAGATCGTGCCGCGCTCGCCGGTCCCGATCGTCGCCGACATCCACTTCCACGTGGAGATGGCACTGGCCGCACTCGAAGCGGGGGTGCAGGGACTGCGACTCAATCCCGGCAACCTGCGCAAGCCCGAAGAGATCAAGCTCGTCGCCAGTGAGGCGCGTGACCGCGGCGTACCGATCCGCATCGGCGTCAACGCGGGCAGCCTGCACCCCGACATCTACGAGCGATTCGGCGGCGCCACGCCCGAGGCCCTCGTCGAGTCGGCCCGCATCGAGCTGGCGTACTTCGAGGAGGTGGGCTTCTCGGACGTGAAGATCTCGGTGAAGGCCTCGTCGGTCGCGACCATGATCGCGGCCTATCGCCTCGCCTCTGAGACCTTCGATCACCCGCTGCACCTCGGCGTCACCGAGGCCGGTCCACTGCCGGGGGGCCTGTTGAAGGGGACCGCGGGCATCGCGACCTTGCTGGCCGAAGGCATCGGTGACACGTTTCGCTACTCACTGACCGCCGACCCCGTCGAAGAGGCGAGAGCCGGACGTCAACTTCTCGAGGTCCTCGGGCTGCGCGAGCGCAAAGGTCTCGACCTCATTGCCTGCCCGAGTTGTGGACGCGCGGAGGTGGACGTCATCAAGGTCGCCAACGAGGCCCAGACGGCCCTGGGCGGCGCTCAATCTCCCGATCCAAGTCGCGGTCATGGGCTGTGTCGTCAACGGACCGGGCGAGGCCCGACACGCGGACCTCGGCATCGCCGCGGGTAAGAAGCGGGGGCCACCTCTTCATCAAGGGCGAGATCATTCGTGTCGTCAAGGAAGAGGACATGGTCGAGGCGCTCGTCGAAGAGGCGAAGAAGATCGCCGCCGAAGGGGTCGAGGCCCGACTGGCCGCGCGCGACGTCGGGGCGGCGGCCGAGGCGGAGGCCGACCGGGCGCTGCTCCTCGACAGTCGCGGCGCCGACGCCAACCATTCGAACGAACGCATTGCGCAGATCCGTAAACGCACTGAGCAGTAACGATCCTTTGGGTAGGCTGGCCCATCAATTCGAAGGAGCATTGTGGCCACCCAGAGTGCGCTGACCCCCCAAAGTGAAGACTTTCCACGCTGGTACCAGGACGTGGTCGCCAAGGCCGAGATGGCCGACAACGGGCCGGTGCGCGGCACGATGGTCATCCGCCCCTACGGATGGGCCATCTGGGAGCGGATGCAGGCCGAGATGGACGCGCGGATCAAAGAGGCCGGCGTCCAGAACGCCTACTTCCCGCTCTTCATTCCGCTCAGTTATTTCCAACGCGAGGCCGAGCACGTCGAGGGCTTCAGTCCCGAGTTAGCGATCGTGACCCACGCCGGCGGCGAAGAGCTCGCCGAGCCCATCGTCGTTCGCCCGACCAGTGAGACGGTCATTGGTGAGTACATGGCCAAGTGGATCCAGAGTTACCGTGACCTACCGTTACTCCTCAACCAGTGGAGCAACGTGGTTCGATGGGAGCTCGTCCCCGACTGTTCCTGCGTTCCTCGGAGTTCCTCTGGCAGGAGGGTCACACGGCGCACGCGAGCTACGAGGACGCCAACACCTTCGCGACCAAGATCCACCTCGAGGTCTATAACGACTTCTTGGTGAACGTGCTCGCGGCACCGACCTACCTCGGCATCAAGCCCGCCAGCGAGCGCTTCGCGGGCGCCATCAATTCCATGACGGCCGAGGGGATGATGCGCGACGGCAAGGCGTTGCAGATGGCGACGAGTCACGAACTCGGACAGAACTTCGCCCGGGCCTTCGATATCTATTTCCAGAGTGAAGCCGGTCAGGCCGAACTGTGCTTCACGAGTTCCTGGGGCGCGTCAACGCGCATGGTCGGCGGACTGATCATGATGCACGGCGACGACCAAGGTCTCGTCGTGCCGCCGCGACTCGCGCCGATCCAAGTGGTCGTGATCGCCGTACGTGACGAGCCCGAGGTGAATGAAGCCTGCGAGCGCATTCACGCGTCACTCAAGTCGGCCGGTGTCCGAGCCCAGATCGACCGGGGTCGCGGCAGCTTCGGTCGCCGGGTCACCGACTGGGAGATCAAGGGTGTGCCGCTGCGCGTCGAGGTGGGGCCGCGCGACCTCAAAGAGGGCGTGGTGACGCTCGTGCGACGCGACAACGCCGAGAAGTTGACGCTTCCATTGGACGAGGTCAGTGCCCGGGCACCGGGACTCCTCGAAGCGATGCAGGCCAGTCTGTTGGCGGAGGCGACCCGACGACTCGCCGACGCCACGCACGACGTGGCCAGCATCGACGAGGCCATCGAGGCCGCCGAGACGGGCTTTGCGCGCCTGGCGTGGTCCCAGGTGGGCCCGACGGGCGAGGCCGCCCTCAAGGTCCACGCGATCACCGTGCGCTGCCTGCAGCGCCGCGACGCCACGATGCCGCTGGCCGAGACCGAACCGGACCTCGACTGCATCGTCGCCAAGTCCTACTGACCGGCACCGCCCGATTATCAATTTTTCGTGAATATTCACGGTTCCGCGACGGCGATTCCCATTGTCATCAGGGGTCGGAAATGCTACAATTGTTGCCTACAGTCCGCTCAGGACGTATGGACTCGTTTAAGCGCGGGCCTCGGGCCCGCGCTTTTTCTTTGTCCGAACGGCCTGAGCGACAGCGAAAGGAGACGGCAGTGGACTTAGAGACACCCTTTCGCACCCTGCTGTCCGACCTCGGGCTGGACCTCTACGACCTCGAAATGGTCAAGGGAACCCTCAACGTGGTCGTGACGCGCCCCGGCGGCGTCGACCTCGAGGCGCTGACCAAGGCCAATCGTGCGATCTCGGAGTGGCTCGACGTGAACGACCCCATTGCCGGACGCTTCACGCTCGACGTCTCGAGCCCCGGTTTGGAGCGCAAACTGCGCACGCCGTCGCACTTCCTCTCAACGGTCGGCGAAGTGGTGACGTTACGTGAACTGCGTGGCGACCAGCCGACCCGTCGCCTCGAGGGCACGGTTGTTGCGGCTGACGAAACGACCGTCACACTGAACGACGCCACGCTCGGTCACGTCGTGGTGCGACTTGACGCCATCGAGCGTGCCCGCACCGTCTTTGCCTGGGGGGCCGAAGCCAAGCCCTCGCCGTCGCGCGCCAAGTCCTCTGTTGCATCGACCAGGAAGAAAGGTTAATCATGGCGAACTTTGAATTCCTAGAAGCGTTGGGCCAGATTGCCCGTGACCAGAACATCGATGAGGGCGAACTGCTCATCGCGTTGGCCAACGCACTACTCGCCGCGTACAAGCGCCGGCCGGACTCCGCGGAGGACGCGGAAGTCGAGATCAATCCCGAGACCGGTGAGATCAAGGTGTGGGGCCTCGAGCTCGACCTCGAAGGCAACGTCACGCGGGAGTGGGACGCGACGCCCGAGGACTTCGGTCGCATCGCCGCCCAGACCGCCAAGCAAGTGCTCATGCAACTCATCCGTGACATCCAGCGTCGCCAGATGTACGAAGAGTTCGCCAACCGTGAGGGCGACATCGTCTCGGGCACCGTCCAGCAGAACGACAACCGCTACACGTTGTTGGACCTCGGACGGGTCGAGGCATTGCTGCCCCAGGCCGAGCAGATCGCCTTCGAGCGCTACGAGCACGGTGCTCGCATCAAGGTGTACATCGTCGAAGTGCGCAAGACCAACAAGGGTCCCCAGATCGTCGTGAGCCGCACGCACCCCGCGCTGGTGGCGAAGCTCTTCGAGATCGAGGTGCCCGAGATCGCCAACGGCATCGTGGAGATCAAGGCGCTCGCGCGCGAGCCCGGACACCGCAGCAAGATCGCGGTCGCCAGCAACGACCACATGATCGATCCCGTCGGTGCCTGCGTCGGCGCACGCGGCAGTCGGGTGCGCAACATCACGAACGAACTACGTAGCGAGCGCATCGACGTCGTGCCCTACAGCGACGACCCGATCGAGTTCATCCAGGCGGCGTTGCAGCCGGCCCGGGTGCGCGAGGTTCGACTCGATGAGGAAGAGGGCATCGCGACGGTCATCGTGCACGACCAGCAACTCTCACTCGCCATTGGCAAGGAGGGTCAGAACGCTCGACTCGCCGCGCGACTCACCGGGTGGCGCATCGATATCCGTTCGGAGAACGAGGGCCAGGAAGAGGCAGCGGTCGTCGAAGAGGTCTGGACCGACGGCGACGTCGTCGTCGACGAGACCACGGTCGTGATTGGCGGTGACGACGGAGAGGTCGCGGCGGTCGTGGTCGACGAGGTGATCACTGACGCCCAGGGCGACGTCGAGGAGGTCGTGGTCGTCGACGTCATTGAACCGGTCGCCGAGATCGAGCCCGAAGTGACTGACGAGGTCGTGGAGGACGAGGCATAACGCCGGTCCGTACCTGTGTCGTCTGTCGGACCCGACGTGACGACACGCAGATGGTCCGAGCGGGCCGATCGAGTGACGGAACGTGGCATCTCGGTCGAGGAGCCGGTCGAGGCGTCTGGTGGTGTGCCGGGACCGAGTGCGTCGGCCAGCTTCGCGTGGGGCAGGTGGCCCGGGCCCTGCGAGCGCCGGTTCGCGAGATCGACCTGGTCGAGATTCACGCTTTAGAAAGGGATCGCGGTCGTACTTGAGCGCGATTGTGGAAGAATAGATAACTGTGCCCGCGGAAGCGCCGGCACGAGAAGCAAGGGAAGGTTTTGGCCCAGAAGAAGATCCGTGTGCACGAGCTCTCGAAGGAACTCGGTCTCACGAGCAAAGAGCTACTCACGCTCGCCCAAAAACTCGGCATTGGAGCATCGAGCCCCTCTGCGTCGATTGAGGACGCCCAGGCGGACCGCATCCGCCGTCGCGCCGACGCCGACGGACTACGTCGCGAGGTGCAGCCCGAAGAGGCCGCCAAAGCGGCCAAGGCCGCGAAGGCAACCAAGGCGCCGAGCGCGACGAAGGCCGCGCCCGCGAGTGAGAACGTCGAAGCCGTCGCACCCGCGCGCGTCAGTCGCGTCACCAAGCCCGCGGAGACCGTCGTCCAATCGCCTTCGCCGTTCGCAGAGTCACCCGCCGCTTCGCCGACCCCCGCCCCGGCGCCAGCCGCCGAGCCAGCGCCCAAGGTCGTTCGAAGTCGCGCACCCATCGTGAAGCCGGCCCCGACTCGCAGCGCCTCACCCGACGGCCCGACGACCATCCGTCCGACCCAGCGCTCCGTTGCGGGCGAGGGCGGCGAGGGCGGATCACCGTCGACCCGTCCGCCACTCAGTCAGACCGGACGGCCGATTCCGCCGCCACCCGGTCGGCCCCTCAGTTCAACCGGTCGACCAATACCGCCACCGCCGGGCGCTCGACGCCCGATGCCCGGTGGCGCCACTGGTCGACCATCGGGCCCGGGCGGCCCACGACCGATGAGCGCCCGACCCGGTGGCCCGCCGTCGCGTCCCGGTGGTCCGACGTCGCGTCCCGGTGGCGCCAGCGGAGGGTTCCCCGGTTCGCGTCCCGGCGCACCGACGACCGGTGCACCCGGTGGTCCCAATCGCGGTGGCCCGCCCAGTCGCGGTACCGGTGGTCCGCGAGGATCACAGCGCAAGGCCACGCGTCGTCGTCGCCGCAACGTCGAGGAGCTCGAGCCCACGCAGATGACGACGTGGCAGCCGAGTTCGCTGCCCGTACCCGACGGTGAAGTCATCATCGAGCGCGGCTCAACGGCGCGTGACGTTGGGCCCAAGCTCAATCGAAGCGCCGCGGACATCATGCGGTTCCTGTTCCTTCAAGGTGAGATCGTCACCGCCGTGCAGAGTCTCACGGACGACATGATCGAGCTGTACGCGGCCGAAGTGGGTGCCGTCGTGCACCTCGTCGATCCCGGCGAACAGCAAGAGGCCGCGTTGCTCGCGAAGTTCTTCGACGAGGACGACCAGGACGACGTGATTCCCGCCGAGCCCCGTCCTCCGATCGTCACCGTGATGGGCCACGTCGACCACGGCAAGACGCTCCTACTCGACAAGATCCGAAAGACCGACGTCGTCGCGGGCGAGGCCGGTGGCATCACCCAGCACATCGGGGCCTACAAGGTCTCGTGGAAGGGCAAGGCCATCGCCTTCATCGACACGCCGGGTCACGAAGCCTTCACGGCGATGCGTGCGCGAGGCGCCAAGGTCACCGACATCGTCATCCTCGTCGTCGCGGCCGACGACGGCGTGATGCCCCAGACCATCGAAGCCATCAACCACGCCAAGGCGGCCGAAGTGCCGCTCATCGTGGCGGTCAACAAGATGGACAAGGCCGACGCCAATCCCGATCGCGTGCTCCAGCAGATCTCGGAGTACGGACTCGTGCCCGAGAAGTGGGGCGGCGACACGATCGTCGTCGAGATCTCGGCCCTCCAGGGGACCGGGATCGACGAACTGCTCGAACAGGTACTGCTCGTCGCGGAGATCGCCGAGCTCTCCGCTCGACCCACGGGTCGGGCGATGGGCACGGTCCTCGAAGCCAACCTCGAAGTGGGCCGTGGACCGGTGGCGACGGTCATGGTGCAAAAGGGACTCCTCGAAGTGGGCGACCCCGTCGTCGCCGGCGCCGCCTACGGCAAGGTGAAGGCGCTCATCAACGATCAGGGCAAGTCCATCAAGTCGGCCGGACCTTCGACGCCGGTGCAGATACTCGGTTTCAGCGAACCGCCGTTCGCCGGTGACGAGATGCGCGTCGCGCACGACCTGGCGCACGCGCGCTCCCTGGCTGAAGCCCGCGCCCAGCGTGCTCGTCTCATTGGTCACCAGCCCGTGGCCTCGACGAGCGGCGCCCGACTCGAGGACCTCTTCGAGCAGATTCAGCGCGGTGAGACGGCCACGCTCAACATCGTGTTGAAGGCGGACGTGCAGGGCTCGCTCGAGGCGTGCACCGAGTCGCTCAAGAAGCTCGAGCGCGACGACGTGAAACTCGTCATCGTGCACCGCGGCGTCGGCGGGATCACCGAGAACGACGTGCAGCTCGCCAAGGCGTCCAACGCCACCATCATCGGGTTCAACGTGCGTCCGGACAAGCGCAGTCGCGAGCTCTCGGAGAACGAGGGCGTGCAGATTCGCACCTACGAGATCATCTACAAGTTGATCGAGGAGATCGAGGCCGCCATGCTCGGACTCCTCTCGCCGGTCTTCGAGGAGATCGTCACGGGCGAGGCCGAAGTGCGTGAGGTATTCCGCGTGCCGAGGATCGGCGCGATCGCCGGTTGCTTCGTGCGCGACGGTGTCATCACCCGCGGCTCGAAGGTCCGATTCCTTCGCGAAGGAACGATCATCTGGAAAGGATCGATCACGTCACTGCGCCGCTTCAAGGACGACGCGCGTGAGGTGGCTTCCGGCTTCGAGTGCGGTATCGGTCTCTCCGACTACCAGGACCTCAAAGCGGGCGACATCATCGAGACCTTCGAAGAGCGCGAGATCCCAAGAACGGCCTAGCGCATGGCCCGTTCATCAGGCAGTCATCACCCCTACCCTCGATCGGCTCGCGTCAACCAGATATTGCGTGAGGTCATCTCGGACGAGTTGACGCGCATCAGCGACGTCGATGACCGCATCGGCATCCTGACCGTGACCGGCGTGCAGACGACGCAGGATCTTCGACAAGCGACCGTCTTCTTCGACTCGCTCAGTCCCGAAGCGCGCATCGCGCTCGAAGAGCGCCGCGCGCAGATTCAGTCGGCGGTGAACGTGCAGACGCGATTCAAGCGAACGCCGAAACTCACCTTCGTGGCCGACCCGGCCGTCGCGAGCGGCGAGGCCGTCGAAGAGATCATTCGTCGTCAAAACCATGACGACGAATAACGGCCTGTTGCTCATCGACAAGGGCAGCGGTCTCACGAGCCACGACGTGGTCGCGAAGGTGCGACGAATACTCGGCGAGCGAAAGGTCGGCCACGCCGGCACGCTCGATCCCATGGCGACGGGCCTGCTCGTACTCGCCGTCGGACCATCAACGAGGCTGCTGCGATTCGCGCAGTCCGAGTCGAAGCGCTACTGCGGGACCGTGACCTTTGGCGTCGCGACCGATTCGCTCGACGCCGACGGTGCGGTGCTCGACGTGCAGCCCGTCCCGGCGCTGACCTCCCTCGCCGTGACGGCCGCGGCGTCCTCGATGCTCGGCGTCCAGCGACAGACACCACCCATGGTGTCGGCGATTCAGATCGACGGCCAACGGCTTCACGAACTGGCGCGCAAGGGTATCGAGGTCGAGCGTGCATCGCGCGAGATTTCCGTCCGCTTCTTTGACGTGGCGCCCACGGACGATCCCAGCGTGTGGACCTTCGACGTCGAGTGCTCGGTCGGCACCTACGTGCGCGTGCTCTTGAGCGACCTCGCGCATCGGCTCGGGACGATTGGCCACCTGAGTTCGCTGCGTCGACTTTCGAGTGGCGCTCATCACGTTGACGGGGCGCTCACCATCGAGGAGTTGGCGAACGCCGTCGAGCGCGGCGACGACGTCCTGGCACCGCCGTCGACGTTCGTGGTCTCCCTCGAGCACGTGACCTTGAGCGAGGACGAGCAACGACGCATGCGGATGGGTCAGCGCCTGACACTCGACGAGTCCTTCGACGGCCTCGAAGTGGCGGCGATGGACGACACCGGAGGTCTCGTGGGCATTCTGGCGCGTCGCGACGAGTCATGGCAGCCGCAACTCGTGCTGCCGGCCGACCAAGATTCGGTCCGCGGGTAGGTTGCTGGGATGATTGTCGTCCGTGACGCAGAGCCCTCACCGTTTCGCGAACGGACGTCGCACGTCGCGATCGGCGTCTTCGACGGATTACACCTCGGCCACCAAAAGGTGATCGAAACACTGCTCGCCTTCGACGCCCGTTCCGAGGTACCGACCGTCGTCACCTTTGACCCGCATCCGGCCCTCGTGTTGGTGCCCGAACGCACCACCCGACTGCTGCAGACCTTGGACCAGCGACTCGAAGGCCTCGAGGCGCTCGGCGTCGAACAGGTGCGACTGGTGACCTTCGGACCGGACCTGGCCAAACTCTCCGCGGTGGCGTTCGTCCAACGGGTGTTGGTCGATGAGCTGCACGCGGTCAAAGTGCTCGTCGGCAAGGACTTTCGATTCGGACACGACCGCCAGGGTGACGTCGCGACGCTTCGACACGAAGGTGCGCAATTGGGATTCGCCGTCTACGAGGCGCCCACCTACGGTGAACCGCGATGGAGTTCCACCCTCGTGCGCACGGCGCTCGATCGGGGCGACCTCGAAACGGCGAACGCCGTACTCGGTCGACCCTTCGTTCTTCGTGGTGGCGTGGAGCACGGCGACGCTCGTGGGGGAGAACTGGGATTCCCGACGGCGAACATGGCGCTCGACACCCACCAGGCGATTCCCCAGGTCGGTATCTACGCGGGGGCCGCGCGTACCAACGACGGACTCTGGCACGCCGCGGCGATCTCCATCGGTACTCGCCCTCAGTTCTACGAAGACGGCCCGCTCCTCGTCGAGGTTCACCTGCCGGACTTCAACGCCGACCTCTACGACCAGCGACTCGACGTCGCGTTCCTCGCCCGTTTGCGCGGCGAAATGACGTTCGAGGACGTGGACGGCCTCGTCGCTCAAATCGCCATCGATGTGGAGCAATCGCGCGAGATCTTCAAGAAGTTCTCGCCTTTCGACTCACTCCTGCTAGAGTGGATAACTGGTCAGCGACGCTGACTATGTGAGTCGTCACGTAGGCGACTTGCTACGAGACATCCGACTCATAAGGCAAATAAAACGTTATGGCTGAGAAGCAGCAAATCATCAAGGACTATCAGACGCACGCGACGGACACGGGTTCGCCCGAGGTGCAAGTGGCGATTCTGACGGACCGGATTGCACACCTCACCGAGCACCTCAAGGTCCACAAGGGCGATCATCACACTCGCCGCGGACTCATGGTGCTCATCGGCCAACGTCGCCGCCTGCTCGATTATGTGCAGCGCGGAAATGTCGAGCGCTACCGCGCTTTGATCGGCCGACTCGGCATTCGTCGCTAGCCGAAATGCACGTCGACGCCGTCGACGTGTTCAACACATCCGAACTTCTCGGAGGCCAGTGGAGGATCGTCGCGAATACGCGAAGGTCGCCCACTGGGATCCGGGCGGAGTGTTGCTAACTAAATAGGAGCACAATCCATGACTGACGCAATCCGCGTAAGTAGCCCGATAACGGGCACCGACAAGACCTTGAGTTTTGAAGCGGGCCACTTGGCCCAACTCGCTGACGGAGCCGTAGTGGCCCGTATTGGCGACACCATGTTGCTGGCGACCGTCGCCGCAGCCAAATCCGTACGTGAAGGCATTGACTTCTTCCCGCTGACGGTCGACATCGAAGAGCGGGCGTACGCCGCGGGCAAGATTCCCGGCGCCTTCTTCCGTCGTGAGGGTAAGCCCTCGGACCAGGCCATCCTGACCTGTCGTCTCATCGACCGACCACTGCGACCTTCCTTCCCGAAGGGTTTCCGCAACGAGGTCCAGGTCGTCGGCACGATCTTCAGCGCCGACCAGGAGAACCCGCATGACGTCCTGGCCATCAACGCCGCTTCGGCCGCGCTGATGATCTCGGGTATCCCCTTCGAGGGACCGATCGGGGCCGTACGCATGGCGTACACCATCGACGGCACCTGGGCCCCGCACCCGACCTACGCCGAGGGTGACGCCGCGACGTTCGAGCTCGTCGTCGCCGGTAGAGCACTGAGTGACTCCGCGGACACCGACATCGCGATCATGATGGTCGAGGCCGGTGGCACCGAAGGTTCCTTCGAGATGTACGCCGACGGCGCACCCAAGGTCAGTGAGGACGTCCTGTCCGCTGGTCTCGAGGCGTCCAAGCTGTGGATCCGCGAGTCGATCAACCTGCAGCGCGAACTGGTGAAGAACTTCACCGCCGCGCGAGGCCCGATCACGCCCATGGAGTACCAAGTCATCGCCGACTACCAGAGCGACGTCTACGAGAGTGTCGAAGCGATGGGCATGCCGTCACTCTCCGAGGCGAACAAGCTGACGACGAAGACGGCTCGCAACGAGGCGCTCGACGCCGCGACCGCGTCGATCATCGAGCACCTGAAGGACGAGTTCCCGAACCGACTGGGTGAGATCAAGGCCGCCGTTCGTTCGGTGACCAAGAAGATCGTCCGCAAGCGCATCGTCGAAGAGGGCGTGCGCATCGACGGACGTTCGGTCACGGACATCCGTCCGCTCTCGGCCGAACTGGACCTCTTCCCGATGACCCACGGATCGGCGATGTTCCAGCGTGGCGAGACCCAGGTCGTCAACGTGACGACGCTCGGCATGCCGCGCATGCGCCAGCAGCTCGACACGATCGGTCCCGACGAATTCCGCCGATACATGCACCACTACAACTTCCCGCCCTACTCCGTGGGCGAGACCGGACGAGTGGGCATGCCCAAGCGTCGCGAGATCGGACACGGCATGTTGGCCGAGCGGGCGTTGATTCCCGTACTGCCGAGCGAGCAGGACTTCGCGTACACGTTGCGCGTGGTCTCTGACGTCCTGCAGAGCAACGGCTCGACGTCGATGGCTTCGGTCTGTGGATCGACGCTGTCGTTGATGGCGGCCGGTGTGCCCATCAAGGCGCCCGTCGCCGGTATCGCGATGGGCCTCGTCTACGACGAAGGCAAGTACGTCACGTTGACCGACATCCTCGGTGCGGAGGACGCCTTCGGTGACATGGACTTCAAGGTCGCCGGAACCGCTGACGCCGTGACCGCCCTGCAACTCGACACCAAGATCGACGGCCTCCCGGCCGAGGTGTTGTCGAACGCGTTGCACCAGGCCAAAGAGGCGCGACTCCTGATCTTGACCGTGATCACCAACACGATTGCCGAGCCCCGTGCTCAGGTCGCCGAGGTGGCGCCGAAGATCGTTTCGATTGAAATCCCGATCGACAAGATCGGCGAGGTCATCGGACCGAAGGGCAAGGTCATCAATACGCTCCAGCAGGAGACCGGTGCGGACATCGCGGTTGACGACGACGGCGTCGTCGGCACCGTCACCATCGGTGCCAAGGACGGCCGTGCGGTCGAAGAGGCCCGACGCCGTATCGCGATGATCCTCGACCCACCCACACCCGAAGTGGGCGCGACCTACCAGGGTCGAGTGGTCAACCTCGCCAAGTTCGGCGCGTTCGTGAGCATCATGCCCGGACGTGACGGTCTCTTGCACATCTCCAAGATGGCGCCACTCAACGGTGGCAAGCGCATTGGCCAAGTCGAGGACGTTGTCGAACTCGGTCAGGCGATTGAAGTGAAGGTCGATGACATCGATCCTCAGGGCAAGGTGTCGCTGTCACTCGTCGGTGACTTCCCGGAGTCTGAGGACAGCGGCGACGCTCGTCCTCCGCGCCGTGAGAGTTCGGACCGTGGTGACCGAGGCGACCGTGGTCCTCGTGACCGTGACCGCGCGCCTCGTGACCGCGCCCCACGTGACGGCACCAGTGCCGCGCGACCTGCGCAGACCTCGGCGTTCGAAGCGGCCTTCGAGGCCGAACTGGCCGGCGAAATCGGTGACCTGGGTCCAGGAGGCCCAGCGTTCTCTGATGGTGAAGGTGGTGGGCGTCGCAGCCCGCGACCGCGTCGTCGATAGTCCTACGAAGCCCGTGCGGTACGGTCCCCGTGACTGTGTCGCACGGGCTTCGTTGCATTTCGTAGCGTGGAGCCAATGACGCTCGTCGCCCCCTCGCATACAAAACGATGGTGGCGACCACTCGATCGACTCGACCGCGTCTCGCTGCTCGTGATGCTCGTCGTGCCGACCTTGCTCTTCGTCGTGCCCGCGCTCGCCGGGCACCCCGCGCTCTCGGGTGACAACCTGATTCAGAACTTTCCGCTTCGCGTACTGAGCGGACGCCAACTCGCGAGTGGCCACCTGCCGCTGTTCAATCCCTTGGCCAACTCGGGCACGCCGCTGCTCGGCGGTCTGAACGCCGGAGCGCTCTACCCACTCACCTGGATCTTCGCCTTCGTGACGCCCATCGTCGGGTGGGTCATCAACTGCATCGCCGTCTACGTCATCGCCGCGACGGGCATGTTCGCGCTGCTGCGCTGGCACGGCGTCGCCACGAAGTCATCCTTCGCCGCGGCGATGACCTACTCGTACTCGGGCGCGATGATCGGGCAACTCGTGCACCTCGGCGTCGTCCAGGGATTCGCCTTCATTCCCTGGACCGTGCTGATCGTGCTGTCACTCTCGCGGCGTCTCACCCTCGAGTCCGCCGACACCCCGTGGCTCCGCTACGCCCGTGTCGCGTTGCCGTGGGTCTGTGCGTACGGCCTGCTCTGGGGCCTGACCTTCCTCACCGGTGAGCCACGCGGTATTGCGGACATCGAACTGCTCTCGCTGGTCGTCGCGCCGACCGTCTTGCTACTGCGCTCCACGTACTGGATAGCGACCTGGCGTGCGCGCGTCGTCTTCGCCGTCACGCTCGGGGTCGGACTCGCGTGGGGCGTCGCCCTCGGACTCGTGCAACTCTTGCCGGGCCAGTCGTTCATTGGCTCCTCGCAACGCTCCGTCGTCACCTACGGCTTCTTCGGCGCCGGATCACTCGTCGTTCGCTGGACCTCGTTGCTGTTCGTACCGGACATCTTCGGCGGCAACGGCTCGGCGGGCCAACCGGGATACTTCGCGCACTACAACCTCGCCGAGGTGACCGGCTACGTGGGGGTGCTCGCCCTCATGGCGACCTTCGCGTTCTTCACTCGAGTATCGAAGCGTGGTTGGAAGGGCGCCGAGCGCGACTACGTCCTCTACGTCGTCCTGCTGATCGTCGGGCTGTTCGCGACGTGGGGGAGTTACACCCCGCTCGGTCACCTCTTTCGCCACATCCCCCTCTACGGCAACACGAGGCTGCAGAGCCGAAACGTGATCGTCGTGGACTTCGCGATGACGATCCTCCTCGGATGGTGGTTCAACAAGATCGAACGTCGCAAGCTCGAAGAGGCCGGCGTAGAAGGAAGAGCGAAGTGGGTGACGATGGCCCCGGCATTGGGAATCGTCGCGTTCTGCGCGTCGCTCTTCTTCTGGGGTCCCCAGATCGTCTCGTACCTCGGCGTCTTCCCCGAGCAAGAGGGCCTGGCGAACGACATGCACCTCTCCTACGGCCTGCACCTCGTGATCGCGCTGGTGGCCGTCCTCGCCATCGTGTTCTGGCGCCGCCGAGCGAGCCTCTTGCGGATCCTCCTCGGCGTCCTGTGCGTCGACGTCGTTATCTTCCTCGTGCTCGCGGCGTCGGCCGTCATTGGCGGGAGTGGACCGACGATGCCGTCGCGGACGTACGCCTCGTCGATACTGGGCACCAGTGGCCGCACCGCGCTCGTCGACCAGGGCGGAGTGCACGCCAAGTCGTACGAGATGCTCGGCGTGCCGAACATGAACGTCTTCACGAAGATTCCGAGCGTGCAGGGTTACGGATCGCTCGAATCAACGAACTACGACGACGCCACCGGCACGCACCCTCAGGCTGCGGTCAATCCCTGTCGACTGGCTGACGGCACCTTCACCCAGTTGCGACTCGCGACCATCGTCGTCTCCACCTCGCAGTTGGGCAACGACGTCAAGGTCCGGGTGCCCGCCGCACCGAACTGCAAGTTGGCGGTAGCGACGAACCGGGCCGATCGATACTTCGGTCAGGTCTTGCACGTGCGAACCGTGACCGTGCACGGTCGCGGCGGGCGTCGTGTGGCGAACGGACCGGTGACGTTCCATCTACTGAGCGCGAACGGCGGCGTCCTGGCTCCCGAGGTCGTAGAGAACGGCGCCAACGTCATGACCTTCACGCTCTCCTCGACGTCGCCGAGCGCCGCCGGCTTTGAACTCGACGCCACCCATCCCGTGCAGGTCGCCAGTGCGCTCGTCACCGAAACGAACGCCTCACTGCCGAAGTACCGCTTCGACTCTCCCTTCCAAGAGGCACTCGACAGTCCGCAGTGGCGCTTGGTGAACACCATCGGGACCTTCTCCGTCTTCAAGGCGAACTTGGTCGAGCCGTCGGCCTGGTTGCGCTTGCCGACCACGGGTGCCATCACCCACGTGCGCAACGCGTCGTGGGGCGACACGTGGGTCTCACTACACGCCACGGCGTCGGTGACACTCGTGCGCAGCACGTCGTATCTACCGGGCTGGCGCGCGACCGCGCTCGACGTGTCGACCGGCCAGAACACGTCGCTGGCGGTCCAACGCAACGGCCTCATCCAACAGGTCACCGTGCCGGCGGGCACGTGGGTGGTGCACTTCCACTACCACGCCCCCTACATCGAGTTGGGACTTGGCTCGTCACTGGGCGGTGGCGCACTCTTGATCGTGATCGTCTCGTATCTCTTCGCCGACGAACGGCGCAAGCGCAACGATAAGGTTCGGTCGTGAAACGAGTCGCGATCAACGGTGGTGCCGGGCGGATGGGCCAGATACTTGGCGCAGGTCTCAGTGGACTCGGGCGATTCACGATCGTCACCATGGTCGACGTACACGAGCCCCGCGATCTCTTCGGCGCGACGTACGCGCCTTCGTTCGACACCGTTGACCCGAGCGTCGTGGACGTCGTCGTCGACTTCTCAACGCCGGAAGGTGTCGTTGGTTCCGCGGCGTGGTGCGCGCAGAACGGCATCGCGCTGGTCATTGGTACCACGGGACTGTCGTCGGAGCAGAGAGCCCAGGTTGACGCCGCGAGCACCAAGGTGGGCGTCGTCATCGCGGCGAACTACTCCGTGGGCGCCGTACTGTCGGAGCGATTCGCAGCGATGGCGGCACCGTACTTCGACGTGGTTGAGATCATTGAACTGCACCACGACAAGAAGGCGGACGCACCGTCAGGGACCTCGTTGGCCGCGTCCAAAGCCATCTTGGCGGCGCGCACGGCCGCCGGCAAAGGACCGATCAGCGATCCAACCACGCGCCACACCCTGAAGGGTGCGCGTGGCGCGGAAGCCGATGGCGGCATCAAGATCCACTCCATTCGCCTGCCCGGGCTCGTGGCGCACCAGGAGATTCTCTTCGGGGGACCGGGCGAAGGTCTGTTGATTCGCCACGACTCCTTCGACCGCGTCAGTTTCATCCAAGGCGTGGCGTTGGCCGCCGACGCCGTCGACGCGACGCCGCGTCTGATCGACGGCATCGACTCACTCGTCGGCTGAAGACGGCGTCGCGCGTAACGCATTTGTCATAGGCCGTCATCGTTCGCATGCGTAGGCTCGGGCGGTGACAAACGAAGAGGCAACCGCGCCGCGTCGTGGCAACTTCGCCGCACTGCGAGAACGTGACTTCGCGCTCCTCTGGTCGGGCCAAAGTGTGTCATCGGTCGGTGACGGCATCTTCACCGTCGCCCTGGCCCTCGAGGCGTTGCACCTGACGCACAAACCGTCGGGCTTCGCCCTGGTCATCGCGGCGCGCATGGTGCCGACGATCTTGTTGATCCTCGTCAGCGGCGTGGTGGTTGACCGGGTCTCACGTCAATTGGCGATGCTGGTCTCGGACGTCGCGCGGGCCTTCGCGGTTACCTGTATCGCGGTGCTGGTGGGGACTGGACGCGTTCGACTGTGGGAGCTCGTCGTCATGTCGGTCGTCTTTGGAATCGCGGACTCCTTCTTTGGGCCGGCGTCCAATGCCGTCATGCCCGAACTCCTGCCGAGCGACCTCATCGTGCAGGGCAACGCGCTCAATTCCACGAGCCAACAGCTGGCCAGTGGTTTCATCGGACCGGGACTCGGGGGCGCGATCGTCGGAGCCGTAGGTACCGCGTGGGCCTTTGGCATCGACGCCGCGAGCTTTCTGGTGAGTGCCGTATCGCTGGCGTTGATGCATCGTTCGCCGCGCAGCGAGTCGACCGCGACGTCGTTCCTCGATGACGCGAAGGAAGGCATTCGTTACGTCCGTGCGGAGCGGTGGCTGTGGATCACCCTCGCCGCCGCCGGCGTCGCGAACTTCTTTGGCTACGCCCCGATCGGACTGCTGGTGCCGTTGCTCGTGCGCGAGGTCTTGCACGCCTCCGCCTTTGAGCTGGGTCTGGTCTTCGCCGCCGGGGGCTTCGGTGGTGTCATTGCGTCACTCGTGGCGGGCCGACTGGGCACGCCCAAGCACCAGATCACCGTGATGTGGTGCGCCTATGGTGCGGCCGTCGTGCCGGTCTGTGCCATGGCGCTCAGTCCCAACGTGTGGTTCGCGGGCGTGTGCGTCGTGGGCGAGGTCGGTCTGATCATCTACGGCGACGTCCTGTTCTTTTCGATGCTGCAAAAACTGGTTCCCCAACAGTTGCTCGGTCGCGTCTCATCGGTCCTCTACCTCATGGCGGTGGGGCTGATGCCGCTCGGGACCCTCGTCGCCGGTGTCGTCGCTTCGTACATTGGTATCCGTACGACGCTCTTTCTCGGCGGCCTGCTCTCCTGCGCCACGACCCTGGTGCTCCTCTTTCCCGATGTACGCGACCCCGAAGTGCTCAGAATCCCCGCGCCCGAACAACCGGCCTGAATTGGACGGCCCTCACATCTCAGCATTTGGTGTCGACTGGTAACTTCGGTGTATGACCACTCCACGTTTCGGTCGCGTCCTCACCGCAATGGTGACGCCCTTCAAACCGGACGGCTCCATCAATTTCGACGTCGCCATCGAGGTGGCCGAAGAGCTCGTCCGCGAAGGAAGTGACGGACTCGTCCTCGCCGGTTCGACCGGCGAGGGAGCCTCGCTCAGTGCCAAGGAGAAGTTGGAGCTCTTCGCGTGCATCGCGGGCGCGGTGGAGGTCCCGGTGCTCGCCGGATCCACGTCATCGAACACCGCCGACTCGATCGAACTCACGTCCCAGGTCATCACGACCGGCTGCGCCGGCGTGCTCGTCACGACACCGGCGTACGTGCGACCGAGTCAGAAGGGGATTTCGGAGCACTTCGCCGCGATCGCCGACAGCACGGAGCTGCCCGTCATGCTCTACGACATTCCCGCTCGGACCGGTCGAAAGATCGCGGCCCAGACGACCATTCACTTGGTCCAGCGATACAAGAACATCGTCGCCATGAAGGACGCCTCGGGCGACTTCGTGGGGGCCGCGCACTACAAAGCCGTGCTCGGTGATGCGATCGACCTCTACAGCGGCGACGACGCCGTGTTGCTGCCGTTCATGGCCATTGGAGCGGTCGGTATCGTGTCGGTCGCGGCCCACTGGGCGGCCCACGAATTCGCCGGTCTCGTGTCGAGCGTCGAAGCGGGCGACTGGCCCGCGGCGCGCGCCTTCAACGAGACGCTCGCCGCGAGCTACGCGTTCGAGGGAACCGACGACTATCCGAACCCGATGCCGTCCAAGGCGGCGCTGCGCTACCTCGGCTTCAACGTCGGACAGTGCCGCCCACCGCACTGCGCGAGTGACGACGTCCTGGACGCCGAAGCGGCCCGTGTCGTGGCTGCGCTTCGAGCAACACGTGGCTAAGGACTCCGTTCGCGTCACCTTCCTTGGCGGTCTCGGCGAGATCGGCCGAAACTGCGCGGCCATCGAACAAGACGGACGCATCGTCGTCGTCGACGCGGGACTCATGTTCCCCGAGCCCAATATGTACGGAGTCGACCTGATCCTGCCCGACTTTCGTTGGCTCATCGAACGCAAGGACCGTGTCGACGCCATCGTGTTGACCCACGGTCACGAGGACCACACCGGTGCACTGCGCTACTTGGTGAAGGACATCAACGTGCCGATCTACGGCTCGGTGCTGACGCTCGGATTCGCTCGGCACCGTCTCACCGAAGCGAAGGTCGCCAAGGACCTGACCTTCATCGAAGTCTCGGACGGCGAACGGCGCAAGATCGGCCCCTTCGAGGTCGAGTTCATCCCCGTCACCCACTCGGTCCCCAGTGCGATGGCGCTGGCCTTCTTCACCAACGCGGGCATCCTCGTGCACTCGGGTGACTTCAAACTCGACTTGACGCCCATCGACGGTCGCCGCACTGACATTTCGCGATTGGCGGCCCTCGGTGACGAAGGCGTGGCACTGTTGCTCGCCGATTCCACGAACGCGGAGGAGCCGGGTTTCACGGCGTCCGAGCGTTCGGTCGGCGGCGCACTTCGCCGCCTCTTCCTCGAGCGTCCCGAACGGCGCATGGTCGTGGCCTGCTTCGCGAGTCATATCCACCGCGTCCAGCAGATCATCGACGTCGCACTCGAGCAGCACCGCAAGATCGTGCTCATGGGACGCTCGATGGAGGCGAACGTCAAGCTCGCGCGCAAACTCAACCTCCTGCACGTCGACGCCGCGAACATCATCGACATCGAGAACATCGATCGCTACACACCCGGAGAGGTCTGCGTCATCTGCACGGGCAGCCAGGGCGAACCGCTCGCCGCCCTCTCGAAGTTGTCGCGGGGCGACGCACGTTTCTTGAAGGTCGGCGCGGACGACACCGTCATTCTCAGTTCGCACCCGATTCCCGGCAACGAATGGACCGTGGGACGCGTCATTGACGACCTACACCGCGCGGCGGCCGAGGTCATCCACTCGGGCAACGAGCCGGTCCACGCGTCGGGTCACGCCCGCCAGGGAGAGTTGCGCACGTTCCACCAACTCCTTCGACCAAAGAACTTCGTGCCGGTGCACGGCGAGTATCGCCACATGGTCCATCACGCGGAACTGGCGCACTCCATGGGACTGAGCCCCAAGCACGTGTTGATCTGTGAGGACGGCGACCAGATCGAAGTCAACAAGACCGGCATCAAGCGCGCCGGTCAGGTGCCGGCGGGTTTTCACTACATCGACGGTAGCGCCGGTGACCTCGATGAGCGCCCGCTCGAGGAGCGCCGCATGCTGGCGGAGTTCGGCGTCCTGCAGATCTCGGTCGGCATCGATCGAGACACCGGCAAGATCATCCAACCGGTGCGCCTGACGGCGCGCGGCTGGTTCGAAGGTGAACAGGACCGCAGCGTCATCGATTCGGTGACGAACGAGGTCCGTACCGCCCTCGAGGCGTCGCTACGTGATGGCGCGCGCGACGAGGATGTACTCAATAAGGTGGCGCAGCGCGCCGCCGGGAGACTGCTCGGCCAGAAGTACCGACGTCAGCCCGTGCTGCTCGCCGCGGTCGTCGTTCTCTAATCTTCTGACTTGTCCGGTTCGCCGTGATCGGCGTTCTTTCGACCGACTCGCCAGAACGGCTTCACGCTGATCTCACCGTCCTCGAGTCCACGGTCCATCAACGTGGTCTGCACGGCCTTCATGACGTGGAACTCGCCAAAGACGTAGGCGTGACCCTGGTCCGGTGGGAATGCGAACGCCGCCAGGCCGCTCAGGAGACCGGAGGGATCGTCCTTCGCTCGCCCCATTCGATCAACGAAGATCCCCGTGATACCGATGCCCTCGTCGAAGGTCGCGGTCAGTGCGTCGTCGGCGTGATCGGTCTCGACGATGAAGATCGCGCGTCCCGGGGCCTCGATGCTCTGGGCGAGGCGGTACGCGGAGCCGAGGATGGTGATGTCGCCGACGAAGAGATGCCAGTCGGCCATTTCGTCGAGCACGACCTTGCCTCGCGGACCAATGACGTCCATCTCGTCGCCGGGGACGGCACCTTTCGCCCACGAGCTGCCCACGCCGTCGTGGGCCGTTGTGATCCACAGGGTGAACTCGTCGAGGGCCGCGTCGACGGCGCGAACGCTGTAGCGGCGCCGCACCATTCGCCCCGTGTCGTTCGTGAACTGGACCATGACGTCATTGCCGGGCACGCCCGCCAGCACTGATGCCTGGCCGGCCAGGGTGACCTCGTGGATCGAGGAACTGAGCTGCGTCGAGGCGACCACGGTGCACACGCCAGCGGTGGCGTTGAGACGTTGGGCCAGTTCAACAGAGGAATCGAGGGGCGTTGACGTCACCGAAACACCATACGGGGATTGGCACCGAATACGAACAAACCTTCGATAGCGTTGAGTGTTGTGGTACAAGCGCGACACAAGAAAAAGCCGGTAAAGAAGACGGCGAAGGGTCGGGCCTCACGCGAACCGAGTGTCTGGGAGCGTCACGCCCGCGATCTGTGGATCTTGTTGTTGATCGTCATCGGTGCCTTCGCCCTCCTCGCCGAAGGCGGCGCCCTCGGACCGGTCGGTCGAGCCATCTCCAAGGGTCTCGCCATTGCCTTCGGTGTAGGACGCTTCGCGCTCCCGATCATGCTGTTGGGTCTCGGAGTCGCGTTGGTCGTCGGTCGAATCGACGTGGACCGCAATCGCGTCAGCTGGGGCATCGCGCTTGGCCTCATCAGTATCTGTGGGCTTGGTGACCTCTTCGGCGGTCGCCCACACCTTCATGACACGACGCAACATTTCGCTCACGCGGGTGGTTGGCTGGGGGCCGCGGTCGGCGGGGGACTCGACAAGGTGATCGGCATCGCCGGCGCGACCGTCGTGCTCCTGGCACTCCTCCTCGTCGCCCTCATCGTCAGTACTGGGATCGGACTGCGCGCGCTGTTCCAGGGGACCGTGACGACCGTTCGCTTCGTGGGATCGCACCTCGCGCATTGGTGGTCGGCACGTGAACGGCCGCAGCGCCCAGAAGTCGAAGAGGAGGAAGAGCCCGACATCACCCCCACCCGTCGACAGCGTCGTGAAGCGCAACTGGCCCTTGAGCCGGAGCCCGAGGTCGAAGAGTACGAGGAAGAGTACGAAGAAGAAGAAGAGTACGACGAGGAGTACGAGGAAGAAGAAGAGGAAGAGGAGTCGACGAGTCGCACTCCTTACGTTGCCGCGATGGAGAGTGACTGGGAGTTGCCGTCCTCATCGCTGCTCATTCGAACGAAGGAACTCAAGCAGGACCGCGGCGCGATCGAAGAGCTCGGCGGCGAGCTCGTGGAGGCCCTCGCGGCACACGGTGTCGAGACCACGCTCGTCGGCTTCACCATCGGGCCGACCGTCACGCGCTACGAACTGGAGCTCGGTCCCGGCGTGCGGGTGTCGAGCGTCACCTCGCTCAACAAGGACATCGCCTACGCCATGGCGTCACCCGAGGTCCGGATTCTCGCACCGATTCCCGGGCGATCGGCCATCGGCGTCGAGGTGCCGAACCGACAGCGTTCGCTGGTGGCGCTGGGTGACCTCCTGGCGTCCGCCGAGGCCGAAGGGGCGATGCATCCGCTCGACGTGCCCATCGGGCGCGACATCTCGGGCAAGACGACGGTGGTCAACCTGGGCGAAATGCCCCACGTACTCATCTCGGGAGCGACCGGCGCGGGCAAGAGTTCGCTCATCAACTCAATCGTGACGTCGCTCGTCATGCGCGCGACCCCCGACACGCTGCGGCTCATGCTCGTCGACCCCAAACGGGTGGAGATGGGCCAGTACAACGACCTGCCCCACCTGCTCGCACCGGTGGTCGTCGACCCGAAGAAGGCCGCGGGCATGTTGGCCTGGGCCGTCAAGGAGATGGAGCGGCGGTACGGTCTGCTGGCGGAGAGCGGCGCACGCGACATCACGAGCTACCAGCAGATGATCGCCCGAGGAGAACTCGAACCGGGGGAGACCGACGAAGAGGTCATCGCCGAGATCTTCGAACGAACGACCGGACTCGAGTCGGACGTCATCGCGCCCCCGGGGGCGGAACACCTGCCGTACATCGTCATCGTCGTTGACGAGTTGAACGACCTCATGATGGTCGCGGCGCGCGACGTCGAAGAGTCCGTGGTGCGCATTGCCCAGATGGCGAGGGCGGTCGGCATTCATTTGGTGCTCGCGACGCAGCGTCCCAGTGTCGACGTCATCACTGGCGTCATCAAGGCCAATATTCCAAGTCGCATCGCGTTCGCGGTGTCGTCACTCGCGGACAGCCGCGTCATCCTCGACCAGGCCGGAGCGGAACGACTGATCGGCAAAGGCGACATGTTGCTCTTGACGGCGTCGTCGAACGTCGCGCGGCGACTGCAGGCGCCGTGGGTCTCCGAGGACGAAGTACACCGCGTGGTCGAGGCGTGGCGCCGCCAAGGTGGACGCCGGGAGAACGTCATCGCGCTCGACGTGCCGAGTGGTCGCGGCGGGTCGTCCGGCGGATCCAATGACGACGACGACGCGGTCCTGGCCCAGGCGCGCGAACTCGTGATCCGGACCCAGTCCGGTTCGACCTCGATGCTGCAGCGAAAGCTCCGAGTGGGCTTCGCGCGCGCCGGTCGTTTGATGGATGAACTCGAGCAGGAGGGCGTGGTCGCCCCCGGCGACGGCAGTAAAGCCCGCAAGGTGCTGGTGACCCTCGAAGAGTACGACGAACAGACTTCGCTGTAGCAGTGAGTACGAAGACCCGGCGCCCGGCTCGTCGCGGCATCGCTACGCGGCTGTTGTCGATGCTGCTCGGACTCGTCGTGGCGGCGGCCATCGTCGTGTCAATGCAACTGCCGTTCACGCACGAACGAGCGACGTTTCGATTCACCGCCGGGAAGCACGTCACGCCGGTCCTCGTGCAACCACTGGCGTGGCCGACCATTGGGAGCGCGGCGGTCGACATCCCCGCACTCGGAGTGACCCGGGTTTGGCACAACAGCGTCGTCCCCATCGCCAGTCTCACCAAACTGATGACGGCGTACGTCGTCCTGAAGAAGTTTCCGCTCGCGCTCGGCGGGACCGGACCATGCATCACCGTCAACGCCAGCCAGGTCCTCGACTACGAACAGGCGAAGACGGCCGACGAGTCCGCGGTGATCGTCGAGGTCGGCGAACCACTGTGTGAGATCACGCTGCTCGATGGAATGCTCGTGCACTCCGCCGCCAACTACGCGGACATCCTCGAGTCAATGGTGGCCGCATCTCCCGCGGACTTCGTCACGCTGATGAATCGCACCGCCGCGTCACTCGGACTTCGCCACACGCACTACGCCGACGACGCCGGGATCTCCAACGACTCCGTGTCGACCGCACTGGACCAGGCCAAACTCGCGGCCCTCTTGATGAAATCGCCGCTCGTGCGCTCCATCGTCGCCCAGTCCAGCGTGGACCTTCCGGTCTCGGGCTACGAGAACTCCTTCACGCCCTTCGTGGGCGTGGACGACGTCGTTGGGGTCAAGTCCGGGCGCACCGACGCCGCCGGAGGTTGCGACATCCTGGCCCTCGCCTTTCGCCAGGGCGGCCGCGAACGGATCGTCTACGCCGTGGTGCTCGGTCAACGCGGTGGTGACCTGCTCGGCCCCGCCGGGGACGCGGCGCTCGTCCTCGCCCAGTCGGCCCTCAACCTTCGCTTCGTGCACACCTTCGTCAAGGGCACCGTGCTCGGGTACGTCGGCTTCAACCACCATGACGTGCCCTTCGCGCTCGCGCGCACGAGTCACCTCTACGTGTGGGGCGACGCCCGGGGTCCGGTCATCCGGTGGCGAATGCGAGCGCTCAGCGTGTCGGTTCGTCGAGGCGAAGTGGTGGGATGGATGCTGGTCGGTGGTGTGACGCACCCGCTGGGACTCGTCGCGAAGAAGTCAATCGCCCAACCGACGTTGTGGAAACGAATAACGTAAGTCAATGATCGCGCGCGTTCCCGCCAGCTCCGCCAACCTCGGCCCGGGCTTTGACACCCTCGCCATCGCGCTCGCTCTCTACCTCGAGGTCGACATCGAACTGGCCGACGCATTCTCCATTACCAGCGAAGGCTGCGGCGCCGGGCTCTTCGACGACGAGCGAAATCTCGGCGCGACCGTCGCCGCGTCGGTGCTCGGCCATACGAACTTCACCATGCACGTGAACTCCGAGATCCCGCTGTCGCGAGGACTCGGTTCATCGTCGGCACTCGCGGTCGCCGCGGCGGTCGCGGCCGGTGCGGCGGACCCACTGGCCATTGGCACCAAGGTCGACGGTCACGCGGAGAACGCCGCGGCGTCCCTGTTGGGCGGTCTCGTCACCGCGAGCGTGCACGAACGCGACGGCATCGTGGCCCGAACGCTCGCGCTCGACGACGAGTGGCGGTTTGTCGTCGTGGTGCCCGAGGAGGAGTTGGCAACGTCGGACGCCCGTCGAGTCCTGCCGGCCCAGGTGCCCTTCGCTGACGCCGTGCGCAATCTCAACGCGATGGGTCTGCTCCTGTCGGGGCTCGCCGACCACCACGACTTCGTCGCGTCCGCCATGGACGACTACCTACACCAGCCCTATCGCATGAGTTTGCTGCCCTTCGCCAAGCCGCTGCTCGACACGCTCCTCGAATGCGGTGCGTCGGGGTCTTGTTGGTCGGGGGCCGGTTCGTCGATGTTGGGTCTCGTGACCTCTGATCTCGCTAACGAAGTCGCGCAAGGTGCGTCATCATTTCTGAACGACCAAGGTGTCGCCGGCACTGTGCTTGTCCTTGAAGCGGACCGCACGGGCCTGGTGACGAGTTGAACGAGGCAGCGAAGAACTCCCGGGGACAGGCCATCGGTGGCGTCGGTTACATGCTGCTCGGCGCATCGCTCATCCAGTGGTCCGCGGCACTCGTCACCCACGTCTTTGGACAGATCGGGCCGTCGGCGACGAGCGCGTGGCGCTTTCTCCTCGGAGCCATCGTCCTGATGGTCTTCACGAGGCCGAACCTTCGTAGCTGGACGAAGCAACAGTGGCTCGGGGCACTCGCGCTGGGCGTCTCGGTCGCCTTCATGAATCAGTGTTTCTATCAAGCGATCGCGCGCATCCCTCTGGGGGCGGCCGTCGCGATCGAGTACCTCGGACCGTTCATGGTCTCGGCGCTCGGTAAGCGCTCGACACGACACTTCGCCTTCGTCGTGCTCGCCGGACTCGGTGTGCTCGCCATTGCGCGACCGGGCGCGGGACTGAACGTCACTGGCATCCTCTTCGCCGCCGGTTCGGGGCTCGGGTGGGCGTCGTACGTGTTCGCCGCGCACCGAGTTGGGGGACAGGCCGAAGGTTTCGGTGGACTGGCGGTCTCCATGTCGATCGGCGCGGTCGTGACGCTCCCGATGTCGATTGGATCCTCGGCGTTCGTCCTCAGCCATCCGAGCACGCTGACGCGCCTGGCGATCGTCGCGGTGATGTCCATCGTGCTCGGCTTCGCGTGCGAGTTGCAGGCCCTGCGTCGACTGAAGCCCTCGACGGCGGGAGTACTCTTCGCCCTCGACCCCGCGGTCGCGTTCGTGATCGGACTGATCGTCCTTAGCCAGAGCGTGCATCCCTGGGACCTCGTTGGCATCGTCTGTGTGGTCATTGCGGGTGCCGGCGTCACCTACGACGCGGCCAGTTCCAAGCCAACCCTCGTTCAGTAGGCTTTTAGGCGTGGCGACGCCCAAAACCTTCTCAATTCGGACCTTTGGCTGCCAGATGAACGAGCACGACTCCGAGCGGCTCGCGGGCCTCATGGTGGCCGACGGCATGGTCCCGGCCGAAAATGAGGCCGACGCGGACGTGGTGATCTTCAACACCTGCACGATCCGCGAGAACGCCGACCTCAAGCTCTACAGCGCGCTCGGCCAGATGAAGGCACTGAAGGAGGCCCGACCCGAGATGCAGATCGCGGTCGGGGGTTGCATGGCCCAGAAGGACCGCGGTCACATCCTCGAACGGGCGAACTGGGTCGACGTCGTCTTTGGCACCCACAATCTCGCGGCCGCGCCAGGACTCCTGGAGCGCTCGAAGACCGAGGGTCCAATAGTTGAGGTCCTCGACGCGCCCGACCCCGAGGCCAACCGCGACATGGCGCCGGCGCTCTACGCGGTGCGCGAGTTGCCCTTCGCGGCGTGGATCACGATTCAGACGGGCTGTGACAATACCTGCGCCTACTGCATCGTTCCCGCCGTGCGCGGAGGAGAGATCAGTCGGCCCTTCGATGACCTCGTGATGGAGGCCGAGATGCTGGCCGTGACGGGCGTCACCGAGATCACCGTCCTCGGCCAGAACGTCAACTCCTACGGGCGCGACATCACCCATCGCCGACCGCTCTTCGCCGAACTCCTACGCGCGATCGGACGAGTGAACGGCATCGAACGAATTCGCTTCACCAGTCCGCACCCGAAGGACCTCCGTCCCGAGACGATCGCGGCGATGGCCGAGACCGAAGCCGTCTGCCCGCAGTTGCACCTGCCGCTGCAGTCGGGATCGAACCGAGTGTTGAAGGCCATGCGACGCGGTTACAGCGTCGAGCGCTACACCGAGAAACTGCGCCGGGCGCGCCTCGACATCGACGACCTCGCGGTGACGACCGACCTCATCGTCGGCTTTCCCGGCGAGAGCGACGAGGAGTTCGACGAGACCCTGGAGGTCGTCGCGGCCTGCGAGTTCGACTCCGCCTACACCTTCATCTTCTCGCCGCGGGAGGGCACGCGTGGCGCCACGATGACCAGTCAGTTCATCCCCGACGACGTGATCAAGGCCCGGTTCGAACGTTTGAAGGACGTCCTCGATCGTTCGGCACTGAAGAAGCACGAGGCCCGAGTGGGCCGTCGAGAAGAGGTGCTCGTCGAGGGACCATCACGCCGTAACGAGTTGATGCTGTCGGGCCGCACCCGTCAGGGGAAGTTGATCCACTTTCCCGTCGGCGACACGGCGCTGCGCGCCGGTGCGCTCGCGTTGGTTGACGTGACCCACGGTGCGCCGTATCACTTGCTCGGGGAGTACGTCTCGACGGTGCGTCCCCCTCGACACAAGGTGCGCATCCCGCTCGTACGTTCGTGACCCGCCGCGTGGCGGTCGCGTTGGTGGGACCGACCGCGTCGGGTAAGTCGGCGCTGGCCCACCAAGTGGCCTTCGAGAGCAACGACCAGGTCGAACTCCTCTGCGTGGACGCCATGACGGTCTATCGCGGCATGGACTTGGCGACGGCCAAGCCCACGTGGGCCGAACGAAGCGACGTGAGTTACCACCTGCTCGACTTGGTCGACCCGAGTGAGGAGTTCACGGTCGCTCAGTTCCAGATTGCGGCACGCGTGGCCGCGAACGACGTCTGGGATGTCGGTCACGCGGTGCTCTACGTTGGCGGCACCGGACTCTACGGACGCGCCGTCCTCGACGACCTGGATATACCGGGCCAGTACCCCGACGTTCGCGCCGCACTCGACGAGAGGGCGAAGGACGACCTCGCGGGCCTCTATGGTGAGCTCGAGACGCTGGACCCGCTGGCGGCCAGTCGAATGGAACCAACCAACGAGCGTCGGATCGTGCGCGCGCTCGAAGTGACCCTCGGGTCCGAGCGCCCCTTCTCCTCCTACGGCGAGGGCCTCGTGCACTACGGACCGGTCCGCGTGGTCCAAGTGGCCCTCCAGAGCGACTTCGAACAGCTCGATGTCCGCATCGCCAGTCGATTTCATGACTGGATGGAGGAGGGACTCCTCGACGAGGTCACGGCGTTGGCGTCCGCCCCCGGCGGGATGAGCAGAACGGCGCGTCAGGCCGTTGGCTACCGCGAACTGCTGCGTCACGTCGAAGAGGGCGTCGATCTCGACCAGTGCGTCAACGACGCCATCATCGCGAGTCGCCGATTGGCCCGTCGACAACGCTCGTGGTTCCTGCGCGACCCGCGCATCGAGTGGTTCGACGACCCGTCGCGGGCACGCGCACGCCTGGTCGAGGTGCTGAATGGTCCCGACGGCTTCGTGCGAGACTAGACGTCGATGGCTTTGCGATCTCTCCAGAAATGGCACGGCGCGGGGAACGACTTCCTCGTGGAAGTGAGCGAACACGGACTGGCGCCGTGGTGGGACGAGCGCCGCGCCCGGGCGGTCTGCGACCGAACGACGGGCGTGGGGGCCGACGGCCTCTTGCTGGCCACCATTGGTTCCGGAGTCCACATGGTCCTCTACAACGCCGACGGCTCCCAGGCCGAGATGTCGGGCAACGGCATTCGTTGTCTCGCCGCGGCGATCCGGCGCGCGACCGATGGCGCGTGGGACACCATCGATATCGAAACCGTGACGGGTACGCGTACGGTGACCCTCAAGATGGAAGAGACCGCCGGCTACGGCAGTGTCGCCATGGGTGCGGTCAGCTTCGGCGAGGCCCTTTCGGGCACGCTCGGTGTCGCCTACGTGGGCAACCCGCACGTGGTCGTGCGCGACGATCCGAAGTGGACCGACGCCATGCGCGAAGAACTCGCCAGCGACCTCTCGAGTCAGATGGACGGCGCCAATGTCGAGTTCCTGAGCATCGAAGGTGACGACCATCTGCGTATTGCCGTCATCGAACGAGGCGTTGGTTGGACCCAGGCCTGCGGGACCGGTTCGTGCGCCGTCGCGGCGGTCGCGCACCGCGAAGGAATGTGTGGCAACGACGTGACGGTCGAGAACGCCGGCGGCGCCTTGCACGTCACGCTCGACGGTGATGAGGCGACCTTGAGTGGCCCGGTGCAGTTCGTGGCGAACGTGGAATGGCTCGAGGCGTGACCTATATACCAAGCACCCTCATCGATCGCACGTTCCGCGAGAAGATCGTCTTGGTCGGCGTCCAGTTCCCCGGGGTGAGCGAAGACGAACTCCAGTACCAACTCGACGAACTCGCGCTGCTCGTCGACACGGCGGGCGCCGACGTCGTGGCGCGAGTCGTGCAACGTCGTGACGCTCCCGATCCCGCTACGTTCCTCGGATCGGGCAAGGTGCAGGAACTGCGCGAGATCTGTCTCGCACTCGATTCGGACACCGTAGTCTTCGAACACAATCTCTCGCCGGCGCAACAGCGCAACCTCGAGAAGATCCTCGGGCGCACCGCGATCGACCGGACCGCGGTGATCCTCGACATCTTCGCCCAGAACGCCCGTACCCCCGAGGGCAAGGCGCAGGTTGAGCTGGCCCTCCTGCAGTACCGGTTGCCTCGACTTCGTCGAGCGGGCGGGTCGCTCTCCCAGCAGGCCGGTGGCATCGGGACCAGGGGACCGGGCGAGACCCAACTCGAAACCGACCGTCGACGCCTCGTCAACCGCATTCACGCCATCCGTCGCGAACTCAAGGAGATCGACCGCACGCGCAGCGTGCAACGTCACGGTCGCGCCCGCGGTCGTCACCGCGAGGTGACCTTCGTCGGCTACACCAACGCCGGCAAGTCGTCCATGCTCAACGCCATCACGGACGCGGGCGTCGTCACCGAGGACCGCCTCTTCGTGACCCTCGATCCGCGCACCCGCCAACGCCAACTCCCCGGCGGCGAGACGGTGCTGTTCACGGACACGGTGGGATTCATCTCGAACCTGCCCCACGACCTCGTCGAGGCGTTCATGTCAACCCTCAAGTCGGTGCAACTGGCCGACCTCTTGGTCCACGTGGTCGACGGCGCGAACGACCACGCCGAGGAGCAGATTGCCGCGGTCCGCGAGGTGCTGCGCGAGATCGACGCCGACGCCGTGCCCGAGTTACTCGTGTTCAACAAGGCCGACGTGCCGGGCTCTCGGGCCCGCGAGTTGGCCGCCCTGCACGAGGGGAGTGTTTGGGTCTCAGCACTCACCCACGAGAACCTCGATGCGGCGATCGCCAAGATCGGTGATCGTCTGCGCACCAACGATCGAATCGTCACGCTGCACCTGCCGCTCGACCGCGGTGACCTGATCGCGGCGGCCCACCGCGAAGGAGAGGTCGTCGACACCTCGGTCACTGACGACAGTGTCGTGGTGCGCGTCATGCTCGATTCGGTCGGCGCGGCCCACTTTCGTGAGTGGCGGGTGACGGCGTGAGTTTCTCTCCGCCGCCCTACCCCTACGAACGTCTCGATGTCCTCAAGAAGTTGGCCGATACCCACGACGGTGGGCCCATCGACTGCTCGATCGGCACGCCGGCCGATGCCCCTCCTGCTGCAGTGCTCGACGAGTTGGCGAAGGGTACGGGCGCGCGCGGGTACCCGACGTCGCAAGGCTCGCCCGAGTATCGAACGTCGGCCGCCGCGTGGATGAACCGCCGCTTCGGGCTCACGCTCACGAGCAACGACCTCGCGGCCTGCATCGGCACCAAGGAGTTCGTGGGCAATGTCGCGGGTTACCTGCACCTTCGTTCTCCAGAACGCGACACTGTCCTCTATCCCGCCATCAGTTACCCGACGTACGCCATGGGCGCGACGCTGAGTGGCCTGCGATCGGTGCCGGTCGCGACGACGAACGGGAAACTGGACCTCGAGGCGATCGAACCCAGCGACGCGCAGCGCGCACTCGTGCTGTGGACGAACTCACCCTCTAATCCAACGGGTCTCCTGGACGACCTGGAGCGCGCGGCATCCTGGGGTCGAGAGCGTGACGTGCCGGTCATCAGTGACGAGTGTTACGCCGAGTTCACGTGGGCCGGTCGGCCCCGTTCGATCCTCGAGCACGGACTCGACGGTGTCCTCGCGCTGCACTCGATCTCCAAGCGATCCAACCTGGCCGGACTGCGTGCCGGTTTCTACGCCGGCGATGAAGCACTCGTGTCGTACCTGCGCTCGGTGCGCCAGCACGCCGGCTTCATGGTCGCCGCTCCCGTCCAGGCGGCGGTCGCGGTGGCCTACAACGATGACGACCACGTGCACGCCCAACGCGAACGGTACCGATCTCGTCTCACCACGATGTCCGAGGCCCTGCGCAGCGTCGGCGTCGATGCGCCAATGCCCGAAGGTTCGTTCTACCTGTGGTGCTCGAAGGAGGGCATGGACGGTTGGGAGTTGGCGGCCTTCCTCGCCGAGACGTGCGCGATGGTCGTGAGTCCGGGCGAACTCTACGGTGACGACGGTGCGAACTTCGTGCGGATCGCCATGGTGCAGCCCGACGAGCGCCTGGAGTTGGCGGCCGAGCGGCTCCGAGCCAACTGACCACTCGCCAGTAGAATTGGCATCATGAGCGACCTCGAAACGCGCATCGTGCAGTGGTACGACGATGTCGCGTCCATGACCCCAGAGAACCTCGAAGCTCGACGCGACGTCGAGCTCGTCATCACCAAACTCGACGACGGGCAACTTCGCGTGGCCGAGATCGACGCCGACGGTGACGTCGTCGTGCACGAATGGGTGAAGAAGGCGATTCTCCTCCTCTTTCGCCTGCGCGGTATGGAGAAGTTCGAGGTCGGACCGTTCGAGTACTTGGACAAACTCGAACTGAAGCGCGACTACGAGCGCCGAGGAGTGCGTGTCGTCCCGGGCGCGTCGGCGCGGCGCGGGAGTTTCCTCAGTCCCGGCGTCATCTTGATGCCGAGTTACGTGAACATCGGCGCGTGGGTCGGACCCAACACCATGGTCGACACGTGGGCGACCGTGGGCAGCTGCGCCCAGATCGGCGCCAACGTCCACCTCTCGGGTGGCGTCGGCATCGGTGGCGTCCTCGAACCGGCGAACGCGGTCCCGGTCGTAATCGAGGATGACGCCTTCATCGGGAGTCGCTGCATGGTGGTGGAGGGCGCTCGCGTCGGTCGCGGCGCAGTACTCGGTGCCGGCACGATTCTCAATCCTTCAATTCCCGTGATCGATGCACAGACCGGTGAGGAGGTCTCGCGCGGGTACGTGCCCGACTACTGCGTCGCGGTCTCGGCCAATCGACGACGCGACTTTGCTGGCGGAGAGTTCTACTTGCCGTGCGTCTTGATCATTCGGCGCATGAGTGAGGGCGAGCGCCACAACAAGGTGGTCCTCAACGACTTGCTGCGTCAGCACGGAGTATCGACGTGAGCCGCCTCGACGACGCCCTCGCGCTGGTCGCCATCTCCTCGGTGAGCCGCAACGAAACGGCGATCGCCGAGCACGTCGCCAAGGCCCTGAAGCGAAATCCGGCGCTCGAGGTCGAACGGATAGGTGACAACGTCATCGCCAGGACCACCGGTCATCATTCGACGCGACTACTCGTCGCTGGACACCTGGACACCGTGCCGGGTGACGCGAGTGAAGCGAGCATCGTGGGTGACCAACTTCGTGGCGTGGGCGCCTGTGACATGAAGGGGTCGCTCGCGGTGATGTTGGAACTCGCGATGGACCCTACACCGAGGTCCGTTGAAGTGACGTGGGTCTTCTATGCCCGCGAGGAGATATCGCGGCGCGAATCGGGCCTCATCGAGGTCGCCGAACTACGTCCCGAGCTACTCGACTGCGATGCGGCGGTACTCGCCGAACCGACTGACGGTCGCGTTGAAGCGGGATGTCAGGGGACGCTTCGAGTGTTGGTGGAGATGAGCGGGGCACGGGCGCACACCGCGCGGCCGTACACCGGACGAAACGCCATTCATCGTTTGGGCAACGTCATCGTGAAGGTGGCTGGCTATGAACCGCGCACGGCCACGATCGACGGGCTGGACTTCGTCGAGCAGTTGCAGGTGGTCGACGTGGACGGGGGAGTCGCCCCCAACGTCGTACCCGACCGCGCGAGTTGCACGTTGAACTACCGCGTCGCCCCCGATCGGACGAAGGAAGAGGCCGAATCGTGGCTCGTCATGTTCTTGAGCGACGTCATCGAGGATGGTGACCGCGTGAGCGCCGTCGATTGGGCACCCTCGGCGGAACCACTCCTCACGAACGAACGGCTCGCGGCCCTGGCGTCGCTCACGCAAGAGCCGGCGAAGGGAAAACTCGGGTGGACGGACGTGGCGACGTTTGCGGAGATGAAGATTCCGGCGACGAACTTCGGCGCGGGCGATCCGCTGCTCGCCCATCGAAGTGACGAGTTCGTCACGCGGGCGCAGCTGGACGAGTTTGCGAACGTCTTGCGAGAGTGGCTCAAGTAGTCGCAGCGCGAAGGTCGGTGCCGGGCACGTACGATGCTCCAATGTCTGAGATTGACGACGCCTCTTCGGATCCGCCAGAGAACATTCGAGAGTTCGTGGTGGTCCTCTATTCGCGCACGGCCGAAGGAATGGGCGAAGGGGACGAGGACGAGGCCTTCGCCGGCCACATGCGGTATCTCAACCATCTGAGGGGGACGGGTCACTGTCCGATCTCAGGACCCTTCGGCGATGACGAGCCGATGAGGGGAATCTCAATTTATGATTCGACGTCGGTCGAAGAGGTCGAAGCCCTCGTGGCGACCGATCCAGCCGTGGTCGCGAAGTGGTTGAGCGTTGAAGTGCGACCGTGGTGGTCGGTGGGCGGTGCCGCGCTGCCCACCTAAACGGTGGTGACAGTTCGCAGTAGCTGCGCAGAACGGAGATGACCTTGCCGAAGAGGAATACCTCTCGGGCATCGAAGTCCATCGGCTCCATCGTCGAATTCTCTGGCTTCAGCACTACTCGTGCGCCTTGGGGGAAGTACCTCTTCACGGTCGCCTCGCCGCCAGGAATCTCCGCCACCACGATCTCACCCTTGTTGGCGGTCGTTTGTCGCTGGACGACGACGTAGTCACCCGAAGAGTATGCCAGCCTCAATCATTGACTCGCCCCGGACCTCCAGCACGAAGCTGTCACCGCGACCGGCGAACTGTTCAGGAATCGACATCAGTTCGTGCGCGCTCTCCACGGCGAGCACGCCGGTACCGGCGGCGACATCACCGACGAAGGGGATATAGCGAATGCGCTGGTCTGGGGCGGGATTCTCGACGTCGAGTCGAACGGTGAGCGTACGAGGCTGCTGAGGATTCTTCTCGATGTAGCCAGCACGCTTCAAGACCTCGATGTGATTGGCGACGGTCGCTGGCGACTTCAGACCTACGTGCTCGCCGATCTCTCGGATCGTCGGTGGGAAATTTCGCTCTCGCTGACACGTGATGATGAATTCGAGGATTTGACGTCGCATGGGAGTGAGCACATCGGCCATGAGACTCCTTTCTGATACGAACAGTTGTTCGTAGGTTAGCCCACGAACGAAGTGAAATCAAACACCTGTTCGTAGGCATTGTGGGTTTGGCGTCGATCGGCGTCGCGGTTACGAGAAAATAGGAGATGGCTGCTATCGAAGACCTCCACCCCAGCGCCCGAAAGGTCGCCGAGGCTTTGGTGTCGCGAGGCGCTCAAGGGCCGTTCCTTGAATACGGCGCTTCAACGAAGACCGCCGCAGACGCTGCCCGGGCACTCGAATGTGACGTGGGCGCCATCGCCAGTTGCCTGGTCTTCGTGCTGGACGGCGAAGCGGTCGTGATCATCAAGAGCGGCGCGAGTCGCGTTGACACCGCCTTGTTCGCTGAACTGGCGAAGGGAGTCGAGGTTCGACGAGCGACGCCCGACGAAGTCCGTGCCGCCACGGGACAGCCTATTGGAGGCGTCTCGCCCATCAATTGGCCCGAGACCCTACGAGTCTTCATCGATGACTCCCTCGCGCGCTACGAGCGAATCTTCTCAGCGTGCGGTACCCCCAACGCGGTCTTTGCGACCACGTTCGACGAATTGGCCTTACTGACCAGCGCTCGGATCATCGCACTTTGAGTGCTGGGGAGTAGCGTTCGCGCGCTGACTCGTAGGGAAATCACGTCTTGCGGCGCGGTCGAGAACGCCAAGATTATTTCGGGTCAGTTTCAGTCTTATTGCGAGTCCATTTCGGTAAGACCCGCCAATTAATTGGCTTTTCCAACTGATAAGGTTCTCCGAAAGTCAGATTGACTTAGATGTCTTCGGCAATTTTCTTACGTGTCTCTTAGGTGATGGGTAGGTGTCGGTGGCGAGAAGTGAATCTATCTAGTTAAGGAAGGACGTTGCACATGAGTCAACGTTGGAATAAAGCTGTATCGATCCTGTCAGTGGGGGCGTTGGCCGTGGCCGTCGTTCCACTGGCCATCGGAACCGCATCGAGTTCGGCCTCTTCGAAGCCGACGTACGTTATCGGGGTACAGGGGCCGTTCTCCGGCGCCGACGCCGAATACGGTAACTACGACTTCGGTGGTGCCGAACTGGCCGCGAACGCCGCGAATGCCAGTGGCAAGGACCCGTTCACCATCAAGATTGAGAAGTTCGATGACCAGGGCAGCCCGTCGTTGTCTCCGGCCGCGGCGCAGCACGCCGTTGGCACGAAGAACCTCGTCGCCATCATTGGTCCGGCGTTCTCCGGTGCATCTGAGAGTGCTGCGAAGTACTACAAGGCCTCTCACGTCGCTGAAGTGAGCCCATCGGCAACTGCCGTGGCGCTCGCCACGAGTGGGAACACGAGCTTCTTCCGAGACGTTGCAGATGACTCGGTGCAGGGCTCGGCTGACGCCAAGTTCCTCGTCACCACGAAGAAGGTCACCTCATTGCTCGTCATCGCTGACGGCTCCTTCTACGGTGACGGCCTCGCAGCCGTCGTCGCAGCGGACGCTAAGACGCTGGGCGCGACCGTGACGACCGAGACGATTGACGCGGTCAACAACGGTGGTAGTGGTGTGGCCACGGAGTACCCGACTGACGCCACACAGATCGCTGCTGCGAAGCCATCGGCCATCTTCTATGGCGGCTACGACGCGGACTTCGGTCTCTTGTTGGGCGCGTTGGACAGTGCTGGCTACTCGGCTTCGAGCCACGACATCATGTCGGGTGACGGATCGAACGTCTCGGCGCTGTACTCGACCGACACGACGCCTCAGACCGCTGCCAATGACGTCTACTTGAGTGAGTCCGCGACCGGCAAGGTGAGCTTCTTCACTGGCAAGCGGCCACGGCGTACAACAAGTTGACCCACATCAAGGCTTCGACCGCTATCTACGCCGCCCAGGCGTACGACGGCACGAACGCGATCATCAAGTCGTTGCTGAAGCTGAAGGGGACCAACATCAGAAAGTTGCGCTCCGGGATCGTCTCTCAGCCTCACAAGGTTTCCTTCACTGGCGTCACCGGGAAGATCTCCTTCGTGGCCGATGGCAACCTCAAGGATGACACTGGTGCTGTCGCTATCTCGCAGGTACAGAATGGTGTGACCACCTCCGTAAC
>CAWDCF010000010.1:0-531513 GCA_963800765.1 uncultured Acidimicrobiaceae bacterium
CAGCTATTACTGTCTGCGCGCCCAACTGGCACCTCGTGCCCGGTCAGCCAGCACGACTTTCTCCGTCCACACTTTGCGGCCGTCGGCAAGATCGGCCCAGGGCGTGATGGCGTTCCGGCTCCACGTCCACCGCCTCACATTCGATAAACGCCACCGGTTCCACCGTCGCTGAGGCCGGCGCCTGCAGGTGTTCCTGCATCAGGCCCTGCAAGTAGTCGCCGTAAATCCGGCGTGGAATAAATCGTTCGCGTAGTTCCAGGTCAGGCACGCCGGCATATTCGGGCCGGGTGCCCAGCCATTGGAGAAAATGGTCCGGCAGGTCCGGAAAGGCGGACATGTTCCTCGCCGCCACATTGAGCAAATGCTCCGGCCGCCGGGTGCCATAGGCGATTCCCGGCCCAGCGACGACGTTGGTTAACCACCGTGACATGGAGCGGACGCTGACTGAGCCGCGCCAGATTGACGCCGGTCATGATGCCGCTGAATCCGCCACCAATAATGGTGATTGCCTCCGGATGAGTTCTGCTCACAAGCCAGATTCCAAAAAGTGGTTTTTGAGAATTCAAGACCGGCCCCTTAATTTTCCGTCCCGGGCGATTCTCCTTATTCCAGGCATTAGCTGAATTTCGTACCGAGGAAGGCCATGGGCTTTGCGGACCGTTGCCAAACCGAGGGCCTGCAGGCAAAGCGGACTGTTGCCTGCCCGCCCGATGAAAATCCTTTTCGTCGCCGATCTCCATTATTCGCTGAAGCAATTCGACTGGCTCGCGGCCAACGCCGGCAGCTTCGACGCCGTGATCATTGGTGGCGGAACCTGCTCGATCTCAGCTCCTCCCTGGCGCTGGAGGTGCAGATTATTGTGGTGGAAAAATACCTGTGCCGGCTGCGGGAAAAAACCCGTGTGCTGGTGAGTTCCGGCGACCCGCGATTGCACCGACCACGCGGACACCGGCGAGGCGGTTTGCCATTGGATACCGGAGCTTAAGTCCGGGCAGATGTTCGTGGATGGCGACCGGGTGGAAATTCCGGGCATTGTGTTCACCATTTGCCCCTGGTGGGGATGGCCCGGTGTCGCGCGCGGAGGTGGAAAAGTTGCTGGTCCGGATGCCGATCGCACGCAGGCCCGGTGGATTTGGATTCATCACGCGCCGGCGGACCAGTCACCCGTTCCCCAAAACCCCAAAACCCCAAAATCCATCATTATTCATAATTATTTCTATTTATTATTGATATCCAAGTTCAAATGACATATTTATAATTTATTTTTTCATTGCTGCTTTCATTCCCTTTTCTATATTTTTGTCGTGTAGATGCAACAATTTGCTATTATTCTATTTATATCTTATCTATTTTATCTTACTTGCTCTTCACGTTTTTTTTCATCATTTTCTATCTGCTGGGCTCTTCCAATTATGCTTCTACTTATATTGTTATATTTTTCTCCATGACTGCTACTATCGCTTATTTTTCCAAGTTCTTTTGCACTTTTCCCTGCTAATTGTTTTCTTTCTTTGAGTAAACCTAACACCTCTTTTCTAGGGATTGGAGGTTTTATGTAATAGCGATTAATTCCACTAGCTTCTTCTTCGGTATAATCCTGATCAAATTGATTTCTTTCCTGGTTGCCTCTATTAGTAATATTAAATATTATGATTACTTCCCAATTCTGCTTAGTGGATCCACTACATTTTTGTCATTCTGTGCATTGTAGTTAATTATATTAAATTTGCCTATTTGAAACTTACAAACACGAAAACTTACTTCCATCTGGTTTATATTTTTTCTGTTCTGTTGCATAGTTTTGAGATTGAGGATATCCTTTTTCCAAATCTTTAAAGAAATCATTATCTTCTGCGTCTCCATCATTAATTAGCTCAGATAATTTTGTCTCTTCTCCATTTGATGCATCATTAATATCTTTATAAGTTAATTTTTTTAGTAACTGCCAAGTTATCTTTCCTCCCTCAATTCGAGCCACCGTTTTTGATGGACTATGTGAAACAGGGCCAATATTTTGTTTTTCTATTGGCTCACTCGCTTCCCCAAATCTTTCTTTCATTTGTTGTCGGTGGATTTTTGTTAGTATTCGTCGATTTTTTTCGTATTTTTCTTCGGCTTCAATTTGTTTCCTCTTTTTCTTCAATTCTTTTCTTTTGAAGTGACCTGACTTCTTGTTTAATTTCTGCTGGTGTTTTATTAGCCACAAACTTGTATTGACGGCTTCCTTCATTTAATGGTATTCTATATTTCTTATCTCGTGTGTTGAAAGGAAGGGACATTCCTGCCATTTTTCTTTTGAATTTCATTACATTATCGCATTCTATTAGCTTGTATAAATCTGCTAATTTTTCTTCATCAGGTTTTTTAGCCAGCACAGAAATTTCTTGTTGAAGATTGGGAATATCCTTAACTTGCTGGTTATTTTCATCTTTATTTTTTTCTTCTTCAATTTGCTTAATTTTCTTAGTTATTTCTTCAATTTTCTCTTCCACTATTAAATTAGCTGTTTTCTGCAAAATTATCAAAAAGTTATCCCAGTCTAAATCCTTGCTTAAAATAGCAGTTTTCTTGAAAATTTCTTTTAGTTTAATAGGTAAAAGAGGTACTTTAAAATCCTTACAAAAACTCAAAAACTCTCCCATATTCATATTATTTCTTGTTTTGTGTAGTTGCTCAAATGTAGGTTTTGGTCCAATCATTATTTGTTGTTTGCAATAAAATGCAAATATTTCTCTTAATCCTTCTAGATTTTTATCTTCATCAGGTTGCTGGAGTTCTTTTGATTTTTCGTCATGATCTTTTCCAGTTTTTTCAGTCTGCCCTGTTTCAAGTTCCTGTAAATGCTTTTTAAGCATTTCAATTAGCTTTATTGTATTAGTTATGTCTTTTCCTTGATCTTTTTGATATTTTATCAATTCTTCATACTGGCTTATAGATTCTTTTAATTGTTTTTCGAGTAATTTGTTAACTTCCGGTGGCAAAATTTTAGGTGCCTTTTTCTTACATGAAATATTCTTATGCTTTTCCAAAAAGTCGTCTATTAAGTTAACAAGCTTTTCGAAATTGCCCACACTTGGAGCCTTGGAATTTTCTTTTACATAAGTTTCAATTGCCTCGAGAATTTTATCTTGAGACTCTTCTTTTGCTTGAGATTCTAAAACTAATTCTGCAATTTCAAATGATTTTTCAAGAAATTCCCTTAATTTTGTAAAATGTAAATCTTGTGTTCCTTCAGAAAAAGCAGAAAAAACGTTTCTATTTTATTATCTTACATTTATATATAAATACCTTATCTCGGCAGCTTTTTCAAATTCATTTCGAAATAGTGATATATATGGTTTTAGTATTTTATTTTTCTTTTGTGATTCCATCCATTCTTCTGTGTAAATCAGAAATGATTCTAATGGAATAGCTTTAACATCTTTTGTAATTTTTTCATTTATATATTTGGCTAATGGCCCCATTTCAAATTCACACAAATTTCCTACTTCTTTTAGCAAAATAGGGAGGTCTTCAATTTTAATTTCTTCTTTGTCTTTTGCAAAATGCTTTTCTGATACATCTCTAATTTTTTGAATGTTTTTTTCATATTTTTCTATTGGCTCAGTGGCTTCCTTTTTATTTATATCTGTTTCTTCCTTTTTTATCGTTGATAGACCTATATTTTGCTCTTCCTTTTTTTCTTTTGCAGAGGTTTGACTATTCTCAACTTTCTCTTTTGCGTGTGTTTTTTCTTCTTGAATATTTATTTTCTCTTCTTTTTGATGATCTACTTTTTTTTCAGTTTGTGGCTCTTTTTGCTCTTTATTTTTCGTCTTTCAAGTCTTTGCTTCTCTCATCCTTTTGAACTTTTCCTGGCTCATCTTTATTGCTTACGGCTGGGTTTTCTATTTTTATATTTTCTTTGCTTGGCTCAGGATTGTTGCTTGGTTTTGGCTCTTCACTCTTTGATTCCTTTGGTTTTGCTTCTTCTTTCCCTTCCTTTTTTCTTAGTTTCCTCTTTCTTTAGTTTTTCAATATCTTCTGGTTTTCCTTTTCCTGCTTCTTGACTTTCATTTTTAACCTCGATAGCAGGTTTTTTATTTTGCTCTCCTTCCTTATTGGAATCAAAATTTTTTTCTTCTATTTTTTTATTTTCTTCAGGTTTGACTTCCGTATTGTCTTTCTTAATTTCTGCCATATTATTACTTATTTTAAATAACTGATTATAATCTTCATATATATAAATGTTAAAATGATTATTAAATATGAATAAAGGGGTTTTGGGGTTTTGGGGTTTTGGGGTTTTGGGGCGGCGATTAACTTCGTGTTGCGCTTGTCGAAATCGGCCTTGCGTGCGGCGAAGGCGCCCAACTCCGTCGTGCACACTGGCGTGAAGTCCTTCGGGTGCGAAAAGAGGATGCCCCAACCGTCGCCGAGCCATTCGTGAAAGCTGATTGGACCTTCGGTGGTCTCCGCCGTGAAGTCTGGAGCCTCGTCGCCGAGTCGAATCGCCATGTCATTCTCCTTGCCTGCAAGTTGCCAGTCCCTTGACTGAACAGGCCAACCCTAGTGGTTGACGGACAATTGTTGTCAAAATCTCTCGGGTTTGTAGGTAATTGGAACCGCCCGTGCGCGAGGGCTGTGAGACTGGAGCGATGAGCGTTCCCCCGACACCTATCGTGGCGGCCTTCGACGTCGACGGGACGTTGACCGATGGCGGCAGCGTCTTTCACTGGTTGGCCACCATCGCCGGCAAGGCCCGTGCGCGCCGAGCGGCATTCACCCTCCTGTTTCCCCTCACGATTGGTGCCATCCGTTCGAGTCGTTGGGCTGACAGCGCCAAGGAACGGCTCTTCAAGAAGTTGCTCGCCGGCACCGACCTCGATGACGTGGCCGCCGCCTCGCGAGGGTTCGCGCTCGACCATCTCGAGCACAAGCGAAGGGCCCCGTTGCTGGCCCGCTTGGCGTGGCACCTCGACCAGGGTCACGACGTGGTCCTGGTCTCCGCGTCACCGCAGATCTACGTCGACGTCCTGAGCGAAGCGTTGCACGCCACCGGCGGGCTCGGCACGCGACTGGCCGTCGACCCGCGCGGTCGACTCACGGGCGGCTACCTCGGAAAGAACTGTCGAGGCACCGAGAAGATGCGCCGGCTCAACGAATGGATCGCCCAGCGCGACTACGCCACGCCCCCCGAGATCTACGCCTATGGAAACTCACGGGGCGACCGACGAATGCTCAGTGGCGCGACGTACCCGTTCAACGTCGGCAAGCTGGGCTGGCTCGGATCGTTGCGACGCTATCCGCGACTGAAGGCCGACGAGGAGCGTTAGTCGCTCACTGTTGGCGGATAGAGGCGCCCAGTTCGACGAGTCCGCCCTCGCGGCCGTCGTAGGTCACTTGAATCGACGCCGCCTGTTCGCGCCACGCGATGACGGTGTTGCCCCGCGGATCGACGATGCCCACGTTGACGTCGTAGATTCCGTCGAGGAGCGGGATCTGTGGGAGGTCCACGCCCACGACGTTTTGTCCCGGCGTCAGGTTGACCGGCGAGCCCTTGGCGTCGCTTCGACTGACGAGGAGTCCCTTGCGAGTGAATATCTCCAGGACGAAGTTGCCGCTGTAGGCGCTCTGTGACGTGATGTTCACGTCGAAATGCATACCGGCACCACTTCGAACGTGGAACGCCCCCGACGGCGTCGTCAGCGAATCGATCGATATCGACGCGAGCAGACCACTGCGGTCGTGCTCCTGGGCGCTGCCCATCAAGTGCTCGCGGAAGATACGCAGCGACTCGTGCGTCGGTCCGTCGGCGATCATGTGACCGCCGTCGAGCACGATCGCGCGGTCACAGATCGCGCGAACCTGGTCGGCGTTGTGCGTGACGAAGAGGATTGAACGACCTTCGTCCTGGAAGGTGCGGATGCGGTCGATGCATTTGGCCTGGAAACGCTCGTCGCCCACGGCGAGCACTTCGTCGACGACCAATATGTCGGGGTCGACGTTGACCGCCACGGCGAAGGCCAGCCGCACGTACATCCCGCTCGAATAGAACTTCACCTGGGTGTCGATGAACTGCTCGATCTCGCTGAAGTCCACGACGCTGTCGAAGATGCCGTCGACCATCTTCTTGGAGAATCCGAGCATCGAGCCGTACAGGTAGACGTTGTCGCGTCCGGAGAGTTCGGGCTGGAATCCGGCACCGAGCTCCAACAAGGCGGCGAGGCTCCCGCGGATGCGGATCTGGCCCGACGTTGGCTGCAGGACGCCGCAGATGCATTTGAGCAACGTCGACTTCCCCGACCCGTTGTGCCCAACGAGTCCAACGGTTTCATTGGTGTCGACGCTGAAGTTGATGTCGGCCAATGCGTCGAAGACTTCCGTCGACCCCGAGCGTGGATGGAGCAGACGCTCCTTCAACGACTGGTGGCGCTCGTGATGGATCTTGAACGTCTTGGCGATGCCCTCGACTTTGATGACGGTGGACATTACAACTCCGACTCGAAGTTGCCCTGGAGTCGGCCGAAGAGCACCTCAGCAATCAAGAAGACGACGATCATGATGCCGAGCAGCGCGATATCGAGATAGAAGTAGGTGGACATCGGCCACGCGGGCAGCACGTTGATAAGGGGGAAGACGTGACCGCCCACGACCGTCGGCACCGTCGAGTGCACCACCGTCGACACGTAAAAGGTCCGCTGGAACGTGAGCATGATGAGCGTGATGGGATTCAAGAAGTAGAGCCACGCCAGTCCGTGGGCGTGCAGTTGGGGCGCGATGGAGTGCTCGTAGGAGTAGACGATGGGCGACATGAAGAACCACAACTGCAGGATGATGAGTATGAAGTGCTCCATGTCGCGCATGTAGACAGTGACCGCCGACATGACGATGGCGAGCGCGGCCGTGAAAAAATACAACGCCAGGAAGGCCAGCGGTAACAGCCAGAAGTACGCGTAGTCGGGCGAATGGCCCACGACCAACAGGTAGAGCCCGAAGACGCAGACCTGGATGAAGAAGTAGAACGTCGCGGCGCCCACGTTGGCGAGCGCGAGGATCTCGCGAGGAAATGAGACCTTCTTCACCAGTCCCGAGCGAACCACGATGACGCCGGTCGCCGTGCTGAGCGAGGTATTGAACATGTTCCACACGACCATGCCCGCGAAGAGGTAGACGACGAAGTTCGGGATACCGTTCTTGAGGAACTTGGCGAAGACCAGCCAGTAGATCGCCAAGAACAACGTCGGCGTCAACATCGACCACACGATGCCGAGCGCGGAGTTCTTGTACTTGATGCGGATGTCGGAGCGGATCAGGCTCGAAAGGAGCTCGCGTCGGTTCCAAAGGTTGCGAAGGCGCGTGACGAGACTGTCACGGGCGCTCACGATGCGAAAGGCGTCGTCCTCGAGGGAACGTCGTTCGACTCGCGCCGACGAGCCGTCGCTCACTAGGCGCCTTTATGAAGCGCCGAATGCTCGATTACGGCGTCGATGAATCCGTACTCCAACGCCTCTTGTGCGGTGAACCAGCGATTGCGGTCCGAGTCCGCCACGATCTGCTCGACCGGCTTTCCGGTATGAAAGGCGATGCGCTCGGCCAACTGGCGCTTCATGAACACAATCTGTTCGGCCTGGATCGCGATGTCCGACGCCTGACCCTGCATGCCACCCATCAGCGGTTGGTGCATCAAGATACGACTGCTGGGCAGCGAGAAACGCTTCCCCGGCGTGCCCGAGCAGAGCAGGAACTGGCCCATCGACGCTGCCATGCCAACACAGATCGTGCGCACGTCCGCGGTGACGTACTGCATCGTGTCGTAGATCGCGAGTCCGTCGGTCACCGATCCACCAGGTGAGTTGATATAGAGGCTGATGTCACGCGAATTGTCCTCGGCGTCGAGGAGCAGGAGTTCGGCGCAGATGCGATTGGCTGATTCGTCGTTCACTTCGGAACCAAGAAAAACAATGCGCTCGCGCAGGAGTCGCTGATTGAGGTCGTTCGAGCCGAATCCATCGGTCCTATTTAAGGTATTCATGCGACCAACTCTAATGGCCTGCTCATTGAATGCCTCGATGGACGACGTAGAATGATCACTCTTGCGGGCGTGGCGGAATTGGCAGACGCGCTGGTTTTAGGTACCAGTTCTTCGGAGTGTGGGTTCGAGTCCCTCCGCCCGCACTTGCTTTTCGATACGTGACGGTTCGCTATAGAGATCGTCTGCTAGCATGGGTTGGCTGTTTCGCCGCATCTCGCGGTGGAGACCGATTCGACTGTAAAACCTCGAGTTGGGCTCATCTCAACTTGTAGGAGTTATATGTCTGTGTCCTTCGCCGCGCTCGGCGTGCCCGCCAATCTGGTCGAGCACCTCAAACAACGCGGTATTACCGAAGCGTTCCCGATCCAAGAGGCCGCCATTCCCGACGCCCTCGCCGGTCGCGACGTGGTTGGAAAGGCCGTCACCGGTTCGGGCAAGACGCTCGCCTTCGGCCTCCCGCTCATGGCGCGCCTCACGAAGGCCCGTCCCCGCAAGCCGGTGGCCCTCGTTCTCGTGCCCACGCGCGAGTTGGCCGCCCAAGTCCAAAAAGAGTTCGCCCAGCTGACCGACGACCGTGGTCGACGCGTCATCTGCATCTACGGCGGCACGTCGTACAACGTCGCTCGCAAGGCCCTCAACTTTGGCGTTGACGTCGTCGTCGCCTGCCCCGGTCGTCTCGAGGACATGCTCGAACAGGGCGCGCTCGACCTCTCGTCAGTCACCACCGTCGTCGTCGACGAAGCCGACCGCATGGCCGACATGGGCTTTCTCCCCTGCGTGCGCCGAATCATTGGCGCGACCAGTCGCGATCGCCACGTCATGCTGTTCTCGGCCACGATGGGTCCTGACGTCAAGTCACTCGTCAAGGAGTTCACGCACGACGCTGCCGTCCACGACGTCGTGGGCGACGAAGCGCCCAGTGACGTGGACCACTACTTCTGGAAGGTCCCTCGCGACCAGCGCCCTCAGTTCACCGCCGACATCGTCGACGAGTACGAACGCGCACTGGTCTTCACCCGCACCAAGCACGGTGCCGACCGCCTGGCGCGTCAACTCGAAGAGCGAGGCATCTCCGCGGTACCGCTGCACGGTGACCGGACCCAGGCGCAGCGCGAACGCGCGCTGCGCAGCGTCAAGAACGGCCAGATCCAGGTGCTCGTGGCGACCGATGTCGCGGCGCGCGGCATCCACATCGAACTGCTGCCGGTCGTGATTCACTACGATCCGCCAGCGCAGGCCACCGACTACCTGCACCGCTCCGGTCGTACCGGCCGCGCCGGTGCCACCGGCGCCGTCATCTCCCTCGTGGGTGAGGACGTTATTGGTCAGGTCCGTCGACTGCAGAAGGCACTCGGCATTAACGCATCCATCGAGACGCGTGAGGACGCGCAACCGATTCGCCTCGGTGCCGTCGACGACACCGTCGCCGCCGAGCGCCTCGACGACCGCGGTGGCAAGGGTCGTTCCGAGCGTTCGACGCCTCGCGACCACGACCGTGGGCCGCGTGGCTTCGAGCGCGCTCCCCGCGAGCGTTCCTTCAGCGACCGTGCCCCTCGTGGCGAGCGGCCGTCATCCGAACGCGGACCGCGAACCCCGCGCACGTTCGCCGATCGTCCCGACCGCAGCGATCGCGCACCGCGCACCTTCACCGAGCGCAGCGATCGTGCACCGCGCACCTTCACCGAGCGTCCCGATCGAAGCGATCGGGCACCACGTCCCGGCGCCAACGGCGCCGGCGTCGAGCGTTCCCCACGCAACGAGCGGGTCTTCACGGACCGCGCTCCTCGTCCCGAGCGATCGGGTGCGCGTGACACCCACTTCACCAAGGGTGCATCGTCGGCCCGTGGCAGTGAAGCGATCGTGAGCTTCTTCAACGACTCGAAGGGCTTCGGCTTCGCGAGCGACGACAAGGGCGACGACCTCTTCATTCACTTCTCGAACATCGTGGGCGACGGCTTCAAGTCACTCGCGCAAGGCCAGAAGATCACCTTCGAAGAGGCGAACGGCCCCAAGGGACGCGAAGCGCGCAACGTGCGCGTCGTGAGTGGTGGACGCGAGCGTCGCCGCTAATCTCGTTTCATGTCTGAAAAGCCACTCGTAGATCCACACCTCGGCCCCGCGCCCGACGACCTCCTCATTGAGGATCTCGTCGTGGGCACGGGCGAAGAGGCCAAGACCGGACAGAGCGCCGTCGTGCACTACGTGGGTGTCGGCGTCTCGAGTGGCGAGGAGTTCGACGCCTCGTGGAATCGCGGCGAACCGTTCGTCTTCTCGTTAGGCGAGGGCTACGTCATCCAGGGATGGGACCGTGGTGTCGTCGGCATGAAGGTCGGGGGTCGACGTCGCCTCGTCATTCCCGCGCACCTCGGTTACGGCGATCGTGGCGCCGGTGGCGTCATTGCGCCCGGCGAGACTCTCATATTCGTGGTCGACCTGCTCGAACTTCGTTAGCTGAACGGATTCGCCGTGGCGTCGATCGCCACCATCCGCTGGTAATCGCCGTAGCGCTCGCAGCAGATCTCCGCCACCAGACGAAGTCGGTCATTGGGGTCACTCAGGCTGAGCACTTTGAACTGGTCGAGCGTCGACATCGGTGTCATGGAACACAACTGCCAGCTGCGAACCCACGGATTGCTATCCATGTCGCAGTTGGATTGAAGGGATTCGTCGGCGAAGAGCTCACTCTGAAGGGCCCGGATGGCCCGAACGGCCGATTCGGTCGACTTGAGTAGCGCCGTGGTCACGTCCTCCTCGTCGCAGCATCGATCCTTCACGACCGCCCGCGGATAGGGCGCGTCCTCGAGCCACGATTGGATCTCGAAACACTCGACCCCCTCGGCCATCAAGAGTGTCTGGCCATTGGGCAACGACTGCGCTCCCAAGATGTGCATCAGCGTGCCGACCGACGTTCGCTCGTCGCGGCCTCCGACGTCAGAACCGCGGGCGATGAGACAGGTGCCAAAGCGCTGACTGACTTCTACGTCGCTCAACATTGCGTGATAGCGCGGCTCGAAGATGCACAGTCCGACGATCTGATGCGGGAAGATGACCATGCCCAAAGGAAACATGGGGAGCCCTTGGTCATTCACGTATCCACCCTAAAGGTGAACGTCAGGTGAACTGCATTCTCATTCGGCGAGTTTTTTCGAGAGTGCGCGAAGCGCCAACGCACGGTGCGACAATGCATTCTTCTCGCCCGCGCTCAATTCGGCGAGGGTCCGTCCGCCCGTCACGTCAGGCACGAACACCGGGTCGTATCCAAAGCCCTGATCACCGGCGCGAGTGAGCGCAATCGTGCCCTCGAGCACGCCTTCGACGCAGACGTCCGTCGCGTCGGGGTAGGCAATGGCGATCACGGTTCGAAACCTCGCCGTGCGTGCCGGCGCCTCGACGCCGATGAGGGCCCCAAGAAGTTTCGTGACGTTCTGTTCGTAGGTCGCCCCCTCGCCGGCGTAACGAGCGCTGTGGACGCCGGGGCGACCTTGCAGTGCGTCGACGAAGAGTCCCGTATCGTCCGCGATCGCCGGTGTCCCCGTCGCGTCGACCAACGCCTTGGCCTTGAGAAGCGCGTTCTCCTCGAGCGTCTCCCCCGTCTCATCGACGTCGGGAACACCGATCGGACGGGCCAACAACGTGAAGCCCAGCGGTTCAAGGACGGCGCGAATCTCTTCGGTCTTGTGGGGGTTCGCCGTGGCGAGGACGAATTCGCTCATCAAGGGCGTGGTGGCGCGTCCGTGGCGAGCACGAGGCGCTGCGCCGCGTGAATCGCCGTAATGCCATCGCCGGCGAGGTCGAGGAGCTGGTCGAGCTCCTCGCGAGAGAACGCCTCCTGCTCGGCCGTCCCCTGGACCTCAACGAATCGACCGGCGCCGGTCATCACGACGTTCATGTCGGTTTCGGCCCGCGAGTCCTCTTCGTAGGGCAGGTCGAGCATGGGTACACCGTCGACGATGCCCACCGAGATGGCGGCCACCAGGTCGCTCAAGGCGTGCTCCTTGAGCGTTCCCTTTTGCACGAGTCGAGTGATGGCGTCGTGCAGCGCCACGTACCCTCCGCAGATCGACGCCGTACGGGTCCCGCCGTCGGCCTGGAGGACGTCGCAGTCGACGGTGATCTGCACGTCGGGGAGGAGTTCGAGTCTCGTCACGGTGCGAAGCGAGCGCCCGATGAGGCGCTGGATCTCCTGGGTGCGGCCGGACTGTTTGCCTCGGGCGGCTTCACGACTGGCCCGGTCCGGCGTCGAGCCGGGCAGCATGGAGTATTCGGCGGTCACCCAGCCCTTGCCCGAGCCGCGCAGCCAACGTGGCACGTCCTCTTCGACGGACGCCGTGCACAGCACGACGGTGTCGCCGAAACTCACCAGGACCGAGCCGGCCGCCATCTTGGTGAAGTCCCGTACGAAGGAAAGAGGTCGCGCCTCGTTGGGTTGGCGGCCATCGGCCCGAAGCGGTGACATGTGACTCCTCGTGTCGAACGGTGCGGAACCACCGTATCGGAGTTTGCACCGACCACGTTTTTAGAAGTAAATGATCTTCTTGGCCCGCTCGACGACGTCATCGATGTCGTCGCTCCAGGCGCCGGTCGACAGATACTTCCAGCCGTCGTCACACACAATCGTCACGATCGTCGCCGTCTCGTCATCAGGGATCAAGTTGGCGCACTTCACGGCCCCCGCCATGATGGCGCCCGACGAGAGCCCCACGAAGAGTCCGACCTCGGTGAAACGTCGGGTCCATTCGATGGACTCGCGTGGCCGCACCACGACCTTGCGGTCGAGCAGGTCCTCCCCGTGATTGTCGGTGAAGATCGGAGGGATGTAGCCGTCGTCGAGATTGCGCAGTCCGTCGACCATCTCGCCGCTCGGCGGTTCCACCGCCCAAATCTGCACGCCAGGTCGATGTTCCTTCAAGTATCGCCCCACTCCCATCAGGGTGCCTGACGTACCAAGTCCGGCCACGAAGTGCGTGATCTCGGGCACGTCGGCGAGGATCTCGGGCCCGGTCGTTCGGTAGTGCGCCTCGGGATTAGCGGGATTGGCGTACTGGTAGAGGAAGACCCACTCAGGGTTCTCGGCGCTCAGTGATTGGGCCAGTCGCACCGCACCGTTCGATCCCTCACTACCGGGCGAGTCGATGATCTCCGCGCCCCACGCGATGAGCAGTTGGCGCCGTTCCGGTGAGACATTGGTCGGTAGCACGACCTTCAAGTGGTAGCCGCGCAGTCGACAGACCATCGCGAGGGCGATACCGGTGTTGCCCGAAGAGGGTTCGATGAGGATTTGATCGGGCTTGCCGGCGATGAGCACACCATCGCGTTCGGCGGCGTCAACCAATGAAAGGGCCACTCGGTCCTTTACCGAACCGGCCGGATTGCGACCTTCCAGTTTGGCGAGGATTGTGACGTTGGACTTGGGCGAGAGCGCGCTGACGTCGACGATCGGGGTGTCGCCGATGAGGTCGAGCACCGACGAGTAGCGGGTCACTACAAGGTGCCGCCGGCAACGGCGGGCAGCAACGTGATCTCGTCGCCGTTGGTGATGGGTGCGTTGATGCCGCCGAGGTATCGAACGTCATCGTCGTTGACGTAGACGTTCAAGAACCGGTGCAGCGTTCCGTCGTCGTTGAGCAGTTGACCCTTCACGTTGGGGTGCGACGCCGTCAAGTGGTCGAGGACTTCGCCCACGGTGTCGCCTTCGACGACGACGGAGGTGTCGCCACCCATGGCGGGGCGAAGCACAGTGGGGATTCGAACTAGTGCCGTCATGACTCTTCTCGCCTTCGGATCGGTTGATTCCTGACTAACCAAGTCGACATTACTAGCCCGACGGCCCGATGTGACGGTCAGGCCTCTTTGGGCGGGCGATAGAACAGGGCGAGTTGCGCCGCGGCTCCCCCGAGACCGAGAACGACAGCGACCCAGAAATCCGTCATCGGTGACCAGTGCAGGGGGTGCCACAAGTTGTCCAGGGAGTAGCGGCCCGCACCGAACGTCGCCGGGACTAACGCCATCACGGCGATGCCGAGCGTGTATTCGACGCCCTCGCCTTTGTTGAAGATGAAGAAGCCGTTCTTGCGGTGCACCGTGGCGATGGCGACCGTCATCAGTGCAATGAGACCGCCCGCGGCGATGGGCGTGAAGAAGCCGAGGATCAGCAGTACGCCCACCCCGGTCTCGGTGGAGGCTGCGGCGTAGGCGTGCACGATCCCCGGGCGAAGCCCGAGGCTGTGGAACCAACCCGCCGTCCCCTGAATGCGTCCACCGCCGAAGAACTTTCGATAGCCGTGGGCGAAGATCATCCCGCCAAGAAAGAGTCGCACGAAGAGCAACACGACGTTGAAGACCGCTGGGTAGTGCACCGCCACAAGAACGGTGGGAACAGTGGTGTTCACGACATCTCCCTCGAAGTACGCGCACTCAGTCGTGCGGACGATTCGAGGTTAATGGGACAGTTCCTCTTCGCTGATCGTTCCTTCGACGATCCGGTAACTTCGCACCACGCTCGGTACGTCACGGAGCGAGACCAACACGTAGTGCCACTGCGGATCAGGGGCCTGCGCCACGTCGGTCGGGCTGGGGTAGGCCTCAGAGTGGGTGTGGCTGTGGAACACCCCCAGTACGACCGTGCCCTTGGCTTCACTCTCGCGGTACGCGCGCAGCATCACCCGACTGTCGATCTCGTAGACCTTGGCCGAGTGCGCGACGTTCTCGCTGGCGATCACCTCGGTTACGGCGCCATCAGGTGTGCCCAGCAGGAGCCCGCACCCTTCGTCGGGCAGCGCCCGCACGCACGTGGCGATCATCGCGTCGCGATGTTCTGGTCGTAGCCTCAGCACCCGCTCACCCTACCGAGCGTCGCGACGCCCCGGGACGCGTAACTACGCTTGAACGATGGCTCGAGCCAAGCAGATTCAAGAGAAGCGCGCGCAGAAGAGGGTCGACGCTTCCGGTGGTGACCGCACGGTCGCCACGAATCGTCGTGCCCGCTACGACTACGAGATCATCGAAACCCTCGAGTGCGGCATCATGCTGACGGGCTCGGAGGTGAAGTCGCTGCGCGAGGGCAAGGCGCAGATCGCGGAGAGTTACGCCCGTTTCGACGACAACGAACTGTGGCTCTATCAGATGCACGTGCCGCCGTGGCTCTACGCCGTCGGCTTCGGCAGTCACGACCCGGACCGCCGACGAAAGCTCCTGGCGCGCCGTCACGAGCTCGATCAGTGGCTCCACGAAACGCGCACGGAGCCTTACACCATGGTCCCGCTCAAGCTGTACTTCACCGGCGGCAAGGCCAAGGTCGAGCTGGCCCTCGCCAAGGGTAAGAAGTCACAGGACCGACGTCAGGCAATCGCCAAACGTGACGCCGAGCGCGACATCGCCCGCGCCGTACGACACGTCGAGAAGTACGACTTTTGATGCATCGGTTCTCGCGGTAGGCCCGAGTCTCAACCAATCGCCTGCCAGACTGAACCGTCACACCGAGCGGTAGGCTCGTTACGCAGTCAATGCGACTGTGGAGTTACGAGGGGGTGAATGGTTTCGACAGGGGTCGTCGAGGTGAAAGAAGCGAGCCGTGGTCTCCGGAACCACGTTAAAGAGCCGGAAACAATAAATAAACGCCAAGCCTTCGCTTGCGCTTGCTGCTTAGGTAGCAACATCCGCCTTGACCCAGCCCTGCGGTTGAGATATCGGGTGTCATGAAGTAGGGCTTACCGACAGAACTCGTTAGTGGTTCCGCCGGGACAATTCAGCTAACTACGGATGGCCATCGTTGCTGGCAGTAGTGACCGTCCCGACAATCTTCTGTCAGCTGCGCTCGGAGAATGTTCACTAAGAAGCCTTTGGACCGGGGTTCGAATCCCCGCACCTCCAAGGACGCCCGAGGTTTTCTTCGGACGTCGTTGGAGGTGAATTCACACTCGAGTGCTTTGCGTCGTTGCTACGAAGTAGCCGGCAGTTGCTTCAAACCGATGAGGTTGCCGTCGATGTCCTTGACTTTCGCGACCAACAGTCCCGCCGCGACGTCCGTGGGCTGCTGGAGAACGACAGCGCCGAGGGCTTCGAGGGCGACCAGAGTGGCCGCAATATCCTCGACGTCGTAATACGGTTCGGGGCCTGACATTCCCTGATCGTGTCCATTGGGAATGAGCCCAATCTCCTTGCCATCGATCGAGAAGCCAACGTAATACGGCGAATCGACGTGCGGCGCCGCTCCAAACAGAGCGGCGAACAGCGCCTTGGCCTGATCGACATCCTTCACGGGGTACAGCACAGTGTTGCAGTGGACGCTCACGAGTTCTCCTTATGTCACATCGACCAACGTTGGTGGGTCAATCTATATGACCCGCCAGATCGAGGAAGTGTGACAAGTGGATCAGACGAGCGCACTGACGCAAGGCTTTGAAGCGAACCGACCTCACCTACGAGCGGTGGCCTATCGAATCCTCGGCAATGTGGCCGATGCCGATGACGCCGTGCAAGAAGCATGGTTGCGCCTTTCGGCGAGTGACCACGAAGCAATCGACAATCTCGGTGGCTGGTTGACCACCGTCGTCTCTCGAATCTGTTTGAACGTCCTGCGTTCGCGCACACGCGCCGGTGCGCCTTTGAACGATCCGACCGAGTCGATGGACGAGCAATCGCGCACCTCGGTGTCGCCCGAGGAACAGGCCGTCCTCGCCGACTCCTTGGGAGTGGCCCTCCTCATCGTCCTTGAGCAACTCTCCCCCGCCGAGCGGATCTGCTTCGTCCTTCACGACATGTTCTTGGTCTCGTTCGACGAGATTGCCTCAATTCTCTCCAAGTCGTCGGACGCCTGCCGGCAACTGGCGAGTAGGGCGCGTCGGCGTGTTCGCATGGCCGATAGTCCTCGGGCCGACCCTTCGCGCCAGCGCGCGGTCGTTGACGCGTTCCTCGTTGCGGCGAAAGGAGGTGACGTGCAAAGGTTGCTCTCGCTTCTCAGCCCCGACGTCGAACTCGTCGCCGACGCGGTGGCCATCGCCATGGGAGGACCACGAGCCCAGCACGGGCCACACGATGTCGCGGCGGTATTCGCGGGTCGCGCTCGGGCCGCTCGAAGTGCGCTCATCGACGGAGTCGCGGGTCTTGTTTGGTCCCAAGGAGGCACGACCAAGGTCGCCTTTGATTTCTCCGTGACTGAAGGTTTGATCACCAAGATCGAGATGATTGCTGATCCCGAGGTCCTCGAGGAAATGTCAATCGAGAATCTCCGACGGACCAACGACGACTGACGCCGTCTCGTACGATGACCACATGAAGAATCTGGAAGGCAAAGTCGCGGTCGTCACGGGCGCCGCGAGTGGGATTGGCTTGGCGCTGAGTGAGATGTTCATCGCCGAGGGCATGAAGGTCGTGCTCGCCGACATCGACGAGATCCGCCTCGCTGAGGTCGGGGCCACGTTCACCGCCGACGGCGCGGACGTCGCCACAATGGTCTGTGACACATCCTCGGAATCGGCCGTCGCCGCCCTCGCGGCGTTCACGCTGGAGCGATTTGGTGCGGCCCACGTGCTGTGCAATAACGCCGGCATCACCGGAATGGGCGACGCCTGGACCGACTCGGTGGACCTCTGGCACCGAACCGTGGGCGTCAATCTCTACGGCGTCGTGCACGGCGTCCGGTCATTCCTGCCGATCATGACGGCGCAGGGTGAGGGCCATATTGTCAATACCGCCTCGATGGCCGGACTGCTCGCGATGCCCGGGGCCGGGCCGTACAACGCGACCAAGCATGCGGTCGTCGGACTGAGTGAAGGCCTGTACCTCGAATTGAAGATGCTCGAATCACCGGTCGAAGTCAGTGTCTTGTGCCCCGGCTGGGTGAAGACGCGATTGATGGAGCACGAGGAGTCCGTGGCGACGTCGCCGGTCGCAAAGATGATGACCGACTTCGCACGTTCGAGCATTGAGAACGATTCGATGACCACTGCGGAACTGGCGCAACGAGTCCTCGAAGCTATTGTCAACGATCAGTTCTGGATCCTCACCCACGACGCAATGCGCGACCTCCCAATCGCACGGATGCAGCGCGCGTCCGCCCAAATCAATCCCACCCTTTAGCGCGGCCGGTCCAACGGATACAGTCGTCCACGTGACCAGACGAACCAGCCCACCATTCCGCGCCGACCATGTCGGAAGCTTGTTGCGACCTCCTGCATTGATGAATGCCCGGGCGGCGTTCGCCGAGCAGCATATCGACGCCGATGAACTACGCGAAGTGGAGGACGTGGCGATCGCGGAGGTCGTCGCGCTGCAAGAGGACATCGGCCTGCAATCGGCCACGGACGGCGAGTTTCGCCGGACCTCGTGGCACATGGATTTCATCTACCAACTCGGTGGCATCTCCAAGACCGACGAACAGCTCCAGGTGGCCTTCAAGAACGCCGAGGGATCGACATCGTTTACTTCAGCGGCGCTCAAGGTCAGCGGCCCCGTCACACTGGACAAGACAATCTTTGGCGACGCCTTCACCTACTTGCAGTCGGTGACCACGACTGCCACACCCAAACTCACGATTCCCTCGCCCAGCATGGTCCACTACCGCGGCGGCGCCGCGGCCATTGATCCCTCGGTGTACGCCGCCGTCGACGAGTTTTGGACCGACCTCAGCGCTGCGTACGCTGAAGAGGTTCGCCGCCTCGGTGAACTGGGTTGCACGTACCTCCAACTCGACGACACATCCCTCGCTTATCTCAACGATCCAGCGCAACGCCAAATGATCAACGACCGCGGCGATGACGCGCAGCACCAGCACCTGCGCTACATCAAGCAGATCAACGACGCCCTCAAGTCGCGTCCTGAAGGCATGACGATCACCACGCACTCGTGCCGCGGCAATTTTCAGTCCTACTGGGCGGCCGAGGGTGGCTATGACTTCGTCGCCGAAGCACTGTTCAGTGAACTCGAAGTTGACGGATTCTTTCTCGAGTACGACGACGACCGGTCGGGCGGCTTCGAACCGCTTCGATTCGTTCCCAAGAACAAGATGGTCGTCCTCGGTCTCATCACGACGAAGAGCGGCGCCCTTGAATCCAAGGACGACCTGAAGAGGCGCATCGATGAGGCGAGTCAGTTCGTAGACCTCGATCAGCTCTGCCTGTCACCGCAGTGCGGATTCTCATCGACCGTGGAGGGCAACAGCCTCACGTTCCAACAAGAGGTCGCCAAACTGCAACTCCTTGTCGAGGTTGCCGCAGAGGTTTGGGGCTAGTCGAACCGACCTTCGTGATTGGTCTCGCCTCTTCGCGTCGCTCACTCGTCAAGTGGAGCGACGACACGATTAAGGAGACCCGAAAGGACCGACCGCTCGTCGGCGTTCAACGATGCCAGCAGAGCGTGTTCACGACTCACCAAATCGGCCAACGCCTTGTCCACACATCGGCGACCGGCTGGCGTTATTCCAACGCGCACTGACCTCGCGTCCAGGGGATCCTGACGGCGACGAAGCAGTCCCCGCTCTTCGAGCCGGTCGAGGCGATTGGTCATCGTTCCTGAAGTAACCAGATTCTGGGCGAGCAGTTGGCCCGGTGACAGATGGGGAGGGGATGCCGCTCGCCGAAGAGCCGAGAGGACATCGAAGCTCCATATCTCAAGATCGTGTCGAGCGAAGATAACGGTCCTCTGTCGATCCAGGTACCGAGCCAATCGGGAGACCCTTGAGAGCACTTCCAGGGGACTGACATCCACCGTGGGGAGGACCCGCCGCCAGCCACGCACCAATCGTTCGACTTCGTCTTCCATACTCCCCCATATCACGGCGACCAACTCAGTATATCTTGACATCAAGAGAAAAGATGGATACACTTCTCTTGACATCAAGACACATAGGAGGAGTCGCGTGAGCGAGCCCGCGTTCGAAATCAACGTCACCGAATCGCCCGAGGGACCAGAGCGGCGGTCCCCCACTGAAATTGCACTGCGCCATTACGAAGGCCTGCAACAACGCGTTTCCGCGGGTCGAGAGGCGTTCGATCGCCCGCTGACGACGGCGGAAAAGGCGCTCGTTAGCCATTTACGGGGATGGAACGGCGCCGTGCCAATTCCCGGTGAGACCTACGCGGAGTTCCAACCGGACCGCGTTGCCCTCCAGGATGCCTTGGCCCAGATCGTGGCACTCCAATTCATCACGGCCGGGCTCGACGAAGTCGTCGTTCCCACGACAGTTCACTGCGATCACCTCATCACCGCACGAACGGATGCGGTCATCGACCTCCGCTCGGCGAAGGATTCGAACGCCGAAATCTACGACTTTCTCCGATCAGTGTGTGATCGCTACGGCATGGGCTTCTGGGAACCGGGCGCCGGCATCATCCATCAGGTAGTCCTCGAGAACTACGCCTTCCCCGGCGGAATGATGATCGGTACCGACAGCCACACACCGAATGCCGGAGGCCTCGCAATGCTGAGCGTCGGTGTTGGAGGGGGCGACGCCATTGACGTGATGACCGGACTCCCCTTCACTCTGCGTTGGCCCGCACTCATTGGTGTTCATCTCACCGGCGAACTCTCGGGGTGGGCATCGCCCAAAGACGTCATCTTGAAGGTGGCCGATCTGTTGGGCGTCAGCGGAGGAACGGGCGCGATCATCGAGTACTTCGGTCCGGGCGCGTCCACAATCAGCGCGACGGGCAAGGCGACGATTTGCAACATGGGCGCCGAGATCGGTGCAACCACGTCGATCTTCCCGTACGACGAGAACATCGCCGCGTACCTGCGAGCAACCTTTCGCAGCGCGCTCGCCGATCGGTGCGACGAGCTCGCGAAGGACCTTCGCGCTGATCGGGAGGTCGAGCACGACCCCTCACGATTCTTTGCTTCAGTCATCGAAGTCGACCTTTCTGCATTGCGACCGCTCATCAATGGCCCGGACACACCCGACCTCAGCCACCTCGTCGGCAGGGCCGGAGCGTGGGCCCGCGAACACGATGTCCCCGTCACTCTTTCCGCCGCGCTCGTCGGCTCGTGCACGAACTCCTCTTACGAGGACATCTCGCGCGCCGCCTCCGTCGCGAGGCGCGCCAAGTTGCTCGGACTGTCGGCCAAAGTGCCACTCCTCGTCACACCGGGCTCCGAACAGATCCGGGCGACCGTGGAGCGTGACGGATTCTTGGAGGACCTCAGGGGCATTGGTGCCACCGTCCTCGCCAATGCCTGCGGGCCCTGCATCGGACAGTGGGATCGCCAGTTGATCGATCCGTCGCAACCCAACAGCATCGTCTCGAGCTTCAACCGGAACTTTGCCCGGCGCAACGACGGCAACGCGACGACCAAGTCATTTCTAGCCTCCCCTGAGATCGTCGTGGCTCTGTCACTGGCCGGTTCACTGGACTTCGATCCGGCAGTTGACACGATTGAAACGAACGATGGTCGTCACGTCCGTTTGGACTTGCCGGCGGGATCGGTCCTCCCCTCGGGAGGGTTCGTCGCGACATCCGCGCCCGCCGTTACGAGTTCCGATCCACTGCGGACGATCCACGTCGATCCGACGTCGAACAGACTGCAACTCCTCGCGCCCTTCCCGGCGTGGGATGGCCACGACTTCCTCGACATGCCGGTGCTCGCGAAAGCCCGAGGAAAGTGCACGACGGACCAGATCTCTGCCGCCGGGAAGTGGTTGGCCTACCGCGGACACCTCGAACACATATCGGACAATCTCTTTCTTGGCCTGGTCAACGCCTTCAGCGGAGCCGTTGGTGAAGGTCGAGATCCCCTCGACGGCGCCGTACGACCGTTCCCCGAGATTGCCAGGCGCCTCTGCGAAAGGGACGTCACATGGTGCTTCATCGGAGACGCGAATATTGGCGAAGGTTCATCGAGGGAACTCGCGGCGATGGAGCCGCGCTTTCGCGGCGGAAAGGTGGCGATCGCCAGGTCGTTCGCACGAATCTTCGAGACCAATCTGAAGAAGCAGGGTGTGCTCGCACTGACCTTCTGCGATCCCACGACGTACGACCTCATCCGAGAGGACGATCGAATTGGCGTGATCGGTTTGGCGACGTTGGCCCCAGGGCGCGACGTGCGTTGCTCGGTCACGCGTCGCGATGGCAGCATCACTGAGTTCACGTGCTCTCATACGTGCACACAAGAGCAGATCGAATGGTTCACCATGGGCAGCGCGCTCAACGTGACGCGGGCGCACCACCAACGATCCACCGCGTAGACGCGCCCACCATCCGTCAGTTCTTCGTTCGTCGAGTCGCAGTACTGGTCTCGCGACGGTGCGACCACCACATGTGACAATCTGGGCAGGACCACCATGCACGAAGACCACGCCGACGAGCACAACTCGAATCGCTCCGCGCGACGCCACGAACCCGGACACTCCCACGATGTCGATCACGCCTCGGATCAACGTCTGCTGGCATTGGCGCTCGCCATCATCGTTGCGTTCATGGTCGGCGAAGTCATTGTTGGCTTTCTCACGCACTCACTGACACTGCTGGCCGATGCCGGTCACATGTTGACCGACGCTGGCGCACTCGCCCTTTCCATCTGGGTCATTCGACTCGGTCTGAAGCCGGTCTCCGCGCAATGGACATTTGGTTTCAAGCGGGCGGAGATCCTCTCCGCCGCGACGAACGGCATCACGCTGCTCGTCATCTCCATCGTCGTCGCGATCGAAGCGATCCTTCGCTTGATCCACCCTCAGCACGTTCGAGGTTCGGCGATGATCGTCGTGGCCGCGTTCGGCATCGCGGTCAATGTCATCGCATCACTGGCCGTCGCTCGCGCGAACCAGTCGAGTCTCAATATCGCGGGCGTCATGGGCCATCTGCTCAGCGACCTCTGGGCCTTCATCGGGACATTGCTGGCGGGCATCCTGATCGTGACCACCGGCTATCGACGTGCTGACTCGATTGCGTCGCTGCTCGTCGTCCTATTGATGTTGCGGACTTCATGGGGACTCTTGAAGAACTCGGGACGTGTCTTGTTAGAAGCGGCGCCTCCGGGCATAGATCTCACCGAGGTCCATGAGCATTTCCTGTCGGTGGAGCACGTGGTCGGCATCCACGATCTGCACGCGTGGGTTGTCATGTCGAGCCTTCCGGCGCTTTCGGCGCACGTTGTCATTGACGACGCCTGCTTCTCCAACGGCCACGCGCCACGGATTCTCGACCAACTTCAAGACTGCCTGTCCGGTCACTTCGACCTGACCCATTCCACTTTCCAGCTCGAACCGGCTGAGCATGCTGGTCATGAGGACACCTCCCATTAAGTGATGCGCTAGTTGGACGAGTCGATCGTGACGTTGCCCGAGACCGTCTTCGCACTGATGGAGACGACGTCGCCACTGCTCGGGCCGCCCTCCGCCGAATCGAGAGGCATCGTCGACGAAAGGCGGCCCGAGATCGAGGTCGCGTCGACGTCCACTTCGAGTCCGCGCGCGACGGTAACGTTCACATTCCCTGAGACGGTTTGAATCGAGATCTCCGAGGGAACCTCCGCCGTCACTCTGACGGTGCCCGAAGCCGTTCGGATCTTGGTCTTCGCTCCTGCTCCTTCACAGCGCACGTTCCCCGATGCGCTGTGGCACGTGAGGCTTTCGCGAACAGTGCCGGTCCGTACATCGCCCGAAGCGGTCTTCATATCCAGGGAGCCAACTTCGTCGTTGACCCGCACGCCGCCCGACGCAGTCGTGACGGACGCCTTGGCCAGGTTGCCAATGACTTCGGTCTCGCCCGAGGCCGTGGCCACCTCGATCGACGATCCTTCAGGTAGCGCGATGTGCACGTCGGGGTCTGAACCACCGAAGTCGAACCAGTTGCTGTGACGGATCACCGACTTCAGACCGCGAAGTCCGCTGGTACCGTCGTGCGTTCGTGACCGGACCTCGAGCACCCGCGATTGCGCGTCGAACTTCACGGTCGCTTCGTCGAGCAGGTACGCCATCGTTGAATCCTTGACGCTCAGGATGACTTCGATGGTGGAAGTCTCAGATGCGCCGATCGTAACGTCACCGCTGCTCGTCGTGATCTGCACCTTCACGGGACCGGAGCAGTCGAAGGTTTCAACGCGCTCGGTGTCGCTTGACGAGTGTGGCCGAGACTTCCCCGCGCCAGACGGCTGGTCAGCTTTGATAGTGAATTTCATGCGATACCTTCCTTGATCGATTAGGCGCGGCCCTTGCCGCGAAGTTGGCGAGGGTTGCGGGGCGAGAAATCGGTGGGGTCGACGCGGACTGAACGCTCGAGTGTTCGAACGATCCACGAATTGACTGATGAACCGACGTCGGTGGCGAGGTTCTCGATGTCCTCTTTGAGGCCGTCGCTCAGACGTAAGGCGATGCGAGCCGAGTAGTCACTGGGCGTGGGCGCGGCGACGTCGGGCTCGGCCGCGACAACGCGCGTCATTCGAATCTGGTCGCCTTCTAAGTTGAGCGTTAGCGCCACGCTGTCTTGAAGATTGAACTCCTGGACGAGGTTGTTCACCGCGTCGAGGAAGTGCGCTCGGAGTGCGGGCTCGACCGCGGCGCTCAGGCGATTGGCGATCTCTGCCGTCTCTGCCCCACCGAGTTGCCCCAAGGATTCAAAATCCCGTCGGATTGCATCGAGCAGTTCTGATATCAACATGATGTCAAAGTAACATCACAATGATGTCAAAGTCAAGTCATTCGTAACAATTCCCATAATCCCTGATAAATCCCACGTTCACAACGCCGACGTGTCGTTAGGGTGCCACGATGTGCGAGACACCGTCACGGTCCTCCGCCGTCCAACCGTGCCATTCGAAGGTTGAGAGCACCCCGAGACCCTCGACGAGCAACGCTCTCGCCAGAACGCCCTTGACCGCCTTGGCGTCATGCCCGACCGTGGCGCTTCCCCCATCGTCGCTAAAGACCACCCGCACCACTTTGCGCGTCTTGCTGAGTGCATCGAGGTCAATGGCCATTTCGTGCTCCTTGGGCAGCAGGCTGACGAGGGGAGCCGTTTTCACGTGCGAGGCAAGGACGGGCGTGAGCCGCGTCCGCCAGAACGTCGCCATGGTCCCAAGCGACCCCACACCGACGTTCATCTTCAAGCGAAAGTCGGCGATCCGGTCCTCCCCCGTCGTGAGTCCGTACACACTCGAGGGGATGAGAAGTCGCTTGCGCGATGACGGCAACAGCGACGCCGGATCAAGGTGTGTCCACACGACCCCGCTGAAGCGCTTCCACGCCGGGCGCAGTGGTGCGGTGCCCGCGGCGAGTTCTTGGGTGGCGACCAATGCTCGGTCCATCAACGGCCCTCTCGCGTTCAAGAGGATCTCTCTTCGGCGAAGCGGCGCTCCCTTGAGGGTTGCGGCCAGAGTGGCGATCACTTCGAGGCGGTCGTCGGCCAAGATTTCGTCAAAGACGCCCTTCGCTGCAGCAGCCCGCGAGCCACCGGGCGTCTTCGCCTCCGATGGTGGCACGAGGAGAAGGGGTTTGGCGGCCACGACCCACCACGGTACAGGCGAGTGGGTTACGCCGCCTTTAAGAGATCCTTCGTGAGGCCGATGGAGCGCAAGAAGTGGCGAACCTTGACGACTTGATCCTCGGTCAGATCGCGAGTGCGTGTCGAGCCGAACGACGTCGACTCTCCGTCAATCATCACCGCCCAATTGCCGCGATGCGTCTCGTACACCTCACCGAATCGGCCGAGGAGCGACGCGACATCGTGCCACTGAATGTTGTGACAGAGCGGATGAGTGAAAATCTTCTGAGCTGTGATTCGGTGGTGATGGTCCAACTTGAATGACATGCTCAACCCCCTCAAGAGGGTCGAGGTCATCTCGCCCTCCCTCAAACTCTCCCCCCTCTAGGGCGTCAAGTCAAGGCTTGCGACAAGTTCCACATGCTCGGTCATGGGAAAGAGGTCAAATACGGCGAATTCACCGATTTCGTAGCCCCCCGCCCGAAGCACTTTGAGGTCTCGAGCAAAGGTCGCCGCATCACACGATACGTAGACCAACCGTCGAGGGCGGCGGCGAATCAGGGCCTCGGGAACTCCCTTGGCGAGGCCGCCCCTGGGCGGGTCCATCACGACCAGGTCCCCCTCGCCCACCGAGTCATTGACGGCCCTCGGCGCTACCGACCACTCGCGAACCTTGACGTTGCGAAGTCCTTCGGCGTTCTGTCGCGCGTCACGCACCGCGTACGGCGACGATTCAACGGCCGTCACTCTCCCGCCCGGTCCGACGGCTTTGCCCATCGGCACCGCGAAGAGCCCGACGCCGCTGAAGAGATCAGCGACGTGCTCCCCCTCCTTGGCGTCGCCGAACGAGAGGACCGTGTCCAACAACAGCCCGGGCGCGGCGCGGTGCGACTGCCAGAACGATCGCGGACCGACCGAGAAGACGTGACCATTGACGTCGACTCGCGACTGCGTCGAGGGCTCGAGCGGTTCCCCGCGTAGCGAACAGACCTCGTAGAGGGTCCCGCGATCGGTGTCGCGACGAACGACGGCGAACGGCTCGCCCGCTCCGATACCGCGTAGTTCGACCTCCTGGGCCCCGTCCCACGACGTGGCGAAGGCGGGCGCAAAGGCGGCATTCGCCACCCAGCAGCGGTCGATCGCGATGAGGTCGTGCGAACGCGCCGCTCGCAGACAGAGTTGGCCCTCCTCGTTGACCGCACAACGAAGTCGCGTCCGCGACGCCTTTGGGTCACCGCTCGGCTGGATCAACGTGACGTCGCGTTCAACGCCGGCGATGCGTTTCAGGTGTTCGCCAACCAACGCCGACTTCCACGAACGTTGCGCCGAATACGAGGCGTGCTGGAGGTCACAGCCACCACAGCCGCCCGGATGGGCGTAGGGACACGGAGGCGTCACGCGCTCGGGACTGGCTTCGAGCACCTCCACCGCGTCACCGCGAGAAAAACTGGTCGCTTGATCGGTCACCTCGACCATCACCAGTTCGCCCGGCAACGAGTGGCGCACGAAGATAACTCGACCGTCGTCAGTGCGCCCGACGCCACCGCCAGTCGCCGGACGCTCGACGCGTATCGGCCCGACAATCTGGTCAACTATCTCGTTCTTCACCACTGCAGCCTACTGACGGAGAATTTCTTCAACCTTTGGTGCAGTCGCACCTACGGCTGTTCATCGTCGGCGTCCGACTCCGCCTACGCCTCGATGTGCGAGAGAAAGAGGTCGACGAGCTCGGCCGCTCGCACGCGAGCGGCCGGCGTCTCGCGCCTCGTTTCGGCCAAGAGCGCGTCGGTGTCGACTCCGAAGTCGCGGGCCTCCTCGACGCCACCGGCGAACCAGTCCGCGAGTTGCACGTGATCGACCTCGGGATGGAACTGGACGCCGACGTTCCTTCCCACCGCGAAGGCCTGAATCGATCGCGGAGAGGTCGCCCATAGCTCGGCGCCGTCGGGCAACCTGCAACGGTCGAAATGAAACTCGAACCAAGGACCACTGGACAGCCGCGAACCGTTGACGGCCTCTATCTCGTACCAACCAATTTCCGGTTCACGTGAGCGCTCGACGACGCCACCGTGAAAAAGACAGAGCGCCTGCGCGCCGAAACAGATACCGAAGATCGGCAGGTCACGACGCCCCGCTTCGGCGATGAGTTCCATCTCACGACCGAACCACGCCGCCTCGACTTCCTTGTCGTACACGGCACTCTTGGAGCCGAGGATGACAAAGATGTCGTAGCCGTCGAGCGACGGCGTCACGCTCGACTCGTCCATCATTCGCAGGTCAATCTCGTAACCCCTCGCTTCGAGGGCCTCGCCTATCAGTCCGGAGTGGTCTTCTTTGTGGTGTCGAAGTACGAGCGCTCGGGTCATGACGACATCGACTCCACCCACGCGTCCCAATTCGCCAAGGCCACCGCACCGACGTCCGCGTCGATCGCTCGCACGAGATTGTCGACGTTCAGTTGTAGTTGCTTACGAGTCACGGGTTCGACTGTTTCCACGCCCTCTTCCAGCATGAACTTGCCGGGCGCTTCGTGCACCACGTAATCGAAGCCGACGGGAACACCCGCGCAGTTTCCCCAGATTCGCTTGATGTCGGCGAGAGAACGCGCCCCGTAGGAAGGGGACTCCGTCGCGACCACCACGTTCATTGGCTTACCGACGATCGGGTTGCGTGGCAACATCGGGCGACAGGCCCAGTCAATGGCGTTCTTCACCACGCTCGGCATTGCGAAGTTGTATTCGGGCGACGTCCAAAAGACGCCATCGGCTTGCGCGATGGCGCCGCGAAGTGCGCTCACCGATTCCGGTGTGCGCTCGGCCCGCAGGTCCGCGTTGAAGATCGGTACGTCGATGAGGTCAAATCGTGACGCCTCGTATCCCTCGGGCAACATTCGCTCGGCGATCAAAGAGATCCGTCGATTCATTGACGCAACGCGGAGCGATCCCACGAGAAAGAGAATGGTTTTCATAGGTCGTGAGCCTACGTGCGTCGCCAGCAACGAACCTCAACTCGCGGGCAGCGACCAACCCATCGACTCGGCGATCTCCTTGCACGTCGGACAGAGTGGGTACTTCTGGGGATCGCGACCAGGCACCCACACCTTGCCGCACAGCGCACGCACCGGGGTGGCGTTGATCATCGCGCCGACGACCGAATTGTCGAGCGGGACGAACTCACCGTCCTTGGGGGTGTAGCCCTCGAGGACGATATGCGTGAAACGCTCGTGATCGCCCTCGTCCACTTGCGTCGTCGATGTGACGACGAGCTCGGTCTGCATCTGGCTGCTCACGTTCCTAAGAGTACCGACGTGGGTAACCTCAATGAACCATGAAACGTCGCCGGCGAACGCCACCTACGAAACCGGTCGGCCGCGTGGCGTCGCACTTCACTCGAGAAGGCCTGCCCAAGAACGCCTACCGAACCCAGAGCGAAGCGCAGAGTGCCGCACAATTGGCGTGGACACTCAACGGCGTCGACCTCGATACCTACCGATGCGACTACTGCTTTCAGTGGCACATGGGAAAGCGTTGGCGTGACGATTAGCGCCCGACGAGCAACATCGGGCAATATGGAGGGACTCGAAACGAAAGGTTCTCCATGGGAGTTCAGGCCTACATCTTGATTCAGTCCGAAATCGGCTCGAGCGAGGCCGTGGTAGTCGCCACCCGCGCCGTGCCGGGCGTCCTGGAGTCCTTTGAAGTGACGGGTCCCTACGACGTCATCGTGCGTTGTTCGGCTGAAAGCGTGGACGATTTAGGCAAGTTCATCGTCGGGGCGATCCAAAAGGTGCCCGGTATCACCCGGACCTTGACCTGCCCCGTCGTCAATATTTAACCGAAGGCTCCCTGCGCGCGCAGCGCCTCTTGTCGACGTTCGTCCACACCCCAACTCGCGAGGCCGCTTCGCGTGCCCGAGCCCGGTTTCCCCGGTGCTTGGCCGATCGCCCCCGGTGACCTCGAAAGTCGCGGAGCGGGACGGGGCTGCACGACCCCGTCAACGATGAAGACCTCTCGTGCCGTGTTGTAAGGGTGGTGGGCCGCTTCACGCGAACTCAGCACCGGCGTGACGCACGCGTCAACGTCGGCGAAGATTCCCGTCCACTCGTCACGGGACTTCTGGCGGAAGATCGAGGCGAATCGTTCCTTGATATCGGGCCACGCGTCTCGATCGAACTGGGCCGCCAACTCCTCGCCGTTCAGCCCGAGACCCTGGAGCAACGCGTCGTAGAACTTCGATTCGATGGCGCCGACCGCCATGTACTGGCGGTCACTCGTCTCGTAGACCTCGTAGAAGGGAGCACCCGAGTCGAGCAGGTTCGTTCCGCGCTCGTCGTGCCAGAAGCCGGCGTTCATCATGGCGTGGGTCATCGTGAGCAGTGACGCGGAGCCATCGACCATTGCCGCGTCGACCACTTGACCCTCGCCGGTGGCGCGGGCCGAGAGCACCGCCGCGAGGACCCCAAAGACCAGGAACATCGAACCGCCGCCAAAGTCGCCAACCAGATTGAGCGGCGGTAGCGGCCGCTCCCCGCGACGGCCCATGGGCCAGAGCGCACCAGACACGGCGATGTAGTTGATGTCGTGACCAGCGCGTTGCGCCAACGGTCCGTCCTGACCGTACCCCGTCATGCGGCCATAGACCAAGGTGGGATTGCGCGTAGCCACGTCGAGCGGTCCGAGACCGAGTCGCTCGGTGACGCCCGGGCGAAAGCCCTCGATCAGGACGTCGGCCTGCTCACAGAGTTCGAGGATCAATTCGCGCCCGGCGTCACTCTTCAGGTCGACCGCGACGGACGGACGAGATCGATTGACCAAGTCCCACGTCGGTTCCTGGTCGGCGTCCACGTCGCCACGTTCAATACGCAAGACGTCGGCACCGAAGTCGGCTAACAACATGCACGCGTAGGGACTCGGTCCGATGCCGGCCAACTCAATCACCTTGAGCCCGTCAAGTGGTCCACTCACATGGTCAGTGTAGGTTCGCGACGAACGTCGTCCTAGTCCCACCAGAGGTCGTGACCGAGAACGCCCTTCGCAATGAGACCCAACTGGACTTGACTGGTGCCTTCGACGATCGTGAGTTGGCGCGCATCACGGTAGTACATCTCGACCGGGTGATCCTCCATGTAGCCGGCAGCGCCGAGAAGCTGCACCGCGAGTCCCGACGCCTTCACGGCGACTTCTGAGGCGTAGTACTTACACATCGAAAGGTAGGGAACGTACTCCTTCGTGAAGTGGCCCTCGTCAGCGAGGCTGGCCGCGCGATAGGTCAGTAATCGTGCCGCTTCGATCTCCGTCGCGCATTTGGCAATCTCCCACTGAATCCCTTGGAACTCCGCGATCGTCTTTCCGAAGGCTTGACGGTTCTTCACGTACTGCGTCGCGTACATCAGCGCCCCTTCGGCGAGTCCCAGTCCCCGCGCGGCGACGATCGGTCGCATGGCATTGAGCGACTGCATGATCAGCGCGAAGCCACCTCCAATGACCTGATTCGCAGCCACCTTCACGTCGTTGAAGACGATCTCGGTAGTGTCGATGCCCTTGACGCCCATTTTGCGGTCAACTCGTGGTCGCGTCACCCCCGAACTGTTCGCGTCAACGATGAAGGCACCGATGTTCGTGTGTAAGCGCGACGAAGGATCACCGGTCTTGGCGAAGACGACGAACCAATCGGCCTGCATCCCTCCCGAGATCCAACACTTCGTGCCGTTGAGCACGAAGCCACCCGGCACCGACGGGTCTTCGACGACGCGACTCTGCATGCCCGCGACGTCCGAGCCCGCTCCCGGCTCGGAAAGACAGAAGGCCGCACGTTGCGTCCCCTTAGCAATCCCGGGCAGGTAACGCTGCTTCTGTTCTTCGGTGCCGGCGATCATGATCGGGCCCGTCGGCAGTCTGGTCAGCAACAGCATGAGACCGAGCACATTGGAGTACTTCGTGACCTCTTCGATGGTCAAGGTGAGACCCATGATGCCCGCGCCAGAGCCGCCGTACTCCTCGGGGATGCACAGTCCCAGGAGATCGGCCTTCTGGAACTCGTCGAACATGTCCTGGGGGTAGGACCCCGTGGTGTCAATGTCGCGCGCCCGCGGCTTGATCTTGTCCTGGGCGAGTCGGCGAACGCTCTGTTGCAGCCCGAGCAGTTCCTCAGAGAGGTGAAAGTCCATACCATTCAAGGTACACGCGGGCCTGTGCCAACATTGACCCGTGGCCTCCTTCCAACGCGACCGCGTGCTCGAGGCCCTCCCCACCACGACCTACGACCTGGTCGTCGTCGGCGCGGGAATGACGGGCGCGGGGGTCGCACTCGACGCGGCGTCACGCGGTCTTCGCGTTGCCCTCATCGACAGTGGCGACATTGGATCGGGCACGAGTTCCAAATCATCCAAGATGGCCCACGGCGGACTTCGCTATCTCCAACAGCGTGAGTTTCGACTCGTGTACGAGAACCTGCGAGAACGCCAACGCCTGCTGGACAACGCCCCGTTCCTCGTTCGCCCCCTCCCCTTCCTCGTGCCCCTCTTCGGTCGCAACGGTGTGGCGTCCAAGGCCCTCGTGAAGGGCTATTCGACCGCCCTACGCATCTATGACCTGAGCGGTGGTTGGCGCATCGGACAGCGTCATCGAAAGATCACCCGCGAACAGGCCCTCGCACATCTGCCCACGCTCAACGCCGATCGCCTGGTCGCGGGATTCCTCTACTTTGACGCCCGCGGCGACGACGCAAGAGTCGCCCTCGCGCTCGCGAAGACCGCCTCGCTCGACTTCGGTGCCGACGTCGCCAGTTACGTGCGGGCGTGCGACATCACGCACGACGATTCGGGCCGTGCCAACGCGGTGGTCGTCCATGACGAGCGGGGCGATGCGACGTTGACGATCGCCACGAAGGCGGTCGTCAACGCGACGGGCGTGTGGGCCGACGATCTCTTCGCCATGGCCGAACACGAGAGTTCCCATCGGATCACGCCCGCGAAGGGCATCCACGTGAGCGTGCCGCGTGAACGGCTCCCCGCCGACGTCGCGGCGGTCTTCAACGTCGCCGGCGATCATCGCAGCATCTTCGTCGTACCGTTCGAAGAGGCGCCCTTCACGTACGTGGGCACGACCGACACCGCCTACGACGGTGACTTCGATGAGCCCCACTGCACGCCCGAGGACGTGGCCTACCTCCTCGACGCCGTCAACGCATCGACGTCGTCGGCGCTGACCACGGGCGACGTCACCGGACTATGGGCCGGACTTCGACCCTTGCTCGCTCCCGTCGAGGGCAAGGCGGTGAGGGAACGGACCGCCGATCTCTCGCGGCGTCATTCCGTGACCGACTCGGGCGACGGCGTCGTGCACATCACTGGTGGCAAGTGGACCACCTACCGCAAGATGGCACAAGACACGGTCGACGCCCTGCGCCCCTATTCGAAGAACCTCCCTCGCACCAAGACGAAGAACCTTCGATTCCACGGGGTCGGCGGCTGGCGCCCCTCGACGCCGATCGAGACACATCTCTATGAGCGTTTCGGCGAGGACGCCGCGGCGCTGCTCGAGATGATCCGCACCGACGAGTCGCTCGCGACCTGTCCAATTGCCGGCCAGCCCTACGTCGGCGCCGAATTCCTTTTCTCAGCCCGGTTCGAGATGGTGACGTCGCTCATCGACCTCTTGACTCGTCGAACCAGAGCGCACCTTCACGACGCACGAGCGACGCTGGCGGCCGCTTCGTCGATCGCGCAACTCGTCGCCCCGGAACTGGGATGGGACGACGCCGACGTCGCCTCTGAGGTCGAGGCCTACCGAGCGCTCGTGCATCGCGAGTTCCAAGCCGCCGGCATTGCTTTGTAAGGTGCAACGATGACCCGTCCGTCGATGCCCAATGGCTATCCCGCGAGCGGCGTCGTCGGACCCATTCCCGATGCTCTGAGCGGCCCGCTCCTCGAGGACCTCGACCGGTCCGGTATCGACTACGAGACGAACGACACGACCCGTGCGGAGCACGGACGCGACTGGTGGCCGCTCACCATTGGTGACGTCGCGAAGGGTCTGGTCCCCTCGTGGCCGGGGATCGTCGTTCGGCCCACGTCGAGCGAACAGGTGAGTCGGGTACTCGCATCTGCGTCCAAGCATGGGATCGCCGTGACGGCGCAGGGCGGACGTTCGAGCGTCGTCGGTGGCGCGCTCGCCCAGCCGGGCACGATCGCGCTCGACGTGACGGGACTCGACACGATCCACGAGATCGACACGGTGTCAGGGCTCGTGAGCGTCGACGCGGGGGTCTTTGGTCCAGAGTTGGAACGGGCCGTGGGCGACGTGGGCTGGACGGTGGGTCATTTCCCGCAGTCCTTCGCGCTCGCCACCGTCGGGGGATGGATTGCCTGTCGTGGCGCCGGCCAGTTCTCCAACCGCTACGGCAAGATCGAAGACATCGTGCGAGGTCTGACCGTCGTGCTGGCCAACGGCGACGTGATCGAGGTGGGCGGTCGCGCACCGCGACAGGCCGTGGGACCCGACCTCCTGCAACTCTTCGTCGGCTCCGAAGGCACGCTCGGCATCATCACGCGCGCCACACTCGTGATGCATCGCGTCGCACCGTCGAGACGACCGGCCGCCTACGGCTTCGCCACCTTCGACGAGGGACTCGATGCCTGTCGGCGGATCCTCCAGCGCGACGCGCGCCCCGCCGTCCTTCGTCTCTACGACGAAGTTGAGTCGAAGCGCAGTTTTGATCAGGATCAGTGCACGCTCATCGTCCTGGACGAGGGTGACGAGCTCCTCGTCGACGCCACCATGGACATCGTCGCGAGCGAGTGCGCGAGCGCGACGGTGCTCGCGGCTTCGTTGGTGGAGACGTGGCTCGACCATCGCAACGACGTCGGCGCCCTCGGACCGCTGTGGGAACGTGGCTACGTCGTCGACACCATTGAGGTCGCCGGGTCGTGGTCGACTCTCGCGTCGATGCGCCACGACGTCATCGCCGCACTTCGCGAACTCCCCGACCTCAGTGTGGCATCGGTGCATCAATCACACGCCTACCTCGACGGAGCCTGCCTCTACTTCACCTTCGCCGGGCGTCCGACGTCGGACCCGACGACCTTTTACCGAGCGGCGTGGGACATCGTGACCCACCAGGTGATGGCGAATGGCGGCGCCATCAGCCACCATCACGGCATTGGACGCAATAGGGCTCGCTTCGTGCCCAGCGCCCTCGGTGACGCCTACCCGGTGCTCGCTGGCATCAAGGCGCTGCTCGACCCGCGCAACATCCTCAATCCCGGTGCCCTCGGGATTGGCGGTGCGCCGTGGTGAAGGCCCTCGCCATTGACGTTGGTACGACGTCGATCCGAACGGGCATGGTCGATGTCCGTGGTGAGGTCACGCACATTCGCCAGGAGCCGCTCACGGTGACGACCCCGAATCCCGGCGAGGTCGAACTCGACGCAGTGGAGATCGTCCGCCTAGCTCGAGAACTCGCGACGTCCACGTTGGAAGCCTGCGGCGGTGCCGACGTCGTGGGCATCACGAACCAACGGGCCACGACGGTCGTCTTCGATCCCGCGACGGGCGTGCCGGTCGGTCCGGCGCTCGGTTGGCAGGACCTTCGCACGGTGATCGACTGCCTGGTCTTGCAGGGGGACGGCCTTCGCCTCGCTCCGAATCAGTCGGCGACCAAGGCCCGCTGGCTGGTCGCGCAGTCCGGCCGCGAGTCGCGCGAACTACGTTTTGCCACCATCGAGACGTGGGTGGCGTGGCACCTCAGTGAGGGCTCCGTGCACGTGACCGACCGATCGAACGCCGCCGTCAACGGTCTGGTGGGGTTGGACGTCAACCACTGGGACGTGAAGATTCTCTCGACGCTCGGGCTCAACGTCGCGATGATGCCCGCCATCGTGGACACGATGGGTGACGTGGGCGTGGCGAGCGCACTGCCCGGCGCACCACGAATCACCGCGCTCGTCGGGGACCAGCAGGCATCGCTCTTCGGTCAGTCCTGCGTCACCCGAGGTGCCAAGATCACCTTCGGGACCGGCGCGATGCTCGACATGGTTCGCGGACCAGAGGGGCCCGCGACGATGAACCGGTTCCCCTCGGGCTGCTTCCCCGTCGTCACCCACAGCAACGATGGTGTCGTGACCTGGGGCATCGAGGGCATCGTGCTCTCCGCGGGCGCGTGTATTGAATGGCTGCGCGACGATCTGGGCCTCATTAACGACGCCGCGCACACCGAGTCACTGGCGACGTCGGTCGCGAGCACCGACGGCGTGACCTTCGTCCCTGCGCTCTCGGGACTCGGCACCCCGCAGTGGGACTTCGGTGCCCGTGGTGGCTTCTTTGGCATCACGAGAGGCTCGACCAGGGCACATCTCGTTCGCGCCGTCTTAGAGGGCATTGCCCATCGAGGTGCCGACCTCGTCGACGCCGCCGAGCGAGAGACCGGAACTCGACTGGAGGAGATCCGCGTGGACGGTGGCATGAGTGCGAACCGGTTCTTCGTCCAACGACTGGCTGACTTCACGGGGCTACGCGTCGACGTGTCGCCCGAGCGTGAGGCGACAACGAGAGGAGCTGGGCTCATGGCGCTCGTCACCATCGGCGCGCTCACCTTGGCGGACGTTGAAGCCCTGTGGACACCCAAGGACGTGTACATCCCAGTGACGACCGACGAGCAACGCCACGCGGAACGTGTCCGGTGGTCAGCGGTCGTGCAACGAGTGGAGAAGACGATTCCAGAACTGAGTACCGTCGCGTTCTAGTTCGTCCAGGGCGCTTCCTCGAGTGCGTGCCCCAAGGTCGTCGGCCGCTCAAGGAAGTGCTTGGACAGCATCAGTGCGCGGGGTTGGGCGAGCGCGATGATGCCCGTCACCACTCCGACGCGAGAGAACAGCGCGATCCACTTGCCTTCCTCTGGACTTCCGTGCACGCGAACGACGTCATCGTCGGGTCGGGCGTGACCGAGCATCTGAATCTTCTTGCCGTACTGGTCGGACCAAAAATAGGGAACCATGTAGTCGGGCGAACTCTCTCCGGTCGTCCAGAAGTGCGCCAGGCGTTGCGCGTGCATGTTGGCGACCTCCCAATGCTCGATCCGCACGAGGTCCTCACCCATGACGTTGGGCCAACCGAAGCGCGCCACGTCGCCAATCGCCGCGATGCGTTCGGTCGCCAACAGATTCGCGTCGACGACGACGCCGTTATCGATCACGAGACCGGACTCTTCGAGCCATTCGACATTGACCTCGGCGCCGACTCCGAGGATCACGAGGGCGGCGCGGAGGGCTTCCCCGTCGCGCACGACGACCGAGAACCCATCACCGTCACGCACGACGTCGGTCACGTGCTGAGAACTTCGAAGCTCGACGCCGGCGTCACTCGCGAGTCGTTCCAACCACGCCGAGACCTCATCACCGACGACGCCGATCAATGGCCGCATGGCCACTTCGAGAACCACGGGTGCGAAGCCGCGCCCGTGCAGTTGCGTCGCGACCTCCGCGCCGATGAAGCCGCCACCGATGATGACGACGACGCTGCCGGAATCGATCCGTTCGAGTTCGTTACGAAGTCGTACTTCGTCGTCTCGATTACGCAACGCCAAGACCGACGCGTCAGCGCTGTAGGGCACGCGACGCGCTCGCACGCCGGTGGCGATGACGATGTGCGTGCCCGTGACGCTCGAACCATCCTCGAGATGCACCGTGCTCGAATCGACGTCGAGTCCCACGGCCCGAACCCCGAGGCGCAGGTCGACGTTCGCATCGGCAATTCGTTCGGGTGTGGCGAGGGTGGCCTTCTCAACGTCCCACTTGAGAGCGAGCACCTGCTTCGACAGCGGCGGTCGGTCGTAGGGTGCGTGGGTCTCCTCACCCAGCAGCGTCAGCGCCCCGTCGTATCCTTCTCGACGCAACGCCTCGACGAGACGCCAACCGCCGAAGCCCGCTCCGACGATGACGACGTGATCGGAACTCTCGAGCACACTCAACGCGCGAACATCGCGAGCCACTGGTCGGCGCTCGCCGGCACGAGTGCACGGTTGTGGAGTCGCACGTCGCCCATCGCGGCGCTCGGGTCCGCCGAATAGAGGTGTCCCGGGAAGAGCACCGTCTCATCCGATATCGACGAGAGGCGTTGGGTCAGCGTGCGATACATCTCTTCGGGGTCCGAGCCCGGTAGGTCGGTTCGGCCACAGCCATCGAGGAACAGGGTGTCGCCACTAATGAGTCGTCCATTGACCAGGATGCACTGGCTGCCCGGCGTGTGACCTGGAGTGTGCACCAGGGTCACGTCGAATGCACCGACGTTCATGACATCGCCCGGCGCGTGCGCGACGAGTGCGTCAGCGCCGACGCCGGTGCGCTTGGTGATCCACTCCACCTCGTCCGCCTGTACGTGAATGGGGACGTCGGTCGTCTCGAGAAGTTCGACGATGCCGTTGATCTGCGTCTGACCACCCAAACTGCCTCCGACGTGGTCGGCGTGATAGTGCGTCGCGAGCGCTCCCGTCACTCGCATCCCATCGTTCTGCACGATGCTCACCAGTTCCTCGGGCGCGTAGGCCGGGTCGACGAGGACGGCCTCGCCCGTCTCGCGGTCCCCAAAGGCGTAGGCGAAGTTCACCATCTGTTCTGCGACCGGGTCACCGACGGAGAAGTCGAGGCCACTCAACAGCTGGCGAAAGTAGAAGCGATCTCGATCGGTCATTCCGCCTCAGTGACCTTGGCGAGCCGCGGCGCGAGTTCGTCGACCCGCATCTTCGTCGCGTCGAGACGTGATTCCAATGTCTCAATGATCTGCGTCGCGCGTTCGAGTTTCACGAAAAGGTCGTCGACCGAGACCTCGCCTTCGTCGAAGGACGCGACGATTGCGTCAAGTTCGTTCGCCGCTTCATTCCAATTCCCGATATCGCTCATGACGAGGCTCCATTCTTTCCATTCACAGTAGAGTCAAACGATCCATCGCTGACCAGTACGCGTACCGTGTCACCCAGTGCGACGTCACTGAGTGAACGCACGACGCCGCCGTCGCTCTTGGTCACAATCGACCAGCCCTGGGCCAGTCGCTTCGATGGGTCGTACGCGCCGAGCAGTTGACGGGCGCTGGCGAGGGCCTGTCCGGTCGTCGACAACAGGTGACGGGAGTGGACCAGGAGTTGGCTGCGGGTCGCTCCCAGGTGGCGTTGCTCCGATCGCAATCGGTCCCGCACCGCGAAGATCATCGTTCGACGGCGCTCGGCCACGTATTCCGTCGCTTCGTCGAGCAACCCATTGGTGGCGTCGAGAACCCTCTGCGCCGGGACGCGAACGTGGCGGCGATGCCACCCGTCGACGAGTGCCGCGATCTCCTCGCCCAATTTGGTCGGGGTGATGGCTCGAGTGTGCGCGACCAGGTCCGCGACTGATTCATCACCGGTATGACCGATGCCGGTGAAGACCGGTGTCGCACAGCCGGCAATGGCCCGCGCGACGCGCTCGTCATCGAACGCCGCCAGATCGCCCTTCGATCCTCCACCGCGCACCAGGCAGATGATGTCGACGCCGTGCGCGTCGAGCGCTTCGATCGCTGACACGATTTGCGGTGGCGCCGCCTCGCCCTGCACGGCGGTCTTCACGAGCGTGATCGCAAAGCCGTAGCCCGAGTGCGCCAGTTGTCCGGTGAAGTCGCTGTAGCCCTCAGTCCCCGGACTGGCGACGAGGCCGACACGCAGGGGCACTGGGCTCATCGCCACCCTCTTATTCGCGTCGATGAGACCCTCGCTGACCAGACGGGCGATGAGTTCTTGACGGCGCCGGGCCACGTCGCCCAGCAGACCCTGGACATCGATTTGGGTGATCGTGAAGCCAATTTTCCCTTGAGGGGCGTAGACGTCGACGTACCCGTAGAAGTTGACGATGACGCCCGGCGTCAACGTGACGCCTTCGCTCGCCAGTTTTCTCTTGAGCGGCGCCCACTGCGTGGCCCAGCAGTGGGCGTTGAGGACCGGACGCTTGGTGTCCGACGACACCGAGCCCGCGTCGACCAGGTCGACGTACATGTGACTCTTCTCATACACCTTGGCAATCTCGCCGCGAACCCAGTGGGGATGGCGACGACCAAAGGCCGATTCGAGTTGCGTGGTCAGCAGTTGATAGAACTCGCCGACCTCGTGCACCGTCTCAGCTGTCGACCCCTCGTCACTCACGTCGCGAGGCTACCTTTTCGTTACGACATCGTTACGGCTCTTGTCGTCCCTGGTGAGGTGTGTCAGAATTGCTCCGGATGGTGAGTCGACTGGGTGGCCGCACTCCGTGGCAACACGGGGTGAGGAAAGTCGGGGCTCCACAGGGCAGGGTGCTCGCGAAATGTGAGTCGCGGTGACGTGCAGGACAGTGCCACAGAGAACAGACCGCCGATGGCTCGGGTAACCGGGTACAGGTAAGGGTGAAACGGTGCGGTAAGAGCGCACCAGCATGTCGAGTAATCGAGATGGCTAGGTAAACCCCACCCGGAGCAAGATCAAACGTGGGAGCGCGTGGCCCGCATGCCTTGGAAACAAGGCACTCCCGAGGTAGATCGCTGAGATGGATGGCCGCCCATCCTTCCGAAAGGAAGGTGGACAGAACCCCGCTTATAGGTCGACTCATCATCCACCCACCACTACTGAAAGACGAATCGTGTTACACCTGCCCTACCGCGAACTCCCGGTCGCGGACATCGGCACACCCGATACGCGTTCGCCGTTTCGTTATCTCGTGTGGATCGCGCGCCAACAAAAGCTCACTCTCGTTCTCAACGCCCTCTTCGCTATTGGATGGATGGTCAGTCAGGCCCTCATCTGGGCGTGCGTCGGCGCGGCGATCGACAAGGGCGTCATAGACAAGAACGAAGGTGAGCTCTTCCTCTGGGTCGGCGTCGTGATGGCGCTCGGACTGTTCCAAGCGGTCTGCGGGGCCCTGCGCCACCAAATGGCCGTCACCAACTGGATGAATGCGGCCTACAAGACGGTCCAGGTCATCGGACACCACGTCGCCAAGACTGGCACGGCGGTCACCGACGTCATCCCCGCCGGCGACGTCGTCAACACCGTCGCCTCTGACGCCATGCGCATTGGCGGCGCCTACGACGTCGTCGCTCGATTCGCCGGCGCCATCGCTGCGTGGATCTTCGTCTCGGTCATCCTCATCTCGACTTCAGCCGAACTCGGACTCATCGTGTTGATCGGCGTGCCGGTCCTCGCGTCGCTGACCACCCCACTCATGCGACCGCTGCACACGACCCAGGCGGCGCAGCGCGAGGCGGCGGGCCGTCTGGCGGCGCTCGGATCAGACACCGTGGCCGGACTGCGGATCCTTCGCGGCGTCGGCGGCGAAGACGTCTTCTTGAACAACTATCGCCGACAGAGCAATCTCGTGCGTCTGGCCGGCAATCGCATCGCATCGCCCCAGGCCGGACTCGAATCGGGCCAGGTCCTCCTGCCCGCGATACTCACGGCCGTCGTTACCTACCTCGGCGCGCAGGACGTCATGCACGGCACACTCCAACCCGGTCAACTCGTGGCCTTCTTCGGCTACGCGACCTTCCTCACGACACCACTCCGCACCGCCATTGAGTACGTGATCTCCACGACGCGCGCGTACGTGGGAGCGGGACGCGTACTTCGCATCTTGAACATTGATCCACTGGTCACCGAGCCCGAGTCGCCGCTCCCCTGGCCGGCGCACGTGGAGCGCCTCGACGACGAGACCAGTGGCGTCTCCCTCGTTCGAGGACAGCTCGTCGCGGTCGTCACCGAGAGTCCAGAGGAGGCCACGGCGCTCGCCGACCGCCTTGGGCGTTTCGTTGACGACGTGCAGGGCGTGCATCTCAACGGCACGCCCCTGGCCCTCTTTTCGGTACGTGACACCCGTGCCAACATCATCGTCAGCGAGATCGAACCGCGACTCTTCTCGGGCGAACTGCGCTACGAACTGGTCCCCCACGGTGACGTCTCGAACGCGACGATCATGCCGGCCCTGGAGGCCACGAGTTCGCTCGACATCCTCGACGCGCTCGAAGACGGTCTCGACACGTTGGTCGAAGAGCGCGGCCGCGGATTCTCCGGCGGTCAGCGCCAGCGCCTCAGTCTGGTGCGCGCGATTCTGACCGAGGCCGACGTGCTCATCCTCGTCGAGCCGACCTCCGCGGTCGACACGCACACCGAAGGGCGCATCGCGGCGCGACTGCGCAAGGTCCGCGGGTCGCACACGACCCTGGTCGCTACGACGAGCCCGCTGATGCTCGAAATGATGGACCTCGTCTACTTGATGGTCGACGGCCGGGCCGTCGAATCGGGTACCCACCGCGAACTCATCGCGAACTCCGCGCTCTATCGACAGACCGTACTCCGAGAGGATTCCTGATGGCGCAACTTCCCATCGCCGACACCACGGTCGTTCGGGCCTACGCCAAAGTCCTGATCAAGCAGCACCGTGGTCCGCTCGCAAGGATGCTCTCGCTCTACGGGCTCGCCGCGATCATGGCGTTGATACCGGCGTACGTCATCGGCGAGATTACCAACTACGCGGCCGACCACCGGCTCACGTCGTTTCGCATCACGGTGGACGTCTCCATCCTCTTCGTCTCGTCAATCCTCTACGCCGGACTCTCCTTCCTCGCACGACGTCGCAGTTACATCCTCGGCGAGACGGTCTTCGCGCAACTTCGAGAGGAGTTCCTCCAGAGCGTGTTGGCCCTGCCACTCGTGGAGGTCGAGCGCGCCGGCACGGGCGACCTCCTCAGTCGAACGACGAACGACATCGAAGCGCTTTCGCGCACGGTGCGCTTCGCCATGCCCGAATGGCTCGTCGCGATCGTGCAGGCCCTCCTGACACTCGTCGCGATGGTCTTCGTCAGCCCACTCGCCGCCGTCGCCAGTCTCGTGTCGCTGCCCTTCATCTACTACTCGACACGCTTCTACCTGCACTACGCCCTACCAGGCTATCGACGCGAACGAATGAGCTACGCGACGATGTCCGGCTCGGTGTCCGAGACGGCGGAGGGAGCACGAACCGTCGACGCCCACCGTCTCGGAACCCGCCAGGCGACACGAATTGAAGGCAACATTCGAGAGTCCTTCTACTCTGAGATGTACACGCTGCTCATGCGCATGGTGTGGTTCCCCACCGTGGAGAGCGCCTTTGCCCTCGCCGTCGCCACGACCCTCGCGTGGAGTGGCTGGTTGGCACTGCACCACTCGATCACGATCGGGGCTGCGACCACGGTGACGCTCTACGTCGTGCAGATCAACGACCCAATTGACCGAATCATCTCGTGGCTCGACGAACTCCAAATCGGCCAAACGTCGCTGGCGCGACTCGTGGGGGTGTCGGTGGTCCGCGATGATCGTCCAACCGAGGGCGTCGAGCCAACCAACGACATCATCACGATGAGCGACGTCCACTACGCCTACCGACCGGGCTTCGACGTCCTGAAGGGTATCTCGCTCACGATCCAGCCAGGCGAACGGCTCGCCATCGTCGGACCGTCGGGCGCGGGAAAATCCACGATCGGTCGCCTCCTCGCGGGCATCGACGCGCCGCGCAGCGGTTCCGTGCTGGTAGGTGACGTCGCCCTCGCAAAAATGCCGCTACCCATGCTGCGCCGCCACGTCGCACTCGTCACCCAAGAGCACCACATCTTCATCGGCACCGTTCGCGAGAACCTCGCCCTCGCCAAACCCGAGGCGAGCGACGACGAAATCACCCGGGCCCTTGACGCGGTTGACGCCCTCGAGTGGGTGGAATCGCTCCCCGAGGGACTCTTGACCGAACTCGGTACCACGGGCTACCAGGTGTCGCCGGCCCAAGCGCAACAACTCGCGCTCGCGCGACTCGTCCTCTCGGACCCCCATACATTGGTGCTCGACGAGGCGACCGCACTCTTGGATCCTCGCGCCGCCCGACACCTCGAACGTTCGCTGAGCGCCGTCCTGCACGGACGCACCGTGGTCGCAATCGCCCACCGCCTCCATACCGCCCATGACGCCGACCGCGTCTGCGTGGTCGTCGAGGGTCAGATCGCCGAACTAGGCACGCACGATGAACTCGTGGCGCTCAATGGCGAGTACGCCTCGCTGTGGAGGAGCTGGCGTAACGAGAAGCCAGAGGCCTCGTAGGCTTTTGGCCTGTGACTTCACTCTTGCGCGGCGCCGAGATCGACGCCTGCGTTCACCGAATTGCGCTCTCGCGCGCTGAGCCGTCACGGGCACGCCGCACCGAGGTGTCGCCCGAGATGGAGCGACGCCGACGCGACGCCGACGCGCACCGCGACGAAGTGCTCGAGCGCTTGAAGGAACTACATCCCGGCGCGGTCGTGGCGACGGGACCATCCCATACCGAAGAGCTGATCGGCCACGGCGTCGATCTGATCCTCAACGCTCGACTGGCGGACCTGGATGCCCGGCGCACCGTGGCCGTGCAGGGTCTCATCCGGCTCGGTCGAAGTGGGGAGCGGTTCGTGTACGCGCCACTCGTCGTGAAGAATCACGAGGTCACCGAGGCGGCCACGACCCGTCGACTTTTCGAAGGCTCGCTCGAGCGGCTGCTTCCGAGCGACGCCGTGGTGCGCGACAATTTGGGACTTCGGCCCACGGCGACCGTCCGGCGTGACGTCCTCATTCTCGACGGCGCCACACGGGTCCTCGAAGCGTTCGGGGCCGCAGACCCGTCAGCTCGCGGCGCGCTGGTCGATCGCAACGCCCGGCTGTGGTGGATCGAACTGGCGGGCCCGACCTACTCGCGAAGCAATCTCGTGGCCTACGACGCGCTCTTCGATGAACGAATCGACGTGCTTCGCGCGCTCGACGACTGGTTCGACGTCGGCGGGGACTTTCCGACGTCGCCCTACTGGCACCGCGACTGTCTCACTTGTGAGTTCTCCGAACACTGCGAAGGCGAACTTGAAGCGGTCGACGACGTGTCGCTCACCAGATTCACCTCGCAGGCGCAACAGGCGATCTTGCGCGAGCACGGCGTCGCGACGCGCGACACCCTCGCTCGCCTCAACCCGCTTCGGGTCAAACGTGCGCGCGTGGCCCAGCAGCCTTTCGACGACGCATTCGTACGAGAGGATCAGCTGAGTCGCAACATCGAGCGCCTCGACGAACTCATCTATCGAGCGCGGTCCGACGTGCGTCACTCCGCGTTGCGAATTCGCGAGCCGTCGCAGATGGGCTGTCCGACTGCGGACGTCGAAGTTGACATTGACATGGAGAGTTACGACGACGTCACGTATCTCTGGGGAGCGAGCGTGACCGTCCACCAAGAGGTCGTCGGCGTCGAGGCGGGTCACGTCGCCTTCGCCGAATGGGGCGAGCTGACCGCCAAATCTGAGGCCGCGAACTTCTCGGCCTTCTGGTCATGGCTCAGCAACGTTCGACGACTCTGCGAGGAGCAAGGACGAAGCTTCGCCGCGTACTGCTTTTGGGCCCAGGCCGAGGACGGCGCAATGAATCGGGCCGTGCTCGAACCGCTCGAGGGAGGTCCGACCACTGCCGACCTCGACAGTTTTCGCCACACCTCGCCACCCCAGTGGATCGACCTGCACGATCTGGCCAAAGAACAGATCCAAACAGAAGGACCCCTCGGACTGAAGCAACTAGCGGTGGCCGCGGGATTTCAGTGGCGCGACGCGAACCCGAGTGGCGAAGCCTCGATGCTCTGGTACGAATTGGCTCTGGGGCAAGACCCGCAGGCGCAGACGTCGCGCTCGCGGATACTCGACTACAACGAGGATGACTGTCGCGCCACCCGGGCGCTGCGCAACTGGTTGAACGGTCCGGCCAAGTCGTTGGCCCATCGCGACGACCCCCTAGATGACATTTGACCGTCGTTAGCATTGGTCGGTGAGCACCGCACCTCCCGCCGCGTCGCGCGACGTTCCTTTCGCGGCGAGTGCTCGACTCATCGGAGGGTTCAGCGCGCTGGTTTCATTGACCTGCGCGCTGGTGCTCGCGGTCGGACTGAGCCACCTCGCCCGTCACCAGGTATCCGCAGGTCTCTGGTTGGTGCTCTCTGCGCTGGCGTTGCGTTGGCTCGTGACCATGGCCGTCGGGCAATGGCACGATCACGCCGGCGCGGCCATTCGCCAACATTGGCGCACACTCCTGCCCCAACGACTGACCCGACCTCGTGGCGAACGCGAGCGCAGTCGCGGTGACCTCGCGCTCGCCATCGAACAGGCCGCCGAGGCGCCGTACCTGATCCAACTCGAGACGGGTGCGGCGATATCGCTCGCCGGTCTGGTCGTTCTGGCGTGGGCCGGAGGATGGTTGGCGCTCACCATCACGGTGGCGCTCCTCTTCCTCGCCGCTCCCCTCTACCGACGGGCTGGCCGTCGGAGCGAGGCCATCGCCGGCGAATACCGCGAACGTCGATCGCTGTTGGAGCAGCGACAGCTCGAACTGCTGTATCACACCACCGAACTTCGCGCACTCGGAGCGGTCGAGTACGGCGCGAACGAGATCGCCGCCATTTCTGACTCGGAGCACACCATTGCGATTCGAGCAATCCGCGTCGCTCTGGGATCGTCACTCGTCACCGAATTTCTGAGCGGTGTCAGCATCGGACTCGTGGCGATGGTCGTGGGCTTCGCCTTGCTGGGCGGTCGGATCTCCCTGACCCACGCCTTGATTGCGGTGCTCATCACGAGCGAGATCTTCGTGAGCGTGCGCCGCTTTGGTGTCGAGTTCCATCGTCGAGAGGATGCCGAGCGCTCCTTCGCGGTCCTCGCCGATGCGACGACGGTACTTCCTTCGGACGCGACCGCTGACGTGCTCGTCGCGACGAACGTGCAGACCGAGTTCAACGATCGCGCAGTCTCATTTGTGCTGCGCGCCGGTGAACGGCTCGTCGTCACGGGGCCGTCAGGATCGGGAAAGACGACGCTGCTCGAGACGATGCTGTCCTGGCGAGTCCCGCGACACGGCGACGTCGCGCGAACGGTCGCGGGCACCGGACACGTCAGCGTCGAGAGCTCGCTACTCTCGGGGACGTTACGCGACAACGTAACCCTGGGCGTCGACATCGACGACCGAGACGTGACGTCGTGCCTCTCGTCGCTCGGATTGATGGGGCCTCGCTTCGCCGACCTCGACACGACGTTGATGGTCGATGGTGGAGGTATCAGTACCGGTGAACGAGTCCGACTGGTCCTGGCTCGATGCCTGTTGGCCCATCCGGCCCTTTTGGTATTGGACGACATCGCGGGGGTCCTCGACGTGAATGCGCGAGTCCTGGTGCGCGACGCACTCGATCACTATCCGCACGTGGCCGTCGTCGAAGCGACCGTCGACACGCCACTCCTGACTGGCGCCACCCATCGCATCGAGCTGACCACATGAGGGCCGACGCCGAGCGACTGTTGCGCTGGCTGCGACGCTCACGGCCGCCACGCACACAACTGGTGCCCGCACTGTTGGCGGGTCTCGTGGCGTCCCTCGTCAATGTGCTCCTCCTCGTGGGCGCCGTCGGTCTACTGGTGGCGAGCGCCGGTCGACCGGGACTTCGCAGCGTGCTCGGCGTACTCATCGTCATAGAGCTTTTCGCCTTCCTTCGCTCTCCCCTGCGATTCGCCGAGCGCCTCAGCGCTCATCGTCTGGGCTTCGACGCCGTCTCACGGTGGCGTCGCTGGCTCTTCGTTGCCATCGGGCGATTGACGTTTCGCCAATGGCGGTCCTTCGCCGCCGGCGATCTCCTCGAACGTGCACTGCGTGATACCGATGAGCTCCAGGACCTCTGGCTGCGCTGCGTCATTCCGTTGAGCACGTCCCTGGTCGTGATGGCGCTGAGTGACGTCTTCATTGGACTGCTACCTCCTCACGGCCAGTGGTGGTCCTACGCGGGCGACCTGTTCGCTGTCCAACTGCTCGGCGTGCTCGCGCTCTTCGCCAACGTCGGCCCGTTGCTCCGTCGCAACCGGGCGCTGCGCGCGGCACGGGGCCTGTACCGCGCCGAAGTGGTCGAACTCAGCGCCGTCACCCCCGACCTGGCACTGCTCGGGCGTGTCGCACTCGCGCAGGAACGTTCCGCGCGCTGCGTCGAGCGTCTGGCGCGCGCGGAACGACGTCTGGCGCGACAGCACCAACTCTCGAACGTGGTGCCGCCCGTGATGACCGCACTCGCCTTGGGCGCCTACGTCGTACGACCAACGACGTCACCCCTCTGGCTGGTCGTCGTGGCGCTGGTGGCACTCTCGACGCTCGAGATGCTCTCAACGATCCGCGACGCGCTCGACACCGCCTTGGGTGTCAGTGCGGCGGCCGAACGACTCGATGCGATGGACGTTAGCGTGGAGCTCGGCCACGATTCGTGGCCGAGTGACTCGACGATTCGCGTCGAACACGTGGTGCTCGAGGAGGACGATCACACACTCGTCGACGACGCCAACCTCGTCGTGTCACCTGGGCGGCGCGTGGCAGTCACGGGCCGTTCGGGGGTCGGCAAGTCGACGCTCTTACGATCGATCGCTGGTCTCGACGACGTCGCGTCGGGCGACATCACCATTGGAGCCACAAGCGTACTGGGCATCGACGAACGGAGCCTGCGACGTCTCCTCACCTACGTGGCGAGCGAACCGGGGCTTATTCGTGGCTACGCGATTGACGTGATTGGACTCGGTCGAGAGGCCACGCGCGACTCATTGGACGACCTCGCCGCCCTGGGCCTCTCGAGCGACCCGACGACGAGGTGGGAGGAGCTCTCGCGCGGCGAGCGAGCTCGCGTCGCGATTGTGCGAGCCATGGTGACGAGTCCGGTCATCTACCTGCTGGATGAACCGACGAGCGGGTTGGGCGTGAGTGAGACGGCGTCGATGCTGCGGCTCCTCGAAACAACGGGGGCGACCGTGATCATCGCGTCGCACGACGCTCAGGTCATTGAATGGTGCGATGACGTGTTTGAGCTCGCTGACTCAACCCTTCGACGCGTCACCCGTTGAGACTGCCCATCGACCGCTCCGGATACCGATCACCGGCGACGGCCTCTCGCGGCACGGCCGTCTCCAGAGCGGCCACGTCGGCGTCGCTCAACGAAATCTCGTCGGCCGCGATGTTCTCGCGTAGCCACTTGCGTCGCTTGGTCCCGGGAATGGGCACGACGTCGCCCCCACGCGACAGCACCCAGGCGAGGGCCAACTGCGCCACCGTCACACCCTTCTCCGTCGCGATCGACTCGAGATTTTGCACGAGCGTCAGGTTCTTCTCGCCGGCCTCCCCGGCGAATCGCGGGTTGTGGGTGCGAAAGTCGGCCTGATCCTTCCCGTCACGGTTGCTCGTCTCGCTGGTCAAGAATCCACGACCGAGTGGGCTGTAGGCGACAAAACCAATCCCGAGACGGCGACAGGTATCGAGCACACCATCCTCGGGGTCGCGGGTCCAGAGCGAATACTCACTCTGCAGCGCCGTCACCGGGTGGACCGCGTGGGCGCGCTCAATGGTCGCTGACGACGCTTCCGAGATGCCCAGGTGCCGGACCTTGCCGGCGTCCACGAGCGATTTCATGGCGCCCCAGGTCTCCTCGATCGCCACCGTTCGATCGACGCGGTGCTGGTAGTACAGGTCGATCACGTCGACGCCGAGTCGTCGTAGTGACGCATCGCACGCCGCCACCACGTACTCCGGCGTGCCGTTCACTCGGATGTACGCGCCGTCGTCGCCGCGTTGGTTTCCGAACTTGGTTGCGAGCACGACCTCGTCACGACGACCGGCGATAGCTCGTCCAACGAGTTCCTCATTCTTGAACGGGCCGTACATATCCGCGGTGTCGAGAAAGTTGACGCCGGCGTCCAACGCTGCGTGAATTGTGGCGATTGATTCGTCGTCATCACCCGCGCCGTAGAACTCGCTCATGCCCATGCAACCGAGTCCTTGAGCCGAAACCTCAAGACCTTGACCCAACGTTCGACGTTTCATCACGTTCTCCTTTTGTGAAATTGCTCACAACCCTTTGTTTGCAGGCATCTCGTGACAGAGTAGCGCGAGGCCGCCCACTATATTTTTGTGTCATTGGCTGGGGGGGCCAAACATCGAGGGCCCGCTTGTTCTGGACTACCGGAGCAGGCGGGCTTCGTTGTTTATCGCGACGAAACCAATGACACGCGTCACAAACGTAGGGTTAGACCGTGAGTGAAGTGATCGCGCAACCGAACGCCGAGGTGCCCTTCACCCGTCCGTTGCTTCGCGGTTGGCTCCATCTCGTCGCCTTCTTCGTTCTCTTCGCCTGCTCCCCCATCCTCTTCGCGCGATGCGCCACGTGGGCGCAGGTCGGCTGGGTCCTCTGTTTCCTCTTCGGCGTCGGCGCCATGTTGCTCACGAGCGCTCTCCTGCACCGCGTCAATTGGACGCCGTCACAGCGGATGGCCTGGCGACGGGCCGACCACTCGACGATCTACCTCGCCATCACCGGGACGTACTTCGCCCTCGCGGGCTTGACGATGCACGGGACGATTCGCCTCGTGGTGTTGATCATCATCGGTATCAGCACCCTCATCGGCATTGCCGTGCGCCAGTTCGCCATGCACGCCCCAAAGTGGGCGAACACGATCCCCTACTTGGCCTTTAGTTGGGCGGCGGCGGCGGTCATGCCACAGATCTACCGCGGTGGCGGGTCGACCTGCTTCTTGTTGATCCTGGCGGGCGGCGTCGCGTACACAATCGGCGCTGTCTTTTACGGCACGAAGCGACCGCGACTCTCGCCACGAGTCTTTGGGTACCACGAACTGTTCCACGCCTTCACCCTGATTGGCGCCGGCTTTCACTTCGCCGCCATCAGTGTCGCCCTGCGCTAGTCAGTCGACCTCGGGAGCGACGTTGTAGTTGAGGAGCGTCGGCGTCGAAAGGCGCGTCGTGATCGTGGTGATGGAGGCGTTGCGCAGGTTCATCCGCCAGGCCGCCGATCCGGGCACGCCGAGCGCCCAGGTCACCGCCGACTTGATGGGCGACATGTGCGTGACAATCGCCAGGTCCGTCGTCGAACTGTGCAGCAGACTCGTCGGATCCATGAGCAACATGTGCAGTTCCGCGTGGACGCGCTGGTCGACGGAGGCCAGCGACTCGCCGTCGCCGAACGCGGTGTTGTGATCGTGCTCGAACGCACGCCACTGCTCCTCGCTCACGACACTCAGCGATTGACCGTCCAACGAGCCGTAGTCGACCTCGATGAACGGCTCCTTCACGACCGCTTCGACATCGGGGATCGCCAGCGCCGCGGTGGAGCGGGCGCGCTGCAGAGGCGACGTCCACACTTCGCGCACCCGCGTGAGCAACGGACGAAGGGCGATCGCCTGGCGTTCGCCGAGCTCCGTGAGCGCGGGATCGCTGCGCCCGACGAGGAGGCGCTGCGCATTGGTCGTCGTCTGGCCGTGACGAATGAGGATGATCACGGCAACAAGAGCCGTCCACACTCGGGACAGGGCATGAACGACCCCTCCGCTTGGCCCTTCCAACGATCGACGTCCAGGGGCGACAGCGCGATGCGACAACCGTCACAACGTCCCGCGTCCACCTGCGCGGCCCCCGAGGTGCCGACGCGCGAGAACGCCGCGTCGTAGCGTGCGAGGAGCTCGCCGCTGAGTGCCGAGGCGCGCTCGGTGCGACCCGTTCGCAGGCTCACGAGTTCGTCATCGAGTCCGGCCTGCAACGCCGCGATGGCGCCCTGCAACTCGGTGCGCCTCGTGACCTGAGGCTGCGCCTTCGCCTTGACGGCGTTGACGACGTCCTCGAGGGGTTCCACTTCGATGAGGTAGTCGAGCTCCAGGTCTTCGCTGCGCGCGAGCAACTCTCGGACGTGGGCGAGTTCGCCCTGCAACGCCGCCAACTCGCGCGCGTTCGCGGTCGAGGAACTGAGCGTCGAGTCAAGACTCTCCGCGCGAGTTCGCAGGCGTCCGCCCTCGCGCTGCGCGTCTTCGTAGGCCGATCGAACGGGCGCGAGCACGGCCTGCGCTTCGTTGAGCGCCTTCAAGAGGCCCCGCAACTCCTCTTCGACCGTGACGAGTTCGGCCATCTCGGGCAAGTGGTTGCGTTGCGCGGTGATCCGGTCGATCCAACGATCGGCCTCCATCAACGCGCGCAGGTTGTCGGTCTCGTTCACGGCATCAGTCTCGCACGTCAAATGTCTCGTAGGCCCGGCCCAACTTCGCCAACGCCGGTGCCAATCCCGGTTCGCATCGCTCTTGCGCGCTCGCGAAGTCAAACCAGAAGACCTCCGGACTCTCGCCCGCCGGCGGTGTGGGATCGAGTGGGGGTGCCGCCAGGACGTAGCGCAGGTCGTAGTGCGTGTGGCCGCGGGGCCCAAGATGCACGTCGACGTGAAAGAGATTGATCGGCACGACGTGTCGTGCGACCAGACCGGTCTCTTCGTGCGTTTCGCGCCGTGCCGCGTCCTCGGGCCGTTCGCCCGGGTCCACGTGACCACCGGGCTGTAACCAGATCTCGAGGCGACGATGGCGATGAAGAATGACGCCACGCGACGAGATCACGAACGCGGACGCCGTCACGTGGTGCTCGTTCTCCACTTCACTGAAGGGGTCACCGGGCCACGTCAGCCGGTCCAACGTCGCGACGATGGAGAGGGACTCCTGTTCGTTGACCGGTTCGATGCGTTCGATCTGTTCCCTGAGCGTCTCGGAACGATTCACTGACGGTCCAGGAGCCTCACGACCGACTCGGGTAGCGCGATGTCACCCTTCGCCATGGCGCCGTTCGTGTCGGGGACCGGCGCGCCGAAGACCACGCGAGCGGGCACGGTCCCCGACCAGATGGCGAGGTCCTGATCGGCGTCGGGATCGTCGGTCGGACCGGAGGAGAGTTTCGCTGACGCTTCGTCAATGGTGAGCGCCACCACCATCGTCAGTCGCCTCTCCGAATCAGTCATCGGGCGAACCTCGCGAGCGCGCCCGGGCAATACCGCGTCGACGAACAGATCGAGAACTCTCGCCTTCTCGTCATCGTCCTCGACGAGGGTCGCGTTGCCGAACACCACGACGGAGCGATAGGCGATCGACGATTCGAATCCACTGCGCGCGAGACGTAGACCGTCGTACAGCGTGATGCTGACGCACGCCTCGCCTCGCTCGACGACTGACTTCATCACCGCGTTGGAGGGACTCCCGTGCAGGTACAAGGTGCCGCCCTCACGGGCGTGCAGCGTCGGGATGACCATGGCGCTCCCTCGCACGATGGCACTCACGTGGCACAGCCGGGCCTCGTCGATGATCTCGAAGATCACGTCACGTTCGTACTGCGCCTTCGTGGCGAGGCGACGAACCCTCGTGTGCGGGCCCGGCCCGAGTACTTCACCACTCATCCGCGAAGGTCACCACCGAAGAAGGTTCTGGCCATGCCCGCCACTTCGACGGCGTTCTCGAAGAGCCGCGCGAACATCACGCCGCCGCGCGCCGATGCCTGGTGTACCGAGACCGTCGGTGATCCGGTGGTTTCGACCCACCACGGTGACACGGCGCACATCGCGCTGCCGGTGACACTGTCCTCCGCGAGTCCGAGACGCGGCGCGAACACTCGGATCGCGGCGTCGACGCCCGGTCCACCGATGCAGGCCGCGATGACCATCGAACAGGGCACCAGGAACAGATTCATCGAGTCGACGGCGAGTCCGCACAGGGTGTCGTAGTCCTCGACGACCGCCAGCACGCTGTGCGGACCCGCGCGAAAGACGTCGCGAACCGGGCCGAGCGTGTTGTTCAACATCGACGGGTCGGCCGGTTCCAGCGTCCACCGCGGTAGGTCGATGGCCAAGAGACCGTCACTCATTCGCCGTCCCGACAGCAGTCCCGCACGCGTCTGGAAGTAGATCTCACCGCCGGGGACGCCCAGCTCGTTCAATAGCACGTGCAGGCTCGCGAGCGTCGCGTGACCGCAGATGTCGACTTCGACGGTCGGCGTGAACCATCGCAGTGACCACTGATCACCCGCTCGTCGGACGAAGGCCGTCTCGGAGACCCCGAGTTCGAACGCGATCTGTTGGAGTTCGTCGTCGGGCATGGAACGCTCGAGCAGCACGACGACCGCAGGATTGCCCCGTTCGGCGTCGCCCGTGAACGCGTCCACCCACCAGAGCCGATGGCCGAACGCCACATTTACTGAGTCCACCCGTAAAGCCTGCCACACGTGCACGTCGGGCGACCTAGGGTTTCGTTGTGCGTGTCGCGACGTTCAACCTTCACGCTGGTGTCGACGGATGGGGTCGACCAACTCGGGTCCTTGACCACGTCGTGAGTCTCAACGCCGATCTGCTGATCCTTCCCGAACTGTGGCGTAGTGACGGAGAGGATTTCTTCGAAACCCTGAAGGCCCGCTTGGGAATGGACGGCGTCTTCGTGCCACTCGCGACCGGACAACGCGTGACCTCAGGCACCGGCGGACGAACCTGGCAGCCGCTCCTCGCCCACCTCAGCGGCGAACGGGGTCTCTTCTTCGACGAACACCGCACACTGAGCAACGCCCAGCGAGTGCGTCGGGCGACGTCGCTCGGGGTCCAGGACGGAGAGTGGGGACTCGGACTGCTGACACGTCTTGAGATCGTCGACATTCGCGTCGAGTCGCTCGGTCGTCTGCCTCGAGAGAAGGTCAAGCGGGCGCTGATCATTGCGACATTGCGCGACGCAGATCGGACGTTCTACGCCCTCGCGGTGCACGGCGCGCATCTCAGCCACGGTTCGTATCGTCAGTACCGACGCGTCAGTGACATCGTCGACACGCTGGACCCGGCACTACCGATTCTTCTCGGCGGTGACTTCAATTCGTGGCGACCACTGCTGCGACTGCTCCTGCCCGGCTGGCGCTCACTGGTCAACGCGCGCACCTGGCCCGCTCGAACGCCACACTCGCAGATCGACCACCTGCTCGTGCGTGGTCCATGGGAACGTCTCGGCGGTTTCGCGAGTGACGGCGGCAGTGACCACCGCGCCCTCGTCGCGGACGTTCGTCTCGTCTAACCGAGCGTCACACTCTCGTCGACGACGACGAGCGTCTTGCCGTGATTCCCACCCGTGAAGAGAAGGTTCAATGCGTCCGGCGCGTGCTCGAGGCCGTGCACGAGGTGCTCTTGATGGGCAATGCGACCATCGAGCACCATCGTGGCGAGTTCCACCTGCGCCTCGGCGTATCGATGGGCGAAGTCGAACACGATGAAGCCCTGCATCCGCCCTCGACGCATGATCATCATCGACGTGTTCGCGATACCCTTCGGTCGCTCCATGGAGTTGTACTGCGAGATCGCGCCGCAGAGCACGATGCGCGCGTGCATGGCGATGTTCGCCAACACGGCGTCGAGGATCTCACCGCCCACGTTGTCGAAGTACAGGTCCACACCTTTCGGGCACGCCGCGCGGATCCTCTTGTTGAGGTGCTCCTCGCGGTAGTCGAGGCATTCGTCGAAGCCGTAGTTTTCGACGACCTCGGCGCACTTCTCGGGCCCGCCCGCGATACCCACGACTTTTGAGGCGCCGCGAGCCTTCGCGATCTGCCCGACGACCGAACCGGTGGCGCCGGCCGCGCCGGAAACCACGACGACGTCCCCCTCCTTGAATTGGCCAATGTCGAGCAGACCGAAGTAGGCCGTCAATCCCGTCGTCCCGAGCACGTTCATGACGGTCCCGAGATCGAGTCCGAGTCCGGTTGGCACGACGGTGAACCTGTTCTGTTCGCTCGCGACTGCCCACTCCTGCCAATTGGTCATGCCGTAGACGATGTCGCCCACGTTGTATCGCTCAGTGTTGGACTCGACGACGACGCCAGTGCCGCCCGCGCGAATCACGGCACCGAGTTCAATGGGCGGCAGGTAGCCCGGCGCATCGTTCATCCACGTACGGATCGTGGGATCGATCGAGACGAGGCCCACCCTGATCAACGCCTCATTAGCCCCAATGACAGGCATCGGACCTTCCACGATTGACGTGGTCGATTCGTCAACCATCCCCATGGGCCGTTGGGCGAGTACTACTTGGCGATTGTTCATCTGGGCTCCTTGACGCTTTCACGTTAATTGGACTTTCAATTGACCATCAGACGTCGTGCACGAGTCCAATCAGCCATGGACAGCCTCGGGCGTTGCTCGGAAGAATTGGCCCTCAATGTGCGAAACTGCGCTGTGACCACCGCCACCATCGCCGTAAAGGGAAGTGCGAGCGACGATTTCCCGGCTGACTACGCCATCGTGTACTTCGGGCATGAGTTCGACGCTCCCACGCGCTCGAAAGCCTTGGCCGGAGGCAACGCCGTCATTGCCCAGCTGCGCGACACCATTGCGAACGTCGGCGTGGGCGTGCGAGGGATCAAGGTGCAGTCCCTTCGAGTCGAAGAACGGTTCAACCACGTTGGGCCCGACCACATTCGCGAGCACGGAGGTTGGGTCGCACAAGTGGGCGGCCAGCTCTTGGTGGATGCCGATACCGTTTCTCGCGCAAGCGCTGCGCTCATCCAGGTAGGCGTCCGGAACAATCAACTGACGTGGCACCTCGACCGCGACACCCAGTTACAGGCACATCGAGCGATCCGACGTCTCGCCGTCGCGGACGCGAGGGAGGCCGCGAACGATTTCGCCCTCGCCCTTGGTGCGAACCTCGGACCTCTCATCTTGCTGGCCGATCCCGGCCTTCTTGGCGCGACGGCCAACGCGACCAGCGCCCGTCGATCGGCGCACACGTTGGCCTCAGCGACGTCGGGCACCTCCTCGTGGGACAGTTTCGTCGACGTCGACATCGCAGTGATCACGGTCTCGGCGAATGTGGAGGCGAGCTACGAAGTGACCCTCAAGTAGGGAACCGCGCCCCGCCAAGTGCACTCGGATCAGGATTTTTAGTACACGCGAGGATAACTGGTGATGTTGTGACCACTCCAACTCGGTGTCGTGCGACGTCGCGGAGTGAAATCCGCTGTATTGCACAGTTTTCATTTACCTGGGCGAACCCATTGCCAATACATGACTAAACCGGTAAGGTTTGTCATCATTAGCCACACGACGATGGGGGAAATTGACGTGACCACCGTGACGAAGCAGGAAACTGCCGTTGAGGAGATCAAGCGCTCCAGTAACTTTCTGCGCGGATCCTTGAGCGAAGAACTCGACAGCGACGTCGCCAGTGTGTCCAATGACGCAGAACAGCTGCTCAAATTCCATGGCATCTACTCCCAGGACAACCGAGACGTTCGTCGCGAGCGCGCCGTCAAGCACGAGGAACTCGACTACATCTTCATGATCCGCGTCGCGATCCCAGGTGGGCGGGTCTCCCCCGATCAGTGGCTCGCCCTCGACCGCATCGCGGGCGACGTGGCCGATGGATCGATCCGCCTCACGACCCGCCAGGCCGTGCAGTACCACGGCGTGTTGAAAGACGGACTTCGTCCCCTCGCCCGATCCCTCGACGAGCAACTCATGACGTCATTTGGCGCCTGTGGCGACGTCGTACGCAACGTCGTGTCCTGCCCCGGCCTACAGTCCGACGAGTCCGACGAGCGTCTGCGCGGAGTAACCGCGCGACTCGCAACGACCTTCCGGGCAACGACCAACGCGCACTGGGAGATCTTCGTGAACGGCGACAAGGCCGCCTCCCGCGAGGACATCGCGGAACGAGCCTTCTATGGCGACACCTACCTGCCGCGCAAGTTCAAGATCGCCGTCGCCCACCCGTACGACAACTGCGTCGATGTCTTCGCCCAAGACGTGGGACTCATTCCCGGCGTGCACCCCAGTGCCGGTGATGGTTTCACGCTCCTCGTGGGTGGCGGACTTGGACGGTCCTACACCAACGACGACACGTTCTCGCGCCTCGCCGACCCGATGGCCTTCGTCACGTACGACGAACTCGAAGAGGTGATCGCCGCGATTGTCGCCACCTATCGCGACCTCGGTGACCGCACCGATCGCAAGCGCGCTCGCATGAAGTACGTTGTCGCCGACCTGGGCCTCGAACAGTTCCGAAAGGAAGTCGAGGTGCGGCTCGGACGCGACGTCCGTGAGCCCCTCGATCTTCCGACACGTTTCGATGCCGACGATCACTTGGGTTGGCGTCAACTCAGCGACGGGACCTGGCAGGTGGGGGTTCGCGTGTCCGCGGGAAGGGTTCGCGACGACGAAAGTGGTGCGACGCTCCGAACGGCACTACGCGAGATTGCCGAACAGTTGCCCGTCACCTTCTTCATCACGGCTCAGCAGGACATCATCGTGAGCGCGATTCGCGACGGCGACCGTCCCCTCGTCGACGAGCTCCTCGAACGTCACCGCGTGCGTCTCGATGGCGCGCTCGGTGTCGTCGAACGCACGGCACTGGCCTGTCCCGCGCTACCCACCTGCGGTCAGGCGCTGACCGAGGCCGAGCGCCGACTCCCCGAGTTGGTCGACACGATCGAAGGTGAGCTCGGACGACGCAAGCTCGGGCGGCGGTCGCTCCAACTGCGAATGACCGGATGCCCCAACGGTTGCGCCCGTCCGGCCGTCGCCGAAGTGGGGATCGTGGGACGAACGAAGTCGACCTACGACGTGTACGTCGGCGGAGGACCCCGCGGCGACCGACTGGCGACCCTCTTCCGAGAGAAGGTTCCCTTCGCCGAGATTTCAACGGTGCTCGGCCCCCTCTTCGATCGTTGGGAGTCCGAAGGTGACGTGGATGAATCCTTCGGCGACTTCGTAACCCGTGTCGGTGTCGCATGACGGTCTTTCTCGTCGGCGCCGGCCCGGGAGACGCCGACCTCTTGACGGTTCGCGCCGCGCGACTGCTCGCTCGGGCCGATGTGGTCGTGCACGATCGACTGGTCGACCGATCCGTCTTGGAGCTCGCCAACAGTGGGGCCGACCTGATTGACGTCGGGAAGTCACCCGGCAACTTCACGTCGCAGTCGATCATCAATGACCTGCTCGTATCGCTCGGACGCGACCACGACTGCGTCGTTCGCCTCAAGGGCGGCGACCCTTTCGTGTTCGGCCGTGGCGGCGAGGAGATGATGGCGCTGCGGGAAGCCGGTGTCGCCTGTGACGTCGTACCGGGCGTCACCTCGGCCTTCTCGGGTCCCCTGGCCGCGGGCATACCAGTGACCCATCGCAGCCTCTCGCGCGGCGTCACGGTCGTCACCGGTCATCTCGCCAATGACGATGACGAATATTTTCGGCGTCTCGCGAACCCCGACATCACGCTGGTCATCTTGATGGGCGTCGCTCGTCGCGCCTCGATCGCGAGTCAACTGGTCGAAGGGGGACTCTCTCCCGCCACGCCGATCGCGGTGGTTGAGAACGCCTGGACCGAGCGCCAGCGCGAGACCCGTGCGACACTCACTGAGCTCGGCGAACTGGACGTTGCGTCGCCGGCGATCATCGTGGTCGGTCCGGTCGCCGCACTCTCGCTTCGCGACATCCTCGTTGAGGCGACGCTCAGCACGTGAGCATGCTGCCCCTCGCGATGAAGTTGTCCAACAAGCCAGTCTTGGTCGTTGGGGCGGGCCGCATTGGCACCGGTAAGGCAGCGCTGCTCGTCGAGGCTGGCGCACGCGTGACCGTGATTGCTCGCGAGCAGTTGGCGCCGCTTCCTCTCGGCCTCGCCTCCTACGATGCCCGCGACTATCGCCGAGGCGACCTGAGAGGGTACGCCCTCGTGGTCTCAGCGACCGGTGACCCCGTCATCAATGATCAGATCGTCGACGAAGCACGAACCGAGGGCATATGGCTGAACGTCGTCGACGATCCTGCCCGCTCGGATTTTTACTTCACGGCCGTGCATCGTGACGGCGAGGTCGTCGTCTCGGTCTCCACCGAAGGTGCCTCGCCAGCGCTCGCCCAGGTGATCCGGACGCTCCTGCGAGAACGGCTTCCCCGTCACCTTGGTTCGGTGGCGCGTCAACTTCGAGTCGAACGAGCCGCGCTGCACGCCAGCGGCGACAGTACTGAAGGCGTCGACTGGAGGCCTCGGATTCAGGAACTTCTCGAGGAGGCCGGTCCGGTGGACGACAACGTCCTTCACTAAAGTGACCGGTGGCTGTCCATCTGAGGCGGCACTCATCGCAGTACTGACAAAGGAGCGCCGTGACTGATCGAGTGCTCGTCACTGGCGCGACCGGCTTCATCGCACAGCATTGCATCCTGCAACTCCTCGAGGCCGGGTACCTCGTACGCGGAACGGCGCGATCCTCGGATCGCACGCAAGGGATCGTGGACATTCTTGAACCACACCTCAGCGAATCAGGCAAAGTTCATTTGCCCGACTTTGCAGTGGTCAGCGCGGACCTCACGAGTGATGAGGGGTGGAAGGAAGCGGTGACGGGCTGTCGCTACGTACTGCACGTCGCGAGCCCTCTTCCACGCTCGGCTGCGAAGAACGACGACGAACTCGTCGTACCGGCGCGCGACGGCACGCTCCGTGTTCTTCGTGCGGCGAACGAGGCCGGTGTCGAGCGCGTCGTGCTGACGTCATCGATCAGTGCGATCGTCTACGGCAACGATCGTTCCAGAACCTTTGATGAGTCGCACTGGACGAACCTGAACGGCAAACGAATTGGCGCGTACGACAAGTCAAAGACGATCGCTGAGCGAGCGGCGTGGAGTTTCGTTGACGCACTCGGTACCGACGCGACAATGCAGCTCGTCGTCATCAATCCGGGGCTCGTGCTCGGGCCCGCGTTGTCCGCCGACTGGGGAACGTCGGGCGAACTGGTCAAACGCATCATCGATCACGACATTCCCGCGATCCCCGACATCTCGCTCGCCATGGTTGACGTCCGAGACGTGGCGAGTGCGCACGTGACCGCGCTCACGACGCCCGAGGCAGCGGGACAACGGTTCATCTGCGCCGAAGCGAACCACTCGATGATGGAGGTCGCGGTCATCCTCCAACGGCATTTAGGGCCACTCGGTTACAAGATCCCGACAAGGCGACTTCCCTCGATTGCCATCCGTCTCATGGCGCTCTTCGACTCGACCATTCGTTTGGCAATGAATGACCTCGGTACGAGTCAGACCGTGGATAACCAACGCATCCGCACGGTGCTCCGATGGTCACCAAGGAATCTCGACGAGATGACCACCTCGATGGCCGATTCAATGATTCGCTACGGAGTCGTCGCGGCAACCAAGCAATAGGTCCTTCGTAACTTCGAATCAAAGTGGAATCCGACACCGATCAGTTCTCGAACTTCCAGGGTTGGACGCGCGCGACCGATTGAATTCACCCCCTCGTCGCCAACAGGTAACGTCGAGGGCTATGTCGCCGGGCACCGAATTATCGCTCCTCGCGCTTGAACACGTCTCCGTCCATTTTGAAGGACTGCGGGCGCTCGACGACGTCTCTTTCGACGTCTCCTCGGGAGAGATCGTCGGTCTCATCGGACCGAACGGCGCCGGCAAGACCACCGCGTTCAATGTGGCGTGCGGCTTCGTGAGGCCCAACGAAGGTCACGTGCACTACCCCACCGCGAAGAAGTCGAATCTGCGGCCGAACCAACTGGTGCACGCCGGCGTCGCGCGCACCCTCCAGGGCGTTGGCCTCTTTCCGCACTGCAGCGTGCTCGAAAACGTGATGGCCGGAGGTCATCTGCGACCGAGCGGTGGCTTCTTCGCCAGCTTCTTGTCGTTGCCCATTGAGGTTCGTTCGGAGCGGGCCCTGCGCCGCGACGCGTTGGCCATGCTCGAACGACTGGGCATCGCCGATATGGCGACCCGCCTCCCCTCAGCGATCCCTTACGGCATCGCAAAGAAGGTCTCGGTGGCGAGGGCCCTAATGAGTGACCCAACGTTGCTGATGCTCGACGAGCCGGCCTCGGGACTCGACGAGGCCGAACTCGATGACTTCGCTCGACTCATCGTGGAGTTGCGTTCGTCGATGGGGGTGCTGCTCGTCGAGCACGACATGGAGTTCGTCATGCCGCTCGTCAACCGACTCGTGGTACTCAACTTCGGTCAGGTCATCGCGAGCGGATCGCCCTCAGAGGTTCGTGAGAACGAAGCGGTCATCGAGGCGTACCTCGGGGTGGACGAATGATCGCCATCGAGAACCTGTCGGTCTCGTATGGTGCCGTGCAGGCGCTTCGCGACGTGACGTTCCGAGCCGAGACGGGACAGATCACCGCCGTCCTCGGCGCGAATGGTGCCGGTAAGACGACGTTGTTGCGCACCATCAGCGGATTGAAAGAACCCAAGTCCGGCACGATTGCCATGGACGAACGGATGCTCGTGCACCAGAAGACCGAGGACATCGCCCGCATGGGTGTCGGCCACGTCCCCGAAGGTCGCGGCGTCATCGGCGAATTCACGGTTGAAGAGAACCTCCGACTCGGCGCGATGATGGCCAAGGTCAATCTCAAGAGCGGCCTCGAGGAACAGTACGAACAGTTCCCGGTGCTGGGCGAACGACGCAAGCAGCACGCCGCCAAACTCTCCGGTGGTGAACGCCAGATGCTCGCGATGGCGCGCGCCCTGATCGCGAAGCCATCAGTGCTCTTGCTCGACGAGCCCTCGCTCGGTCTCGCTCCCCTCGTGACCGCACAGTTGATGCACACCATCCGTTCGCTCTGTGAGACGAACGACCTCACGGTGATCCTCGTCGAGCAGAACGCCTCGTCGGCGCTGCGTATTGCACAACGAGCGGTGGTGCTGCACGTGGGTCAGGTCGTCGCGAACGACGCAGCATCGGTGGTCGCCGCCGACGAGAATCTCCGGCAGTACTACTTGGGATTGGTGGAGTGATGGACGCCTTCCTCACATCGCGCATCATCGCTGACGTGCTCGGTGGACTCACCAACGGTGTCATCTACGGCATGGTGGCACTCAGCCTGGTCCTCATCTGGCGCTCCACGGGCGTGTTGAACTTCGCCCAGGGCGCAATGCCGATGTTTGCGACGTACGTCGGCTTCGCGCTCCTCTCGTACCACTTCGGTTACTGGCTCTGCGCGGTGGCGGCGCTCATCGTGGGACTGGCCGTGGGCGGTCTGACGGAACGACTCGTCGTTCGCGGGCTCTACGGGAAACCGGAGATCAATCCCATTGTGGTCATGGTCGGATTCTTGATAGTGCTTGAAGCTGTCGCGGCCGCAATTTGGTCGTCGTTCCCGCGCAGTCTGCCAAGTCCCTTCTCTTCCATTGACTGGCAACTCGGAGGTCACCCCGTTTCGCTCTCGCCGTTCACGGTCTATGAGATCGGCGCAGCGATCGTGGTGATGCTCGCGGTGGCGGCCCTCTTTCGCTTCACGAATCTCGGACTGCAATTGCGCGCGTCGGCGCTGGCGCCCGAGGTGTCGCGTCTCTTGGGTGTTCGCGTCGGGCGACTGCTCACGCTCGGATGGATGTTGTCAACGGCCGTCGGCGTGGTCACCACGATCCTCGTCTCGTCCAATTTCTTCACTGGACTCACCCCGCAGGTCAACGACGGCATCTTCGCCTTCGGTTTCATCGCCGCGGCGGTCGGCGGTCTCGAGAGTCCGGTCGGGGCGATCGTGGCGGGAGTCTCCCTCGGCATCATCCTCCAATTCGTCCAGGACTACCTCAACTCGAATGCCCAAATCATCGTGGCCCTCGTGGTTTTGATCGTGGCGCTGATGGTCCGACCAAATGGTGTCTTCACCAAGAGTTCACTGAGGCGCGTGTGATGAAGCTCGGAGACGTCCGTCAGAGAAGTGCGGTGTCCTTGGCGGTGATCATCGTCGCGACCATCGTCGCGCTGCTCATCGCACCAACGACGCGCAACGGCGTCGCCATCGCCATCGCGCTCGACGTCGCGGTGGCGTGCCTCGCCACGCTCACCTTCCCCGGACTGCGGTCCAGTCATCCCGTGGTCGCGCGGGCCGCCTTGAGCCTTCTCGGTGTCGTGGCCGTACTCTTCGTGGCGTTCTTCCTACCCTCGGCCAGCGATTTCAATCTGGCCACCGGCGCAGCAATGTCCATCGTGTTGCTCGGCCTCTCCTTCCTCACGGGCGCCTCAGGTCAGATCTCGCTCGGCAACAGCGCCTTCATGGGTGTCGGTGCGTTCACGATGGCCATTTGGGCCAACCACCACGCGACGACCCCGATCTTCGTCACGCTGCTCATTTCCGTCGTAGCCGGCGCACTGGTCGGACTACTGCTCGGCCTGCCCGCGACGCGACTACGCGGACCGTATCTCGCGGGGATGACCCTCGCGTTCGCCGTGGCGTTCACGGCAATCCTCGGGGAGTTCAGTTCCTGGACCGGGGCGATTCCGGCCTGCAACTACCGACGGAGGCAAAACCACCGCACTGGTTGGTCTCGCTCTTTCACTCGGGTACGTCACCACTCACGACGAGCACGCTCTGGTTGACCGATATCTCCATCGTCGTCGCCGGCGTGGCGTTCTTCTTCATGGCGAATCTCTTCGCGAGCCGTACGGGCCGCGCGATGCGTCTGATCCGTGACAACGATGTTGCGGCGGAACTCGTCGGCATATCGCTGCCGAGGGCGCGCGTCATTGCCTTCGTCGTCTCGTCGGCCTACGCCGCATTGGGCGGGGCGTTGTGGACGCTGATTGACAACTCGGTCTCGCCGCCGACCTACTCCTTCGCCCTTTCGGTCACCATTCTCTCGTTGATCGTCATTGGCGGGATCGGCACTATCTCGGGGGCGCTCATCGGTGGCGTGATCTACGCCTACTCCACGAACGTCATCTCGTGGATCGTCAATCAGACTGGTCTCAACCCTCAGGGCAATTTCGCGAGCCAGCTGAACGGCATTATCTTCGGGGGCCTGCTCATCTTGACGATGCTCTTCGCACCGCTCGGAATTGCCGGAGCCGTGCGACATTTCTGGCATCGCGCACGCAATCGGTCCTAGGGGTGACTTGCAACGGGGTTTGGTGACGCCTACTCTGCCCCTAAGAGTTCTACATCAGGGGAGAAAAAAAGATGGTTAAAAGCACAACGCGTCGCGTGACGATTTCGGGCACGGCACTGCTGCTGTGTCTGGGCCTCGTCACCGCCGGAAGTTCGATCGTCTCGGCGGGAGCGGCGGTTAAGAAGACCCCGGGCGTGACGGCCAAGCAGATCACGATCGGCGCCACCGAGCCCGAGACGGGAATCGCAGCCTCGGGTTACAACCAGGTCGCCAAGGCCGCCGACGCCGTCTTCAAGTACGTGAACGCGCGCGGTGGGATTTACGGCCGCAAGATCAAGTACGTGATCAAGGACGACTGCTACGGCACGCCGGGCTTTGGTTGCACCGGCGTTCCCAACACCGCGACGCAGACCCACTCGCTCCTCGGCCTGCCCGTCTTCGCGACGGTCGGCTCGCTCGGTACGCCCACCCAGGACACGGTTCGCGCGTTGCTCAAGGGCGACGACGTTCCTCAGTTGTTCGTCGCTTCGGGCTCACAGGACTGGAACAACCCGCACCAGTACCCGGGTCTGTTCGGTTGGCAGCCCAGTTACAACGAAGAGAGCAAGATCTTCGCCAAGTACATCAAGGCCACCTTCCCCTCCGCCAACGTCTGCTTCCTCGGACAGGGCGACGACTTCGGAACTGACGGTTTGGCTGGACTCATCGCCGGTGGTGTGACGCCGTCCGACGAGCAGCTCTACTCGGTCGGCGCACTGGTGACCTCGAACGGTGCATCCATCGCTCCCTACATCCAGCGCTTCGAGACGGACAAGTGCACGATCGTGGTGCTCGACTCGATCCCTGGTGCCACCGATGCCGCCCTCGGCGCCGCACTCCAGTTGGGCTACTCACCGCAGTGGGTCATCTCGAGCGTTGGCTCTGACCCTCAGACGGTTGACGCGCCCTTCGTTGGCAAGGTCCCGACCGACCCGGAGCAGGGTGCGATCACCTTCAGCTACCTGCCCACGACGACCACGTCGAGCCCATGGATTCCGTGGATCTACAAGGTCATCAAGGCCGACCCGGCTGACTTCCCTGGCTTCACCTCGTCGAGCGTTCTGAACGGCAACATCGCCTACGGCGCTGCCTACGGTGTGGCGTTCGTCGAAGCCCTGAAGGCCACTGGGAAGAACCTGACCCGCGCCGCATTCCTGCACACGTTGCAGACGACTGTGTTCAGTCAGACGCCATCGCTGGTGCCGCTCAGCTACACGAACAGCAACCACCAAGGCCTCAACGGCGGCTACCTCACGACCGTCATCAGTGACTCCGCAACGAAGCCGATCACGGGCACCGTGTACACCACCGACAGTTCATCGACCGGACCGGTCACCGTGGCGAAGAAGTTGAGCTCGGGCATTCCGGCTTGGCTCAAGTAACACGTCGCATGTTCATCCATTTCGGCCCCGGTGTTGCGCACCGGGGCCGAAATGGTTTGACGGCACGGCACAGTGTGAGCAGCGCGTCAGTCAATGATCCGAGCGCATAGTGGCTCGTCATCGGAGCCTGCGTTCGGAGTTGTACCGCGATGCTCGACTGATGGGTAACGTCGAGGCCGCCTCACACGGTCCACTCGCGTACGGCAAGCGTTACGCGCGCCGAAAGGTCTACGCGCGGACCAACTCGTTCACTCGTTCGATCCTCCGCTCGATCTCATTGAGTAAATAGCGAACCTCGTCTCAGACCTTTCGCGCCACGAGATACAGACCTGGCTGCGCGACGCGCAACGGCCCTCTGCGCTCAATGTCACCATGAATGCGTTCCAGCGCGTCGCGTTGGGCCACGACGTCAAAGTCCGGCACCGTCCACGGGATCATCCTCAGGTACCACGCCAAGGCACCCACGTCGAGAAAGCTCACGGTCTGGATTGCTTCAGCGGATTCGATCACGGTCAATCCCGAACGCGTGACTTGGTCGCACAGCATCTCGAGCGTGAGGGCCGGCAACGTGGACTGCGGTGCGTCAAATAATGCCCGGAACTCTCGGAAGAGGCCGTCTCCCACCTGTTGGGTCACGAAGTGGCCCCCGCGTGCGAGCACGCGTGCGACGTCGCCGGCGTGAAAGGATTCGTGGCGACTGCTGACGAGATGGAACTCTCCGTCGTCGAAGGGCAAGGGCACGTTCACCTCCTCGTCGAATTGGTCGTTGTTATCGGCGACACCAGCGACTTCGCGGACCTGGACGCCGAGCGGTTCGAGGCGACGTCGTGCCACGAGCACGTTCGGGGGCCACGCCTCGGTCGCCACCGTGCGCGCGGGACGTAGCGCCAACTGCGCCAACCACTCGCCACCACCGGTGCCGAGGTCCAAGAGGTCGGGCGACGTTCGCGCCAGAGCCGTGACGATGGTCGCCAAGTCCCAGGGGAGGGCGTCGGTCGTTATTCGATTCGCGAGCCACGCGAAGTCCCAACCCTGCGTCGGATGTCGTTGCGCTTCGTCTAGCAACTCAAAGAAGTCCGCCACGTCGCTCCTCAGCGCCCCCTCGACGCCGCTGAACCACGTGAGACGACCGGTCGCAACCTACTCTTGGATTATCTCAAACGCCCGTAGGCCGCGAATTCGCTCCTGGCGACGGGCCCGCAGTCGACGTTCGGACAGTTGCGCCAGCTCAATGTAGGCGCGCATGATTGACGCGTTGACTCGCTCGACCGTGATGAACGGGTTGGGATCTTCTGGGATCACCTCGTCGATGAGCCCAAGATCCAACTGGTCCTTCGCGGTCGATCGCATCGTGGCGAGTGTGATGCGCACCTCGTCTCGCGAGGGATTCGGCGTCTTGTAGAGAATCGAGGCGGCGGACCTCGGTTCCGCAACGTAGGCCATAGCCTTCTCGAGCATGATCACGTGGTCGGCCATTGGCGTCGTCGCGAGTCCCCCGCCGCTGCCAAGGGCGCCGGCGACGAGCGAGATCACCGGTTCGGAGTAATCGATTCCCTTCAGGATCGATCGGGCAATCGCACGTGACTGTCCGCGGCGCTCGCTCTCGAGTGTCGGCTTGGCGCCGAGCGTGTCGGTGATGAAGAGCGCCGGCAGATGGAGCCTCTCCCCCATTTCGAGCATTCGCTCCATGAAGGCGAAGTCCTCGGGCGCCGGATTCGACGGACGTTTGATCACCGTATCGCCGAAGCGCTGGTACGAAGGCTGCGTTCCGACGATCACGAAGGGCTGTGAACCAATCTTGGCGAAGGCGCCAACGATCGCGGGATAGCGTTTGTACTCCGTCTCCTGCACGTAGTTGTAGACGGCGGTCGCCTCGGTGAAGCCGTAACGGACGATGAACTCGAGGTCGACGCGGTTGGCGTCGGTCATGAGGTCCTGGTATTGCTCGACGAGAGCGTCGGAGTCGCTGCTGACGTGGGCCTGACGCGGCGCCGCAGCGGGCACGGAGACCGATCCCTTCATGTCGTCAAAGCGGGGACCGTAGATGCCGACCGGTCCAAAGTCGAAGGATCGGCGCTGATCCGACGGCGTCACGTTACGGATCATCGGTGGCGTCTCGGCGCTGAGCAGGTGGTGCTTGTCGGGCAGCGTCGTTGACGTCAGTATCGCCCCGAGGTACCAGACGAGTTCATTGACGTCGGAGAGGACCACGTCGATGTTGCGGTCGAGCAGATTGGCTTCGGCGCTCTGGGAATCGGTGGGCACCGAGAATCCTTCGAACGCTTCGATGACCTTCGGTCCGGCGAAGCCGAAATTGGTCCCGGAGGTGGCGAGGATGAGGTCCGCGTTCGGTACGGCGCTCGCCGAGACGCCGCCCCACACGTTGCCCAGCAGGACCGCGACGTGGGGAAGGTTGACCTTCTCCTTGTAGAGACGGATCGCCTCGACCATGCGCGTCATCTGGGTGAGCCCAGCGAAATTCTCATGCTGGCGCACGCCGCTCGATGCGTAGACGCTCACCAACGGGAAGCTTCTGTTTGATGGCGAGATCGGCGGCCGCTTGGAACTTTTCGCCCGACACGACGCCAAGAGAACCGGCGAAGAAGTCCCAGTTCATGGCGTAGAGGACGAAGGAGTGGTCGTCCACCGTCGCCAGGCCGTACGTCGACGACTCGGACTTACCCTTGTCGCGTTCGCGCCGTAGTTTGTCCCCGTAGGACTCGTCGCCTTCATTGCCCTGACCGCGGCGCACCAAGCCGACGAGATCCTTGGCGATGCGCCAGCGTCCATGGCTGGCTTTGTAGTGCACCAGGTCCTTCAAGATGAGCAGTTGCGAAGGGCTGTTGACCTTTCGTCGGTTGCGAAGGTGTGCTCCGACGGGCGCGTCGAAAACGGGGAGACCATCAGGGTGGCCCTCTCCCATCAATCGGAAATCAAGGTCGTCCTCAGGTAGTGATGCGTCAAAGTCCGCGCGATCCGCCATGAAGGGCCATTATTGCACGGTACGAAGAATCATCGAAATGGCTCAACGACGTATCGGCACTATGGAGTAGCGACCAATGGTGGCAGATGCCTGCAGCACACACGCATTACTGGCGAGTAACGAGGTTGACAACATGATCGAATCAACAGGTAACGTCCCCGCCTACGCCGACGCCGTTGCACACATCTGTGAGGCAAATTCACGAAGCCTCATTGCCACGCCGGCCCTCCTCTGTGACCTCGCGCTACTGGTGAACAACATCGAACGGATGGCCGATGAGGCACGGGCCTCGGGCCTGTCGCTGCGACCCCATCTCAAATCGCATAAGTCGATCTACATCCTCGAACGCCAACTCAAGGCGGGCGCAGTCGGCGTGGCGTGCGCGAAATTGGGCGAGGCCGAAGCCGTCATCGCGGCCCGGGGCAACGACGCCGCGGTGCTCTCGGTCTTGCTCACCTCTCCCCTCGTCGGTCCACACGCCGCGAAGCGAGCGGTGGCGCTGGCGGCGACGTGTGATCTCATCGTCGTGGTCGACCACGTTGACGGGGTGGACGAGATTGCCGACGCCCTCGACGATTCGGACGCGACCATCGCGGTGTTGTGCGACGTCGACGTTGGACTGGGTCGCACGGGCGTCACGACGCCGAGCGACGGGTTAGCGGTGGCGGAGCGTGTGGGCGACATTCCTCAACTGGTCTTCTCGGGCGTACAGGGTTACGCCGGTCACCTTCAACACGTCGTCGGAAGGGAACATCGACGCACGAAGACCATCGCGGCGATGGAACAACTCCAATCGGTGATCGACGCTCTGGAATCCAATGGACACGACGTGTCGCTGCGCACCGGCGGCGGCACCGGTACGTCATCAATCGACATTGAATTAGGTGTCCTATCGGAGTTGCAGCCGGGCAGTTACGTCTTCATGGATCGCGAATACCGCGACGCCTTGGGCGACGACCGCGAAGGACGTTACCAACAGAGTCTGACGATCCTCACCAGTGTCATCTCGGCGAACCACGAAGGCTTCGTCACCGTAGACGCCGGACTCAAGTCGATGGCGACCGACGCCGGTCCGGCGGTGCTCGTGGGGTTCGAGCAGGCGAGCTTCGCATTCTTCGGCGACGAACAGGGCTTGGTGACAAGTGGCGCTGGTCCGGCCTTTCGCCGGGGTGAGCGGCTCGAACTCGTGCCGCCGCACTGTGATCCCACGATCGACAAACACGACGTCATCTGGCTCGTGCACGACGACGTCGTCGTTGACGTCATCAACGTCACCGCTCGGGGCCGATCCCAGTAGGTACGCGAATGTCGCGCGACAACGGCGATTTGCAAGACATTGACCGAAAATGGGCCGACCGACGCCGATCAATCAATTGTTACTACGCTTGTCTATGTAGCAACGAAGAGGTCTGAACGTCTATGACAGTCGTTTGGTTCGCAACTAGCCCTCGTGTCGATCTCGATCGAGCGCCGAGGGAATGAGTGAGGCGACAATGGCTCCAACACGACATTCCAGTTCATCGAGTGGCCACGAGGGCATCCACGCTCTTGAACAGACCCCCGCGCTCGAATTTCGTTCGCTGAAGGACCAGGGCTTCTCGCCGCCCACGACACCGGAGGAACTCGAGGCAATCTTTCCTCCCATTGGGGACTACGCCTTCCTCTCAGACTGTGAGAACACCCTGCTCGTCGCGCCCACCGGCTCCATCGAATGGATGTGCCTACCAAAGCCGCACGATCCCAGTCTCTTCGGCACCATCCTCGACCGATCGGCCGGTTCCTTTCGTTTGGCACCGGTCGACAGTGCGGTCCCCGCCCACCGTCAGTACGAACCGGGGACGATGGTGTTGGCCACCACCTGGCAGACGCGCAGCGGCTGGCTCGAAGTCCACGACTTCTTGGCGATTGGTCCGTGGTATCGGACCGGCGAACGATCACCGCTCCAGCGCCGCACCCCGGGTGACTTCGATGCGTGCCACGTGCTCGTGCGAACGGCCCGGTGTCTGCACGGCAGCGTCGACGTCATCCTCAACTGTGAACCTTCGTTCAACTACGGCCGGGTCGACGCCGAGTGGGAGTACAGCGGCAACTCCTACGACAGTGTGGCGACGACGAACCCTGAGTTCAACCACATCACCCTGAGCGGCGACATGCGATTTGGCATCGAGGGTCGTGCCGTGCGAGCCCGTCACCGTCTCGTAGAAGGCGAGACGTGCTTCGCGGTCATGAGTTGGGCCGACACGAAACTGCCCACGGTCCAGGTGGAGGTCGACCATTGGAAGGACGAGACGTCACGATTCTGGCGTGGGTGGATTGACGGCGGACAGTTCCCGGATCACCCGTGGCGCGAACTCCTTCAGCGAAGTGCCCTCACGCTCAAAGGTCTCTCCTACGCCCCGACCGGGGCAATCCTCGCCGCCCCGACCACGTCACTACCCGAGAACCTCGGAGGTTCACGTAACTGGGACTACCGCTACACCTGGATCCGCGACACGGCGTTCGCACTTCGCGCCCTGAACGCACTCGGTTTCCACACCGAGGCCGATGATTTCTTGGCGTTCCTGGGCGACGTCCTGGAACCACCGCGCGGGGCGAGCGCCGGGGCCCGCAACCGTCGAAACCTCCAGGTGCTCTACCCCGTCGACTGCGGCGAGTCACCGGTCGAGTCTGAACTCGACCACCTCACCGGTTATGTCTGGAGTCAGCCCGTTCGAATTGGCAACGCCGCCTACAACCAGACGCAGTTCGACATCCTCGGTGGCGTCGTCGACTGCATCTATGAGCACACTCGGACCCGCGATTCGCTCAGCGAACGATCGTGGCGCATCGTCGTCCAGGCGGTCGAACAGGCGATCGCCTGTTGGCGTGAACCGGACCGTGGCATCTGGGAGGTGCGCGGCGAGCCCCGTCACTTCACGTTCTCCAAGGTCATGTGTTGGGTCGCGATCGACCGTGGTGCGAGACTCGCGAAATTGAGGGGCGAAACCAAGCGGGCCGCAGAGTGGTCGGCCGAGGCCAAGACCGTGCACGATGACATTTGTGCCAAGGCGGTCGGTAGTCGCGGGGGCTTCACGCAGTCCTACGGCAGCGACGAGCTCGACGCGTCACTCCTGGTCCTGCCCATGCTCGGGTTTCTCCCCACGGATGACGAGCGCATCAGGGCTACCGTCTTTGCGATCGCGGACGACCTGACCGACGGTCCCTTTGTCTTCCGGTACCGACCGGAGAAGACCGACGACGGATTCGACGGCGAGGGTGAAGGTAGCTTCACCGTCTGCTCATTCTGGCTCGTCTCGGCGCTCGTGGCGATTGGCGAGCTCGAGAGTGCGCGCACGCACTGCGAGAAACTGATCGGGGCCGCCAGCACGTTGGGCCTCTATGCGGAGGAGCTCGACCCGACGACCGCTCGGCACCTTGGGAACTTCCCTCAGGCCCTTACGCATCTCGCGCTCATCAACGCCATTCTGAGCGTGATAGGCGCAGAGGCGCACCTTGGCGAAACGTCGCGGGGCAACGCGCGCTCGCACAGTTGGTGGAACGCAGACAAGATCAACAACGCGAACACGATTGCCGCTCGGGCGCTCTGGCCAGATTCGCCGGGGGTGCCCGAAGCGACCGACGTCTGAATTAACGAAGTGCCCTAGTAATTAGTGTCGTCATAGGTCTCGCTCGCGCTCGTTTTCACGTCGCACAGTGATTCATTGCCGCGGCGAACACTCAGGGTTGCACAGCCATGGAGTACCACGATCGACGACGATCGAACAAGCAAGAAAGCGTGTCCACCTCTAGGCTCAGCCGAGGACCCTTCCATGACTGAACACAACTCAACACCCCGTACCTCGGCGCCATCGAACTCTTTGTCGACGGCCCCTTCGGCGCCGGCGTCAGACCTCGCGGAGTTCGTCGTCGTCGCCAATCGTTTACCTGTGCGACACTCCTCGACGCCCGGCGATGATGGTTGGCTCCCTAGTCCCGGTGGGCTCGTGTCCGCCCTCACCTCGGTACTCGTCAATCGAAAGGGACTCTGGATCGGCTGGCCCGGCACGTCCGAGGATCAAGAGCCACCCGCCTCGTACGAGGGAATTCGCCTGAAGGCGGTCACCCTCAGTCCCGAGGAGTACGAGGAGTTCTACCTGGGCTTCTCCAACGCCACGATTTGGCCGCTGTACCACGACGCGATTCGCTCCCCGACCTATCACCGCACCTGGTGGCACGCCTACCGCGAAGTGAACATGCGCTTCGCGGTGACCATTGCGGAGAACGTCGCCCCCGGCGGCACGGTCTGGATCCACGACTACCAACTCCAGTTGGTTCCCCAGATGTTGCGAACGCTCCGTCCCGATGTACTCATCGGTTTCTTCCTCCACATCCCGTTCCCGCCGAGCGAGTTGTTCATGCAGTTACCGTGGCGTCGAGAGATCCTCGCTGGACTCCTCGGGGCCGACCTGCTCGGTTTCCAGCTCCACTCGTCCGCATCGAACTTCTCGCGTCTCGCTCGACGACTCACGTCGGCAACGGGTACTGATTCGGGACTTGACTTCGAAGGTCGAGCCATCCGCGTGGGCTCCTTTCCCATCTCCGTGGACTGCGACCAAATTGTCGAATTGGCGTCGGATCCAACGGTACGAGCGCGAGCGCGAGAAATACGCCACGACCTCGGTGACCCCGAGTTCCTGCTGCTGGGAGTCGACCGACTCGACTACACCAAGGGCATTCAGCAGCGGATCAAGGCCGTCGCCGAAATGCTCGACGACGGTCAGTTGAGTGCCGAGCGCCAAGTGATGATTCAGATCGCGGTGCCGAGCCGCGAATCCGACGCCCACTACGAGCAAGAGCGCCACGACCTCGAGCGAGCAGTCAGCGAGGTCAACGGGGAACACGGCCTCGTCGGCCACCCGGCCATTCACTACCTGCACAAGAATCTTCCCTTCGATGAACTCATTGCGCTCTATCTCGCGGCCGACATCATGCTGGTCACGCCGTTCAAGGACGGCATGAATCTGGTGGCCAAGGAGTACGTCATGAGCCGAACCGACTTGACGGGCAAACTCATCCTGAGCGAATTCGCCGGCGCGGCCACGGAACTGCGTGGTGCGTACATGGTGAACCCGCACGACACCGATGGCATGAAGGAGTCAATCCTGCTCGCGATGAACGCCGGACCGAAGGAAACGCGAGACCGAATGTCACGGATGCGCCGGATGATCTTCCGGCGCAACGTCTACGACTGGGCCAAGGCGTTCCTCGCGGCCCTGCAACTCACGCAGCCCTCACACGAGCGCACGGCCTCGACCGAGGCAATGAAGTCCGAAGTCTCCTAGAGTTCGTCGATCAGATCGGCGACGGAGTTGACGATTCGCGACGGCTGGAATGGATAGTGGTCGACCTCATCGGCCTGGGCCACACCCGACAACACCAAGATCGTGCCCAGTCCTGCTTCTGCGCCGGCCTGGATGTCCGTGTCCATCCGGTCGCCAATCATGATGGTCGACTTCGAGTGCGCGTCGAGGATGTTCAATCCCTCACGAATCATGACGGGGTTGGGTTTACCGACGAAGTACGGAGCGACGCCCGTGGCGCTTTGAATCATCGCCGCGAGGGCGCCGCACCCAGGAAGTGGTCCAAGGGGTGACTGACCGGTTGGCTCGGGGTTCGTCGCCACGAAGTGGCTCCCGCGATCAATGAGGCGCACGGCCGTTGCGATCTCATCGAAAGAGTAATGCTGGGTCTCGCCCAGGACGACGTAGTCCGGTTGACGATCGTCCGACCGATACCCGACGTCGTGGATGGCCTCGTGCAGACTGGGTTGACCAATGACGAACGCCGTCCCGAACGGTCGTTGCGTGTGCACGAACTTCGCCGTCGCGAGCGCCGACGTCCAGAGTTGGGACTCTTCGACGAGGAGACCCATCGATGCGAGTTGCTCCTTCACCTCTCGGGGCGTGAACAGGGAGTTATTCGTCAAGATGAGATACGGACGATTGGTCGCTCGGAGCCGGTCGAGGAACTTGTCCGCTCCCGCCACCATCGCACCGTCACGGATCAAGACGCCGTCCATGTCGCACAGCCAGCTCTCCGCACGTGAAATTAAGTCCATGCTTCCAGTATGGACGATGGAACTTTGTGCACCGCGCGTCGTGGTCGCCAACTTGGGCAATTCGCCACAGCGGCGACCCCCGGGTAACCCTTTGACACATTTCCATCAACCGAGCGATCTTGACCGTTTGGTTTCGTAACATTCACCCAGCGGCGAATCGCGCTGCCGGCATCGCGTACGTGGGCTGAAGAACCGAAAGAAGGTCCCAATGAACGCAGCATCAGTGGCGGCCAAGGTCGGTCCACGTCGAACGCAGCGAGTCGCCCCACGCGCGTCAATCGTGGCATTCCTCATCATCGGATCATTGCTCGTGGGAACGACCGGTTCTCTGGCCGCCACCCCCAGTCGAGCTGCACAGAATCGCGCGGCGTACTGCAAACTGCTCGGTTCCTTCAACACGAAGGAGAACACCGCTCGCCGGGTCTACAGCTCGATCACGAGCCCCGTCGCGTCGATGAAGGCCGCCTACAAGGCATTGAATGGCGTCGCCGTACAGATACTGCACGTCGCCCCCGCCCCGCTCAAGGGGGCCTATTCGAAAGAAGTGAACTCGCTTCACGAGGTGTACTCGGACTTGGCCAAGGTCAACTTCAACTATTTGAGCGTTCCCGAGAACGAGATTGTGTCGTTCGAGTCCATTCAGACATCGGTCAACGCAGAGACAAAGACGATATCGACGTACGACAAGAAGTACTGCAGCGCCAAGAACTAGTACTTGTGAACGGGCTCTCCGGTATGCCAAAGGCCGCCACTACGAACGAAGCAAAGATTCGACGCCCGTGGCATCACGTCGAGAGCGAACCTGCGTAGTATTCCATCTGAAGTGACGGCGCAACGTCCAACGGTCGTCAAGGTCACAGTCTTGTCAACCAATCAAGGGGGAAGTAATGAAGGACCGTTTGACATCGATGGATCATTCACCGACACGAAGGGTGCACGTCACGAGGAAGGCTTCGCTCGTCGCCGCCCTTTCGCTCGGCGCGCTCCTTGCCACCACGACGCCTTCGTTCGCCGGTACCAACACGCATCTCAAAGTGGCGGGCGGATCTGCCTACTGCAGTTTGCTCGTCGCCTACAACAAGAAGTCAACCGCCGCCAACAAGGCGCTCGAAACGCCCGGCGGCGCCGTCGCCGCGATGAAGGCCGCGTACAAAGCGCTCGGTAGTGAGGAGACGCTGGTGCTGAATGTCGCACCGTCGTCGCTGCAGAGCTCGTACAAGACCGTGTTCAAAGAGTTGAACGTGTTTTACACCGACCTGTCAAAGGTCAATTTCAGTTACGCCAAGCTTTCCAAGGCGCAGATCGCGAGTTTTGCGACGATCTCCAAAACCATGACTGCGGCGACGAACAAGATCACGGTGTATGACAAGAAGGTGTGCGGCGTAAAGGACTAAACCGATTCGCGTACAACCATTCGTCAGGTGAATCAACCCTGAAGGCAGTCGGGTAGTTGTGCGAACGCTTGGTCGAGTGACAGTTTCGCAGCGTTTTCGCGCACGTCCGAGGGCACCCACAGGGGAAAGTCGACGTCAAAACGTCGGTGTGCGCCGCTCGCGGTGTGTTCGTGGTGCACCGCGGCGAGGCGACCAGGCCCAATCTCATCGGCCGCGCGAACGATGGCGGGCCAAACCCGCGAATGAATCAAGGTCACCTTGGCATCGACGAGACGGGTGGTGACGATGTCGGGTGAGTCGTCGAGCGCACTCAAGATCTCATAGATCTCCTTGCCGGCGGGGTGGCCCCACCAACTGCCGCGAATCGGTTCGCCGGCGATGAACTCGGCAACATTCGGTAGCGGTCCCCGCGCCGACTGAAGGACGATTCCTTGCGCCTCCACCCAGGCCATCGTTTCGGCGTTGCGGTCACGAGCACCCGACGTCATGGGATCAAGTATCCCTCGCCCTGCCCGGTCCAACCTCCTCGACGTCGAACACTCCCGCGTGGCGATTCGGTGGTGCTTCAAGGCTGAAACTGGTCGTCCGATGCGTTTTCGGCCGTCAATTGGGTTTTTGTTGGGTAGATGTGGGCCTTGAATTGGCGTGCCAATAATAGTTTTCGTAGCCGTGGTTCTTCCCAAGAAGAATGCAAGGGGGCTGTGTCATGGTTATCGCAATCGGAGACGACTTACGAACGGCACGCGCCGTCGAACCGTCGAAGTTACTATCTCCTCAGCCATCGACGAACGAGCCGGTCGCCCCGGCCGACGTGATCGAGAGTCCACTCAGCCAGGACCGGCTCGAGCGGATTTCACGAAACATGTGGATCGGCTTCGCCACTCTCTCCATCCTCCTCGTTGGTTACCTGATCTCACTGCTCGTTCGCCCGCCCGCCCAGCAGTGGACGTGGGTGGATGGATGGGGCATCTGCGCCGTGGAGTTCATCGCGTCGGGCATGTGCATCGTGCGCGGAATGAACCGGTCTCCCGGGCGTAGTGGACCGTTGGTCTTGGGCCTCGCGCTGCTCTCGTGGAGCATCGGCGACACCGTCTTGACGTTCGAATCACTCGGCGGCAAGACCCCCTCGACACCGTCGTGGGCCGACCTCTTCTACGTGACGTTCTACCCCTTGGCGTACGTGGCAACAGTCCAACTGCTGCGCGCGGCTATGGGGCGACTCTCTCGACCGAACTGGCTCGACGGCGCCGTCGCGGGTCTCGGTGCCGCGGCCGTCTGCGCGGCGTTCGCCTTCCACACGATTGTGCACGATGCCGGTGTCAGCGCGCTCGGGACCGCCGTCAACCTCGCCTACCCCGTCGGCGATCTCCTGTTGCTTTCGTTGGTCATCGGCGGCACGGTCCTGCTCTCCAGTCGTGGTTCGATGCCGTGGTTTCTCCTCGCGGCCGGAATCTCACTCAACGTGGTGGGCGACACGTTCAACCTCTTCGGGAATGGGATCCTCGATTCGCGGTTCGGCAGCAATCTCAACGCGATCGCGTGGCCCGCTTCGATTGTCCTCATGGCAATGTCCGTGTGGATGAAGCCGCGAAAGCTCGATCCGTTGCGCGAATTACGGACCGCCGGTTTCCTGCTCCCCAGCCTCGCCGCGGCCGCAGGCCTCGTGATCTTGGTGACGGGAACGGTGCACACGGTGACCCGAGTCGCCCTCGGCCTCGCCACGGCAACCCTCGTGGCCGTCGGGCTACGACTTTCCCTGTCGGCTCGAGACCTGCGCTTGGTGACCGAGGAACGCCACCGCCAGGCCCAGACCGACGAACTGACCGGTCTCGGTAATCGTCGTCACCTCCTGCACGTCATTGATACGTATTTCGCCGACTTCAACAATCCCTGGACGAGCGAGCGCAGACTGGCGTTTCTCTACATCGACCTCAATCACTTCAAAGAGATCAACGACTCGTTTGGCCATCCGGCCGGTGATGAACTCTTGCGTCAACTGGGCCCACGTCTTACGAGGGCCATTCCCGCTTCCGGTTCCGTCTTTCGCTTGGGTGGCGACGAACTGGCCGTTGTGCTCATCGACGCGGACGCCGACGACGCGGCCCAGGTGGCCGAGGACATCATCGCGGAGATCGTCGAGCCCTTCTATCTCCAAAAGATGAGCGCCAGCGTCGGCGCCAGCGTCGGCATTGCGCTCGCCCCCTCCGATGCCACCGAAGCGATCGGTCTCATGTGGAGTGCGGACACCGCGATGTACCGCGCGAAATTGGGGAACATCCCCTACGTCTTCTACGACCAAGAGATTGATGGCGGTGAACAACGTCTCAACCTGGTGGAGGAACTTCGAGATGCCGTTGACAACGGCACCTTCGTGCTCCACTACCAACCTCAACTCGATCTGCGAACGGGTGAGATCTTGGCCGTCGAGGCGTTGATTCGTTGGCCCCATCCGCGCCTCGGTTTGGTCCCCCCATTGAAGTTCATCCCGCTGGCGGAGGACGCAGGCCTGATGAAGGAACTCACGACGTGGGTCCTGAACGAAGCGTTGACCCAGTGTGCTCAGTGGCGCTCCAGTGGTCGCACACTGGCGGTGTCGGTCAACGTAACGGCCACCAACCTTCTCGAAGAAGGATTCACCGGCCTCGTCGTGGAGCTGCTGGAGAAGAACTCCCTTCCGGGCGCCGCGCTGCTCATCGAGATCACCGAGACGAGCATCATCACTGACTTCGCCCGATCGAAGGCGGTCATCGAAGAGTTGCGCGACCTGGGCATCATCGTCTCCATCGATGACTTCGGAGCCGGCTTCACGTCCTTGGCCTATCTCAGCAGTCTGGCGGTCGGTGAGCTGAAGCTCGACCGTGGCTTCATCACCGGACTGGGCACCGAGGGCAAAGAACGCGACCTCGAACTCGTGCGAGCGACGATTCAACTCGGACACGACATGCGCCTACGCGTCGTCGCCGAAGGAATCGAGGATGTCGACACACTGGACCTATTGAGCGATCTGGGATGCGACCGTGCGCAGGGCTATTTCATCAGTCGGCCGATGCCGGCCAACCTCTTGGCCTTTAAGTCTGACCTCGCGAAGATTCCCGTCGGCGTCGCGTAACGACGGGCACACGAGCGCAACGGGTCTGAAACTTCCAATTCCCTATTCGAGATATAGGTTCGGCGCCACCGCCGCGTACGCTCGATGCCTGATCAACCGGTGTTATTCGACGATCGTTCGAGGAACGGCAATTTGTGCGCGGACGCCGTTTAGATAAGAAAAGCAGGTACCGGTTCGAGGACTTGGGTCAGTGGACTCGAAACACTTCGATGCCCCAACCTGTCGAAGAGATGTGAGTGGGGATGAAAAGCGAATGACCGATCAAAAATCGCGACTCTTGAAGATCTTGTATGTCGAGGATGAGCATTTGAACATGGATTTGATGCGCGAGGTTCTCAGGCGTCGCCCCACCATTCGATTACTGGAAGCGAGTTCCGGGAGTGCGGCGACGATCATCGCGGAGTCAGAGCGACCTGACCTCATCCTTCTCGATCGAAATCTCCCGGACATGAGCGGCGAAGACGTGATGCGAATCTTGCGCGAACGGGTCGGAACCAGAGACACGCCAATCTTCATCATCTCGGGTGATGCCGCGTGCCCGAACGCCGCGGAGGCACAACTTGGTGTCGTGGGCCACCTCGTCAAGCCGTATGACGTGAGTGAACTTCTCTCGCAGATCGACGCAATACTCACTGCCTCGACACACTGAGAGCGACGCATTTCATCGCAGTACTCTGCACGGTCCGGTTGTGCCGTAGGTGATGCAACGGCGCCTCGGGTGATTAACTCCTTCTTCACCATCGACGAACCGGTCGGCCGCGACGCCCGTGAATTTTCCCAGGCATCCAAACCCGTGACACTAGGTACATTGGTGCGTGCCCGAAATGCCGGAAATGCAGGCCCTGTCAGAGCGACTCGATGCGCTCCTCACGGGCACGACATTGCACCGAATCGAACTGCTCGGTTTCTCCTCGCTTAAGACGTACGATCCCGCGCATGAATCAGTGCAGGGCCACCGGCTCGTCTCGGTCGGTCGACGGGCGAAGTACCTGGTGTGGGAGTTCGACGACGGTGTGCGCATTGTGCTGCACCTCTCACAAGCGGGGCGCCTCGACGTGGAGCGTCCACCCAAGACGACCAGGCCCCGAGGCTCGGCAGTGCGTTTCGTGTTTGGTCACGACGAAGCCGGACTCGGGGCGAGTATCGGCATCCTCGTGCGCGAATACGGCACCCATCGAAAGGCCTCGTGGTGGGTATTGGCACCCCATGACGAGGGTCCGTTGGCGGGGCTCGGACCAGAGCCGGGAAGCGATGCGTTCGCCGAGATTCTTCTCACGAGCGACTCCCGGCGCCGGCTCACCACCGACCTCCGCGACCAGCACGTTCTATCGGGTATTGGTCGCGGCTGGGGTGACGACATTCTGCAACGGGCCAAGCTCTCGCCGTTCGCCTCGCTGCACTCACTGAGTGCGCAACAACGCGTCGCGCTTCTCGCCTCCGTCACCGATGTGCTTGCCGAGGCGCTGGAACTCGAACGCACGCGCGACGGGGGTCTGTCAGAGGCCAAGTTGGGCGGTCGCTTCAAGGTGCACGGTCGTGCCGGAGAGCCGTGCCCAACACCGTGCGGTGGCACGTTGCACAGGGTGTCCTTCGAAAATTATGAGATGACGTACTGCCCAACGTGTCAGACGGGTGGGCGCGTATTAGCCGACCGTCGAATGTCACGCCTACTCAAGTAGACACGAAGCCTTTCTATCTCCAGCCAGCATGGTCCGGCGATCAACTGAGCCCGCGCCGCAGCGGACTTACAACAGATGTAGATCGGATAGCGCAGCGGTTGCGAACTCATCCAGGGGCAGGTCGGCCAACTGGGCCAGCGTAAACCAGTTGGCTCGCAACGGGGCTGGCCCATCGTCACCGAGCAGCCTGGCGTCATAGACCGTTGCTCGGTAGGTCGTGTCGGCTCCGCACTCGTAGAGCACCCGGTATTGGTCGCCTGAGAGCTCAGCCAGTACATCGCCAACTTCGACAGTGAGACCGCAGTCCTCACGGGCGAAGTTGACCGCAGCCCTCGCGAGGTCTTCACCCTCTGCGACGCCACCACCAATGAACGACCACGGGCCGCTCTCAGAAGACGAAGCCAAGAGCACCCGCCCGTTCTCGTCGCGAACAAGCGCCACGACGGACGACACGAGGCCGGTAAGTGTCGGGTTCGGTTCGTTGCTCATTCCTTCGGTCATACGCTTACTTTCGCTTGTGGCCCACGATTCACTGCGCCCATCCAACGGCCGGACAGATCAAGAGCAGTCAGTGAGATCGATTCCCCTTCACAACAAATTAATGTCGACCTTCGTTCCCTGCGCGACGGCGTAGTCCACGAAAGCCAAGACTTGCTGAAATATTTCGGGCACCTCCGGTTGACTCACGTGTATCTCAGGATCCTGTCGATCATTCCAGCAATATTCGATGAGGGACGTCCACATGGGATCCAGATTGAATTTCGCCCACTCCGCGCCCTCGCGTTTTGAAGTGATCCTTCCTTCATGGAGGTCTTGGAGCATTCGGCAAAAGTGCAGCACGATGAACGCTTGATAGAAGCGATTCCTATAGGGCTCGGAGTCCTTTCGAAGCTCGTTCCCCCAGCCGACCAGCGAATCTTGAATCTCAGCCCGCAATGCGCGGGGCGACACTGGGTCGAGGAAGGAGGGGGGTTCGGCGCCGACCACGGCCACACCTTTCTCTCGGAGCGTCCAGCGCGTAACGAGTGAGTTGTCATGATCCGATCGTTCGATTTCCCGACCGCCGTGATCGAAATACCAAAGTTCTCGTTCTTTGTCTTGAACTCGCCCATGACGTGAAAACGGCGACGACGCAAGTTTGAGAGAGTCCAATGGAAAGAACGAATACTCAAGATGCTTGACCCACCGGTTATCTTGACCATAAGTCTGATCGTGAACGACCTGAACTTGTGCCACTTGCGAATCCAACATTTCACCGGCCGTCACGACGACGAAGTCGATGTCACTCGTGGCGTCGAAGTCACCGATTGCGAGTGAACCCAGTAGGTACACGCCAACCACTTGATCTCCAAGCGCCTCCAGAAGTCGTTCAGCGTGGCGATGCAGCACACCGTCTAGTTCGGGATATGGGGTCAACCTTGCCGCACTCATCATGGAATTGTCGCATACCTAGTTTTCTCTTGAGCGAAGTCACTGCGCATCCTTCATGCGAATTCGTCGCGAACGACCGACGCGTACCGAGGGCAGATATCTCGAATTGAGAAGTCCGTAGGGCTTGGAACGACTGATGCCAATACCTGACTTGCCTCTGTCACCGTTCTTTCGCGATTGACCGATAATTGACGGAGCGACGTCCAGTCCTTCGTGACGTCGGAACTGTCGGATCCGAGGCTTCAAGTCATTTCGACAACAATGGTCTCTGTGACGAGCGTTGATGGCTACGAGGTCTCGACGGACCAGGATCGTCTTGACGTCGATCTGGTTTTCCGCTTCCTTTCTGAGGAGTCGTACTGGTCCCCAGGCGTTCCGAGGGCCGTCGTTGCACGTTCGATCGAGAATTCAATGTGCTTCGGCGTGTACCGCGGCGAAGATCAGGTCGGCTTCGCACGCATCGTGACCGACAAGGCGACGTTCGCACTTGTGGCTGACGTGTTCATTCTGGAGCCACATCGTGGCAAGGGACTGTCGAAATTGCTCATGCGCGAGGTCATGGAGCACCCCGACCTCGCGGGACTCCGCCGTGTACTACTCCTTACGTCCGACGCGCACTCGCTCTATGCCGAATTTGGCTTCACCGAGATCGCCAACGCATGGCGTTTCATGGAAGTCCTCGACCTCGACGCGTACGGTCCTACCTGAAACGCTCTTTCTTTCTCGTGAATCCTTGTATCTGGAGCCGGACCACCTGAACTCGGGCTCTCGTCCAAGGGAGCGAGTTCACATATCACGCTTCCCCAGAGCGGACTTCGTTGTCCACAAAGTCTCCGAGGGCTCCGGAAAGTGAGACACACGTCCCGGAGTCAAAGTGGGACAGAGGTCCCGAACTTTCACAGTAATTTTGACAACATTTAGTGGGCGCTGAGGGACTCGAACCCCCGACCTGCTGAGTGTAAATCAGCTGCTCTAACCAACTGAGCTAAGCGCCCGCGGAGTTCAAGCCTAGATGGTGTGTTCATCGAGCAATGTCGGACCTCGTGAAGAACGAGTCGTTTCGATTGCGATGAGCAGATATCAGCGAGTTAAATCGGTCCCGCTTGAAGTATGAATGAAAGCAATTGCGACGTCGCAGCGAAGACGGGATGACGCAGTACGTTCTCACTCGTCTCCAATTCGTCGCCGTGATAATCGGCCGCGACGGCACCGGCTTCACGAGCGATCAGGAGTCCGCCTAGGTAGTCCCATATGTTCAGTCCAGAGTGCTGGGCCACGCCGTAGACGTCGAGCGCGCCGTCGGCGACGAGACATATCTCAAGACTGGCCGCGCCCAGGGATCGATTCTGTGACCAGCCGAGGTCGTGGGTGGGATAGCCAGAGGAGCCCACGATTGAATTCGCAATGTCGAACTGTCCACTCGGCGCAATTGGTGATCCGTCTCGACGTGCACCGCTCCCCTTCTCCGCCTCGTAGATCGTTCCGGTGGCTTGATTCATCACGAGGGCCGCAACGAGTTCCTCCCCACTCATGACCGCGAGGCTCGTCGAGAAGAAGGGCACCCCACGGTCACAGTTCGTCGAGCCGTCGATCGGATCGATCACGACACTCATCGAACCGCTCCCGGTGACGCCAGACTCCTCACTGATGACGCGAAAACCGGCACCACCAAGTACGCGAAGCGCCACTTCGTCCGCCGCAAGGTCCAGGTGATACTGCGTCGCACGTTGACCCGAGAGACCTCTCCCCCGATGGCCCTTGATCGCTTCGCCGATCTCAAGTGCGCACGATCGCAACGGGTCCAAGAGTGTGTCAGTCACGCAGTCACCGTAGCGGTGTTGGGGACTATCCTGAGTGTCAATGGCCGCCATAGACGTTGCAGGTTTCGTTGCAGACCTAAAGGACCATGCGGTCACTCACGGATTTCACGTGCACGATGAACGGCACTTCGTCGAGACCTATTCGCTGCGTCAGGCCTGGGAAGTCGATCTCCATCCAGAGGATGGCTGTGGTGGTCCGATCGATCTACACATCGAGCTCGACGTAGATCCCAGGACCTTGCTCGCGTTCGAGGACGCCGTCCTCGGACTTCCCGATGACGTCGACCCGCCGGACGAGTTTCACTTTCCACTCGTGCTGACCTGGAGCCTGCCCCCAATGCCCCACAGTCCAGACCTGCTGCGTCTGGCCATCGACCTCGCGCCCATCGGCGGACTCGAGATGCCACTTGAAGTGACCGCAACCGATGCCTTCGCGTCGCCCACCGAGAGCAGCGAGCGGCGAATCTCCATCGTCGCGCACCGGGCCATTTCGCTCAGTCAGGTCGCCAAGGGTGAAGACCCCTTGTGCGACATCTTCGAGCGTGGACGCAGCGTCAGCGACTTCCTGCTGCAGGCTGCTGACTCGTGGCTCGGTTAGTAAGGCGACTCAGTCCACTTCTGGCGCTGGTTGTCGCAAGCGTCGCGCTCAGTTCGTGCGGTACGGGCGGCGCGGTGACCGACGCGCGCTCATCGTGTGTGCTCGTCAAGCGTGCGCTCGTACTTCAGGCGCAGAGCGCCGCTCCGGGACTGAGCGCCGCGACGCGAACATCGCTCCAAGGTAAAGCGATGAGCGAACTGCTCAAAGCCACCCCGAGTGCGGCCGCCGCGACGTCGATCGACGGAAGCTGGAACGCGTTGATGACCACCATCAATGAAGCGGAGCGCGTCCCACTCAACAACCTCGTACCGTCGCTCACGCGCCTCTGCCGAGTGGCCGACTCGGCCACTCCCTATCTCTAGGGCGTTGGCGGGAACCGTTCGTAGAGCCAGGCGAGTGAATTCTCCTCGAGCATCGCGTCCTCCCACCCTCGTAGGGCGTCCTCGAGTCCGGCGAGCGAGAGTGATTTGCCAATGATGACGACCGTGAGGTCGCTGATTATCGCGTCGGGTACGTTCCAATCACCGAAGGCGTCTTCGGTGGCGTCCGCGTCAGGCTCGATCATCAGGTAGAGCTCGCCGGTCGCCTCCACCCACGAAAGCTCGTATTCGTTGTCGGACGCGTCGGTCCATTCGCTGCCGAATTCAAACTCCGCGCTCTCTCGGCGGGCCTCGTTCTGTTCGTAAAAGGATTCAATGTCCATGGCGCCAGCCTACGTCGCGACTTATGTGCGTCGCCATGTGCGTGAGCACAGGAATGATGGCGGGCGTGACAAACGTACTCATCCGTGGCGCGTCTCGGGTGGTCGTGCGATGCGCCCGTCGACCTGTACTGAGCGCCATGACACTTCAGAACGACTTCCTGGGACAGATGCGCTACGAATGGCAACACGTGGGCCACACCACACAATCGAGGCGCGCACTCACCGCCCTCGACGAACGCTTCCCCGAACTGCGACTCGGCGGGCTGAATGACCTCCACGACATCGTCAACCTGCTCGAGGCTCGAGGTGGGCGTACGGTCCTCGAACGTGCGCAGGTCGTGCGTGCCCTGCTCGAAGCTGCGGACGATCCCGAAGTACACCGCGCACTCCTTCAGACTCTGATCCCGGGTATCGTCAGCGTCTGTCGCCAACTGCGGTTCGGTGATGGCATCGTTGACGAACCGAGCGAAACGCTCGCCGTCGCCGTTGGTCTCGCCAGCGAACTTCTGAGCGATTGGGCCGGTCAGTCGCGTCAGTACGCCGCTCCCGACATCCTCTCGGCGCTGCGAGGGCGCCTACGCCGCTGGCTCCTAAAAGAGAAGTCCGCGAAACGATCGGTGTCGAACTTCGATCAGCGCGACGAGCCGGCCGCGGAATCGTCTCCCCTCTTGGCACGACTCAACAGCTTTCGCGGCAGTCAGTACGAACGCATTGCGAGTCTCACGTACGCGCGCGTCTACGAGGGTCGCTCACTTCGAGAGGTCGCCGCCCAGGACCATTCTGCTCCCGCCACCCTCCAAAAAGAGCTGCAGCACTTCGCTGTGCGCTTCCTCATCTAAGTGAAACGCTGGACTGCACTTGTCGAATCGCTATTTGCCACCATCACCACTACCCTTCGAAAACAATGGCGCGCGCACACTTTTCCCTGAAGAGCACGCACCTCTTGATGTGGTCGAGTCCGATTCTTCTGGTCGTTCTGGTCTTCACCCTCACCTCGGCCGCAACGCCCGACGTCCCCGCGGCTTCGTCGCGCCCACCCTCTTCGACGTCACCGGTAACTACGACCTTGGCGACACCGACACCAACGACGACCTCAACGACAACGACGGCTCGGCACCAACGACGTCCGCCGGCAACGCCCGTGACGCCGACGACGACTACGCCACAAGCCGCGCTGAGCTTCTCCGTCGTGACTACGACGACCGTGCGGCGAATCGCCTCCGCGCCCAACGCGAGCGCGATGACCGGAGAGTCCTCCGGAGCACTCGGTCCCGGTTTCGAGGTCGTCGACGTCCCACTTCGAGGACCCGGCACCTGGACGCTGACCAGCAGCGCGTCGACGAGCCAGTCACTTCAGTGCGGCGATCAGACGATTCCGGTCTTACAACAAATCGTGGTCGGCGCCACCCAAAGTTGCCAGTTAGAGATCTCCTCCACGTCGAGCGAGGCGTCGCTCACGTGGCAACTCATACCGATCACCTAAGGGGCATCGCCGCGCCCTTGCAGGGCACGGCCATGGCGCTCTACTTCGTCCTCCTCCCCTACGTCGTGCTCTCCAAGTGGAGTGGTGCGGTGGGGCGCGGCGATAGCACGCTCCTTCGAGCGTTACTCGTGTTGCTGGCGCTCTTCTGGTTGATCTTCCTCGTGCAAGTTGTCTTCAACGTTGCCCGACTTCGACGTGGCTCCTCGAGTGGGCAAGGAGGAAGTGCCTGGCTCGCCGGCCTCTTGGTCGCAGTACTCCCCTTCCTCCTCCCTGCCGTCGCCATGTCCACGCACGCGCCGCACTCGATCGCGCAGCCAATTGGCACCCTCGCCGATCATCCGAGCCAGCAGCACTACGTCCATCGCCCGGTCACCGCCCGTTCGCCCTCGCGTCGCGGCGTGCCGTTGTCTGCGTCCGCTCTCGGGTCGCTGCCACTGGCGCTTATGGCGAAACGACGGAGCGACTTGATTCGCCAGCATCAGTTCGTCGAGATCGACCACGACGTCGACGAAACAATTCGAGTGCTGCGGGCGCTGAATCCGACGCTCATCGCACAACTTCGTCAACTCATTGGTGAGCGGCGCGACGGTGTCATTGAAGTGCCGCACGACCTCGCACGTTCGAGCGGCGTGGCCAGTGTTGATCCTCTCGTGGCCTGTTCCCTCGGCGACACCGGTTCGGCAACCCTCGTGAGCTTCGCGCGAGAAGGCGGTCGATTGGCGATTCTGCCCACGTGGAACGGCGACGACGTCACCAACGCAGTCGTCTCGTTGCACGAGGGACGACTGGTATTCACCAACACCGAGAACGACCTCCTACGCGCCCTGGCAACCCGGACCGTGCGCAATACGTTGGTGCTGTACCTCGGAGCACCCCGCGATCTCGACGAGGAGTTGGCCGCCTGCGCGATCACGCTGACCCCTTACCTCGACGAGACGCGACCGGTGACGACGTCGTGGGCCACGCCGGACCGCGTTGACCTCGTACGATCACGCGACGTTCGCGTCGAACTCTTGCGCGCTGACCCCCAGGTCTTCGGTCTCGCCGAGCCGCTCACGCCGACGCTTCGCCGTCGGGGTATCGAGATGTTGGCCTACCTGGCACTGCACCGAAACGAGCCGGTCACCGGCGATCGACTGCGCACGCGGGTCCTCACGCACGCCGACGTCGACGCCTCGTTGCGGACGCTCGCCAATACCGCCAGCGTCGTTCGTCGAAGCGCCGGCACGGACGGCGCCGGACCACGGCTCCACGCGGTGACGTCCTCGGGGCTGTACGTCACCCACGGCATCACGAGCGACGTTGAGATCTTCACCACGCTCGTCACGCGAGCACGTCAGCTCGCGAACGATGAAGCGGCGCCACTCGCCCATCAAGCGCTGGCGATGGTCAAGGGTGAGCCGCTCGCGAGCGCCCTACGCGGTTTCGAATGGTTCCTCGCGGAGGGATACGGAGCGCGCCTCTCGCGTGATGGTGAATGGGCGGCCCTCGCGCTGCATCACGACGCCATCACCAACGGACACTTCGAACTGGCCTTCTGGGCACTCCAGCAGGGACTGCTGATCGATCCCTATAGCGACGTGCTGCTCGAGGCGAGCGCCCGGGTGCCGCGCCTACGCGAGTTTGGCGGCGATGGAACTGGACTTGCGCAACACGAGCCCGTCGGCCCCGGCCGCGCTGAAGCGATGAGCTGGTCGTTCAATGGCCTCAGCAACCAGGTCACCGAGTAGCGCCGCGAAGGTGAGTGGCGGCTCCACGAAGAGGTGCTTCGAAAGTGAACCGGGGATGGTATTGATCTCATTGACGAAGAGCTCACTCTCATTCGCGAGGAAGTCGATCCGCGCCACGCCACGCACACTCGCCACCTCCACGATGTGGCGCGCGTACTCTTCGATCAGCTTCGCCTGTCCCTCGGGCAGCACGGCCGGTAGTTCTCGAGGCGCCGACACCATGCCCTCGCCGCCGACGTACTTGTCGCGGTAGTCCAAGATCTCGGTATCCGTGGAACGTCGGATCGGCCGTTCGATCGCCGACAGCGACACCGACGGGTACGTACGTACGGCGATCTGTAGATCGTCGAGGTCGCTTCGAAACGGCTCGACGACACATCCCCTCGCGAGGTGGACGTTCGTGCTGAGGCGTGCCTTGGCCGTCGCCGAGTCGGCGACGACGTCGATGCCGATCGACGAGCCGCCAAATCGCGGCTTCAAGATGTAGGGACCATCAAAGTCGAGCGTCGCGGTCGAGGCCTCGAGCAGCGCCCGAGAAAGTGTCGGGATACCGGCCGAGGCCATCACGGCGCCAAAGGCCCATTTGTCCATGCCCAGAGCCGCTCCCGCAACGGTCGGTCCGGTGTAGGCCAGTCCGGCCAGGTCCAGGGCACCTTGGAGCGTGCCATCTTCGCCGGGGCCGCCGTGCGTGGCGAGTACGAGTGCCTCGAAGGGCAGAGGGCGGTCCTTGCCCAGCCGACCGACGCCGTAGAACCCTCCCTGGTTCCCGAGTCGCAGCGCGAGTTCATTCGAGCCTTTGGGTAGGCCATCAAGAAACGATTCGGCCTCGACGTCAGTGGGCACCGAATAGAACGCGCCGGTCTTCGTCCAATAGATCCCAATCACCTCGCGCCCCGCGCGTCCCAACTCGTGCAGGGCCTGGAGTCCCGTCAGGATTGAAATGTCGTGTTCGGGCGTCGGGCCGCCGAAGAGCACACCCAATGTCATAAAGCGTCCAGTGCCGTCATTAGAGCATTAAGGGTAGTGGTCAGGCAGGTCGTTGAGGTACAACACGCCGTCACCCGGCCCGAGGGACGCCCGCACCCAGGCCACCGCGTCGTCGCGCGAATTGAATCGTCGTACCGGCCCCTTGTAGCCGGCTTCGAGGGGAACGGCGTTCGTGCGCTTGACGATGACCAATTCGTCCCGAGCGGCGGCCACTCGTTGGGCGAACGCCAAATTCTCGGGGTACTGCTCGCGACCGAGCTCGACCAGTCCCGGCGTGACCACGACGCGGCGACCGGTGGCCGCGACCTTCGTCAGCGTCTTCAGCGCCGAGAGGGCGCTCTGGGGGTTTGCGTTGAACGTGTCGTCAATGACGATGACACCCGATGCCGCCGTCACTACGTTGGAGCGGTTGTCGATGGGGCGTACCGTCGATGCTCTCGTCACGAGCTGATCGCTCGGCGTGCCCAGTTCGAGCGCGACGGCCAGGGCGCACGCGATGTTCGGTTGGCTGCACACTCTCGATGGCACCAAAACTGCCCAGCACCTCGTCGTCGACGATGACCGTCCATTGGTCACCGTCAACGCGAACTCGCACCGACGCGTCCGAGTTCTGCGAACCGGCGCTGCGGTAGCGCTTGTCACCACTCGCTCGTTGCGTGGGCCATCGCGCGAGGACCTTGTCGTCGATGTTGACGATGACCACCTTGGCCTTCTCCGTGATCTCGAATTTTGCCCCCTCGATGACCTCGAGCGATTTCATTCGTTCCAGGTGCACCGGTCCAATCGCGGTGACGACCGCAATCTCCGGCACGCACCATTCGCACAGGGCACGAATCTCACCGGGTCCGTAGGTACCCATCTCGGCGATGAAGACGCGCGTGTCGTCGGCGAGATTCTCATTGATCGCCCTGGAGAGCCCGGCGCGGTTATTGAAGCTGCGCGGTGTTGCGACGACTCCCCCGTCCACCGCGAGGAGGTCAACGAGGTGGTTCTTCGTGGAGGTCTTCCCGTAGGAGCCGGTAATGGCCACGACGCGCGGCTGCACCCGAGCGAGCCGTGACACCGCCTGATCCACGAACCGTTGCGCACGCCGACCCTCGTAGGGCTTCAGTGCTCGCGCGGTCACGTCAAGGATCACGGGCACCGCCCACACCACGACGACCGCGGGCAGCCAATGTTGGCGCGCCGGAATGCCAATCAACGAGATCGCAATGGCGATGAGCGTGGCCAGGACCGCGATGGTACGGAGGCGACGAGTCCACGTCAACGGGCTCGTCTGACCCTTGATCGATAGGCCCATCGGGCAGGCGACACCGTAGAGCACTGCGACCGCCACGTAGAACACGGGCTCCTTCACGATGACCGCGCCGATGAACACGACGACCAGTACTTGGCTCAAGGTAATTGGCCGGTACTTTGGCCTCTCAGTCTTCGGTGCCAACTTCTCACGGTCGTACTGCGGCGCACCGAGGAAGTCGTCGGGTCGTGCAAGCCGTGGGGCGTGGTCGGCGAGTTCCAGACGCAACTTCGACTTCGTGATCGCGCCGACTTGTGGCGACGACCATCGCCCTAGGAATCGACTCATGGAACTGGCTTCGTAATGCTCGCGCTGCAACACGCGAAGCCACCGGAGCATCTGGGTGATGTACGCGCCGACGAGCGCAACGATCATCACGACGTCGAGTACGACCACTAGCGCACCACCCCGAGCACGGTGCGAGCGAGGTCCGTCGGCGCTTCGGTTGGCACGAGGTGACCAACGCCGGGCAACGACACCAACGTGTGCGTCGCACGCAGGACTTCGCTCGCTCGCAGGGCAATGTCCTCGGGGGTGACGTCGTCGCGCTCACCCCACAGGAGTGTCACCGGAGCGACAATGGTCGCGAGCTCATCTTCATAACTCTCATTGACGTTGGCGACCAGAACGTCGCGCATAATGCCCTCGGCGTTGCGGTAGTCGGTGGAGCCGTATTTCTGGCGTGCGAACTCCATACGAGCCTCGCTCACGACGCCTCGACGATTCAGCCATCGAAGAAGACGGAACATTCGTGGAGGGCGCGAACGACCGCGTCGAATGAGTGGAACCCCCGTCAAGACCAGTTGGTCCACGAGTTCGGGGTGCTTCGCAGCGACGACGCAGGCAATACGTCCACCGAAGGAGTGGCCGACGACAACGTACGGCGCACTGTCGAGTCCGACCAGCACCGCTGCGATCTGCTCAGCGTAGGCGCGCGCGCCGCCGGCAGTCGCTGGGGCGGGCGACGCACCGGAGCCCGGCAGATCCAAGGCGACCGATGCGACCCCGTGATCGGCGAGCAGAGCGGCCGCCACGGCGAAGTCCTGGCCCTGGCGGGCCCAACCGTGCAGCCACACGACGCGCACGGGTCCCTCGCCGTACGGCGTCCCGAAAATCGTTCCGTCGCCGTAGGCCTGCAGCACGTCTTCAAGGTTACCGACACGCCGTGGAGCCTTCGCTCACGTCACCACGTGCCGGTAGCGTCATGGTCACTATGGATGAAACGACGTTCACGGACGACCTGCTGGTGGGACTCACCCCCGAGCAGCGCGAGGCGGTGATGTCGCCGTGTCGACGTCTACTCGTTCGAGCGACCGCCGGTTCGGGTAAGACCCACGTCTTGACGTTGCGGATCCAGCGGCGCGTCGCGGACCAGGAGGTCAGTGCCGACCAGGTACTGGCAATGACGTTCACGCGCAAAGCGGGCGACGAGCTTCGAAAACGACTCTTCCGCGCGGGCATCCGCGACGTGCGCGCCGGAACGTTTCACCGCATGGCACTCGGCATCGTCACCCAGTACCGCGAGGACCAACACCTCAAGCCACTCACCCTCGAGCCGAGTCGACGACGACTCGTCGCGGCTCTCGCGGTGCAACTGCGCGACAGCGGCGACCTCAAACTCGAGGAGTGGCAACTCCCGCGAGTTGAGCAAGAGATTGGCTGGGCGCTCTCGCAAGGCTTCAACGGCGCGCTCTACGTGAAGAGTGCGCGCCGACTTCGCCGGGAGGCACCGTTGCCGCTCAGTCAGTTCGCCGAAGTCCTCGATCGCTACGTCGGACTCTGTCGCAGTCGTGGCGTGCTGGACTTCGACCTCCTCTTGAGCGAAGCGATTGCGTTGTTGCGCGACGAGCCCAATGTCCTCGCCTCCTTTCGACACCACAACAAGTCGATCTACGTCGACGAAGCCCAGGACATGAACCCCCTGCAGTTCTCGATGTTGCGACAGATGGCCGGCGACGATCCCGATCTCTTCTGCGTCGGTGACCCAAACCAGTCCATCTACGGATTCAACGGCGCGAACCCGCAACTGCTCCAAGAGATCATCCGCACCTGGCCCGACACGGTCGTGCTCGACCTCACCCGGAACCACCGTTCGACCGCGAACATCATTGAAGTGGCGAATACCTTGCTCGAGGCGGGCGCGCAGGGCATCGTGCCGGCGAAGGACGATGGTGACGTCCCGATGGTGCGCAGTTATGACACCGACGCGCAAGAGGCCGAACACGTCGCCACCTGGCTCGCCGCGAAGCACCAGCCGGGAACGCCGTGGCGCTCGATGGCCGTGCTCGCGCGCACCAACGCCCAACTCGAGGTGATTGCGGGCTACCTCGACGCCGCCAATATCCCCAATGAGCGACGCGGGCCGGAACACTCTCCCGCGTCGGACCTCTTCATTGCGTCCGACGCATCGCAGCGACGAATTGAGGATGACCAACGTGACGCGGTGGCGCTGTCGACGATTCACCGCGCCAAGGGTTTGGAGTTCCAAAACGTCGCCGCCGTGGGCTGGGCCGAGGGGCAACTACCCAACTACAACGCGACGACAGCTGGCGAAGTCGCCGAAGAACAGCGTCTGGCTTACGTCGCGCTGAGTCGCGCCGAAGACTCCCTGCTTATTACGTGGAGTCGGGGTCGCAACGACCCGAGGTACCCTGACCGCGCGCCGTCGCGATTCCTCGCGCCCATAGAGGAAGTCATCGCCGCCATCGATCAGCGCAATGCGCCGCTGACGGGCGACGCTCGCAAGGCACGCCTCGCCGCAATCCGAGCCGAACTTGCATCCTCGGACGCTCTGACACCATCCGAGCCACCCCAGTCGCTACGCAAGGGCCCAGCGTTATAGTTCGCACGAAGGAACACGTCACGGAGGAGACCCATGACCGACGTCACCGAACGAACTGTGCAGGATCAATCGAAGTTGGTGTTCAACGTGCCACCGACCTTCGATTCGATCGACGCCGAGCGACGCCACCGCAAGGAGCGCCTCGCGGGCGCATTGCGAATCTTCGGAAAGCTCGGATTCTCCGAAGGCGTCGCCGGACACATCACCGCGCGCGACCCCGAACTCCTCGACCACTTTTGGGTCAATCCCTTCGGCATGAACTTTCGTCACATCAAGGCGTCGGACCTCATCCTGGTGAATCACGAAGGCCAGGTCGTCGAGGGCCTCCGTCCCGTCAATCGGGCGGCCTTTGTCATTCACGCCGCCGTGCACGCAGCACGACCCGACGTGATCGCCGCCGCCCACGCCCACTCGATCTACGGCAAGGCGTTCTCATCCCTCGGCCGCACACTCGATCCCATTACCCAGGATGCCTGCATATTCTTCGAGGACCACGTGCTCGTGCGCGAAGGGGGCGGGCGCATCGTGCTCGACGAGGAGAGCGGCCGAATCCTCGCCAAAGGTCTCGGCGACAAGAAGGCGGCCATCCATCAGAACCACGGCCTCTTCACCGTCGGTCAAAGTGTTGATGAAGCAGCCTGGTGGTTCATCACGATGGAGCGGACCTGTCAAGCCCAACTGCTCGCCGAGGCGGCCGGAACGCCGTTGCACGTGAATGCCGACGACGCGCGCTACACCCGCGACCAGAGCGGGTACCCGTTGGCCGGTTGGTTCTCCTTCCAACCGCTCTGGGACGACATTGTAAAGACCGACCCCGAACTCTTTGACTAAGCACGAACGTCATTACTACCTGCACGTGAAAACCATTCGACCGTGAACGGCGCCCACGCCCTGCTGGCCACGCTCGGAGCCAACGGCGTGACGACGTGCTTCGCCAATCCCGGCACATCCGAAATGCACTTCGTCGCAAGTCTCGACGACTTCCCCGAGATGCGCGGCGTGCTCTGTCTCTTTGAGGGCGTCGCCACTGGAGCGGCCGATGGCTACGCCCGCGTGACAAAGCGACCGGCCGCCACCCTGCTGCACCTGGGCCCCGGCCTCGCCAACGGCTGGGCGAACTTGCACAACGCACGGCGCGCTCGTGTGCCGATCGTCAACATCGTGGGCGACCACGCGACCTATCACGCCCGGTACGACGCGCCACTCCAGAGCGACATCGCCGCACTGGCGTCGGGACTCGAAGGTTGGCAGCGACGCACCACGCACGCCGACGACGTCGCACGTGACACGGCCGATGCGATTCGGGCGGCGTACGGGCCACCGGGTCGGATCGCCACACTCATACTTCCGGCCGACGTGTCGTGGAGCGACGTACCGAACCCGCCGCGTGACTGGCCGCTCGGCGAACGTGATTTGCCCACGGCGCCCGATGGGTCCGAGCTCTCTCGGGCCGTCGAACTCCTGCGAACCAAGCGAACCGCACTGTTCCTAGGTGGTTCGGCACTCAGCGCTCGAGAGATGGAACTCGCCCAGCGGATCGCGGTCGCGACGACAAGCAAAATGATCATGGAGACGTTCCCGACGATCATGGACCATGGGGCCGGAACCGTAAGTCCCGAGCGGCTGATCTACCTGGCTGAGTTCGCCGCGTCGCAATTGAAGGACGTCGAGGCGCTGATCCTCATCGGAACCCGGGCACCGGTCTCATTTTTCGCCTATCCCGACATTCCGAGTGTGATCGCGCCCGAGGGGTGCGAGGTTCTCGACCTCGCTCCACCGGGCACCGATACGTACGCCGCCTTGACGTTCATGGTGGACGAGCTACGCGCGCCGCGCGTCGCACCACTGACCGGCGAGGCCCCCGGTATGCCGTCAGGAGCACTGACGACCGCGACGCTCGCGGCGGCGGTGGCCGCCACCGCGCCTGAGGGTCTCATCATCGCTGACGAATCCAATACCAGTGGCGTCCATCTCTATGGTGATCTGCAGTTCGCTCCGCCCCATCAGTGGATGACCCTGACCGGTGGCTCGATCGGCATGGGCCTGCCGCTGGCGCTCGGTGCGGCGGTGGGAAGTAGACAACGAGTCCTCTGCCTCGAATCCGACGGTTCGATGATGTACACACTCCAGGCACTGTGGACCATGGCCCGAGAGAGCCTCGACGTCACGGTCGTCGGACTCTCCAACCGCAGTTACGCCATCCTCAACTATGAGTTACGACGGGTGGGCGCCGTGAGCGAGGGTTCGACCAGTCAACGCATGCTCGACCTCGACGAGCCCGCACTCGATCTCTGCAAACTGGCCGAGGCGCAGGGCGTACCGAGCGTGCGGGTCACGACGGCCGACGAGCTCGTCGCGGCCCTACGACGCTCGTATTCGACACCCGGACCGATGTTCATCGAGGCGATGTTGCCCAAGGGACTCAGCTAAAGGGAAAACTCACCAATGACCGGGGCGTGATCGGACGGTTTCTCACCTTTGCGCTCGTCGCGGTCGACGTAACTGGCCGTGGCCTTCGCGAGTAGAGCCTCGTCGACGTAGAGCAGGTCGATGCGAAGTCCCCATCCACGATGGAATGAACCGTTGCGATAGTCCCACCAGGAGTAGCTGGGCTCGTCGGGGTGTAGATGTCGTGTGAGGTCAACGAGACCGGTCGATTCGAGTGCGCGCAACGCCGCGCGTTCGGGTTCACTCACGTGGGTCGCTCCCACGAAAAGTGACGGGTCGTAGCAGTCGAAGTCAGTTGGTGTGACGTTGAAGTCGCCACCGATGACGATGTGTTGCTCTCTGTTACGGGCGGCCGCCACCGCTTCGAGCTTCTCGAGCCACGCGAGCTTATAGACGTAGTGAGGGTTGTCGAGGGCGCGGCCGTTGGGTACGTAACACGAGATGACCCGCACGCCGTCACAGGTCGCCGCGATGATCCGTGCTTCGGGGTCGTCGTCGCCAAAGCCCATCACGACGTCCTCGATCCCCACCTTGGAGAACACGGCGACACCGTTCCACTGCCCCTGGCCGTAGTGCGCACTTTCGTAACCGAGCGCCGCGAGTTCCTTCGCCGGGAACTTCGCGTCGTTTTGCTTGGTCTCTTGAATCAGCACCACGTCGGGACTCTTTGCCGCGAGCCACGCTTCGACCCGACCCCACCGCGCCGTGAGCGAATTGACGTTCCACGTCGCGACCTTCATGCGACGTCAGCGAGGACGAAGAGGAGGTCCGCTTCGGCCGCGACCTTGCCCTCGACCGTGGCCCGACCATGCCCCTTGCCACCGCGCGCCGACATCTGGGTCATCTCGGTCTCGAGCAGGACGGTGTCGCCGGGCACCACTTGGCGTCGAAAGCGTGCGCGCTCGACGCCACCGAAGAGCGGGAGTCGTCCGGCGTACTTGGGATCAGAGAGGACGGCCACTGCCCCGCACTGAGCGAGCGATTCGAGCAGGAGTACGCCGGGCGTGGTGGGGCGTCCCGGGAAGTGACCGGGAAAGAACCATTCGTCGCCCCTCAGTGTCCACAGACCACTGGCCCGCACACCCGGTTCGATGCTCAGCATTTCGTCCAGCAACAAGAAGGGTGGGCGATGAGGCAACCACGACTGTGGGTCCAATGAGAGGTCGCTCATAAGAGGGCCAACTCCGCGATTCGACGTTCGCTGTCGACGGTAACCAATCGAAAGGTCCGATGGTCGCCGCGCTTCAAGACGTCGCGAGCCCGGGCAGGCGCCGGGTCCCCCAGTAACGTCGTCGGCGCGTAGCACTCGATCTCCTGTCCGCCCTTCAAACGGACCTTGATGACCGCACCATGTGACGTGAAGGCCGTTACCTCGCCATCGACTCGCGAACCGATTCGATGGGCGCCACGAAAGAGGGTGAAGTCAGACTCCGGATTAACGGGATGTCGTCCTCGGCGAAGCGCCACCGCCGGCTCCAAAACTGGAGCGGGCGCCTTCGCAACCTTCTTCGTGGCCTTCGTGAGGGTCTTCTTCACCGGGGCCGCTAGCTTCTCTGGCGTTTTCTTCGCGGCGTGTACACGCTTGGCGACCCTCTTCACCGACGGATCATCGCTGAGGTGAACGTCGTCGACCTTTTGCGCCTTCTTCGCACTCTTGGCGGGTGCCTTGGTCGCCTTGACGGTGGCCTTCTTCGCGGGCGCCTTTGCCGACTTGACCGGCGTCAACGTGGTGCCGATGGAGGGTTTCGCGCCGTTGGAGAGCGTCACCGAGAGTTTCTTCACCGGCCGCGAGGTCTTGGTGTTGCGTACGGGCAGTCGCGGCGTGAAGACCCACCCGACGCCACGAACGGGTTTTCCGCCAATGAGACGACCCTCGTCAAAGAGCCACGGATACTCTTCGTGGAACTCTTGGAAGGAGTCGTTGCTCAACACGACGCCCTTGATCCGATCGGCGATCTTCAAGATGAAGGCGTCACCTCGGCCGACGGCCCCGGCCGGCGGCGTCACGATCTCGCCGGCCAATTCGGCCTCCTTGAAATGCGCGCGCTCGTTCGTCGCGACGCGGTGCTCGAAGCTGGCGTCGGCGACGACGATCATCTCGGCACCGGGATGCTCGTCGAGGAAGGCGCGAACGGCCTCGTCGAGTTGGGTGAGGCTCGGAATCACTCGACCCTCCGTGGCGAAGTTCGAACCGTCCACGACGACACGAAGCCGCTGGCCCTTCACCGCACTCACAGTACGGCCCGCACCAAGAGGTCGGCCTGCTCGGCGGCGTGCACCAGACCACTACCGGTCGCGGGACTGGCCGACTCCGCGCGCGCCACGTGACGCACACTGTGGCCCCGGAACTGGTCATGGAACTGTCGGTGCACGAAAGGCCACGCGCCCATGTTCTCGGGCTCTTCTTGGAGCCACACGATCTCTTGCAGGTTTGTGTAGCGAGCGAGCACTTCGTCCACCGCGTCACTCGGCCAGGGATAGAGCTGCTCCACGCGCACAACGGCGACGCCGGTCGCCACCGCATCGTCGCGTTTGGCCAACGCCTCGTGCGCAACCTTGCCGGTGGCGAGTACGACACGGGTCACCAGCGAAGTGTCGGCCACGTGGTCGTCCAGGACGCTCATGAACGATCCCTTCTCGAAGTCGGCCAACGGCGAACGAGTCGCGACGGCGCGCAGCATCGACTTGGGCGTGAAGACGATGAGCGGCGTCGGATGGGCACGCGCCACTTGGCTACGCAGGAGATGGAAGTACTGAGCGGCCGTCGTTGGTTGGGCGATTCGGATGTTGTTGCGCGCCGACAAGGAGAGGAAGCGTTCGAGGCGACCGCTCGAGTGCTCGGGTCCTTGACCCTCGTAGCCGTGGGGTAACAGCATGACCAGGCTCGCGAGTTGGCCCCACTTGTCTTCGGCCGCGACGAGGAAGTTGTCGATGATGATCTCGGCCCCATTCATGAAGTCGCCGAACTGCGCCTCCCACGCCACGAGCGTGTTCTGTGCTTCGACGGAGTAGCCGTACTCGAAGCCGAGCGCGGCGTACTCGCTCAGAAACGAGTCGCGGACCGTGAAAAACCCTTTTGCCCCCATGCTCGCGAGCGGGACGTACTGATTCCCATTGTCGTAGTCGATGAGTGCGGCGTGACGCTGCGAGAATGTGCCTCGTCTCGAGTCCTGACCGATGAGGCGAACGTTCGAACCGGCGCGAACGAGGGTGCCGATCGCGAGTGCTTCGCCGAGCGACCAGTCGACCTCCCCCTCATCGAGCAACGCGAGTCGCTGCGCGAACTGACGCTCGAGCTTGGGGTGAATCGTGAACCCTTCCGGGGCACTCATGGTCGCGCGCGCGACCTCGAGCAACGTGGTGCGCTGCACACCGGTCTCGGGAGCGGGCGCATCGACGGGGACCTCCGCCACGGGAACGCCCTTCAGTTCCGGCACCGGAACGGTGCGCACTTCGTCGAGGACGCTTTGGAGTCGCTCGTTGAAGTCATTCAGCGCGGCTTCGGCCTCGTCGATCGATATGTCACCGCGACGGACCAGTGTTTCGGTGTAGATCTTTCGCACCGAGCGCATCTGATCGATGATCTTGTACATCTGGGGCTGGGTGTAGCTCGGGTCGTCACCTTCGTTGTGACCAAATCGCCGGTAACAGACAATGTCGAGCACCACGTCGCGATGAAACGTCTCGCGGTAGTCGTAGGCCAGTCGCGCGGCGCGCGCACACGCTTCGGGGTCGTCGCCGTTCACGTGGAAGATCGGCGCCTGGATCATCTTGGCGACGTCGGTCGGATAGAAACTCGAACGGGCCGAATCGGGTGCGGTGGTGAAACCAACCTGGTTATTGATCACGATGTGAATCGCGCCGCCCACGTGATAGCCCGAGAGCTGGGACATGTTCAAGGTCTCCGCGACGACGCCTTGGCCGGCGAATGCCGCGTCGCCGTGAATCAGAATCGCGAGGTAGGGGTAGTGCTCGATGTTCACCTCGACGTTCGTACCGTCGCTCGGTCGAAGGATGAGGTCCTGCTTGGCACGCACGATCCCCTCCACGACCGGACTGACCGCTTCGAGGTGCGAAGGGTTCGACGCCATCGACACGTCAATCGTCGCCCCTCGGGGATTCTTGAACTCTCCGCGTGCGCCCTTGTGGTATTTGACGTCGCCGCTGCCTTGGACGCTTTCGGGGTCGAGGTTGCCCTCGAACTCCGAGAAGATGTCGCTGTAGGACTTTCCAACCAGGTTCGCCAGGACGTTCAGGCGGCCACGGTGCGCCATCCCGATGACGGCCTCTTTGGTACCGTCGTCGGCCGCGACGTCGAGGATCGTCTGTAAGGCAACGATCGTCGACTCGGCACCTTCGAGGCCAAAGCGCTTTTGTCCGACGTAGCGAGTGTGCAGGAAACGTTCGAAGACTTCCGCCTCATTGAGCGCCTCAAGGACTCGATGCTGTTCCTCGACGCTCAGAGTGGAGCTGACGCCTTCCACGCGTTGTTGAATCCAGCGTTTCTGTTCGGGGTCCATGATGTGGCCGTATTCAATGCCCGTCGTGCGGCAGTAGGCCTCACGGAGAATCGCGAGAATCTCTTCCAGCGTGGCCTCGGAGCGCTGAGCCAATCCGTCCACGACGAAGGAACGCTGCAAGTCCCAGATGGTCAACCCGTAGTTCGCGAGATCGAGCTCGGCGTGTAGCGGTGGCGGCTCGCTGTGGAGAGGGTCGAGGTGCGCGTACAGGTGTCCACGGACGCGGTACATATTGATGAGTTCCTGCACGCGAATCTGCTTCAGTATGCGTTCGGCGTCGCCCTCGCTCACCGAGGGGTTGTTGTCCTTCGCCCAACGTGCTGGCTCATAGGGAATGCCGAGCGACGAGAAGACCTCGTCGTAGAAGTCGTGTTCGCCCGTGAGGCACTCCGCCACGTACTTGAGAAAGAGACCGGACTCGGCGCCTTGAATGATCCGGTGGTCGTAGGTCGAAGTCAACGTGAATACTTTGCCGACGCCAAGTTCGGCGAGCGCTCGCGGATCAGCCGCTTCGAAACCGGCGGGCCAGCCCAGGGCGCCGACGCCGAAGATGGCGCCCTGCCCGGCCATGAGCCTCGGCACCGATTGCACGGTGCCGAGCGTTCCGGGGTTGGTGAGCGAAACCGTGGCGCCTACGAAGTCATCGGCGCCGAAGCTCGCGTTGTGCACCTTGCGCACGAGGTCCTCGTAGGCGAGCAGGAACGCTCGAAAGTCCATGGTGTCAGCGTCACGAATCACGGGCACCAAGAGGTTGCGAGATCCATCGGCACGTTGCACGTCGACGGCCAACCCCAGTCCAACGTGTTCGTGGCGGCGTATGCCGGGTGTCCCCTTCTTGTCGACGGCGTCGACAAAGGAAGAGTTGAGCGAAGGAATCTCGGCGAGACCCTTCACAATCGCCCACGCAATGAAGTGGGTGAAGGAGACCTTGGCGCCACTGGAGTGCGACAACGACTCGTTCAGCCCCGCGCGATTGATCTCCAGCAGTCGCGCCGACACGCTTCGCACGCTGGTCGCGGTCGGAACGGCCAAACTGGCCTCCATGTTGGTGACGATCCGTGCGGCAGCGCCACGTAACGGTGTCGCTTCGGTGTCGATGTCGGTGACGGGAAGCGTGAGCGTCGGCGCGGCGGCGCTCGCCACACTCGGCACGGTCGAGCGCTGGTAGTCGGCGAAAAACTCGCGCCAGCTCTCGGCGACCGACGTGGGGTCGGCGAGGAATCGGTCGTACATGTCATCGACGAGCCAAGCGTTCGGTCCAAAGGACCCTTTGTTCGACTTGGACGACGAAGCGTTCGGGGGCGTTGTCACCCTTCCAGCCTAGGGGTCGAACGGGTCGATTCAAGAGGTTCACCGCAATGAAGTCAAGGGTAAGTTGCCTAGGTGAGTTCTCTCCCCACCACACCAAACGGACTCCATTTCGTCGCTGACTCACCCGTCGCGGGACTGGCGGTGGCGGAACGTCGCGTCGACATGCCCGAGGCGACACTCATCTGCGTGCACGGCGGGCTCGACCGGGGTGGCTCCTTCGCACGCCTCGCTCGACGCATCAACTCCTTTGACGTCGTGACCTATGACCGGCGCGGCTACCAGGGTTCGCGAGATCTTCAACCTCTCTCCTTCGAGCTCCACGTCGAAGACCTGCTCGCCCTTGCGAGCCGAGAGCATGAACGCGTTCCGGTCATTGTCTTCGGCCACAGTTACGGCGGTGCCGTGGCGCTCGGAGCCGCGATCGCCGATCCGTCGCTCGTGCAAATGGCCGTACTCTACGAAGCGCCGATGCCGTGGGTCCTTCGCCGAGAGGGAATGCACACTCCACTCACCAACGATGCCTGAAGTCGAAGCAGAGAAGTTCTTTCGACGTATTGTCTCTGACGCCGCCTGGGAGCGACTCAGTGATCTCGAGCGCGACTCTCGTCGACACGACGGACCCGCGCTCATGACTGATCTTTCGAGTCTGCGCGACGGGACACTCGCGCTCGACCTCACGCGGCTGCGGGTCCCCACGACCTACGCCTACGGCGACGAGCGCTCACCCGAGTACTACCGCGAACTCTGCGACAAACTCGCGCGATCGAATCCCATTATCGCAAGTCGCGCACTGCACAACGCCGGACACGGCGCCCACCTATCGATCCCCGACCAACTCGCGGGCATGATCGAGTCACTCTGGTACGAGACATGCGCGTCGGCGTAACGGGCTCGTCGGGCTTCATCGGCACGGCGCTCGTCCATGCCCTGCGCCGGCGAGGTGACGAGGTCGTGCGCTTCGTGCGGCCTGACTCGACTGCGAGCGACGCTCGCGTGATCCGGTGGGATCCGTCGCGAGGCCACGCAGACGAGAGCGATCTTCGAGCCGTCGGCGGCTTCGACGCGGTGGTCAATCTGGCTGGCGCAGGTGTGGGCGACCATCGATGGACCGAGCAGCGCAAGAAGATTGTCCTTGGTTCACGCGTCGATACGACCCGGCTCCTCGTCGAAGCGCTCGGGACACTGCCCAACGGCACGGCGTATCTCGCGAGCGGATCGGCGATCGGGATCTACGGGGCGCACCGAGGAGAACCTGTGGACGAGAGCGCGACGCTGGGCAGTGACTTCCTCGCCGACGTCTGTAAGTCGTGGGAGGCGGCCGCCCAGCCACTCGCTTCCAAGGGCACGAAGGTTGCGCTTCTTCGTACGGGCATCGTGATGAGCGCCGATGGCGGCGTACTGAAGCGACAACTGCCCTTGTTTCGCTACGGCCTCGGTGGCAAGCTTTCGAACGGCCAACAGGTGATGAGCGCCATATCGCTCGTTGACGAGGTTCGTGCAATCCTCTGGTCCATCGACCACCAGATCGAGGGACCAATCAACCTCGCGACGCTCGACGTGACCAACGCCGCGTTTACGTCCGCCCTGGCGCGCGCATTGCGCCGACCAGCGTTGGCACGAGTTCCTGCCTTCGCACTACGACTGGTCCTGGGGACCGAACTCACGGCCGGTGCGGTGTTGGCGAGCCAGAACGTTGTGGCGCGGGTCTTGCGTGAGAGCGGCTTCACCTTCAGTCAGTCGGACCTCGGTTCGATCATCGAAAGCGCCCTTTCACGAGCGTGAGGGTGAAATTCGCGATTATTTAAGGCATTTGATTCGCTTCCAAACGATTGGGTGTTTCGTCACCGATAATTCTGGGCTTTTTCGGCTCCGGTGAACATATTCACCCCCTTGTCACCAGATACAGTTGCGCCAGACCATCAGTGATGGGAAAGCAAAACAATTGTGACCACAAGTCGTGGCACTGGGAGGCAATTCAATATGCAATTTCGACGCAAAGTTCGCCTTGCGATAACCGTTGGCGCTGTCGCCAGTGCGTTATCTATGGGTCTCATTGCTCCGGCGATAAGTGGCGCAAGCGCCCCGTCGGGCACCATCACATTTGCGGAAGGTCCGGGCGCTAACCCGAACTACATCTTCCCGTACATGGGCTGCTCATTCTTCTCGGTTGACAACATCAACCAGTTCCAGGAACTCATGTACCGTCCGCTGTACTGGTTCGGTCTGAAGGGCTCCAGCGCCTACGTTCCGTCGCTGTCGACTGGCAATTCGCCCAAGTTCAGCAACGGCAACAAGACGATCACCATTCAAATGAAGGGCTGGAAGTTCGCTGACGGCCAGGTCGTCAATGCCGAATCGGTCATGTTCTTCCTCAACATGTACAAGGCTGACCCGACTTCCTACTGTGGCTACAACGGTGGTTACGGCATTCCCGACCAGGTGAAGAGCGCTCACGGCAGTGGCAACACGGTCACGATCAACTTCACGACTTCGGTCAACCCTGGGTGGATCCTCTATAACTACCTCTCAGAGATCACCCCGATGCCAAACTCGTGGGACCTGACGGGTCCTCACACGGCCGCTCGTTGCGCTTCTGGCGTGTACGGCGCGGCGTCAACGAACTCGGCCTGCAAGAACGTTGAGGCCTACCTCGACGCTCAGTCCGGCAAGACCAGCACGTACACCAACAAGATGTGGCAGTCCGGTGTCGACGGCCCGTGGAGGCTCACCAGCTTCGACGCCCTCGGTAACGTGACGCTCCAGCCGAACACTAAGTACAGCGGTCCTCAGCACGCTCAGGTGCAGTTCGTGAAGGAAGTTGCCTTCACCTCCGCCCAGGCCGAAGAGAACCAGCTCCAGGCCGGCACCATCGACCTCGGCTTCGTCGACCCGTCAATCTTGACCGCGCCGGCTCCCAAGCCCGGTGTGCCAGGACCAAACTGGGGCCAGTTGGCGAGTCGATACAAGATCACGTCAGGCTCCATTTGGAACTTCAACTACGCACCGTTCAACTTCAGCGCCGCAGACCCGAAGGCAGCCGCGATTTCGCAGTTGTACATCCGTCAGGCCATGCAGGATTCGGTGGACCAGTTGGGCATCATCACCAACGTGGACAAGGGCTACGGATTCCCGATCTACAGCCCGCTGCCTCCTAACACGCCTACGGCGGTCAGTGGCAACGTTCCGAACCCCTACCCCTTCAACCTGACTGCCGCGAAGGCGCTGCTCACCTCGCACGGTTGGACCGAAGAGGGTGGCGTCATGACGTGCACGGCTCCAGGAACTGGTGCGAACCAGTGTGGCGCCGGTATCACGTCGGGCTACACCCTGAACCTCAAGATCGTTTGGGCCAGTGGTTCACCATCACTCGACCAGACCTTCGAAACTGAGATCGCCGACTGGGGCACCATCGGTATCGTCGTCTCGCACACCACTGACACGTTCAACAACGTGATCGGCGACTGCAGCGGTGGCGCCGGTTACGAGCTGTGCTCATGGGGTGGTGGCTGGACCTACGCGCCCGACTACTACCCGTCGGGTGAGACGCTGTTCACGCCCAAGGGTGGCTTCAACGTCGGCTCGTACAGTGACCCACAGATGACCACGCTGATCAATGGCACCACCTTCGGTACCGCCAAGCTGACGCAGTTCGCTACGTACGCCGCGGCCCAGTTGCCGGTGTTGTACCAGCCACAGCAGGCTGGCGCTGGCGAAGTGATCCGTACACTGAAGAGCACCATCGGCTTCACGCCGAACCCGCTCGGCAACTTCATGCCGGAGTACCTGCACTACTAGATTCACCTGTATCACAACGCGATTCTTGAGTCGCACAACGAGACCCCCCGAAAGGGGGGTCTCGTTGTTTTTGCGCTGGTCGCGAGGGCGTTTGACTGGTGGTGACGCACTGAGATTTTCAATCGGCGCTGATAGACTTGCCGCGTGTTTACGTACATCATCCGACGGCTGGTCCAGTCGCTGCTGGTGCTGCTGATCGTGATGTTCGTGACGTTCTCGCTGCCCTACTTCCAGGACCACGGAATCTACGGTCCGGCGTATGCGATTCTCGGAACCCACGCGACTCCGGCCAACGTGGCCCGCTTTGGCGAGACCTACGGTTTCAACCATTCGTTCTTCGTTCGCTTCTGGAACTATCTGACCCAACTTCTCTTCCATGGCAATTTGGGCCACTCGTATAAACAGAATCAATCCGTGTGGTCGATCATTCAGGTGTACGTTCCGCGCACCATCTGGCTCGCCCTCTCTTCGCTGATCCTGACGGTCATCATCGCCATACCCTTGGGAATGTTCCAAGCCGTTCGACGCAACACCGTCTTCGATTACTCCGCAACGGGAACCGCCTTCATCCTCTACGCAATGCCGTCGTTCCTGCTGTGCCTCCTCGCCCTCGAGGCCTTCAGTTTCCACTGGCCCCACTTCGCCTCGTCGCCACCTCCGGGCGTCGCGCCGTGGCTCTTATTTACCGACCCACTTGGCTTCATCCTGCCCGTGGCCTGCCTCACGCTCCTGTCGGTCGCGGGCCTCAGCCGCTTCATGCGCGGCACGGTCCTCGAAGTCATGGTGCAGGACTACATTCGCTCGGCGAGGGCGAAGGGTTGTTCGAACCGTCGCACGTTGTTCCGCCACGCATTTCGCAACGCCCTCGGTCCGATCATCACCATCCTCGGTCTCTCGTTGCCGGCGCTCTTTGGCGGGGCACTGATCGTCGAATCCGTGTTCAACTACGCCGGAATCGGCATCGTGACCGTTACGGCCGCGATCAACCTCGATATCCCCATCGTGCTCGGCATCACACTGCTGGTGGCGATCTTCACCCTCCTGGGCAACCTCTTGGCCGACGTGGCGCTGGGCATCGTCAACCCCCGCATCAGAATTGAAGGAACTGCGCGATGACGACGTTCAAGCCTGGCCTTCATGATCCAATGGAAGTGGGCGGTGAGCCGCCCTCGTTGGTGCTGAGCGAGCACGAAGCCATCATCCCCATGTGGAGGCAACGCCTTCGGATTTTCGTCGGTAACAAACTCGCCGTGGCGTCGGTCATCTTCATCGTCATCACCGCGGCGGCGTGCTACCTCGTCCCGTGGCTACACCCGACGAACCAAACGAACCAAGCGCTGACCTTCGGCACGACGTGGAATGCGACGCCGTCAATTCATCACCTGCTGGGCACTGACAGCTCGGGCTTTGATGAACTTGGCCGCATCTTCTACGGCGGTGAGTATTCGCTCACGTTGGGCTTCTTGGCTGGGTTCATCACCATCGTCGTCGGCACCCTCTACGGCATGATCTCGGGCTTCGTTGCCGGCTTCACCGACACGGTCATGATGCGAACCATCGACGCATTCCTCTCAATCCCCTACCTGTTCCTCCTCATCACGCTCATCACCATCTTCGGTCGCACCACTACATTCCTCATCCTCGTGATTGGTCTCACGGGCTGGTGGGGCAACGCGCGCATCATCCGTGGTGACGCCCTGCTCATCCGACGACTGGAATACGCCCAGGCCGCAACGGCCATGGGCGCGAGCAAGTGGCATATCATCCGACGACACGTCTTCCCCAACTCGATCAGTAACATCGTGACGGTAGCCACATTCTCAGTCGCCGACGCCATCCTCTTCCTCTCAGCCCTTGGCTTCCTGGGGCTCGGTATTTCGGCGCCGCAGACCGACTGGGGCACCATGCTCCAGGCCGGCGCGGCCCAGTTAGAGAATGGTTACTGGTGGGAGGTCTATCCTCTCGCGATCATATTTATCTTGGTCATCGTCTCGATCAACTACATCGGTGACGCCTTGCGCGACGCCTTCGAAGTCCGACTGCTCGAACGCTAAATTGAGCGCGCGGCTCGCGCTGCTGGTAGTGGTGCACGCCGGCAGTTGCCTGTGCTCAACTCCTCTCGTCTACAGGACGGAACCGAAAGTGCTTGTGCTTGGAATCGGCGACGGCCTCTGACCGGCCCGGGGCCGTGGAACAACGAGTGGAGCCTGCGTCGGGTTGACAATATCCCTTTGGACTACTGGGAAATCTTGGCCGCCAGGGTGACGGGCGTAATCAGAGGGAAGTGACACGCCGCCTGATGGGCCTCTCCGAAGTCTTGGAAGGGCGGTTCAACGTTCGCACAGACGTCCTGCGCCCGTGGACATCGAGTGCGGAAACGGCAGCCTGATGGTGGGTTGACCGGGGAGGGCAGTTCGCCCGTGACCTGGCGACCGCGGCGGTTGCGAGCCTCGGAGGGATCGGGCACCGGAACCGCGTCGAGGAGGCCTTGGGTATAGGGGTGCGCCGGAGAGCGAAAGACGGACTCCGCGTCACCGATCTCCACGATCTTGCCGAGGTACATGACCCCGATGGTGTCGGACATGTAATAGACGACCGCGAGGTCGTGGCTCACGAAGATGTACGAGAGCGTATGTTGACGTTGCAAGTCCTTCATGAGGTTGAGGATCTGCGCCTGGATCGACACGTCGAGGGCGGAGACCGGCTCGTCGGCCACGATCAAACGGGGATTGAGTGCCAACGCACGGGCGAACCCAATACGTTGACGTTGGCCGCCGGAGAATTCGTGCGGGTACCGGTCTGCCGCCGACGGCTCGAGACCGACGGACAAGAGGAGCTCGTCGACGCGTGCCGCCTGCTGCGCTTTGGTGCCGTCACGCTGGACCATCAGCGGCTCACCGAGGATCTGAGAGACCTTCATGCGCGGATTCAGTGATGAGTAGGGGTCCTGGAACATCATCTGGCGCTGACGTCGGTCTTGTCGCGTTGGTTTGTGGTTCTTCGCCGAGACGACCTTGCCGTCGAAAGAGATCTGTCCGCCCGTTGGTAGGTCGAGTCCGACCACCATGCGTCCGATCGTGGTCTTACCGCAGCCCGATTCGCCGACGAGTCCGAAAGTCTCGCCCTCTTTGATCGAGAAGCTCACGTTCGACACCGCGTGAATGGCGCCGACCTTGTGACGGACGAGCCCGGCCTTGATCGCGAACTCCTTCACGAGATTGTCGACGCGCAAGATCTCTTTCCCGGAGCCCTTGGCCGCGACTACAGCCGCCTCCGCCGTTCGCACGACGACCGGTCGTGGGCCCGACACGGGGTGGAAGCAGGCGTAGGCGTGGTCGCCTTCGAAGCTGAGTGGCGGCTCCTCCTCGCGGCATTGATCCGTCGCGTACATGCAGCGTGGCGCGAAGCGACAGCCCACGATCTCCCTCGTGAGGTCCGGCGGCAGGCCGGCAATAGAGGCCAGTTCGTGCTTGGTCGCGTTCTCGAGGTTGGGCATTGAGGCGAGGAGGGCCTGGGAGTACGGGTGGCGCATGTTGTGGAACAGCTCGTCGGTCGTCGCCTCCTCGGCCTTGATGCCGCCGTACATGACCACGACACGGTCACTGCGTCCCGCGATGACACCCATGTCGTGAGTGATGAGCAGGACGCCCATGTTGAGTTCCGTGCGGAGCGTGTCGATGATGTCGAGGATCTGGGCCTGAATGGTCACATCGAGGGCGGTCGTGGGTTCGTCGGCGATCAGCAGTTTGGGCTTGCAGACGAGACCCATGGCGATGATGACGCGCTGGCGAAGGCCGCCCGAGAGTTCGAAGGGGTACTGGTCCAGTCGCTCGGCCGGTCGAGGCATTTCCACCATCTCGAGCACCTCGAGGGCACGCTTTCGCGCGTCTTCCTCGCTGACTCCGTCGTGAATGCGTACGCCCTCGCCGATCTGCTTGCCGATTCGCATCGTGGGGTTGAGCGAGCTCATCGGGTCCTGGGGAATGAGCGCCACGGTGCGACCACGTTGGCTCTGCATCTCCTTCTCGCTGAGCGTCGCCAGATCGACCCCGTCGAGCAAGATGTTGCCCGAGGCGATTCGGCCATTGCCCGGTAACAGGCGCATAATTGCCAAGCCGGTGGTGGTTTTCCCGCAGCCAGATTCGCCGACGAGTCCCACGCACTCACCGGCGTTAATCGTCAATGAGAAGTCATCGACTGCGGTGGCAAATGTCTTTCGAGTCGCGAATTGAACCTGCAAATTATTAACGGTGAGCAGCGAAGACATAGTTAACCCATCCTACTCAACTGTGGCGAATTCATCGGGGCGCTGGACCGGCATTGACGGTCTCTATCAGGGAAGTTTGAGCGCCCTTCGTTCCGGCAAACGCCAACTTCGTCGATGGTGGACGTTGGGTCCCCACTCTCGAAGCGCTTCCAAATGTGAGGCGGCACCGTAGCCCTTATTACTGGCCCATCCAAAGTCCCGGAACTGACTGTCGAGGTCCGTCATGACGGCGTCGCGGTGAACCTTGGCGAGCACCGACGCCGCGGCAATTGACGCGCACTTTTGATCTCCCTTGACGATGGTCGTGGCGCGGAGCGACCGGTAACTGAGTTCCGGGGGCATGGCCACGCCGAAGCCGATATCCACGGGCGCACGCAACAGATTGAAGGAACCGTCGATCAATGCGTGCGTCGGCCGCTCTCTGAGCCCTTTGAGGGCTCGAGTCGCCGCGACCGCGAGCGCCAGACGTAGTCCCCACGCATCGATCTCCGATGCACTGACCGATCCGAGCGACCAATCGGCGGCCCAGCGCTCCAGCGGCTCCACGAGCGCCTCACGGCGCGCGGCCGTCAAGAGTTTCGAATCGGTCAAGGTGTCAGGTGGTGCGTCACAACACGTGAGAACCACGGCCCCCACCGTCAACGGTCCCGCGAGTGCGCCACGCCCGACCTCATCGATACCCACGACCACCTCACCGCTCGCCAGCAGTGGTCGCTCGACGCTCAGCATGTCAAGTGTCGTGGTCACCATCTCAAGGGTAGTGAGGTGTTCGCCCCGTATCATGCTTTCTCGTGAGTAATGACGCGTTCGTGGTGCCCCTGAAGCAGTTCGACCTCGCGAAGGAACGCCTACGAGCGGGCGGGACGAACGATGTCACGACGCTCGCGCGCACGCTCGCACTCGACGTGCTTCGCAACTGCGCTCCTCGACACGTGATCGTCGTGAGCGAAAGTGAGGCGATCTCACATTTCGCCGAAGCACAGGGTGCCGAGGTGTGGTATTCGACGGCAACGTCGCTCAACGAAGCCGTCCAGGGCGCCTACGGGGGCCTTAGCGACCGTTTCGAACGACTTCTGATCGTGCACGGCGATCTTCGCTCCCCCGAAGGACTCGGCTCATTCAATCCCGTAGAGGGCATCACCATCGTGACCGATCATCACGGACGCGGCACCAACGTGCTCGCGCTGCCGACGGGTCTCGACTTCCACTTCGCGTACGGCAGTGATTCCGCGCAACTCCACGTGCTCGAGGCTCAACGCCTCGGCATCGACGTCACGCTCATCAAGGACAGTCCGTGGCGTTTCGACGTGGACGAGCCCTCGGATTTGAACTAACAAAGCATTCGAGGGGGGCCAACGGCCCCCCTCGAACAGCAAATCCCTGAAGGGACTTGACTACTTCTTAGCAACCCTCTTAGCGGGACGCTTCGCGGCCTTCTTCGCAGCAGGACGCTTCGCGGCCTTCTTCGCAGCAGGACGCTTCTTAGCGGCGGCCTTCTTTGCAGGGGCCTTCTTCTTTGCAGCAGGACGCTTCGCGGCCTTCTTCGCAGCAGGACGCTTCTTAGCGGCGGCCTTCTTTGCAGGGGCCTTCTTCTTTGCAGCAGGACGCTTCGCGGCCTTCTTCGCTGGAGCCTTTTTGGCTACAGCCTTCTTCTTCGCGGCTGGTGCCACTTTCCCTCCTTGGGACTCAACGTTGAATCAATTTGGGACCTCGAGTGCACCACCGTGGTGATCTCGAAATCGGTACCGCATTGACAAACGTGTACTCGCTCATGTGTCGTCCGGCTTCGCAGCTGTACGGCGACTGATCGCAGTGCACGGCCCTACGCGGAAAAGCGAGTCGTGAAGACGTTGCGAACAACGTTTCACTCTTCGTTCACCTCCTCCGCAGAAGGACATCTAAAAGTTCACTCGCTTTACACACCAATGTCAAGCATTTCGAAGTTTTTCTGCGACCGATGTTTTTCGTGCGCAACGATGTTGGAATTTATTTTGGACGTGGTGTGAACGGTGATGCAACGAGTGGTGCGCAACGTTCGACACTCGTGCTCGGTCCAAGTCGTAGCGGAAAGACATCATCGATCGTGCTACCAAATCTCCTGATGACCAATGCTTCTTGCATCGTTACTTCAACGAAGAGTGATGTCGTATCGCGCATGGCAAGTGCGCGTCAAGATGGTGCGACGTTGCTGTTCGATCCATCGGGAACCGTGCGCACACCACCCAATGTGCATCGAATTGGTTACTCGCCGTTGCGACAAAGTTTTTCTTGGGATGGAGCGATTCTCGCGTCGCGGAGCCTTATTGACATCGCACGACGTGGTCGCGGCGATCGAAGTGACGATCACTGGACCGAACGCGCGGGCGCACTCGTCGCACCTTTGTTGCACGCGTGCGCACTTCGCGGCGAGACACTCGGAGAGTTGGCGTCGCGCGTGGACGAACGACGTTGCGATGACATTGTCCACGAATTGAGTGAACGACACGGTGATCATCATCCTTCGGTGTCGCTGCTTCGCGGTGTGCTCGCGACCGAGGACCGCGAACGTTCGAGTATTTGGTCGACAACGTCGGGACTGTTCGCCGGCGTGCGCACCGATGCGGCGCGCGCCTCCTCACGAGAGGCACCACTGGACATCGACGCCTTCCTCTCGGGGCCACACCAACTGCACATCGTGGCGCCCAGTCGCCACCAAGCCGTGACCACCCCGCTCGTCGTGGGTCTCATCGAAGAAGTGGTCCACGCCACCTACGATCGCCACGAAGATGGTGCCAGGCTGCTCTTGGCACTGGACGAACTGGCCAACGTGGCGCCCCTCCCGCGTCTCGCGAGCATCGTCTCCGAAGGCGGCGGCCAGGGCGTCCTGACGCTCGCCTGCCTCCAGGACCTCAGCCAGGCGCGAAGTCGCTGGGGAACGTCGGCGGAGGGATTTCTCTCGCTCTTCCCCACGACCGTCGTGCTGCCGGGCATTGCGGACCGCCAAACCCTTGAGATGCTGCGCCATCTGGCCGGTCGTACGTTGATGCCCACCCCGACGCTCCAGTACGGACCCCGCGGAAAGCGTGCCGGTCGCTCGACGAGTTGGGTGGAGCGCGATCGGGCGTCCATGAGCGAACTGGCCCGCGGCCGTGCGGGCTACGCAATGGGCCTCGACGCCCGCAAACAGATGAAGTGGGTGGAATTGACGCCCGCACACGCGCACCCGCGTTTTCGGGGCTACCTCGACCGGTCCGAACGCTCGGATGAGCGATCGCGCGAGCGCTGACGCCACTCGTCGAGAGCCAGTTCCTGCAGCGGGCGCTCACCGCGTTCGCGTACGAGTGAGGTCATCCTCGCCTGGCGCACACTGATCACCGGCTCACGGGCGCCCCTCGACCCCGTGAGGTCGGGATAGAGCACGTCAATCGAGTGCGAAAGTGCCACCGCGTTTTGGCCGAAGCGCGCCGCATTGCTCCACGCTTCAACGATGTGACGACGCGCCACGTCAGGTCGGCCTTCGAGTGCACCCGCAAATCGGTGTTCGTCAAGCGTTCGGCGCCCACTCGGCGCTTCGAGCTCGCCCTGGGGCTCGAAGCGCTCGCGATCCTTACGCCACGTCGAGACCGCCTCGTCGCGGTCCCACTGCAACTTCTCGCCGCGTTGTTGATGGTGACCACCCCAGAGGGCGCGGTAACCCTCGTCGAGTCCAACCACGTGCTCGACGCCCTGAAACGAACGCCACGCTGACCACGGCGTCTGCTCGGCCAACTCGTGTCGCAGCGACGCCCGATACAGCGCATCGGCGGCGCGCAGGTGCGCAAACAGCCCTCGACTGTCGAGCACGGTGCGTGCGGCGTCGGGCTGTGCGCCCACGAGGACGTGGTCGTGCAGGTGCGGCTCGCCATGCCGGTTGACGCCGTGAGTGAAGCTGACGATGCTGCTCCATCGACCGGCCTCATCGCGATCCTCACCATGTTGACGATTACGCACAACGAGTGCGTGCTCTTCGAGGTAACCAATCGCCGCCCCCACCGAATCGCGATGGGCCGAGACGACACCGGACGCGTGCTCGGGGTCGATTGCCAACAAGATCGAAATTGGCCGGGGCGCGGCGACCACGATGTCGTAACCCTGTACTGACGAGCGCTCCGTCGTGCGCAACACGCTCGCCACCTCGCGGGGATCTCGAGCGTCACCGTCACCACGTAGCCACCACCCGGGACCACCGACGCGGAGTCCGTCGATCTCGAGGGCGGCGTCATTGGTGAAGTACGTAACGTCGTTCGATCGACGTGCCAGCACTCGAAACATTGGACACCCCCAGTGGGGCCCAACGGTCTGGCTACAGCTGTGCCGCGATCCTTTTGGCGAGTTCGTGACCGGCTTTGGCGAACTTTGGTGAAGCAACGACGGCCCCTTCGCCTGCGCGAAGCATCAACTGGTCGAGAAAGGTCTCGTTCGACACCCGGAACTTGACCGCGTGGCGGCCGTCGTCGAGCGCCTGCCACTGCGCGTTCGGCAGGGGCTCAAAGAGCCAGCGCAGCCCCGCCTCAATGACGACGATGACTTCATCGCCCGCTTCGCCCACCTGGGTCAACCAGTTGACGACCGTGTCAATCGGCCTCGACTCCGTCGCGGACGATTTGGCGACGATGGCGTTGATACGGTCGACGCGAAACGTCCTCCACGACTGACGCGTCGTGCAGTAGGCGCGCACGTAGGTGTGGCCATTGAGAACCTTGATCTCGCGAGGCTCGATGGACCGGGTGGTCGCTTCGTCGCCGGTCGCCGACGTGTAGAGGATCTTGATCTGCTGGTGCTCCTCGACCGCTTCGGACACGTTCTTCAACAACGTCTCATTGGTCGTCATCTCAACTTGGACGTAAGTGCTGGTCGCGGCTTCGATCTTTTCAATCGCGGAGAGGATCGCCAGATCACTGTAGACACGCGAGGCTTCGCGCAGGGCGATGTTCAGCTCAAAGAGGTCTCGCCACATGAACGCGGAGTGTTCCTCGGCCCCTTCAGGAAGGTCGCTGAAATCCGCGCGGTACGTCGAGTCGTCAGTGGCCTCGTTGTCCCAGTCGTCGCACTCCTTCAACACGTGGGCCGGGAATGACTCGGTGCCGTCGGTGGAGCCGGCCATCGGCTCAAGGGCGACCAGTCGGTCCATGATGAATCGCACGTGTTCGGGGTCGAGAGAGAAGCGCTTCGCGAGTTCGCTGATACGAAGACCGTCCTCGGAGACGTAGACCGCGTGCAGGAGTTGCAAGGTCTGGCCGAGTACGTCGTTCGTCGAAGGTCCGACGAAGGTCATTTCCTCTGGCGACGGTGCCTTGCCTCGATTGACACCCTTCAACCAGTTGGCGAGATCTGACTTGAGGGATTTGGGCGACTGCAAACGAATTCGATCGCCGCCCTCCACGACGAAGCGAAGTGCCGCACGGGGGCTCTCAAAACTGAACCCGACCTCAACCTTGCCGTCTTTCTTCGTGGCCGCGAGCGCCCCCGAGTACTGGCGCACGAGCAGGTCCGCGTAGTTCTCGTTGGTGGTCACGACCACGTCGAGTGGCGTCGGGGACCTCGAGAACTCGGGTCGCCATGCCTTGGCGATCTCAACGGCTTCGGAGGACGGTGCGAACACGTCAGGCAGCACGACCGGCATCGACGTCATTCGACTGAAGCGGTAACCCTTGATCTCATCGCTGTCCTTGACCCTGGCGATGAGGTAGGAGACGCCATTGACGACGTCGATGAGGAGCGGTTCGACGAGTCGGGGCTTGTTGGCGCCGGACTGATAGTCAAAGGCCAACGCACGATGCTGATTCAGCGCTCGCATTACGGGCGTGTAGTACATCGAGGACTCGAGTCCTCCATCACTCGCGGGGACCTCATTGAAGACGCTGAAGGCACCGGAGGCGCCGAAACCGCAGAATCTCAGTGCGAGGCGAACGACGCGCTCCTCGTCAGGGGTGAAGTACAGCAGTGGCGCGTAGCCGCTCGAGGGATCGATCCGGTAGCCAACACCACCATCTTCCTGCGCCACGGTCTCGATCTCGAAACCGAGTTCTCGGATGCGGGCTTTGTCACGTTCGAATTTCTGGCGGACAGCGCCTTCGTTGCCCTCGTAGGCGGGGATCTTCTTCGGACCCTTGGCGGAGACCGGGAACTCATCGATCTTCAGCTCGCGAACGATCTCGTCCTGGCTCAGGGCGCCATACTGCCAGGCTCGTTGGAGCAGTAGGACCAGCGCAATGAGTCGTTCTCGACTTTGCTCAACCCCTCCACGAATGCTGCTCATCAAACTCCCGTCGCTGTTGCATCTATGAGGGTACAGGCCACGAGGGCGCTGTCATATCGCCAGTGTCGCTCGCGGATCGGTCGCTACGATGCACGAATCCTTTGGAGAGCAGTCCTTCGGCGACATCTCGCCTCGGACTACGTCATTCTGGCGTGTGACAGACCGCTTCCACGTTGTTGCCGTCGGGGTCGCGGACGAAGACAGCGAAATAGTTCGGGTGGTACTCGTCCCACACCCTCGGTTCATGGAGTACTTCAGCGCCTTGGGCCACCGCGGCAACGTAGAACGAGTGCACCGCGGCCCGGTTGGGCGCTGTGAACGCGACGTGGGACTCACGGAACCCCTCCCCAGTCGTTCGCGCGCCAATCCAAAAGTCAGGCATTGGTGACGACCCAAAACCGATCACTTCGCCAAAGTCCATGACGCGTCCGCCGCCAATCGTTTTCAGGACGGCGTCGTAGAACGCGGCACTTGCGGGAACGTCAGCGCATTGAATTGAGATGTGGTCAATCATGTGCCCATCATGTCATGTTGCGTTTCGAGACGCCAAACAAAACTTTGGTAATCGCCTCACCTGAGCGCACATGAGCATAGTGAGAAGAAAAAAGCAACTGAACTCGCACAAGGTCCGGTTTTGGCCTGAGGTCGGCGCATTCTCTGAACGTTGAAGAAAGGATGACAACATGTGGAACAAGGGACGAGCGCTCGGAGCGGGCCGCACTCGGATGTACGTTCTTGGGACCTCGGTGCTAGCGAGTCTCACGCTGTTGGGATCGTCGGTCCTGTGGCTTGGCGGACCGGCCGGCGCCACCAAAGCGCCCTATGGCATCGTCCCCCTCGGATCGACGAATGAGGGTTTCCCAGGAGGTGCGAATAGCGCGACCACGGGAATCCTCGACATCAGTGGCGGGCCCTGCATCGGGCCGGTCATCACACACCAAAAGGAGGAGCGTCTCGCGACGCACATCACCCTCTACCGCGGCGCGAAGGTGGTTGCGCAGTGGGAGATCTACGGTGAGCAGCGAATCGCCTGGGTCGAACCGGTCGGCACCTACAGCGTGAGTGCCAGTGACTTTCAAAACGGTTCCAAAGTGCACATCGTGGTCTCCACGTCGAAGATCGCCGCCGTCAATCTGAATCCAGGTTGTCTCTAAACCTTCGATCGGTAAAAACGCCGAGGTTAGGCTTTTGCGGACCGGCAGTGGGCCGGATGTCGAGACGAAGGAATGATGAGACCATGACGCCGACGACACCTCACGACAACAAGGTCGCGACCGCGAATATCACCAAGCGCATCAAGGAACTTGGTGGTTGGAGAGGTGAGACGCTCTTACGCCTGCGACAGCTGATTCACGACGCGGACCCAGAAATCCTGGAGGAGTGGAAGTGGGTGAAGCCGACCAACCCGGGCGTGCCCGTCTGGTCCCACGACGGCGGCATCTGCACCGGCGAGTCTTACAAGGCGGTGGTGAAGTTGACCTTCTTTCGAGGGGCCGCAGTGAAGGATCCCAAGAAGCTCTTCAACTCCAGTCTGGAGGGGAACGTGCGCCGCGCGATCGACTTCCACGAAGGCGAAAAGATAAACGAAGCGGCATTCAAACAACTCATCCGCGACGCGGTCGCGACCAATCAAGAGGCGCTCGCCGAGAGGGCAGCGAAGAAAAAGAAGCAGTAGGCATCGACGCTCGCCGTACCGGCGAACGTGGCTAGAGAAGACCCTTCTCCGAGGTGGCGTCCGGTTGTTCCTCGCGACGCCACGTTCCCGAGCGACCACCCGACTTCTCCCAGAGAGCGACCTGTTCAATCGTCATGGTCCGGTCCGACGACTTGCACATGTCGTAGACCGTGAGCGCGGCGACCGTCACCGCCATCAGCGCCTCCATCTCGACACCAGTGCGGTCAACGGTGTCGACGCTGGCCTCCACGTCGATGTGCGTATCGGCGATGCTGAAGTTGATGTGGACGTTGCCCACGAGGACCGGGTGCGACATGGGTAGGAGCGTCGACGCGTGCTTGGCCGCTTGAATGCCGGCAACTCGTGCGGTCGCGAGGACGTCGCCCTTGTTCATTGCGTTGGCGGCGACGCTGGCCGTGGTCGTGGCGTCCATGTTGATGCGACAGCGCGCGAGCGCGCGTCGGGCCGACACCTCGGAGGGGCCGATGTCACGTGGGAACGCCCCACCGCTTGACGGTCGTCGTAGTTGGTGGAAGTCGTCCACGGCGCAATGTTACTGATGACGCGGATGGTCCCGGAACGGGGGCAAGTAAACTGCTCAGGTCCACTGGCAGCACGGGAGCCACGCAATGCCGACCTACGAATACGAGTGCCAGACCTGCCACGAGCGCCTCGAGGCCGTCCAAAAGTTCTCCGACGCGGCCCTCACGACCTGCCCCAAATGCGGTGGCGAACTTCGCAAGGTCTTCTCCGCCGTCGGCATCGTCTTTAAGGGATCGGGTTTCTACAAGAACGACAGTCGAAGTTCGGCGAAGTCGGCCGCACCCGCAACGAGCACGACGACGCCCGCTCCCGCGGCGTCGACGGACGCCAGCTCAACTCCGGCGGCCACGCCGTCGACCACCTCGACGACGACGACGTCAACGTCGACGTCGTCCTCCGACTAGGTGCCGGAGACCGCGATGTTCTCAATCGCGACCGTTTGACCGGCGGCACTGCCCGGCAACCACTCAAGATCGTTCCCGACGTAGACCACGTCGAGCAACATGCGCTGGAGCGTTGACGCGACCGTTATCTCTCGCACGGGCTCGGCCAGTTGCCCGTCGCGAATCATCAGACCGGTGACACCGACGGAGAAGTCGCCCGACACCGGGTTGACGCCAGAGTGCACGCCGATCAGCGACTCCACGAAGATGCCGTTTCCCACGCGCCGAAAGATCTCCGCTTGATCGAGATCGCCCGCGATGAGTTGGAGGGCACGACACCCGGCCGACGGCGAACCGGCGATTCCGCCGCGCACGGCGCTTCCCGTGGACGCGGTACCCGCTCGACGGGCCGAGACGGTGTCGTAGACGAAGGCTTTGAGCTGTCCCCCCTCGATGAGCACGTTGCGCCGACAGGCCAAACCTTCGCCGTCAAAGACGCTGGCGGCGAAGTGTCGCGGATCGGTCGGATCATCGAGCAGCGTGAAGTTGGACGCGGCCACCATCTCTCCCACGCGGTTCGCGAAGAACGAACGCCCTCGCACCACGGCCTCTCCGCTGAGGGCGCCACCGATGATTGAAAAGAGCGTTGCCGCTGTTCGCGGGTCGAAGACGGCCGTGGTTTTGAATGACGCCGGCTTGACCGCGCCCAGCATTCGCGTCGCCCGACGAATCGCGTCGCTGGCGGCCTTTTCAACGTCAAGGTCACTTGGTGAGCGTCCGGCAGACAGGCCCCAGCCCGTCTGATCGTCGGAGCCATCGTTCGCGATCGCCTCGACGGAGACGAAGGCACCGGTGCGTGCGTAAGAGGCCTTGATGCCCGTCGTTGAGACGATCGCGGCCTCTGCGACGTAGTCCGAGTAGTTGGCCGAGTCGACCTGTCGGATCCGTGGATCGCCACTTCGAACAAGACGCTCCAGCTCAATGGCCATCGCAATCTTGTCATCGAGCGACGTGTTGGCCACGCCGGGGCTCGTCAACTCGAGTGACACGGCGGGGACGCCGTCGGGGCGCGCGAAGGCGATGAATTCATCTTCGGTCGCGAATCGGGCGTTGTCACGAGCCTCACGAAGCGCGTCCATTACCGCCTCATCGTCGAGGGAGCCGGCCCACGCCGTGCCGACCTGGGCACCGCTCGTAGCGTCGCGGAGCACCCGAATGCCGATGCCCGTCGATGTCGCGTTGGTGAGTTCTTCGATCTCACCTTGGTAGGACTGGACCTCGGTGTCCACACCGCTGGCCACGTAGACCTCGATCTCCTCCGAGCCCTTCACGGATTCGAGGATGCGCACGGCCTGTTCTATGAGGGCGCTCACGCCGCTGCCCCGCCAATGGTGACGCCCGTCAGACGCATCGTTGCCTGCCCGCACCCAACTGGCACGCTCTGTCCGTTCTTGCCGCACGTGCCCGGCGTCATGGAGAAGTCGGTCGCGACGGCATCGACGCGCTGAAGGACGTCGGGGCCGTTGCCAATCAGGTTGCAGTCGCGCAGCGGTGCCGTGATCTTGCCGTCCTCGATCATGAACGCAGCGGTCATGCCGAAGACGAAGTCGCCGGTCGCCGTGTTCACCTGTCCCCCGCCCAATTGAGCGACGTAGACGCCGTAGGGAGTCTGCGCGACGATCTCGTCGGCGTCCGACTCTCCCGCCAAGAGGTAGGTGTTGGTCATGCGGACCATGGGCAGGTGTTGGTAACTCTGACGTCGACCGTTGCCCGACGAAAGTCGACCCTCCTTGCGAGAGCGCAGGTAGTCCCACATGTAGTCAGTCAGAACGCCGTTCTCTATCAAGACGTTGCGCGCGCCGGGTCGTCCCTCATCGTCGAGGGCGAGGTAGCCCCACTCCCCTTCGACGGTGCCATCGTCGACAAGTGTGACGAGTGGACTCGCGACCTGTTGACCGACCTTGCCCGCGTACACCGACGCCTGCTTCAATATGGCGTCGGCCTCAAGACCGTGCCCGCAGGCTTCGTGGAACAAGATCCCACCAGAGCCGCCGGCCAAGACCACGGGCAGGTCACCCGATGGTGCCGGGCGCGCGTCGAGTTTGGTGATCGCTTGGCGAGCCGCGCCCCTCGCCGCCTCGGCCACGGCCTCACCACTCAAGAGTTCGAAGCCACGAGTTCCCGCAATGGGTCGATAGCCGGTCTGCATACCGCCGTCACCCTTCGCGATGCACGTGACGTTGAAGCGGGTTCGTACTTGATGGTCCGCAGCGAAGACGCCTTCGGAGTTGGCGACGACGAATCGCCGCGACGAATCGCCGAGCGCGACGGAGACCTGGGTGATGGATGAACCTTCGGAGCGCGCGGCGTCATCGGCGAGATTCATCAATTCGATCTTTCGAGCCTTGTCAACGTCCTTCGGCAGCATCGTGGCGAGTGTTGGGTGGTCGGTCAATGGACCAAGGGCGATCTCGCGCACGCCTCCTCCCCCTTCACGCGCGACGGTGGCGGCCGCCTGCGCGGCGGCGAGCAACCCTCGTTCGGACAGGTCCGCGGTATGGGCAAAGCCCGTTGTTTCGCCGACCACGACTCGGATCCCGGCGCCGCGGTCGCGTCCCGAGCTCAGTTCCTCGACTCGGCGCTGGTCGAGCATCGCCGAGGACGTGGAGCGATCTTCGACGAAGACTTCGGCGAACTCACCACCTCGACCCATCGCTTCGCCCAAAACTCGTTGCAGTACCTCTTGCTCAACCAGGGTGGATTCCATGCATGCGAGCGTAGTTGGCGACTCTTTATGCGCTGACGACTCTTGGTGCCTCATGGGTAGGCTGATGAGGTGATTCTGCCGTCGATTGAGACACCCGAAGACCTCCAGAACCTTTCCTACGATGAACTCGATCAACTCAGTGAGGAGATCCGCCAGTTCATCATCGAGTCCGTCACGACCAATCCGACGGGTGGCCACCTCGGATCCAACCTCGGCGTCGTCGAGTTGACCCTGGCGCTGCATCGAGTCTTTGACTCACCCAAGGACATCCTGCTGTGGGATACGGGTCATCAGGCCTACGTGCACAAACTCCTGACCGGTCGGCGCTACGGCTTCAAGAACCTTCGCCAACGCGGCGGTCTCTCGGGCTACCCGAACCGATCCGAGAGCCAACATGACTGGATCGAGTCCAGTCACGCCTCGACGGCGCTCTCCTACGCACACGGCCTCTCCGTGGCGCTCCAACAGCGCAAAGAGCTCATTGGTCACGGTGGTAAGCGCCACGTCGTGGCGGTCGTCGGCGACGGCTCCTTGACCGGCGGCATGGCGTACGAGGCGCTCAACAACCTCGGACACTCCAACCAACGAGTCGTCATTGTCCTCAACGACAATGGCCGAAGCTACGCGCCGACGATCTCGAAGCTCTCCGAATCACTTACCGCACTGCGACTCAACAAGACCTACCTCACCATGCGTGGTCGGATACGAAAGACCGTTCCGCACCTTCCGCGCGTTGGTAAGGCTGCGTACCTCGGCATCGACGGCTTTACGTCGGTCGTCCGCGAGATGGTGACGCCCCACACCTTCTTCGAGAACCTCGGTGTTCGCTACGTAGGACCCATCGACGGGCACGATCTCGAGTCACTCGAGACCACGCTCAAGAGCGCGGCGCAGTGGGACGGTCCCATCGTCGTGCACGTGCTCACCACCAAGGGTCTCGGTTACGACCCCGCCATCGACGACGACCTGAAGATGCACGATTTCAAGATGCCGGCGCGCAAAGAGGACGAGGACATCGCGCCGCAGTCGTTTTCTCACGCCTTCTCTGACTCCCTCGTCGCATTGGCGAGCGCCGACGATCGCATCGTGGCGATCACCGCCGCCATGGCCGGTCCAACGGGGCTCCTCAACTTCGAAGCCCAGTTCCCCGATCGATTCTTCGACGTCGGCATCGCCGAGCAGCACGCAGTGACCGCGGCAGCCGGCATGGCCATGGGTGGCCTCAAACCGGTGGTGGCCATCTACTCCACCTTCTTCTCGCGGGCCTTTGACCAGGCGCACCTCGACGTCGGACTGTTGAACCTCCCCGTCGTCTTCGTCTTTGACCGCGCTGGTGTCACGGGCGACGACGGCCCGAGCCACCACGGACTCCTCGACATTGCGCTCTGCCTCGCCATCCCGAATATGACCGTCTTCGCCCCTTCGTCGGCGGAAGAAGTGCCGGGCATGCTGGCGACCGCGCTGTCGATGACCACACCAACGGCTCTGCGATTCCCCAAGACCTTGCCCAAGCCCTTTGACGGAAAAGTCGGCGACGGCCTCGAGGCGCGCGAAGTCGTCCGGGGCGACGGCTCGCTCTGCGTACTCGCCGTAGGAAAGATGGCGCCCACTGCCTACAAGGCCCTGTCCTTGATGGGTGAAGAGGCCACGCGCGTCACGCTTTACGACGTTCGAGTGTTGCCACCGGATCCAGCGATGATCGACGCGGCGCTCGACCACGAACGCATCATGACGATCGAAGACGGCACGCGACACGGCGGCGCCGGGACCCTGATGGTCTCGGCGGTGCGCAGTCGCGCCCAAGACCTCTCTCGCCCGTTCCCGACGACGCGAATCCTCGGGACCCCGCGCGCGTACCTCGAACAGCACCGGCCCGACAAGTTATTGGCGGAACTCGGCCTGGACGCGGAGGGTCTCGCGGCCGCCTTTACCCGACTCCTCGCCGACCAGCCGGAGTTTGCGCCGCTTCTACCCGAGTCACCTCGTCCGAACTACTCGTAGTCGTTCGCCGCGCGTACGAGGGCCGGTAGATTCCGAGCATGACCTACGACGTTGAGAAGAGCGACGCGCAGTGGCGCGAAGAGCTTGAACCGGAACGCTACGCGGTGTTGCGCAAGGCGGCAACCGAGCCACCATTTACGGGCTCCTTATTGCACGTCGACGCCGACGGCGTCTTCACGTGTGGCGGCTGCGGACAGCGCCTCTTCACGAGCGAGCAGAAGTTCGACTCCGGTTGCGGTTGGCCGAGCTTCGATGCCTGCGAGCCCGGCACGATCATTGAACGCCGTGACCGGTCGCTGTTTCGCACGCGCACCGAAATCCTCTGTTCGAAGTGCGGCGGTCACCTCGGACACGTCTTCGATGACGGTCCCACGTCGACCGGCCTTCGCTACTGCGTGAACTCTCTCGCCGTTGACTTTGACGAGACGAAGCGTTAGACGTCGAGGAATCGCCGTATCGCAATGGCCGATCCGACCGATCCGATAAGGACCCCGACGATCAAGACCACTGCATTCGTTCCCACGAGCGCGCTGGTGTCCAATTGAAACTCATTGTGCAACGGATACCACGTGTGCAGCGCGGTCACCGCCCCAATCGCCACCACCGAACCCAGGAGGCCCTGAATGAAACCTTCGGTGATGTAGGGAATGCGGATGAACCAATTGGTCGCACCAACGAGTTTCATAACCGACACCTCGCGACGACGAGCGAAGATCGCCATTCGAATCGTGTTGAGGATCAGTACCGACGCCGAGAGGAGCAGTACCGCAGCCAGCGCGAGGAAGACGATCTGCAAGATCCGGATCGCTCGATTCATCTCACGAATCTGCTGCACCGGCGCAGTAACCGTCAAGACACCCGGTTGATTCGAGAACGTTGACTCGACCGTGAACGCGTCCGACGGTACCGTGGGCACGCACGTGAACTTGGTGGGCATCTCGGACACGTGGAGGATGGTCGATTCGTCGGGCGGCAACTCCCGCTTCATCTGGGCGAAGTCCTCCGCCTTCGTGTGGAACTGACAGTTCTTCACGAGCGGCAAGCTCTTCAGTTGTGATCGCACGTTGGCGACTTCACCGGCCGACGCCTTGGGTTGCATCCAGATGCTCACGCGAGTGCCCTGCTGCCACGTCTGTGACGCCTGGGCGGCGCTCTGCTTCAACAGGAGTGCCGACCCCACGAGCGAGAGCGACACGGCGACGGTCAGCACCGCGGCGATCGTCATCATTCGATTGCGCCAAAGATTGGAGAAGGTCTCCTTGACGGCGTAGCGCAGATAGACGCGCATTAGATGGCGACGCCCTCGTCGATGCCGTAGACGCCTCGAACTTGGTCACGGATCATCTCACCGCGGTCGAGCTCGACGACGCGCCGACGCATGCGGTCCACGAGCGTTTTGTCGTGCGTCGCCATGACCACGGTCGTACCGGTGCGATTGATGCGTTCGAGCAGGGCCATAATCGACTCAGAGTTCGCCGGGTCGAGGTTGCCCGTTGGTTCGTCGGCGAGCAGGATGAGCGGTCGATTCACGAACGCTCGCGCGACCGCGACGCGCTGTTGTTCACCGCCGGAGAGTTCGCCGGGCAGACTCTTGGACTTGTCCGTGAGTCCGACGAGATCGAGGATCTGGGGCACCTGGGAGTCGACGGTCGTACGGGGACGCCCGATCACTTCGAGCGCGAAGGCCACGTTCTCAAAGACGGTCTTGTTGGGTAGTAGCCGAAAGTCCTGAAAGACACAGCCAATGTTGCGTCGAAGGTAGGGAACCCGCCACTTGGGCAGTTCACCGATGTCGCGTCCGGCCTCGAGGATTCGACCCTGATCGGGCAGTTCCTCTCGAAGGAGGAGTCGTAGGAATGTTGTCTTGCCCGATCCGGAGGCACCGACGAGGAAGACGAACTCCCCCTTTTCGATGTCGAGAGAGATGTCCTTGAGTGCCGGCGTTCCGTTCTTGTACGTCTTTGAGACATTCTCAAAACGAATCACGCAACACCCCCTCGGGCAACTAGTGGTGGTGCTTGGGCACCGCGATGTACGTGAACCATTCTAGTTTGGCGAAATCACGATGTTGTGACCGGAAAGCCTTGCGTTACAGGGCTCTCAAGATTCTTACGATGTGGATCGCTGACGTCGCAGTTCCGCTTGCATGAAATCATCGAGGTCGCCGTCGAGAACCGCGTCGACGTTGCCCGTCTCGAAATCGGTGCGGTGGTCCTTCACTAGTTGATACGGCGCCTGTACGTAACTTCGAATCTGCGATCCCCACGCGTTGTCACCGCGATCACCACTGAGCGCGTTCATCTGCGCCTGACGCTCGGCGCGGGCGCGCTCGGCCAACTTCGCCTCGAGGATTTGCATTGCTCGCGCGCGGTTCTGGTGCTGGCTTCGTTCGTTCTGGCAGCTGACGACGATGTTGGTCGGCAGGTGGGTGATGCGAATCGCCGAGTCGGTCTTGTTGACGTGCTGGCCACCGGCGCCCGACGAACGGTACGTGTCGATGCGCAGTTCCTTCTCGTCGATCTCGACCTCGGACGCGTTGTCTTCCAACAGTGGCGTCACGTCGAGGCTGGCGAAACTGGTCTGACGTCGAGCCTGCGAGTCGAAGGGGCTGATGCGCACCAATCGATGCACGCCTCGCTCCGCCGACATCCAGCCGTAGGCGAAGCGACCCTTCACGATGAACGTCGCCGACAGGAGCCCGGCCTCTTGGCCCTCGGTCGCTTCATCGACTTCGACACCGAAGCCTCGTCGCTCGGCCCAGCGCGAGTACATGCGCAACAGCATCTCGGTCCAATCCTGCGCGTCCGTACCACCGGCGCCCGCGTGCAGTTCCACGATCGCGTCATTGGCATCGTAGGGACCGCTGAAGAGACTTTGAATTTCGAGTGCGGCGAGTTTCGATTCGAGAGCGGTGATGGTCGTGGTGAGTTCATTGAGTAGTGACCAGTCGGCGTCACCCGCGCTCAGCGCCTCGCGAGAGAAGTCGGCCAGGACGACACTGTCGTCGAGGGCCGCGCGCAGTTCATCGAACTGTTCGAGGTCGTTGGAAAGGCGCCCGAGTTCGGTCGTCACCTCTCGGGCGTTGTCCTGGTCGTCCCACAGGTTGGGATCGGCCACGAGTTCGCCCAAGACAGCGTGTCGCTCTCGACTGGCATCGATCTTTAGGTAGTCGCGCGCGGCACTCCACCTCGACTCGAGGTCCTCCAGCGTGCTGAGGGCCTCGCGAAGGGTGTTTTCGGCCTTAGGGTCGGCCATGGCACTGCTTGAACTTCTTGCCTGACCCGCACCAGCACGGATCGTTGCGACCGATCTTGTCGCCCTGCTTGGGAAGTGGCTTGGCTGTCGGGCCGTGCGCCGGCAACTCCGTCGCTCCGGGGGCGACCGCGTTGACGTTCGTCTGCGCTCGTTCGAGACCACGATCGTTCTCCGGCTCGGGCGTCACCGCCTCGACGTGCGTGATGTAACGCACGAAGTCGCGGTCGACGTTGTTGAGGAGTTGCTCGAAGAGGAGGTAACCCTCCTTCTGCCACGCCGTCAGCGGATCTTGTTGGGCGACTTGACGAAGGTGGATGCCGTCACGTAGGTAGTCCATGTCCGAGAGGTGGTCGCGCCAGCGTTGGTCGAGAATCTGGAGCATGACGTCGCGCTCGATCTCCTTCGCGGTGTCGATGCCGCCAGGGAAGCCTTCACACTTCGCTTCGTACTGCCCGATTGCTTCGTCGATGACGACGGCGAGAATATCGTCGCGGTCTTCGTACTCACCGAGGGCATCGGCGTTGAGGGTCGTCGGATAGAAGTTCGTTAACTCGGTGATGAGCGCGTTCAGGTCCCATCCTTCAGCGAACTCACCTTCGAGTTGTTCGTCGACGACGTAGGTGAGAATCTCCTCGATCATGACGAGCGTCGCGTCGTGCATGTCCTCACCGTCGATGACCTGTTGACGGCGGGCGTAGATGACCTTGCGCTGTTCGTTCATGACCTCGTCGTACTTGAGGACGTCCTTGCGGATCTCCGCGTTTCGACCCTCGACGGTGTTCTGGGCTCGCTCGATCGCCTTCGAGACCATCTTCGCTTCGATCGGCAGGTCGTCGGGCATCGTGCGGTCCATGACCCACGACACTGCGCCGGTGGCGAACAGTCGGAGCAGTTCGTCTTCAAGGGACAGATAGAAACGACTCTCACCGGGGTCACCCTGACGACCGGAGCGTCCGCGGAGCTGATTATCAATACGGCGAGAGTCGTGTCGCTCGGTGCCGAGCACGTACAGTCCACCGAGTTGACGAACTTGGTCGCCTTCTTCGTCGCAGACGGGCTTGAACATCGCGAGCGCGGCTTGGTAGGCCGCGTCGAACTCTTCGGAATCGGCCGCGAAGCCCCGACTCTGTGCTTCGCGACGAGCGAGTCCTTCGTAGTTGCCACCGAGCACGACGTCGACGCCACGTCCGGCCATGTTGGTGGCCACCGTGACGGCGTGCTTGCGTCCGGCCTGCGCCACGATCTCGGCCTCGCGAAAGTGCTGCTTCGCGTTCAGGACCTCGTGGGTGATGCCGGCCTTCGAGAGTTCGCGAGAGGAGCTCGGACTTCTCCACCGACGCGGTACCGAGCAGCACGGGTTGGCCCTGGTCACTGCGTTCGCGCACGTCGTCGACGATCGCGGCGAATTTCGCGGCCTCGGTCTTGAAGATCAGGTCCGGCTCGTCCATACGAATGAGTGGCTGGTTCGAGGGGATCGGCACGACCGAAAGTTTGTAGGTGTTACCGAACTCCGCCGCTTCGGTCTCCGCCGTACCGGTCATGCCGGACAGCTTCTCGTAGAGGCGGAAGTAGTTCTGCAACGTGACGGTCGCCCAGGTGTGATTCTCCTCTTGGATCCGCACCCGCTCTTTGGCTTCGACCGCCTGGTGCAGTCCGTCGGACCAACGCCGTCCGTCGAGGGTGCGGCCGGTGAACTCGTCGACGATCTTCACGTCCCCGGCGTCCACCAGGTAGTCCTTGTCGCGGTGGAAGAGTTCTTTGGCGCGCAGCGCCTGGCCCAACTGATGCACGTAGTTCGTCGCGACCGCGTCGTAGAGGTTGGAGACGCCGAGTTGTTTCTCGACCTTCTCAATACCGGCCTCGGTTGGTACGACGGTCTTCTTCTCTTCGTCAACCTCGTAGTCAACGTCACGAGTGAGCGACCTCGCGATGGACGCGAACTGGTAGTAGAGCTTGGTGACGTCCGACGCCGGACCCGAGATGATGAGCGGGGTGCGGGCTTCGTCGATGAGGATCGAGTCGACCTCGTCGACGATCGCGTAGTGGTGTCCGCGCTGGACCATGTGCTCACGACGTGACGCCATATTGTCGCGCAGGTAGTCGAAGCCGAACTCCGTATTCGTCCCGTACGTGACGTCGCAGTTGTACGCCTCACGCTTCTCTTCAAAGTCCGAGAGGTCCGGACCGACCCGCCCAACGGTCAGTCCGAGGAATCGGTGGAGCTGGCCCATCCAGTTGGCGTCGCGCGTCGCGAGGTAGTCGTTCACCGTCACGACGTGCACGCCCTTACCGGCCAGGGCGTTCAGATAGACCGGCAGTGTCGACACGAGGGTCTTGCCCTCGCCGGTCTTCATTTCGGCGATCCAGCCGAAGTGCAGCGCCATGCCACCCATTAACTGGACGTCGTAGTGCCGCTGTCCGAGGACGCGCGTGGCGCCTTCTCGTACGACCGCGAAGGCCTCGAGGAGCAGGTCGTCGAGTTCCTCACCCTGGGCGAGGCGCTCGCGGAACTCAACCGTCTTGGCGCGAAGTTCCTCGTCGCTGAGCGCGGCCATCTCGTCGGCCAGCGCCCCGATCGGTGGGACGAGTTCGGCCAGCTGGCGTACGCGCTTGCCTTCACCGGCCTTCAGAATCTTGCTAAATACACTCATGTCTTGTCGTACCCTACCGGTCTCAAACGCCTTTTCATTTGGGCTGCGAGTGCTGACCTGGTCTTTTACCCCACACTTGCCTGCAGCGGTGTCCGTGCGACCCGCCAGCAGCACGAGGCTCTCCAGCGAGGAATTCACACACTTCACCGGCTCTCGGAGCGACCACTCTGGCCACCACGAGGCAGGACTTACTTCTAAACCGCGCCATGCTCAGCGTCCTATGACGCCTTACGTGGGTCGTTTCGCCCGCGACTGGCATCGACTTTCAACCACAAACCACTCGCAGCCCAGGAAACATTGTAATCGGCGCCATGATCACGTCGTGGGGCGGAGCACGAGAACCACGCAGAGACGTAGCCCCAACACCAGGAAGGCCAGTGGCGCCAGGACTCGACGCCATCCACTCGCTGTCTGCCATTCGAAGCGCAGGGCTCCTCGATGATGCGCGATGAGCATCGCCCGGGGCGCGCGAGCCCGCGACACACCCTCGATGTGCGTCACCAACGCGTTACGTGACACGCCAACGCCGAAGCCGAGTTCACGGACCTGCCAACACAGCGCCATGTCCTCGGCGAACATGAAATAGCGCTCGTCGAATCCACCGACGGCTTCGAAAACCTCTCGCCGTGCGAGGAAGAAGGCCCCCGACACCCAGTCAACGGTCCCGTCGGCCCTCGGTGAGCGGTATTTGCGGGTCGCGGGGTTATTGGGCCACAGCGGCGCCAGTAACGCGTGCAGACCGGCGAGCCAGATGTTGGGGAAGACGCGCTGGGAGGGATAGACAGTGCCATCGGGTCGCACGATCTCGGGGCCGACGATCGCCACGTTTGGGTGCTCGTCGAGGTAGTGCACGAGCGCGTCGACCGCGCCCGCGTGCACGACGACGTCGGGGTTGGAGACCAGTAGGTACGTCCGCTTCGGTGCGGCCGCGACCCCGCGATTCATGCCACGCCCGTAGCCGAGGTTGAGCTTCGGTACGACGAGGACGACGTGCTGACCCGAGAGCGACGGCAGCGTCGAACCCTCTTCACCGTTCTCGACCACCACGATGTCGGTCACTCCGTTGGCGTGGAGCGAGTCAACACAGTTGTCGAGCGCGGCGCCCGCGTGGAAGTCGACGATCACCGCGGCGACGTCCGACGCGACGTCGCTCATGGCCGTTCCGTGGGTGCGTCGCGGTCGCGCACCAGGCGAGTCACGCCGTCGTGCCACGCGGGCATGGCCTGCCACGCGGCATCAAACTTCTCGGTCGCCAGGTCACTTCGAATTGGTCGCGTGGCCAGTGGCGTGGGATCGAGTTCGCTGGTCGCGATGGCGCTCGCGAAGTCGTCGCCGCGACCACAGAGTTCACCCACGAAGTGCGCGACGTCAAACCACGTCGTGGTCCCCGCGTTCGCGACGTGCCATGTCCCGCCCGGTCGCTCACGCACGAACGTAGCGATCGACCGGGCGAGATCGGCCGCGACGGTCACCGTACCGGTCTGGTCATTGACGAATCGAACGTTCGCGCCCGACGCTGCACGCTCGGCGATGACGTGCGCGACGTTCTTGCCGCGTACGCCCATCACCCACGACGTGCGCACAATCGTGTCGCCCCCCGAACAGAGCAACTCGCCAGCCCGCTTCGATGCTCCGTAGACGTTCAGCGGATTGGTGGCGTCGTCCTCGACGTAACTCGTGCCCTTGTTGCCGTCAAAGACGTAGTCGGTCGAGATGGAGATCAGATGTGCGCCAAACTCCTTGGCGGCGAGTGACATGGCTTCGGTTCCGGCCGCATTGACCGCGAAACAGAGGTCCTCTTCTATCTGCGCGCGGTCGACGGCCGTGTACGCCGCGAGATGGACAATGACGTCGGGCCGAGCGGCGCCCACGGCGCGACGCACCGCGTCCGCGTCACTCACGTCGAGCTCGTGGTGGTTCAGACCGAGCACGTCGAACTCGTCCTCTTCGATAGGGCGCCCGTCGGGTTGAAACATCGGATCGCCCCCGAGTGGCGTCAGCCCCGCCAATACATCCAGGACATCGACGCCGACCTGCCCCGAGGCGCCAGTGACCATGACGCGCGTCGCCCGGGTCACGTCGTCGACCCACCGTCAGGTCGCACGTGGATGACGTCGCCCACGGAGAAGGCGATCTCGTCCCCGTCGACGGTGAGGACCAACTGGCCGGTGTCGTCGATCGATGTTGCGGTGCCGACGACGACACCACTTCGTTGCTCGACGCGCACCTTCTGGCCCAACGTCGCCAAAGCCCGTACGTACTCCTCGCGTATCTGGTCACGACCCCCTGAGGAATCAAGTCGTTCCCGTCGTGGCTCGAGTTCGTCGAGCAGTATGTCGAGCAACGCCGGGGCGCTGATGGTGACGCCCGACTCGTTTCGAACACTTGTGGCCAGCACGTTCTGGGGCCCCTCGTACGTGAGGTTGACCCCGATGCCCACCACGACGGCCAATCGTTCGTCCACCGAGACGATCTCGGCCAGGAGACCGGCCAGCTTCGCGTCACCGACGATCAAGTCGTTGGGCCACTTGAGGTCCGGTCGAACGCCACTGAGGCGCACGATCGCGGCTCGAGCGGCCAGGGCAACGCAGGCCACGACCAATTGCAGTTGATCGGGACTGACGTCGGGTCGCAGAAGAATCGAACAGAGCAGCGACGAATCACGAGAAGACTCCCACGTGCGCTCGAGTCGGCCCCGTCCCGCGCTCTGGAAGTCGGCGAAGGCCACCAGCCCTTCGTGAGCCCCTTCGCTCGCCTTCTGCGCCACCCACGAGTTGGTCGAATCGATCTCGTCAAAGTGCTCTATTCGCCAGACGATTGAATTCACTGTTTAACAATAGAGTTTTGGGTACGAGTGCTAGAAAATGACAGGCCCGGCTTGGAGGTTTGCGTGGTAAAGAAAGTCCTGATCGCCAATCGCGGTGAGATCGCGGTGCGAATAATGCGCACCTGTCGAGAGATGGGCATTGCCACGGTCGCCGTGTACTCAGAACTCGATCGCAATGCCCTGCACGTGCGATTGGCCGACGAGGCGTACGCCCTGGGCGGCCAAAGCGCCGCGGAGAGCTACCTCAACACCGACGCCATCCTCGATGTACTGCACCGCTGCGGCGCGGACGCCGTGCACCCTGGTTACGGATTCTTCTCGGAGAACACCGACTTCGCTCGCGCCATCACGTCCAAAGGAGTGACCTTCATTGGTCCCCCGCCCGAAGCCATCGAGATCATGGGTGACAAGATCTCGTCTCGTCTTGCGGCCGCCAAGGTCGGCGTCGAAGGGGTGCCGGGCCGAAACGATCCGTTGACAAGTGCCGACGAAGTGATCGCCTTCGGTAAGGAGTTCGGATGGCCGGTGGCCATCAAGGCCGCCTACGGCGGCGGCGGACGCGGCATGAAGGTCGTGGAGAAGGCCGAAGACGCCGCCGAAGCCCTCGAGAGCGCGCAGCGCGAATCACAGAGTTACTTCGGACGACCGGAGTGCTACCTCGAGCGTTACCTCACAAATCCCCGCCACGTCGAGATGCAGGTACTCGCCGACACCCACGGCACCACGTTGTGGCTCGGTGAGCGCGACTGCTCGGCGCAGCGTCGTCACCAGAAGTTGATCGAAGAGTCCCCCGCGCCGAACTTCCCCGACGACATTCGTAGAGCCATGGGCGAAGCGGCCGTCAAGGTGTCCAAGGCCTGCGGCTACGTGAACGCCGGCACCGTCGAGTTCCTCTTCCAGGACGGTGAGTTCTTCTTCCTCGAGATGAACACACGACTCCAGGTCGAACATCCGGTCACCGAAATGGTCACCGGACTCGACCTCGTCGAGTGGCAACTACGAATTGCCTCTGGCGAGCCCATCACCTTCTCCCAGGACGACGTGAAGCGCGACGGCCACGCGATTGAAGTACGAATCAACGCGGAGGACCCCTCGGGCGGGAGGTTCCTACCCTCACCGGGCACGTTGACGCGCTTCGACCAACCCTCGGGTCCCGGCGTTCGCCTCGACGCCGGCTACAGCGCCGGCGACACCGTTAGCCAGTACTACGACAATCTGATCGCGAAGTTGATCGTGTGGGGAGCGGACCGCGAGAAGGCCCGTCGACGGATGCTCCGCGCCATCGAAGAGACCACGATCGAGGGTGTGTCGACCACGTTGCCCGCCGACGTCGTCATCCTCTGCGACGAGCAGTTCGTCAATGGCACCCACTCGACGAATTGGGTCGAGAACGATCTCGACTTCTCGGAGCTCGCGAGCGCCCAACCCGTAACCGTGTCGGTCGGCGATGGGCAGATACGCAAGGACGTCACCGCCGAAGTCAATGGTCGACGCGTTACGGTGGCACTCTGGATGCCCGAGTTCAGCGATGACGGACTGCCCAGAGCGATCAGTACGGCCGCCAAACCCCGCCGCCAACATCACGCCGGGGTAGTCGGAAGCGGCTCGGGCAACGTCGTCGTCCCAATGCAAGGCACAATCGTGAAGGTCAACGTCGAGGTCGGCCAAGAGGTTGAAATCGGTGACACCGTCGTCATTCTCGAGGCGATGAAAATGGAGAACTCGGTGAACGCCGAGAAGTCCGGCGTCGTGACCTCGATCAGTGTCAGTGCCGGTGACTCCGTCAGTGCCGGTGACACCGTCGCGGTGGTCGAGTGAGCACCTCCGACACCGCGGCCGAGGCCGTTCGCGAGCACTCTGACGATCTCATCGCGCTCAGTCACTTTGTCCACGCCCACCCCGAACTCGGCTACGAGGAGTTCCTCAGTTCAGCCGCGGTCGCCGACGCCGCGGAGGCGGCCGGCTTCCGCCTCGAGCGGGGCATTGCGGCGCTACCAACGGCCTTTCGCGCCACGATGGGCAGTGGCGCCCTACACGTCGTGTACTGCGCGGAGTTCGATGCCCTTCCCGACGTCGGACACGCGTGCGGCCACAACATCATCGCCGCCTCGTCGCTCGGCGCCGCCATTGGACTGGCATCAGTCGCCGAAGAACTCGACGTGACCGTCATCCTGCTCGGCACACCCTCCGAGGAGGGTGGTGGTGGAAAGATCGACCTCATTAACGCCGGCTACTTCGACGACGTCCACACCGCGATGATGGTGCACCCCTTCCCCTTCGAACGACTGGACGCACACTGTCTCGCGGTCGACCACTTCGACGTCACGTACGTGGGCAAGGAAGCACACGCGGCGGCCGCTCCCTGGGTGGGCATCAACGCCCTCGACGCGTTGACGATCGCGAACGTCGCCATCGGACTTCTTCGCCAACAATTGCCCCCGGGCGACCTCGTCCACGGCATAACGCTCGAAGGCGGCTCGGCGGCCAACATCATCCCCGCGCGGGCGGTCGGACGCTACATGGCCCGATCCGAGACCAGCGAACGTCTCAGCGATCTTCGAGTGCGCGTCAACGCCTGCTTCGAGGCCGGCGCCCTCGCAACCGGCGCGTCACTGCACATCGAAGAGATTGGCAGTGCGTTTTCACAAATGGAGGCCGATCACGAAATCCTCGCCCACTACCGACGCGCGGCGGAAGGGCTCGGTCGAACCTTCGAGCTCGATGACGAGGGCGTCGATCGTCCCATGATCTCGACCGACATGGCGAACGTGTCGCTCGTCGTGCCGTCCATCCACCCCATGATCGCCATCCCCACCAACGGCGCCGTGAACCACCAACCACAGTTCACGCAGGCCTGTATAACGCCCGAGGCCGATCGCGCGGTCCTCGATGGGGCGATCGCTCTGGCGCAGACCGCAATCGGCGTCGCGCAAGACGGACCGCTCCGCGCCCGATTACTGTCACGTTCATGAAACTCGAACACGTGCTGTTATCAGTGACACCCGGTCGCGAAGACGAGTACGAGGCGGCCGCGAGGATGGCGTTGCCAATTCTCGACACGGTGCCAGACTGCTTTGGAGGAGAGATCCGTCGTCAAGAGGAGAACGGCTCGATCTACCTGCTCCTCATTCGATGGGACTCGATCGAAGCGCACATGGCCTTTCGAGAGTCCGAAGCGTTCGAACGGTGGCGTGCGTTGACCCATCCGTTCTATTCCGAACGACCGAACGTGACCCACTTCCACGAACCGATCGAGTACTAACTCGGCTGGTAGACCCCGAACTCGGAGCGAAAGACATCGGCCACTTCGCCGAGTGTCGCGCGACGAGCGAGCGCTGTCTTCATTGGATAGAGCACGTTGGCCGAACCGCGCGCCGCCGTGGCGAGGTCGTCCAGCGCCACACGAACACCGTCGTTATCGCGGGTCTGCTTGAGCGACGTCACCCGTGCGATCTGCTCGCGCTGCTGTGCTTCGTCGATCGGGAACACATCAGCCTTCGTCGACGCACTCTCCTCGAATCGATTGACGCCGACCACGACCTTCTCGCCGCGATCGACACCGCGAGCGAACTCGTACGCCGCGGCCTCGATCTCGTCTTGCATGTAGTGCGACTCAATCGCGGCGACGGCTCCCCCCCGTTCATCGATGGCCTCGATGTAGTCGCGCGCGAGTCGTTCCACCTCGTTCGTCAATGACTCGACGTAGTACGAGCCCGCGAGTGGGTCGACGGTGTCACCAATGCCCGACTCGAAGCCCAGGACCTGTTGGGTGCGCAGGGCCAACTTGGCCGCCCGCTCCGTAGGTAATCCGAGGGCCTCGTCGAAGCCGTTGGTGTGCAGTGATTGAGTCCCGCCGAGCGTCGCGGCGAGGGCCTGAATCGTCGTGCGCACAATGTTGTTCTCGGGCTGCTGGGCCGTCAAGGTCGAACCGCCGGTTTGGGTGTGGAAGCGCAGCATTATGGATTTCGGGTCCTGGGCGCCAAAACGCTCGCGCATTATCGAGGCCCAGAGTCGACGCGCCGCGCGGTACTTCGCCACCTCTTCGAAGAGGTTGTTGTGCGCATTGAAGAAGAAACTGAGTCGGGGCGCGAAGTCGTCCAGCACGAGGCCCGCGGCGAGGGCCGCCTCCACGTAGGCAATACCGTTGGCGAGTGTGAAGGCAATCTCCTGCACGGCCGTCGATCCCGCCTCGCGAATGTGATACCCCGAGATCGAGATCGTGTTCCAATTCGACATCTCCTTGGCGCAGTACGCGAAGGTGTCGACGACGAGACGCATGGACTGGCGCGGTGGGTAGATATACGTTCCTCGAGCGACGTACTCCTTAAGAATGTCGTTTTGGATGGTGCCACGCAGTCGCTCCCCCGCGACGCCCTGCTCTTCCGCGACCAACTGATAGAGCAGCAGCAAGGTCGACGCCGTCGAGTTGATCGTCATCGAGGTCGTCACCTCATCGAGCGGCAAGTCGGCGAGCAGGTGGCGCATGTCCTCGATCGACGAAATGGCGACACCGACCTTACCGACCTCGCCCTCAGCCCGGGCGTGGTCCGAGTCAAAGCCCATCTGCGTCGGCAGGTCAAAGGCACAGGACAGTCCGGTCTGTCCCGCATCGAGGAGGAACTTGAATCGCTGGTTCGTGGCCTCCGCGCTGCCAAATCCGGCGTACTGGCGCATGGTCCAGAGTCGACCGCGGTACATCGTGGGCTGCACCCCACGGGTGTAGGGATAGTCCCCGGGCTCGCCGAGGTCGAGTTCCGGGTCAAACCCCTCAAGGTCATCGGGCCTATAGACCGGTCGAATCACGATCCCGGAGTCGGTCGTTCGTTCGTCGGGCGTCACGAAACCACGATAGGCGTTGTCGTGGCGACGACGAATGTTTCGGGAGCGTGAAACAATGCTCGTCGACTCGCGAGCGCCGCCCTCGACCGACCAAGATGGACCGGTGAAATGCTCCAGCTGTGGTGCCTACGTCAGCGGTACTACCTGTAATTCGTGCAACTCCGCCGTCGCGACGCTCGGTGTCGAGGACGAGGCCACCGGACTACGTCTTGGGGGTTGGTGGCGACGAGTCGGCGCGACGTTCTCCGACAACGTCATCATGTTGCTTCCCTCCTACGCGGTCTTCGCGCTCTTCGCGGCCCTCGCCGGCGTGGTCGTCGGTGTGCTCGCTGGCATCGCAGCCCAGGGTCTCTATCAAGTTCGCCTGCTCTCGACGCAACGCGGCCAAACCATCGGCAACCGCATCGCACTCACTCGCGTCCGCGATGAAGTCACCGGAGGCCCGATCACGCGCAACGTCGCCCTGAAGCGTTGGGGCTTCGTCGGCGTGTACCAAGCGGTCGCCACACTGCTCACCGGTAACTTCGCTCTCTACGTGTTGATCGCCATCACTTTGATCGATGGTCTCTATCCGCTCGTCAATCCCCGCAAGCAGTCGCTTCACGACCGATTCGCCGGCACGATCGTGGTGATGGCTTAAACGCTGATCGGGTGGGGCATGCAGTGGTCGTCGTACTCCGCGATCTGAATCGGTCCCGCGTCCTCGCCACAGGCCGGACACGACGGGTCGCGACGAACCTTGAAGGTGCGAAAGGACTGTTCGAGGGCGTCGTAGGTCAACAGACGCCCGACCAAGGGATCGCCCAACTCCAAGAGGAGTTTGATCGTCTCAATGGCCTGGATCGAACCGATGATCCCCGGCAGCACACCGAGCACGCCCGCCTCGGCGCAGCTCGGCGCCAGTTCCGGCGGTGGCGGCTCGGGAATCATGCAGCGATAGCACGGTCCGACGTAGGGATTGAAGACAGTCGCTTGACCCTCGAATCGAAAGATCGAGCCATGGACGACGGGGATCCGCTTGAGCAGTGCCGCGTCGTTCACGAGGTAGCGCGTGGGGAAGTTATCGGTGCCGTCGACGATCACGTCGTAGCCGTCGATGATGTCGAGGATGTTGTCCGCGCTCAGTCGAGTGTCGTAGGTGATCACTTTGACATCGGGGTTCATGGCGGTCAGCGTGAGTTTCGCGCTCTCCACCTTTCGCATGCCCACGCGGTCGAGGTTGTGGAGGATTTGACGTTGCAGATTCGAACTGTCAACGACGTCCATGTCGATGATGCCCAGAGTGCCCACGCCGGCCGCCGCGAGGTACAACGCGGCCGGAGAACCGAGGCCGCCGGCGCCCAGTAGCAGCACCTTCGAGTCGAGCAGGCGCATCTGACCCTTCTCGCCGACCTCGGGCAAGAGGAGGTGTCGGTGATAGCGGACTCGCTGGTCGGCGCTCATCGTGAGCGGCGTCGCCCAGGGAAGACCCTCGTCCTTCCATTTGTTGAAGCCACCGACGATGGAGACGACGTCGCTGTAGCCGAGGTCTTGGAGCGTCTTGGTGGCGAAGGCCGAACGGACACCGCCAGCGCAGTAGATGGCGATCGGAGCGTTCTTGTCGGGGAGGCGGCCCTCGACGGAGAACTCCAGGTTCCCGCGCGCCACGTGGACCGCGCCCGGCACGGCACCTGTTCGTACTCGTCGGGCTCTCGGACGTCGAGGAGCGTGTAGTAGTCCAGGCGCGCCGCGACGTCATTCGGATCAATTTCACGAATCTCCGCTTTGGCTGCGTTCAATAAGTCTCGAGGCGTCGCCACCTGTCTCCTTCGTTCAGGTGAAATGTTACCTGGAGAGTCAACATTCGCGAGCGCCGACTCTGGTAGACCCCTTGCGTGGAACTGCGCGAACTCCTGGCCGCCCGACGGATGGTCCGGTCCTTTGACGGAACCGGTGTTGACGAGAGTCAACTGGGCGAACTTTGCGCCCTGTCGCTCTGGGCGCCCACCGCGGGAAACGCCGCCGGCGTGCGGATGCACATCGTGGGCCACGAGTCGGTCAGCGCCTACTTCGAGGTGGCGACCGACGAAGAGTGGCGCAACGGTGCACGTCGTGCTCCCGGCCTCCAGCGTGCCGGTGCCGTCGTCCTCGTCACGTCCCAGCGCTCCGCGTACCTCGATCGCTACGGCGAAGACGACAAATCGTCGTCCGGACTGAGCGACGAGCGCTCGTGGCCGGTCCCCTACTGGCACACCGATGCCGCGATGGCGACGATGGCACTGCTCTTGTTGCTCGAGGAGCGTGGCCTGGCAGCGACACTGTGGGGGAACTTTCGCCGCGAAGAAGAGATTCTCCGGTGGGCTCATATTGACGGCGAAGACCTCTTCGCGTCAGTGCTGCTCGGTCGCGCCGACGGGAACGACGTCGCTTCGGCGTCGCTCGATCGCGACGTGGCTCCGCGTTCGTCAAGAGTGAAACTGGTACAGCCCTAACCTTCTTCGATCTCGTGATCGTGCTGCATCGCCTCCTCGGCGACCGCCTCGAGGAACTCCACGATCGTTCGCGCACCAAAGGCCGTTGCCCCCTTGGTCGCGTACCCGCGGGCCGAATCAGATCGCGCCGGACCCGCAATATCGAGGTGGGCCCACGGCCGTCCGTCGGTGAACTTCTCCAAGATCAAGGCCGCCACGATGGTGCCGCCAACGCCGACCTTGCCGACGTTCTTCATGTCAGCCACATCGGATTCGACCTGCGACCAGTAGCTCGAACGCAGGGGCATTCGCCAGAACGGTTCGCCACTACGGTCACTGGCATCGCGGAAGTAGTTGGCGAGTTCGTCGGTGGAAGCGAAGAGCGCACCGACTTCGTCGCCGAGCGCGACGACCTGAGCCCCGGTCAGCGTGGCAACGTCGATAATCGCGTCGGGATTGGCTTCGACCGCGAGGCTGAGCCCGTCGGCGAGGATCAGCCGCCCTTCGGCGTCGGTGTTCAAGACCTCAATCGTCATGCCGTTACGGATCGTCAACACGTCACCCGGCTTGGTGGCACGGTCGCTCGGCAGGTTCTCGGTCATGGGTGCGATGGCGGTGACCTTCACCGCGAGTTGCAACTGACTCGCGATCGAGAGCGCGGCCATCACAATGGCCGCTCCGGTCATGTCCGTCTTCATCGTCATCATGCCCGGCCCGGTCTTGAGTGACAGACCTCCCGAGTCGAAGGTGACGCCCTTGCCGACGAGGGCGATGTGCGGCAGCACCTCATCGGGGCTCGGGTCGTAGGTCGCGTAGACCAATCGCGTTGGCTGCGCCGAACCCTCGCCAACGCCGAGCAGGCCGCCCAATCGCTCCTCGCGAATGCGTGGCTCGGTCCAGATCTCGACGCTGACGTGGGCGTCGTCGTCGAGGCGCGACTGCACCTGACGGGCGAGTTCCTTGGGGGCCATGTACCCCGCGGGCGAGTCGACGAGGAACTTGGCCCAATTCACACCCTCGGCCACGGAGGCACCACGCGCGACACCATCGGTCACGTCGTCGTGCGTTTCCACCGACGGCAAGGGCGTGCCCAGTGGGACCACGTCGAAGGTCGTGACCTTGTCGTTCTTCTTGTAGCTGTACGTGGACAACAGCGCGCCCGTGACGAGTGCCTGCGCCGCGTCGCGAGGGTCGTCGATGCCGTCAGTGGGCATGAAGAAGGCCACGGAGCCGTCGCCGGCCGCGCGAGCCGCGGCGGCGCCGGCGAGGCGGTAGGCCTCGAGGGAGTTGTACGTCAAGCCAATGCTCACGAAGGCGACGTTCGCTTCATCGAGGGAGCGAAGTATCGCCAGGCTCCCGGCGTCGCCCTTCAGTCCCTGCTTGGTGCACCACTCTTTGGACAGGGTCCGTGGAATGGTTTGTCCGGCGAGCGTCAGCGGTATCGACTCCGCAATGAACGCCGCCCCGTCGTCAAAGATGACTGGGACGACGAGTGTGGGCTGGTTCGCGGCTTCGATGGGCGTCGCGATTCGAGCGATGCGGGTCATTCGGTTCCCTTCTCGTCGTGAATACGAGTTGTTCGGTGATTGGGACCCTCCGCGAATCGGGCCATGGTCCATGCCAGGTCACTCAGTCGATTGAGGTAGGCGACGACCAAGGAGCCATCGAGGGGATAACTCACCGCCACGCGCTCCGCTCGCCGGATGACCGTGCGAGCAACGTCGAGCGCCGCAGATAACGGTTTCTCGCCCGGCACCACGAACTCCTTGGGCATCTCGATCTCCTCGGAGAGCGCGTCGATCTCTGCTTCGAGTCGTTCGACCATCGCCAAAGTCACCAGCGACTTCTCGGGGGAGAGTTTGCGACGGTTGTCGGGCAACGTCGCCACCTCCGCCATGAGGACCCACAGGTCACGCTCGAGGCTGATGAGCAGTTCGTTGAGCCGTGATCCGCTCTCGCTCAGGGAGCGAGCCCAGCCGAGTGTCGCCTGCGCCTCGTCGACCGCGCCGTTCACTTCAATCGGTTCAGAACTCTTCGCCACGCGACCACCGAAGTAGAGACCGGTCGTGCCGTCGTCACCATCGCGTGTATAGATCTTCACGGCATTCAGCGTAGTGAACGAAGGGCGCACGGGTAACCTGAACAGTCAATGGCGTCCCCCCTTCGACCTCCCTTCGCGCGACCGAACGCAAGTGATCCCTACTTGACCGCCCTGAATGATCACGTCCTCATCTACGACGGCGCCACCGGAACGAACTTCCAGTTGCAGGAACTTCACGCCGACGACTTCGGTGGTGCCGCGTTTGAAGGATGCAACGAGATGCTCGTGCTCACCAGGCCTGACGCCGTAGAGCAACTCCACCGGTCGTTCCTCGACGTCGACGTCGACGTCATCGAGACCAACTCCTTCGGCTCGTTCTCCGTCGTGCTCAACGAATACGGAATCGGCGAGCGCGCGCAGGAGTTGTCCTTGGTTTCGGCGCAGATCGCGCGACGTGTGGCCGACCAGTACTCCTCGCCGGGACGTCGAAAGTTCGTCGCCGGTTCAATGGGTCCGGGCACCAAATTCCCCTCCCTCGGTCAGATCACCTACGACGACCTCTCAGCCAGTTACGAGGAGATGGCGTACGGGCTGCTGGAAGGTGGCGTCGACCTACTGATCGTCGAAACCGTCTACGACCTGCTCTCGGGCAAGGCGGCGATCGCCGCGTGTCATCGCGCCATGGCTCGTCACGGACGCATCGTGCCCATCCAAGCCCAGGTGACCATCGAGCTGACGGGCCGCATGTTGCCCGGGACTGAAATCGGTGCGGCGATCACCGCGCTGTCGCCACTCGGCGTCGACGTGCTCGGACTCAACTGCGCCACCGGTCCCGTTGAAATGTACGAACCACTTCGCCAACTCTGCGACACCGCGCCCGTGCCCCTTTCCTGTCTTCCCAACGCCGGACTACCGAGCGTCGTGGACGGCAAGATGCATTACGACTTGACGCCCGAGGCCTTGGCCGAACACCTCTCGAAGTTCGTGAGCGAGTACGGCGTCCAGGTCGTCGGCGGCTGTTGTGGCACCACGCCCGAGCACATGGCGCGCGTCATCGAGGTAATTCGTCCTCTGGTGGCGGCGTCGAGGAATCCGGTCCTCGAACCGGCGGTCGCGTCCATCTATTCGGCCACGAACTACCAACAGGACCGATCCGTGCTGCTCGTCGGGGAGCGCACCAACGCCAACGGTTCGAAGAAGTTTCGTGACGCGATGCTCGACGGAGACTGGGACACCTGTGTGGGCATTGGTCGCAATCAGATAAAGGAAGGCGCACACATCATCGACGTCTGCGTTGACTACACCGGTGCCGATGGCGTCAGCGACATGAACGAGATCATGAGCCGACTCGCGACACAGTCATCGGTGCCCGTCATGGTCGACACGACCGAGACGAAGGTCGCCCGTCAGGCGCTCACCTGGCTGGGCGGGAAGGCCTTGCTCAACTCGGTCAACCTCGAGGAGGGCGATGGCGAGGGCACTCGGCTCGACGGCTTTCTCACGCTCGCGGCCGAGTTCGGATGCGCCGTCGTCGCCACCTGCATCGACGAAGAGGGTCAGGCGCGGACGGCCGAGTGGAAGGTCCGCGCGGCCCAGGCGATCACCGACCTCGCCGTCAATCGTTACGGGCTGGACGCTCACGACATCTTTATCGACACGCTCGCGCTCCCCCTTTCGACCGGCATGGTCGAGTCGCGACGCGACGGCATCGAGACGCTCGAGGCCATCAAGCGGATCAAGGCGGAACTGCCCGGCGTGCGGACGATACTCGGACTCTCGAACATATCCTTCGGTCTCAATCCCGCGGCCCGCCAAGTGCTCAACAGTGTGTTCCTCCATGAAGCGGCCGAAGCCGGCCTCGATGCCGCCATCGTGCACGCGTCGAAGATTCTCCCCCTGCACCGCATCGATGACGAGGCGCGCCAGGTCTGCCTCGACCTCATCTACGACCGGCGAAACGATGAGTACGATCCGCTCACGGTGCTGCTCGGACTCTACGAAGGAGTGTCGTCGTCGAGCGCGATGACCAGCTCATTGGACGATCTCGAACTGAACGACCGACTCCGTCGGCGCATCATCGACGGCGCTCGCGTTGGCCTCGAAACCGACCTCGATCAGGCCATGGCCGAGGGGATGGCGCCACTCGACATCGTGAACAACCTCCTCCTCGACGGCATGCGTGAAGTGGGCGATCTGTTCGCGTCGGGCGACATGCAACTGCCCTTCGTCCTGCAGAGTGCCGAGACGATGAAGTCGGCCGTTGCGCACCTCGAACCACACATGGAGAAGAGTGACCAGGGCGGCCGGGGGCGAATCGTGCTCGCGACCGTGAAGGGCGACGTCCACGACATTGGCAAGAACCTGGTCGACATCATCCTCACCAACAACGGCTACGAAGTCTTCAACCTCGGCATCAAGGTCGGTGTGAACGAAATGCTGACCGCTCTCGAAGACCATCAGGCCGACGCGCTCGGCATGAGCGGGCTCCTCGTGAAGAGCACGCTCATCATGCGCGAGAACTTGGAACTCATGAACGAACGCGGCATGAGCCACGTACCGGTCCTCTTGGGCGGCGCCGCCCTCACGCGCACCTACGTCGAGCGTGACCTACGCCAGGTGTACGCCGGACGCCTGTTCTACGGAAAGGACGCGTTCGAGGGACTTCGCGTGCTCGACCGGCTGGGTGAGATTCGCCGAGACGACGAGGACGATCCCACCTACGGCCGTGAGATCTCGGAGCGAAAGGTCTCTCGGCGAATTCGTGGCGACGTCGGTGACACGCCCGAGGGTCTTCCCAGTCGCAGCCCGGACGTCGGCGAGGATAATCCCCTCTTCACGCCGCCCTTCCTCGGGAGCCGGGTCGCCAAAGGCATGTCAATCGACGAGATCAGCGACTACTTGAACCAGACCGCACTCTTTCGTAATCAGTGGGGCTTTCGACCCGAGAACGGCGAGGACGATCCTGCGTTCAAGGAACGGGTCAGTGCGACGCTTCGCGAACAGCTCGGCATCGCCAAAGAGGGCAGCCTGCTCGTTCCCCAAGTCGTGTGGGGACACTACGCCGCCGCGTCGAGTGGTAACGACCTCGTCCTCTACAGCGACGACACCCGCACCGAGGAGATCACTCGATTCACGTTCCCGCGACAGCACGTCGCTCCATTCCTCTGTATCGCGGACTTCTTTCGCTCAGTCGACAGCAGCGACCTCGACTACGCGAGTTTCATGCTCGTGACGATGGGCGACCGAGTCTCCGAGCGTTGTCAGGAGCTCTTCGCGCAGAACCGCTACACCGACTACCTGTTGTTACACGGCCTTGGTGTGGAGATGGCCGAGGCACTGGCCGAGATGTGGCACCGGCGCATCCGTGACGAACTCGGATATCTCGAGGAGGACGGACCGACCTTGACCGGTCTGTTTCGCCAGCAGTACCGCGGTGGGCGTTATTCCTGGGGCTACCCCGCCTGTCCTGACTTGACCGACAACGCCAAGGTCGCCGCCCTCTTAGAGAGCGAACGCATTGGCGTCACGGTGTCCGAAGGCTTTCAACTGCACCCCGAACAGACGACCGATGCGATCATCTGTCATCACCCGATGGCCAAGTACTTCGTCGCGTAAGCAATTCCTGGCGTCGTCAATCCCGCCTTGCGCACGCAAAATGGAACGGCGGCGCTGAGGTCAGATCACTCGAGCGACTTCGCGCACGAGATAATCGCCGCGGCCAACGCTTTGGTGCCCTTGGTCCACGCCGCATGGTTCGCGGCGATGTAGGCATCCAGCTTCGGAAGGCTCTTGCTTGAGATGTAATCCTTCAGCACGACCACGACTGCGTTCAACACCGACTTGGACGACGCGTTTGGTGCCTCGGACGCCAGTTTCGCGTAGAACGGCTCCAGGGACTTGGCCCACGTTTGGTAGGACTTGAGACTCGTCGATGCCGGTGGCACCGCTGGATGAAAGGTGAAGATCGTGCTGCAGAACGCGCTGCCGGCCGCGTACTGCACCGTGCTGGCCCCACTCGGCGTCGCGACGGCGATCGACAACATCATCGCGGCCGACGCAACTACCGCGCCGAGCGCCGCCATCGGACTCTTCATTCGAGCTTTCATCTGCAACTCCTTCGTTGAGAGGCATCGCCTCGGTTCAGTACGGCCACCGCTCGGTGGCGTGCCGACTAATTGATACGGACCGTTTCTACCATGCGAAGTGCTCAGATTTCGGTCCACGATGCAACAATTTCAACTCCACGGAGCCCGACGAGGATTCAGTGAGGCTTCGTTACTCCTCGGGTTGCCCGGCACCCATGATGGTGACGGCCGTGTTCATCGCCGGCTCGGCAAAGACCGAGATTGCGCTCCCTGGGACGGGCATCTCCTCGAGCACAATCGTGCCACCCAATGCACGGACCTTGTCGCGGGCCGCGTCGAGGGCGGCGACTATGTAGATCGGGTTCCATTGTGCTGCGGGTCGGTCCGGTACCTGGTTCTGGGAGACCGACGCGAACCACTGCTCGCCGTTCGCCAGTACCTTCATGCCCGGCTCGGGTTCGATGATGGCGTGACCGGTGAGCCCGGTGTAATACGCGGCGGCCTTGTCGGGCTCGTTCGACGAGTGGTCGAACCAGCCGGGCGCACCCGGTTCGTAGACCACACCAAAGCCGTTGAACCCAGTGGGTTGCCAGAGACCGTGCACCGCGCCCGTGGGGTCCGCGACGAGGGCCATGACGCCGGTACCGGGAACGACCTGACGACCCATGATGACGGTGCCGCCAAGTTCTGTCGACTTGGCCAGTGAGGCATCGATGTCGTCGGTGGCGAAGTACGGCGTCATCGCGCCCACGCCGCCGGGTCCCTGTCCTACGCCCATCACGGCTGCGCCGTCGAGATTCGCTATGGAGTAGTACCCCATCTCCTCGCCGTTGACGTCCCACGTCCATCCGTACAGCGACGTGTAGAAGTCCATCACCGCCTGTCGTTGTTCAGTGGTCTCGACCATGACGTCGACCCAACAGGGCATTCCATTTGCGTGGGATTCAATTTTTGGCATAGCGGCAGTATTTCACAGCACCGTTACATCGTGCTTGCGAACTTTTGGACAACAAATGGTGACGCCGGGTGACACTCGGCAACCGGGGAAAGCGGCGTCGCTAACGGCGACTGGGTGCCGCCACGGGCGTGGCGTCACTCAGCGCTTCGCGCGCGTGGTAACTGGAACGCGTCAGTGGCGAGGACTGGACATGCGCCAGTCCCAGGCGACGACCGCGTTGCGCCAGGTCGTCGAATTCCTCGGGCTCCCACCAACGTGCGACCGGGAGATGCTGTTCGGTTGGTCGAAGATACTGGCCGATGGTCGCGATCGACACACCCACGGCGGCCATGTCGGCGAGGACCTCTTCTACCTCGTCGGGCGTCTCGCCCAGGCCGACCATTAGTCCGGACTTGGTCGTGAGGCCCGACTGCACGCTCCGCGCGAGGACGGTGAGCGATCGAAGGTAACCGGCCGACGGTCGAACGGCCCGCTGGAGTCGTGCAACGGTTTCCATGTTGTGATTCAGTACGTCGGGTCGGGCCTCAATGATCAGCGCCAGTGATGCGACGTCACCCTTCAGGTCACTTATCAGAACTTCGACGTTGGTGTCCGGCGAACGCTCACGAATCGCGCGGACGGTCGCGGCGATCGCCCCCGCTCCCCCGTCGTCGAGGTCGTCGCGCGCCACGCAGGTGACCACGGCGTGTGACAACTTCAGTCGCACGACGGCTTCGGCGACACGCTCGGGTTCCGTGGGATCGAGTGCGAAGGGCTTACGGGTATCGATGAGACAAAATCCGCAGGCCCGGGTGCAGCGCTCGCCGTTCACCATGAAGGTCGCGGTCCCAGCGGACCAGCACTCGAAGATGTTCGGACAGCCCGCCTCTTCGCAGACCGTGACCAATCGGAGGTCTTCGGTCAGCGTGCGCAGGGACTGGAACTCGTTGCCCATGTGCGCTTCGATGCGCAGCCACTCGGGCTTGCGCGAGCGAAGCGGCAGACCGGCGTCGGGGTCGACGCCGGCTTTGCGCAGTCGTCGAAGGAGGGGCCGCTCCGAGGAATTCGTCGCCGCGCTTCTATCAACCCGTGCGACGTGTGCGGGTCCGCCGAGGCGGGCGTCGAGTTCCAGACCGAGTCGTTCTTCCACGTCGCGGGTTCGCACGTCGAGCCCGAGCGTCGTCATTGATGCCACTGGCTTGTCGGCAATGCCGCACGGCACGATCGCGGCGAATCCACTCATATCGGTCTCGACGTTCAGCGCGACTCCGTGGAGCGTTCGACGATGACCACGCTCATTGCGCTCGGTCCGCACACCGACGGCGGCGATCTTGGACGGCGAACTCTCGACGTGCGCCCAGACACCTGGGTAACCCTCGAGTCGCCCGACGACGCCCAGGTGGCCGTCGGGATCAAAGGAGCGGACCGTCGCGATCACGGCGTCTTCCAATCGGGTCACGTGGGTCTTGCCCGCCGAGGGATCGTCGTCGACGGTGACGATCGCCCAGGCCACGACCTGACCCGGCGCGTGGTAGGTGACGTCTCCACCACGGTCGGCGTCGATCACGACTGCGTCGAGCGATTCAATCGGTACGAGGAAATGTTCATCGACGGTTCGAATGCCACGGGTGTAGGTCGGTGGATGTTCGAACAGCAGTACGTAGTCGTCGTTGGACTGGAGCAGTGCCCGCTGGAAGTCGTTCGCCTCCGCGAAGGAGATGCGACCTAGGTGGCGACGGCGCAACATTTAGCGCTCGCCCTCGACGTCCAGCCCCTCGAGCAACTGCGCGACCCGTTCCAGGTAGTGCACCGCGGCGACCGGCTCACAGACTCGGTGGTCGAACGAGAGTCCGAGCACGAGCCGTCGCCCGATTTCGACGCTCGACACGCCGTCGCGCGCGACCACGACGGGGACCTCCCGCACGGCGCCCAGTGAAAGCACCGCGACCTGGGGTTGAATAATGATCGGTTCGGACCACAGCGTGTTCGTGCTCGGTGCGCCGAGCACGGTGAAGGTGCCGCCCATGAGATCGTCCGTCGTCAACTGTCGCGAGAGTACGCGTTCGTCCAGCTCGTTGACCCTACGGGCGAGCGCTCGAATTGTCAGACCGGCGGCCGCGTGCACCACCGGAACCAGCATGCCATCGTCGTCAACGGCTCGAACGAAGCCGAGATTCACCGAACGGTGCACCACGAGCTCATCGTTCCCGAATGTCGCGTTCAAGAACTCGAACTCGCCGAGAGCGCGCACCGCAGCGACGCTGACGAGCATTTCATCGGAAATCGAGATGCCGTCACGTGTCGTGCGACCAAGCGCATCGAGCTTGGCGAAGACGGCACCGTTGGCCTCGATCGCGACGAAGCCGTGCGGGGTGACCTGCGCCGAGACGGCCATGTGCTGACCCATGCGCCGACGACCGTTGGAGAGCGCCACGACGACCTCCTGCGTGGGACCATCCAGGACCGCTCGTTCGGCGTCACGCCGAGTGATCGATCCGCCCGGCCCCGTGCCCTGCAGCGTTGACGCTTCGACGCCGCCGTCACTGAGGATTCGTCGCACGACGGGCGACACGACCACGCCGTTCGCAGAGTCGCCCGACGCTCCCACGGTCGCTGTTGCGGGGACCGGGACTGTTTCGACGGTAGCGGTCGGCGCGGTGGCGTCATCAGTTCCCTTCGCCACGTCGGTCGTGGGCGCGGTGCCCGAGTCATCGATCACCGCGACGCGAGAACCCGTCTCGACGGTGTCGCCCTCTTCGGCCAGGATCTCCGTGAGTACGCCCGCGGCGGGCGAGGGCATCTCCGAGTCAACTTTGTCAGTCGACACCTCGAACAGCGGTTCGTCGCGGGCAACGCGATCGCCCACTTTCTTGAACCACTGGGTGATAATTCCTTCAGTGACCGACTCACCCAGCGACGGGAGCGTGACGTCAACCAACGTGCAGACCTCGACCGGCCAACGCGATGAGCGTTTCACCGAAGGTCTCAGAGAGCGACGGATGCGGCTGGATCAAAGCCGCGGCCTCTTCGGCGGTCGCCTCCCAGTTGACGGCGAAGTACCCCGCACCGAGCTGTTCGGTCACCCACGGACCGGCCATGTGCACTCCGAGAATCTGACCGGCGGTTCCGTCGGCGCGCTGCTCCGCGATGATCTTCACGACTCCCTCGGTCTCGCCGATGATCTGGGCGCGGCTGTTGCCACCAAAGGGGTCCTTCTTCACGACGACGTTGTAACCCTTCTCCTTCGCACTGGCTTCGGTGAGTCCACAGAACGCCACTTCGGGATTCGAATAGATGGCCCACGGCACGCGGTCGTAGTCCACGGGCACCGTGGACTCTCCGAGAATCGTCTTAATCGCCACTATCGCCTCGGCGAAGCCGACGTGCGCGAGTTGTGGCGTACCGGCCACGACGTCGCCAACGGCGTACACGTGGGGGTTGGCCGTGCGCATGAGCGAGTCCGCCACCACGAAGCCGCGGTCGTCGACCACCACGCCGGTCCCATCGGCGAGGAGTCCCTCGGTGCGCGGACGCCTGCCGACTGACATCACGACCATGTCGACCTTGACGTCGTCACCGCCTTCGACGCTGATCGTCGTCGCACCCTTCTTGGGCGTGTGGCCCGTGATGTTGGCGCCCGTGCGGATCTCGATGCCGCGCTTCTTGAACGATCGTCCGACCACGCTCGCGACCTCCGTGTCGCAGCCCGCGAGGATCGAGGGCAGCGCCTCGAGCACGGTGACCTTGGTGCCCATGTCCGAGAGCAGCGATGCGAACTCACAGCCAATGGCACCGCCGCCGATGACCGCCGCCGTCGCCGGCAGTGCGCTGAGGTCGAGGAACTCGTCGGAGGTGACGACGATCTTCCCGTCGATGTCGAATCCGGGCAGCGTCCTCGGCACCGACCCCGCGGCGAGGATCACGTTCGTGCCCCGGGCGACGACGCCGGCGTCGCTGCCGTCGACCACGCTGACCGTCCCGTCAGCTTCGAGCCGTCCGGTACCGGAGAAGACCGTGACCTTGCGGCCCTTGAGCAGTCCCGAGAGACCCTTGAAGAGACGGTCGACGATCTCGTTCTTGCGGTTCTGGCTGGTGGCGAAGTTGACGTCACCCTCGGTGACGTTGATGCCGAACTCACTGGCGTGTTCGACGGTGCGGCGCACGTGAGCCGTCTCGAGGAACTCCTTGGCGGGGACGCACCCACGGTGCAGGCAGGTGCCACCGACCTTGTCACGCTCGACGATCGCGATGTTGAGTCCCGCGGACGCGCCGTAGAGGGCGGCTGCGTAGCCTCCGGGTCCTCCTCCGATTACGACAACATCGAACTGCTGGACCTCGTTAGTCACGGTCTATCCTTCAATCTCGTAGTGAATGACCCCCTGGGGAATCCTAATGTTTCCGCCCGCGAGCGAATGCGGCCCGAACCCTCGTTGCGCTACGAGTGACGTCCCCGCTGGGTGTCGGCGGCCTGCGTGGCGAGCACGTCGACGAACTCGTTCATGGCGTCGCCGGAGTGTCCCTTCACCCACGAGAAATGGATGTCACGCCCTCCATCGAGCACCAGCGCGAAGAGCTCCTCCCACAGGTCACGATTGGCGACCGGCTTTCCCTGCGAGTTCTTCCAGCCCCGTCGAAGCCAACCGACGTGCCACTTCTCGTTGAAGCACTTGACCACGTAGGAGGAGTCGCTCACGATTTCAAGTGGGCTCTCGGAGTTCTCGCGCAACGCCTCGATGACCGCGAGGACTTCCATCCGCTGATTGGTCGTATGGGGCGCAGCGCCGCTCCCAAATTCGTCGACGCCACTGGCCCAAGCCCAGCCGCCCGGTCCGGGGTTACCGCGGCAAGCGCCGTCGGTATGAATCTGCTTCATGGTCTGCGGGTGACCCACGAATCTGATTCGGCGGTGAAGCGCGTCACCGGGTCGGGGAGTTCACCGCGCAGCACTTGACCGAGCGTGACGTGCTCCAGCACCTCGCGCAGGGCGCCACGCACCGCGATCCACACCTCGCGCAGGTGTTTCGCGTCGCCCTCGTAGATGAGGGTCTCGGGTCGCATCCCACGCACACCGGCCAAGGGGCCACTCACCACGCGAAGGATGTCCGCGATGGTCGTCTGATCGGGGTCGTTCGCCAGTTTGAACCCGCCCTCGGGGCCACGCTGACTCGTCACCAGTCCACCGCGACGAAGGTCCGAGAGGATGGCGCCGAGGAACTTGGCCGGCAACTCTTGTTCGAGGGCGAGATGCTCGGCGCTCACGGACACGTCGCTCGCCGCCAGGGTGAGGAGCGCTCGGATGGCGTACTCGGCCTTGGCGGGAATCTGCATCCTTCCATTCTGCACCACACGGTCAATCCCGCAGGACAGTTGGACGAGGACTTCTAGTGTTGGACCGTGTATCCGCTCTCGAATCGCCATCTCTATCTGTGCGTGGCTCACCGAGACGACATGGCGACGTTCCTGCCGGCCGTCTTGCGAGGTGGCGTCGACGTGGTCCAACTGCGCGAAAAGGACCTCGACGACGAGGTCCGCGCCGCCACCGCCAGCATCATGGTGCCGATCTGTCGCGACTTTGACGTGCCCTTCATCATGAACGACTCCCCCGAACTCGCCCTGGCGGTCGGAGCCGGCGGGGTGCACGTGGGCCAAGAGGACGTCAGCGTCGCACGTTGCCGCGAGTTGCTCGGACCCGAGGCGATCGTGGGACTCTCCACGCACTCACGACAGGAGTTCGACGACGCCCTCGATCAGTCGGCGACCTACTTCAGTGCGGGTCCGATCGTGGCCACGCCCACCAAACCGGGACGCCCAGGCACGGGAACGGCCTACGCGTTGGAGTGCCAGGCCCGAAGCGATCGGCCGGTCTTCGTGACCGGTGGCGTGACGGCCGAGAACGTCGCGACCTTGGTCGAGTCCGGTCTGCGCCATTTCGTGGTGGTGCGAGCCCTCACGCAGTCGGCCACACCACAGGCGAGTGCGCGAGCCCTTCGGCGCGCGCTCGACGACGCCCTCTCAGCGGTGGCGATCGAGCCAACCTAGGAGCGTCGCCACCATCCGCGGGTCGGCCCGGAGTTGGTGGCCGGCACCCTGGATCAATCGAAGTTCGGCCCGTCCCTCGGCCGCCGCGACGAGGTCGCGGGCGTCGGAGTGCGGGATTTCAATGTCCTCGGTCCCGTGGCCGACGAGGAGCCGTCGAGGCGGCACCTTGGCGATCGAGACCAGCGGGTCGATGGCGAAGACGTCGTCACGTAACTGCTCTGCGGGCAAGAGGTCCTTCTCGTCGCCCACGACACCGGCGATCTGGACCGCTCGGCGAAACTCCTCGGCGCTCCCACACCACGGTTCGAGGTGCGCCGGCGTCGCGAACGTCGCCACGCCGCGAATACGTTCATCGTCGGCGGCGATTCGTAACGCCAACGCGCCGCCGAAACCGAAACCGGCGAGAGAGATTCGTCGTTCGCCCTGATCCACTCGGTCGAGGATTTGGCGTAGGTCATCCAACCACTGTGAGGCGGAGAACGTACCGGTGCTGCCGCCCACTCCAGAGAGGGTCCCGGTCGCGACCATCCACCCAGACTCGGTCGCGAGGTGTTCGGCCAATTCCGGCAGGAGTCCGGCCGCCTGACGACCCATGCCCATCGCCCTCGGTAGTCCGTGGACGATGATCAGCGCGTGACTCGCGACCGGTCGCGCACCCGGTGTGGCGATGCGAAGGTCGAGGAGCGAGTTGCCGCTTTTGAGTTGCTCGTGGGCGAGCACGCGAGGCTAAATGCCCAGGCGCTGAGCCAGAAGTTCACGGTGGTAGGCGGGGTCGCCCAGGAACAGTTCGGAACTCTTCGCTCGCTTGAAGTAAAGATGCGCGTGGTGCTCCCACGTGAAGCCGATGCCACCGTGAATCTGAATGTTCTCCGCGGCGCAGTGGAAGTAGGCCTCGGAGCAGAATGACTTCGCGAGACTCGCGGCGATCGCCAACTCCTCATTGCGCTCTTGTGCCGCCCAGGCGGCGTAGTACGCGGCCGACTTCGCTGACTCCACGTCGAGCAGCATGTCCGCGCACTTGTGCTTGATGGCTTGGAACGAGCCGATCGGTCGACCGAACTGCACACGGTTCTTCGCGTACTCGACCGAGTTGGTGAGGACTCGCTGGGCACCGCCGACCTGCTCGGCGGCGAGGGCGGCGGCGGCCACCTGGAGCGTCGTCTCGAGTCCGGCGAGGGCTTCGCCCTCGACGCCCACGAGCGTGGCGGGAGCGTCCTTCAACTCAATGCGACTCTGCTTGCGCGTTTGATCCATCGTGGACAGGGCCTCTCGCGTCACGCCGCTGGCGTCGCCTTGTACCGCGAAGAGGGAGAGCCCCTTCTCGGTCATGGCGGGAACGAAGATGATCGATGACGTGTTGCCGTCAGTGACGTAGTTGCGCACGCCGTTCACGACGAAGCCGTCGCCCGATGCCTTCGCGGTCGTTGAGGTCTTCGTGAGGTCCCACAGGCCGGCGTCGTCGGTGAGGGCCACGGTGGCGATGGTGTCGCCGGACGCAATCCCGGGGAGGTAGGCGGCCTTGTCCGCGTCGGTGCCGACGAACAGGACCGCGTTCGCGGCGAGTGCGACGGTCGAGAAATATGGCGAACAGAAGAGGGCCGCGCCCATCTCCTCAAAGACCACGTAGAGCTCGACCGGGCCAAAGCCCTGGCCGCCAAACTCCTCGGGAATGCCGAGTCCCTGGAGGGCGAGCTCCTTGGCCATCTGGTCCCACACCGCGGTGTCGTAGCCCTCGGTCGTCGCCATGAGGCGCCGGACCTCTGATTCAGGGGATTTTTCTTCCAAGAAGCGCTTGACCATCTTGCGCAACTCTTCTTGCTCTTCACTGAATCCAAAGTTCATCGCAGTCCTTTATCGCCTACCGGTCAGTAAAGCCGGTCACTGCGACAATACTCAACCGGCCACCGGTCCATCTGAGTGGCATTCTTTGGTATGGACAACGTTGAAATGGTCTGGTCCGACGCCGTGGCCGAGGTGCATCGATTCGTCGTGGGGCCGGTCGAGAACAACGTGTACGTCGTGCGTTGTCGAAGGACCGGTGAGGCGACACTCCTCGACGCCGCCAACGAACACGACCGGTTGTTGCGCGTCGCCACCCGACTTGGGGTCACCTCGGTGCTGGAGACCCATGGTCACTGGGATCACATTGGTGCGGTCGAACAGGTGCGTGCCGCCGGTATCGACGTCTGGGTACGAGGTGAAGATGCCGCGATGTTGCCGAGTTACGACCACCTGTTGGACGATGACGTCGTCTTCGAGGTCGGCGACCTGCGTCTGCGCACGCTGCACACGCCCGGTCACACACCGGGCAGCATCTCCTTCGCACTCGAGGACACGCCCATGCTCTTCACCGGCGACACGCTCTTCCCCGGCGGTCCGGGGAACACGACCTTCGAAGGTGGCGACTTCGCCACGATCATCACCTCGATCGACGAGCGGATCTTCAACGTGTACGGCGCCGACACGACGATCTGGCCCGGCCACGGCGCCGAGTCGACGCTCGGCGCCGAGCGCCCGCACCTCGACGAATGGGTCGCGCGCGGTTGGTAGTGGCCGATAGGGCATTTGGCGCTGACCGTTAGGCTCGTCCCCGTGCCGACGCCACTCCTAGAACTTCGCAATCTCCACGCCGAAGCAGAGGGGACCTCAATTCTGCGTGGGGTCGACCTCGTCGTCAACGAGGGCGAAGTGCACGCGCTCATGGGGCCCAACGGCGCCGGCAAGTCCACCATCGCCAACATCGTGATGGGCCACCCCGGCTACACCGTCACCAGTGGTGAGATTCTCCTGCGCGGCGAGAACATCGCCAAATGGACGCCCGACGCTCGCGCGCGAGCCGGTATCTTCCTCGCCTTCCAGTACCCCGAAGCAATCGGTGGCGTCTCGGTCGTGCAGTTCCTGCGCCAGGCCATCGCGGCGCGCAAGAACTTGGAGGAGTTGAGCATTCTCGAAGTTCGCCTCGACCTCGCCGAGTGGATGGATCGACTGGGCATGGACCCGGCCTTCGCCGAGCGACACCTCAACGACGGCTTCTCCGGCGGCGAGCGCAAGCGCAACGAGGTCCTGCAGATGGCGCTCCTGGAGCCGGACATTGCGTTCCTCGACGAGACCGACTCCGGACTCGACATCGACGCGTTGCGCGTCGTCGCCCACGGCGTGCGGACCGTTCGCAGCGAGCACCCCAAGATGGGTGCGGTCATTGTGACGCACTACGTGAAGCTGCTCGAGGAGATCGAACCCGACCAAGTGCACATCTTGGTGGACGGTCAGATCGTGCACTCGGGCGACTCGCAGTTGGCTCAGGTCATTGAGCTCGAGGGTTACGACGCCTGGCGTCCGGCGATGACATGACCTCCTTCAACGCGAAACGCGTCCGCGCCGACATTCCCCAGTTGAACCGTCGGATCTTCGATCACCCGATCACCTACCTCGATACCTCGTCGACGTCGCTCCAGCCCAACGCCGTCATCGACGCGATGAGTCGCTACTACCAACTGCGTCACGCCAACGTGCACCGCGCGGTCTACCAAACCGCCAGCGAGGCGACGGCCGCGTACGAGGGTGCTCGCGAACACGTCGCGCGCTTCATCAACGCCCCGGGTGGTGCCGGCGAGATCGTCTTCACCAAGAACGCCACGGAATCCTTCAACCTCCTCGCGAAGTCCTGGGGTGCGGCGAACCTGACCTCGAAGGACGTCGTGCTCGTCACGCAGATGGAGCACCACGCCAACATCGTGCCGTGGTTCCAACTACGCGACCAGACCGGCGTCGAAGTCCGGTTCATCCCGGTCACTGACGACTACCGACTCGATCTGTCAAATCTCGACGAACTGATGAAGGGCGTCAAACTCCTCTCGGTGACCGGCATGTCGAACGTGCTCGGCACGATCAACCCCATCGAGGAACTGGCACGAATCGCGCACCGCCACGGCGCGCTGATCGCCGTGGACGGAGCACAGTCGGTGGCCCACTCCCCGAGCGACGTCGCCGCACTCGACATCGACTTTCTCATCTTCACCGGCCACAAGATGCTCGGGCCGACCGGCATCGGCGTCTTTTGGACCCGCGAGGAGATCCTGGCCTCCATGCCACCGTTCCTCGGCGGCGGTGGCATGATCGCCGACGTCCGCCTCGACGGCTACGTCGCGGCCGAGGGCCCCACGGGTTTCGAGGCCGGCACGCCGCCCATCGCCGAAGCGGTCGGACTCGGTGCGGCGGTCTTGTACCTCGAAGGGCTCGGACTCTCTAACGTCGTGCACCACGAGCACGCGCTCGCGGCCGACGCACTGACCCGGCTCAACCTCGAATTCGACGGTCGCGTTCGCGTCATTGGCCCCCCGGACATGACGGACCGTGGTGGCGTCATAAGTCTCGACGTTGAGGGTGTCCACCCACACGACGTCGCCCAAGTGCTGGACCAGTTCGGCGTGTGCGTTCGGCCGGGCCATCACTGCGCCAAACCCCTCATGCGCCGTTTCGGTCTGGCCGCCACGGTGCGTGCGTCCTACGGTCCCTACTCACTCGCGAAGGACACCGACGTGCTGCTCGAAGCGCTCAGTCACGCGGTGAAGATGTTCGGCTAGCCATGTCGAATCTGGACGACCTCTATCGCGAAATCATTCTCGATCACTACCGCTCGCCGCGCAACCGCGGTGAGCTCGAGTCGCCGCCGGCGATTCGCGTCGAGGGATTCAACCCTCTCTGCGGCGACGAGATCGTTGTCTACCTCGAGGTCGAGGACAACGTCTTGAAAAACATCAAGATGACCGGCACCGGCTGTTCGATTTCCCAGTCATCGGCATCGCTCATGAGTGCCGCCGTGAAGGGCAAGCCCCTGGAGCAGGTTCGCGAGATCGTCGCCACCTTCAAACAACTCATGACGGTGCACGAGTCGACGTTGGCCCATGACGATGAACCGGCGAAAGTGGACCTGCGCGCTCTGGGCGAACTCGCCGCGCTCCAGGGCGTCGTCAAGTTCCCCGTGCGCATCAAGTGCGCCACCTTGTCGTGGAACACGATGATGCAAGGACTCGACGAAGTCGCCTAACTCGTGGGCGTGCAGGGCACCGGGTCAAAGATCGGCAATGCCAGTGTGGGATTGGTCGTCGTCGTGGTGGATGTCGTCACCGGATGCTTCGTCTTCTTCGTCGCAGTGGTGACGCGCAAGGTCGTCGTCGTCACCGCCACGTTCGGTGGCTGGGGTGTCGCCAGGGCCGTGTTGGGCGGAGGATTCGTCGCTCGACGCAGTGATGAGCCGAAGATCGAGACCAGGAGCTGCTGCGCGTAAGGCTGGTCGACGAACTCAAGGTCAGCACCGTTCACCGTGGCCGGCACCTCAGGCATCGTGTAGGTCTTCATCGAGGCCGTGTTGTAGCCGTGGAACTTGAGGGCCAGACCGATGAGTTCGTGCAACGAGAAGGTGTCATCGATCGTGATGCCCTTGGGGAGGCTCGCCAGGAATGAGTTGATCGCGAAGGGGTCGCCCAACTTTGACTTCACGCGACTGAACATGGCACGCAAGAACGACGTCTGGCGATCGATCCGACCAAAGTCACTGGTCCCGTCGTAGATCCAACCGTCGGCCGCGAGTTGGTTGTCCGAGAGACTCGCCCAGTCCTTGGGCCACGCGGGGTGACCTTTGGGGGCGTAGTAGTAGTGGCGACTTCGAGCGACCGCGAGCGCCGTGGTGCTGTTGACCAACTGGCAACCGGGGTGCGAGATCACGAGGTCCGACCACGGGTCGTGGGCCGGGTATCGAAAATCGAGGTAGACGCCACCCACGGCCTCGGCCGCACCGATGAGTCCGTTGAAATTCACTTGGATGACGTGATTGATGGGAATGCCGAAGTTCGCGGTGATGGTGCGCACCAGGAGCGAGGGGCCCGCGGCGTAGTTCACGTTGATGCGATTGAACCGGCCGTAGAGACTCTGGTTCGCGAGCAGCGTCACCGTGGTGTCGCGCGGGATCGACAGGATGGTGATCGTGCCCGCGATCGGGTCGACGTGGATGATCTTGATGACGTCACTTCGCTGACCGCTCACCGAACCGGTATTCGCGCCGGTCTGGCGTGCCACGAGGCTCGTGAGTCCGGCGCGCGAGTCAGAACCGATCGCCAGGATGTTGAAGGGCTGACCCGGTACGGGATAGTGGATCGTCGTGACATGCATCGTCGGGATCTGATGGAAACGCCAATTGGCGTACCAGTAGCCTCCGCCCACGATGCCGACGACCAGGACGATGACCGCAGCGCCGGCGTAGAGCCATTTGCGCCGACGAGGTACACGCTGTTGTGCATGTTTCGCACTGGTCCGCGACGTTCGATTGACGGCGTCACCGAGGGCGATGAGGCGATCCCCGTTCGCGAGGGTGTTCGCCTGGGGATGGCCCTTCGTCGGATCGGAAGGCGAGCCATCGCCGTTGTCCGCCATTGAACGAGGCTAACCGCAGCCGCTCACTGTACGAAGGACGCGCGCAGAGCCAAACGATTACTGCGTTGTGCAGATTTCACAATCGATGCATGTTCCCCGACATACCTCGAAGCATCATGGACGTCGGTGCTTTGCGTTAGGGAGTGCAGACCCTCGGGTCAAAGAACTGGTCGCCCTCGGGCGGGATCGTCGTCGTGGTCGTCGTGGTCGCTGGTGGGCCGACGCGCCTCGTCGTCGTGGTGTGGTGCGCGGTAGTGGTCGTGGTCGTGGGCACGGCAATGTGCGGAGGTAGCGGCGTCGCCAAAGTCGCATTGGGAGGCGGGTTCGTCGGCGTGAGTAGCTGGTCACCGAACATCTTCACGAGGGCTTGCTGGGCTTCGGGCTGCTGAACGAACAGCACGTCCTGGCCGTTGTAAACGCCGGGGGCGTCGGGCATCGTGATGGTTTGGATGGCGGCCGGATTGATGGAATGGAATTTGACCGCGAGGCCAATCAACTCGTTCAGGGAGAAGTTGTTGTCGAGGGCGATCCCCTGGGGCAACTTGGACAGGAACGAGTTGATCGTGAGCGGGTTGTACAGGCCCTTGGCCCGTTCGACCATTCCGCGCAGGAAGACGTTCTGTCGCCAGATTCGTCCGAAGTCACTCGTCACATCCGTATTCCACACGCCGTTCTCGAACCACTCGTAGTGGCGGCTACGGACGACGGCGAGCGCCTCAAAACCGGTGATCTGTTGACAGCCGGTGTGCGTGATCTTGAGACCCGAGTACAGGTCGCGTGCCGGGTAGGGGAAATCGAGGTACACGCCCCCAATGGTGTCCGCGGCGTTGATCATGCCCGCGAAGCTCACGACGATGGTGTCATTGATGGGAATACCAAAGTTCGCGGTGATCGTTTGGGCGAGCAGCGATGGGCCATTGCCGAAGTTCACGTTGATGCGATTGAACTTGCCGTAGGTGCCCTGGTTCGCGAGCAGTGTGGTCATGGTGTCGCGAGGAATCGACAGCATGGAGATCGTGCCCAACTCGGGATCGACGTGCACGATCTTCACGACGTCACTGCGTTGTCCGGCCGCCGCGCCCTTCGTGGCACCGGTCTGTCGCGCGACGAGCCCAGTCAATCCCGCACGAGAGTCCGATCCAATCATGAGGATGTTGAAGGGCTTACCCGAGATGGGCTTCACCTCGCCCTTGACGGTGATCTTGGGAATCTTGTCGAACTGGTAGTTCGCGTAGACGTAGGCGCCCCCGATGACACCGACGACGACCACCACGACTGAAATGCTGGCGATGATCCAGGCGCGGCCCCGTCGACGCGCTCGGCGGTGACGCTTTGGCGCGTTGCCGTTCTGGCGATCAACGGCTTCACCGAGTGCCATGAGGCGCTGTTCGTTCGCGAGAGCCCGTCGTCGCGACGCGCGCGACCCGTCTGTGGGCCCTGAGGAGGAGCCGTTCCCGCTATCAGACATCAGGCGAGTTTACCCTTTGGCCTTCGATGATCCCGTTCAAGTGGACATTGCGCGAAACGGTTCGTAGCCGTCACGCTCCAGCACTTCGGACAGTTCCGGACCACCCGTTGCCACGACGCGACCACCACTGAGGACGTGAATCGCCGTCGGTGTCAACTCCTGGAGTAGACGCTTGAAGTGCGTGATGGCGAGCAGACCGCACGCCCATTCGCTCGTCGCAAGTGAAAGTCGACGTGCGACGGCGCCTAACGCATCGACGTCCAGACCGGAGTCGATTTCATCGAGTACCGCGAACTTCGGACGAAGGAGCGCGAACTGCACCATCTCGGCGCGCTTGCGCTCTCCACCAGACAGGTCGACGTTGACGAATCGGTCAAGGACTTCGGGACGCAGTTCCACACGTTCGGCCTCCTCGCTCATTCGCGCACGAAGGTTCGTCGGATCCACGCCGGCGGCGACCAAGAGATCGATCGGGCGCACCCCGGGCACCTCCATGGGTTGTTGCATGGCGAGGAGGAGACCCTGTCGAGCTCGATCGGTCGGCGACATCGTCAAGAGCTCGACGCCGTCAATCTTGGCCGAACCGTCGAGGACTTTGTAGCCGGGGTGACCGGCGAGCGCGTGCGCCAGTGTCGACTTTCCCGATCCGTTCGGCCCCATGATGACGTGCACTTCGCCCGTGTGCATTTCAAGGTCAAAGCCGCGCAGGACTTCCTTACCCGCGACCTCAACGCGTAGACCTTCGATCGTCAGCGTCGACGTCACGGCAACACCACTTCCAGGTGTCCGTCAAAGTTTCGCACGTCGTAGTGCGCCACCGGACGCGTCGCGGGAAACGACATCGGCTCGCCGTCCTTCAGACGGAACATTGCACCGTGACGTGCGCATTCGATCTCCAGTGTCTCGCAGTCCACTTCGCCCTCGGCCAAGCTGAAGTCCTCGTGGCTGCAGCGATCGTCGAGGATGTAGACGTCGTCCTCAATTCGAATGACCACGAGCACTCGGTCCTCCACGCGAAGTTGGCGCGGGACACCAGATTCGTAGTCGTTCAACTCTCCGATGGCGACGGTCCTCACGGCGTCACCACGTTCACCGCAGCCAGGACCGACGTGACGTCGCGCTCGACGAGTTCGGCCAACTGGGGGGGCAGATTGGCCAGCATCTCGTAGAAGAACCCTTGGATCATGAGTCGTTCCGCGTCCTCGCGACTGACCCCGCGTGATTCGAGGTACCAGCGCTGGAGTTCGTCGAGTGGTCCCACGCTCGACGCGTGCGCGCACATCACGTCGTTCTCTCGGATGTCGAGATTGGGGACGCTGTCGGCGTGCGCCGCCGGTGACAACAAGAGATTGTGATTGGTCTGGCGCGCGTCGGTGCGCTTCGCACCTTTCTCGATCTCGATGAGGCCCGTGTAGACCGATCGTGAGCGGTCAGCAACGGCCCCTTTGGACAGGAGTGTTGAACGCGAGCGGGCCCCGGTGTGCATCTGGTGGGTACGAAAGTCATGTACTTGGTCGCCCGAGCCGAGGAACGTCGTGCGGAGTTCATTCTCCGATCCGGCGCCGCGCATCTCGGCGTCATTGCGAGAGCGGTTGTAGTGGGCACCGATGCCGACCACCGCCTGGCGAAGCCGGGCGTCACGAGCGAGGAACCCGGTGGTGCGCGCGACGTGCCACGCGCTCTGGTCGAGTCGCTGGTACGTGATCAGTTGCAGCGACGCGTTGTCGTCGACCTGATACTCACTGAGCGGAACGACGAGTGCGTCAACCCCGCCTTCGAAGTACTCGACGATCGTCGCACTCGCGCCGCGGCCGAGGACGATCTGCGTACGCGAAAACGATGACGTGGCGTTCGAGACGTTCAATACGACGATGGGCTCAGCGACGTTGATGTCGGGAGCGACGGTGATGACCGTCGTGGCCGGCGCCAGCGCGCCGTTCAGGATTGCGAACGTGTCACTTTCGTAACGTTGTGCCAGGGATTCCCCGGCCAGTGACGTCGATGACTCGACGATCTCCACGCTCACGCCATCGACGCCTTGGCCCGTCGAGACACAAAAACCATCGACCACCCGCACCACCAGTCCAGCTCGGTCGCACAGTTGTTGCGCGAAGGCCGAGTCAGTTCGACGCGTTGGCTCGCCGACGACTTCGAAGTTGTCGAGCACGAAGTCCTTCAATGGTGCGTAACGCCACACTTCGTCGCTCGTGGTGGGCAGTCCCGACACTTCAAAGGCCGACCAGGCCCGTTGGCGAGCGTCCGCGTCCGGTCGCTCGGCAATGAAGGAAGTGGCTGAATCAGCGAAGAGTTTCATAGAAAGTTGGGCTCATGCATCCTAACGGGCGAGACCATTTCCCTGGCCGAGCGCGACGTAGGCTCATTGCCACTTGACGAAGGAGCGCGCGTGGGGTTTTCATCGGACGTTTTGACATTAGAAGTGAACGGGCACGTCGCCACGCTGTGGCTCGACCGTGAAGAGGCCCGTAACGCCATGGGCAGTGCCCTGTGGCGCGACCTGCCGCTCGCGGCCTCCGCCATCTCGAGCGACCCGTCGATTCGAGTCGTGATCATCGCCGCGAAGGGCCCGCACTTCACGGTCGGACTCGACCTCAAGGAGTTCGGGGGCGGCTTCGCCGATCCGAAGGCCTCCAAGTCCAAGGCGGCGACCAGCGCCGTGGCGTACCAAGCGGTGCGAACGATGCAGGACTCCGTGACGTCCATCGCCAACCTCAACGTGCCGGTCATCGCCGCCATCCACGGCTACTGCATCGGCGGCGGCATCGACCTCGTGAGCGCCTGCGACATCCGACTGTGCGCCGCCGACGCGACGTTCTCGATCCGTGAGACCAAGGTCGCCATCGTGGCCGACCTCGGTACGCTCCAACGCCTGCCCAAGATCGTGAGCGCCGGCCACGTCGCCGAACTCGCCTACACGGGAAAGGACTTCGACTCGAGTCGCGCGCTCGCCATAGGACTCGTGAACGCCGTCCACGGCGAGAGCGCGAAGGACGTGTTGGCCGCAGCCAACGAACTGGCCGAAGAGATCGCGGCGAACTCCCCTCTGGCGGTTCAGGGCACCAAGGCCGTCCTGTCGGCGAACGACGGGCGAACGGTCCACGAAGGTCTCGAGTTCGTCGCGCGTTGGAACACGATGTATCTACAGAGCAACGACCTGCGCGAAGCGATGATGGCCTTCATGGAGAAGCGACCGCCGGTGTTCAACGGCGATTAGCGGCGCCAAAACTTCCAGCCGCGCTGCTTCCTCTCGATGTCGTCGAGTTGCTTGCGACGTTCGTCGTACATCTCGGGCGCGACGTTGTTGACGATCTCACTCGCCATATCCAGGAGTTCTCGTCGTTCGTCGATGGACGCGCTCGTCTCGGGGGCGTGTTCCACGGGACGGTCAACGAGTGAACCGTGCGACCAACCGACGTCGGCGAGTCGTCGCTCGTAGGTGACGCAGTTCTCCGGGCACGACCACGGCTGGTCGGGAGCGTTCCCGAGCACGCAGAAGCGCGCGACCTCACCGGATTTGTAGGTCCGGCTCTGAAAGTGCTTGCACTCCTCACGCATTCCCATGCCCCCATTGTTCCACGTCCGGCCACAATTGTGGTTAAGAATGTCGAATGCCCAACTACCGAATCGACGAACGACCGCTACGCGGACGGGATTTGGCCCTCGCGGCGCAAGTCGGGAAACGGGCTTTCTTCGACGACCCATTCTTCTCGTTTCTCTTCCCTACGGAGAAGATGCGCGCTCGGAGTCTGCCGATCTTCTTTCGAACCGTCTTCGCGCACATGGGTCCCAAGGGAAGGATCGTCACCGTGCGCAATGAACGTGACGAGATCGTCGGCATCGCCGCGTGGCAGACGACCGGAGGGTACCCCCTCGGAGTTGGCGTCCAGCTGGCGCAGATGCCCGGGTCGATCTGGGCGATGTTCCCTCGAGGCAAATCGTTCAGCGACGGCTTCAAGTACATGTCCGCGCTCACCAACGCGCACACCAAGGATGCGCAGTGGTACCTCATGGTGCTCTGCGCCGACCCGAGCGATCAACGCAGCGGTGTCGGCACGATGCTGCTCGAGCAGGCGCTCGCCGACGTGGACGCCGAAGGCGTCGGGAGTTATCTCGAGACACCGCGCGACGACAACGTCGCCTACTACCGACGCTTCGGTTACGAACTCGTCGAGACGCTTCACCCGATCGAGGGTGGCCCACCGTATTACACGATGTGGCGTCCGCCTCGTTAACCGATCGAGCCTTCCATCTGCAACTCAATTAGTCGCGACCACTCCACCGCGTACTCCATTGGCAGCGTGCGCGTCACGGGCTCGATGAAGCCGTTCACGATCATGCCCATGGCCTGGCTCTCGGTGAGCCCGCGGCTCATCAGATAGAAGAGCTGGTCGTCACCGATCTTCGAGACCGTGGCCTCGTGACCGATCGACGCGTCCTGCTCGCCGACCTCCATGTAAGGCTTGGTCTCGGAGATGGACTGCTCGTCGAGGATCAGGGCGTCGCAACGCACGAAGCTCTTGGCACCGGTCGCACCCTCCTCGACCTTCACGAGTCCGCGATACGTGGTCTGTCCGCCATCCTTCGATATGGACTTCGAGATGATGGTCGACGTGGTCTCGGGGGCGCAGTGCACCATCTTCGCTCCAGCGTCTTGCACCTGTCCGGGACCGGCGTAGGCGACGGAAAGTACCTCGCCCGAGGCCTTGGGACCCATGAGATAGACCGACGGGTACTTCATCGTCAGTCGCGAACCAATGTTGCCGTCAATCCACTCGACGTGGGCCTCGGCCTCGGCGCGGGCGCGCTTGGTGACGAGGTTGTAGACGTTGTTCGACCAGTTCTGAATCGTCGTGTACGTGATCCGTGCGCCCGGAAGAGCGACGAGTTCAACGACCGCGGAGTGCAACGAGTCGGTCGAGTACACCGGCGCTGAGCAGCCCTCGACGTAATGGACCTGGGACCCTTCGTCCGCGATGATCAGCGTGCGCTCGAACTGGCCCATGTTCTCGGTGTTGATTCGAAAGTAGGCCTGCAGCGGCTGGTCGACATTGACGCCGGGGGGCACGTAGATGAACGAGCCCCCACTCCACACGGCCGAGTTAAGCGCGGCGAACTTGTTGTCGTTGGGCGGAATGACCGTGCCGAAGTACTTGCGCACGAGATCGGGGTACTCACGAATCGCGGTGTCCATATCGCAAAAGAGGACGCCGAGACGCTCTAAGTCCTCGCGATTGCGGTGAAAGACCACCTCGGACTCGTACTGCGCCGTGACGCCCGCCAGGTACTTGCGTTCGGCCTCGGGGATGCCCAGTCGCTCGTAGGTGTTCTTGATGTCGTCGGGCAAGTCTTCCCAGCGGTCAACCTGATTCTCCGTGGGCTTGATGTAGTAGTAGATATCGTTGAAATCGAGATCGGGCATGCGATCGGCGAACCACGGCACCATGGGCTTCTTCTCGAACTTCTTGAGCGCGTTCAGGCGGAAGTCGAGCATCCACTTCTCTTCGTTCTTGATACCCGACATCTCGCGGACGATCGCCTCGTTGATGCCCTTCTTCGGTTTGAAGACCGGAATTTGATCGTCGGACCAACCCAGTTGGTACCGGCTGAAATCAAGATTGTCGATAGCCATCGCGCTCCTTTGGGATAATCCCTACGGCCATAGTACTAACTCCGTGCTCCAATATGCCAACAAATAGGGCAAAGTAGAGCAGTGCCTACTCCCCCGTCCGTACCACAACGCCCTTTTACCCTCACTCGTCACGGTGACGCCCGCGACGATCCTTATTACTGGCTCATGGACCGCGAGAGCGACGAAGTGCTCACGCACCTGCGGGCCGAGAACGAGTTTCTCACGTCGTCGACGAGTCACCTGAGGACCCTCGAAAACGAGCTCTTCGACGAAATCAAGGGCCGTATCGAAGAGACCGATATCTCGGTGCCGACGCTGCACTACGACTGGTGGTACTTCGAGCGAACGCGCGAGGGACTCAACTATCCGATCTTCTCTCGAGTGCGCGCCACACCCGGCGATCTGACCCCACCGACCGTCGACGCGACCAGCACGCTCGAGGGTGAACAGATCGTCCTCGACGAGAACCTCGAGGCGGGCGAGAGCGACTTCCTCTCGGTCGGCGTTCTCGACGTGAGTCCCGACAACGCGTGGGTCGCCGTGGGCACCGACTTTGACGGGAGCGAACTCTTTCACGTCACGGTGCGACCGCTGGCGGGACAAGAGCCGATTGACGACGAACTCGATGACGTCTACTACGGCTTCGCGTGGGCCAACGACAGCCGACACTTCTTTTACACCCGAGTTGACGACGCGCAGCGTCCGTACCAACTTTGGCGTCACGAGTTGGGCACCGATCCAGGCACCGACGTACTGGTCCTCCAGGAGGATGACGCACAGTTCAACGTCTCGGTCGGGCGCAGCCGAGATGACGCCGTGGTCGTCGTGCAACTGGGATCATCGATGACGACCGAGGTCCACTACGTCGCCGCGAACGATCCGAGCGCCGCGCTCACGCTGCTCGAGGCGCGACGTTTCGGCATTGAATACGGCGTCGAGCACTTCGTCGACGAACTCGGCGTGGCGTGGTGGTTGAAGGTCACCAACGAAGAAGCCACCGACTTTCGCTTGCTCGCGCGACCGGTGGACGGCACCGTGTGGCGTGAGGTGATACCGGAGCGTCCCGGCTCCCGTCTTGACGGGGTCGACGCCTTCAAGACATTTCTCGCGATCAGCGAACGACACGACGGCTGCGCCGCCGTGCGTTACGTCACGACCGCCAGCGGCTCCGATCCCTTCGAAGGGTTGCTCGAGCGTTCGATCGTCGTCGAGGGACCGACCAGTCCGAGCACCGTGGCGCTCTCCGCCAATCCCAACCACCACACCACGCAGTTGCGGGTCGTGATCACCTCGCTCGTCACCCCACGTTTCGTGGCTGACATCGTCATCGCGACCGGCGAGACCCTCATGCGCAAACAGCAAAAAGTCCTCGGGGGCTACGACGAGTCCAACTACGCGACGGGACGACTCTGGGTGCGCGCCAGTGACGGCGAACGAATTCCGGTTTCGGTCGTCGCGCGCAAGGACGTGGTCGAAGGTAACGGCGACGAACTTCGCCCACGATCGGCGTCGCCGTTCCTGCTCTACGGCTACGGAAGCTACGAGATCTCCATTGATCCAGGATTCTCGTCGTTGCGCCTCTCGCTCTTGGACCGCGGCGTCATCTTCGCCATCGCGCACATCCGCGGCGGTGGTGAGATGGGTCGCTCGTGGTACGAGATGGGCAAGTTGGCTCAGAAGCCCACGACGTTCAGTGACTTCGTCACGGTCGCCCGCGCGCTGGTGCGTGACGGTTGGACCACGCCCAAGCAACTCGCCATTCGCGGAGGCTCGGCCGGCGGACTATTGATGGGCGCGGTCATGAACTTGGCGCCCGATCTCTTCCAGGCCGTGGTCGCCGAGGTGCCCTTCGTCGACGTGGTGACGACCATGCTCGATACGTCGCTCCCGCTGACCGTGGGCGAATGGGAGGAGTGGGGCGACCCCGACGCCAGTGCCAGCGCCTATCGCACGATGAAGAGCTACTCCCCCTACGACAACGTCACCGCGACCAATGACGACGGCTCGGCGAGGACCTATCCCCACCTCTACGCCACGGGGGGTCTCAACGACCCCCGCGTCGGCTTCTGGGAACCAACGAAGTGGGTGCTCAAACTACGCGACGAGAGTCCCGACAACGTCGCCTACCTGAAGACCGAGATGGGTACCGGCCACGGTGGACCGTCCGGTCGCTACGACGCGTGGCGCGACGAAGCGCAGGTGCTCGCGTGGACGCTCAACGAAATCGGCGCCGTTTAAATCACTACGTCTGACCACACCCGCGGCGACGCGAGCGTGAACGACGAGGGGACGCTCGACGCCGGACTGCTCGTCGTGTGCTTCGTTGTCGTCGTGGTCGTGGGCGGCGTCGTGCCGGGCGACTTGTGATGTTGCCAGAACAGTCCCACGGCACCGAGAAGTACGACGACGACGATCGCGATGATGGCGACACGCAGTCCGCCCGTGTTGGCGGAGCGACGCGCGGACTTTGAGAGAGCCCACTTTTCATTGTGTCGGAGGTACGAAGGAAGGACCGACTCGTCACCGGGCATCTGGGTTTCGCTGAACACGTAGTCGCGATCGGTCTCGAGCCGGGGCCGGGCCGGTTGGGGGCGATGCTGCTCCTCGATGGGGCCGTCGAGCAGACGAAATCCTTTCGACGGTGCGTAGGGCGACGGGGGCGGACTCATGAGTCGTCGCTCGACCGGTCGGGAGAGCTCCCGTATTTCGTCTCGACGGAGTTTTCGAATGCGCAGCGTGGCCACCGCGACTACGAGCACCACCACGATCAGCACGGCGATCTTGAGAAGGAGCGTCACGAAACTCTCGTCGGACGAGAAGAAAGTGTGATGAGGCTCACGGACGCATCGTAGTGACCCGGCGATTCAGTCGAGTGCGGTGAATCCCCCGCGATAGAAGACGAGTGGGGTGCCCGAGTGACTCGCGACGTAGTCCACCTTCACCACGACGATGTCGTGGTCCCCCTGGGCGCTCACGAAGGCGATCCCTCCCTCGAGGTGCGCCAAGGCCCCACCGATCAGGGGGGCCGAATTCGGTCCGGGCGACCAACCGACTCCGTCGAACTTGTCGACGCCGGTCGTGGCGAAGACTCGCGCCACCGCCTCCTGGTCCGAGCTGAGGATGTTCACGCCAACGGTGCCCACGTCTCTAACTCGGGGCCAGGAATTACTGAGGGTTCGCGCCGAGAACGAAATCAGCGTCGGCTCCAACGAGAGCGCCCCGAAGGTCTGGCACGTGAAGCCGACGGGGCCGTCGGGCGTCGCCGCCGTGATGACGACCACGCCCGTGACGAAGTGCCCCAGCACCTCTCTGAAATGGGCGATGTCGAGCGAACTCACCTCGCTGACACTAACGAGGCCGCCGACACCTTGACGCGATGAGAGCGGCTCAGTCACGCGACAGGTGAATCAGGCGGCCGGTTCGTTCCACCAGCCCGTCGCGCACCAGCGACGCGATGACCATCGCCGTTCGCTCGTCACCGACGTCGCCCAGTCGCGCGAGGAGCTGCGTGCTCGATAGGGGCTGCTCTCGAAGTGCCGCCAGAACACGGCCGCGTGCCTGGCGAGTAGAACCGGCGAAGGCCGACTGTGGTCGTGAGACGGCTGCGCTCTGGGGCGCCGGGTCGAGACCGCCCTCGAGATGCCAACGACAGACCCGCGCGACCGGGCAGTCGTCACATCGTGGCGACGCCCGGCAAAACTGGGCGCCCAGGTCCAACATGGCTTGGTTGAACGCAGCCGAGTCTCGACGCGGCAGCAGCGCCTGCGCGGCGTCGCGCGCTTCGCTCGAACGAAGTGTGCGGTTTTCGAGCGCCCGTGCCAGTACCCGCCCCACGTTCGTGTCCAGCACCGCGACGGGCTTGGCGTAGGCGAAAGAGGCGACCGCGCGCGACGTGTACGCACCCACGCCGGGAAGGCGCAACAGGTCGGCGACGTCGCTGGGCACCTCGCCGTTGAACTCGTCACGGATGATTCGAGCGGCGTCGTGCAGGGCCTTCGCCCGACGGTGGTAGCCCAGACCGCTCCAGCGTCGCAGGACGCTCGCGAGCGAGGCGTCGGCACAGTCCTTGGGCGTCGGGTAGGCGTCGAGGAAGGATCGCCACGGTCCCACGACCCGCGACGTCTGGGTCTGTTGGAGCATGAATTCACTCACCAACACGGCCCACGGATCGTCATGGGCGATCCACGGGAGATCGCGAGCGAGAGCAGGCGCGGCACGACGAAGCACGCGTCGAAACGCGGCGTAGTCGCTACTCCCAGACGTCGTCACCGTAGGGGCGCCGTCGCACTGGCGCGAACTCGCGTTTCCAGACCATCACCTTGCGGCGGAAGTAACAGACCTCGAGCCCGTCCTGATTGAATCCCTTCGTCTCGACGACCACGATGCCACGGTCGTCCTTCGACGACGAGGGCGTCGCGGAGAGGACTCGGGTCTCGGCGTAGATGGTGTCACCATGGAAGGTCGGGTTGCGATGGATCAGCGTCTCGACTTCTAGGTTCGCGATCGCCGAACCCGAGACGTCGGGCACGCTCATCCCCAGGACGAGGGAGTACACCAAGTTGCCAACGACGACGTTGCGTCCGTGCACGGTCTCGTGCTGCGCGAACCAGGCGTTGGTGTGCAGGGGATGATGGTTCATCGTCAACATGCAAAAGAGATGGTCGTCGGCTTCGGTGATGGTCTTGCCGGGCCAGTGCTGGTAGACGTCGCCGACCTCGAACTCTTCGAAGTAGCGACCGAACGGGCGGTCAAAGGTGCTCATGGACTTAAGTCTCCCCTACAACGTCGAGCGATCCGCGTCTTACGCCTCTTCGACGACTTCGGCCATCGGTCGGGTGGTGAAGGAGACCGTGGCGCCGGGCAGTGAGTCGCCGTCGATGACCATGCGCCACGTGAAGCGGCTGCCGTTCTGGAGAGGGATGGGACCGAAGTTGACGGCGATGGGCACGTCGACGGGGGTGCCGACTGGCACGCCGTCGGGCGCGGTCGCGGAGAAATCGCCACGGACTTCAATGGCCTGGGGGCCGTCGGGCGTGTCGAAACTGACTGGTTGGCCGTCGGCGTCCTCGAGGAAGAGTTCCCAATGGTGATTGGAATTGAATTCGTGCCAGTCCACCATGACCTTCATCGCCACCGCCGAAGGTGTCGGGTCCGGTCCGGTCACTGACCATCCGCCACCCAAGATGTACAGCTTCCCGTCGGCCACTTGCGCCGAATCCGCCAAGAGCATTGTCACGTCCACCCCTTCAGACTACGGGCGCTCGGCGCGACCCTCCCCAGCCGATAAATTTCACGTATGTCCACCCCTCCCCTCGATACCGCCCACGCCGCCGAACTCGTCGCTGGAGCGCGCTCGGTCATCGATGGAGGAATCGCCCAACTCGCGCAACGCGGTGGCGTCGACGCCAATCAGAGCCTCGCCTACGACCTGGCCCACGCGGCCAGCGCCGTCGCCACGGCGCAGGCCTGTCTCGGTTATGCGCAGACGGGCCCCGACGAGTCCGCGCTCGTCGCGGCCTTCCTCGCGAGTGCCCTGAGTGACCTCGCGGCGCGCGTCCTTGGTCGCGAAGGGGCCTGGGGCGTGGGCGACGGGTGGTTCACACCGTTCGCCGCCTTCGTCGCGACCTACCGCGATCCATCCTTCGTGGCCACCCTCGCCGAGGCACCGGGACTGCGACGCCTCGGCGACGACTTCGAGATGGTCGCCCACACCTTTCACCGCTTCGCACTCGAACAGGTTCGTCCCCACGCCGAACACGTCCACCGCGACAACACCGACATCCCCGAATCGATCATCAGTGGACTGGCCGAGCTCGGCGGCTTCGGGCTCTCGGTGCCCGAGGAGTTCGGCGGCTTCGCGACCGGCGGCGAATCTGAGTACCTCGGCATGGTCGTGGCGACCGAAGAACTCTCGTGGGGCGCGCTCGGCATCGGCGGTTCGTTGATCACCCGCCCGGAGATCCTGACGCGGGCCTTGGTGAGCGGCGGCACCCAGGAGCAGAAGGAACGGTGGCTGCCGCGCCTCGCGTCCGGTGCGACGTTGGCGGCGGTCGCCGTCACCGAACCTGATTTTGGCAGTGACGTCGCGGGCGTCACGACCACGGCGACCAAGACCGACGGAGGTTGGCTGCTCAACGGCACCAAGACCTGGTGTACGTTCGCCGCGCGCGCCGACGTCTTGATGTTGCTCGCGAGAACCGACCCCGATCGAACCTCGGCCCATCGCGGACTGTCGTTGTTCCTCGTCGAGAAGCACCGGGGCGACGGCGAGGGATTCCTGCTGGTCCAGGGAGCGCATGAAGGGCCAGACCACGGTAGCGGTCGCCTCGAGGGCCGACCGATCGACACCATTGGCTATCGCGGCATGCACTCGTACGAACTCAGCTTCGACCACTGGTTCGTCCCCGACCGCGACCTCGTCGGAGGCGACGAGGGGCTCGGACGTGGTTTCTATTTCCAGATGTCCGGATTCGAGAACGGCCGAATCCAGACCGCCGCGCGCGCCATCGGGGTGATGCAGGCCGCGTACGAAGCGGCCCTCGAGTACGCGCGCCATCGCGTCGTGTTCGGTGAACCGATTCTGAACTACGAACTGACCCGCGTGAAGCTGGGCACCATGGCCGCGATCATCCAGTGTTCGCGCCAGTTCGCCCTCGAGGTCGCGCGACAGATGGGACGCGGCGACGGCGGGCTCGAAGCCTCCATGGCCAAGGCCTACGTCTGTCGGGCCGCGGAGTGGGTGACCCGTGAGGCGATGCAGATACACGGCGGGATGGGATACGCCGAGGAATACCCGGTTAGTCGCTACTTCGTTGACGCGCGAGTCCTGTCAATCTTCGAGGGCGCCGACGAGACGCTCTGCCTGAAAGTGATCGCGCGTCGACTGCTCGAAGGCGCGAAGTAGTTCTACTCGCCGTCGATGGTGAAGGGCTTGTGGACGTCACCGAGGGTGATGCCCGCCGAGTGCAAGTCGAGCGTCTCGCCGCGGGCCTGTTGGGCCTTTAGAGCCGCACGCTCCCAGCGCTCCTCCACGCGGCCGTATTTCCAGTAGAGCAGCGCGAACGTCCAGGTCGCCACGAAGATACCAACGATGACGATGCCGGCCCCGTTGATGGAGAACCCGGCCGCGTAGTTCCAAATGCCACCGTGCAGTTTCAACTGGCTCTGGAGGACCTGCAGGAGTTCGAGCGTCCCGATGTAGAACGCGACGAAGATGCTCAACCCGGTGATCGCGATGTTGTAATAGACCTTGCGCACCGGCTTGGAGAAGGCCCAGCCGTAGGCGAAGTTCATGAACGAGCCGTCGATCGTGTCGAGAAGACTCATGCCCGCCGCGAAGAGGATTGGCAAACTGAGCAACGCCCAGAACGGCAGTCCGCCCGCGACGACCGTGCCCGTCAGTACCAGGAACGCGACCTCGGTCGCTGTATCGAAACCAAGTCCGAAGAGAACGCCCAGCGGGTACATCTTCCAAGGTTCATCGATCGAGCGAGCGAGCGGGCCAAAGAATCGCATCATGAAACCGCGCGAGTTGAGGTGCTTCTCCAACTCCGAGTCATCGAAGCGTCCTTGGCGCATCTGAATGAACAGCCGCACGATGCCCCAGAGGATGACGAGGTTCAAGATCGCGATCAGGTAGAGGAAACTTCCCGACACCACGGTGCCGATCAACGTGCCGTAGTGGTGCAGGGGAGAGTTGTTGTTGCGCACCTGGGATCCAAGCGCTCGGGCCCCGAGTCCCAACAGGACCGTCAGGCAGACCACGATCGTCGAGTGACCGAGTGAGAAGAAGAAGCCGACGGACATCGGACGCTTTCCTTCGGCCATGAACTTTCTCGTGGTGTTGTCAATCGCCGCGATGTGGTCGGCGTCGAAGGCGTGGCGCATGCCGAGCGAGTACGCGAGGACTCCGGTACCGATGCCGAACACACTCTTGGTGCCAATGCTGTAGTGGTGCATCGACGCGATGATGATCAACGTCCCGCCGACCACGTGCAGGAGAGCGATGAAGCCAAACATGGCGTAGAGGCGACGCCATTCACTGAGTGAGAACGAGGCGCGAACTCGACTGCGTCTGGTCGAGCCTGGCGCGAAGGCGGTAGCCATCACCCCACCTTAATAGGAATAAGTCCTATTAAAAATCTTTTATTGCGTCGTGCGCTTCATCCCTGATCGCGCTCCGCGCGCGACGAACGAGTTCGCGATTTTCGCCGACGCCTCGTCGATCATCTCGTCGCCGAACATCACCGCGCCGGTGTGGTCCCTCTCCGTCGCGTTGCGATACGCGTCGAGGATGTCGTAGGACTTGTCGAAGAGCTCTTGACTCGGGGAGTAGACCTCATTGAGGACCACCGCCTGATCGGGGGTGAGCGCCCATTTTCCGTCGAAGCCGTACGACGCGGAGATACCGGCGGCGAAGCGAAGGGCGTCGAGGTCGCGAACCTTCAGAAACGGTCCGTCGATGACGTGCAGGCCGTTCGCCCGACCGGCCATCAAGATCTTGGCGAAGACGTAACTGAAGGGGTTGGACGGTCCGTCGTGAATTGTCTCGTCGATCGTGGTGACCGGCATGCCAATGGACGCCGCGAAGTCGGCCGGCCCGAAGACTATGGATTCGAGGCGAGGCGACGAGGCGCAGATCTCTTCCACGTTGATGAGGCCCTGGGCCGTCTCGATCTGGGCCTCGATGCCAATGTGGCCGGGCTCGAGCCCGGCGTTGCGCTCGACCTGGGAGAGCAGTAGGTCGAGGGCGACGACGTCACTCGCGCGTTGGACCTTGGGCAGCATGACCTCATCGAGGCGCGGGCCGGCGTTGCCCACCACGTCGATCACGTCGCCGTAGGTCCAGGGCGTATCCCACGCGTTCACTCGTACGCACAGCACCCGCTCGTCCCAGGGAAGGTTCGTGATGGCGTCGACGACTTTGGCGCGGGCGGCGACCTTCTCATTGGGCGCGACCGAGTCCTCGAGGTCGAGGAATGAGAAGTCGGCCGTCGCCGTCGGCGCCTTCGCGAGGAAACGACTCGACGAACCGGGCGTGGAAAGACAGGAACGACGCGGGAGTGAGCGAGAGCGATGTGACATGCGCCGAGCCTATTCTCGACGCACAATGTGTCCGATGACGCGCCACGATTACATTCGCTGCGTGCGGAGTTCACGTCCTTGATCAGGTACTACAGAAGTTCTTAGGCGCTCGGCCCTGCACACCGCTGGCCCGAACCGGTAGCCTTGTCCCGTGACTGACGTCGTGCGCATGGCGCCTCCGACGCTGCGGCCAGCAAGGGAACTCGCGCACCGACGGTGGATGTTTTCCATTTTGGCTGTGGTTGCAGTGTGTTTTGGCACTGTAACTTTTTCGTCACGTCCCGCGACGGCATCGGTCCTCGGCAACGATCGCGCCCGAGCGAATCAACTACTGAAGCAGATCAACCGGATCTCCTCCAAGGTCGACTTCTTGGGTCAGAAGTACGACCTCGCCCAGGTGAAACTGCACAAGATCACCTTCGAGATCAAGAACACCAAGGCCGAAGTAGCCACCATCAAGTCCAACGTGAAGAAGAGCGCGAAAGAGTTGGCGGCGGACGCCGTCTTCGCGTACGTGACGAACGGCTCGGCCGCGGGCAACAATCCTCTCTTCGCCGACAGCGCATCCAAGATCGGCTCGACGAACGTCTATAGCCAACTGGCCGAAGGCAATATCACTTCCACGATCTCGAACCTCAAGAGCTACCGAATTGAACTCACGCAGGAGCGAAGCATTCTGGCGAACGAAGTGGGGAAGGCGACGAACCTGGCCCGCGCCGCCGCGGCGTCCTTCCACTCCGCCAACGTGTATCAGGCCTCGCTCAACCACTCGCTCAGCGAAGTGAAGGGCTCCATCGCCACCTACATCGCTCAGGCCCAAGCGGCGGCCAATGCGGCGACCGTGACCCAGTTCAACTCCGCCACGCTCACTGACGGGATGACGAATCCGCCGCCGGATTCGAAGGCGAACATCGCCATCGACGCCGCCGAGTCCTATATCGGCGTCTGGTACAGCTGGGGCGGCGCCAGTCGCTCCGGCGTCGACTGCTCAGGTCTCATCATGCTCGCCTACGAAGCGGCCGGCATCGACTTCCCGCACTACTCCGGGGCTCAGTACGCGGACACCGAGCGGGTGCCCCTCGCTGACATCGAGCCGGGCGATCTCTTGTTCTACGGTTACGACGGTGACGACCACGTGGCCATGTACGTCGGTGACGGCAAGATGATCGAGGCTGAGATGACCGGCACCCAGGTGCACATCGTCCCGGTTCGACTCGGTTACGGATTCTTTGGTTTGGGCCGCCCGCGGGGCTAGCCGTGTCCGGCGTTCCCACTTCGTTTCACCTCGGTCCACTCGTCTTTCATGTCTACGGTTTCGGACTCGCGATCGCCGCCTACGTCTGTTATCTCTACGCGCGACGGCGACTCACGAGGGCCGACATCGACGTCGCTCCGTTCGCGAAGTTCGCCTTCGCCCTGATTGTGGCCGGTCTCGTGGGCGCTCGGGCCGCCAACATCGCGACCAATTGGGGCTACTACTCCGGTCACCCGTCGCGCTGGATCGCCGTGTGGCAGGGCGGACTCGCGAGTTTCGGCGGGATTGCGCTCGCGCTCTGCATCGGCCTGTTCCTCCAACGCCGCTGGTGGCCCGGGAGTTCGCTCGCACGCTTCACCGATGCCTTGGTGCCAGCTCTCGTTGCCGGCTGGGCACTCGGCCGGGTCCTCGGTCCCCAGTTCATGGTCAATGGTGGTGGCCACCTCACGCATCAATGGTTCGGAATGCACTACCACGGTCAGGTTGGCGCGCGGGTCCCGGTTCCCCTCATTCAAGGTGCCGAGGACGCTCTCTTGTGGCTCGGCCTCATTGGTCTCGAGCGTCGCGCCCTCACTCGCGTCGCGGGTGTGATCACGGGGCTCGCAATGATCGTGTGGGGCATAGTGCGCACCCTCGACGAACGACTGCTGCTCGGTCAGGAGTCGCACAGTGGATCGCTCGGCGTGCAGATCGCCGGTGTCGTGTTGGCGCTCGCAGGAGTCGTGCTGATCGTTCGCCAGACTAGAAGAGCGCGTTCCACTCGTCATCAGACAGACGACCGACACGTTCGAGTGACCCCGCAGAGCTGAGCGTCAGCACGACCCGGGCATCGTCGACATAACAGACGTGGTCGAGGCCCAGCCGACGCCACGCCGAGAGCACCGTTCTCGTGGGGGTGTCGCTGGAGTACACGGGACGAACCAGCATGGCGTCGTCGTTCGCGGCAACGACGACCGCCGGACGCTCCTTGGATTTCTGTTCCGGCGCGAGTGGATCGATGGCGTCGAACGGCACGTCGACGATCACCACGGCTCCCGCCAGGGGATGATCGGGATTGAATCGCTCGCTCTCAGCGGGCGTCAGTAGTTGTCGGCGACGAACTGGCTCGTTGTCAACGTCATCGCCGCTGGGCATCGCTTTCGTGACTATTGGCTTCGCAACGGACGGCTTCGTTTTCGAAGGTCGAGGCGGTCGCGCCGAGACTGGACCACGCTTGCGCTTCTTCTCCTCTTCTCGCCGTCGTCGCCGAGCCTCGCGCACTTCGGGATCGATCTCCTTGGGTGAAAGCAGCGTCGACGAGACGACCGCTTCGGGAAGGTCCGGCAAGAGGAGTTCTGGTCGTTCGTCGAGCAGTCGTCGACAGTGAGGCGCTGCGGGGAACCCTTCGGCGACCGCGAAACATAGGACGGCGACGACGTCGTTCACGTCGGCACCCTGCGCTTGGACGGCGTCAACAGCGACGACGAGTTGGTCGAAGCCCGGTGCGTCAGCGTGATCTCCCAACGCTTCGATCACCTTCTCGAGGGGCGCCATGGCCAGTAACTCAAGGAGTGCGTGGACCGCCGCGATGGGCGCGGTCGCGGCGAAGGTGGTGACGTCGCGCCGCTGCTGGAGTGTCCGCAGCGGCATCCCAACGACGGCACTGATCTTGGTGTGGCCGCGCAAGTCCAGACCGTCGACCATCGCCAAGACCGTTGATTCATCGATTTTCAAGAGGGCGCGACGTGCGATATCCGTGGCGCTACTGATGTTCGAAGACATGGCTACCCGCTTTGAGCGATCGTGTACGAGGTTCTATCGTCCCACGAGGAGGAACGCCTCACAAATCGGCGACCACGCGACTCTTGCGGATCCGACGATCTGGTACGTCGCGGCAACGTCGAAGTGACGACGTCATTCGCGTTCTTCGTCGCTCGACATTGATGGCCTCGCGCCTCGCGACGTGCAATGAACTCTTCATAAAACCTAGATTTCGCGTTGGACTTTGGGCACTATCCTTGTTTCGGACGCTCGCAGCTGGACGGCCATTTCCCGCGCGACGCCGTCGCCTTCCATCGATTCAACGGAGCGACCTTGACCACCAGAGTGTGCAGAGTCCGAAGTGTGGCCACTGTGGTTGTGCTGGTACTCGTGTTCGCCCTGTTCGCCGTGGTCATCGCGTCGCGCGCTCCGCTCGCGGGTGCCTCGTCGTTGCCGACGTCGGCTGCCTTCTACCTCGATATTGGTGGATCGGCGTCCCTCGGAGTGCAACCCGACGCCACCGCAACGCACAACCAGCGCACCGACCGCGGCTATTCCAATGACCTCGTATCGATCGAAGCCCTCAAGGGCGTGACGTTGCAACTGACCGAGATTGGCTGCTCAGGCGAGACGACCGCCGCGATGCTCGTGGGTGGGGATAAATGCTACGTCTCCCCCGACTCACAACTCGCCGAAGCGATCGCGTTCTTGAGCGTGCACCACGATGAAACCGGCCTCGTGACCATCGACCTCGGATTCAACGACCTCCTGGGCTGCTTACACGCCCCGTCGATCGATTCGACGTGCGTGGCCGCGAAGTTGGGCCTCCTCCAACAACAACTGCCCGAAATCCTGACCGATCTTCGCGCGGCAGCGGGGCCCAATACAACGTTCATTGGTGTGGGGCACTACAACCCCTATCTCGCCGACGAAGTGAAGGGTGTACGTGGGCGCCTGTTCGCTGACCGGAGCGCGTCGATGATTCGATCGCTTAACACCACGCTCGGCGACATCTACGCGAACGACGCCATGCCAATGGCCGACGTCGCGAAGCAGTTCAGCCTCTACCCAGATGGATCGGTGAACCTGCCCGGTGTCGGTCGCGTAACGGGTGCGGTGGCACGGGTCTGCGAACTCACGTGGATGTGTCCTCGCAACGGTAAGAAGGCGAACATACACCCCGATAACGCCGGGTACCTCGAGATCGCCGAGGCCATTGACGCTGTCATACCGCCTGGCCTCTAACGGACCGACCACTCGTCATCAGTAGCATTTGTCATGCCTGATCAACGCCACGCGAAAGCTCGCGTCGTCCTCCTTCGCCACGGTGAGAGCACGTGGAACGAACGAGAGATCGTGCAGGGTCAACTGGACGATGCTCGTTTGAGTCCGGAAGGTCGAGCCCAGGCCGGTGCCGTCGCCGAGACCCTGCGCGGCTACTCCTTCCAATGGATTGTCACCAGTGACCTCACTCGTGCCCGAGAGACGGCCGCCATTGTCGATGACGCCCTTGGGCTGGAGGTCGCCGTCGCGCCGGCGCTTCGTGAGCGTTGCTACGGCGTCTACGAAGGACGTCCCCTCGCCGAACTGCCCTCGTCAGCGTCGGGAGTTAAGGACGGTCGGGTCGTCGACTCGTCGGCCCGCCCCGAAGGCGGCGAGTCCCTCGACGACCTCTACGAACGCTGCGCGACGTTCGTTGACGCACTGCGTGCGGCCGGCCGAGATCGACTACTCCTCGTGACCCACGGTGGGACGATACGAGCGCTCCGCGCCTACTGCGAAGGACTCGTCATGCAAGACCTCGTGTGGGACAGGGTTTCGAACTGCAGCGTCTGGCCGATCGACTTGGACGCCGGCACCCGCTAGTCAATACGTCGTGACGCTTGTCGCTCCGTCGTCCTTCGCGTAGCTACGAAGTGGCCCGGCACGTCGTGTTGAGGGGGCCGGAACGACTCCCAGAGGGCGCGACTTCGCACCGTGACGGACCAGAGCCAGTGAATATGGAAGTGGAAACTGCACGGTGCCGTACGTGAATCGACATCGTGTTCGATCAGTACATCATGCGCGGGTCGGGGTAGTACTTGAACTCCAGGAGGTTCGTCGACGGGTCAGCGAGAACGAAAGTCCGATGGACTTCCACCATTCCTTTGAAACGCTCGGAGACGTCGCTGAAGAAGGGAACGTCTCGTTGACGGCACAATTGGTATAGCGCGTTGAAGTCCCCTTCCTCGCGGAAGGTAACGCCGAAGTGGCGCGGGTACATTTCGAGTTCTTCGATCATCGGCACCACCGTTGGTGCTTCAGTGAGGTGGCACACCAACTGGTCACCGAAAAAATCCAAGGTGACACGATCGTCGTAACGTCGTGCGAGTTTGCAGCCCAGTTTCGTTACGTAGAACCCGACGGTTTCGTCGAGGTCGTACACCGGGATGGCGAGATGAAAGACGTCGCGGCTCTCTCTCATGCGCGAAGTCTGGCCGACTCGTCAATCTCGGAAGGTTCGAACGAGTGGAGTGTCTCGCTGCGAAGGCCGAGTCGAATCGTCTCGAGGCTGATGGTATCGTTCGCGGCGATATTACCGAGGTTGACATTGGTGCCGATGCGACGAATGAAATAACTCTGCAACTCCATCGTGGGCGCCTCAAAGAGCAGTTGGTCAGCACTGAGGCCGCAGGAGAGAATCTCCTCGATGAGGCCGAAACGCAGTTCACCATTCGCTCGGCAGATGCCACCGTGTCCGCTTTCGCGGGTTTCGAGCGTCACGAGGACCGCGCCGGCGTCCAGGTCGTCCCGGACCGAGGAGATCCACTCATTGGGTGCCATGTTCTCGGACGTCACTGAGTCCTTTGAACCCACTTCGGAAATGACCTCGAAGTCATCGCTCAACTTGGCGACGTAGGCAGACTTTTGGACGTCACTCATGTCAATCGATCCGTTGGACACTTCTACGTACTTGGCATCGTAGTGCTGACACATGGAACGGAACTCTTCGAATCGATTCTGCACGAGATATTTCTCAAAAAGTGTTCCACCGAAATAGAAATCGATGCCCGCGTCACGAAGCACGTGAATCTTCGCATCCATTTGCGGGTGCACCACTGAGGTGCCCCACCCGAATTTCATGAAGTCAATGTAGGCACCCGAACTCGTGACGACGTCGGTGAAGTGGCCCAACGGCATTCCGTTGTCGATCACCATGGTGACGCCGTTGTGACGCGGTTTGGGGGTGCGATAAGGCAATTCCAAGAAGTTGATACTCATAGGGTCCACGACCAGTCATGTCCAGCATGCGTGACCACCATCTGTCTCAGTCCGCATCCACTTTCGGTAAAGCGACCTTACCGATGCGTTCATAAACGACAGACATGAATCGTCTTAGAAAATCCCTAGAAGTTTTTGACGAGCATTTCGCCACGTGTTTCTCGCGTGGTGCGATCGTGGGGCTCGGCGCATTGTGAACGGAGCATTTCGATCCGGTCACGCACTGTCGAGCTAAGCAGCTACCACGACGTTGGCAGCACTCCTTCAATGGCCACGGCAATGACCCGATAGCCAGCATTGTTCGGATGGTCGTCGGGTCCAAAGGGCGGCTTCGTACACATCCAGGTAAGCGTGCACGCCGACGCCACGTTCTGGGGCACCGTTGCGACGCCTTTCAGCGAGACCATATTCGTTTCGTTGGTCTTGAAAGCGCCAGGCACGTTCACCATCGTGACGCCGTTGCTGCGATAAATCGTCATGAGTGACGCGTTCAATTTCGCCATGACCTGCAGTGACAGATTCGCGTCGTTGATCCCGTTCCCCGGATAGAGATAGTCCGCGAGAAAGGGGTCCTCGTAGAGGAGTCCGACGAACTTCATCTTGGGTCCGGCCGCGGCCTTGAGTCGACGAACAACGGCCGGCATGTCCCGGCGAACGGCCTCGAGACCTTGATTGGCGCACGACTCGTCAACCAGACCACCCAGCAGGCACGCTCGCACGTCATTGAATCCGAGGTCGATGGTTACCAGGCCCTTCTCGTTGAATTTGGCCTTCAGATAGTTGAGCGACGCCGTCATTTGACCGCCGACGCCCTTGTAGCAGGCGTCGTGAGCGAGGATCATCGTTGATGCTCGCTCTCCCGGACAGCCCACTTGTCGAAGTGTCAGTGACGTGCCCTTCTTTGCTTCCGCAGCTTCGACGTCGTTGGCGTAACCGGTATCCGTTCTCTTCCCGTTGTGCGCGGGGATGCCCGTCGGTTGGAATCCCAGCGATGACGAACCGCCGATCGCGAGGTAGAAGCCATTTGATGTCGTTGACGCACTGGCGTCTGCTCCCGGCGACCCGCGCCACGTGTGCGACGCCAGAGCACTCGCCACGACGACAACGGCGAGGAGGGCGTAGATCTCCGCCCTTCGTCTCGTCATCTTTCCCATCACCTTCACCCGTCACCGACACGACCGACGTCTGAATCGACTCACTGCAGTCTCTCGCATCTCGACGACGGTTGCACGCCACGGTCGCAAGCGTCAGTGTCCGTAGGGATGGTGGGCACGCCTTGCGTGTCGAATGTGCATTTGGCGGACCTAGATGAGATGCATGGAGTCGAGTATCTCGCGATCGACCTTGCCACTATCGCGCTCCTTGAACGTCAGACGCACGAACGTCGAACCAGTACGTGTTTTCGCGCGTAGATCAAGTACACCGCTGGCGTCGGCGTAGGCGTCGCGGAACACCGTGAACTGCACCCCATTGATGCGCACGTGCTGAACTGGCCGAACACGCTGGAAGGGGCGGCCCCCAATGACGAGGGCGTCCGCATCCGAGTGCGCACTCATCGGACCAGGACAACTCGCGTCATTTTCGCCCGGCTGGATCAACTCGAGCGTCGACCTGCTGGCGTAGGCGTTGATCCACGGACATCCGATGTCAACGGGCCGGTTGACGGGCCACGTCGACGGGGTCGCGAAGCGCAACCCATCGAAGGTGCTCCAGCGCCACGTCGCGGGTGTCGTTAGGAGCGCTCCTTTCGCCGTGACCGCCACCCGTGGGGCCGCTCGAATCGAGTCCGCGATCGTGCGATTCAAGTCTGCCGCGCCACAGAGCACCAGTTGCGTGTTGAACTTCGCGATGCTGAAAACACGACCTCCGCACGTACCTTGAAGTCCCGAGGTGCGCATGCTCAGTCCGTGCACCAGCATTCGACCGGTCATTGGCAGCGCCAGCGTCTCGCGACCGAAGGTCACGAGTCCCTTCGGCTCGGTGTTGCCCTGACAGTCTTCTGTCGCTCCATTGACGAGCACCATGACTTGGGCGGGGGCACAGCCCGATACGTCACCGTCAAACACGACCCAATACGTCGGGACCATAATCTCGAGTCCGCCGTAGACGACGGGCACGTCGTTCGTCGCGGCACTCGACAGGGTGGCACCAGCAACGATTGAAACGAAAAGGAGGAGCGACGCCATCGCGCGAAGGGCGTTCGAGGTTGCGAATCGCATAATGGCTGCCTCCCAACCTTTCATGTCCGCCCGCCACGTCTGATTACTACGGTCCCGCATCTCTCAGTGCACGGAGCATCCTCTTGATTCTGATGCTCAGTGCGGCGGTCCAGAGCGACCCGTTGGCGTCGTTGGCGCCCAGAACGTCGAACCGCGCAGTAGTAGAACGAATTCATGAGAGTTGGGCACTTCCAAATCTTCTTGCGCGGATGTGCGTCAGTGGCCGTCGTCGTTCTCTTGAGCGTTGGCGTCGGTGACTCAGTCGGCGCCTCCACGCGCATTGGTCAAGTCACTGGATCCATCAGAATCTATGGCGGAACGTCGAATGCCCCTCCTGCGGGACGCCCTTCGTCAGGACGCGTTGTCTTCAAGCCGGCACACGGAACGTCGAGAGCCATCAAGGTGGGAGCATCTGGCCACTTCACCCTCAAGCTCCCCTCGGGCACCTATTCGGCATTCGGAGGTCCGCCCTCCTGGCGCGACACCTGTCGCGCGAAAGGAGGACTGCCGTTCAAGGTGGTTGCCGGGCAGACTGTCAAGGTCATCGTCGAGTGTTTTTATGCGCCGTAGGGAGATATCACGTCCCTGACATCCGATGGCGAGTCGCGACATGCGTTGGTGACCGGTTGAACTCGCGCCGCGAGAGTTCCTTACGTCTCCGCGTCGACGTAATGCTCAATTCTGTTCGAAAATGCAATGGCCATCAAGTAGAAGCCGACCGCTGTCACGAGCGAACCTAAGCCCTCTAACCAGAATTGCCAACTGAATTCGCTGAACGAGGGCACGGACCAGAGAATGGTGAAATAGGTCGCACAGAGACATAGCGACTCCAGCGTCAATGCCATGAAGGCACTTTTGAAAAGTGCATCGTGATCGGAGACCAACGTTGCAATCTTGGTCAACATCAACCACGCCCACAGGGCAGCCAATGACCCCAGCGGAATCGCAATCAGTTGGATGTCAGCTCGGAAACCCTCGCTCAGATAGTCGCGACTGACGAGTTGAACCAAATCGACAATGCCGCCCAACGCCGTCATAGCAAATCCTGCAATCACCCACACTCGCGCGTACGCCTTCATATCGGTCACGTCCACACCGTAACCTTCTCTCAATGCCGAAGCCCGTGCCATTCTCGCGCCGTCGCGATGACGTAGTGGTCGAACGCAAATACGGTCTGACAAACGGCGTAACTATCCTCAGGCGGCACTACTTCAGCAGGTGCTTGGCGATGACCACTCGTTGAATCTGATTGGTTCCCTCGTAGATCTGGGTGATCTTGGCGTCGCGCATGAATCGCTCGACCGGGAAATCCTTGGTGAAGCCGTAGCCACCGAGCAGCTGCACGGCGTCCGTCGCGACGCTCATCGCGGTATCGGAGGCGAACGACTTTGCGGCAGCGCCGAGGTACGAGAGGTTGCCGTCGGGGTCGCCGGCGTCGATCGTCGCGCACGCTCGGTACACCAGGGCGCGCGCGGCCTCGGTCCGGATCGCCATGTCGGCAATCATGAAGCGCAGTCCCTGGAGATCGGCGATGGGCTTGCCAAACGCCTTTCGACCCTTCATGTAACTGGCGGCGTAATCGATGGCCGCTTGCGCGATACCCACGGCCTGGGCCCCGATGGTCGGGCGCGAACGGTCCAGCGTGTGCATTGCGATGAGGAAGCCTTCTCCCTCGTTGCCGATGCGGTTCGCGGCAGGAACGCGGACATCGTTGAGGACCACCTCGCCCGTCGGTGAGGCACGAAGTCCCATCTTGTCCTCGTGCTTCGGAAATTCAACGCCCGGTCCCTTCTCGACCAGGAAGCACGTGATGCCGTGCGTACGGGCCGTCGGATCGGTGCTCGCGAACACCGTGTACGTGTCCGAGACGCCGGCGTTGGTGATCCAGTACTTCGAACCATTCAAGATGTAGTCGTCGCCGTCTCGAACGGCGCGAGTGCGCATTGACGCCACGTCGGAACCGGCGTCCGCCTCGGAGAGGCAGTAGCTGCCTTGAATCTCCCCGGACGCGATGCGCGGCAGGTACTTCTGCTTCAGTGCTTCGGAACCGAAGTTCATGACGGGCAGCATCCCCAATTTGGAGATCAAGATCGTCACCGACGTGGAGGCGCAACCTCGCGCCAACTCCTCGGCCATGATGGCCTGGGTCACCATGTCGGCGCCGACACCGCCGTAGGCCTCGGGAATCTGCAACGCCGGCAGGTCCATCTTCACGCACGCGTCAAAGCTCTCCTGCGGGTAGGTCTGGTCGCGATCGTGCTCGGCGGCGTAGGGGGCAACCTGTTCGTCGACGAAGCTGCGCATCACGTCGCGAAAGGCCCGCTGCTCCTCGGTGAGACCAAAACTCATGACACTCCTTTGCTTCGCGAAGCTAAAGAACGGGGTCCGCGCTCGTTGGCGCGAGGAGCGACGCGTCGCTGACCGAGTCAACGAGTTGGCGCTGCAGCACGTAACTGTGCGCGAGACCACGGAACGGTGCGAGCAGTTCGTGGTCGAGGACCGGTACTCCGCGCAGTGCGAAGTGGTCCATGGCGACATGCACGTCGCCCAGTTGGGGTCCACGACCGACGATGCTCGCACGTTTGGCCGCCACCAGTCCGACGCCCAGGATCACGTCGCGGCGGTCGTGCTCGTGCTCAAAGACCAGCGTGGCGCATTCGCGCTCGGCAATGGTGAGGGCGAACCCTTCCCCTGGCGCCTGGGTGCCACGCCCGGCTTGTCCGGCCAGTGGCAGCGCGCGCAAGAGTCCGGGCTTCTGGGGACGGGCGAGCTCCGCCGGTGCGGTCTCCATGGTCGGGCGCACTTGGCCGACCGCCGACACCGGTGAAAAAGTTGGTTGGGTCACCCCTCGACACTACAACCGCGTCAATCAGACCTTGGTCAGCCAACTCTCGTAGGCGGGACGTGCACCGCGTACCGCTTGAAAGTAGGTCGCCTGAATCTCCATCGTGATGGGACCGGGCTTACCCGCACCGACCGTGCGATCGTCGACGGAGTCGATGGGCACGACCTCGGCGGCCGTGCCGGTGAGGAAGGCTTCGTCAGCCAAGTAGAGGTCGTCGCGACGCATGGCCTCGAAACTGACGGCGTGGCCGAGGTCGTTGGCAATCTTCACGATGCTCGATTGGGTGATCCCACGAAGCGCGCCGGCTTCGGAGGGCGGCGGACTGATGATGAGCCCGTCGCGCACGATGAACAGGTTCTCACCGGTGCACTCACTGATGAGCCCGTCGGTGCCGAGCATGATCGCTTCGTCATAGCCGGCCTTCACCGCTTCGAGCTTGGCGAGGCACGAGTTCACGTATCCGCCGACGGTCTTGGACGCGGTCGGCATTGAGTTGGGGTGGTGGCGCGCCCACGACGAGATCTTCATCTTCACGCCCTTGTCGAGGCTGTCGGCGCCCAGGTAGGCGCCCCACGGCCACACACCAATGATCACGTTGGTGGGCGCACCCATGGGGTTCACGCCCATCTCGCCGTAGCCCAGATAGATCAAGGGACGGATGTAACAGCCGTCATTCATCTCGTTCACCCGCACGGTCTCCACCGCCGCGTCGCAGAGTTCGTCGAGCGTGTAGGGAACGTCGATCATGAGGATCTTGCAACTTCGAAGGAGTCGCTCCATGTGGTCGCGGAGGCGAAAGATCGCCACGCCGTTGGGAGTCTTGTAGGCGCGAATGCCCTCGAAGGCGCCCATGCCGTAGTGCAGCGTGTGACTCAGTACGTGCGTCGTCGCGTTCTCCCAGTCGACGAGCGTGCCGTCCATCCAGATCTTCTTCGTGGGCGTTAGTGGAGCCATTACAACCTCTCAATTAGGTTCTTCGTGATGCCGGCCGTGCCGAGCGCGGCGACGTCACCGTCAAAGTCTGCCACCGCTGTGGCGATGCGCCGTGCGGCGTCGCTTTCGCCTAGGTGTTCGAGCATCAGTACAGTCGAGGAGACCGCCGCTAAAGGGTTCGCCCGACCGGTGCCCGCGATGTCGTGGGCGGCACCGTGGACCGGTTCGAAGAGGGACGCACCGCTACGCGCGGGATTCAGATTGGCGCTGGCGGCGTAGCCAATGCCGCCGGTCACGGCCCCGGCGAGGTCGGACAAGATGTCACCGAAGAGGTTGTCGGTCACGATGACCCCGTAGCGTTCGGGCGACTCGACCAAGTAGATGCACGCTGCATCGACGTGGTGGTAATCAACGACGACCGAGGGAAACTCGGCCGCGACCTCGTTGACCACGCGCGACCAGAGGTCACCGGCGAAGGTGAGCACGTTGGTCTTGTGGACGAGGGTCACCTTGGGCGCGGGCAGCGCGAGCGCGCGCTCGAAGGCGTAACGGACACATCGTTCGACGCCGAAGCGCGTGTTGACCGAGCCCTGCGTCGCGACCTCCTGGGCCGTGCCGCGGCGAAGCACCCCGCCCTCGCCGACGTAGGGGCCTTCGGTGTTCTCGCGCACGATGGCGAAGGAGCAACCTTGCGCGATGGAACCGTCGACGCCACGAAAGGGTCGATAGTTCACGTAGAGGTCGAGGCCGAATCGCAGGCGCAGGAGCAGGCCGCGCTCGAGCACACCGCCGGGGATTCGCGTGTCGCCAATGGCGGGTCCGACGGCGCCGAGGAGGATTGCGTCGAAGGCCCGCAGCTCCTCCAGCGTGTCGTCGTCGAGGACGAAGCCGTCACGCAGGTAACGCGCCGCTCCCAGGTCGAAGGATTTCGTCTCGAACGTGACGCCGGTCGCTGCGACGACGTCCAAAGCGGCGCTCGTGACCTCGGGCCCTATTCCGTCGCCAGGGATCACGGCCACGCGATGGGTGCGTTGGTTACTCACGAGCCGTCTCCTTGTTTCCTCTATTTTGCTCGCCGAGCAGGCAGACGAGCAAACTGAGGAGGAGCCGTTTGGGGCCGCAACGGTAGAATCGGTACCTCTCCACGAGACGAGAAGGCAATGGCCGCCGAAATTCACCGAATCACCCAAGAGACCCTGGACAAGCTCGAAGCCGAGTATCAGTTCCTCACGACCGTCGGGCGCACGGATATCGCGCGGGTCATCGAATCGGCCCGACTGCTTGGCGACCTCTCTGAGAACGGCGACTACCACGCCGCGAAGGACGCCCAGGGAAAGATGGAGTCGCGAATACGCCAGATCGACAACGTGATCCGCAACCACGAGATCGTCGAACGCGACGAGAACTCCGACACCGTCGAACACGCGACCATCGTCCAGGTGGTCTACGAGGGTGACGCCGACGAGGACCTTCAGGAGTTCTTCATCGGCTCGATCGAGGAGAAGCCCGATGGCGTGCTCGTCGCGTCGCCCACCTCACCGCTCGGCTCCTCGCTGCTCGGCCACAAGGTTGGTGACCAGGTCGAATACGAAGCGCCCTCCGGTGTCCTGCGAATCAAGATCGTCGGAATTCGCTAACTCGTGGCCCGGACCCTCTTTGAAAAGATCTGGGAAGAGCACCTCATTACGTCCGACGGCTCCGACCAGACACTCCTGTACATCGATTTACACCTCGTGCACGAAGTGACCAGTCCCCAGGCGTTCGAAGGTCTTCGGATGAACGGGCGCGTCGTTCGCCGTCCCGAGCGCACCCTCGCCACTGCCGACCACAACGTGCCGACCGATCCCATTTCGACGCCGGTAACGGACCCAATCTCTCGTCGTCAACTCGAGGCGCTCGAGGAGAACTGTGCGGAGTTCGGCATCACGGTCTTTCCCCGCGGCCACGAGAACCAGGGCATCGTCCACATCATCGGCCCCGAACTCGGCGTCACCCAGCCCGGCATGACCATCGTCTGCGGCGACTCACACACCTCGACGCACGGGGCCTTTGGCGCATTGGCCTTCGGCATTGGCACGAGCGAAGTGGAACACGTGCTCGCGACCCAAACGCTCCCCCAGCAACGCGCCAAGACGATGTCCGTCACGATTGAAGGATCCACGCGCGCCGGCGTCACGGCGAAGGACATCGCGCTCGCGATCGTGTCCACTCTCGGCACCGGCGGCGGATCGGGGTACGTGCTCGAGTATCGCGGCGAGGCCATACGCGACCTCTCCATGGAGGGTCGCATGACCGTCTGCAATATGAGTATCGAAGCCGGTGCTCGTGCCGGTCTCATCGGTGTTGATGACACGACGATCGCGTACCTTCGAGATCGACCGAGCGTTCCTCAGGGCGACGCCCTCGACGAAGCGATCGCGCGTTGGCGAACATTCGTCACCGATGACGGCGCGCCGTTCGACGCGGACGTCGTGATCGCGGCCGCCGACATCGTCCCGTCGCTGACTTGGGGAACCAACCCGGCGCAAGTCGTTGCACTCGACGGGACTATTCCCTCTCCCGACGCTGCCGCTGACGACGACGAGCGTGACGCGGCCGTGCGAGCGCTCGCCTACATGGGCCTCACGCCCGGCACGCCCGTTCGATCCATTCCCGTCGACGTCGTCTTCATCGGTTCGTGCACCAACTCCAGGATCGAGGACCTACGTGCCGCCGCCGCGCTCGCCGACGGGCGGCGGGTCGCCAACGGTGTCCGAGCACTCGTGGTGCCCGGATCGCACCGCGTGAAGGCCCAGGCCGAATCCGAAGGTCTGGACCAGATCTTTCGTGACGCCGGCTTCGAGTGGCGCGAGCCGGGCTGCTCGATGTGTCTCGGGATGAACCCCGATCAACTAAAGCCCGAACAACGATGCGCGTCGACGTCGAATCGCAACTTCGAAGGCCGCCAGGGCCGCGGTGGGCGAACCCACCTCGTCTCCCCCGCGGTGGCGGCCGCGACGGCCGTCATGGGCCGCTTCGCCTCACCCGATGAGTTGGACGCGTGAAACCGGTTCGCGTCGTCGAGGGCCGCGCCGTCCCGCTGGAGCGATCGGACGTCGACACCGATCAGATCATCCCCTCGGACTGGTTGAAGCGTGTGGAGCGGACGGGCTTTGGCCGAGGCCTCTTCAGCGAGTGGCGCGACGACCCGGACTTCGTTTTGAATCAACAGAGCTACGTCGGTGCCAGGATCCTCGTCGCCGGTCCGCGGTTCGGGATCGGATCGTCGCGCGAACACGCGGTCTGGGCCCTCATGGACTACGGCTTCGAGGCGATCGTCGCGCCGTCCTTCGGCGATATCTTCATGAACAACTCCTCGAAGCAGGGACTCGTCCTCGTGCAGCTGGGCCACGACGATGTCGAAGAGCTCATGGCGATGCTCGTCGCCGATCCCACGAACCTCGTCGTCGTCGACGTTGACCGGCAGATGGTCGAAGTACCCGCAGCCGGGTGGCAGCGGGGCTTCGCGCTCAACCCCATGACCAGGGAACGGCTGCTCAACGGGTGGGACGACATCAGTTTGACCCTGCGTCGCGAAGCGCAGATCACCACCTTCGAAGCCAGCGAGAGGGCACCGGACCTGGAGGGCATTTTCGACGAGGCGGGCCACGTCCGTTCGTAGTTACTGGGCGCATCTGCGGGCGCTCCACGTCGTTTAACCTTTTCCCAGCCAGCGACTGGAGACGCAGTGAGTCGATTCCCGTATAACGACGAGTTTGAAGTGCACCGCACGTTGCCCGCATCGGGTACCGCCAAGGACGAGATCCTAGCGATGATGGGTGAAATTGCCGCGCGCGAGAACGTGGTGTGGGAGGGCGGTCACTGCTCGGGCACGATGTACTGCGGCGACCACGACCACTACGACTTCTTGAACGAAGCCTTCGCCAACTTCTCCTACGTGAACACCCTGCAACGCGACATGTGTCCTAGCGCCACCAAGTTCGAGGCGGAGGTCATCGCCATGACCCTCGACATGCTCGGCGCCAGCTCGCTCGAAGGTTCGCGACCGGGCGGACTCGTGACGTCGGGAGGATCGAGTTCCATCGCCCACGCGGTACTCGCGTATCGCGAGGGCAACCCGGACATCGCTCGCGCGAACATCATCAAACCCGAGACCGCGCATCCGGCCTTTTCCAAGGCCGGCCATCTCTTCGGCGTCGACATGAAGATCGCTCCGGTCGATTCGCTGACGTTACAGGTCGACCTCGACTGGGTGGCGTCCAACGTCGACGCCAACACCGTGGCGATCATTGGCTCCGCGCCGAACTACGGCTACGGCACGGTTGACCCGATCCGCGAACTCGGAGCGATCGCGCTCGAACACGACATCGGTCTGCACGTCGATGGTTGCCTCGGCGGATTCCTCCTTCCCTTTGGTCGCGAGCTCGGCTACAACATCCCGGCCTTCGACTTCTCCGTGCCGGGCGTGACCACCATCTCGGCCGACACCCATAAGTACGGCTACGCGTTGAAGGGTACGAGCGTGCTCGCCTTCGCTGACCAGTCGCTTCGCAACAGCCAGTACTTCTACCTGACCGACTGGTCCGGCGGGAAGTACTGCTCGCCGGGCATGGACGGTTCGAGGTCGGGCGGACTCTTGGCCGCGACGTGGGCGGCGATGGTCCATCTCGGTCGCGAGGGCTATCTCCGTTACGCGAAGGCCATCTTCGAGACGTCGGCCGCGATGCAGGCGGCGATCGCCAGCCACGAATCGCTGCGGATCATGGGTAATCCAAGCTTCCTCTTCTCCTTCACCTCCGACGAGTACGACGTCTATCTCGTGAACGACTTCCTACGCACCAAGGGTTGGCGCATGAACGGCCAGCAGTACCCCAACGCCATCCACATGGCAGTGACGCGCCCCCAAACCCAGCCCGGCGTCGTGGAGCAGTGGACACGCGACCTCGCCGACGCCGTCGCGTACGCGCAGGCGAACGCCGACCAGCCAGCCAAGTCCGGCGCGATCTACGGAGGCGTCGCCGGGGGCATGTCGGCCGAGGCCGACGAATTCATTCGCGCCGTCATGGCCGACATGATGGACCAGCAGGCGTCGATCCCCGCTCCATGAGTGCAGAGGAACTCTGCCTCGGCATTGACCTCGGGACGGGCGGGCCGAAGATCGGTCTCGTCACACTCGACGGTCGCGTCCTCGACTACGAGTTGCACGCGGTCACGACCACCTACGGCGCCGGCGGCGCCGCAACGCAGGATCCAGTGGAATGGTGGGACATCATTCGCGCCGCGACGACGCGTCTGATGGCGAAGCCCGGCGTCACGAAGGACCGCGTCAAGGCCGTCGCGGTGACGGGTCAGTACGCGTCGACGGTGCCGGTCGACGCCAACGGAGAACCGACGGGACCGTGTCTCATGTGGCTCGATACGCGGGGCCGGCCGTTCAGTCGTAAAGCCGTCGGCGGCCCGGTCCAGGGCTACAGTCCGCGCAAGATCCTGCCCTTCGTGCGCAAGTCCGGGGGTGGTCCTGCGACGTCCGGCGCCGATCCGGTCGGTCAGATTCTCTATTTGATGAACGCCGAGCCCTCCGTCGTGGACGCGACGACGTGGTTCATGGAACCGGTCGACTACCTAACGATGCGCTTTACCGGCGTGGCGAGCGCCACGCACGCGTCACGCCTGGCGATGTGGCTGACGGACAATCGTCACCTGGAGCGCTACGAGTACGACTCGCAGTTGCTCTCGATCGTCGGCATCGACCAGGGACGCCTCCCTCCCCTGCAGCCCTTTGGAAGTGTCGTCGCCACGGTCAGGGCCGATGTGGCGTCACAACTCGGTCTCGCGCCTGACACGATCGTCATTGCCGGCATGCCCGACCTGCACGCCGCCACCATTGGTTCTGGCGGCACCGACCTCTACGACACGCACGTGGCGTTGTCGACGACGTCGTGGATCAGCTGTCCCGTACCGAAGAAGAAGACCGATATCGCACACTCCATTGCGTCGATTCCCGGTCTCACGAACGACTCCTATCTCATCATCGACAATCAGGAGACGGGCGCGAAGGCCTTGGAATGGCTCCGCGGTGTCCTCGCGGGTTCTGGACAGGTCCTCTCCTACCCCGAGATGACCGCGCTGGCCGCGACGTCACCACCGGGCGCCAACGGCGTGCTCTTCACCCCGTGGCTCGCCGGAGAACGCTCGCCCATCGGCAACTCGCACATTCGCGCCGGCTTCACCAACCTGACCCTGCACACCACCAGCGCCGACCTCGTGCGTTCGGTCCTCGAAGGTGTGGCGTCCAACAGCGCGTGGCTCCTTCGCTACGTCGAGAAGTTCGCCGGACGCACACTCTCGCCGTTGCGCCTCCTCGGCGGCGGCGCCCAGTCGCCGCAGTGGTGCCAGATCTACGCCGACACTCTGGGTCGCGACGTCGAACAGGTGCCCGAACCAATGGTCGCCCAGCTGCGCGGTGCGGCACTCATGGCGGCGGTCACGCTCGGCCGGCACCAACTGGGCGACGTGGCGTCACTCGGTCCGCGCGGTCGGGCCTTCTCACCCAACGGAGCGGTCGCGGACCTTTACGATTCGAGGCGCACGCAGTTTCCGACCATGTACGAACGTGACAAGAAATGGATGCGGCGCACGACGAAGTCCTCGCCAATCCATTGAGTTTCGCGGGGCCGGGCCGGTAACATCGTCGCCGTGGCCCGACGAACGCTAGCCAAGACCCTCCCCACTGAGGCGTCCGTCGAGGGATTCATCGCGAAGGTAGAGAACGCCACTCGACGCGCCGACGCCACCTCGCTCCTCGCCCTCTACGAGAAGGCCACGGGCGAGGAACCCGTCATGTGGGGATCCGCGATCGTTGGCTTTGGCCAGTACGCGTTCGAATACGAGTCCGGTCACTCGGGCATCATGTGTGCGGTTGGTTTCTCGCCGCGCAAAGCGAACATGACGTTGTATCTCGCGCCGAGCATCTTCAAAGAGCCGTCGCGCCTGAAGAAACTCGGCCCGCACCGCACGAGCGTCGCGTGCCTCTACATCACCAATCTGGAGAACATTGAAGTTGACGTGTTGCACGAGATGATCGAAGACTCATTTAACCTGATGAATGGGCAGACCATCGTCGCTTGAACAGTGAGCACGAAGGTGACGAGGTGTCGGGCTACCCGCTCTGGCACGCGCGCGCCGCTTCGACCATTCACTTTTGGGAACGAGATGACACGGGCCCTTGGTACGGTGCTCGCATGAGGTGCACCTGGGCCGAGAGCGACGACATGCGCGAGTATCACGACGAGGAATGGGGAGTCCCCGTCCACGACGACGCGAAACTCTTCGAATTCGTGACGCTCGAAGGCGCGCAGGCTGGACTCAGTTGGTTGACCATCCTGCGACGCCGTTCCGGATATCAGAAGGCATTCATGGGTTTCGATCCCCAACGTGTTGCGCGATTTAGCGACCAGAAGGTGGAGCGGCTTCTTCGCGATGAAGGCATCATCCGTCATCGCGGCAAGATCGAGTCGACGATCAGCAACGCCAAGGTCATACTCGCCGTGCAGAAGAGCGGCCAGACGCTCGACGAACTCCTCTGGTCGTTCGTCGACGGCGCTCCCCTGCAGCACAATTGGAAGAAAAGCCCAACCGTTGCGGCTTCAACACCTGAAGCCGTGCGCATGAGCAAGGAACTCAAGAAGCTCGGCTTTCGCTTCGTCGGACCGACCACTTGTTACGCGATGATGCAGGCCACCGGTCTCGTCAACGATCACCATCCCCGCTGCTTCCGATTCGCAGAGGTTGCACAGCTTCGCTAGTTCGCCCTCTCGAACCCGCACCATCGCCAGCGCTCGAGCGATCGAGGGAACGTCACTGCCCTCGTACCATTTTGCCGCCAGCCATTTTCAATCCGAACCGCCGAGATAGCCCTGGCATTGACTGACGTCGCACTATTTTTTGTCGGCGACCATTTTCGACACTGCTGGATGCCCGCTCAAGAAATACCGCGAAGGGCGATCCCTCTCAACGCTGAGACCGATTCGCACGGACGTGTCCACCTGTAACGCCGACAGATCATCGAGCGAACGATGGAACGCAATGCGTTGAGCGTTGCCGGCGCAGCAGTCCAGTCCGTTGTCGCTGCCGGTGATGCCGAGGCCCTTGGTGAGATTGCCAGGACCGCGAAGTGGCGTACCGAGTGAGTCGCCCTCGTTGCTGAGAAGTTCCGCCCCTCGCAAGAGGACCGCGCTCGGCTCGTCACGTTCTTGCGTCACGACGTTCATGCACCAATGAACGCCGTAGATCAAATAGACGTAGAGATAGCCGGCTGGCCCGAACATGATGGCGCTGCGTTTCGTGGGGCCCCGATACGCATGCGATGCGGGGTCGTTGCGGCCACCGTACGCCTCCGTCTCCACGATCATCGCCACCAGTTCGCGCACGTCGTCGCGCACGACGAGAAGTGAGCCAACGAGAGCACGCGCGACATCATCGGGTGGGTGTTCGAAGAACTCCCTACTGAGTGGTTCTCCGACGATTGAGTGCGTCATACGACACAGTCCGATCACGCAGCGGCGTGATCAGTCGAGTGGTCCCGGTTCCCAGAGTTCGAATCGATTTCCTTCGGGGTCGGTCGACCACGTGAATCGTCCGTTCTCTTCGACGAGAATGTCGTCAACCACTGCTCCCATCGAGGTCAAACGTGTGACCATCGCGTCGAGGTCATCGACACGGTAGTTGACCATGACGGACTGTCGTTGCGGGTCACCAATGTAAGCGTCATCATGATCGAAAAGTGCGAAGACCGCGACCGACCCCGGTGTCTCATCAACGAACATGGAAAAATGTCCCCCGTCCATGAAGGTGATGCCCAGCGCGTCGCCGTACCACTTACTGAGCAAATCTGGGTTCTTCGCTCGAAGAAAGACACCGCCAATCCCGGTTACGTTCGCCATGCGGGGAAGTATAGAAACATGCCTTGATGTGAATCAAGCAGGCCCCGACGAAGGACCCGGCGACGCTCGATCGAAACCTATTGGACCTCGCGCGCCTCATCCACGGTCAGTTCTGCCGCCGGATCAGCCTCAAGGCGATCGTCCGGGATGACGTCACCGCTCAGAGTAGAGAGACCATAGGTTCCCGCCTCGAGGCGCTGCTCGGCGCGATCGATTGCGGCCAGACGTTGCGTGAGTCCAGACACGACGGCGTCGTCGAGGCCCTCGTCAACCAAGGACTCCGATGCGTTACTCATGTCCCCGGCGTCGTTTACCGCCTCGCGATTGGACTCGCCTTCACCTCGCAATTCAGCGAGGAGACCTTGCACCCTGGTCCGTTCGACGTTGAGCAGCCGTGTGGCCCGGTCATTGTCCATTGTCATTTCCTCTCATTGCGTCATGGCAAAACATACAATCGAACCGCGACGAGGGGTGGATTCCACGACACGCGCGCTCTACGAATCACTTATTCGCGAGTAGTCACTGTTGTATTCGCGTGCAAGGTAACGCGGTTGGAACGATGACCGACGTCTTACGAAGCCCTTCGTTCAACGCCATCCCAGATGAGGATCGGACGATTGCGTCGCTCGATGCCGTCCCAGTTAATGACCGCTTGGCCCCGAGCCTTAAAAGAAACGAGCCGCTCTAACGCCACACTCGCGACCAATCGGTGCGGTTCACCGGGTCGAGATGATGAACTCCAAACCTGGAGTTTACCCACCGAGATCTCGACATCAGTTCCTTGCACCACACGGACGTGCGTGTTGCGAGTTTCACCGATGAGTTTCTCTTCTATCTCGTAGGTCTGCATTCTCTTCCCCTGCCAAAAATTGATCATCCGACACCAATATCGTAGACTTTTGCATTACCTGTCGCAGCGCATCTCGTGCCAAAACAGCCAGTGGAAGTATGACCTGTCGCGAGAATTGCGTTGACTCATTCGCTAATTTTCCTCATTGGAGGTCAATGCAAGTCATCAAACGTCGTTGACTTATTTCGAGACCGCGTAACGAAGGAACAATTGGCCGTTCGCAAAACGTCGTTCCTCTAACAGCTCCAACACCACGTGATCGTCATTGGAGAACACTGGTTTGCCTGCGCCGACGACGATGGGCATCAGGAGAACGTTGTTGGAGTTGCCAGAAGATTCCAGGATCGCATCACCAAGTGCATTTCACATTGGTCGATCCGGCCGCGTGACGAGAATGGCCGCGAATTGGTCAACCTCGTTCTTCAATCCCAAACCGCGTTGAGCGAGAGGCCCATTGCTTGGTGACTCCGCGGCGGTGCGTCACGGCGTCGAGGGACGTGACGTCGTCACCCGGGCAAGTGCTTCTCACTCTTGTAGATTTTGCAGAGCGCAGCTCGTTGATTGGCGTCCAAGTCTGCGTCGGGATGCGTATCGGGAATGCGGCCTCTGCCCGCGTCATTGTCGTGCGTTGGCGGGAGATCGAGGTAGCCCTTGCCGGCAATCGAGATCAACTGCTTCATCGTGCACGTTGCGCCCACGACACCCCGGTCGCACCCCGACAAGAAAAGTGAGCCCGTCACGAGTGCACTCACGAGCAGAATCGTCCTCACCGACCAATACCGGCTCAATCGGCGAGGAACAGGTTTACCCATCGTCGATGTTCTTGCGCTCAAGTCCACGCCATCAGCTCCCAAAGGGCACGGTTCACGTTGAATTCTTAACCTTAACTGCAGACCCTGTCGGGTACTCAAGTCGAATCTCTCCGACAAATCCACTATCGCACTTCAAGATAGGTTTGCACTCATGCACCAAGCCTTCTCGAAATGCGTCGGCGTGTCGCTTGCGTCAATCGTGGTCGCGAGTTCGCTCATACTGATTGGCAGCGGGTCGTCCGGAGCGTCAATGACGTCCCAATCCACTCTGAGATGCGGCTCCGATCAACTAAGCGTCGTCTGGCGTGGGACGACCGGCGGCCTCGCAGGAACATTCGGTGACCTGTTCTGGATCCGAAACAACGGCGCTTCGCCGTGCGTCATAAGCGGATTCCCAAGCGTTGCCGTTTACTTGAAAGGCAAGCGCATCAATATGAAGACAAAGAACCTTGAAGGACGTAACGGCAATGACCTCATGGGAGTCGCTCCCGGTCGACAGATACCTTCAATTCGGCTCTTGTCGGGAGGAGTCGCGTCCTTTTGGGTCTTCGGGAATGATGTGATGTCGAATTGCATTAATGGCGACGAATTGAAGGTTTCGCTGAAATCACTGACCGGATCCGTGCCAATACCAGTGCCGAAAAACTTCCAAGCGTGGTCGTATTGCGGTGGCGGGTTCGAGGTCAATCCGTTGGTCCCTGGCATGTCAGGTAGTGATCCGTCACGCCCCTTGAAGTCCGAGATTATGCAGTGAGTCGCATCTGAGGTCCATCGATCATTGAAGGAGGCGCGTCATGGCATCGAACGGACATCCTCACGAGTCCTCGTACGATGACTCTTCTCTCAATCGGCAACCGATCCGAAGCGCACAAATGCTGGTTGGACTTCTCGTGATATTCGTGGTGATAGTTGTCTTTTCGAGCACGCATAAGGGTTCGAACCCGTCGGGTGCCCTCCCCGGTAACACTTCTCTATTCGGCTGTCCCGTGGGTCCGATGTCACAACAAGAGTTCAACCCAAACCAGTCACCCGTGGAGTTGACGGCGACATGGCCGCGATCGTCGAACGTCGCCGCCGCACAGTTCTTCGCGAAGTACAAGGGGTGCTTCACGTACTCAATTGCGGTCAAGGGCCCCACGAACGTCATCGGCGCTCCTAAGGGATCCAGTTTCGAGTTGACGGAGTTTTGGGCCGATGCGAGCCAACGTCAAATCACTGGAATCACGCACAAGTTCGAGGCGTCAACTCTGTTCATCGCAGTGAAATACCTGCGCTCAATCGTTTGTCCGGGTTCCTCATATCGATCGCTTGGATACTGCGTCACCAATACCGGCACTGAATGGGCATACGAACCATCCGACGGTGGCTAACCCTGATTTCACGAATTGACCTGAGCGAAGACTGTGGTCCGCCATGATTGCAACCTCCGCAACCTTGTTCTGGCACCTTGCACTCACTGAACTGTTATGGCTTTGAAGGTCTGAGGTTGAATAGTTCCTGCTGGAGTCTCGAACCGACGCCAGGGACGTATCCGGCGTCTAGAAACGCTCTGAAGTGGCCGTCGACATTCGATAGCGAAGGAACACCACTCCGCTACCGAAGCGGCGCCCGTTGAGCAGTTCGGATTCAAGACGAGTGTTGGGTAGTGACGGCTTGCCGCCGCCCAAGACACGAAGAAGATCAATCTGGCCGAGTAAGAACAGAAAGTCTTGACTTCGTGGACCGACGTTCACCGTTTCCGACTGGAGACTGTGCACTCGACGAATGTGATTGCGGAATCACACTCGGTTTGTGGTGCCCTTACATCGTCACGGAATCACTTTAAAGAAGCACTTCCGACGAACCCGCCGCGAGCGTTGAATCCGACGACCACACCGTAAGAGAAACCTTTCACCCCAGGATTGACCTCTTCAGTCTCATGAACAAGAGCAAATCCATCGTGAATGGAAGTCACTTCGCTGCGACCGAGCGTCACGACTTTCAAGGTCGCAATCGAAGAGTTGACTCGCACGACAAACCATTCGTTGGTCGCGTACAAGGAAAGCCCTTTCACTGGGTTGAGATCACCAACAGATTCCAACTCATAGACCGGACTTGAGCGTTGAGTGATTCCAATTGGGTGGCTCAAGGAATTGCCACCTGCTACCTTCAAACAAAACGAGTAATGCGTTTTCGAAGCAAACAGGAGAGCCAGATCTGCTCCTTGTCGGCTCTCAATCGTGGGTGCTTTCAAGTTGAGAGGGGCGTTGCTTTCCATACGGGTACATGCACGTGTCAGTCTCGTTGTGTCCGCATACCTGATGGCAGCGAGCCTGACGTGCGCAGAGCGTTGCGCTTGAATCGTGCGCAAAGAATGAATGTGTTCAACCAGAACAAATGTGCCGGACAACAAAATTGCGACGCCGACGGAGGCGACCACTAAACGCCGTGTCTTTTCGCTCAAGGTCACTCCAATTGGACTCTCATCGTCACTCTACGGTGGCACCGTCTCCCAGTGAGTTCATGTCCATTTCATCGGGGTTTCCCGAGTCAAATTAGCGACGATTACCTCAATATCGGGATTGACCGGGAAAGTCAGCTCCGGGGGCCGACGTCAACACTCTCGGACTGGCGCCTCATTAACTGGACAAGGTGCGCGGGAGGGTCACATGGCATTGTCGAAGACAGGTCATTGCGCACAACGCACCTACTGCGTGCAAAGTGTTATTCGGGGCATCGACGCCGGTGCACCCCGCAAACAAACTGATGCATTGCGATGCCTCCGCACGAGGTCGTGAGACTCGCCAAAGCGCAACTGTTTTGGGCTGACCAAGACCGCGAAGTTATCGCTGTTAACGTAAACGGATGAGTTTGTACCCTGAATTGGAGTCGCCAAACTCCCGTGCAAACGGTCGAAAGGGCTGCAAAACGGTCGCGTCACTTGGAGCCATTGTGGGACTAGCTGCTGCGTCGCTGTTTGTGCCTTTCACTTTGACAAGCGCGTCCAGCGTCGCCAACCAGCCGTTGCGCATCGCCGACTTAGCCGCGTCGGGAGCGGTTTACTCCTTCGGTTCTTTGGCGTCATGTGACGTCTTCGACGGCGTTGAGATTATGAAGAACACTGGATCGAGTCCTCTTCGAATCGTGCGCGTCTCTGCCGACATTCCGACCGAAAGCGTGCCCTCCAGAGACACCATCACCTATCAGCTTCGTTCGTACGGTCAAAGTGCAACGACGGGAGCAGTTGGGACAGTTCCAAATATGCCGGCTCTGGGTGGTCACGTCATCGGTAGCCCAGACGGCCATGTTCTGCAGCCAATCGCCAGCAGCTCGCGTTGGTACATAGTGCTGATGCGCATCAAAGTTGTTCAGCCCAGAAAGTCCGGTTGGGCGATCCGCGGTCTAAGGATCCAATACATGGTTGGTGCGAAGAGTTTCAATACTGTGCTGAAACAAACCGTGCGACTCCCGCGAACCAACTGCTAGTGCATTGCGGCGTCTGCACGGGACTGCCTTCTTGCGCGACGCAAGTCCCGTCCGCGAAGTGACGTACGTACATGTCTCTAGCAGCCCTAGGGCTGACGTACGCGATCTCCGACTGGCGCGAGTACGCGTGTGGCGGTGATTGTCTTTGCGTCGAAAACTGGCCGGCACCCGTAGCGAGCAGGTCAGAGATGGCGTAGCAGGGTGGCAAGCGTTGAGGTTCCCTTAGATACATTGTTTCGTGGTCAAGTCCTCACGTGACATTGTCAAGGTAACTGTCCTCGGTTGTGCCGGATCCTTTTTCGACGAAGGATTGCGAAACCCGTGCTCGAGTTACTTGGTCGAATCCGCTGAAGCTGCAATCCTGCTGGACTGCGGCTTTGGCGCTTTTGAGTCGTACCTAGCTCATGCACCGGATGCTGTGATCGACGCAATTTTTGTCAGCCACGCTCACGCCGATCATGTCGCGGACCTAGAGGCTTTTATGGACTCAGCGGAAGTGTGGCGCGATCGCCCCAGAATCCTGGCGTCGCCTGAGACCATGGCGCACATTGCGCCGAATGAAGCGGCAATCCCTGAGGGCACTCTGGCATGTGTCACGTCAGGAATTCGATGGAAATTGTCGACCATTGACTGCGAATTCTCGCGAACAACCCACAAGATGCCTACGCTCGCCGCTTGTGTCTTCATTGGCGGACGTCGCGTGGTGTACTGCGCAGACACTGGCCCGACATGGGTAGTGCCCCGAAAATTTGTGGGGGCGGATCTCGCCATGGTGGAGTGCACCTTGGAGGTTCGCAACGCGGACAGTTCACCCTTTCATCTCGACGCCCAAGAAGCCGGCCTGCTGGCCCATAAACTGTCAGCTCACCAGACTCTTATTACGCACGTCCCGCCAAATGAAGAGGGAGGAGCTCGTCTCTCAATTGCCCAAGCCAACGCGTCAATGTTGGCCCTCCGCTTGGCAACAGTGGGACTTCAGGTGGTTTTGGAATAGGCACGGTTTAACTCAGGAATTGTGCCGGGTGCTTAGAAGGGATAATGCGCGGAGATTGTCGATCTTTAAGTCATCTTCTGAATCGGACTTTTGGGCCCGATGACCCGACCTCAACAAATTCCGAGTGCCGAATCGAAAGTTGGGCGTGCCGGGTGTCCTTGTGATTCGAAGCGGACAGTCAATTCGTCGCTTGACTGGCCTCACTTTCGACCCGATCACGGTACGTTTCCCACCATTCGATGTCGTGCTCTGGAACATTGCTGTCGTCTTCCATGTAGCCAATGGAACCGTCAACGATCTCTCGAGCGAGATCGGCATGCCCGGCGTGGCGGAACGTCTCGGCGATGACATGAACGAGCACGTGGTGGAGATTGACAGGTTGATCTCCCCACCATGGCACGGTGCCCGCTGTGTCAAGCTCCAACGCCTCGATCGTTGCATCCGAGGTCTCACACGCGTTGCGATAGTTCCCGATGATGGTTTCCCTCGTTTCGTCCGCCCGCACGAAGAGGTCTGCGTTATCCTCAACTCCATCCTCGAACCAGAGATTGGGCTGACCCATCGGTCGGCCAAAAACGGGTCCGAAGTACCCGAGCTCCACGAACGTTAGGTGCTTCACGATCCCGAGGAGGTTGGTTCCACTACGGACGAGCGGGCGACGCACGTCGTATTCCGAAAGTCCGTCCAATTTCCAGACAACGACGTCGCGCGCCGTTTGCAGGTAGTTGCGCAGTATTTCCTTCATGGCGTAACACGATACGCGAACAGCGAGAAAACCATCGATCGTGAACCGTCATTCAGTCATCCGTCACATGACGCGAGATTGTTGGCAGAAACAGTCAGCGGGCCGACCTACACACTCTCCGACTGGAGGGTCAGTCCCTGGCATGGATGAATGCGAGTTGGCGACTTAGGCTGCCTGAGCCGAGGGCATGCGCAGCGAGGTCGCCGGCGAGTGCAGCGCAAAATGCTTACCCCATTGAGAGTAGGTCATGGTCGACGTGTAACCTCCTCCAACGAATTTGGTTTCTATTGGCAACGGTGGTCCAGCGAGAGCGATGAATAAGTTCTCAGTTCCAGCCGGCGACGCAGAGCTCTTTGGAACAGCAACGAGCAACACCTTTACCTTGACGCCGTCTACGACCGTCGTTTGGGCTGCTTTCACCGGACCTGCACCAGCGACGAACGACATGGCTGACGTGATAGTGACGGCAGAGAAAACAGCGCGAAACGCAGGGTTGTTGATCGCGACTACGGCCCACTTGTTGATCACCGGGTTCGCGACCGCAGGCGAAAGTCCAAATGTACCTTCAAGAAAGCCCAAGCTGGCTTTGGCGTAGAGAGTGTGTTTGACGTATTCAACGGTCATACGGTCCGAGGTACCGCCTTGACTTAAGACCTGGATGCCCATTCCCGGGCCGGCCATCGAGGTGATTGTCTGTGACTCGCCCGGTCCCGTATTGACAGAGACGATTTTCACGTAATGTTCTGCGTCGCCCGCGGAGACGGCTGTTGCAATCTGAGCGCGCAGTGTGGGTGCGGCAACCGCGGAAGTGGCCAAGGCGACGCCGGAGGCGGCAAGCAGCAAGGTCGCAACGATAATGCGAATGCGCAGACGTTGGACCTTGATCATGAGGCTCCTTAGACGGTTCAATTGGATAGGTGAGATTGGACGTCGTCGTCGATGCTAGGCCCGATCCGTTCCCTTTTCGAAGGCGCTGACAACGGAGGCAGAAGTTCCAATGACTGACCACTTCTCAATGTGTTTGACCTTCCGCATTTGGTGGGCCGACCTACACAATCTCCGAGTGGCGCATTGACGCATGGTTGTGCACCGAATTGGAGGCTCTAGATGCGGACGTCGCTCCAGAGCATTCCTGAATCATTCGTTCGAAGGACAGTCGTGGTCATTGGATTGGATGGTCGCTGCACTATGGCAAAGCCGACAGAACGACTGGTGAACACCACTTGTGTGATGGATCGTCTGAGAACGATCTGCCAGTTACGTCCCCAAGTTGCGCTGCGCATTAGTTCATCGCCACTTCTCGTCGCCCGCTGGAGGAGAATTACACCCGGAATCGGCGTCGCGGGAAGTCCCGGAACGGGCTCGTTCGCGTAGCCCCCTTGATAGGAACGCGAGAGTTGACGATAGGGCTTGAAGGTTGCTCCTCCATCGTGCGAGATGAATAGCCACGATGCGCCATTGTTCCAGCCTTGAGGCACGGTTGACGCCGGTGGAATTACGAACCCGGCACTTTGGCCCTCAATTAGAAGAATGTTGCTCGACACGACGGCGATCGGAGTAAAGCTCGAATCGTCGACCGAAGGTCCCTGCCATTGACGCCAGGAACCGTCCTTGGAGAGGCGGGCACTGGCGGTAAATCCCCGATCGTTTCCGGCTACAAACCAGCCACTGGATCCCGCAAAACTGAAGGAACCTTCTAGTTGAGTACCTCCAGCGGGGGAAGCCATCTGATCCTTCGACTCAATCATCCAGCGATCCTCGTTCGAATGGGTGGCGAGGATGTAAGACCGAGCGCTGGTGTTGGTTCCTCCGAAGAGGTACGTCCAAGGACCGTGCGTTGCCATCGCGGCGACTCCGAGAGTGATGCGAAGCGGATCAAGAAGAATTCGTCGCCAAGTCTTGCCACCGTTGTGGGTTGACCACAGTCGATCAACCATATTCGGATACGTGGGGTCCGCCGCATCCGGGACTGGAATCGTGCCGTAGATCCATCCATCTCGCCGGTCAGCAAAGTGGACGGTCAGGTTGTCGAACGATGATCCATTGGTGCGCCACAGGTCAAGTTTTAAACTCTTGTTCAGTTGGTTCGGAATCGACACCGCGCTCCACGACGAAGCCGCGTCGTCGGTAGCTCGCAGATTTGCGCAAGTAAGAGTTGCGCACTCATAGAGCGACAGCACGAATCCATATTGAGGTGATGGAAACGACAATGAGATTGGGTTCAGATGAGTTGGAGTCGCCATCGCCCTGATAGGTGCGAACATTGCGGAAACCACGACTATGACTGCGACAAGCAAAGGTCTGATTAGTGGTCCCGTTCTCACCGAAACTCCCTCGACACATTTGGTCTATCACGCATGTGATTCCTTGTAAGTGGCTGGATCGACTTCGGGAACAGAGCAACTTTGTAGGAGGGACGACGTGAACCCGCACATTGGGAGAGGTACTGCGGCTGTTGCGATATCTTCAGATTTACACTGAAGCTTTGGAGGTGCAATGCCACTGGATTCATTTGCGCGCTACCCACTCATGTTTGGACCATCGCCAATTCAGCGACTCGATCGATTGACCGAGTATCTCGAGGGTGCGACGTTGTGGGCGAAGCGCGACGACGTGAACTCCGGTCTTGCTTTTGGTGGCAACAAAGTACGAAAACTTGAGTACTTGGTGGCAGATGCGATCGCGAAAGGTTGCGACACGCTTGTATCAATTGGCGGTGTGCAGTCCAATCACACGCGCCAAGTGGCCGCAGCCGCGGCCAAGACCGGACTGAAATGTGTACTCATTCAAGAGAGCTGGGTCGACTGGCCCGATGTCACGTATGACCGCGTGGGCAATATTCTGCTGAGTCGTCTCATGGGCGCTGACGTACGACTCGTGCACGCCGGATTCGGCATCGGTTTCAAAGAGAGCTGGGAAGGCGCGATCAGAGAGATAGAGGAACGCGGCGGTAAGCCCTATGCCATTCCGGCCGGAGCTTCGGACCACCCGCTCGGTGGACTCGGGTTCGCGGGATGGGCACTGGAGCTCGAACAACAAGAGGCGGAACTGAACATCGGCTTTGACTACGTCTTCGTGTGTTCGGTCACTGGCTCAACACAGGCTGGGATGATCGCGGGTTTCGCAGTGAATAACCTCCCGCGCAAAGTCATCGGTATTGACGGATCGGCCAAGCCCGAGGAAACCTGGACACAGGTCGCGCGTATCGCTCGAAACACGGCGAAACTCATCGGTGTCGAACGCGACATCTTGGACGAAGAGATCATCCTCGATGATCGCTTTCACGCTGGCACGTACGGGATTCCGGATCAAAGGACATTGGAGGCAATGCGTCTGGGCGCCTCGCTCGAGGGAATGATCACCGATCCGGTCTACGAAGGCAAATCGTTGGCTGGTCTCATCCATATGGTCCAGGAACGAGAGATCGCACCCGACGCCAACGTGCTCTTCGCGCACCTCGGTGGTCAACCGGCATTGAACGCGTACGCCAGTCTCTTCACCTAGTCTGCATCGATGAACGACAACCGACTGATCGTCTCAGTGCCGGACAAAGGTTTGGCCGACGCACTGGGAGTCGATACCAGTCAGGTCGACCTCATTGAGTGGGATATGACTGGCCCACCACCGCTCGACTCCATCGACATTGTCGTGCCACCGTATATGGGAGCGCGAGAGTGTCTGACCAATCTCGAGGGCCTCCACGTACGTCTCGTGCAGGGCTTGACCGCCGGCTACGACGGCGTCGCCGAGGCCCTGCCCGCGAACATGGTCTTCGCGAACGCGGCTTCGGTGCACGAGACCTCGACGAGCGAGATGACGTTGGCACTGATTCTCGCGTCTCAACGTGGTATTCCCGATTTCGTACGAGCCGCAGAGAAGGGCCATTGGGCGCGAGCCTGGCACGAGAGCCTCGCGGACCGCACCGTACTCCTCGTCGGGTACGGGGGTGTCGGCAAGGCGATTGAGACGAGGCTGCTCGCCTTCGAGGTGACCGTCGTGCGCGTCGCGCGAACGCAACGCTCTGACGACACCGGGATCATCCACGCCATCGGCGAACTGCCCTTGTTGTTGGCCCAGGCGGACATCGTGGTGGTCGTCGTACCCCTCACCGACGAGACGACGCACCTCGTCGACGACGCATTTTTGTCCACTATGCGTGATGGGACATTGCTCGTCAACGTGTCTCGAGGCCCGGTCGCCGACACGAACGCGTTGCTGGCTCACGCGCAAACGGGCCGACTGCGACTGGCCCTTGACGTCACGGACCCCGAACCACTACCCGAAGGTCATCCTCTCTTCGCCCTCGATAACGTCCTCATCTCTCCCCACGTGGGCGGCGCGACCTCGGCGGCGCTCCCGCGGATAGCTCGACTCTTGCGGAACCAGATTGCCCGATTGCTGAACGACGAAGAGCCCCTCAACGTCGTGCTTCGAACCTAACCTCACTCGAACAGCGTGATATAGAGATCGCACAGGTTCCAGCCGGTGCTCGTCCCACTCAGTAGCTGATCAAGTGCCGACAGTCCAGTAAAGGTGTCGTTGCGCAACGAGACGTCCGACCAATTGATTCCCAGTTCTTGCGCCTTTCGGGTGGTGGAGGCGTCGATCCACGCACCAGCGACGCCCGGTAGAAAATCTCGCCCGTCAGAGGCGCGGGCAACGAAGACGCCGGGCCGTTCGAACCCAGCCAGCACTTCGGCCATAGCCCACGCGAACTCCTGACATCGTCCCCCAGACCCGGAGCCCCGTACTTGCACGGTCACTTCACCGACACCGAGGACACAAAGCGGACCAGGCATCAAAAGTTCGTGGGACAGTAACTGCGAGAGGTCATCGATGACGTCGTGCACGTCGCCATGCAAATCGCTACCCATGCGGACCACGCGGTAACCGCGTTGCGCTGCGCAGTGCGCTGCCGTGTCGAGCAACATCGAGGGTTGAGCGACGACGAAGTTCTCGTGCACCGTCGTCACGGGGCGTCGCATTGATTGTCGGCGGGCCACGCTCGATTCAACGACCCTTAGAGCGAGCGAAGTCCCGAGGCGATCAATCTGTCCCAAGAGGGCCGACACCTCGCCCTCGTTCGATTCGTAGTCGTAGGTGAGGGCCGAGGCGACCCACGGTGCCCCCGACACCACGTTGTCAACCATGATCAAGGCAATTGACCGTACGGTGCGAACGTGTCGCAGCACCGCTCCACCCGCAATGGACGACGTGGCCGCTCGCAACCTGTTCAGGGTGGTGATGTCGATGCCCGACTCGAGTGCAGCGTTGAATATCTCGTGAAGATCGTCGGTGTCGACCGGCGGCTGTGGACGAGCACAGAGGCTCGACGCTCCGCCAGAGACGAGGAAGAGCGTGCACGTGGCATCGGTTGGCTCCGCCAGGAATGCAAGCAGTCGTTCACCGGCGCGCACGCTTCCCTCGCCCGGCAATGGGTGCTCGCCGACGACGACTTCCGATCTCGGGGGTGCGAACCCATCCGCTTCGTCGACGACGAGGAGCGCACGGTGCATCTGATCACCCAAAATCTCGCAACAGGCGCTCGTCATCGCCCGCGATGCTTTGCCGATTGCGACGATGTCTATCGCGTCGCCCAAGACACTGGCCCGTTGCAGTCGAGTTTCGATGAGTTCGGGGAGGCTCAGCACGCCGCGCCACTCGTCACTGATCGCGAGTGCGTCGTCTCGTTGTTTCGAAGTCACTGATACCTGGGTCTCACGAGAGGGTCGGGACGTTCTCGTGTTCGAATCCTACGAACACCGGTGTAGCAACAGCCACACTGCGTCGTCAGAGGGCGAAGACCTCTTCGGCCACCATGGTTCGACGGAACTGCGTGTGCCGCCACGTCGCCAGCGACGCAATACTCAAGTTCGCCACACCAGCGAACGCCGTCGCCGTCAGTGCCGCCCACAGGTCGGCGCCGACGTAGTACGTGATCCACATCGTGGCGCCCAGCGCGCCGATGTACCACGACGCCGAAGAGACGCCCGACGCGTCTTCGTGGCGGATGAGTTCGATTAACTGCGGTGCGCGATTGATGGACATGGCGATACCGGTGCCAAAGACTCCGCCCGCCCAGCCCCAGAGAATGGTCGGTACGACGCAACAAAGGGTGAAGTAACCGAGCGCGCGGGCCGGAACGGCCAACCGGCGCCACGGCGCCAGACGAAAGAGAATCAAGAGCTGCATTGGCAAGATGAGGAGGCTTCCGAGCACCACTTCGGCCGAGCCGACGACAATGCCGTAGGTGATCCAGAAACAGCCCATGTAGACGAAGAGAACCCACGTGGCGAGCGAAACCCCTTCAATTCCTTGGGTTCGAACCCTTCGAAGTTGCATTGACGTGCCAACGACGCCACTCACCACCGCCAGCCACCCCATCGAGATCGCGAATGAGTGGAAGGTCATTCATGCAGTTTACAGATGGATTGTTCTATCTTCGGCGATTTGCTGCAGAAATGACCGCTTCTAGTGATGCGTCGAGAATCGACGAACTCATCCCCACGCCCCACCACGTCGAACCGTCCTCGCCCTCGGCCTCGACGTAGGCCACGGCCGAGGCTTCGGACCCAGCGGTCAACGCGTGCTCGGAGTAGTCGCGCACCTTGAACTTGACGTCCATCTCCGTGCGAAGTCCACTCATCAGTGCATCGATCGGACCGTTGCCCTCGCCCTTCACGGTGAGGTGGTGACCGTTCACCACGAGCTGGGCGAAGATTCGCGTGCTGTTCTGGTCGGCCGAGACTTCGCTCGAGAGCAGCTGGATCTTCGGGTTCTCGGGCTGGTAGGTCGTCGTGAAGACGTCCCAGATCTCGGCGGGCGATATCTCGGTGCCCGTCGCCTCGGTGAGTTCCTGGACCTGCTTGGAGAACTCCACCTGCATCGCGCGAGGGAGGTCGAGCCCGTGCTCCGCGCTCAGGAGATAGGCCACGCCACCCTTGCCCGACTGGGAGTTCACGCGAATGATGGCCTCGTAGGTGCGACCAGTGTGCTTGGGGTCGATGGGTAAGTAGGGAACTTCCCAGACGTCGTAGGTGTCACCGATCGCGACCATGCCCTTCTTGATGGCGTCCTGATGGGAGCCGGAAAATGCGGTGTAGACCAGTTCGCCGACGTAGGGATGGCGCATGTGCACCGGCAAGCGGTTGGCGTACTCGGCCACGTGACGGGCCTTGTCGATGTCACGAATGTCGAGTTCGGGATCGACACCCTGGGAGAACAGGTTGAGCGCCAGATTCACCACGTCGACGTTGCCGGTGCGTTCACCGTTGCCAAAGAGCGTCCCCTCGACTCGATCGGCCCCCGCCAGGACCCCGAGTTCGGCCGCGGCGACGCCCGTCCCGCGGTCGTTGTGCGGGTGCAGCGACAGCACGACACTGTCGCGGCGCGCGATGTGGCGGAGGAACCATTCAATGGCATCGGCGTACAAGTTTGGGGTGAACATCTCGACGGTCGCGGGAAGGTTCAAGATCAAAGGTCGATCGGGAGTGGGGTCGATGACGTCGATGACGGCGTCACAGACCTCAACGGCGTAATCGAGTTCCGTCCCGGTGAAACTCTCGGGTGAGTACTCATAGAAGAACTCCGTCGACGGTGACATGGACTCGAGCGAGCGACAGGCCGCCGCGGCGTCTGTCGCGATCTTGGTGATGCCCGCCTTATCGAGACCGAAGACGACCCGTCGCTGAAGGGTCGAGGTCGAGTTGTAAAAGTGAATGATGACGCGTTTGACGTCGACGATCGATTCGTAGGTCCTTCGAATCAGGTCCTCTCGGCACTGGGTGAGGACCTGAATCGTGACGTCCTCGGGAATGAGGTCGTTCTCGATGATGTGGCGCACGAAGTCGAAATCGGGTTGCGACGCCGAGGGGAAGCCGACCTCGATCTCCTTGAAGCCCATCTCGACCAACTGGGTGAACATCGCGTTCTTGCGCTCGAGGTCCATCGGGTCGATCAACGCCTGGTTGCCGTCGCGAAGATCCACGCTGCACCAGCGCGGTGCCTTCACGAGTCGATTGTCGGGCCACGTGCGGTCCGGCAGGTCAACGGGCACGGTCGCTCGATATTTGGCGTACGCCATCGGGCTTGGCTGTTGGTTGTCCTTCACCGGGTCCATCCTCTCCATCTTTCGAGCGAGAAACAAAAAACCCCCGCCTAGGCGGGGGGCGGGGCGAGCAGAACTCACCCCTATCGAAGCAGAAGCTCGCTCTGGCCAATTGTCACGGATCCATTCTACCGCGAATCCCAGGAATGTCCAGAGGCGACAACCACTAACTTGGATGTCGTGAGCGCACTCAAGTCACTGCTGAAGGTCATGTTCCTCCTCGTCGTCGCCGCGAGCATCGCGGGCGTTGTCATGCTCGTCAAGCGTCCGAAGGACGAAGAGCCGATTTCCTTCGACGAGTGGCCCGACGTCGCGCGCAATCCCGACGCCGACTGATCCGTACTCTCATCCACCTATTTAGGAGAAACCATGGCTGAAATGCAATATCGCCGCTTGGGCCGTTCGGGCCTCAAGGTCAGTCTGTTGTCGTTTGGCAGTTGGGTCACCTTCGCCAACGCCAACCAGATCGAAACCGCGAAGCAGGCCGCCGAGTGCCTGAGCGCGGCCAAGGAGGCCGGCGTCAACTTCTTCGACAATGCCGAGGCGTACGCCGGTGGCGAATCCGAGCGAGTCATGGGCGAAGCGTTTCGCGAACTCGGCTGGAAGCGCAACGAATACATCGTGTCGACGAAGCTGTTCTGGGGACTCGACAACGCGCCCAACATGCGCAATACCCTCAATCGCAAGTACCTCTCCCAGGCCATCGATGGCTCCCTCGAACGTTTCGGCCTCGACTTCGTGGACTTGGTCTACTGCCACCGCGCCGACCCAAAGACGCCGATCGAAGAGACCGTCTGGGCCATGAGCGACATGATCACTCAGGGCAAGGCGCTGTACTGGGGCACCTCGGAGTGGACGGCCGACGAGATTCGAAGCGCTTACGACATCGCGGAGAGGCACCATTTACACAAGCCCGTGATGGAACAGCCCGAGTACAACATCTTTCACCGCGACCGCGTCGAGAAGGAGTACAAGCGCCTCTACGAGGACATTGGTCTGGGCACGACGATCTGGTCCCCGCTCGCGTCGGGACTGCTCACCGGCAAGTACTTGAATGGCATCCCCGAAGGGTCGCGCGCCACGCTTCCCGGCTACGAGTGGTTGAAGGGCATGTTGACCGACGAGGCTCGCAACAAGAAGGTGGCCCAGCTAAAGGAGATCGCCGACGATCTCGAGGTCTCACTCGCCCAGTTCTCCTTGGCCTGGTGCGCGGCGAACCCGAACGTCTCCTCGGTCATCACGGGCGCGAGCAGCGCCGAACAGGTTCGCGAGAACATGACCGCTCTCGACGTCCTCCCCCTCCTCACCAAGGAGATCATGGACCGCGTCGATCTCATCAGTTTCTTCTAGACCCGATCCGATCGTGACAACCTCGCGGATCGGGCTTATCGGCGGAGTCTCCTGGGAGTCGACGGCGTCGTATTACAAGTATTTCCACGAGCTCTACGCCGGTGGCGACAACGAATGGTCGGCACCCGAGATCATCATCGACTCCATTGACTTTGGCTCCATCGTGCCGCTGCAAAAGGCCGGTGATTGGACCGGGACCGGAAGAGTCATGACTGCTGCCGCTCGTCGTTTAGAGACGGCCGGCGCGACCGTGCTCGGCATCGGCGCCAATACCATGCACAAGAACTTTGACGATGTCCGCCGAGCCGTTTCAATTCCCGTGGTCGACGTCCGTGACGCGGTGGCCAGCGAAGTCCTCACTCGGGGTTACGACTGCGTCGCCCTGCTCGGCACGAAGTATCTCATCGAAGGAACCTTCTACTCAGATCGGCTCGAGGACCTCGGCGTGCGCTGCGTCAAGCCCAACGACGTGCAGACCGAGCGGCTCCAAGCACTCATCTTTGACGAACTGACGAAGGGCGTCGTCACCGACTCGTCGCGCGACTACCTCAATGAAGTGGCGACGTCCTGTCACGAACGTGGCGCACAGGTCACCGGTCTGTGTTGCACTGAGTTCGGACTGCTGATCGCGGAGAGCGATGCCTTCATCGACTCGACCCGAGCGCACGTGCGCGCGCTCTTGGCGCACGCCGCCGAGACAACGAACGACTAGTCGGACCCGGTGGGTCTCTCCAGGAGTTCCACGGTGTGGTCGTCAATGTCCTTCACCAGATCGTTGAGTTGCGAGTAGTACTGGGAACCGGTCTCATGAAAGAGATGTGGTTCGACGGCGGCGAGTCGAATCGCACTTCGCGCGCGAGTCACGCTGCGAAGGGCGTTGCGGCGAAGTGAATGTCGGGTCACGGGGTCACTCTGCTCCGTGGTCGCCTCGTAGCGCCGCGTGGCCTCGGTGACCTGCTCTAGTTGCTGACGGGGGCGAAGCGACGGCGCGTGCAACCACAGCACGTAGTCAATGCTCAGCACGAGGGCAGCGCCGATGGTCGTGTCGATGATGCGCGGCCCGAAGAGGTTCTGGTCGGGACCAAGGACGCCCACGAACACGAAGATGATTGGCGTGAAGACCATCACCGTCAACGCGTGGCTTCGCTGCGCGGCCCACGGCACCAGGGCAGCCATCGCGCAGCACAACACGATGAGGAGCGCTTGCTCGTTGCCGACCACCGCGAGGAGAGCCGCGATGCCAACGCCCGCCAACGTGCCGGCGATTCGCGAGATCGCCCGGCGCATGACCGGGCCAAGATCGGGGCGAAAGACGAAGGCCACGCTCATCGGGAGCCAGTAGCCCCTCGGGCCATCCAGGGAGTGCGCGATGACCGTCGCGACGACCACTGCTCCCGCCAAGAGGATGGCGAAGCGGAACCGATCGATCAGGGGCAGTCGATGGATCGTTGAGCGAAAAGGTGGCTCAGCCACGAGTGTGGCGCGATCAGGACACGCGAACGCACGAGCCACCAGTTGACGAGACGTGGCGCTCAAGGTCGACGAAAAGGTGCCAGCGTAGCCATTCAGTGCGGCGACCGCACTGACGCACGAATCCTGCTGGATCAGATCCGAAACCTGACGAAGTGCGCTCGTAACGACGACGTCGACCGGTTCCTCCTTACTCGTCAGATACGAAGCCAATTCGCCAATCTGGAGCAACACGATGAAGCACTGGTGGATAGCGACGCCCTCGCTGTCTTTGGGTATTCGTTTGGCTCCGACGACGTCCTGGGCCGCATCGATGATGATGACGCAACGGCTTCTCGCGTGATTGAGGCCTTCAGTGCCGATGGCGTCCAAGAGTTGGGCGACGCTCGTGAATCCGTTGGCGAGACAGAGCCGTTGATCGACGCGACGACTCCGACGATCCGTGAGGCTCGCCACCAGATAGACAAAGAGCCCGCCAGCGACGATGCACAACGTTGACTGCCAAATCCGACCGGCGAAACCGAGTCCGCCGCCGAGAATCGCGCCCAGCAGGAAATACATGCCCTGGGTCGCCCAGAGCGAGGCCTCTATCAAACCGGCGATCAACGCGACGACGCCGAACAGTGCGACGAGCGCCCACGGGGCGCGGACATGATCCACGAAGAGGGCACCGATGAAGAGAGCTGGACCCCCAGCGAGCGCCACGCCGAGTAGTCGCGGCGCGCGGTTGCGCCAGCGGTCGAGTCCGTCCTGACTGACCCCCCAGAGCGCGCCGAGCGCCACGAGTGTTCCGTAGGCACGTTGATTGCTGACGAGGCCGATCAGCAGCGGGGTCGCAAGACATAGAGCCGCGCGACATGACAGCCGGGCCTGTGAAGAGAGTCGCAGTGGCCTCGCCGACGCCCGCACCCCGCTTTGCACCATGTCAGAAGGTCGTCGAGAGGAGGACGGCGCGCACGCTTCGAGGCTAACGCGTGAGTATTTCAAGCAGATGTCCATTGATGCACACCGGTCGAAAGTCGCCCCTACGTGGTCACATCCAACGGAAGTTCGATCGCGACCGTCAGTCCTCCGCCCGGCGTGTCCTCGAAGTGAAGGCGACCACCCAGGACTTGCATGAAGCCAGAAGCGACCGTCAGATTGAGTCCCGCATTCAACTGGTCACCGCTCAATCGGTCGAAGGGCGCCAAGATGACGTCACGCTGCGCCGCTGACATGCCCGGTCCTCGGTCAATCACGAGGAGTTCGATTCGATCCCCCACGACGCCGCCCTTGATTAAGACGGGTTGGTCGACGGGGCCGAAACGGCACGCGTTGCTGACCACGTTGGCAATTACTCGCTGCACAAGGACGGGGTCACTCTTAAGTTCCGGCAACGCGCTCGGCACATCTGGCTCGATTGTCCGACCCTTCGTGTCGACGCTCGCCAGTGCGCTGTTGAGCACCACGTCAAGTCGCATGTGCTCGGGATGCGCCATCACCTCACCAGCCTCGAGTCGTCCGGCGTCGAGGATGTTGACAACGAGTCGAGTGAGTTGACGAACCTGCGCTTGAATCCCGCTCAGTACGGCCTTACGTTCATCGAGCGAACGAAGTTCGTGACTGCCCGACAGGAGTGAAATGTTGGCCTGCACCTTCTCCAGTGGACCGAGCAGCTCTTTTGACGCCGTTCGAAACAGCGCCAGTCGAAGAGACTGCGCCTCGGCCAGTTCTTCCAACTGGGACGCATCGCGCGCGATGATCTGCGCTCGCAACCCCGCCGTCATCCGACCGGCGAAGGCACTGACCAGTTGATTATCTTGCTCGTTCAGCGTCGTACCGGCCACGACCAGCCGATGTTCGTCGTCGATGTCAAACGAGTGGGCACCTTGGTCGGATGAGAACGGCTCACCGCTCACAAGGTCGGCCCGCCACTCCCCCTCACGCAGTCCGAGTATCGCGACGCTCGAGGCGGCGAAGACGTTACGAAGTGAATCGAGCAGCGGCAACAAGTCCTCGTGGGACGTGGCGAACGTTACCGCTGCCTCGGCGAGGATCGCCGCTTCGGCTCGAGCGCGATCGGCCTCGAGTGAGCGCTGGGCGAAACGAGTGACGAGCACGCTGGATGCAATTGCGAAGACGAGGAAAGCGACGATGGACACCAGGTCGTCTGGACGTGCCACCTGGAGCGTGTGCAACGGTTTGACGAAGTAATAGTTCTCGAGTCCCGACGCTGCGAGCGCACCCAGCACCCCGACAACTGCACCGGCCCAGGTCGTGAGGGCAAGAATCGCCACCAAGTACACGAGGAACACTGTGGAGAGCGACACGCTGGAGCGGATCTGTGTCATGGCGACAGTCAGAATCGGCAACAGAACGGCCGCGACGACAATCGCGATAACCAGACGTCGCCACGAGACGTTCTGGCGTTGACGTCGTTGATGCACGTGGGCGGCCGATCATTGCCGACCGCAATGATATGAACGTCGAGGTCTCGTGCATGGTGCAAAACCTTTTCCGCCACGCCGTTCACCGGTTGCCATCGTGGTCGTGGCCGGCGGGCACCCAGAACGATCTGTGTGCCACGCTCGGAGCGAGCAAATGCGACGAGCGCGGTAGCGACGTCGTCTTCTACCACTTCTTGGAAGATTCCCTCGAACTCGTCAACCAACTCGCGCGCCACCGACGTGTCCGCGGGTGTGTGGCGGATGTCGTCGGCCTTCACCACGTGCACGGCGAACAGTTCAGCGCCCGTGCGCGACGCGATCCGCGCCGCTCGGCGCAGCAGCGTTTCGTCGATTGGCGTTCCCGTGACACCAACGATCAGTCGTTCGCGTGTCTCCCAACTTTGCTCTATTGAATGATCGTCGAGATATTGCTGGAGGGAGTCCTCGACGCGGTCGGCCAGCCAGAGCAGAGCCAGTTCCCGAAGCGCACTGAGGTTGCCTACGCGAAAATAGTTCGAGAGCGACGCATCGATCTTGTCCGCGGCGTAGATATTGCCATGGGCCATACGGCGTCGAAGTGCCTCTGGCGTCACGTCGACGATTTCAATCTGCTGCGCACGGCGCACGACCGCGTCGGGAATTGTCTCTTGTTGCCGGATGCCGGTGATTTTCTCGACCACGTCATTGACCGACTCCAGGTGCTGGATGTTGACGGTCGTAATGACGTCGATGCCGGCGTCGAGCATGGCGTCAACATCCTGCCAACGCTTCTCGTGGGTACTGCCCACGACGTTCGTGTGGGCCAGTTCATCCACGAGCGCCACCTCGGGCCGGCGAGCCAACACCGCCTCGAGGTCCATCTCCTCCAGTTCGGCACCTCGATACTCGCGCGTGATGCGCGGCACGACCTCCAGGTCGCGAAGTTGGGCATCGGTGAGGGGTCGACCGTGCGTCTCAACGTAGGCAACGACGACGTCGGTGCCTCGTTCTTTACGCCGCCAACCTTCGTCCAACATCCGAAAGGTCTTGCCAACGCCGGGGGCCGAGCCAAGGTAGACCCGGAGTTTGCCGCGCTGCATGGAGCCAGTATCCCCTATCGACATCGCGTACCTCGCCAACGGTGGCGTGAATGTAGAGGGGCTTGCGACCGACGCACTTCACGCGGCATGGTGCTCGTCCATCACGTACGCTCCGACGACGTCAACGAGGGCGACGGCGACAATCCTCTGTTCGAGCGTAACGGGCGCACCACGCGTAGGGGTTAGAACAAATCGACCCTGGACTTGGCCGCGCCACTGCGCGACAATCTCCGACTCGGGTCCCGGAATGCCAATCTCTTTCGCCGGCCAACGCATCCCAACGTTCATGACTTCACCGTTCGATTCGATTCTCGCGAGTGGAGGGTCCGAGAGAAACCGCTCGAATCGACAGGAGCGAAGTGACAACAACGTCACCAGCGAACTGCACGCCTGATCAATTATCACGTCCACGGGGACCGACGCCGCCGCCAACTCCGCCACATCGTGAATCATCGCCACGTACTGTGACGAGTCGTTCGCGGCTCGAAAGTGATGTCGGCTACGTCCGGCCAATTCGGTGATGATCAGTCCGACCACGAATATTGCAATCGTGGTCTCCAAGTCGTGACGATGGCTGATGGCGAACCGGTCGTAGGGCCGGGTGAGGAAGAAGTCGAACCACAGCGCACCAGAGATGCTCGCAAGGACACCCGCGACCCGGTTGCCAAGTACCGCAAGTGGGGCGATGAACGCAACCATGGTCAAAGCGGCAGCGGTACTAGCGAAGGAGCCGCGAAAGGGAACGAGGACCGCACCAACGACAACTGGTCCGGCCAAGGCCGCAACGAGCGCCACCCTATTGCGAGCGTGAAGAAGGTGATCAAGCGAAAGTGATCGCACCATATTCGACTACTTCTCCAATTTCGCGAGACCTTCATTCAATTGCAACACGTCGATGTAGCTGCTGCCAAGGAATCCGAACTGTGCGGGATGCGTCTGCTGGGTAATGAGCGCCTTCAGGGCCTTGGGTGCGATGCCGGTCGCCTTGGTCACCATTGGAATCTGGACGAGGGCATCTTGGGCGGAGATGTCCGGGTCGTACCCACTGCCCGAGGTGGTAACGAGGTCGACCGTGGGCTGCACGCCCAGCTTGTGCCAGTAGGCGATGAGTTCCTTCGTGTCCGTCTTGAGTGTCATCGAGTGAGGTCCCAGGTTCGTCGCCGCCGACTCACCATCGTGGCCGTTGGCGACCAACGGGTTGTCACCACCGGATGACGTCGATGACGCGGCGTAGGGACCGGTGTCGTCAGGACGACCGTGGAACCACTTGGGGCTCGACCAGTTCTGTCCGATGAGCGTGGAACCGTTCTTGGTCATCGAGCCGTTGGCCTGACTGTGGAAGAGGACCTGCGCGACGCCAGTGCCAGCGAAGGCGTAGATGAAGCCGAAGAAGACCAAGCAGATGACTGCCATGATGAGCGATCGACGGAGGTGGATGAGCATGATGGTTCCTTTTAGTACGCGTGCAGCGCGACGAGAATGAGGTCGATGAGTTTGATGAAGATGAAGGGCACGATGATGCCGCCCACGCCGTAGATCAAGACGTTGCGGCGAAGAATCGATTCCGAGCCGGTGGCACGGAACTTCACGCCGCGCAAGGCGAGTGGTATTAGCGCAATGATGACCAGCGCGTTGAAGATGACGGCCGACAGCACGGCGCTCTGAGCGCTGTGCAAGTGCATAATGTTGAGCGCTTCGAGGGGCTGGTGGTGTCGGAAAACGTACGTCCCAGCGAAGAGCGCGGGAATGATGGCGAAATACTTCGCGATGTCGTTGGCGATGGAGAACGTGGTGAGCGCCCCGCGGGTGATCAGCAACTGCTTGCCAATCTCAACTACGTCGATCAGCTTGGTCGGGTTGGTGTCCAGGTCGACCATGTTCCCGGCCTCCTTCGCCGCCGTCGTCCCCGTGTTCATCGCGACGCCGACGTCGGCCTGCGCCAGGGCTGGAGCGTCGTTCGTGCCGTCGCCGGTCATCGCGACGAGTTTGCCTCCCTCCTGTTCCTTCTTAATGAGGGCCATCTTCGCCTCGGGGGTCGCCTCAGCGAGGAAATCATCGACACCGGCCTCCTGCGCGATGGCCGCGGCAGTCAGCGGGTTGTCGCCGGTGATCATCACGGTGCGGATACCCATCTGGCGCATCTCGGCGAACTTCTCACGAATGCCCTGCTTCACCACGTCCTTGAGTTCAATCACACCGAGAATGTCAGTGCCGTCAGCCACGACGAGCGGCGTTGAGCCCTCCTTTGAGACGCGCTCAACGATGGCGTCGAGCTCACTTGGAACTCGTCCGCCAGTCTCCTGGACCCATCGCTTCACGGAGTCGGCCGCACCCTTGCGAATCTGACGTCCACCGATGTCCAATCCGGACATGCGCGTCGTTGCGGTGAAAGGTACAAAGACATGGTCAGTTCCCATTTCGCGCTCGCGGATGTCAAACTTCTCCTTCGCGAGCACCACGATTGACCGCCCCTCCGGCGTCTCGTCCGCGAGTGAAGCCAGTTGCGCAACGTCCGCCAGCTCCTGCTCACTGTGACCACCGACGGGGAAGAAGTTCGCGGCCATTCGGTTGCCTAACGTGATCGTCCCTGTCTTGTCAAGTAGGAGCACCTGCACGTCGCCGGCTGCCTCGACAGCGCGTCCGCTCATCGCCAGGACGTTGCGCTGTACGAGTCGGTCCATTCCGGCGATGCCGATCGCTGAGAGGAGCGCACCGATGGTCGTAGGAATGAGACAGACCAACAGGGACACCAGGATGACGACCTGTACGGTGGCCCCGGCGAAGTGACCGAAGGGCACGAGGGTCACGACGACTGGGATGAAGACGATCGTCAACACCGCCAGGAGGATGGTGAGGGCAATTTCATTCGGCGTCTTTTGTCGGTTTGCACCCTCGACCAGGGTAATCATCCGGTCAATGAAGGTATGGCCCCGCTCGGCCGTGATTCGCACGACGATTCGATCCGAGAGCACCTTGGTGCCACCGGTCACCGCGGAGCGGTCACCACCGGATTCGCGAATGACGGGCGCCGACTCGCCGGTGATCGCCGATTCATCGACCGAGGCGATACCTTCGACGATCTCACCGTCAGAGGGAATGACATCGTTGGCCTCACAGACAACCAGGTCGCCCTTAGCGAGCAGCGCCGCGGCGATGAGCTCCTCAGTGCCGTCGGGACGCAGTCGCCGTGCCTCAGTTTCTGAACGCATTTTCCGAAGTGTGTCGGCTTGCGCCTTGCCCCGCCCCTCCGCCATGGCCTCGGCGAAATTCGCGAACAATACGGTGAGTACCAGCCAGACGGTGATTGACCAGGTAAATTTACTGGGATGTGAGATGGCTTCGATGAACGTGATCACTGAGCCCACCAGCACGATGAACATGACCGGGTTCTTGATCTGGACGCGGGGATCCATCTTGCGGAAGCAATCGCGAAGCGCTTGACGCAGGATCTCTCGGTCGAACAGACCCCGGGACTTGGCGACGCCGCCGCGTGGTGTCTCGCTAGCTGGTGTGGTGATAACAGTGCTCATTAGAAGAACCTCAAGTGACTAAGTTGCTCGACGATGGGACCCAGCGAGATGGCGGGGAAGAAGGTCAGGCCGCCGATGATCAAGATGACACCGATCACGAGACCGACGAACATGCCATTATCGGTTCGGAAGGTGCCCAAAGATTCGGGCACTACGTTCTTCTGCGCCAAGGAGCCACCGAGGGCGAGCGCGGGAATCATGATGGCGAAACGACCGAGCAACATGTCGATACCACCAATGACGTTGTAGAACGGAGAGTTGCCGCTAAGTCCACCGAAGGCCGAGCCGTTGTTGTTGCCCTGCGACGTCAGGCCATAAAGAATCTCGGTGAATCCGTGCGGGCCAGAGTTCAACGGGCCAGCTCGGCCCACGGCTAGTGATACTGCGACGGCGGTAACTATGAGTACCGTAATCGGCATCACCAGGGCCGCTAGCCCCGCGAGTTTGACCTCTCTCGCCTGGATCTTTTGCCCGAGATACTCCGGGGTTCCCCAATCATGAGTCCGCCGATGAAGACGGCGATTATCGCGTAAATCAGCAACGTGTAGAGGCCACTGCCGGTACCACCGGGCGTCACCTCACCAATCATCATGCCCGTGAGGAGCCCGAGCCCTCCAACTGGGGTGAAGGAGTCGTACGCGCCGTCGGCGGAACCCGTGGACGTCGAGGTCGACGCGACACCAAAGAGTGCGGTTGTCGTATCGCCGAAGCGGACCTCCTTGCCCTCCATGTTGCCGACCGTCGAATGGATGCCGGCGGCCGCGATCGCTGGGTTGTTCTGGTGTTCGGCGTTCGCGGTGAAGCCGACCCACACGCCAAAGAGAAGGACCATCGCGGCCAGCAGCGCTGCGCCGTGGCGAACGCTCCCCACCATCTTTCCAAAGGTGTAGGTCAAGGCGAAGGGAATGCACAGGAGCAAGAAGATAGAGAGCCAGTTCGTGAGTCCGGTCGGGTTTTCGAATGTCGTAGCCGAGTTCGTGTCGAGGAAACCACCACCGTTAGTTCCGAGCTGCTTGATTGACTCCATGAAGCCGATCGGGCCGCGCGGAATCGTCTGGATGACGCCGTTCAACGCGTCGTGGAAACTGATCGTGCCCGACAACGTCTGGACAGCACCCTCACCCACGAAGATGATGCCCGCGACGAACGCAATAGGCAAAAGGATGTAGAACATGCAGCGCGTGATGTCAACCCAGAAGTTGCCGACGGTCGCCATCGAGCGACGAGCGAAGCCGCGCACCAGCACGATCGCCACTGCGATGCCCACGGCCGGCGACACAAACTGCTGCACGGTCAGCGCGCCGATCTGAGAGAAGTACGACATCGTCTCTTCGCCGCCGTAGTTCTGCCAGTTGGTGTTGGTGACGAACGACGTCGCGGTGTTGAAGCTGAGCGCCGAGCCGACGCCCGGGAGGTGCTGGGGATTGAGAGGAAGCGATCCCTGAATCCGCAAGAGTATGTACGTAAAGGCGATGGACACCGACGAGAAGATGATCATCGCACCGGCGTAGCGCTTCCAGGTCTGCTCCTGGCTCGGACTCGTACCGAGGGCCCAGTAGAGAGGGCGCTCGACGAAGCCGAGGAAGTGGACGCGACCGTCGAAGACGGCGGCCATGTACGAACCGAGGTAACGCCAGGCGAGGCCCAGCGCCACCACGAGCGAGAGGATAGTGAGGAAGAAGCCCATTTAGAACTTCTCTGGTTTGAACATCGCGTAGCCGATGTAGAAGAACATCACTACCGAAACGATGAGGAGGAGTATCTGGGAAAAGCTCATACGCGGTCCAACGCCCAAATGAGGCCGAGCATCGCGAGAGTGAACCCAATGACACCTAGTGCTGTGTAGAAATCTGCCATGGAGCCAGTGTTCTCGACGAATTCTTAACAGGTTCTTCAAAATCGATAAAGCGTCTTAATAACGTCTTCATTTCACTATTCGACTGTGTTTGGCCGTCTGTACGATACTGAGACCGTGCGAAAACATGTTGTCGGTTCGATGGTCGGAGTGGCGAGTGTTTTCGTCCTCGGCCTCGCGCTGTTGCCACTGCGAAGTCACATCAGCGTTTCCACCGCGGCTCTGGTGCTCGTCATTCCTGTCGTCATTGGATCGGTAATCGGAGGCTTTAAAGCCGGCGTCCCGAGCGTCCTGGCCGGCTTCCTCGTCTATGACTACGCCTTTATACCGCCGTATAAGTCGCTCGACGTCGGGACGGCGCAGAACTGGACTGCGCTCGCCGTCTACGCCATCGTGATGCTGCTGGTGGCGCGCGTCGTGGCCAGTCTGGACTCGTCGCGAGTTGAGACCCTTCGACGTGGCGCGGCGGCCCAACATCTTTCGGAACTGTCGGAGAATTTGGTCGGCGATCGACCCGTCGACGATCTTCTTGAGACGATCGTGTCCGCGGTACACGACGTCTTTGACATACCTGGCGTTTCGCTGTTGGTCCTCGACGACGGCATTCTCAAGGTCGTCGCGTCGGCCGGCGAGGGACTCAACGCTGACGAGCTCGAACAGCTCAGTCCCAACTCGGGACTCCCGATCAGCGTCGGCACCGCGACCGAGTCGTCGGGAGAACTGCGCACGATCGCCCTCTCCGCGTCGGGGCGCGCGGTGGGCATTCTCGCTCTTCGGGGACTGCCTACGACCGAAAACGACCGCGCGGTGCTGACGACGTTCGCCAACGACGCGGCCTTGGCGCTCGAGCGCGCGCAACTACGCGAACAGGCCTTGCGTTCGAAACTGCTCGAAGAGGTTGACCGATTTCGCCAGAGCCTGATGGGCGCAGTGTCGCACGACCTTCGCACCCTCTGGCCACCATCAAGGTCGCGTCCTCGACGCTGTCCAATCGATCCGAGTACCTATCGAACGAGCAGTCCTCGGAGCTCTACAGTCTCATTGAAGTTGAAACGGACCGACTCACGAGACTCGTCGCCAATTTGCTTGACATCACGCGCATTGAAGCCGGTGTGTTCACAGTGCATCGAACGCCCACCTCCGTCCAAGAGTTGGTCCGTGAAGCGGTGAGCGCAATGGAGCCCACGCTGAGTTCCCATCGAGTCGACTCGATAGTCCCAACTGGGTTACCCCCCGTCAACATTGACCCGCTGCTCATTGGACAGGTTCTTATCAATCTCCTCGACAACGCCAATCGCCACTCCCCCGTCGACGGCGTCATCACCATCGAGGCATCGCGCACGAACGCGCACGTGGAACTCTCCGTCGCCGACGAAGGACCGGGCATTGACCTGGAGCAACGAGAAGCGATCTTCGAGCGGTTCGCACAACTCGATAAGGGTGGCCGCGCCGGGCTCGGGCTGACCATCGCCAAGACGTTCGTTGAAGCGCACGACGAGACGATCTGGTATCAGGATGCGCCTACTCACGGAGCACGCTTCGTCTTCACGCTGCCGCTCGTCGACGAACGATCGACGCTACGGTAACCAGCGTGGCGAAGGTGCTGGTAATCGATGACGATCCATCGCTGTTGCGAGCACTGCGTCTCGGACTCCAAGCGGGTGGCCACGACGTCACCACCGCGACGACGGGCGAACACGGTATCGCGCAGGCTGCCTTGATCGCCCCCGACGTCGTGGTGCTCGACATGGGTCTACCCGATATGGATGGCATTGCGGTCTGTCGCACGATTCGCGGGTGGAGTGATATGCCGATCATCATCCTTTCGGCGACCGGGGCCGAGAATCGAAAGGTAGCGGCACTCGACGCCGGTTCCAACGACTACGTCACCAAACCGTTCAGCATGCCTGAACTCGAGGCCCGGATTCGTGTTGTCCTTCGTGGTCGCGGTGTGGACGCGGACAATCCCGGAGAGATCTCATTGTCGTGTGGTTCGTTGGAGCTTGACCTCGTGCACCACGAAGTGCGGCACGACGGAGTGAACGTCTCATTGACGACGAAGGAGTTTGAGGTTCTTGTCTTCCTCGCACGTCACTCAGGAAAAACCTGCACCCACCAGATGATTCTGAGCGCGGTGTGGGGCACCGGCTACGGCGCCGAAGCCCAGTACGTGCACGCCTACATCCATCGCCTGCGCCAGAAACTCAACGATGAATCAGGTGAGTTGCTCCAGAACGTCCCCGGTGTCGGCTACCTCTTGCACTGCGGCGACGACGCGTAGGTCATCGAAGCGTAATGAGGTGAATGTCCTGGATACCTTGCGTGTCGCGCAGGGATTCAATGACTTCAGGGGGCGTCGGCTGTTCGGTTGAGAGCACCATAAGGGCGGTCTTCGTTCGTTGGTCGGGACCCACTGACATGGAACTGATCGAGACGCCGGCCTTGCCGAGCGCCATGCCCACGAGTCCAATCATGCCGGGCCGGTCATCGTTGTGGACTACCAACATCGACGCCGCCGGCGGGATCTCCACGCTGTGACCGTCAACGCCGACGATACGAGTTTCGAGTCGAGTTCCGATGGTGATCATGGTCCCCGAAACGAGGTGGTCGCCCGAGCGGACCGTGATCTGGTTGACGTAGTCCGGTGATTCGACGTTCGACACCTCGGTGTAGGTGAGGTTGTGGTCCAGTGCGAGTTGTGGCGCATTCACGAATGACACGCCGTCGTGACCAGTCGCGGTGAGCAGACCCTTGAGAGCACACAGCGTGAGGATCTTCGTTCCCGATCCGGCCAACTCACCCAGGTAGGAAACCTCAAGGTCGGCCGGCTTACCGTCGAGCAGTCCGCCGAGGAATCGACCGAGAATCTCTGCCAGGCCCATGAACGGCCGAACGGCGTTAGAGACTTCGCCGGCGGCAACGTTGACGGCGTAGGGCACGAAGTCGCCGGCGAGGGCCAATTGGACCTGTTCCGCGATCGTGATACCGGCTTTGTCTTGCGCTTCGAATGTCGAAGCCCCGAGGTGCGGAACGACGACGACCGAGGGCAGCTCGAACAACGGGGACTCCGTCGTCGGCTCCTTCTCGAACACGTCGAGCGCGGCACCCTGTACATGGCCGTTGCGAATGGCGTCAGCGAGGTCGGCCTCGTTGACAATGCCGCCCGCGCGCGACGTTGATGATCCGAACGCCGGGCTTCGTTTTTTTCAGTGCCGCCGCGTCGAGAAGATTCGTCGTCTCCTTGTTCTTCGGCAAGTGGATTGTGATGAAGTCACTCTGGGCGAGCAGTGAGTCAAGGTCCATCAACTCAACACCCATGTGCTTGGCCCGCTCCTCGGTGATGAAGGGGTCGTAGGCGACGAGTCGCATGCCAAAGGCGGAGGCGCGTTGCGCGACGAGGGCACCGATCTTGCCGAGACCGACGACGCCAAGTGTCTTACCGTGGAGTTCCACGCCTTCCCACTTACTTCGCTCCCATTTACCGTTCTTCAAGGCCGAATGTGCTTGAGGGATGTTGCGGGCCTGCGCCAGTAGGAGGGCCATTGTCTGCTCAGCGGCGGAGAGGATGTTCGACACCGGGGCGTTGACGACCATCACGCCAAGTTCGGTCGCCTTCGCGACGTCGACGTTGTCAAGGCCGATACCGGCTCGACCGACCACAATGAGGTCCTTCGCCGCGGTGAGCGTCGGCGCGTCGACCTTGGTCGCAGAACGGATGATGAGGGCGTTGGCTCCTTCGAGCGCGCCGAGTAACTCCTCGGGACTGAGCCCGAGACGAATGTCGACTTCGTGGCCGGCGTTGCGCAGCTCTTGAAGTCCGGAGTCGGCAATCTCTTCAGTGACGAGGACACGGGCCACGGCAATACCTTTCGTTTGGTCCAGACAGACTACGGGAAGGGACGCAGGACTCAGCCCGCGGCGACGAAAGCGGCAAAGCGCGACAGACCCTCAACCAGGTCATCATCGCCCAATGCGTAACTCAGCCGGAAGTGCTCAGTGGTGCCAAAGGCTTCGCCGGGCACGACCGCGACCTTGATCTGCTCGAGCAGCGTTTCGGCGAGTTCGGCAGAAGTGGTCGCGACGCGTCCACCCAGTGAACGTCCCAGCAGTCCCGAGACGTTCGGGTAACAGTAGAACGCGCCATCGGGCTCCGCACACCGCACGCCATCGATTGCGTTGAGCATTGACGTCATGATCTTTCGGCGACGATCAAACGCCTCTCGCATCTCGTAGACACAACTGAGATCGCCATTGAGCGCCGCGATGGCGGCGCGTTGCGAGATGTTGGAGATGTTGGACGTGGTCTGACTCTGGTAGTTCACCGCGGCGGCCATGACGTCGGGCGCCCCAATCATCCAGCCAATGCGCCATCCGGTCATGGCGTACGTCTTGGCGACCCCGTTGACGACGACCCAGCGGTCGCCCATCTCTGGCGCAACGACCGGCATCGACACGCTCTTGGCCTCGCCGTAGGTGAGGTGCTCGTAGATCTCGTCGCACATGACCCAGATGTCGTGTTCGCCGGCCCAGCGGCCAATCGCGGCAACGTCCTCGGGACGCGACACCGCCCCGGTCGGGTTCGACGGCGACGTGAAGATCAGCATTTTGGTCTTGGCTGTACGGGCCCGTTCGAGATCCTCAACGGTCACGCGAAAACCGTTCGCTTCGTCGGTCATCACGGGGACGGCCTTGCCGCCCGCCAGATAGACGGCTTCGGGATACGTCGTCCAAAATGGGGCGGGGATCAAGACTTCGTCGCCGGGGTTGAGCAACGTCATGCAGGTCGTGATCACGGCGTGCTTGCCGCCGTTGGTGACCAGCACCTGCCCGGCCGTCGTGGAAAGGCCGCTATCGCGCATCGATTTGGCGACGATTGCTTCGCGAAGTTCCACCAATCCGGCGGTCGGGGTGTACTTGTAGTTCACCGGGTCGTAGCAAGCTTTGGCCGCCGCTTCGACGATGTGCACTGGCGTTGCGAAGTCGGGCTCACCGGCGCCGTAGCCGATAACTGGCTCGCCGGCGGCCTTCATGGCCTTGGCTTTCGCGTCCACGGCCAACGTCGCGCTGGGGGCTAAGCCGCCTAGGAGGTGACTTACTCTCGAACTCATGGTTCGCTCCGTTCAATTATCCGTAAGAATAAGTCTATGAGTTCCCCCGACACCCTAAAAATTCCAGCCGACCTACTCCCCCGCGACGGGCGATTTGGTTCGGGTCCATCAAAGGTTCGCCCCGAGCAACTGAGTGCACTTCTGGCCGACGGCTCGACGTACATGGGTACGTCGCATCGTCAGTCGACCGTGCGCAACAAAGTAGGTGAAGTCCGCGATGGCCTCACGTCGCTGTTCTCCCTGCCCGACGGCTATGAGGTGTTGCTTGGCAACGGCGGCACCACGTGCTTCTGGGACGCGGCGACGTTTCACCTCGTCGCCGACCAATCCCAGCACCTCAGCTTCGGCGAGTTCTCATCGAAATTCGCGACTTGTGTCAAAGAGGCACCGCACCTCAAGGAACCCCAGATCATCAAGAGCGACGTCGGTACACACCCCACCGCGGTTACCGACGAATCCGTCGACCTCTACGCCCTCACGCACAATGAGACGTCGACCGGCGTGATGATGTCCATCACCCGTCCAGAAGGATCGACGGGACTCGTCGCGGTCGACGCCACGTCGGGCGCAGGTGGGTTGATGGTCGACGCGTCGCAGTTCGATTGCTACTACTTCGCACCCCAGAAGTCCTTCGCCTCCGACGGAGGTCTCTGGCTCGCACTCTGCTCGCCGGCCGCCATCGAGCGAATTGAGACGTTAGCGTCGTCTGGTCGCTGGACCCCGGCGTTTCTCGACCTCAAGATTGCGCTCGACAATTCGCGACTCAACCAGACGTACAACACGCCCGCACTCGCCACCATCCATATGCTCGCGTCGCAGGTCAAGTGGATGAACGACAACGGGGGCCTCGAGTTCTCTACCGGTCGCTCTAAGACTTCAGCAGAGATTCTCTATACGTGGGCCGAGGCGTCGCCGTTCGCTCGTCCGTTCGTCGAGAACCCCGCCCAGCGCAGCAACGTCGTGGGAACAATTGACTTCGACGATGCGATTGACGCCACGCTCATCGCGAAGATCCTCCGCGCGAACGGCGTCGTGGACACTGACCCCTATCGCAAGCTCGGACGAAATCAACTACGCGTCGCCATGTTCCCGAGCGTTGATTCCGAAGACGTCGCCTCTCTCTGCGCCTGCGTCAACTACGTCGTGGGGAATCTTTAGCAACTAGTCGTCCAATCAGTCCTGAAGGGCGCTTCGTCACGTCCGTTCACCATCGACAGCGCGGTGCCGCGTTCCTAGTCGCCCTCTGGTGCCTTGGTGACCGACGTGCCAATCGTCAGAGCGTCCTCCAAATCGAGTTGGACTTCGTCACCTCGCACTTCGTCGTTGGACCCGCCGTCGACTTCGAGCTCGGTCATCAACTCCGGTAACTCTTCTCCGTCCGGTTGTGACGATTCGTCTCCTTGCGTGTCCTCGTCGACGTCGACCTCCCTCGTTGGAATCGTTTCGTTGAACCCCGTCGCCAAATCGTCCGCATCGACCGACCCTTGGACGAATTCGTCCTCGTCCCCATCCGCATCAAGTAATGCAGCATCGGAAGTGACCTCGTCCTCCTCCACATCATTGACTTCCTCGGAGATCTGATCTTCCAGTTCGAGCTCTTGTTCGTCCCTGTTCATGGTTCCTTCTTTCCTACTCTCGACAGTCTCGGTTCCGGACTAGGTGCCAGCACGGTTGAACAGTTCGGCTCGAACGGTCTCGCCTACTCACCGGGCCGTTTTCCCCATGGTAACGGCGGCGAAAAATCTTCCGCCGAACGACGGAGGATTTGCCGTCAGCAAGAAGCGAGTCGTGACCGCACCATGCCGCTTCCTAAGGTGGCCAGCGAAGATGCAATAGTCCGCACGGTGCGTCATGCCGTTCTGGCGCATCGAACTTTCGACATGACAAGATGCGATGCAGCGCATCAACTGGTCAAGAGGGTTGGGACTTACGATGAACCTTGACATTCGGTTACGGTTGCGAAGTGCGCTATGAATACCAAGAGTTATATATCCGAGTAGGCAAAAAGGGCTGGCGAGAGTTAGGTGGAGCGCTGAACGATTTGCCCGCCCAGGGTTGGGAACTGTTCATGGCTGTTCCCATCGTTGGGCTGACGGCGATCATTCCGGGCATTTCTGGCAGCAGAACTGAAGCAATCATTCACTATTTCCGTCGACCACTTGATTGAGCCCCAAGTTGATGGTGACGTACATGGTGCCTAGAGCCGCCGACATCGGGCCCACGCAATGCCATCAAAGCCCCGTCATTCAGTTCGTAGGTCGGACACTGTGCACTCCGCAACGTAGCCGAGGTTCCCTGGCTACTTGATTGAACGTAACGTCCAGGTTCGCCCAGAGTTTGTGGAGGTGTAGTGCACGACCGTTGGATGTTCTTTCGTCGAAGAAAATGGCGAGACGGAAGCGTTCATCCAAGTGACTCGTTCGTTCTCTCTAGTGCACTTCACTGATTCGAGACTGCCAGGTAGTGGGACACCGTTCCAATGGCGACCACTGTCCCACGTCACGTACAGAGTTCCTGGGCACCCTCCCCAGCCAACGACCACGTTTTTCGATACGGCACGTAGATGACTCACGAATGCGCACGCGTCGGCCCAGGGGCCGCCGAAGTACGCGCCACCTATTCGCCATCTTCTACCTTGGTCCAGCGACACGATGGGATATTGAAAACCATTGAAAGTACCCAGAGCCCATTCGACGTTGCCAGCAATCGATCGCGATGTGATGTCTGCGTCATTCTGCCCAAGCTCTATCGACGTGATCAATGAATCAAATTCGATCGGCTTCGGATTGGGGCTACTCGAAGTGGCGAAGACCTTCGCCCTCAAGATATCGGGCGGAGCCTTAGCACTGGACGCCGCTGTGGCCGCTGATCCAACGACGAGTGGCAATGTCAGTCCCAAGATTGCGAAGCCAGCAATCCTCCTCACTATTCGACGCACTGTTCGCGAGTTTCGAATCACGACCTCACACTTGTGCACTGAGATTCAAACTGCCCGCAAGTCGGCGAGTATGTAGCCAGTCGGCGACGTGGCGTTTCGAGTGAATTCGAATCGAGTTGGTGTCGTTCCCTCGAAGAGTCTGCGACCGTTGAGGACCACCGAAGGGGCGATGACCAGTCTGAGTTCGTCGACGAGCCCTCGTGCGAGCAGCGACTGACTCAACTCGACGCTCCCGTGGACTCCTATGTCACCTCCCGATTGATGCTTGAGCGACGTCACGAACTCATCAAGGTCACCATCCGCGACTGTCGTGTTCGCCCACGAAACCTCCGGGGTCGTCGACGTGACGACGTACTTGGGAACTTCATTGATGAAGCTGGCGAAGGGCTCGATGTCACTTTCCGGCCAGAACTCGGCCCACTCGTCATAGGTTCTGCGGCCGAGAATGACGGTGTCCTGCGTCGAAATGACGCGCAAGAGGTTCTCCTCCATGACGTCATCGAAGTCGAGGATGAAGTCGTCGGGGGACTCCGCCACACCGTCGAGTGACAGAAGTTCGTAAAGAATCAATTTGCGCATTTCCACCCCATTCTCGCCGGCCCGTCCTCGACAGACTATTCACTACTCTCGAGGATGCGGGGTCCCGCTATGAGAGAGGCTGGTTTCGATGAGTGACGTCAACGTTGTGAAATGCCTACGGTGTCAAGGAGAGACGGAGCACGTCGGAAAGTTGTCGCTGGTGACGGGTGCCAGTTCTGCGGCGTCAAAACTCATCTTCGGTCAACTCGCCGAGATGGGTGAGAAGCATTGGGACGTGCAGGTCTTTCGGTGCACCCACTGTGGTCACGCGGAGATATTCGACCTCACCAATATCCCAGGGAATTGACGTTGGCACCAAGAAGCACCGATTGCGGATCGCTCGAAACCCACGACGACGGCCACGCGTGAGACGCGCGGCGTCGGTCGTGTTGCTCGCCATCGCTGGACTTCATGTGGCGTGGGGTGTCGGATCATCCTTTCCATTCGCGAGCCGCGAGCGACTCGCTGACACCGTCGTCGGCGCGGATGAAGTTCCTACGCCGTCGGCATGTTTCGCCGTGGCCGCTGCACTCTGCGTAGGAGCGGGCGCGCTCTCGGAAGTGCTCGCACTTCCGAGCTGGCTTCGCGTGGTGGTCGTGCGCGCGATGGCCACCGTCCTTGGTGTTCGCGCTGTGCTGGGTTTCCTTGGAGCCACGTCGCTGATCTCTCCCGGTAGTACGTCAGCGACGTTTCGCCGACGCGACCGCGCACTCTATTCACCGCTGACGTTGGCGCTCGCGGTCGTGGCGCTTCGCTCCGCGCACCGTCTCAGCGAAGGCGCCACGGCCTACGGACGTGCAGATGCCCGCCCGTTTCGTTAGTCGGTGTCGCCGCCGGAGATCTCTGACACCTTCTGCTTGCCCGCCGACACGAAGGGCATCATGGCCCGGAGCTTCTTGCCGATGTCCTCGATGGGGTGCTTCTTGCCCGCGTCGCGCAACTCTCGGTAACGAGGGCGACCAATCTCATTCTCCAGAATCCACTCGGCGGCGAACGTGCCGTCTTGAATCTCGGTGAGGATCTGCTTCATCTCCTTCTTCACCGACTCATTGATGACTCGAGGACCCCTGGTCAGGTCGCCGTACTCTGCGGTGTCCGAGACGCTGAAGCGCATGCCGGTGATGCCCTCTTCGTACATGAGGTCAACGATGAGCTTGAGTTCGTGGAGGCACTCGAAGTACGCGCTCTCGGGCTGGTACCCCGCCTCAACGAGCGTCTCGTAGCCGGCGCGCACGAGCGCCGACACGCCACCGCAGAGGACGGCCTGTTCACCGAAGAGGTCGGTCTCGGTCTCCTCCGTGAAGGTCGTCTCGAGGACACCCGCGCGCGTCGCGCCAATACCGTGCGCGTAGGCGAGGGCGATGTCATGGGCGTGACCGGTCGCGTCCTGATGGACGGCGATGAGTGACGGCACGCCGCCACCTTCGAGGTACGTGCGACGAACGAGGTGACCGGGTCCCTTGGGCGCCACCATGGCGACGTCGACGTCGGCGGGTGGGTTGATCAGGTTGAATCGAATGTTGAAGCCGTGTGCGAAGAGCAGACATTTACCCGTGGTCAGGTGCGGCGCGATCTCGGCATCGTAGGTTCGCTTCTGCTCCGTGTCGGGGACGAGGACCATAATGACGTCGGCCTCGGCGCACGCGTCGGCGATGGAGAGCACGCGAAGTCCGGCCTCTTCGGCCTTTAGGACGGACGAGGACTCGTTGCGCAGGCCAACGCGGACGTCGTAGCCACTGTCGTGGAGGTTGAGCGCGTGCGCGTGGCCCTGGGAGCCGTAGCCGAGGATGGCGATCTTCTTCGACATCAGCAACTCGGGCTTGGCGTCGGCTTCGTAGTACATCGTGGTCATGGGGAGTCCTTCGTAATAGGTGTTGGTGAGGTTTCGGTCAGCTCAGTCTAGGGAGCGCCACGCGACCGGTTCGGTGGAGCTCCACGTCGGTGAAATCTTCGAGGGCCCGTTCGAGGTCGTCACAGGCCCCGGGGGTGCCCGCGAGCATCACGGTGACCGAGGTCGCGCCCACGTCGACGATCGACGCGCCGGCTCTCGTGATCGTGTCGAGCATCGTCGGGCGGCTCTCGTTGTCAACGGAGAGCGTCGCGAGGAGTAACTCTCGCTCCACGGCGTCACGGGGCGCGAGGTCGGTGATCGCAACGACGTTGACCAGTTTGTCGAGCTGGCCGACGATCTGCTCGAGCGGCGCCGATTCGGCGTCCACGACGATCGTCACCCGTGAGAACCGAGCGTGGCTCTCGGCCGGCGCGACCGCCAGTGAGTAGATGTTGAAGCCGCGACGGGCGAAGAGTCCGGCGATGCGTGCCAATACACCGGCCTTGTTTTCGACGAGGACCGAGAGGATGTGGTGGCGCACCGGCGTGCGCGAGACATCGCCCAGATACGGCTCGGGGCTCACGAACCCTCCCCACGCTGGAGCGGGTGGACGAGGATGTCGTCGTTGCTGGCACCGGAAGCGACCATCGGGAAGACCTTCTCCGACGCGTCGGTGCGAAAGTCGATGACGACCGGTACGTCGTTGATCGAGTTCGCTTCGTCAATGACGTCGTGCATCTCTTGCAAGGTGCGCGCGCGCAGTCCAACGCAGCCCATCGCCTCGGCCCACTTCACGTAGTCCGGGAGGTCGGCGCTCAGGTAGACCTCGGAGTAGCGCTCCTCGTAGAACATCTCCTGCCACTGACGCACCATGCCGAGGTAGGCATTGTTGAGGATTGCGACCTTGATCGGGATGCCTTCGGACCTCGCGGTCACCAACTCCTGGGCCGTCATCTGGAAGCACCCGTCGCCATCGATGCACCACACCGTGCGATCGGGTCGTCCGACTTTTGCGCCGATAGCGGCCGGCACGCCAAAGCCCATGGTGCCCGCGCCGCCGGAGTTGATCCAGGTCCGAGGCTCGTCGAACTTCCAGTGCTGACTCGCCCACATCTGGTGCTGCCCGACGCCGGCCGCGACGATGGTGCCCGGAGCGGCCTTGGCGGCGATGGCTTCGATCACGTGTTGGGGACGTAGGGGTCCTTCGGCCGCGGGCGCGTCGTAGACGAGTGGGTACTGATCGCGCCACAGGTTGATGGTCTTCCACCAGACATCGAGGTTTCTCGGGGTCGCCTGGGCGGCGTCCCACGCGCGCAGCACGGCGGCGACGTTGCTCTGAATGGCGACGTCGGCGATGCGGACCTTGTTGAACTCCGCCTTGTCGATGTCGACGTGGATGACCTTCGCGTCAACGGCGAAGGCGGGGACCTTGCCCGTCACCCGGTCGTCGAATCGTGCACCGAGCGAGATCAACAGGTCGGACTTCTGGATGGCGGTCACGGCCGTGTACATGCCGTGCATCCCGGGCATGCCGAGGTGCTGTTCGTGTGAATCGGGGAACGCACCTCTCGCCATCAGCGTCGTCACGACTGGTATGCCCGTACGTTGCGCGAAGGCGAGCAGCTCTTGGGTGGCGTGGGATTTTAGGGTTCCGCCACCGACGTAGAGCACCGGACGCTCGGACTCGTTGATGAGCGCCACTGCTCGAGCGACCGCCCTCTCGTCGAGTTCGACCTCGGGATGGTAGCCCGGGAGGTCGAACTCCTCAACCGTCGCGGGGTACCACCAGTCCATCATCGACTGGGTGACGTCCTTGGGGACGTCGATGAGCACGGGTCCCGGTCGGCCGGTCGTCGCGAGGTGAAAGGCCGCCGCCACGGCACGGGGAATCTCCTGGGCCGATTGCACGAGGAAGTTGTGCTTGGTGATGCCCATGGTGATGCCCGTGATGTCGCACTCCTGAAAGGCGTCGGTGCCGATCGCCGACGTCGCCACTTGGCCGGTGATCACGACCAGTGGAGTTGAGTCCATGTGGGCGTTGCCGATCGGCGTGACGATGTTCGTCGCCCCCGGGCCACTGGTGACCATCGCCACACCGGGACGACCGGTCGCGAGGGCGTAGCCCTCGGCCATGTGCCCGGCACCCTGCTCGTGGCGCACGAGGATGTGGCGAATGGTGGAGTCGATCAACGGGTCGTAGACGGGAAGAATGGCGCCGCCGGGCAGGCCGAAGATCGTATCGACCCCCTCTTGTTCGAGGCTCTTGATGAGTGCTTGCGCTCCTGTGAGTTGCACCATTGTCCTTTGTTCTTAGATAAGCAAAAAGGCCTCCCTTGTTTGGGAGGCCTCCAGAGTACGTACGAGCGTGACTACTGGCGCCAGGCGCCTACTACTACCACGAGAATGTCGTTTCGGGTCGTCACGCACTCATCTTTGCACATGAATGGGCGCGGCACAAGACGCCTACCTCGTCGTCACGGCGCCCTTTTCCGCTCCCTGCACCAACCGAGCGAACTTCTCAAGGACACCGGTCGTGTAGCGAGGCACGAAGACGGGAACGCTCTTGGCACGTTCCTCGAGTTCGGCGGCGTCGACCATGAGGTCGATGGACAACGTGTTCACGTCGATGTTGATGAGGTCGCCGTCACGCACGAGGGCGATCGGGCCACCGTCGAGCGCTTCGGGAGCGACGTGGCCCACGCAGAATCCGTGGGTCCCACCACTGAAACGTCCGTCGGTGATGAGGGCACAGTCTCCCCCGCGACCCACACCCTTCATGGCCCCAGTGACCGCGAGCATCTCTCGCATGCCCGGTCCGGACTTGGGGCCCTCGTAGCGAATGACGAGCACGGTCTGGGGTTCGATCTCGTTGGCGAGAATCGCCTTCAGTGCCGACTCTTCCCCGTCGAAGACGCGGGCCCGACCGCTGAAAGCCAGCTGGTCGATGCCAGCGACCTTGACGACGGCACCCTTGGGGGCCAACGTTCCACGCAGGACCGCGATGCCGCCTCGATCGTGCAACGGACTGTCGAGTTCGTGCACCACGACCCCGTCGGGCTTGGCGGCGCCATAGTCGGCGAGGCTCTCGGCCATGGTCTTGCCACTGACGGTCATGACGTCCCCGTGCAAGAGGCCATGCTCGAGGAGCAACTGCAACACCACGGGCACGCCTCCGACCCGGTCGAGGTCGCTCATGTGGAACTTGCCGTGCGGCTTCATGTCGGCGATGTGGGGAACGCGCGCCGCCACTTTGTTGAAGTCGTCGAGGTCGAGCTCGACTCGCGCCTCGTGCGCGATCGCGAGGAGGTGCAGCACCGCGTTGGTCGAGCCGCCGAGCGCCATGACGACGGCAATCGCGTTCTCGAACGCCTTCTTCGTCATGACCTGACGCGCGCTCACCCCGAGGTCGAGGAGATGCAGGATCGCCAGACCAGAGTCGTAGGCGTACTGATCGCGTCGCGGGTCGATCGAGGGGACCGACGCACTGCCGAGCAGCGACATCCCGATTGCCTCCCCCACGCTCGCCATGGTGTTCGCGGTGAACATGCCCGCGCAACTGCCTTCGCCGGGACAGGCCGCGCATTCGATCGCCCGGAGTTTCTCGTCGGATATGGCGCCCACGGCGTTCGCGCCGACCGCTTCGAAGACCGAGGTGATGTCCAGCGCCTCGCCGTCGAGCTCACCGGGCAGGATCGATCCTCCGTAGAGGAAGACACTCGGTACGTCGAGACGGGCGGCCGCCATCAACATGCCAGGTAACGACTTGTCACATCCGGCCAGGGTGACCATCGCGTCGAAGCGTTCGGCGTGCATCACGACCTCGACCGAGTCGGCGATCACCTCGCGCGAGACGAGTGACGCGCGCATCCCTTCGTGGCCCATGGAGATGCCGTCCGAAACGGCGATGGTCACGAACTCAAAGGGCACACCGCCCGCGTCGCGCACGGCGACCTTCGTGCGCTTGGCCAGGCGATCGAGGGGCAGGTTGCACGGCGTGACCTCGTTCCAACTCGACGCGACACCGATCTGCGGCTTGGTCATGTCGCCGTCGGTGAGGCCCATGGCGCGCAGCATCGCGCGCGCCGGAGCGCGGCCCTTACCGAGGGTGACGTCGGTGCTTCGAGGGGTGGGGTGGTCTGTCATGCGCAAAGTCTACGAAACGAGAAGGGCGCCCAAACGTGGTCGTCTACTTGGGGGCACTGACGCTCACCGTCTCGCCGGTCGCGAGGAGTTCGACGAACGTCTGACCGGGCCGAAGGTCGATGGTCTTGCCCGTCGCCGTTCGATAGGCCGTCTTGAGGCGAATCTTCGAGCGGAACCACTTACCCTTCTGCAGTCGGCCGTCGGAGAAGATCTCGACCGGGCCCGACCCCACCATCTGCGCGTAGGAACCCTCGACGCCGACGCCGCCGATGTAGTTCACGCTCATGACCACCACGTTGGCCGGCGTGACTTGCACGCCGTTGGCTTCACGGTCCGGCGCGCCGAAAATCGAGCGCAGCCAGCGATGGATCGTGGCGTCCCACTGATAGGAGACGGCGTAGCCCGCCGCAAAGTTCACCGTGAAGGATCCGACGGGGGCACCCACCGCCGGTTTGGCCCTCGATATGTAGGAGAAGAGGGCGGGCGGCGTGTGGACCTTGCCGCCCATCTTCATGAGCGCCGCGGCGTTGGCGAAGAGGTTGTGCGGCGGCGGGCGCTTGGTGTCGCGGAACATCGCCCCTCCGGCGGTCGACTGGTCGAAGAGCTTCACGGGTGCGGTCTCGATACTCGCGACGGCGTACTGCGCTCCGCCCGAGAAGGCGAAGATCCCACCGATGGGAAAGACGATCTCGCGGTCAGTGCGCCGAACGGACCGCACCGGACCGACGACGGTCGGCAAGTTGGAGTTGAAGATGGCAGCGAGGCGCGTGATCCCGCCTTCGACAATCTCCTCGTAAACAACGTCGGCCTCGTTCACGCCGATCTGGGGATGAGCTTCAGGCGTGTTGTCCATCTTGATGGTGAGCGCGGAACGTCGTTTGGTCACCGCGGTCGGGTCCGGGAGACCGGTCAGGGCCGCGACGCGCTGGTGGGCCGGCGCCTTGATCGTTATCGGCGTGGTCGACGTCGTGGTCGTCGTGGTCGTGGTATCGGCGCCCGAAGCACTCGCCACACCGGCTCCGACCACGATGAGAACCGCACTCAGGATGGGAAGTCGACGCATAGAGAAAAACTACTTGCTCACCGCGGAGGGATCGCGCTGACTTAACGACGGGCCTGGAGTTCGGCGATGACCTCTTTGCCGTTCGCTTGACCTTTGGTTTGCGCCATCACTTGGCCAATGAAGAACTGAGCCAGCTTCTCATCGCCTTCGCGATAGCGCGTCCACTCATCGGGGTTCGCGTCGATCAATGTCGCGACGATGTCGCCGACCGCGCCCGAGGCGAGGCGCTCAAAACCCTTGGCCGCGGCGATGTCCTTGGGGTCGCCGCCGTTGCCCAGGAGCTCTAAGAGGACAGTCTTGGCCTGGGTCGCCGAGAGGTCGCCGCTCTGCTCCATCGACAGCGTCGTCACGAATGACGCCAACGTGAGATTGTGCAACGTGTCGATGCCGGCGGCGAGTTCATTCGCCGCGCGAGCGATGGCGAGTTCGGGCGCAACGTCGGCGTCGATGGCACCGTTGACGTAACCATCGAGGCCCAAGTCGATGACGACCTCCACCGCGCCCAGCAGCGCGTCCGTGGGGGTGCTGAGGCGCGCACTCAACAACGCGCGACGCTCCGCGGGCATGGGTCCCAACGCGTCACGAACGCGGTCCTGCCACGCCTGGTCGGGAATGAGGTCGACGAGGTCGGGTTCGCGGAAGTAGCGGTAGTCGTCGGCCTCCTCCTTCACCCTCATGGTGGAGGTCGTGCCGAGGTTCTCGTCCCAGTGGCGGGTCTCTTGACGGACCTTCCCACCCTCGTCGAGCAGGTCGATCTGTCGCTGCGCCTCGAAATCGATCGCGCGTTGGAGGCTGCGAAGCGAGTTCAAGTTCTTGATCTCACAGCGAGTACCGAAGGGCTCACCGGACTTGCGCACGGACACGTTGGCGTCGATGCGCATGGAACCCTCCTCCATGCGACCGTCGGACGCGCCGGTCGCGATGAGGATGCCGCGGAGTTCCGCGACGTAGGCGCGGGCTTGCGCGGCACTACGGATGTCCGGCCCCGAGACGATCTCGACGAGGGGCACACCGGAGCGGTTGTAGTCGACCAGGGACCGGTCGGCCCCGTGGATCCGCCCACTCCCCCCGAGGTGCGTTGATTTACCGGTGTCCTCCTCGAGGTGGGCCCGTTCGATCGAGACCCTCGATCCGTCGGGCAGGTCGAGGTACCCGCCCGCGTTGATCGGCAGGTCGTACTGGGATATCTGGAAGTCCTTGGGCATATCGGGATAGAAGTAGTTCTTGCGGTGGAACGTGGACGGCGAGATCGTGCTGTGCAGCGCGGTGCCGATCGCCATCGCCAGTTCGACGGCGCGCACGTTCAACACCGGGAGCGATCCGGGCAGACCGAGGCAGATGGGACAGACGTTGGTGTTGGGTGCGGCGCCAAATGTGTTCGCACAACCGCAGAACATCTTGGTGTTGGTCTTGAGTTCGGTGTGTACCTCGAGACCGACCACCATCTCCCATCCGTCGCGCAGGGTCACGGTCAGCCGTTCGCGATCTCGAGGACCCGCGCGGCGGCGAACAGCTGCGCCTCGCTGCGGCCCGGTCCGAGGAGTTGCACGCCGGTCGGCAGGCCGGCTTCGCCGGTCCCGAAGGGCACGGAGATCGCCGGTTCGCCGGACAGGTTGCTCGGAATGGTGAAGACGTCCGACAGGTACATCGCCATGGGGTTACTGGTCTTGGAACCGAATTCGAACGCCACGGACGGCGTCGTCGCCCCGAGCAGGAGGTCGGCCTGCTGGTACGCACGAGCGAAGGCGTCGATCGTCAACGTGCGAACCTTGAGCGCCTGGCCGTAGTACGCGTCGAAGTAGCCGGCCGAGAGCGCGTAGGTCCCCAACATGATGCGCCGCTTCACCTCTTCGCCAAAGCCCGCGGTGCGCGTCGCCTCCATCATCGCGGTGACGTCACCCTCGTTCACGCGCAGCCCGTAACGAACACCATCGAAGCGCGCGAGGTTGCTCGACGCCTCCGCCGGAGCGATGAGGTAGTAGGCGCTCAGTCCCAGTCGAAACTCCGGGACGGAGAGCTCCACAATCGTGGCGCCGGCCTCACGAAGCGCCTCGACGGCGCGCTGCACCGAGGCGACGACGTCCTCGTCGGCGCCGTCGACCAGTTCTCGTACCAGCCCGATGCGTTTGCCCGCCACGCCATCGTTCACGTGCGCAACGAGGGAGGGCGCCGGCTCGGGCAACGACGTCGAGTCCATCGCGTCGTGACCGGCGATGGCCTCGAGGAGCATGGCGGCGTCGGTCACGGACTTGGTCAGTGGTCCGATCTGGTCGAGCGAGCTCGCGAAGGCAATGAGCCCGTATCGCGAGACGAGACCGTAGGTCGGCTTCATGCCCACGAGACCACAGAGTGCCGCCGGCTGGCGGATCGATCCACCCGTGTCGCTGCCGAGCGCGAGCGGCGTCATGTCGGCCGCGACCGCAGCGGCCGAGCCGCCCGATGAGCCACCGGGTACCCGCGACGGATTGAGAGGGTTGCGCGTCGGGCCGAAGGCGGAGTTCTCCGTCGATGAGCCCATGGCGAATTCGTCGAGGTTCGTCTTGCCGACGGGAACGGCGCCGGCCGCGAGCAGTCGGTCGACGACGGTCGCGTTATAGGGCGGACGCCAACCCTCGAGGATCCTGGACGAGCACGTGGTCGGAATCCCGTCCTGACAGAGGTTGTCCTTCAGCGCCACCGGCACGCCCGCGAGCGGACCGACGTGCTCACCGCGGGCGACTCGAGCGTCGATGCTCGATGCCGCCTCGAGCGCGCCCTGCTCGTCCACGTAGAGGAAGACGTTGAGTTCATCGTTGCGAGCGCGTATGGCGTCGAGGGACATCTCGAGCACCGACGTCGCCGACATCGAACCGCTCTGGACGTCGCGGGCGATCTGCTCGGCGCTGTTCACGGCGCCTCCCCGAGGATTCGAGGTACGGCGAAGCGACCGTCCTGCGCGTCGGGTGCCATGGCCATGACCTTGTCGTGGTCGAGGGAGGGACGCACGTCGTCGTCACGCACCACGTTCACGAGTCCAAAGGGATGGGCGGTGGGCACCACGTCGGCGAGGTCCAGGGCGTTCATGTCGTTGGCGTGTTCCAGGACCTGACCGAGTTGCTCCGTGAACAGGTCGAGTTGCGCCTCGCTCAAGGTGAGGCGGGCGAGTTTGGCAACGTGCGCGACGTCCTCACGTCGAAGCGGTGAGCTCACGCAAGCACCTTCGCCAGGAACTCCATGGTGGAGAACTCGAGCAGTTCCTGGTCGTTGTCCAACGTCGCCACGTGCCAGGACTCTTCGAGCCAGATTCGCTCCACCGGGCCAGAGGACTGCTCCACGATCGCGTCACCGTTGTCCGAGGTGACGACGTGGTCCTCGCGACTCGAGAGCAGCAGGCTCGGGGCCACGATGTCTGACAACTTCAATTCGACGTCCCTGGCACCGGTGACGAGACTGAGGACACAACGTAACGGCGTGGCGCCGTAGGAGGCCTCGACCACACCTTCCTTCTTGACGTCCGAGCCAATCGAATCGAACGTCTCGACGCCCGACTCGAGCATCTCGTTGATCGCATCTTCCATGCCCGGGGCTGGGGACTTGACGAGCGGGTTGATGAAGACGCAGCCCGCCACGAAGGGACGCTGCTCGGCGATGAACGCCGTCAGTCCCCCACCCATCGAGAGCCCCACGATGGCGACGCGCTCGCAGCGCTCGGCCAGTTCGTCGTAGGCGGCAAGCGCCGCCCCCGACCAGTCGTTCCACGTCGTGGTCATCATGTCCTCGACGGTCGTACCGTGGCCGGGCAGACGCGGGAGCTCCACCGTGTAACCGGCCGCCGCGGCCCGCTCCGCGAGGGAACGCATGGACGAGGGATTGCCGGTGAAACCGTGCAGGACAAGGACGCCGCGGTCGCTTCCGGCGAAGGAAAGCGGCTCGCAGCCTGGCATGATGTCGACGTTCATGGGGGAAATCTTACCGGTTGGTTCAGTGCGTCGATTTGGTGCGTTGTCGCGGGACCGAGCGAATGAAGAGCGACGACGCGAGTCCGATCGCTCCGACGCATGCGCCGATGAGGAACGGCAGATGGAAGGTGGCGAGCAGCGCCGGTCCCGGTTTGGCGTGGCTGAGCCCGCGGCGATGTACGAGTGCCTGCTGAATCGTCTCGAGCACCTGGATACCGGCCACCTCACCGACCTGCATGGCCAACATCTGCGCCGCGGACATGACGCCAAACTCGTTGGTCTTCACTTCGTTGGCCATCACCGAACTGGACGAGGGCATCGCGACACCCATACCCAGCCCCGAGAGGGCGAGCGCGACGGCCACCATCCACGCACCCGACGTCGGGTGCAGGAGGGCGAAGAGCGTGAGTGACCCCGTGAGGAACGTCGCGCCGGCGATGGCGCTGATTCGCTCGCCAATGCGCACGGCCACGTAACCGGCGATCGGGGAGCACAGGGCGAAGGTGAGTGGACGCGCGATCGCGAGGGCCCCCACGCGAGGGATCGAATAACCGAACCCCTGCTCCATCAGGAGAGGAAAGAGGAAGAACGCGCCGAAGTACGCGAAGTTGGCGGTCGCGCGCAGGATCATCGGCATCACGAAGTTGCGACGATGGAAGTACTCCGCCGGTATCAAGGGGTGCGCGGCCGTTCGAATTCGATGGATGAACGCCACGGTCATCACGACCGACAACACGAAGGTGCCCACGCACCACACGCTGGTCCAGCCAACACTCGGTCCAATAGAGAGTCCGAGCATCAGGGTCATCACCGCGATCGAGAGCGACCAACTGCCGATCCAGTCCATACTCTTGAATTCCAGACGGGCCTTCGCCTTCTTCTCCGCCTCCTCCTCGACGGTGCCTCTCCTGCGCGGCAAGATCACCGACACCACGCACAACGCCACGACGATCAACACCAGCTGAAACCAGAAGAGCGCCCGCCACCCGTACGCGGCGATGATGGGCGCTCCGAGCGACACGCCGATCACCGGTCCCCCGGCGCCGACCAGGCTCCACCACCCATGGCCTTGACCCGTTCCTCACGTCCGAAGACCGAGTTGATCAGCGCTCCCGACGCCGTCCCCGTCGCCGCACCCTGCACGCCGTCGAGGGTTCGCGCGAAGAGCAGCATGTCGACGTTGTGCGCCAGAGCGGTCAAGAGCGCCGAGACCATAGCCCCGAGCAGTCCAAAGAGGTAGAGCCGGCGGTGTCCGTAGATGTCACCGGTCTTGCCGAGGATGGGCGCGGCGAGCCCGTAGGCGAGGAGTGGTCCGACCATGGTCCACGTAAGGACCGTGACACTGGTGTGAAACTGCGAGGCGACATTGGGCAGGGCGACGATGAAGACGGTGAAGGTGAAGTTGAGCGCGAAGAGTCCCGCGAGCAACGACCACAACACCCACCACTGATACCGTGACGATCCCTCGGCGCGCGCTTGCGCGCGGTGGCGAAGCAACAACAACCAGTTGAGGTCACTGCCGGCTTCGGAGCCGAGCGTGCCGAATGCGCCCGAAGCGGGGTCACTGCGAGCGTTCAGGAGACCGTCGGCGTCCTCGCGGTCGACGTGCGTCCCGGGACGCTGATCGCTCACTTGAGCAGAGTTGGCAGTTGTGCTGCGAGTTCGTCCACGGTCCAGCGATCGTTCTTCTCGAGGGTCGTGGTCATCGTCCAGTTCTGGAACTTGCGAACGGTGCCACCCTGCACGAAGAACACCTGACCGGTTGCCTCGCACTCCTCCATCGCGAGCGTCGCGACAAGCGGCGAGATGTTGGCCGGGTCCCAGGTGTCAAAGACCGACGCGTCGCTGGGGGCGACGACGTGGTCGGAGAGACCGGGGGTTGATTCGGTCATTCGAGTCCGCGCGGCGGGCGCGATAGCGTTCGCACGCACACCGTAGCGACTCAGCTCCTCGGCGATGATCACGGTGAAGGCCGCGATGCCCGCTTTGGCGGCGCCGTAGTTGGACTGTCCGATGTTGCCCAGGAGACCCGACGTCGACGAGGTATTGATGATGGCGGCCTTCACCGGGCGGCCGGCCTTAGCCTCTTCGCGCCAGTACGTCGCGGCGTGATGCGTGGGCACGAAGTGACCCTTCAGGTGCACGTTGATGACCGAGTCCCAGTCCTCTTCGCTCAGGTTCACGAGGACGCGGTCGCGCAGGATGCCCGCGTTGTTCACGAGCACGTGGAGCGCGCCGAAGGTATCGAGGGCACACTGGATGAGACGTTGGCCCCCTTCCCACTCCGCGACGTTGTCGTGGTTCGCAACGGCGTGGCCACCCATGGCGGTGATCTGCGCGACGACCTCTTCGGCCGGCGACGCGGCGTGGCTGGAACCGTCGAGTGCTCCGCCGAGGTCGTTGACGACGACCTTGGCGCCCTCGTGGGCGAACAGCAGCGCGTGCTCGCGCCCGATGCCGCGACCGGCTCCGGTGATGATTGCTACGCGACCGTCTAGCGCACCCATGGTGACCCCTTTGAAAGTTCTGGTCTCCCGATTGTACTGAGCGTGGGCGGGACTACTTGACCTCGCCGCGACGCCAAAAATAGGGTGGCCGAGCGTGCGCGTGGTAGTGGTCAGGAATATTGCGCATGTGGTCGTCCACCTTCCAATTGCCCGCGCCGAATTCGACGTCGGCCACCGAGGCCAGCGAACCGTGCAGTCGGGCCTTCACGTCGTCGGGCGGTGACGCGTCGTGGACGCTCCACACCACCATTGGCACCAGACAGATCTCGCAGTCGGCAATCCAGCAGTCGGCGTCCTCGTAGTAACGGGTCGTGATGATGGCGGCCTCGCAGAGATCGCAGCCGGTGCTCATTTCACATTCAAAATGACGTTTGACAGTTTCTTCACCGTCGTGCCCGCGCCCGGCGATTCCGAGACGACACTCGTCCAGGTCGGCTTCGTGCCGGCGCCCGGTCCGCGCGTCGAGTAATAGAGGTCAGCCTTCTTGAAGGCGGCCAGCACCTGAGACTGGTCCATCCCCACCACGTTGGGTACGGCCACCTGTTCGGCGACGGGGATGGTGGTGGTGGTCGTCGTGGTGTTGGGCGGCGTGGTTGTCGTCGTTGTCGTCGTCGTCACTGACGCCGGACCAGAACTGCGTTCCAGGATGACGGTCGAGTTCACGGGGACTGACGTGACGACGTGTCCGGCGCGGTCGACGACTTTGGCGATCTTGCCCAGGGGTGTCACCGAACTCGACACCAGATTCGACGCGGGACACGTGGAGTTGACGTGCACCGCGTGGAGTCGAGCTTCGGCGGTCGTGCAGTCCTCGCCCACGAGATTCGCGGGGATCTTCACAACGTGCACGCCGTACGAGACCGACACGGTGATGATCTGTCCGGACTTCTCCACCGTGCCCGCCACGGGCGTTTGGGCGATGATGACCCCTCTGGCCACCGTCGCGGAGTAGGCGTGGGTGATGCCGATCGTGAAGCCATCGGTCTTCAATGTCGCCTTCAGTCGTGCGTCGTTCGGGTAGAGCGTCGTGGTGGAACTCTCCAACTGGTGCAGGTTGACATTCACGAGATTCGGCACCGCAGCGCTCGAGGTGAAGGCGCCGAAGATCCACGCGAGTCCTCCGCCCACGGCGAGCACGATCAACAAGACCGCCGCGATGAGAAAGGCCAGTCGGCGCGAGCCCGAGAGGCGCGAGTAATCCGAATCGTCAAACTCCGGTCGAACACTCCTACGCGCACCGAGCGAACCGGTCGCGGGCGTCATCCATTCGTCGGCCGGACGGGCGTGTCGAGGAGCGCCTCGAGCGCCGAGCGGAGCGACCACGGGCGTCGCACCGGTGATCTGGTCGGGGGACGGCGGGCGAAAGCCGACCGAATTTCTCGGAGCCGAGGGACGATACTGCGACAGCAAGGGCACTTCACCCTGCACCGGCGCGATCACCAACGGCAAATCGTCACTGACCACGGCACCGAGGCGACTGGCGAACGTGTCGGCGTCGAGACGAAGTCGTGGGTCCGAAACCGCCGCCTGGGCCAACAGCATGTCGAGCGTGCCGAGTTCGCGACGCATGGGCAGCGTGGCGTCGATGCGCGCGCGAAGAACCGACTCGGGCGTGACACCGTCGAAGGGCGTCACTCCGGTGAGCGATTCGTAGATGATGAGCGCCAACGCGTAGACGTCGCTCTTCGGGCCCGCCGGATCGCCGATCGCTTGCTCGGGACTGAGGAAGCGCACGTCGTCGAGGGTCAGTCGTTCGCGATAGGCGCTGCCGATCCCGGCCAGCGCGACGTCGCTGACGCGCACGCGTCCTTCGCCATCGAGCAGCAGTTTCGACGGCGACAACGCGCCGTGCACCATGCCGCTCTCGTGGACGTAGGCCAGCGCACTCGCGACATCGCGTCCCAGTCGCGCGCCGTCGTCCACGCTGAGCGTGCGGCCGCTGGCGAGGACCTGTTCGAGCGACCCGCCGCTCAGGTACTCACAGATCATGAAGATCGAGCCCGACTCTTGGCCCCCGTCGTAGACGCGGGCCAAGTGGGGGTGACTCAGCGTCGCGGCACGCACGATCCGATCCCGGAAGGCCCGTCGCACGTCCTCGTGCCCGGCCAGTCGCGGCAGTAGCACCTTCACCACCACGGAGCGCTGCAGCGAGGTGTCCTCGGCGAGGTAGACCTCGGCGGTCTGGCCGACGCCGAGGAGCTCGCCAATCCGGTATCGGTTGACCAGGAGATGTCCAGATGCGAAGGTCGGCGGTGGCATAGTCGTTCCCAACCCTACCGAGGATGGGAATTCAAAGTGTGGTTGACCACGTTCCGGTCGCGAGAAGCGTGGAGAACTCGCTCGCGGGGATCATTGGGATGGCGAGTTCGTTCGCTCGTGAAACCTTGGACGCGCCCGGGGCGTCACCCACGACCACGCAGTACGTCTTCTTCGACACCGAACCAGGCGACGTGCCGCCACGCGCGACGATCGCCTCTTCGGCGCCGTCGCGCGAGAACCCCTCGACCGATCCCGTGACGACGACGGCACGATTCGAGAGTGTCTGGGCGAGCGTCGAGACGACCTCGGGCTCGGCGAGGGCCACGCCGTCGGCCGCGAAGCGTTGCGCCCGCAGTCGATTCTCCTCGTCGCGCACGTACTCATAGACCGACGCCGCAATGACGGGACCGACGCCGACGACGACGGAGAGCTCGTCGAGGGTCGCCGCTTCGAGCGCGGCGTACGTGCGAAAGGCGTTGGCCAGTTCGCGAGCGGCGACGGGACCGACGTGACGGATGCCCAGTGCCACGAGCAGTCGGTTGAGCGGCATCGCTTTGGCGCCTTGTATCGCGCTGACGAGCGACGTCGCCGACAGTTCGCCCAGTCCTTCGAGCGAACTGAGGTCACTCACCTGCAAGGAGAACAGGTCCGCGACGTCACGCACCAATCCCTCTGCGAGGAGTTGGCCGACGCGCTGTTCGCCGAGGCCTTCGATGTCGAGGGCCCCGCGAGAGGCGAAGTGAACCATCTGGGCGAGGAGTTGCGCGGGGCAGGCGGGATTGACGCAGTACGTGTCACTCTCGTCTCCGACGCGTACGAGCGCACTGTCGCACGCCGGACAGGCCGTCGGGAACTTCCACGGTGGTTTGCGGCGACGTCCCGGTTCGGGTACCGCGCTGACGACTTCGGGGATGACGTCGCCGGCCTTTCGAACGATCACCAGATCGCCCGGTCGAACGTCCTTCGCCTTCACCTGGTCCTGGTTATGCAGTGTCGCCATCGAGACCGTCGATCCGGCCACGACAACGGGTTCGAGCACGGCGAAGGGCGTCACGCGACCCGTGCGTCCGACCGAGACCTCGATGTCCTTCAACCTCGTCGTGCGCTCCTCGGGGGGAGCTTTCGTGCGATTGCCCACCGCGGGGCGCGACTCGTGAAGCCCAACTGCGCGCGCAGCGCCAGGTCGTCGATCTTCACCACGATCCCGTCGATCTGGTAGCGGAGTTCGTGGCGGTGTACCTCGAACCAGTCACTGCGCGCGATCATCGCGGTGGCACCGATCTCCGTCGTCGCTTCGGGCGCCGTCAAGAAGCCCCACGCCGCCAGCTGGGCAATGGTTTCGACGTACCGCGTGAATGAAGAGGCGCCGTCGAGCTCCACCAATTGGTAGGCGAGGAAGGACAGGGGGCGACTCGCCGTGATCGCGGGGTCCTTCTGTCGAAGGCTGCCCGCCGCGGCGTTACGGGGATTGGCGTACTCCTTCAGGTCGAGTTCACGTTGACGTCGATTCATCTCGGCGAAATCGGACTTCGCGAGGAAGACCTCGCCGCGCACCTCCACGCGTCCCTTGGCGCCCTTGAGCGTTCCGGGCACGTTCGCGATACGGCGCACGTTCTGCGTGACGTCCTCACCCACTCGCCCGTCGCCGCGCGTCGCCGCACGCGTCAAGACGCCGTCGACGTAAAGAATGGAGAGCGCGAGACCGTCGATCTTGGGCTCGACGACAAAGACCAACTCCTCGACGGGCACGCCCAGGCCCTTCGCCGCCCGTTCGCTCCACCCGCGCAGCTCGTCGTGGTCAAAGACGTTGTCGAGGCTGAGCATGGGCTCGGCGTGCGTGACCGGCGAAAAGACCGTCGACGCCGGCGCGCCGACCACGTGACTCACCGAGTCCTCGGTGTTCAGCTCGGGGTGCGACGCTTCGAGCGCTCTCAGTTCGCGCACCAGCGCGTCGTAGTCGGCGTCGGGAATCGTCGGCGCGTCAAACACGTGATACGCCTCGTTGTGTCGGGTGATCTCGTCGCGCAGCCGAGCAGCGTGCTCCGCCGGGTTCACGAGGGAGCGACGATCGCGGCACCTTCGACGATCGTGGGGTCGTTGACGCGATAGAACACGACGCTCTGACCGGCCGCCACGGGACGTGCGGGCGCAAGCAGTTCCAGCCACCAGCGCTGCGTGTGGCGAAGGATCGCCCTTTGGGGGGTTCCGTGGGCGCTCCACTGCGCGAGAATTTGCGTCCCGTCGACCAGGTCGGCGTGCGAGAACGTGAGCGACGATGCGTCAAGGGCAATGGCCTCGATGAGGATGTCCTCGAGGCGCCCCACTTCGACGCGGTGATTCGCCAAGTCGACGCGCGAGACGAATCGACGTTCACCGTCGCGGTCGGGCAGTACCCCGCGGCGCTGACCGACGGTCATCAGTTCCGCGCTCTCGGTACGTCCGAGTTCCTCGCCGGACGATCGATCGACGATCACGGCCGGCGTCAGCGCCATTCGTTGGCGCAGGAAGACCTCTCGACCCTTCGACGCCTCGATGAAGCAGACGTCCTGGCTATCGGGTTTGTCCCAGGTGCGCAGTCCGAGGCGCTCAGCGTGTTGGCGCACGTCACTCTTGTTCATCGCGCCGATCGGCAACAACAGCGTGGACAGCTGCGCCTCGCCCAAGTAGCCCAGGACGTAGCTCTGGTCCTTCTGGTCGTCGGCGCCACGTACGAGGAGGTGTTCGCCGTCGCGTTCGACGACCTGGGCGTGGTGACCGGTCGCCACCATGTCGAATCCCAGGCGTCGCGCACGGTCGAAGAGCAGGTCGAATTTGATGTGGCGATTGCACTCAATGCAGGGATTCGGAGACTGGCCCTGCGCGTGGCCCTCGACGAAGGGTGCGACGACGTGTCGCTCGAACTCGTCGGTGTAGTTGAAGACGTGATGATCGATGCCCAACATCTGAGCGACCCGTCGCGCGTCATCGACGTCCGCGACCGAGCAGCAGCCCGAGTCCGACACCCCGCCCCACAACTTCAAGGTGGCGCCGACGACGTCGTGACCCTGCTCAATGAGCAGTCCGGCGGCCACCGACGAATCGACGCCGCCACTCATCGCTACGAGGACTTTCACCGCTCTAGTCTGCCAGTCGACGCGGCGCTCACGCCCCAGGGCGCAAAGAGTGCACGACGCCCGAGAGAATCCGAATAACCGCATCGACGTCGTCCGTGGTCGTCTCGGCGCCCATCGACAGACGCAGCGAACCGCGGGCGCGGTCTCTCGAAACGCCCATGGCGGCCAGCACGTGACTGGGGTCGGCGGCGCCACTCGAACAACTCGCGGCCGCCGACGCGCGAACGCCCTCCTGGTCCAACAAGAAGAGCAGTTCATCGCTCGCCAGTCCGTCAAAGGTCACGTGCACGGTCCCGGGCACGCGCAGGGCGCGAACTCCCGTGACCTGACAGCCCGGCAGTAGTGACAGCGCGGCGATCAGTTTTTCCTGGTGGTCGAGGACTCGGTCGTTGACCTCGGCCAACTCCTTCATGGTGATGCGCGCCGCACAGGCGAGTCCGACCGCGGCCGCGACGTCGACGGTTCCCCCTCGTCGACCGCGCTCCTGTCCCCCGCCGGGGATGACCGCGTCGAGCGCGACGTCATTTCGCATGATCAACGCTCCGCTGTTGACGGGTCCACCGATCTTGTGGGCGCAGATCGAGATCATGTCGACCGACGCGGTGACGTTGGGCAGATACATCCACGGGGCACCCGCGACGGCATCGGTGTGCGTCGGCGCACCGCCGGCGAGCGACGATTTGGCCAGCGCCACCATCCCGTCGAGCGGTTGGCGCACCCCGTCTCGTTGTTGGCGGTCATGACGCTCACGATCGCGGTGTCGTCACTCAGCGCGTCGTGCAGGGCGTCGAGGTCAAGCACACCGTCGGCGTCCACGTCGACGACGCGCACGCTCACACTGTCGAAGTCACGGGCCATCTTCTGCGCGGCGTCGCTGACGGCGTGGTGCTCAATCGCACTGATGACGATCTCGGAGCGTTCGTGGCTGCGGCGATGCGCATGGGTGACGCCGGCCACGGCGAGGTCGCACGACTCGGTGCCACCGCCGGTGAAGATGACGCCGCCGGGTTTGGCCCCGACGAAGGCCGCGACCTCATCACGCGCCTCCTCAACGGCGCGTCGCGCGTCGCGTGCCGCCTTGTGGCTGCCCGAGGGGTTGCCGACGATGCCGTGTTGCCACGGCGCCATGGCCTCGGCCACTTCGTCACGACGTGGTGCCGACGCCGCGTGATCGAAGTAGTACTCCGGCGTCACGCCACGTAGAAGGATTTGACGTTGGTGAACTCGCGCAGGCCGAACTTACCCAACTCACGCCCGAAACCGGACTCCTTGGTCCCACCGAACGGCAACTCCGGCATGGACGCGACGATGGCGTTGGCGAAGACCATGCCCACGTCCAGTCCCTTGATGGCCTGGTCGATTTCGGCCTGGTCGGTGGCGTAAATCGACCCGCCGAGTCCCCAGGGCGTGGCGTTGGCGAACGCAATCGCCGCATCGAGGTCATCGACGACTTCAACGACCGCCACCGGTCCGAAGAGCTCCTCACAACCGGCGCGCGAGTCGGTCGGTACGTCGGTCAACACGGTCGCGGGAAAGTAGAAGCCGCGCCGTTCGAGTGGCGCACCCCCGGTGTGCACCTTGGCACCCTTGGCGACCGACGCCGCGACCTGGGCCGTCAGCTCGTCGAGCTGTGTTCGACTCACGACCGGTCCGAGCACGGTCGCGGGGTCCATGGGGTCACCGGTCGGCACCGCGGCCATCGCCTCGACGAACTTCTCGATGAACTCATCGGCACGCTCGCGCACCACGATGTAGCGCTTGGAGGCAATGCAGGCTTGACCGTTGTTCTGGATTCGCGCCGTGACCGCGAGAGGAACCGTGACGTCCATGTCGGCGGAGTTCGCGATGATGAACGGGTCCGAGCCACCCAGTTCGAGCACGGCCTTCTTCAGGTGCTGGCCGGCGATCTCGGCGACCGAGCGGCCAGCCCGGTCCGATCCCGTCAACGTGACCGCGGCGATGCGCGGGTCGGCGATGATGCCCTCAATTTGGGTGTGACTGACGAAGAGCGTCGTGACGACGCCCTTGGGGAAACCGGCGCGCAGGAACAGGTCCTCGATGAACTTGGCGCAGCCCGGCACGTTCGACGCGTGCTTGAGGACCATGACGTTGCCCGCCATGATCGTGGGTGCCGCGACGCGGATGAACTGCCAGAGGGGGAAGTTCCACGGCATGACGGCGAGGACGGCACCGATCGGGTCGTAGCGGTACCCGCTCCGCGACCCGGTCGTCGAGACGATCTCGTCCTTCAAAATCTCCTCGGCGTGCTCGGCGTAGTAGCGCATCACGTGCGCGCACTTCGCGGCCTCACCCTTGGCGGCGGCGAAGGTCTTACCCATCTCGCTCGTGAGCATCTCGCCCACCACGGGGATCTCACTCTCGAGCAGTTCCGCGGCGCGGTTCATCAAGATGGCTCGGTCGGCGACCGGCGTGTTCTTCCAGGTCTGAAAGGCGAGACTCGCGTGCTCGAGCGCACGCTCCACCTGTTCGGGCGTGTGACCATCGAATTCGGCGACGACTTCTTCGGTGGCGGGATTGATGGCGATGAATGACATGGGTCTAGTCTGCCAGCAAAACGACGGGTTCATTCGGGGTGCGCGCCATCTCGTCCCAGAATTGGGGGTGGAAAATTCTCACCATCACCAGGACGACGGCGAGGAGACAGGCGGCGCTGACGGTCACTGGACGAACGCCCCACGTCCTCGCGAACGCCGACTGGACGAGCGCCCCCACCGGATAGAAGATCGACAGTGAGAGCGTGTAGAGCGAGAGGATCCGCGAACGTTCGCTGGCCGGCGCGTGGAGCTGGACCGAGGTGTTGAGCCCCGTCAAGGTCCCCACGTACGCGCCGCCGAGCAGGACGAGCGCCATCACGGCCAGGGCCAGTGTCGGCGCCAGTCCGTACAGCGCGAGGGCCACGGCAACCGTCACGAGCGATCCGCGCAGTACCGCAATGCGCGACGTGCGCCTCGCGAGCGCCGGAAGGGTGACCGCGCCAATGACCGCACCAACACCTTGACCGGTCACGAGCCACGGGGTCCCGACGCGCCCGGCGTGCAGGGTCTGGATGGCCATGGCGGGAATCAGCGCAATGAACGGGCTCGCGATCAGCGCGATGGTGCCCACGGCAAGGATCGGGTAACGACAGCCCTTCACCGACCACGCGCGCACGGCGCCGAACTTGACCTCGGCCCAGACGCGCATCGGTGTCGTGGGCCGGGGTCGCGCGGGACTGCGCACGAAGGAGAAGATCACCACCACGAAGATGAAGGACGCGGCGTTGAGCGCGAAGCAGATGCCCGGCGAGCCAAAGGCCAGGGCGAAACCGGCGAGGACGGGACCGATGATCCGACCGAGATTGAACTGGGCCGACGACAACGAGACCGCGGCGAGGACCTCGTCACGCGCGACGAGGTCGGGCAACAGTGACTTCCACGCCGACCACGAAGCCGAACTCGCGAGGCCCTCGATGATCGCGAGGTAGCACGCGTACTCGGGGCGAAGATGGTGCGTCAGCTCCAACGTGGCGAGCGTGCTCGCCGTGATCGCCATGACGAGGTTGTTCGCCTGAATCCAGCGCTGTCGGCTTAGTCGGTCGGCGACGACGCCCCCGAGGGGTGATCCAATCAGTGCCGGCGTCCACGCGCACACCGTCAAGAGCCCCAACCACAGAGGGTTGTGGGTCGTCTCGGTGAGGAAAACCCCGAGGGCCACCGTCTGCATCCACGTACCCGTCGAGGAGACGAACGAGGAGATCAGGGAGAGCGCGAAACTGCGATGGCGCAGTGGTGCGAACGATGCGGAAGCCATCACGCAACGCTAACGCCGCGGCTCAGTTTCGGCCGCTACTTATCGCCTTGTTTGCGTCGCGGACGAAGCGCGAACCACCAGACCGAGATGATCGAGGCCAGCGCACCCAGCACACCAATGCTGGACTTGACGCCTTTTCTCTTCTGGGACTCGCTCACGTACCCATCGTAACGAGCAAAACGCCGGGGGCGTGTAGCCCCCGGCGTTCGACTGCGGGTTATTAGTTCTGCAATGCCGCTTCGATGGCGAACTCGAGCGTGATCTTGTTACCCACGACGAGGCTGCCATTCTCCAGCGAGCCGCTGAAGTTGATACCGAAGTCTCGACGGTCAATGTCGGCACGAGCTTCGAAGCCGACCACGGTGACGCCGGGCGTCATCGAAGGGCCAGCGCCAAGGAACTCGAGGTCGAAGGTGACGGACTTGGTGATCCCCTTCACCGTGACGTCAGCGACCAACTCGAAGTCCTCCGCGCTCTTCGAGGTGATCTTCGTCGAGGCGAGGGTGAGGGTGGGGAACGTCTCGAACTCGAGGAAGTCCGGGCTCTTCAGGTGCGCGTCACGCATCTCGTTGTCGGTCGTGATGCTCGCGGCCTGCACGGTCGCCTGTACTGAGGACGTCTCGGGGGTGTCACCAATGGTGATGGAACCCGAGAAGTCAGTGAAACGGCCACGAACCTTCGATGCAACGAGGTGGCGGGCGACGAATCCGACCGTCGAGTGGACGGCGTCGACGTTGTACACGCCCGCAGCGGGGAGGCCGGTGGTGGTGGTTGTGTTTGCGGTGGTGGTCATCGTACATCTCCTGTTTTGTAGGTATTGCCTGTGTTCTCACAGTATAGTTGCATATACAACTACTTGTCAAGCAGTAATTGTTTCCTGAAGCATATGGTAGTCTTGCGTTATGTCGATTCAACCGAGCGCCTGCCCATCAGGGGATGAGAAAGTCAAGTTGTTCGCGTTGCTACTCGAGACGAATGCCCGACTGTCGCGAAGTCTCGGTTTAGAACTGGAATCGACCTGTGACCTGCCGCTGGCCTGGTTCGATGTCCTCTTGCAGCTTCGAAAGTCGCCCGAAGGCCGGCTCAAGATGAACCAGATCGCCGACGCCATCGTGCACTCAACGGGCGGTACGACGCGCCTCATCGATCGACTCGAAGTGGCCGGCCTGGTGGAACGCCAGAACTGTCCGTCGGACCGACGGGCGATTCACGTGGCGATCACGGCGCTCGGCAACGAGCGACTCGACGATGCGTTGGACGTGCACCTTGGCTACCTTGACGAGAACCTGGCCACTCGCCTCACCAAAGTCGAGCGAGAACAACTGGCCGACCTACTGACCAAACTGAACGAGACTCGTTAGTCCTTCGCGACCCACGCTCGGGCGTCGCGACCGTCATCGATTTCCAACGCGGTCCCCTCACCCCATCCGCTCCCGGTGAGCACTTCAATCGCCAGCACTTCGCTGGCGAGCGTCGCAAACCCGTCCGCCAGGTCGTCGATGCCCGACACGTGCAGGACAATGCGGTCCGATACGTCAAAGCCCGAGTTCTTTCGAAGGTCTTGGACTTGGCGGATGACGTCGCGCAGATAGCCCCGGCGTCGCAACTCGTCGGTGAGCGAGAGATCGAGCGCGATCACTTCGCCGCCGTCGCGTGACACGGCGTAGCCACCCTGTCCTTGCACGCGAAGTTCGATGTCGTCGCCACCGAGCTCGAAACGACCGGACGACAGTTCCACGCTGATCGAACCACCGGCTTCGAGGGTCTCGGCGGCCTCGACGGAATCAAGCATCGCCAAGGCCGCCTTGAGTTCCTTCACCGCCTCACCGAGACGCGGTCCGACCGTGCGGAAGTTCGGTACGAGATCGAAGGTCAAGACGTTGGAGAGTTCCGTCCCGTACTCCAGCAGATCGACGTTGAGTTCATCCTCGACGACGTTCTCTGGCGGCATCGGCGAATTGACGGGCAGGAACACGAGGGCGCGCGCCAGGGGCTGGCGAACTTTGACACCGGCCTCGGCGCGCGCGGCGCGACCGAGCGAGGTCAATCGCCGTGCCACGGCCATCGACATTTCGAGATCGACGTCGCGGCGCTCGGCATTGCCAATGGGCCAGTCGGCCAGGTGGACCGAGTCACTTTCGTTGACGTCGAACAACTCGGCGTAGAGACGTTCGGCGACGAATGGACAGAACGGCGCGAGGAGCAGGGTCAGTCGTTGAAGTACTTCGAGCAGCGTCGCCTGCGCCGCCAAGGAGTCCGATCGCGGCTCGTTGGGGTCGGTTCGCCAGAAGCGTCGACGCGTGCGTCGCACGTACCAGTTGGAGAGATCGTCGACCAACTCAGTGAGCGCATCGGTGCCGCCGAGGGGTTCGTAGCCATCGAGCGCGGTCGTGACCGCGACCGTGACACTCTCGAGTCGCGAGAGGATCCAACGGTCGATGGCCGTGCGCTTGCTCGGGCGCGGGAATCTCCGCGTCGGCCGGGTCGAACTCATTGAGCGAGGCGTACGTCGTGAAGAAGTACAAGGTATTCCACAGCGTCGCCAACATCTCGCGAAGCGACGCATCGATCGCGCCCAGACTCGCCCGGGTCGAAGTCCACGGAGAGCCCTGGGAGAACATCCACCAACGCAACGGATCGGCACCGCGGGTGGTGAGCACTTCCCACGGGTCGATCACGTTGCCGACGGACTTACTCATCTTCTTGCCGAACTCGTCGACGATGTGCCCGAGGCAGAGCACGTGTTCGAAAGGTTTCTCGCCGAAGACCAGCGTGTTGACCGCCAGCAGCGTGTAGAACCAGCCTCTGGTCTGGTCGATGGCCTCGGCGATGAATTGGGCCGGGAACTGCATCGCCGCCTCGCTGCCCGCAACGTGGGGATACCCCACCTGCGCGGCCGGCATTGAACCGGCGTCGAACCACGCGTCGATGACCGGCTCGACGCGTTGGGCTTGCTGCCCACAAGTCCGACAACTTATGAGTACCTCGTCGATGGCGGGACGGTGAGGATCGATGTCGCTGACGTCGCGACCGGCGAGGCCCGAAAGCTCCTCGCGCGAACCAACGCAGGTGAAGTGATTGTCGGGACAGCGCCAAATCGGCAGCGGCGTCCCCCAGAAGCGGTCACGAGAGAGCGCCCAGTCGACGTTGTTGTCGAGCCAGTTACCAAAGCGCCCGTCGCGGATGTGTTCGGGGTGCCAGTCAATGGTTGCGTTCTCGGACAACAACTTCTCACGGAACTGACTCGTGGCCACGTACCAACTGGGTTTGCCCCAGTAGATGAGCACGGTGCCACATCGCCAACAGTGCGGCAACGAGTGGTGGTAGTCGAGTCGACGAAGGAGCGTGCCGCGACGTTCCAGTTCGTCGTTGATGGCGTGGTTGGCTTCGCGTACGTCCTGGCCCTCGAGCCACGCGATCTCCGCGGTGAATTTCCCGTCGGGCCCGACGGGGTTGAGGGTGGGCAGACCGTGATCGCGCGCCACCTGTCGGTCGATCTCACCGAAGGCGGGCGCTTGATGCACGAGACCGGTGCCGTCGTCAGTGGTGACGTAATCGGCCAGCACGACGTAACAGGCGTCGACGCCTTCGGGCAGCGCCACGTCAGTGAACGGGCGTTCGTAGTGCACGCCGGCGAGGTCACTCCCCTTCATGGTGGCCGACGTCGTCGCGTCCTCGCCGAAGACGGACTCGACGAGATCTTCGGCGACGATCACGCCCTTCACGACGGCGTAGGTGATCGCTGGGTTGACGGCGACGGCGACGTTGGACAGGAGCGTCCACGGGGTCGTCGTCCACACCGCGAGATCGGTGGCCCCGAAGAGCCCGCCGTGCGCGTCGGCGTCCGTGATGCGCAGTCGCACGAACGCACTCTCGTCGACCTCATTCGTGTAGACCTCGGGCTGTCCGAGCTCGTGACTCGAGAGCGCGGTGCCACAGCGCGGACAGTACGGGATGACCTTCAGATCCTCGTAGAGCAAGCCATTGTTGAAGAGCTGTTGAAGGTGCCACCACACCGACTCGATGTAGGACGGATGGAACGTGTAGTACGCGTGCTCCATGTCGGTCCAGTACCCGATGCGCTCGGTCAGCCTCTCGAACTCACCGACGTAGGTGAGCACCGATTCGCGACAGAGTCGGGTGAACTCCTCAATGCCGACCTGTTCAACGATTGCCTTCTTGCCCGAAATACCAAGTTGCTTCTCGACTTGCACTTCCACGGGCAGACCGTGCGTGTCCCAACCGGCGCGACGGGCGACGAATCGGCCCTGCATGGTCTGGTAGCGACAGAAGAGGTCTTTGTAGACCCTCGCCCACACGTGGTGCAGTCCCGGTTTGCCGTTCGCCGTGGGCGGACCCTCATAGAAGATCCACGGGGGGGCACCCTCGCGATGGGCCATGGAGCGTTTGAAGACGTCGTTCGTCTTCCATCGGGCCAGTTCGGCCTCTTCCAAGGCCACGAAATCCAGTTCGGCGCTGACGGGGCGAAACACGTTTCTCCTTCAATGAATCAACACATGGTAGTAAACGGCCCTGCCGTGCCTTGCCCGCCAATACCATGGCGAGGTGCTGGCGCTCACTATTGACGACGAATCAATCGCGACGAGTGGTGCGCTCAGCGTCGTGCACGCGGCGGACGACGAACTGAAGCGTCGCTACGGCGGCGACGGTGATGACGGGCACCTGCACGTGGACGAGTTGGCCGAACCCCTCGGTCTCTTTCTCGTGGCCCGCGTACAGGGAGACATCGCGGGTGGTATCGGTCTGCGATCGATCGGTGACCCGGCCGAACACCTCGGCGAGATAAAGCGCCTCTGGGTGCGACCTGATCTACGTCGCGGCGGCGTCGCCGTTTCGTTGATGAACGAGATCGAATCTCGTGCCCGCTCACTCGGCTACGTCCGCCTCTATCTCGAGACCGGACCCAAGCAACCCGAGGCCGTGGCGCTCTACGCCAGGATTGGTTGGGACCGCGTGCAGGACTACCCCGCCGACGTCTTCTGCCATCCCATGTCGCACCGGTTCACGAAAGCGCTCTAAAGGAACTGCGCGTCCATCCATCCGGGCGAAAGTTCCACCAGCGAGTGAAGGACCAGATCGGCGATCGCGAAGACCGGATCGTCACGGTCTTCGGGCGTGGGCACCGCGACCACGAACATGCTGGCCGCTTTGGCGGCGAGCACGCCGGCCGACGAATCCTCGAACACCAGACATCGAGTCGGACGAACACCGAGCGATGCGGCGGCCGTGAGAAAGACGCCCGGGTGGGGCTTACCGAAGGGCTCAAACTGCGCCGAGTGAATCGACACGAATCGATCAGCGAGATCGAAATGGTTGAGACAGCGCGCGATCAGGGCGACGGGCGTCGAACTGGCGAGCGCGACGGGTCCGCGTTCACTCGCGAGATCGATCGCGCGCAACGCCCCCGCCATCAGTCGGCCCTCGGATTCGACCAGATCGCCGACGCGAGTCAACAGTTCCTGGGACACGTCGCTCAGTGGCGTACCTCGCCAGGGATAGAGCGCGTACCAGTAGGCGACGACTTCGTCGACGAAGAGTCCCTTGGTCGAACGAGCGTCGCGGGCCGACATCGGCACACCCAGTCGACCGAAGATCTCGACTTCGGCCTTGTGCCAGAGGATCTCGGAATCGATCAAGAGGCCGTCCATGTCAAACAACGTCGCCTCGAGAGTCACCCGGCAACTTTGACACACCAGAACCGTAAGGTTGCCCTATGACCACCATTCGTCAAATGACGGACGACGACGTCGACCTCGTCGTCAGTCGAATCTTGAATCGACTGATGGATGACGCGACCATTCAGCCGCTCGTCAATCCAGTGATCGACACGGCGCTGTTGGCACACTCGCTACGCGAGGCGATGCAGCAGACCTGGGTCGCCGAACAAGAGAGTGGCATCGTCGGCCACCTCTTCGGAGCGCTCCTCGCCAACGAGACCTACGGCAACGGCGTTTGGATCGGACCGGACGGCGCCTCGTTCATCAACACTGACGTGCTGAGTGATCTCTACAGTGTCGCGGGCGCGAGGTGGATCGAACACGGCGCGCTCGAGCACTACGTCTGGACCCTGGACGACGCCGCCATGACCCAGCCCTGGTACGAACTTGGATTCGCGCGCATGCACATGCGCGGTGTGCTCTCTCTGGGCGCTGCGCGAGAACACGCCCTGCCCGACGGGTACCGCGTACGCCGCGGTGGCGTCGACGACATCGACATCGCGGTCGCACTCGACGATGAGCTGGACGCAGTGCAGATGGTCGGGCCCAGTTTCTCGATCGGACTCAGTCACGTCGCCAAGCGCGAAGAACTGCTCGAGTCCCTCGAGGACCCCGAGGTGCACCACTACGTGGTGGAGAACGAACAGGGCGCGATCGCGCAGTGCCTCACCTTCCCGCTGCCGCCACGACGCGGATCGTTCGATGACACGCTGCACCTCAGTGCCGTCACGGTGCACTCGGACCATCGCCACCTCGGCGTCGGCACGGCCATGGTCGACACCGCGCTCACCGACGCGCTCAACGCGGGCTTCCAGTACGTGGAAACCAACTGGCGCGTGACGAACCGTCACGCGCGTAACTACTGGCTGACCTATGGGTTTGCACCGACCTACGTGCGACTCCATCGCACCATCGGCACGGCTTAGACGAGCGTCGCTTCGATCGCACTCACGAGTGCGGGGTCTTCGGGCTCGGTTTGGGGCGCGAAGCGCTGCACCGATCCGTCGGGGCCGATGAGGAACTTCTCGAAGTTCCATCGGATGTCACCCGAGTAGCCCTCGGCGTCGGCCGTCTTGTTGAGTTCGGCGTAGATGGGGTGCTGGTCGTCACCGTTGACGTCGATCTTCTCGAAGAGCGGGAACGTCACGCCGTACGTGGTTGAGCAGAACGTCTGAATCTCCTCTGAGGTTCCCGGCTCCTGGCCGGCGAACTGATTGCTCGGAAATCCCACGACGCTGAAGCCGCGGCCCTCGTACTGTTTCTGCAGTTTTTCGAGACCTTCGTACTGGGGTGTCAGGCCGCACTTGGAGGCGACATTGACGACGAGGACGGTCTTGCCTTCGAAGGGAGCGAGCGAGCTCGACTCTCCCGAAAGCGTGTTGGCTGGAATGTCATAAATGGTCATGGCGCGACACTAACGGCCCGTCGCCATCGTGCGACGGTCCTAGGCTGAGTCGGTGCGCTGCGTGTCGATCGTCGAAGGAAAGCTCCAACTCGTCGAACGCGACACCCCCGATCCGGGACCGTACGACGTCGTCGTCGAGGTGCGCGGCGCCGGCATAAACGCCGCGGACCTCATGCAGCGAGATGGTCACTACCCCGCGCCCGAAGGCTGGCCACCCGACGTCCCCGGCATGGAAATGGCCGGTGTGGTGAGCGCCGTGGGCGATCGAGTCCACGAACCGCTGCTCGGTCGGCGCGTGTGCGCAATTGTCGGTGGCGGCGCCCAGGCGACGCACTGCCTGGTCCCGAGTGAACATCTACTGTTCGTCCCCGACCACGTGAGTTGGGACCAGGCCGGCGGTTTTCCCGAGGCCTTCACGACGGCGCACGACGCGCTGGTGACCCAAGGTCAACTCCGCGCGGGCGAACGGGTCCTGATCTCGGGAGCCACGGGCGGCGTGGGCGTGGCCGCCGTGCAGATCGCCCACGCACTCGGTGCGCACGTCATCGCGGTCACGCGCACCAGTGAGCATCACGAGCGACTGCGCGAATGCGGCGCCGACGAAACCGTGACGCTCGACCAGGTGTCGGACCTCGAGCGCGTTGACGTCGTACTCGAACTCGTCGGAGCGGCGAACCTGACGAACGCTCAACGAATACTGAATCCCTTCGCGCGCGTCGTGGTGATCGGCGTCTCGGGTGGCGGCAGTAAGGCGGAAATCGACCTGCGCTATTTCATGGGCTCTCGTTCCTCGCTCACCGGCTCCACGTTGCGCTCTCGGACTCGCAAGGAGAAGGGTGAGGTCGCCGACCGCGTCAATCAGACGCTCGTGCCGCGCTGGCGCACGGGAGAGGTCCACGTACCGGTCGCGCGTACGTTCACCCTCGACGAGGTCGACGACGCCTACGCCTACTTTGCCCAATCGGGAAAGTTCGGCAAGGTGGTCCTGCGCGTCGAGGGTTAGTCCGCCAATAGTTTTACTGGGTGACAACTGTCCCTCGACCACATCCCAGTCGCCTCGATCCTTTACGGTTGGACTACGACGCGGTGCTGCGAGCGCACGAGGCCGCCGTGAACGCCGGCGAGCCGATGTACCGTGACCCAACTTCTGGTTTGATGGTTCTGACCGTGGCGGCGCACCTCGCTCGGGGTTCCTGTTGTGCGAGCAACTGTCGCCACTGCCCCTATCTCGGCGACTAGGGGATCGCAGCCTCGTCGTGCTGTGCGAGGTGATGGCGATCGATGTTGACCAGCGCGAAGAACGCCAGCGAGGCCAGCGCCAACATCAGTGCACCGAATCGGAAGGAATCGTCGTAACCGTGGACGTGCGCCGCCGCCTTGAGGAGGAGTTGGGCACGTGCCGTCGCCGACGGGTGGGCCTTGAGCGCACCCACCAAGAAGGCGGTCCCGCTCGATACGACAATCGTGTTCGAGATGGCGGTGCCGAAGGAACCACCGATCTGCTGGGACGTGGTGAGTACCGCTGAGGCCGCTCCCGTGTCCTGCGGTCGTACATTGAACAGTGCCGTGGAGGCGATCGACACGAAGGCGAGTCCGAGTCCCAGACTGGTCACGATCAATGCGGGCATGACACTCCCGACGTAGGAGCTGTCAACCTTGATGAACGATAGGTAGAACATGCCGGCCGCGGCCATCAACGTGCCACCAGTCGCCAGAGGTCGCGGTCCGATCTTGGGCAGTAGTTGGCTCGCGAACCCCGCCGCGAGGATCACGCCGACCGAGAACGGCATGAACAGAAGGCCCGTTTTCACCGCCGAGTACTGCTCGACGTCCTGGAAGTAGAACGTCATGAACAGGAACATCCCGAAGAGTCCGAGGCCGACCAGCAATTGCGCGAGGAAGGCACCCGCGCGCACGCGGTCGGTGATCAATCGAAGTGGCAGGAGTGGCGACTTGATTCGAGACTGAATCACGAAGAAGAGTGCGAGGAGGACGACCCCGAGAAAGAGAAAGGGCCACGCGCTGATCGAGCCCCAGCCCTTGCCCGGCGTTGACGCCTGACTGACGCCAAAGACCACGCTCAGCATGCCCGCAGTCGCGCTGAGCGCACCGGGTACGTCGTAGTGGGGATGTCCTTCGACCTTGGACTCTTTCACGTTGGGGATGGCGAGGAAGAACGCTATGAGGGCCATGGGCGTATTGACGAAGAGGCACCAACGCCACGAGAGGTACTGCGTCAACAGACCTCCGGCAATCAGGCCTATGGCGCCACCGACGCCGGCGAGGGCGCCGTAGACACCAAAGGCCTTGGCGCGCTCCTTCGAGTCCGTGAATGTCACTGAGATGAGCGAGAGCGCCGCGGGTGCCAGTAGGGCCCCGAAGAGTCCCTGCAGCGCGCGAGCGCCGAAGAGCCACTGTTGATTCTGCGCCAGGCCGCCGAGCAGCGACGCCCCCGCGAAACCAAGTAGTCCGATGAGGAACGATTTCTTGCGACCCATGTAATCGCCGACTCGTCCACCCAACAAGAGGAAACCGCCGAAGGTCAAGGTGTAGGCCGTGATGGCCCACTGGTAGTTCTTCTGGGCGATGGCCAGTCCACCGAGGGCCTTGGGCAATGCGGCGTGCGGCAACGCGATGTTCACGATCGAGGCGTCGAGGATCACCATCAGCTGAGCGATGCCGATGACGACGAGTGCGAACCAACGTCGCGGATCGGGCGTGTCGGCGTGTACTACGTGACTGACCGACGCATCCGACATTGATTCCCCCACGCGCTTCGAGACGAAAGGGCTCGCGAGACGTCCCGGAACCTTTCGAGATTTGGTGAACTACAGCAGCGAGCGTAGTGGACTGAACGCGATTGCCAACGACTCGGCGACCGGACCATAGGTCACTGCGCCTTCGACGACGTTCACGCCCTCGGCGAGCGAGTCGTCAGCGACGACGGCTTCGCGCCAGCCGTGGCGCGCCAACTCCATGGCGTAGGGCAAGGTGGCGTTGGCGAGCGCGTAGGTCGACGTGTAGGGGAAGGCTCCGGGCATGTTCGCCACGCAGTAGAAGATGGAACCATTGACCTCGAAGACGGGGTCGGAGTGCGTGGTTGGGTGCGTGGCCTCGAAGCAGCCGCCCTGGTCGACCGAGATGTCCACGAGGACCGAGCCGGGACGCATGCGCGCGACGAGGTCGTTGCTGACGAGCTTGGGCGCTTTGGCCCCGACCACCAGCACCGCACCGATGACGATGTCGGCATCGAGGCAGGCCTCTTCGAGGGCGAGCGTGGAGGACGCGATCGTCTGGACCCGTCCGTCGAAGTGGATGTCGACTTGACGAAGACGCTCGAGGTTGCGGTCGAGGATCTTGACGTTGGCGTGGAGTCCCGCGGCCATCGTCGCGGCCGCCAGACCCGAGACCCCGGCACCGATCACGACGACGTTCGCCGGCGCCACCCCGGGCACGCCGCTGATGAGGGTTCCGTGGCCGCCGCCCGGGCGCATCAAATGATGCGCCGCCATCAGTGGCGCCATGCGACCGGCCACCTCACTCATGGGCGTGAGCAGCGGGAGCGAGTTGTCGCGGAGCCGCACGGTCTCATAGGCAATGGCGACGTTGCCGGCGGCAACGAGCGCGTCAGTGCACTCACGCGAGGCGGCGAGGTGCAAATAGGTGAACAGGACTTGGTTCTTGCGTGCGCCGAGTCGCGGGTACTCGGGCGCGACCGGCTCCTTCACCTTCATCACCAGGTCGCTCTCGGCCCACACGTCGTCGGCGCTCTCAATGATGGTGGCGCCGTTCGCGACGTAGTCGGCGTCGGCGATGGACGATCCATCGCCCGCACTGCGCTCGATGAGGACGCTGTGGCCAGCACCGGTCAGTTCTCGCGCTCCGGCGGGGGTGAGCGCCACTCGGTACTCGTCAGTCTTGATTTCCTTCGGTACGCCGATGATCATCGTTGATCATCCTTTCTGGTCAATGAATCCAATTCCACGGTACACACTCGAACGCCGCACACGGAGCCTCGAACGTCAGGTCGACGCCACCGCCTCGGCCACTGTCGACGCCGCCAGCGAATCCTCTGTCGCCGCCCGGGTCGTCAGGTGATGACGGTTGAGCGCCCCATTGCCCAGCGCCACCATGAGGCCGACGAGGAAGATCAGCGTGCCAAAGCACAGCACCTGTGGCGGCAGACCGACTTTCGCGGCACCGTAGACGAAGAGCGGGAACGTCACCGTCGAACCGGCGATGAAACTGGTGATGACGTAGTCATCGACGGACATCGCGAACGCCAAGAGGAAGGCGGCGAGGAGCCCGGGCCAGATGAGCGGGAGCGTCACCTTGGTGAACGTCGTCCACGCGTTCGCGCCGAGGTCGCGCGCCGCGTCTTCAATGGCGCTGTCCATCCCCGAGAGCCGCGCCCGCACGACGACGACGACGTAGGCAACGTTGAAGGCCACGTGGGCAATCAAGATTGTGAGCAGTCCGGTGTTCAACCTGATGGAGAGGAAGAATGACAGCGAGGCGGCACCAACCACGATGGCCGGCGCCGCGATGTCGGCGAAGACCATGGTGTTGATCACCCCCTTGCCCCAGAATCGGAATCGTCCGAGCGCGAGGGCGACCGGCGTCCCGACGATGACCGAGATCAACGACGAGAGGATCGCCACCTCGAGCGAGATGAGGAACGCGTGGGTGAGACCGTTTACCTGGGTCAGGTTTCGATACCAGTACGTCGTGAACCCGTTCCAGGCGAAGGTGATCCGACTGGTCGGCGCGTTGTTGAAGCTGTAGAGCATCATGACGACGATCGGCACGAAGGTAATACCCATGACGACCCAGAAGAAGATCGCGAGCCAAGGGCTTCGACGTTGACGTGGTGGGCGCGAGGTGTTCACCATGTCAGACCAGATTCTCGAGGTTCTCGGTACCGAAGATCTTGGCGTAGGCGAACATGATGATGCCGAGGATCACCATGAGGACCGTCGACAGCGCCGCCGCGACGTTGAACTGCTGATTCGTGAGGTACGAGTCTTGGATTGCCTGACCGATCGTGTAAGTACCGACGCCACCGAGGAGCGACGAGTTCACCGGGTCACCGACGGTCGTGATGAAGACGAGCAGCACGCCGGCGAAGATTCCCGCGCGCGACAGCGGCAACACGACTCGCAGGAACACCTGACGCCCATTCGAGTAGAGGTCCCGCGCCGCTTCGAGGATCCGACGATCGATTCGCTCGAGCGCGACGTAGATCGGTAACACCATGAAGGGGAGGTTGTTGTAGATGTCACCACCGATGACCGCGTTCGACGTACCCAGGATGTGAAAGTTCGCCGAGACGAGGTGGAGTTTGCGTAGTCCGGTAAGCACGAAGCCCTGCTGGGCCAGCACGAAGGACCACATGTCGGTTCGGATCACGAACGAGACGAAGAAGGACAGCAGGACCAGGAGGATCAGCGGACTCTTCCATCGCACACTGACGCGAAACGCAATGAAATAAGCCATCGGATAGGCGATCAGAATGCTCAAGATCGTCGTCGCGACGCCGTAGTACAGCGAGCGCAGCAGAAACGTCGAATACGGGATATCGGAGTGCACGAAGAGCTGGGAGTAGATATGCCAGTTCCACGTGAGCGTGTAGCCGCTGATCGGATTTCCCGTCTCGAGCGAGACGATAAGTCCTGACACGAGTGGAATCAAGAAGAACAGGAGCATCCATCCCCCGCCGACCAAACTCAGCCAGTAGGGAGGACTGTGTCGGCGGAGCCAACTGGGCTTCTTGTCAACCGCCGTTGAGCGTTCGAGGAGGTCGGTCATGATTCGATAATCGGGTTGAAGACGTCATTCCACGTCTGGTATTCGTCGTAGTCGCGATAGATGTAGTAGCCGTGCGAAAGTTTCGCCGATTCAGTCGACGGGAAGACCAACGGGCTATTCGCCACGGTCGGGTCCTTGATGACGTCCAGGATGTACTGCTGAGCTTCAGGCACCGGACAGACGTAACTGACCCAGTCTTCGACGATGCCGGCGATCTTGGGCGTGTAGTAGAAGTTCATCCACGAAAGGGCACTCAGCGGATTCTGAGACTGGCGGGGAATCACCATGTTGTCGTGCCAGACAATCTGTCCTTCCTTTGGGGTCACGTACTTGAGGTGCGGGTAGCCCGAGAGGTTCGCTTGAAAGATGTCGCCCGAATAGGCCTGGGAGATCCAGGTGTCGCCGTTCTCCAAGTGCGAGATGTAACTCTGGTCGTAGTACCCCGACACCAGAGGTCGCTGCTTCTTCAACCATTGAGTTGACTCGCGCCACTGCTTGGGCGTCGAAGTCACGGGGTCGACGCCCATGCGCAACAAGGCGGCGCTCCCGAGCTCGACGTTGTCGTTCATCATCCCGACGTGACCCTTGAACGCGGGGTCGGCGAGGTCGTTGAAGCTCGTGATCTCTCGTGTGATCATCTTCGTGTTGTAGGCAATGCCCGTGAAGCCCGTCTGCCACGTCACCGAGTGCTTGTTGCCCGGGTCGTAACTCGGATCCTTCACGAGTGAGCTGGCGTACTTGGCGAAGTTCGGCAACTTCGATTGATCGAGTTCGATCAGAAAGCCGTTGTTCACCAACTGGGTGAAGTACCACCCGTTGGTGATCACCATGATGTCGTAACCGGTGACCTCCTGAGCGGCCAACTCCGGCTCGACCGTGGCGTAGAACGATGCGTCAGCCTGGATGACGGGCTGATAGTTGACCTTGATGCCGGTCATCTTGGTGAACAGCTCGAGCGATTCAGTCTTGCCGTGTTCTGAGTCGATGTAGAGCGGCCAATTGGCGAAGTTGAGCTGGTTCGTCTTCTTCTGACCCTTCCAGAACGCCGCCCAATCGACCTGGGCGCCCTGGTGGTCCAACGTGCCCGCGATGCCACAGCTCGCCAGCAGCGCCGCCACGCTCAAGAGGCCGAAACCCTTGCCGGCGGCGCTCATCAGAACCCGTCGCGGCATCCGACGCTGCGTCAGACCGCGCCAAAGTGCCGGGTCGATGTTCATAGCGGCGGGTCCAGGTCCTTGCTCCAACGTCACTGCGCCGGTTCCTCGCTCTCGGTGGCCGCGGCGCGCTGGGGACTCTTCGCCGCAGGGAGCGCGAACCCGTGATCGCGCTCCCAGGTGACCACTACCTGATCGCCCGCACTGTGACGATCGGCGTCACTGATGTTCTGGGCGAGGATGTGCAGATGTCCACCCCACGGAGTGGTCAACTCGTACTCCGAAGTCGCACCGAGGTAGATGGTCGTCGTGATCGTGGCGCGTACGACGTTCATCTCATCAGTGCTCGTCGCTGACTGACCGGTGTCGCGCTGGAGCAGCATCTTCTCTGGACGGACCCCGACCTGGGCGATGAGCTCGGGTGAATTGACCATCGAGCCGGGCCTCGCTCCGATCGCCGCACCGTCGGGCAATCGGAGCTGCCCGTGATCTGACGTGACCGGCAACAAGTTGCAGGCGCCAAGGAACTCGGCGACGAACTGCGTCGCCGGTTCGTCGTAGACCCGTTGGGGGGCACCGAGGTCCTCGTAACGACCTCCGTGCATGACGGCGATCCGGTCGCCAAGCGCCATGGCTTCGTCTTGGTCGTGCGTGACGTAGAGAAAGGTGATGCCCACTTCGCGCTGGATGCGCTTGAGTTCGACCTGCATGGTCTTGCGGATCTTCGCGTCGAGGGCGCCCATTGGTTCGTCGAGCAGGAGAACCCGTGGTTGATTCACGAGCGCCCGAGCGAGCGCCACTCGCTGCTGTTGTCCCCCGGAGAGTTGTGTCGCCGGTCGCGGGCCGAAGCCACCGAGTCCAAGGATTTCGAGGTGCTCCTCGACCAGTCGCTTGATGTCTTCCTTGTCCTTGCCCTTGCGCCGAAGTCCGAAGGCGACATTGTCGTAGACGCTCAGGTGCGGGAAGAGCGCGTACGACTGGAACACGGTGTTGACGTCTCGTCGATACGGGGGCGCCCACGTGATGTCTTGTCCCCCGAGGTAGATCTTCCCGCTCGATGGCTGTTCGAAACCGCCCACCATCCGAAGCGTGGTGGTCTTGCCGCAGCCCGAGGGTCCGAGCAGCGCGAAGAACTCACCCTGTGCGAGTTCGAGAGTCAGATTGTCGACGGCAACCATGCCCTTGAACTCTTTGGTCACGTTCTCGAGACGAACCGCTGGGGGCGACGCTGAGGACCCCTCGACGCTCGAACCCACCTCGGCATTGGTCGTACTCAACGATTCGATCCTTCCCCTGACACTTCTTCGCACCCTACCGCCAACGCCGTCGCCGTTCAGAGCGGCGAACCACGCAGCGACGACGATTGCGTCGACGTGCACGTCAACACGCCCACTGACAGCTCAGTCAAGGGCGGTGCGAACAATGAGTACTGCGATTGATTACTCGATGGTGTCGTACGAAATCATTTTTTGTGAGAAGAAGGGGCTCTTGCCCTTCGTCTTCACGTACGCAATCAGCAGCAATGGCAGTCCGAGGGCCAAGACGACGAGGTCGGGAATCGCCGTGGATCCACCTGAAACCAAGACCTCGTAGCAGGTGAACATGAGGGCCAAGCCCCCGATGAGCGGTAGCCACACCATAGTGATATTGGCCTTCAAGCCCTGGCCGAGGGTCTTTCGGAAGGCCCAGGCACACGCGAGTCCGGTGATGCCGTAGTAGAAGGCCACGAGGACGCCGATGTTGTCCACGAGGTTGGTGAAGACCGTGTTGCTCGATGACGAGAACGACGTCAACATGATGCCGAACAGCGAAATGAACGCCAAGATGAGCGTCCCGAGTGCGGGAGTCTTGAACTTGTCGTGCACCGTGCTGAAGACCTTCGGGAAGACACCGTCGCGAGCCATGGAATAGGTGATCCTCGCGGCGGGCAGCAGCGTGGTCTGCGTGGTGGCGACCGTCGATGACAACACGGCGAAGATGATCACGTAACTGGCCCACGAGCCGGCGAACTGCTGGCCGAAGTAGAACAGCACCTTGTTGCCTTCGGCCGAGATTTGTGCCGGCGACAACAGCATCTGCGCGGCGATGAAGTTCAACAGGAAGACGAACAGCAGGAGCCACATCGAGATGACGCCGGCGCGGCCGGGCGTGCGACTCGCGTCCTTGGTCTCCTCATTGAGATTGAGTGCCGTGTCCCATCCCCAGAAGAAGAAGACACCCAACGCGAGACCGAGCGCGATGGCGTGGAATCCGTGAATCTTGAAGGGATCGAGCCACGACGCGTTGAAGTTCCTTGACGCGGCCGGGTGGCTCACCCACACCTTGATGATGCCCCCAATGGAGAAGCCCACCACGCAGATGTACTCGATGATCACCATGATCCACTGCGCGTTCGTCGTCCAGCGAATGCCGTAGATACAGATGAAGGTCACCAGTGCCAACCAGCAGGCGGCGACGATGGCGACATCCTTCGAGCTCGTAATCGTATGGGCGTTGACCAAGTGGAGCGCGGAGTGCATGAACTGCAGCGTGTAACCACCGGCCAACAACGGCGCCGTGGTGCAGAACAGCACCGACGTGGCGACCTGCACCCAGCCGTTGAACCATCCGACCGTCGGGTGCACGACCTGACTCAGCCACGAGTAGCTGGCGCCACAGTTCGGATTGCGCCGATTCAAGTGGAAGTAGGAGATCGCGATAAAGAGCACGGGGATGAACGAGTAGATGATGACCGACGGCGCATGCGAACCAATGCCCACGATGACGAAGACCGCCGTCATTGTCGAAGCCAACGAATAGGCCGGTGCGACTGACGAGACCGCCACGGCCGTCGCGTCGAAGAGGTTCAACTCATCGGCTCGCAGCTGCGCGGACTCTTGTGATTCGGGTACGGGAGCTCCGAATGGACCCCGTACGCCGTCGTCGATTGACATATAACTATCCCCTCAATAGATACGTGAATTACAACCGCACTGCGATAAGAACTACGACTCGATGTTGTGCATTACGTGCTTGATGCGTGTGTAATCCTCGAAACCATACATGGAAAGGTCCTTGCCGTACCCGGATTTCTTGAATCCGCCGTGGGGCATTTCGGCCACCAGTGGAATGTGTGTGTTGACCCACACGCAGCCGAAGTCGAGGTCGCGGGTGAAGCGCATCGCTCGACCGTGGTCACTCGTCCACACCGATGACGCCAGACCGTAGTCCACCCCGTTGGCCCACGCGAGCGCCTCCGCCTCATCGCTGAACTTCTGGACGGTGATCACCGGTCCAAATATCTCGCTCTGGATCAACTCGTCGTCCTGGTGCAAGTCCGCCACGACCGTCGGCGCGATGAAGTAGCCGGCGTCACCAACTTGGTTCCCCCCGGCCGCCACTGACGAGTGTCCCGGCGCGCGGCCGATGAAACCCGTGACCCGCTGGAACTGGTTCACGTTGTTGACCGGTCCGAAGAGTGCGTCCTCATTGTCGGGCATGCCCACGACCGTGTTGCGCGCCTGTTCGGCCAGGGCGTCCACGAAGTCGCCGTAGACCTTGGGACCGGCGAGGACCCGCGTCGCCGCGGTGCAGTCCTGTCCCGCGTTGAAGTAGCCCGCAATGGCGATGTTCTCGACCGCGGTGGCAATGTCGACGTCATCAAAGACGATCACCGGTGCCTTGCCCCCGAGCTCGAGGTGAACTCGCTTCAGTGTCTGGGAGGCGCTGGACGCCACTTCCATGCCGGCGCGCACCGACCCCGTGACCGACACCATCGCCGGCACCGGATGTTCGACGAGTGCGCGTCCGGTGTCGCGGTCACCGCACACGACATTGAAGACACCGGCCGGTAGCACTTCGGCCATGAGTTGGGCCATCAAGAGCGTCGAGGCCGGTGTGGAGTCGCCCGGCTTCAACACCATCGTGTTGCCCGCCGCGATGGCCGGCGCCCACTTCCACACCGCCATCATCATCGGGTAGTTCCACGGTGTCACAGCCCCGCATACCCCAATCGGTTCGCGGCGCACGTAACTCGTCATTCCCTCCATGTACTCCGCGGCCCCGCGGCCTTCGAGCAGTCGCGCGGCGCCGGAGAAGAAACGAATCTGATCGATCATCGGCGGGATCTCTTCGCTCATCGTGAGCGCGATGATCTTCCCGCAGTTCTCCGCCTCGACCGCGACTAACTCTTCGGCGTGCGCTTCGAGGACGTCCGCGATCTGTTGGAGGGCGCGACTGCGTTGCGAAGGGGTGGTGCGCCTCCACGACGCAAACGCCCGTGCAGCCACCTGGACCGCGTTGTCGACGTCAGCGGCGTTTGACACGGGCATCTCGGCGAACGGCTCACCGGTGGAGGGATTGATAAGTTCCACGTACGAACCGCTCGCGGGCGCGACTGACTCTCCCCCGATGAAGTTGTCCAAACGACGCATAAGGCCCCCATTCCGAGAACGCCGAACGGCATTTCCCAGAGCCACTCTGCCAGAGTTTGTCGGGGTCCTGCAAGCGAAACCGAAGATATACGTCCTGTTTGTTAACAATTCTGACTCATATCGTCGCTCCGGCTCCCTATACTGTCTCTATCCGCAGCGAGGCGACCTTCGGGTCCCCGAGCCGGGGGGAAACCAATGGCAGCGACCAAACCAACTCGTCAGAGCAAAAAGAGCGCGGAGCGCTCGAACTCGGAACTCATCTCGTCCGCACCAAACGGTCTCGACTCCATCGATCGACAGATCATCAGTCACCTCCAGCGCGATGGTCGGCGCGCCTACGGAGCAATCGCCGCCGAGGTCGGACTCTCCGAAGCCGGTGTGCGCCGACGCGTGCAGCGATTGAAAGATTCGGGCGTCATGCAGATTGTCGCGATCACCGATCCGCTCCAACTCGGTTACGGGCGTGAGGCGTTGATCGGGATCCGCGTGCACGGCGACGTACGACTCGTGGCCGACAAGATCGCATCCATCGACGAAGCCAATTACGTCGTTATGACGGCGGGCAGCTTCGACATCATCGCCGAGGTGATTGCGGTTGACGACGACGCGCTGGTCCATCTCTTGAATGACTCGATTCGGAGCATTCCCGGAGTGACCGAAGTTGAAACATTTCTGTATTTGAAACTTTCAAAGCAGACATACGTATGGGGGACCAAGTGACGTTGGAGACAATTAGCGACGGCATCAATTTCTCGGATGAACAACATCCGAGTCACAACTACTCGGAGCGGGCGCGGCGCAACCTCTGGCTCCAGATGTCGCGCATGGGCGCCTACGACGAGCGCGCCGAGGTGCCGATCATGGTGCGCGGTGAGGGAACTCGCGTCTACGACGCCAACGGCGTCGAGTACTTCGACGGACTGTCGGGACTCTTCACCAACATGCTCGGACACGGTCGCGCCGACATCGCCGCGGCGGCCGCGGAGCAGATGACCACCATGGCCTTCTTCCCGCTCTGGACCTACGCCCACCCCAAGGCCATTGAGCTCGCCGAGAAGATTGCGAGTCTCGCCCCCGGCGACCTCAACCGAGTGTTCTTCACCAGCGGTGGAGCGGAGGCGAACGAGAGCGCGTGGAAGTTGGCGCGCCAGTACCACAAGATGCGCGGCGACACGGACCGTTACAAGGTCATCAGTCGCGACGTGGCCTACCACGGCACGACCCTGGGCGCACTCACGATCACCTCGCTCGAGGGCTATCGCCAACCATTCGAGCCGCTCGTCCCCGGTGCCGTCAAGGTTCCGGCGGTGAACTTCTACCGCGCCGAACAGTACGGCGACGACTTCGAGGCCTTCGGTCTGTGGCAGGCACACCAAATCGAAGAGGCCATTCTCCGCGAGGGTCCCGAGACGGTGGCCGCGGTCTTCCTCGAGCCGGTGCAGAACGCGGGTGGCTGCTTCACCCCACCGCCGAACTACTGGAAGTCAGTTCGCGAGATCTGTGACCGCTACGGCGTCATCCTCGTCTCCGACGACGTCATTTGCGCCTTTGGTCGCCTGGGTACCTGGTTCGGTGGCCAGAAGTATGACTACGTGCCCGACATCATCACCTGCGCCAAGGGCATCACGTCGGGCTACGCGCCCCTGGGCGCGATGATCGTCTCGGACCGACTCGCCGAGCCGTTCCAGCACGGCGACGCTTCATTCGTACACGGTTTCACCTGGTCCGGTCACCCGGTCTCGTGTGCGGTCGCCCTGAAGAGCATCGAGATCATGGAAGACGAGAAAGTCCTCGAGAACGTGCTCGCGAACCAGGATTACTTCCGAGACAGTCTGTTGAATCTGCGCGACATTCCCATCGTCGGCGACGTACGCGGCACCGGTTACTTCTGGGGCGTGGAACTGGTGAAGAACCAGGAGACCAAGGAGACGTGGGCCGGCGAAGATGCCGAGCGTCTTCTGCGCGGCTACGTCTCGCCCGAGATGTTCCGTCGCGGACTCATCTGTCGTTCCGATGACCGGGGCGACCCCGTCGTGCAACTCGCGCCACCCCTGATCTCGACACGCGCCGACATTGACTTCATGGTCGGTACGATGCGCGAGGTCTTCACCGGAGCCACCAAGTTCATCTGAGCGTGACGTCCCTCCCGTCACTGTGGTGGGAGTTGCTCGAGCAACCCGTCACGACTCGTCCCACCCTCGAACGTCATCTCGACGTCGACGTGGCCATCGTCGGAGGGGGCTTCACCGGTCTGTGGACGGCGCGCGAGTTGCTGCGCCGAGACCCCACGCTCCACGTGGCGGTGCTGGAGAAGGAGCTCTGCGGCTTCGGTGCCTCAGGTCGCAACGGTGGTTGGGCCTCGGGACTCTTCCCACTGGAGAATGAGCGCGTCGTTGGCCGTTACGGGCTCGACGCGTTCCACCACCAACGCCGCGTGCTCAATGACGCCGTCGCGGAGTTGGGCGCCTTCACCGCCGCTGACGGTATCGACGCTCGGTTCGCGCACGGAGGAACGCTCACCTTCGCTCGAAGTGAGGTGCAGGCCCAACGCCTCGAGAAGGAGATCGACCGGGCTCGGGCGTTGGATATTGGACCGGACGATCTCGCGTGGCTCGACGCCGACGAACTGGTCTCGCACGGCACGGTGGCCGGAGCGCTCGGCGCCACCTACTCGCCGCACTGCGCCCGCATCGATCCGGCCCGACTGGTACGTGGATTGAGCGACGTCGTGGAAGGTCTCGGCGCGATGATCTTCGAACAGACCGCGGTCACGCGGATACTCCCTGCGCGACGTGGCCGTCGTGCCGAAGTACTCACCATCGGCGCCAGCGTCCACGCCAACTTCGTCGTGCGCGCCACCGAAGGATTTACGCCGAACCTGCCCGGTGAACGCCGAACCGTCGCGCCACTGTATTCACTCATGATCGCGACCGATCCTCTCTCGAGTGACTTCTGGAACGAATACGGATTCAACAACTACGAGACCTTCGCCGACGATCGACACCTCATTATCTATGGACAGCGCACGACGGACGACCGGATTGCCTTTGGCGGTCGTGGGGCGCCGTATCATTTCGGATCGTCAGTGGAGCAGCGCTTCGACCAGAACCCCAAGGTCTTTGGCATGCTCGAAACGACGCTGCGTGAACTGTTCCCGACGCTGGACGCCCCCGTCTCGAACGGGTGGGGCGGACCACTGGCCATGCCACGCGATCACTCGCCCTTCGTGCGAGTGGATTACGAGTCTGGTTTGGCATCAGCTGGTGGCTACACCGGCGATGGTGTCGTATTGAGCCACGTCGCGGCGACCGCGCTCGCCGACCTCCTGACGTCGCCCGACGTCGAGACCGCCCACACCCGTCTTTCGTTCGTGCAACACGAAGGTCGACGCTGGGAGTTCGAACCACTTCGATGGCTCGGCATCAACGCCGGCCTCGGACTGGCCACGTGGGCCGATCGGGTCGAAGAACGCCACGGACGCGTGAGTCGAGCGAGTTCGCTGTTGGATCGACTCTTCGAGTGAGCGCAACTGCCCCACGCGGACCTAGGATTGTGGCGTGAAGAGTCCCCAAGGTCGAGAGGCCAAGAAGCCAAAGAAGTCGAAGAGCAAGACGCCGCCGAAGACTTTTGAGAGCCCGGCCCGCAACACCTTCCAGGTCCCCAAGAGTGAGAACGATTCGAGCACGTCGACGTCCTAAAGGCGTTCGGATTCGTCTTTCACCGCATTTCGTCAAGCCGAGATGCTTCGCGCCTCATGTTCGAGAGTCGCGCCTCGTTATTTCAAGATATTGACCGCGCGGGCGGCGACGATGGCGATCGTGATGAGCGAAACGACCGACTCGGACGTGAAGAGCGCCTTCGCCCGCAACGTGAGTGGCATGGCATCGGCCGGGGCGAAGCTCGTGCCGTTCGCGAACGACGTATATAGATAGTCAGTGAAGCGTGGCCGCCAGTGCTCGGGTGCGAGGCCCGGGTTCTCCATTTGCGGGAACTGGATATCTGGAAGCAACTTCTCGCCCGACGCGCGACGATGCGGTCCACCACGGTCCACCTCCCAGAACCACAGCCCGTAGACGATGACGTTGGTGAGCCACACGGCGACGGCCGAATAGATCAGGTTGCGACCCTGTGACACGTTGGAGTTCAAGAGATGGTGCACCAAGAGCGCCATCGAGACGACGTTCGCCAGGGTCATAAGCGCGATGAGCCCGATCGTGGCGTGACGGATCCAGTTCGACTCATCGGGGTGACGGTGCTTCCTCGCCGAAAGCGGCGCCAACGGGAGTGCGACGATGACCGGTAGTAACCAGTGGGGGCCAACCACGAGACGATTCGGAAGGATGACGTAGAGGCCGACGCATACGACCAGTGCCAACGACGCGGGCCAGCGCGGCTCGGGAGTCACGGTCGCCATTTGCTCAACTTACTTGTTGCGACCCGAGGATCAGTGAAGCGAAGTTCTCTGGAATCAGGATCGAAGTGATCGACGATGATGCGAACAACTGCGGCAACGTCGATCCCACGATCGTCTTGACGTCCTTGGCCGACGGAGCGGTGATCACCGCCGGTTGGTTATAGGAGAGCACCTGCACCGTGACCTTGGTCATCGCGTGAGCCGACTTCATGATCATCATGCCGCCAGTGAACTCTTGGCTGCTTCCTTCGGTCACGCTGAGCTTCAACGAACCGAGCACGACGTCATTCTTCGCGGAACCGAGAATGTTGCGCATCGCGACGTTGTTGCGACTGTAGCTATGCGTCGTCTGGTAGCCGTTCTTGGTCACCGACATCTCCTTCAGTCCCTTGATGAAGGAGATGTCGGGTTTCGTCACTTCAAGTGAAAGTCCGAAGAACGCGGGAGGGTGAACCGTGAAGGCGAGCCAGGTCCCCGATGAAATATCAGTTGCCTCGGCGTAGACATGCTTCCCCACCAATCGAAGATCGACGGACGTCACCGAGAACACCAGTGGGAAGTGCACGACCGCGTCGACAGAGCTCTTTGCGAAGTTGACGTTGACATTGGCACTGAGCGTGTAGGACTGGCCCGTCGAGACCGTGACGAGCAAGTCCGCAGTCTTAGGTGGATAACCGTGCAGCGCGAAGGGGTCCTTCGCGACACCGGCGACGTTGGAGTCGGTGGCGGCGTAGACCACACCAAAGATGGTGAGTGCGGTGGCGAGAGCGGCCAGCGCAAGTGCCGCCGGTCGCTTGAATTGCATACGTCCACCTTAGTGTTCGTACTTTTCGCAATGACTGGGGCCAATCAGCCCATCGGCTCTTGCAGAATCTCGATCAAGAGTTCGTGCGAGATGTTTCGTCCACTCGCGATGAAGCCAATGCGCGAGGTCGTGTCGCCCACCAAGTCACCCGTGATCGCCGCGTACGACGCGGCGGCCGAACCCTCGATGACGATGCCGTTGGTCTCCACCGTCTCTCGAACGGCGCGGCGGATATCGAGCTCGGGCACCAGGACGAGCGGCACGTTGTAGGACGCGATCAAGTCATTCGTGACCGCCCCGTCGTCACCGCCGCCGGCCAGTCCGTCGGCAATCGTCGGACGATGGACGACCTCGTCCATCGTGGCGCCGCGCAGCACGTGATAGAGCGCGGCGCTCTCCTCGGGCTGCACACCGGTGAATCGAATGTCGTCACGACCGTGAGCCGTTCGTGAGATCAACGAACCGGACAGCAGTCCGCCGCCACCGACTGAGACGACGAGGTGTTCGAGTTCTGGAGCTTGAAGAACCATCTCGTCGAAGGCGGTCGCCTGACCGGCGATGACGTTCGGGTCATTGAACGGGGAGATGAATCGAATGGAGCGCTGGTCGGCCAGTTCCAGGGCGTAGGCCTGCGCTTCGTCGAACGACGTGCCGAACTGAATGAGTTCGATCATGAAGTTGCCGAGTTTCTTCACCTTCGCCGCCGAAGCATTCTTCGGCACCACGACCGTGGCGGACACGCCCAGTACCGATGACGCGTACGCGATGCCCAGCCCGTGGTTCCCGGCCGATGCCGTGATCACGGCGCCACTGGGGTCATCTCGCCGCGACGCGTCAACGGCGGCGAGGGCGCCTCGAACCTTGAACGATCCGGTTGGCTGGAGGCTTTCCATCTTCACGAGGACCGGTCGTCCCCGTAGCGACAGGGTGATGGTGGGCGTCGCAATCAAATGGTCGGCCACGATTCGTTTGGCGGCCTCCAGCTGGTCAAGCGTGGGCGGCAGTACGTGGCGAATCACGTGCGAAAGCCTACCTCCCCCGTTTTTTGCTGGTTTTTACTAACGGGTAACGTCACAACGTGCACTCGATCCTCAGTGTCATCGTGATCGCGGCGCTTGCGTACGTCGGCACGATGTTCGACAACTTCTTCGCCTTCGCCGCCCAGTTGCTCGTCACTGACCCGAAACGCTTCAAACGGGTGAGTTGGGCGCAGGCGCTCGGTGTCGGTGCACTCATTGTCATTGCCGGAGGCATTGGTTCCCTATTGACACCAATCCCCCTGCCGTGGATCGGCATCCTCTGTCTCGCGCCGTGGGCGCTCGGCCTCCACGCGTGGCGCCAACGTGACAAACCGCCGAGCGAGACGTACCGCCGTGGCGCACTCACGACGTTCGTCATGACCCTCGCGCTCGGAGGTGACAATCTCGCGGTCTGGATACCGCTCCTGCGCGCCAACGGCGTCCTACACGCCATCGTGAGTGTCTGCGTGTTTGCCGTTCTCGAGTTCCTCTTCGTCGTGAGTGCGCGCGCCATGACGAGTCGACCCAAAGTGGTCGCGTGGGGCGCAAAGTACGCGCCGCGTTCGGTCCCGTGGATCTACTTCGGTCTTGGCGTCTTGATCTTGATCGAGTGCGGTTCGTTCTAAACAACCTTTGAGGCAGAACTACCCACGACTAGCGTTGCTTCGTGGCTCAGAGCACTCCGCAACAAACGCTACGAAGGCTCACGATCATCGTGGCCATTCAGTGGATGGGCGCCACGTTGGGGCTTCCCCTCCTACCGCTGTTCCTCGAACACCGCGGCGGAGGCCCGTCGATCATCGGCTTCATCATGGCGTCATTCTTCGTCGCGGGCGTCGCCACGCAGTTCTTCCTGGGGCGACTCGCTGACCGATTCGGGCGCCGACCGATTCTCGTCGCCAGCCTCGTGGTCTACGGCATCGCAAGTACGACGTATCTCCTGCCGGTTTCGGCCGGTTGGTTCGCCCTCACCCGAGCCGTGCAGGGTGCGTCGGCCGGCGCCATTGAAGTCGCGTCGATGTCGGCTGTCGCGGCCCTGTTCTCAGAGTCGGAGCGGGGTCGTGCGATCTCGAGGATTCTGGCCGCGCAGCTCTTCGGGCTAGCGATCGGACCGATCGCTGGCGTGGTCGTTTCCGTCAAGGACCTCGGGTGGGCCTTCTTCACCGCGGGCATGATCAGCTTCGTCGCGGCCATCGTGACCTTTCGAACGAACCTCGGTGACCGCGCCTACGACCCCTCGCCCCTTCCGCGCCTGCAGTGGAGTCCCCAATTGGTCGGAGCGCTCGTCGCGGCCAGTGCGAGTGGACTCGCCATCGGCGTCTACGAGGCCTGTTGGAGTCTCTTGATGCATTCGCATCACGCCTCCACACTCCAAATTCGCCTCAGTTGGACGTTCTTCTGCCTACCGTGGGTCGCCCTGAGCGGCCTAGGCGGTTGGCTGGCCGACCACGCCAACCGGCGCTATATCGCGTTGGCCGGACTGCTGAGCGGCGCGGCGTTCCTCTCGATCTATCCGCACATCCACGACAACAACCTCATGTTGTTCTTGGGCTCGCTCGAATCGATCGGCGCCTCACTTTCGGTGCCGTCGATTTCGTCACTCATGAGCCAGGGCGCCGCGCACCGCGAACTCAGTCGACGCCAAGGTCTCTACGCCACGTCGAACACCGCCGCGCTGGCAGTCGCGGCCGGTGTTTCGGGATTCCTCTTCACCATCAACTCGGCGCTGCCCTTCACCGTGATGGCCATTGTGTCGGCCTCACTCGCCGTTACGACCCTTTGGTGGTGGCGTCGCGTGACGGGCAATATCACCGAGACGCAGTACGCAACCAGTACACAGTGAAGGGCGGCGCAAGCGCCGCCCTTCATCAGCACTACTGCGGAGCTGTTAGCTCTTCCAGATTTGGTCCCAGCGCGCGGATCCACCGTCAGGGCTGAGGCAACGAGTCGCGCCGTCCCCGGCCGTGCCCGAGACCCAGTTCTGTACGTTGGAACGCGCGGCCCATGCGTTGACCAGGGTGTCCAAGAACACGTAGGGAATCAGCGCCGAGAAGCGACGGTTGACCGTTTGCCAGCCGGTGTGCTGCGCGGCCGATCCGGGCTTCGCCGCGAGGGCCGCGAGAAGCGCCGACTCAACGACCGGGTCGGCCTGGTGGGCAAAGTTCACCGCACCGGCGATCTGCGTGCCGGCCGGAAGACCAGACATGCCAAGACCGCCCGCCGCCAATCCCGCCGTTGCGGACTGCGAGTCGAACCACACGTAGTTGAGCGACGGGTCAACGCCACCGAACTGGTTCCAGGTCGCACAGTCGTACTCGCCGTAGATCACGTTGTTGATCAGCGCGCTCTGGACCGACGACCGGGGCGTCACGTTGACGCCGATCTTGGCGAACTCCTGCTGGAACAGTGAGAAACGCTCGGTCTCGCTCGAACTGCCCGCCACGATGTCGATGACGAAGCTGACCGTCGACACGTTGTTGGCAGCCTTGTACGCGTCGACGAGGGCCTTGGCCTTGGTCGGGTTGTACGCCGGGTAGCCAGGGTTCTTGTAGTTCGGTGAACTCTTGCGGAAGATGCCGTCCGCCAAGAGACCAATGTTGTCGTCGATGACCTTGTGGTACGTGCTGCGATTCACGGCCATCGCCAGCGCCCGACGGATGTTGACGTCGTTGAGGACCGGCTTCAAGGTCGTGTCCCACTGCAGCGTCGACGGGTTGACGGCGCCCATGGTGCCGATCCAGTCGGCCTCTTGGACCTGCAACGGTGGCGCTTGGCCCTTCAAGAGGTACGACAGGGTCCCCGGTACGGTCGGCGCGAACTCACCGGCCCACGCGAAGTACTGGTTCATCGTGCCCGTCGTGTTCAAGATCAGGCAGTTGAGGCTCGGGTCGCGAGGTGCGGCGATGTCGGTCACCATCGACACGCCGCGCATCTTCTTGATCTGAGCGATCTGCACGCCGTCTTGCTGAAGGATCATGTCGACGTTCCCAGCTTGCAACGCCTGATTACGGGCGTTGTCGTCGGGAATGGTCTTGAAGTGGATGGCGCTCAGGTAGGGCAGCGCGCGGCCGTGCGAGTCCGTCTTCCAGTAATTGCCGTTCTTCACGAACTGGGACTCGACGCCGACCTGCCAGGACTTCACCTTGAAGGGTCCCGTGCCAACTGGTGTACCGGTGAAGGTCGACACGAAGGACGACGGGTGCGCCATGTAGGCAATCTGCTGCTCGGCCAGGCTGATCGGGAAGGCCGAGAACGGAATCACCATGTTGTACTGCACCGTGTAGGAGTCCACTTTCGTCACGGAGGCGATGATCGGCTTGATGGCCAAACCAACGGTGGGGTCAGCGTTGGCGGCGGTGTAGTTCGCGACCACGATGTCCGCGTTGAACGGGTCGCCGTTGGTGAAGTTGACGCCCTGGCGAAGAGCAATCGTCCACACCGTGTAGTTGTGGTTCGGCGTCGCCGAAAGGGCCAGGAACGGAAGGGCGACCTTGCCGTTCGCGGACATCACGAAGAGTGGGTCGTACAGGGCGTTGGCGACACAGAACCCTGAGGCGTCCAATTTCCCTTGTGAGCCGTTGAAAATGTGATAATTCGGCACGTCGGAAAGTGTCCCGACGGTAAGCGTTCCCCCACGCTTCGGCTTTCCGCTGTTGACGCCTATGGCTGCAGCACTGGCCGAGCTGGCAAGAAGATCGTCAACGATCGATCCGGCCATCGCGACACCACCAATAGTGGCGGCTGAGTGAGTTAAGAACGATCGACGATCGAACGTTGATGACATCTCTGTCCTGCTTTCCCCCTGGAGTTCCAACCTTGTGCTGGTGCTCCTCTGGAGGCAACTTAGCAAGTTCCGATAAAGAAAGAAGTTCACGCCGCTGAAACTCTCAGGAGCGCAAAACCGGCTAACTCATGACGAATCGATACCCTTTCGGCAGAACCAAACAGGTACGCGACGCTCGCTCGACGCAGTCAGTCCACTCGACGTTCAAAACAAAAACGACCAGTTCCGGACAAACAACGGGGCACGAGTCCTACAAGGGAGCAGGGCCCAGACGGAAGGGGTGCCGTCTGGGCCCTGTCAGGGTTGGGGGGTTTTACATCAGGACCCGAGCGGAAGGGAGGGGCCGCTCGGGTCCTGAGATCTTGGGGCCTAGTGGCCTATTCCTCTCATTGCGGACGAAGGACTGAAACTGGGACTTCCACCTCCCGGCGGCGGACCACCAGGGCCGCCGCCGCCAAACGGACCAGCTCCTGGTCCGCCCGTACTTGGTTGACCAATGCCAACGGTCGTGGCGTCGACGATTGTGGCGGAAGAACCGAAGCTGCCCTGGGCGAAAATCACGGTACCGACCGATATGTCGCTGAGGGAGGCACTCGCCCCACCCTTCGCGTAGGTGGTCGTCGAACTCACAACCACCGAACCGGTCGAGCCGTTGGGTCCGGCGATCGTCAGGACGTCGCCATTGATCGCCGTGACTTTGCCCGCGACGCTGGCGGGCACGATATCGATCGTGCCCGCCAGCGTCGGGTCGGTGGAGCTGAGCGCGATGTGCACGTTGTCGCCATTGACGATGTCGGCAACCGTGGCGCTCTGCCCGTTCTTGGTGACCGTCGTCGAGGCGTTGATTGCGTACGTCGACGTCGTGCCGCGAAGGTCAGTGATGGTGATGGATGTGGTCGAGACCGCTGAGACGTCGCCACCGATGCCGCAAGGCGCGCCGGGTGTCGTGGGCATCGACGACGGGTGAATCCTCTTGGCGTTCGCCGTCGCCGACGTCGACGTCCGTGCGGACGTGGCATGGGTCGATGCGTTGGCCACACCGACGCCCGTGGCGACGACGCCGATGGCAATGGCCGATGAGACGCCGGCGTGTCGCAGAGTCCTCTTGCGGGTCACTTTGCTCACTGGTGGAACCTGCTTTCTGTCTCGATCGGGGGAAATCTGAGACCCGTTCATCTTCGACGCCGAGCATGTGGTGGCGATTGGGATGGGGTAAGAACGAAATAAATCTGATGCGACGTCACGAAACTGTCACGAAAGGCGCTGTCGCCGTTTGAATTCGGGCATACTGGGCGCGTACAACACGCACTTCCCAGCGTCGGGTCGGGTGCACACCATCTAAAAGGGCTAAAAGGGAGGACCACTACCGTGGCGACCAGCATTGAGACCAACGACGGCTCGTTCGACGATCAGGCATTCAAAGTCGAACATCGAGGGATTGACTACGTTCCTGAAAATGAGCGCTGGGCCACGCCGCGCAATATTGCGGCCCTGTGGGCGGGCACCTCGATCAACGTCGAATACTTCATTTACGGCGCGCTGCTGATGGGTTTCGGCTTCAGCTTCTACACGGCCTTGGCCGTCATCATCATCGGCAACGTCTCGTACTTCCTGCTCGGGTTGGCCTCATTGCAGGGTCCCGAGACCGGTACGACGGCCTTCACCATCAGTCGAGCGTCGTTTGGTACCCGAGGTTCACGTTTCGTGAGCTTTTTCAACTGGATCACGCAATTGGGCTTCGAGACCGAAGGCCTCATCCTCATCGTCGGCGCCGCGCTGGTGCTCTCGCAGATGGCGGGCATCCACACCTCGTCGGGACTGAAGGTCGTCTACATCATTGTGGCCGCGGCGATCCAAGCGGTGATGCCCTACCTCGGCCACGCGACGATGGTGAAGGTTCTGCGCGCGCTCATCATTCCCTTTGGCGCGATCTTCGTGCTACTCGCGATCTACGACTTCAAGCACGGCTCGGCCAGTTTCGGTGGCTTCGGCCACGGCTGGGAACTCTTCACCGCCGGCCTCGCCTTCACCTTCGCGTTGTCGGGACTCGGTTGGACCGAGTGCGGCAACGACTACACCCGCTATATCGCGCGTGACGCGAGCAAGGGATCGATCGTCGGGTGGATGTTCCTCGGCACCGCCATTCCCGAGATCTTCATGATGGTGCTCGGCGCGGCGACCTTCACGTTCGTCTCCTCAAGCGCACAGTCGGCCGCGTGGAACGGCGCCAACCCCTTCGAGGCGCTGCACCTCCAGCACACGATTCCAAGTTGGGTGGTGGCGATCTTCTTGATCTTCGCCATCGTCCAACTCTTCGGCATCAACTCGCTCGACCTGTACTCATCGGGCGTGTCGCTCCAGGCCATGGGACTCAAGCTGAAGCGCTACCAGGCCGTCGTCCTTGACAGCATCCTCGCCTGCGGACTCACGATCTGGGCCGAGTTCCAGTCGACCTTCTCGTTGTACATGAAGGAGTTCGTCGGCGTCATCATCGTGTGGATTGCGCCGTGGTTCGGCATCTACATCATTGACTGGATCATGCGTAAGTATCGCTACAACCCGGCCGAACTGCAGCGCACCGACAGGGAGGGCCTGTACTTCACCGGCTCAACCGGGGTCAACTGGAACGCGATCATCGCCTTCTTCGTCGGCATGGTCTGTGCCACCATTGCGTTCTCGAAGGCGCCGCCACCGGTCAACTTCCCCTTCCACTGGATGACGCCCTTCTCCAACCACTACGGGGGCGCCTGCGCCGGCAATCTCGTACACGGCGTCTGCACGGCTGGTTGGTACGGCGGCGCCGACTTCTCGGTACCGACCGGCATCATCGTGGCCGCGTTGGTCTACTTCGTCTTGGAGAAGTTCACCGGCAACGTCGCGCGTCAGGTGAAGCGCCAACACGAGCTCGAGCCAACCAGGTAATTCGAAGCACCTCGCTGCCCCGGACACGTGTCGCGGGCAGCGAGGTGATCAGCCCGTCCAGTCCTCGACCAGGCCGCCAGAACCGTCCGGTCGAAAGACGGGAATCGATCCGAGGGCCCGAACCATCCGCGCGTCGTCGCCCAGCGACGTGCGCCACAGCGACGCCTCGGTGACGAGCGTCCCGATGACGACGACCTCCGCGCCGACGCCTCGAAGCAGTCGAAGGGCGGTCCCCGTCGAGGCACCAGTCGAGATCACGTCGTCCACTATGGCGACGCGCTTACCTTGGACGTCCTTGATCCGGGCTCGATCAAAGAGCAGCCGTTGCTCCGCGTCAGTGGTAATGGAGCGCACGGTCTCACTCACCGCGTCGGCGAGGTGGATCTTGGGCGTCTTGTGCAAGATCACGTACTGATCGAGTCCAAGGTGGCGCGTCACTTCGACGGCCACGGGAATGCCCATCGTCGCCACGGTCGCCACGATATCGACGTCGTACGGGCGAAGGATCTCCGCGAGTTCGCTCCCCGCCTGGGACATGAACTCCACGCCCATGTCTACCGTGATGAGCAGCGCGAGCGCCAAGTTCTCGTTCAACGAGACGAGCGGAAGATCGACGCGCTGGGTCCCTATGTCGACGGAGTACGTGCGTTCACCCACGGTGCTGGAGCATACTGAGGCGATGAGTTCACACCGATCACCACTGGCGCGCGACCTCGCCCAACGAATGCTCGCGACCGCCTACGACGAGGCCGTGCTCGGCCTCGAGGAAGGTGGCATTCCCATTGGTGCCGCGCTCTACTTGCGCGACGGCACCTTGATCAGCGCTGGTCACAACCGCCGGGTGCAAGAGCGCGACGCGTCCGTGCACGCCGAAACGGACGCCTTTCGCAAGGGCGGTCGACGACGCGACTACCCCGACACGGTGATGGTGACGACGCTTTCTCCGTGCTGGTACTGCGCCGGTCTCGTGCGACAGTTCAACATCGGCGCCGTCGTCATTGGCGAGGCCACCAACTTCCACGGGGGCCACGACTGGCTAGAGGAGTTGGGCGTGGAGATCGTGGTGCTCGACGACCCCGCGTGCACGCAACTGCTCGCGACCTTCATTCACGATCACGGCGAACTCTGGAACGAGGACATCGGGCTCTAGTCAGCGCGCCGGGGGCCCGAACAGTCGGTCGCCCGCGTCACCGAGACCCGGTGTGATGTAACCGACGTCGTTGAGCTGCTCGTCCAATGCCGCCGCGACGATGACGACGTCGGGGTGGTTCGCGAAGACGTGGTCGACGCCCGGTTGCGCCGCGATGAGACAGAGCACGGTGACGTCGCCGGCGCCGCGTGAACGCAGCATGTCGAGAACGCACACCAGTGAACCGCCAGTTGCGAGCATCGGATCACAGAGCACCACGTGCACACCAGTCAGCGACTCGGGCAGGCCGTCGAGGTACACGTCGGGCTTGAGCGTGGACTCGTTTCGCCGCAGACCCACGAGACAGACCCGGTGGTGCGGCAGTACTTCTTGGACCGCCGGGCTCATACCGAGCCCAGCCCGAAGGATCGGCACGATCAGGTATTCGGTGTCGATGCGAACGGCCGGCGCTCCCTTCATGACCGGCGTGTCGACCGTGGTATTCGTGACGGGAGTCAATCGAAAGGCCTCGTAGGCGACGAACCGGGAAATCTCGCCGGCGAGACGCAAGAAATCGGCATTGGACGTCGACACGTCGCGCAACCGGCGCACCTTGTCGGCGACAACGGGATGATTGATGACTTGTAGTGATGGCACGTGGTCACACTACGCCTCAGGCTGCCCACGTCGCCTGGTGGATGCGCGCCAACTGGCCCGATTTGAGGTCACGGAGGTCCAGTAATATTGATCGATGGCTTCTTCACTCTCCTCGCGTCACAGACGCGATCGAGAGCAAGCATCGGCCAACCCCCTCGGAGGGATCACCTCGAAATATCCAGGGCCCCGCAACGAAATTTCACGTAATCAGAACCTCGCGTGGTGGCGCCGGGTGCTGCCGGTCATTCAGTCCCACCGGGTGACGTTCGTGACGGCCATCGTCCTTTCGTTCGTCAGTCTCATTTTCCAGGTGCTCGTGCCCAATATGTTGAGCAACGACATCGACCACACGTTCGTCAAGCACGTCACGTCGCTGCACAGTGACGTGATCGCCATCGTGATCGTGGGACTGCTCGCCGGAGTGACGGGCATCGTCTCGCGTCAGTTCCTTTACAACACCGCCTACAACGTGGAAGCGGACCTCCGTTCGTTGATCTATCAACACTTGACGTGGCTCTCGTTCAGCTTCTACGACCGTGTGCAGTCTGGACAACTCATCAGTCGCGCCAACAGTGACATTCGCAGTGTGCAGATGTACTCAATCTTCGCTCCGCTCATCATCGTGCAGTGCTTGATCGGTGTCGTCGCCTTCGCCTTCATGCTCAGCATCAACTGGGCCCTCGCGCTCATCTCCATGATCGTGATGCCGATCCTCTACGTCGTCGGCATCAAGATGCGTCGCGTCATGTTCCCCATCTCCTGGATCACGCAGTCGCGTCTGGCGGAGGTCGCCACCATCGTGGACGAGAACGTCAACGGCGTTCGAGTGGTGAAGTCCTTCGCGCAGGAGGAGGCGGAGATCAACCGCCTCGCCGACGCCGCTGAGGGCGTTGCGTGGGCCTACATCAAGGACGCCAACATTCGAGCGGTCTGGTCCCCCTGGGTCCAGAACCTGCCGCAGTTGGGACTCGCCCTGGTGCTGCTCTGCGGTGGATGGATGGTCCTGCACGGCGACCTTCGTTACTCCGAAATCCTTGCGTTCAGTCTGTATCTCTTGATGCTCCAGGCCCCGTTCATGATGCTCGGACAGTTGGTCATGATGGGCCAGCGTGCGAGGGCCAGTGCGGGGAGGATCTTTGAGATTCTCGACGAGAGTCCAGAGATCGTGGAGCGACCGGGTGCCTACGACCTCGTTGACGTGCGCGGTGCGATCGACTTTGACCACGTCACCTTCACGTACGACAATGGCGCCGAGATTCTTCGGGACTTCGACGCCCACATATCGCCCGGCGAGACCGTCGCGATCGTTGGGCGCACCGGGTCGGGGAAATCGACGGTCGCGCGTTTGGTGACGCGCTTCTATGACGTGACCGACGGAGCGATCACCATTGATGGACACGACCTGCGCGACCTTACGATGTCGTCGCTGCGAGGCAATGTCGGCGTGGTGCTCGACGAGCCCTTCCTCTTCTCAATATCCATTCGCGACAACATTGCGTATGGTCGACCCGACGCGACGATTGAGGAGATTGAAGCGGCGGCGCGCGCCGCGAACGCGGACGAGTTCATCGTGCGCCTGCCCGAAGGGTACGAAACCATCGTCGGCGAGCGCGGCTACACCCTCTCGGGTGGCCAACGCCAGCGCATCGCGATCGCCAGAACGCTGCTGCTCAACCCACCCATCCTGATTCTTGACGACGCCACGAGCGCAATCGACGTGCACGTGGAGTCGGGCATCTACGAGGCCCTTCGAGGACTGTTGCAGCAACGAACCACCATCGTCATCGCGCACCGCATATCGACCATCGCTCTCGCCAGTCGCGTGTTGGTGCTCGATGAAGGCCGCGTGATCGCGAGCGGTACGCACGAGGAGCTGCTCGAGAGCGAACCGCTGTACTCAGAGATCCTGGCCCAGACCACGTCAGGCGAGGAGTCCTGATGGGATGGGGTGGCGGCGGTGGCGGCGCGATGTTCGGTCCCAGCGCGTCATCGTCGAGCGGACAGGCCGGGCTTCCCTTCGGCGGCATTCCCGAAGAGTTGATGGATGAAGCGACGAAACTGCTCGCGAGTGAACCGGTCCACGCAAAGTCTGACGTTCACTTCACGCAGCGTCCCAGCGATAAAGAACGCGAACGGCTGACCCTTCCCAAGTTGCTGCGGGTCTACCCCAGATGGGTGATCGCCGGATCGGCCCTCGTGATCATTATCAGCCTCACGTTGCAGGCGGGGCCGCTCCTCACGGAGTACGCCATCAGCCACGGCATGGAGCGACACAAGAGCCTGGGCGTCATCGTCGTGTGTGCGGCCCTGTATCTCGCACTGGCGTTGGTCAGCGTCTATTTCCAACGCCAACAGGTCGACGTCACCGGCAAGCTCTCGTCGCGAGTCATGCACGACCTACGAATCCGAGTCTTCACCCAGTTTCAACGTCTCAGTCTGGACTTCTTCACTGAAGAGAAGGCGGGCGTCTTGATGAGTCGAATGACGAGCGACATCGAGAATCTCCAGCAACTGATCCAGGACGGCATCAGCCAATTCGCCTTGCAAGGTCTCACGATGATCGTCATCACGGTCATCCTGTTTCTCACGAACGTCGCGCTCGCCGCGTGGACGGTGCTGATCGTCGTGCCCATCCTCGTGGCCTTCTCCATCTGGTACCACCACGCGTCGGAAAAGGGTTACCTGCTCGCGCGCGATCGCATCGCGAACGTCCTGGCCGATCTCTCGGAGTCGCTCTACGGCATTCGCGTCGTGACCGCCAATAACCGTCAACGTCGCAATATTCGAAACCACCGTCATGTCGTGGGCGCCTACCGTGATGCCAACGCCTACACCGGTCGCGTCAACGCCGTCTACGGTCCCTCGACGCTCATGATCGGCATCCTGGGACAGGCCATGCTGTTGGGCATCGGCGGCCACATGGTCCTTAACCACCAACTCGGCGTTCCTCAGCTCATCGTCTTCTTCCTCTACCTGAACCGATTCTTCGCGCCCATCCAACTCCTCGTCCAGCAGTACACCACGCTGCAACAGGGCCGCTCGTCGATCATCCGTCTGCGCGAACTGCTCGAAATTGCCCCGAGTGTTGACGAGGTGCCCGGCGCCGTCGACCTGCCAACCATCGAAGGTCGAATCACCTTCGAGCACGTGGATTTTGGCTACCTGAGCGGCGAACTCGTCCTGCACGACGTCAATTTGGAGATTGCTCCCGGTGAATCGGTGGCCTTCGTCGGTCCAACCGGTGCCGGCAAGTCCACCATGGCCAAACTCGCCAATCGCTTCTACGACCCGACTGCTGGTCGGGTGCTGCTCGACGGTATCGACGTCAAGACCGTGACCCTGCGCTCGCTGCGATCCCAACTCGGCGTGGTGCCACAGGAGGCGTTCCTCTTCGCCGGTTCGATCCGAACCAACCTGAGTTTCGGCCAACCCCACGCCACTGATGAGGAGATCAACACTGCCGTTGACGTCGTGGGACTACGTGAACTCGTCGATCGTCTCCCCCAGGGTCTCGACACGCCGGTGCACGAACGGGGCCAGACGCTCTCCGCGGGCGAACGACAGCAACTCGCGCTGGCGAGGGCATTCCTCGCGCGGCCTCGAGTACTCATCTTGGACGAGGCGACGTCCTCACTCGATCTACAGAGCGAGATAGTGGTCGAACAGGCCCTCGACCGGCTCCTCGAAGGTCGTTCGGCGATCCTCATCGCGCACCGCCTCACGACGGCGCAACGCGCCGACCGGATCGTCGTGATCGACGACGGTGGCATCGTCGAGATGGGTACGCCCGACGAGCTCCTCGCGGCGGGCGGTGCCTATTCCATCATGTACGACGCGTGGCTCGCGTCGGGTGGACGCGACGCGACGCGAACTACCTAGGCCATCTCCTTCACGTCGGCGATCAGTGAGGCCGCGCTTTGATCGCCCAGCGGTATCGGGTGGACCTGCAAGTGCGTCACGCCGGCCTCTTTGAAGGCCGCCACGCGCTCCGCCACGTAACCCTTGGGTCCGCACAACGAGGTCAACTCGAGCAGCTCGTCGGGGATCGCCGCCTCGGCCTCCTTCTTCTTGCCGCTGAGGTAGAGGTCCTGAATGAGTTCCGCTTCCTTCTCGTAGCCGTAGCGGATCACGAGTTCGTTGTAGAAGTTCTTGCCCTTGGCCCCCATGCCCCCGACGTACAGAGCGGTCATCGGTCGAGCGAACTCGCGCAGCGCCGTCACGTCCTCGCCCTCGCCGATGGCGAGCAGACCTCCGGCGGTGATCATGAGATCACCGAGCGAGGCGTCGCGCTTCGCTTTGCCGGCCGCCAGTGCGGAGCCCCACACGTCGTTCGCACGCTCGGGGATGAAGAACACCGGGATCCAGCCGTCGGCGATCTCTGCGGTCATCGCGACGTTCTTTTCGCCCAATGACGCAATCCAAACGGGTATCTCACTGCGCACCGGGTGGGTCAATAACTTGAGCGGTTTGCCGAGACCAGTACCTTGGTCGACTGGGAGCGGCAGCGTGAAGTTCTTCCCCTGGTGGACGAGGGGAGATTCGCGTCGCCACAGGTCGCGGCATATTTCAACGATCTCGCGCGTGCGACCAAGGGGATTGGTGTAGGGCACGCCGTGGAATCCTTCGATCACTTGCGGGCCCGACGCCCCCAGACCGAGATTGAATCGACCGTCGGAGAGCGCGTCAATGCCAGCGGCGGTCATGGCGATCAACGCCGGCGTACGCGAGTAGATCGGCAGGATCGCCGAACCGATCTCGACCGTCTCGGTCAGTGCCGCGAGGTATCCCATCAGGGAAGGGCTGTCGAAGCCGTAGACCTCGGCGACCCAGACGAGGTCGAGTCCGGCCTTTTCCATCTCCGCGACCTCGGCGGCCGCCTTCTTAAACCCGCCTGAGTAGGCCAACATCGTTGAGATCTTCACGTGAACGCCTTTCGTCGCGCGCTTTGCAGTCAGAGTAGCAATGCTCGTTGGCCCGAAAGCCCAACCAACCTGGCGTACGCTGTTCCTTGAAAGCAACCGCGCTTTTCCGATAGCAAAAGGCTGGTGACAACGTGGTCACGCGTCCGACCGAGGCGTCCCCTCACGAATTCAATCCGTGGCTCCATGTCACGTCGCTCATCGAGACGGCCGGACGACTCCTCGGTCTCAACGAGGGATTGATAAAGCGCATCATCACTCCCGAACGGATCCTCGAGGTCGCGGTCCCCGTTCGAATGGACACCGGTGAAGTGGAGATGTTCCACGGATGGCGCATCCAGCACGACACGTCGCGCGGACCGGGCAAGGGCGGTATCCGCTTTCACCCCAGCGTGAACGTCGACGAGATTGCCGCTCTGAGTGCCGACATGTCGATCAAGTGTGCGGTCGTCAACATCCCCTACGGCGGAGCCAAGGGTGGCATCAAGGTTGACCCCGCGGCGCTCTCGCGCGCCGAACTCGAACGCCTCACCCGCCGTTATGCCTTTTCCATCGCGCCAATGATCGGTCCCGACCGTGACATCCCCGCACCGGACATCAACACCGACACCCAGGTGATGAGTTGGATCATGGACACGGTGTCAATGTTGCGCGGCCACAACACACCGGGCGTCGTTACGGGCAAGCCCCTCGCGATCGGCGGCACCCTCGGACACGCCGGCGCGACGTCACTCGGTGTGACGATTTGCACCAGCGCCATCCTGCAGCGACTCGGACGACTGGCCAGTGAACAGCGCGTCGTCATCCAGGGTTACGGCAAGGTCGGAGCACCGCTCGTGCGACTGTTGAGCGATCGCGGCATGAAAGTGGTCGGCGTGGCCGACATTCGCGGTGCGATTCACGTGCCCGAAGGCATCGACCCCGCGATCATGACCAGCCACTTCAAAGAGGCCGGCACGATCGTCGGCTACCCCGGCAGCGAACCGGTCTCCGCCGATCTCCTCTTCACGCTCCCGAGCGACATCGCCATCCCGGCGGCACTCGGGGGTGTCATCGACCAAGACATCGCCAAGACCATGTCCGCGTCAATCGTCGTGGAGGCGGCCAACGGCCCGACGACCGGCGAAGGAGCAGCGGTCCTTGCGAGCCGCGGCGTCGCGGTCGTGCCCGACGTGCTCGCTAACGCTGGCGGTGTCGTGGCGTCGTACTTCGAATGGGCCCAGGATCTCCAGGGCTATCTGTGGGAGCCCGAACTGTTTCACGATCGTCTCGAGAAGACCATGCGCGAGGCGTTCAATTACATCTGGACGCGTCACTTGCAACTCGAGGTCACGCTTCGAGAGACCGCGATCGCGGTGGGCGTCGAACGAATCGCCGAAGCCACTGAATTGCGCGGGCTGTTCCCTTAGACGGCCTCGCGACGCGACGCGCGCTGCATTCGCCGGCCGCGCACGACTGTCTGGTCGATGGCGTTACCCACTGAAGTGTGAGAGCCTTGCTCCATGAGCCACGACGACGCCTCGCGCGAAGAGCTCGAGCGCACGATTAGCGAACTTCGCGAAGAGAACGCTCGCCTCAAGGAAGAGATCCGCAAGATTCGCCGCGAGACCAACGAGGTTCCTCCCCACTACCTCTGACCAGTCAGATGCTCGTCGTCGTTATCGATGTCGCACACGAAAGTTGATTTCGCGCGGCGAGCACTTGGGCAGCGGCACCCACCACCGTGGACCTCGCAATCGCTCCCGCGTTGACGGCGTTCACGATGGCGGTCGAGATCTTGGCGGCCAGCGCCAACGATGCGCTCGGTGACGAGGGAGAACCGTAGAGGATCAGGTCATCGCCCGCCTCCAGGGCCTTCACCGAGGCGGCCGGTTCCGCCAGGTGTAGCGCGCTGATTGCGCCGGCGGAGAGCGAATCAGTGACGATGAGTCCGCTGAAGCCAAGGGTCTTTCGTAGGACCTGCACAACTACCGCGGAAAGGCCGGCGGGTAGCGACGAGAGACCGGGCACGCGCGCGTTGGACATCATCACCGCGGTCGCCCCGTTGGCGATGGCCAACTTGAACGGGACGAGGCCGGTGGTCTGAAGTTTCGCCCACGACAACGTGTTGGCGGGACCGTAGTCAGTGTTACGCGACGCGTAGCCGAGCCCCGGAAAGTGTTTCACCACCGAAAGGACACCGGCCTGGCTGAGACCTTTCATGAACGCCGTGCCGTCGGTCGCCGCGATCGCTGGATTGCCACTGAACGATCGATAGCCGTCAGGGTTGGCGGCGCCCGGTTCCTGCGCTCGAGCGTCGACGTCAAGCACGGGCGCAAGATCAGTGTTCACCCCGGCACCGATGAGTTTCGCGCCAACGCGCTGCCCGACTGCCGTGATCTGCGCGGCGCTGAGATTCTTCCCCATGGTCTGAGCCCAGGGAAAGGAGCCGACGAGATTGGTCAGTCGCTCGACGCCACCACCCTCTTCGTCGGTCATGACGACGAAGGCGTACTGTCCAGGTCGTTGACGCTGGAGCGTGGCCAGTATTGGAGCGAGCGTCGGGGGCGCCGTCGAGCCAAAGAGAAGTAGGCCACCGTACCCGGCACGGGCGGCCGGGCCCATCGCACCAATATTGGTGGCGTTAACCGGAATCGCAATCGTCTCGTTGGCGAGTCGGGGCAGCGTCCACGCGTTGACGATCTGCGTGGCGCACGACAGATTTGACGTGGTGGTCGCGCCGTCGCCCGCACCCGACGACGCGACGACGCCGGCCGCCACGAGCAGGCCCACTCCAAGAAATCGGCCCGTGCGCATCACCAAAGGCTACGGCGACACTGCGGTCAATACCGGCCGGTACGCTCGCAGTGAATGAAAACGAGGAGAAAATGACATCTCTACTTCCGGCCGCGTTCATCGGTCACGGAACGCCGATGAACGCGATCGACCACAATCGCTACACGGAGTCGTGGGCGAGGTTTGGGGCGTCAATTGAGAAACCCAAGGCGGTGCTCGTCGTCTCGGCTCACTGGTACGTGAACATCACCGCCATCACCGCGATGCGCGTGCCTCGAACCATTCACGATTTCTACGGTTTCCCTCCCGAGCTCTTTGCCGTGCAGTACCCCGCACCCGGCGATCCGTCGATAGCGGAGCGAATCGTCGACGTCGTCCAACCGACCTACATGGGCCTCGACGAAGATAGTTGGGGCATCGACCACGGCACGTGGTCCGTCCTCGTCCACATGTTCCCCAGCGCCGACGTGCCGGTTCTCCAACTCTCGATCAACGCGGAACTCCCCTTCGACTACCACTTCAACCTCGGCGCACAGTTGCATGCGCTGCGCAGCGAAGGCGTCCTGATCGTGGGCAGCGGCAACGTGGTGCACAATTTGCGACTGGTTGACTGGAACTCACCGGGCAAGGGCACGGACTGGGCGCAACGATTTGACGACGACGTGCGCGCAATCATGACGAGCGACGCGAATGAACTCGGTCAAGCGAAGTCGCATCGCGACTACTCCTTGGCCGTGCCGACGCCCGACCACTTCTTGCCCCTCGCGTACGTGGCCGGTCTCTCGGCCGCGGCGAATACGCCAACACGCACGTTGATCGACGGTTACGAGATGGGCTCACTTTCGATGACCGCCTACGAATTACCGGCGGCGTAGCTCAGAGCTTGCGCGATGCGCGTTGCGCCCGATACAACGAAATGCTCAACGAAGCGATGACGAGCAACGGGAGCGCGACTATCGCGGCGACGTTCGCCCCCGCGACTTCGCTGAGCAGCGCGATGACGCCAATGACGGTGAGTGCGGCCACGAACAGTTCGGGGGTATCCCCAATGAGAAAGTCCCACCAGAATCGGCCGAAACCAATGAGGAGTCGCAAGACCAGCGGACGTTGATGACTCACGCGACCACGTCACTGACACTGGCTCGAGTGCGGCGGAGCAGAGTGACGCCGAGCCACGACACCACGGCGTAGATACCGATGAGACCCAAGAGCATTGTGTCGCCGCCGGGCCATCGAACCCGCAAACCTTCACCGGTCCAGAACGTTCCGTACGTGATGAGGAGGATGCCGACCGACATCTTCATGGCATTTTCGGGAACCCGGGACAACTGTTTGGCGACGACGACGCCCGCCACCGCGACCACCGCGATGGCAACACCCGCCACGACTGCTGCCAATCCCAATCGATGGGCTGACGTGCCGAGCGTCAGCACGGCGACGACAACCTCCAACCCTTCGAGGAAGACTCCCTTGAACGCCATCACGAATGCGATGCGATCACGCCCTTCGCTTCGGCCCGACGCGCGAAGTTCCGCCACTTTGGCTTCATAAATAGCGTCTTCATCGTGCATTGATTTGAGCCCACTCGATCGCAGAATCGCTTTTCGAAGCCACTGCATACCAAAGATGAGCAACACTCCGCCGACGACGAGTCGCAGAATATTGAGTGGAACACTCACGAGCGCCGGACCGAACGCGGCGACCAGAGCCGTGAGCACCAACAGTGCCGCAGCCACTCCTTCGAAGGCGGATCGCCAACCGCGGGTATGGCCAACCGCAAAGACGATCGTCAGCGCTTCGACCATCTCCACGCAACACGTGAGGAAGACGGCGCCGACAAGGACCACTACTCCAGACGAGACCGACGCGGCGATGAACACACTCAACGCTACCCGTCGCCGCGCGCCCCACACCAACAACCACTCATGTGGCGAGCCGTTCAGACGTCCCGTCGACGCAGTTCGTCTTCGATCGCCGCGGGGTCGAGTCCGCGGCTTCTCAGTAACACCAGCGTGTGGAACCACAGATCGGCCGCTTCACTGACGACGCGCTGATCGTCTTCGGCGAGCGCCGCCACCACCAATTCGACGGCCTCTTCCCCTACCTTTCGTGCCACGCGGGGAGTTCCATCACGCAAGAGCGACACCACGTAGGAATCGGATGATCCGGCCGCTTCACGCCGAAGGATCTTGCGCCACAACCAAGGCGTGAAGTCCGACGTCGAACCGTCGTGACAAACGGGGCCCGTAGGCGTGGCACGAACCAACACCGCGTCGTCGTCACAATCGAGCAGGACCTCCACGACACGTAACTCATTTCCTGATGTCTCGCCCTTTCGCCAAAGCTTCTGGCGCGAACGCGAGAAGAAGTGCACTAGTCCGCTCGAACGCGTGAGGGCCAACGCCTCCTCGTCCATCCATCCCAACATCAAGACTCGCCCGGTCGCATCGTCTTGGATGATTGCCGCCCGTAGCTCGTCGCTCATGATCGTTCCTTCATTGGTCGCAGTTGGATGCCTAGTGCTTCGATTTCGTCGCGGAGACCGGGCAGTCCTGACGGGTTCTCGTGGACGATTGACGCAACGAGCGCGGCGTCCGCGATACGCAGTGCCGCAGCGACGTGCGCTGCGGACCCCGCACCACCTGACGCGATGACCGGAATCGCCACGGCGTCGCGCACCGCCGCGGTCAGGGCGAGATCGAATCCTTCACGACGGCCATCGTGCGCAATGGACGTCAGCAGGATTTCACCCGCCCCCCGCGCAGCCGCCTCCACCGCCCACGGAATCGTCTTGGTCGCGGTCGCGACCCTTCCGCCATGCGTGTGCACGACGCCGTCACCGGCGTCGATGGCGACCACCACGGCCTGACTGCCGTAGCGCGACGCGATCGCGGTGATGAGACCGGGGTCGGCGAGCGCGGCGGAGTTGAGGGACACGCGATCCGCGCCCGATTCGATGATGCGAATCGCATCCTCCGTCGAGCGAACTCCTCCCCCGACGGTGAAGGGGATCTCGAGCACGTCGGCGACTTGCGCGACGACTGAGGTCATGGTGGCGACGTCATCGGGTGTCGCCGCGATGTCGAGAAAGACGAGCTCGTCGGCCCCACCATCGCTGTAGTGCTTCGCGAGCTCCACTGGGTCTCCCACGTCACGGAGCCCGACAAAATTGACGCCCTTCACCACGCGACCGTGCGCGACGTCGAGACAGGGAATCAGGCGCGCGAGAGGCATTGCTCTAGAAAGGCCAGCCCGGCAGCGGCGCTCTTCTCGGGGTGGAATTGAACGCCCAGGAACGAACCTCGCTCGATGGCGACGGTCACACCGTCGGACGTCGCGACGCTGTCGTTCGACTGTGCGGCGTAGGAGTGCGCGAAGTAATAGGTCTCGCCCCACGGATCAACCTGTGCCCAACCAAGTCTCGGGACACGACCTTCGCTCATGCGATAGACCGATCCCGAGAGCAGACCGAGTCCCTCGACGCCGCCATCCTCTTCGCTGGTGTCGAGGGCGAGCTGCATGCCAAGGCAGATGCCAAGAATCGGCCCACCATCATCGAACCGTTCGCGAATGGCCTTCGCCGCACCGGTCGCGTGCAGATGTTCCATCGCGCTACGCGCCGATCCAACACCGGGTAGGACGACCTGGGTACTCCCCTTGATCAGGGAAGGGTCGCTCGTGACGACACTCGTCGCGCCGAGGTGAGCCAGTGCTGCGCGGACCGATCGAGTGTTGCCGGCGCCGTAGTCGACGACGGCGATGTCACTCACAACGACCCTTTGGTGGAGCGAACGAGTGAACCGTCTCGCGTAAGGGCTTGGGCGAGTGCTCGGCCCACGGCCTTGAAGGACGCCTCGGCCACGTGGTGGTCGTTCTCGCCCGTGGCGGTCACGTGCAACGTAATCCGAGCGGTCTGGGCCAGTGACTGAAAGGCGTGGGCCGCCATACCGGGATCGGGGCTTATGGAGATGTTGGCCGTGGCCCGTCCCGAGAGGTCGACGACCGCGTGCGCGAGCGCCTCGTCCATGGGTACGCGAGCTTCGCCGTAGCGGGTCAGGCCCCGTCGGTCGCCGAGCGCTTCGTCGAGCGCCTCGCCAAACGTTCGCATCATGTCCTCGACCATGTGGTGCTCGCCGGTCTCGAGATCGCCAACACCCTCGAGACGAAGGTCCATGCCGCCGTGAAACGCCAACTGCTGGAGCATGTGGTCGTAGAAGCCCAGCCCAGTGTTGACGTACACCCGACCTTCGCCGGGCACACGAAGACGAACGTTCAGGAGCGTCTCGGCGGTGGCTCGACGGTGGCGAAGTGCTCGGCTCGGCATTTCTATACCTTTGATGACGAACCGCAGCGCATCGAGGAGGATCTCGTCGTCCAACTCATCCTTCACGCTGATGCGCAGACCTCCGGCGTACGCGCGCACTACCACACCAAAGGCCATGAGTTCATCGACCAGTGCCTGAGGATCGTCCATAGGAATGAACAGGAAGTTCGTGAACGACGTCAGTGGCGTCAGTCCAAGAATCGTCAACTCGCCCGCCAGCCGATCGCGTTCCGCATTCTGGCGCGACACGTCGATCGGAGTGGCGATCGCTGCCAACGCGAGCGACGCAGAGAGCGACGACACGGATAGCGGGGCCTGATACGAGGTGATTACTTCAATGAGTTCGGGGCTCGCGATGGCGTAGCCGACGCGCGCTCCGGCGAGCCCGTAGGCCTTGGAGAACGTGCGCAACACGATGGCTCCATCTCCCACTCGATCGAGCGCGTCAACCCCGGCGTAGTCGGCGTACGCCTCATCGATGACAAGTTGGCCCGGGACGTCGGGGATGTCGACCATCTCCCCCGTTGGATTGTTGGGGCGACACACGAAGACGAGGTCCGCCTCGGCGGGGTCGTCCACGATGGAGGCACCCGCCATTGATGCGGCAAACGGATACATCGAATAGGAGAACCTTGGCACCGTCGCGACCGAGCCGCCCTCGGCGAAGAGCCTGGCGAGCAGGACGATGAATTCGTCGCTCCCCGCGCCCAACGCCACCTGATTGAGTCCGACGTTGTGTCGCTCCGCAATCGCTTCGCGAAGGGCGACGTAGCGTCCGCGGTCGTATTCATTGACGTCGGCGAGCGCGCGAGCCAGCGCTGCCGGACGCGCACTGGGAGGCGGCGTCGCCGCGACGTTGCCATCAAAGCGGATGATGTCACGAGGATCGAGGCCGACACGTTCGGCAATGACCTCGTTTGACGGGGGCCACTGGTACGCGACAAGCGCGACCGGGCGCGTCATCGTCGGGCCGTCGCTTTGTGCGCGGTCATGCCTTCGAGCTCAGCGAGTGCTTCAATCGTGGAGGCGAGCCCCTCGAGCCCCTCCTTCGTCACACGCTGTACGGTCACCGTCTTCATGAAGGCTTCGAGTCCGAGGCCGCCGGTCGATTTGGCCCAACCACCGGTTGGTAGCACGTGATTTCCTCCGGTGGCGTAGTCGCCCGCAGGGACCGGTGAGTAGGGGCCGACGAAGACCGCGCCAGCGTTTCGGATGCGTTCGGCCAGTGACTCAGCGCGTACACCGAGCAACGCAACGTGTTCGGGCGCGTACTCTTCCACCTCGGCCAACGCCGCTTCGAGGTCATCACCGACGCGTATCACGTGGGCGCGCGAGTCGGGGCCGTGTTCCATCTGCGCGTCAAGTTCTTGTTGAATGATGGCTTCGTCGAACCCCTCATCGGCGACGACGACGATCTCACTTGGTCCTGCGGGTAGGTCAATCGCCACGTCGCGACTCACCAGTAACTTCGCGGTGTTCACCGCGCCGCCGCCGGGTCCAAAGATCTTGTCCACCGCAGCGATCGATTCAGTTCCGTAGGCCATTGCGGCGATGGCCTGCGCACCACCAAGCGCCCACACCTCTTCGATGCCGAGCAGTGCGGCGGCGGCGGCCACGGCCGCCGATCCGTTGGGTGGCGTGCACACGACGATGCGATCCACGCCCGCCACTTGGGCCGGCACGGCGGACATGATGAGTGACGAGACCAAGCCCTTGGGTACGTAGATACCGATCGAGCGAAGCGGCGACCAACGACGTTCAAGCGTCACTCCCGGTGAGACTTCGAGCGTGAGATCGGCCGGACGTTGCGCCGCGTGCCAGGTGCGAACCGACTCGGCGGCGGCCAGCACCGCAGCGGTGGGGATGTCACCGTAAGGCACCGCACGTTGGGGCGTGCTTGCCGTCGTCGCGTCAAAGCGCTGGGACCATTCGACGAGCGCAGCATCACCACGCGTCCGAACGTCATTGACGACCTCTTCGATGGAGACTGGCTTGTCGGTGCTCAGGGGCTTGCTCACTTCACCATCCGTTCGACGGGCAACGTGAGGATTGAACTCGCGCCAGCGGCCTCCAGCTTGGGTAACAGGGACCAGATCTCCGCGGCGGGCACCAAGGCGTGCACCGCCACGACGCCCGGAGTGGCGAGGTCCATCACGGTCGGTGAACCCGACGTCGGCAAGAGCGCGGTCACTTCGCTCAAACGAACTTTCGCAACGTTGCACAAGAGGTAGCGATTGGCCCGCGCGTTGATAACCGAGCCGAGCACCATGGTCAATGTTCGACGCGCTTCGTAGTCCGTTGAGCCAACGCGACCCACCAGCACCGCTTCGGATTCGAAGACCGTGCCAATGGACCGCAGTCCGTTGGTCCGTAGTGTGCTGCCCGTCGAAACGAGGTCGATGATGGCGTCGGCGAGGCCGAGCCGCGGTGAGATCTCGACCGAACCGGTGACCTGCACCAGTTCGGCCTTGATGCCACGATCGGCGAGCGCGCGTTCGGCGATATTTGGGTGCGAGGTCGCGATACGTCGACCTTCAAGGTCCTCGATCTTTGTGGCCGAATCCTCCATGGAAACCGCTGCTTGCAATGAACACGCACCGAAACCGAGACGCAACAACACCTCCACGTCGCACTCCCGCTCCGAGATGAGGTCCAGCCCCGTTATTCCACAGTCAACGACACCGTCTTGCACATACTCTGGGACGTCCTCCGCCCGAACGAAGAGAAGATCGATGTCAGCGTTTCGACAGTGCGATTGCAGGACCCGCTCGCCCGGTTCCTGGGGTGCGACGCCGCTCGCCTCGAGGAGCAACCACGACGGTTCGCGCAGCCGTCCCTTCGAGGGCAGCGCGAGGGAAAGTCTTCGATTCATCGTCGGCCTCTCTTCAGTACCGCCGCGTAGCCACCCTCACCGTGGTGCAACCATTGCGCGACGCGCGTGACTGTCGCCGTCGAGGCACCAGTTCGTTTCGAAATGACCTGATACGAGACTCCCTCGTCAACGAGTCGAGCGACTTGCAGTCGCTGACCCATCGCGTCGAGTTCCGTCGTTGTGCACAGATCACGAAGAAAGGCCGCCGTGAGGTCGGGATCTCGAAGTCGCATGAATGCCGCGACCAACTCGTCGAATCGGGCGGCCGTTTCGGGATTCGCCTCGGCCGACGTAACCTTGCCAATTGTCATTCTACTATGCTAACATGCTAACACGCTGCTATGCAAATTATACCCGCACTCGATCTCCTAGGCGATGACGCCGTCCGTTTGGAACAGGGAGATTTCAATCGCGTCCTGTTTCGCCAACCCATCGAATCGTTCATGCGGCGCATCGTGTCCACCGAACCACCCTTGATCCATATCGTCGATCTTCAGGGAGCTCGAGACGGCGCGATCCGCTCCGACGTCATCGCGCGATGCGCTTCGGTGGCGGGAACGATTCCGCTCCAGGTCTCGGGCGGGATTCGTTCCACCGAGGCAGCGCATCAGGCGTTGGCGGCTGGCGCGGCGAGGGTAATCATCGGCACCGCGGTCTGGGCCGATGAGTCATCGCTCGGCGAGTTCGTCGAGTCGCTCGGCGAACAACTCGTCGTTGCCATTGATGTTCGAAACGGAAAACTTGAAGTTCGAGGATGGACCGAGTCAAGCGGACTCGATGTTGACAGTGCACTAATGCGCTGCGTTGACGCAGGCGTGACCAGGCTCCACGTCACCGCGATCGATCGCGATGGCACGATGCGCGGACCCGACGTCGGGCTCTACGAACACGTCTGTCGAAGTGGCATCAAGGTCATTGCCGCGGGAGGCGTCCGCGACGGACGAGATCTTGACGCGTTGTCGTCAGCGGGCTGTGAGGCCGTGGTCATGGGTGTCGGCTACCTCGCCCGATTGGGCATAAGTCTCGATTCATAGACGTTCGCCCGCCGCGAACTGCGGAGAAACCCAGTGAACCGTAGGGCGCCGATACGAAAATGACCTTCTCCTCTAGGGCCCTTCTCGCGACGGGTGCCAATCTGTTGAAGTCCGAAAAATATCAAATTAGGAGTCATTATGCGTCGCAAGACCCTCGATTTATTGCTCAACTGGGTGGGGGTGTTGCTCACCGTCGTGTTCCTCGTCGCCGGCATTGGAATGCTCGTTGGCTACAGCTTCACGAGCTCACAGGTGAAGTCACAGCTGATTGAACAGAAGGTGTACTTCCCCACGAAGACACAGTCGGATTACCGCGACCTCGTCGCCGCACATGAGACGCAACTCGCTGGCCAGGAAGTGCTGACCGGCTCTCAGGCGCAGATCTTCGCCAACGACATCATCGGTGTCGATACCGCCGCCATTAGCGGTGGTAAGACCTACGCACAGATCAGCGCTGCTTCGTTGGCCGATCCTTCGAATACCGGTCTCGCCAATCAAGTGCAACTCGTCTTCCGCGGCGACACCCTCCGTGGGTTGCTGCTCAACGCGTACGCCTTCGGTTTCATGGGTGTCATCGCGCTCTATGGAGCAATCGGTATGTTCGTCGCTGCACTCATCATGCTGGTCCTCACACTGCTCGGTGTGCGTCACTACCGCAAGACCGAAGTGACCGACATCGTCTAGATTCGTCCGCTTTCCACAACCAGCGACCCCGGGCCCCGAGCCCGGGGTCGCTGGTTTTTTGGTGACTCAATCCTCAATCAGCACGTCAGTGACGTGGCGCGATGGTGATGACGACTTTGCCCCGTGGCTCGTCCTCGCCCACGCCACCACGAAGGACGGCGACGGCCGCCACCGAGTCATCCAACGCGAATCGATGCGTGATCAGAAATGAAGGTTTCAGTTCCCCTGCGTTGACCTTGTCCACGACCTCCGCCCACGCCGATCGCGTGTACCCGAAACTCCCTTGAAGAATCTGATCGTTGTTGACGAGGTCTTCGGGCGAAATCTCAATGGTCGTACCGTGCACGGGAAGTCCCAGGAGAATCACCATCGCACCTCGGGCCGCTACGGCAATCGCGGTTTGGACGGCCGGTCCGGTGCCCGCCGCTTCAATCACGAGATCGAAGTGCTGTTCGGGCTTCGCGGTGACGAATTCGTCAGCACCGGCCCGCATGGCGAGAGAACGTTGAGCTTCTCGTAAGCCGATGACAACGACGCGGTCGGGATTCATTCGGCGAATCAAATGCGCCGCCAAGAGAGCGATAGTGCCGTCACCAACTACGGCGACACTGAGCCCGGCACGTAGTGAAATCCTGGTCAACGCCCGCCACACGACGGACATGGGCTCTATGAATGCCGCGTCGTCGATCTCCACCGACGGGTCGATCCTTCGCACGAGGCGAGACGGGACCGCGATCAGTTCTGCGATTCCTCCGGGCCTGGTGAAACCAATCTCGTCGTAGTTCGAGCACCGATTGGAATCGCCGTGAAGACAGTCCGCGCACGCGTCGCAGGGAATGATGCCTTCAACGACAACGCGGTCGCCGGCGGCGGCGACGCCTGGAACGTCACCGCGAAGCACACCGACCCATTCGTGGCCGAGAATCAAGGGATAACGAACATACAGAGGATCGACATCACCGTCGATGAGTTCAATATCAGTCCCGCACATTCCCGAGATGATCGGCGCCACCATAACTTCGTGATCTGCCGGCTGTGGATTCTCGAGTACTTCTAGCGCGACAGTTCCGGGGGCGGAAACGACGAGCGCCTTCACGCGCGACTCCCCTGACGAACACCGCCGAGCAGAAGAGTGATGCGGTCCGAGTGATCCTTCACTATTGCGCCGAGACGTTGTACTTCTCGATGCGGCACGTCGACCTTCAGTCCAGTGATACTGAGGGCACCGGCGCACTTGCCGTGATGGTCGAAGAACGCGGCACCGACGCAGAACACGCCCTCCGCCTCTTCTTCATCATCGGTTGCGTAGCCCTCCGCTCGTACTCGACTCAAGTCTTCGAGCAGCCGGTCGATGTCGGTCAACGTGTGCGACGTGTGCACCGCCATCCCGGTCTCAGTAATGAGAGCACGAACCTCTGCTTCACTCATCTCCGCGAGAATCGCTTTGCCGGCAGCGGTCGCGTGTGGCTCTTCGCGTTGCCCCAAGGGCGCGTGGAAGCGAATTGATCCTTCGCCATCGATTCTCTCGAGGAACACGGGGTAGCCGTCCTCGTTCATTGCGAGCCGCGCGGTGAGACCGGTCACGCTCGAGAGTTCGCGCAGCGTTGGCAGTCCGAGTTCGGCGATCGACGTCTGTTGACCGACGAGGTCGCCGAGACGCAGCAAGTTGAGCCCGAGCACGTAGCGAGGTCCCGGTTCAACTGCGCGCAGTAGACCGGCGGCACTCAACGTTCGCGCCAGTGAGAGCGCAGTGCTCTTGGCGACCTTGAGGTGACCGGCGATTTCGGTCACACCGAGACCGCCGCCACCGGCGTTGCTCACTAAATCGAGGAGCACCGCGGCACGCGCCACCGATTGCACTTCATATCGCTTATCTTGATCACTAATGTTCGGCACAGGCCAACACAATACGGTACAGCCGACATCTTTCGCAAGCACCTACTTGACCCCTTGATGAATACATGCTTGTATGTCGTAATCAGTACCGACAAGCGTTTTGTTGTGCCGAACAGAGGTATTCGTATCGGCGAGCGGTCAGCGGCTGCCCGGCCGCGAGGCACTGATCTTCGCGCGCAATACAGCGATCGTCCACTCCTGCTCACGACACCCGGTTCGGTGAACTGGATCACCGGCGGACTGTCGGACCCCGTTGACATCACGTCCTCCAGTGACCCGGTCTGGTTCGTCGAATCCAAGCACGGTCGCGCGTCTTGTCACCAGTGAGATCGAGGCACCGCGTCTCGCGGGCGACTTCGACCTCGATGCACTCGGGTGGGAACTGTTGACCGTGCCGTGGTTCGACGTGGAGGCACCCCTGCGGGCCGTTACGTCATTCGCTGGTCTATCAGCCGACTGGTTACTCACTGACCGACCTGACATCGGATTGAACCTCACCGATGAAATCGTCGCCGCACGAATGGTGCTGAGTGAACCGGAACGTTCGGACCTGCGCTTGCTCGGCGCGCTCGCAGCGTACGCATTAGAGGCGGCTCTCGACGAATGGCGACCTGGGTCGTCAACCGACTTCGACATCGCCGCGAGCGTGAGCGCGAATCTTGAACGATTCGGAGCGCGCGCGGTCTGCCTCATCGTGGGCGGCGATGACCGCCTTCGATCCGTTCGCCACCCACTCGCGATTGGCGCGACATTGAACGAGGCCGTCATGGCTGTCGTGGTTGCGCGACGCGGTGGCCTCCACGTGGCGGCAACGCGAACGGCGCTCATCAGCCACTCGGACCCCATACTTGAACTGAGCGCACAACTCGATTCCGTGCACGGCGCCGTACTTCACGCGTCAAGGCCGGGCAATACGTGGGGTGACGCAGTGGAAAGACTCGCGAAGGGATACGAGAACATAGGTCAACCCGGAGCCTGGCGCGAACATTTCCAGGGTGGTCCGATTGCCTTCGAGCAGCGCGAATTCGAACTGGCGCCCGGGCACAACGGCTCACCGTTCTGGGACCTCGCATGTCACGCCGACACCGCCGTCGCCTGGAACCCCAGCCTGCGCGGCGGGGCGAAGATCGAAGAGACGTACCTTGTCGGTACTGGAGAACCAGAGTTGCTCACGACGTGCGATGGGTGGGAACTCACGCCATCGACCGATGGACCGCAACACACGCAACCAAAAGTCGTTCAATGAACAAAGGGGGAGCATCATGATTAGGGGTACGGGAAGTCCTCGCGGAACGGCCGCGCTGAAACAACACTTCGCGGCGCTGGTCGATGGACCGCAAGTGAGCGATGCGCGATTCGCTGACGGCGCGCACTTCCGGGTGGAGATTCCAAGTGTCGAGAATCCCACTGCGCTACGAGCCGTGGTTGACGAAGCTCGCGCGCTCAAGGTGCCGATCCATCGGGCCTCCCAGGGCAGCGGCGCCATGCTGTTGACTCGCGCCGAACTCGACGAGATGGTCCGTATCGGTGCCGATGAGGGACTCGAAGTGAGCCTGTTCGTCGGACCTCGAGAAGAGTACGGGATTGGCGGCTCCGTGCGCAGCCCGGACGGACTCCTTCTCTCGGGCCGCCTTCGTGGAATGGACCAACTTCGCTACGCTCTCGAAGACATTCTGCGCGCCGTCGATGCGGGCATTCGAGGCTTCCTGATCGCCGACACAGGATTGATGCAGTTGCTGCGCGCCATGGTGCTCGCACACGAACTGCCCGAGACGATCGTCTGGAAGATCTCGGCGGTGCTGGCGCCGTCCAATCCCGTCTCCTTCAAACAGTTGATCGACCTCGGCGGTTCGACGGTGAACGTGCCCAGCGACATGAGCCTGGCCGAACTCTCAGAAATGCGTGCCGTGAGCAGCGCTCCGATCGACCTCTACCTCGAGGCGCCCGACGCACTGGGTGGCATGGTACGAGGCAACGAGCTGGCGGAAATCGCCCTCGTGGCGGCGCCGCTGTACGCCAAGTTCGGACTGCGCAACGCCCGTGCCGTCTATCCCTCGGGTGAGCACGTGATGAGCGACGTCGTGGGCAACGTTCGAGAAAAAGTTCGACGAGCGGCGCTGGCACTTGAGTTCCTCGATGCGTCGGGTGTCGACCTCGCGATTTCTAAACCCGGAGCGGAAGGCATTGGGGTCCCCGAGTTATGACCTTGAGGAGCGATCGCTGGGTCCAAGGTGACGACGAGGTCGCCCTGGACAGTCGCGTCGCTCTGAAGATGGGCGGCGCGGCCGTTGATGCGTTGGGCGGGCGCCCGATCATCGGCATTGCCAACTCCGCCAGTGACCTCAACCCTTGCAACCAACCGTTGGCCGATCTCGTGGCCCCACTGCGCCGAGGCATCGAATCGGCCGGCGGCATCGCCGTTGAGTTCCCCGTGCTCTCGCTTGGCGAAGACCTCATGAAGCCCTCCTCGATGCTCTATCGGAATCTGCTCGCAATGGAGATCGAGGAGTCGGTTCGCAGTCAGCCGCTCGATGCGGTCGTCGTCTTGGCCGCGTGCGACAAGTCGATCCCGGGAGCACTGATGGGAGCGTTCAGCACGAACGTTCCGTGCCTGTTGTTGGTCTCGGGGCCGCGACCCGTGGCCCATTTCGAAGGTCGCCGCATTGGAACGGGCACCGATCTGTGGCGCCTATGGGACCAACGACGCGGCGGCGACCTCAGCGACGAGCAGTGGAGCGAACTCGAGACTGCGCTGACCCTTGGTAAGGGAACCTGCAACACCATGGGTACGGCGTCATCAATGGGGGTGATCTGTGAGGGTCTCGGACTCGCCTTTCCCGGATCGACGTCGATTCCCGCCGGTGACGCGCGCCACGTCGACATCGCGGGGAACGTTGGTGCGCGAATCGTGGCATTGGTGAACACCGGCGCCAAACTCACCGGGCAGGTGACCCAGGACTCGATCGACAACGCGGTCACTCTTCTCGGCGCCGTCGGCGGCTCAACGAACGCGGTTATCCACCTGACCGCCATGGCGCGACGTCTCGGACTTCAACTCGACCTCGAGATGGTCGACCGCGTCGGACGCACCGTGCCGGTGCTCGTCGACGTCGAACCCACTGGTTCGGCACTGATGGAAGACCTCGACGCCGTCGGCGGTGTTCCCACGCTCATGGGTGCGCTCGGCGACCTCTTACACGCCGACGTGGTTCTTGCCGACGGGCGAACGACCGGCGCCGTGCAAGCAGAGGCCTCTCCCCCGAAGAGCCCGGTGCGCCCGATGGATGACCCCGTCGACGCCGCTGGCGCATTTCGCGTGGTGCGTGGCAATCTCGCGCCCGATGGTGCACTCATCAAGCGTTCGGCGGCAACGCCCTCACTACTTCGTCACCGTGGTCCGGCGTACGTCATGCACGACACCGATGAGGTCGCGCGACGAACAGGTGCCGAGTCGACGGCCTCCAGCGATGCGGTCCTCGTACTGAGCGGCGCCGGCCCGATCGGTGGACCGGGCATGCCCGAGTGGGGAATGATCCCGATCCCGACGCCACTCCTCGACCAGGGTGTCACCGATATGGTTCGCGTCACCGACGCTCGCATGAGTGGCACGAGCTTCGGAACCGTCTTTCTCCATGTTGCTCCCGAGGGCGCCGCCGATGGCGTCATCGGACTCGTACGCGATGGTGACTTCATCAACGTCGACGCCGACGCCGGCCTCATCGAAGTGGAAATCTCCCCCGCAGAACTGACGTTGCGTCGCAGCCAGCGTGACCAGACTCGGTCGTATCACCGCGGTTATGTTGAGCTGTACCGCCGACACGTGACCCAGGCTCCGGCCGGTTGCGACTTTGACTTTTTGGCGCTCGAGCCGGGGCAACAGCCTCACCTCGACGAGCCAGTAGTGGGCAGATCTTGAGGAGGAATTTCCGAAAGAACCGAAGTTCAAATTGGGCTTCGTTTAGCAAGGGGGAAGTGCGACTTTGAAAAATACACGAATGAGAAGTTTCGGCGCGGTCGCCGCGACGCTTGTTCTCGCCGGCACGTTCTTCGCAACGGGCCCAGCGTCAGCAAGCGCCAAGACGACCTTGACGTTATGGCAGAACTATGGGACCGAACAGAATGCCGTGGCGACGACAAACCTGGTGAAGGCCTTCGAGAAACTCAATCCCAACATCAGCATCAAGATCGTGGCGCAACCGGGAACGAGCTACTTCAATTTGCTGCAGACTTCGGCAATCTCAGGCACCGGCCCGGACCTCGCGGTCATGTGGACCGGTGTCTACGACCTTAAGTACGCCAACGACCTCGTGAACCTGAAGGGCAACGTGCCCGCGGCGGACCTCGCCAAGATGGAGGGTCTGCAGTGGGAGGCTCCTAACTTCAACGCGAGCAAGGGCGCCTACGTAATGCCGCTGGAGACCCAGTTCTACATCGGCTTCTACAACAAGGCGCTGTTCAAGAAGGCGGGCATCACTTCAGTGCCGACCGACTGGAGCCAGCTCCTCGCCGACTGCAAGGCGCTCAAGGCGAAGGGCATCCAGCCCATCGTCTACGGCAACGGTGGCCAGGCGATCAGCACGGAGTTCTACCCCTGGTACGACATGAGTTACCTGATGATCGGTGCGCACTCGCTCACCAGTTGGAAGGGCCTCTACGACGGCTCGATCCCTTGGACGTCATCGGCCAACGTCACCCAGCTGAAAGATTGGGCGACCTTGGAGAAGGACGGCTACACGAACTCCGATGTCTTGACCAATACGGCCAACATCACGCAGTTCGAAAAGGGCAACGCGGCCATGATGGTCGACGGGACGTGGGACACGGCGCAGTACACCAAGACCATGGGAACCAACGTCGCGGCCTTCGTACCTCCGTACTCGGTGACCCCCATCAAGGGTGTCGTGGAGTACCCCGGCGACGGCTTCTCGGTGATGAAGAATTCGAAGTACCAGAAGGATGACTTCAAGTTCCTCGACTTCCTCACGACGACCAAAGCGGGCAATATCATCAACGCCGCTGGACTCATCCCTGACATTTCGGGCTTGAAGACGTCGAATCCGGTCAACCAGGAGATGTTGAACTTCGTCACGGTGAATCACATGACGCCGTATCCGATGATGGACAACTACATCCAGGTCAACGTCGGCAACGCCGCTGACAGTGAGCTTCCTTCCGTGCTCGCGGGCCAGACCACTCCGCTCGCCGCGCTGAAGAACATGGCGTCGGCGTGGGAGCAACTCCCGGCTTCACTCAAGAGCTCGACGAAGTTTTCGGGTTAACGAACACTTGGCTGCGCGTCCCCGCTCAACGTTCTGTTTGCGTTGGGCGGGGACGCGATTGTCGTCTGTCCAAAGCAACTGAAAGGCAACACTGATCCATGGCCACTGTCAGCGTCAACGCACCTAAAGCGCGGCGTCTGACGTTGAAGCGTCGCCGCCAACTGGCCGGTGTCGTCTTTGCCCTCCCCGCCATTGCCTTGGTCATCGGTTTCATCGGTATCCCCATCGGTCAAGACGTGTACTACTCCTTCACCCAGTGGGATGGTCAGACCGCGACCTGGGTCGGCGTATCGACGTGGACCCAGGCGTTCCACAATCCGAATCTCTGGACCGCACTTCGAAATAACGCGCTCCTGCTGCTTTCGGTGCCCTTCGCCCTCGGTCTTCCTCTGTGCATCGCGGTTCTCTTGCACCAGCGCGTCGCTGGTTGGCGGATCTTTCGCACGATCTACTTCCTTCCCACCGCCATCTCCTGGGTCGTCTTGGGTCTCGTCGCCGAACGCTTCTTCGCCTTCCAGGGCACGCTCAATTCGATCATCCACGCACTCGGGTTTTCACACTTCAGTACGAACCTGCTCGGCTACCAATCCGAAGCGCTCCTCGCGCTCGGCATCACCTTCATCTTTACGATGATTGGTACGAACACCATGCTGTTCCTTACGGGGCTCGCGACGCTCGACCCGAGTCTCGAAGAGGCCGCTCGCATCGACGGCGCTGGCCGGTGGCGGATCTTTCGAAATATCACGCTCCCCCACCTCAGTCGATTCATTCAACTCGCGTTCGTCATGACGGTCATCGCCTTGTTCTCCGCGCTCTTCAGTCTCATCTTCGTGATGACCGGCGGCGGCCCCGGCTACGCGACCACGACCGTGGAGTACCTCATCTACCAAACCGGGTTCAACCAGGGTGACTTCGGAACCGCGGCCCTCTATGGTCTCATCCTGTTCGTGATCACCGGCGTCGTGGGCATCGTGCAACTTCGACTCATCGGCTCGAGCGAATGACGACTGCGTCGACCCCACCGAAGGAGCCCGAGGACCCCCGTCCATCAATGGGGCCGGTCCAGAGGCCGCGCAAGCTCGGGCGCTGGATGCTCTTCGTCGTCATGATGATCGTCGCGGTCATCATGTTGTACCCGTTCTGGGTGATGATCTACACGAGTCTCAAATCCGAAGCGCAGTTCCTCGCCGGTTCGGGCTTCTCGTGGATCAGCTGGTCGAGCCTGACGTCGGTGATCCCCATCGGCCAGGAGGTGCTCAGCTCGACGATCGTCTGTGCGGCCTCGATCCTCCTCATTCTGATCGTGGGACTCCCCGCCGGTTTCGCCTTCTCCAAACTTCGCTTTCGCCTCTCGACGGGCATCTTCCTCGTCATGGTGAGTGCGATGATGGTGCCGCTCCAGGCCATCCTCATGACTGAATACGTCAACGTCAGTCGCCTTCACCTCACGGGTGGCTACACCGCGGCCGTCCTCGTCTACGCCGCGCTCGGAACCCCCTTCTCCGTCTTTCTCTTCTCCACATATTTTCGAGGCGTGCCGGACGAACTGATTGAGGCGGGCATCGTCGACGGACTCGGCTACGTCGGTGTGCTGTGGCGACTCGTTGTCCCGATTGCGTTGCCAGCGATTGCCACGGTCACGGTGCTCCAATTCATTCAGATTTGGGATGACTTGCTCGTCGGCCTCTTCTTCATCCAGAACACGTCGGATCGTCCGATCACCGTCGGACTCGCGGTGCTCGCGGCCGGAAGGACGACGTCGATTCCTGAACTGATGGCCGGATCGATCATCAGCGCCCTGCCCGCGATGCTCGTCTACGTCGGCTTTCAGCGCTACCTGGTGAAGGGCCTCACGATGGGCATCGACCGATGACGAAAACGACGAAGCAACCAAGGAGACGTACCTGATGGCCGACATCACCTTCGACGGTGTCACGAAGATATTCGCTGACAAGATTCGAGCAGTCGACGAACTCTCGCTGCACGTCGCCGACGGCGAGTTCATGGTCCTCGTCGGTCCATCCGGTTGCGGAAAGACGACGGCGCTGCGAATGTTGGCCGGCTTGGAGGACATCACGTCGGGATCGCTGTCCATCGGCGGCGCAGTCGTGAATAACGTCCTGCCGAAGGACCGCGACGTCGCGATGGTCTTTCAGAACTACGCGCTCTATCCACACATGACCGTGGCGCAGAACATGGGCTTCGCCCTCAAGATCCGCGGCCTCTCGAAATCCGACATCGCAGCAAAGGTCCTGGAAGCGGCGACCATCCTGCGACTCACCGACTATCTCGACCGCCGTCCCAAGGCATTGTCGGGTGGGCAACGTCAGCGCGTCGCGATGGGTCGTGCCATCGTTCGAAGCCCCCAGGCGTTCCTCATGGACGAGCCCCTCTCCAACCTCGACGCCCAACTGCGTGTCGAGATGCGTCTCGAGATCGCGCGGATCCAGCGCCTCCTCGGCGTCGCGACGGTCTACGTCACGCACGACCAGATCGAGGCCATGACCATGGGTGACCGCGTCGCGGTAATGCGCGGCGGGAAACTCCAGCAGGTGGCGACGCCCCAGGACCTCTACGACCACCCGGACAACGACTTCGTCGCCGGCTTCGTGGGATCGCCCCCCATGAACCTCTTGCGAGCCAGCCTCGAGAGCGCGAATGACGGACTGCGCGTAGTGCTGGGCGCGCAACGCCTCGACGTGCCGGCGACCTACCTTTCTTCGCACGACCTTCCGAACGCCGACGGACCGGGCGTCATCCTTGGCATTCGCCCCGAGGATGTCGAAGTGCTCAGCGGCGACAGCGCGGGTGCGCTGATGACGAGAGTGGAGCGTCGCGAAGCGCTCGGCGCCGAAATTCTCGTCCACCTCTCGTTGGTGGACGCGAAAGAGAACACGGCGTTCGTAGTGAACGATGAAGGTGCGCTCGTCGCCCGTCCCACGACGCTCGTGGCCAAGATGGGGCCCCGTGCGGGCGTCGCGGTCGGTGATCAATTGAACGTACGCTTCAATGTCGAACACCTCCACTTCTTCGATGCGGACTCCGGATTGAGCCTTCGTATCCGCTCGTAATGAAGAGCATCCATCGATTCACGAGAAGAGAAGAGTCCCCGTGACCACAGTGACCAGTACGAATCCATCGAGTGACGCGCAACGAGACCTCGCGATCAGTGAGTCCACTGACGAAGACGTCCTCGACGCCGTGCAGCGAGCTGCAAACGCGGCGCACGACTTCGCGAATCGACCGTTGTCGTGGCGCGCCGGACTGCTTCGAGCCATGGCCGACGAGCTCGAGGCAGACGCCGCGAACCTCGTGGCGCTCGCCCACGAAGAGACCGCGTTGCCCCTGCCTCGCCTCGAAGGCGAGTTGCGTCGCACGGCCTTCCAACTGCGATTCTTCGCCGACGTCGTCCTCGACGGATCGTTCCTCGACGCGACAATCGACCACGCCGGTGATACTCCGATGGGTCCACTTCCCGATCTGCGGCGAGTGCGCGTACCGCTCGGCGTCGTCGGCGTCTTTGGAAGTTCCAACTTCCCCTTCGCGTTCTCGGTACCGGGCGGCGACACGGCTTCGGCGCTGGCCGCTGGTTGCCCCGTCGTCATCAAGGCGCACCCGGCCCACCCGGCAACGAGTCAGGCCACCTTCGATGCGTTGGTACGAGCCGCGCGACGGACCGAGGCGCCCGAAGGCCTGCTGTCACTTGTCTTTGGCTTGGCGGCGGGCACGACCCTCGTTGACGCTCCTGGGATCAGCGCCGTCGGGTTCACCGGTTCGGTCGGCGCGGGCCTGGCGCTCTGGGAGCGAGCCAACGCACGGGCTGTTCCCATCCCCTTCTTCGGCGAACTGGGTTCGGCGAATCCACTCGTCGTCACGTCGAGTGCGGCGGCCCAACGCAGCGCGGAGATTGGCAGCGGTATCGCAGGCTCGATGACGTTGGGCGCAGGTCAGTTCTGTACCAAGCCTGGGCTCATCTTCGTGCCCGTCGGCGAGGCCGGTGACGCAGTGGTCGCCGCCATTGTTGGTTCGCTCCAAGAACTCGACGGATTCACCATGTTGTCATCGGGTATCGCCGACCACTTTCGACGTGGCGTCGACGCCGTTGCGTCCACGAGTGCGCGCGCGCTCGTCGAGCGGGCGAAGGGCGAAGGGGCTCACACGTCGTGCCAGCTCTACGAAGTCGATGGGGAGAGCTTTCGATCGCCCGGCGAGTACGCCCTGCGCGAGGAGTGTTTTGGACCACTCGCTCTCGTCATCCGCTACCAATCAGAGGCGGACCTGCGCGACAGCCTGAACGCGTCAGAGCCAGCACTGACCTTCAGTCTCTTCGCTGTTGACGACGACCCGGACGCGTCGTGGTTGCTCGCACTCGGCGCCCAGCGCGCTGGCCGCGTGATTCTCAACGGCTTCCCGACCGGTGTTGGCGTGAGTTGGTCGATGCAGCATGGTGGACCGTGGCCATCGACCACCAACGCCACGACGACCTCCGTCGGCGCCGGCGCCATTGAACGATGGCTGCGTCCGGTCACCTATCAGTCGGTGCCCGACAAGTTGTTGCCCCCCTCGCTCCAAGAGTCGAACCCACTCGCCCTGTCGAGGCGCGTCGACGGCCTCTGGAGTTCGCACCCCTAGATTCAGGCAACACATCACTTGGCTCGGGCGCAGTAACCATCAGGCGTTGCGGTGAAAATCGGTTGTAACGTTTTTTTCGGTGAGGAATCGATGAGTTCGCGGGGATCGCAGTGATCGGTCGAACGAAGTTGAACCGGGTGTCGTTCAACCCACTTCGCGTGGGCGTGATATCGCTGTTCGGCGCACTCGTGGTCGTTCTCTTCAACGAATCTCCCGTCTGGGGCGCGGGAACGCTGGCGGCGTCGACGTCAGGCAACGCCACGAGTGGGGCCGGACTCCTTCTCGCCATGGGCGCCGGCGTCTTGCTACTCGGCATCGGCGGGTTCACGGTACTTACGTTGTCGCGCCGAAGGCGCGCTCCCCAACAGTGCGCCGTCGAGCGAGAGGCGCTCGAAGTGGCTGAACAAGCCGTGCGGTATTGGGAGGGAGCACTCGCTCATCTCAAGAACAACGCGCAGAGCGACAACGCGAACGCCGGCCGCACACCCGGTGAGACCCAGGCGTCGCTGCTCGAGAAGGCAGAGAGCGGGCACGCCAAAGCGGTGCAGGCCCGAGATGAGCGCCAGCTCGATCTGATCCGGTGCATGGCTTCGGGCACGTCGAACGTTCCGCTCAACAACACCGCGGTGTCGCGACTGGAGCCGGTACGGTTCGACATCAATCGCCCAACGCCACCGGCCAACTCATCCGAATAACTCGCGGTTGACCCGTGGACAGCCCCACAAATCAACGGCCATCGAGAAAGCTGCTCCATTTGCACACTACTACGCACCACGTAGTAGTGTGCGCGTATGAAGAAATCGGCAACGAACGAGGGTCTACGGCGTACGAACGACCCACCATTTTTGATTCTCACCAGCCTGGCATCGGGACCGAAGCATGGTCACGCACTCGCGAAGGACATCGCCGCGTTCGCGGGGGTCAACCTCGGCCCCGGCGCTCTCTACGGAGCAATCACCCGACTGGAAGAGCGCGGACTCATCGAACCGCTGAGTGGCGTTGAACGGCGACGTCCTTATCGCATCACCGAAGCCGGTTCGAAGTCATTGGCTACTGCTGTCGCAGACATGCGTCGACTCGTCGACGTCAGCACCGCACGACTCCGTTTGGCCATCGGCGGGCTGTCGTGAATCGCCGGCCCTACGACGCCACGCGCCTCCTGAAGTGGTATCCCCCCGCTTGGCGCGCGCGATACGGGGACGAGTTCGTCGCGTTCGTTGACGACACGCTCGCGGGCGAACGACCAACGGCCGGTTTTGTGTTCTCGATCGCGCTGGGCGCCGTACGAGAACGAGGACACGAATCGGGCCTCGTCGGCACTCGTCAAGCGCCCACCGTTCAATCACGGGCCGGAGCGCTGCTCGTACTGTGCGCGTGGTCAGTCTTCATGTTCGCGGGTGCCAGCTTCTCGAAACTCTCGGAACACTCAGCCCAAGCAATGCCCGCCGGATCTGGATCGCTAGCGAACGTGGGCTTTGTCATCGTTGCCTTCAGTGGTGCCCTCGGAATGATCGTCGTCCTCGTCGGCGCCGGCGTGGCACTCCCGTCCTTCGTCAACTTCCTGCGCTCCGGCGGCTGGCAGGTCGCTCGCCAACGAGTTCGTCTGGCGCTGGCGCTCACCGCGCTCGTGCTCGCCGTCATCGTTCCACTCACGCTGTGGGCGCACCACTTGACGTCGCTCCAGCGCAACGGTGGGGATGGACCGTACTCGGCCGCCTTCGTCGCCTGGGCGATCTTGATCGCGCTGACCCTCGTGAGTTGGGACCGTGTCATTGTCCAGTGTGTCGCGAAGATGGACCTTTCGCCGCGAATCCTTCGCGTTGAAGCCCGCCTCGCCGTCGTGGTCTCGTTTCTAATGGTCGCGATCACGGTCGGGGCCGCGTGCTGGTGGGCGGACGTCGCAGGGAACGCACCGTGGTTCCTTCAGGGTGCGAGTGACGGCTCCTCATCGTCGCCGTTCACACCGAACCTGATCATCACGTTGGCGCTGATGGTCGCCGCTTCGGGCGCCGGTGCATTCGGAGTGAGTCGAATCGCTCGTTCGTGGAGCCGGGCGTAGACGACGCCCCCGTCACGTCCTCATTGCCCGGCACTCATTCGCCGTCAGTCGTCGCGACCAAGAAGTCCCATCGTCTGGAGCGTGGCGACGACCTCGTCCGCTTCGTCCTCACTGGTCGAAAGCGATGCGTCGATTCGCACCTCGGGGTTGAGCGGCGCCTCATAGGGGGAGTCAATGCCGGTGAAGTTCGCTAACTGACCCGAACGAGCCTTTCGATAGAGACCTTTCACGTCGCGTGACTCAGCGACCTCCAACGGTGTGTCGACGTGTACTTCCACAAATCGACCTGGACCAATCAAGGCTCGGACCTGATCACGACCCGTGCGAAACGGAGAGATGGCGGCGACGAGGACGCTGACACCGGCGATATTGAAGAGTCGGGCGACTTCACCGATTCGCCGAACGTTCTCCGTCCGGTCCTCTTCGCTAAATCCGAGGTCGCTATTGAGACCGGTTCGCAAGGCATCACCATCAAGGTTGTGAATGGGCAGCCCGAGCGCTCGCAGCCGCTGCTCCACGCCCGATGCGATGGTCGACTTGCCCGCACCGGAGATGCCGGTGAACCACACCACGAAGGCGGGAGGCGTCGATTCAACCACGAGACCTCCTCGAATCGGAGGCCAGCGACCAAAGGGCGCGCGCCATTGGCCACGAGTCGACCTTCAGGATTGACATTCGTTACTCACCTACTTCGTTTTGACGTGGTCGAGTTACAGCATCGGATGACGCCCAATGGAATTTACTTCACTGAACGGAGTCGAGAAGTCTCCCCTTGGTTGGCGATACGAGGGTCAGGTCTCCTTCGAGCGTTTGGTGACTGTTCGGAACAACGGTGCCGGAATCAACTTCTTGACCCGGTCAACGCGCCCCTGCAATCCCCGCAACTCGAGTTCGGTCTCCTCAAATCGTTGTCGCCACAGCGCACTCTCGACGACGAGATTTGAACTGTGGGTCTCGAGGTTGGCGCCATGCGCTTCGAGGACGGCGATTCGATCGAGCGACCAATTGAGCAGGACCCGACGCTCATCGAGGAGCGCTCGCTCCCACCAACTCTGGTCCAGCGGCACATCGACGTCGAAGTGGTCGTGTCGACCACTTCGCGCGAGCAGCAGGTTGAGCAGCTCGCCGATCTCCACGGGGACACGCAACTGATCGTCCGTACTGCGGTCCGAGTTGTTTCGCCGCAGGTCGGGACGGATCGACGCAATCGCCGAAGTGAGGTCGACGTCGTCCGTGAGGACACTCCACGACACCAAACTGTCGCGCACGTGCGACAGCACGGTGGCCGGATCGTTCACGAGCTCGGTGTAACTACAGACGTGCACTCGCATTCCTTCGATGTCGCGCAGCAAAGTTCGGTTGTAGGCGGCCCACAACGCGAGTCCGCTGTACGTCGGCAGAGCGTTTCGCCGCGTCAACGACGCCGCGACCTCGAGTGGCTCGCGAACAATGACGATGGCGCAGGTCCCCGCGTCCGTGACCTGTCGCCACAGTGGCAGGAGCAGCGAGATTCGTGGATCTTTGAGTACGTACGAAGTACTCGAGTAGACCTCGGCCAGCGTGTCGCGCGCGCGGTCCGCAAAGGCCTTGGCCGCGTCGTCGTGCTCCCAGCCCGGCGCCAGCACCGGTGGGCTGTCCCAACGACCTCGATAGTGAGAGAGGATCTCGTCATTGAGCGACGCGATCGAGCGCAGTTCGAAGTATCCCTGGGGGTTGCCTTCGTCGCCCTCCATCAAGTCGTCCGGGGGGCCGGCCTCCAAGCCCATGGCCTCGAGTGCTCCGGCGAGCGCCGACGTACCCGAACGGTGCATGCCAAGAACGAGAACTCCCATTTGAAAAAACTAGTTCGGACCACCCGCAGGCATCCAGTTCGCTGACCGGTACGGACGTTCGACGTACTCGAACGTCGGTAGCACCGCGGCGCTCGATGACGGGCTACGGTTTGTTCGCACCAACCGCTGCACTTCGGTCAGCCTGTCGCGGAGCCCCATGACCCTCACCACGTCCATCGTCATCCCCGCCTTCAACGAGTCCCTTCGACTCGCGGCGGGCTTCGAACGACTGGCGCCGGTCCTCGACGAGATGGGTCCCGACAACCTTGAGGTGATCATCGTCGATGACGGGTCCAGTGATGACACCCTGCACAAGGCGCACGCCGTCTACGGCCATCTCCCCCACACACTCTTCGTGCAGCAGCCCCAGAACATGGGCAAGGGTGCGGCGGTCCGTTTGGGTATCTCGGTCGCGCGCGCGCCGTACGTGATCGCCACCGACGCCGACCTTTCGATCCGGCCCGTCCACCTCCCCGACATCGTCGTGGCACTGCACACGAGTGCTTTGGTACCGGGATCACGCGAGCACGAGGGCAAGACCGGTTACGACACGGCGCTGCGAAGTGTTGCCGGCAAGGTGTTCAATCGACTGGTCCGCCACTACACCGGCACGACGCTTCGCGATACCCAATGTGGTTGTAAAGGATTCCAACTCGGACCAGGGAGAATACTGTCGTTGCTCGGTTTCTACGACCGGTTCATCTACGACGCCGAAATGCTCTACCTCGCCGACCAGCTGGGTCTCTCCATCACACCTTTCGACGTGACCTGGGACGACATCGCCGGGTCATCCGTGCGTGTCGGTCGAGACTCGATCCAGATGATCCGCGACCTGCGCTCGTTCAGTCGAACGCATTACGAGAACCCCGTCGTCGTACTGCCTCGACTCGTGGACGTCGCCCTGGTCGACCAGGTGGCGCGTCAGTCTCGAATGCAGGGACTGGTCGTCGCGCGCGGCGCTCTTGACTCACTGCTCGTGCTGCCACGAGATGGTGCGCTCGGCGGGCTCAGCGTTGCGACCGCGCTCGGTGGCACGTTTCGCACCGCGGGTCTCTCTGAACTCAGTGGGCGAACATTCGACGCCGTCGTGTCTGGCTAGTCGTCGCCGTTCGACGGTGCATCAGGAGAGCGTTAGATGCGACCCTCGAGGGTGGAAAGGAATCGATTCAGCGAATCGAGCGTCGCCTTCACCGCGGAGACCAGGTCGTCCTCGGAGCGCGCAATGCCGAATCGGTCTGCGTCGTTCGCGAGGGACCGTAGCGTCACGATGACGGGCCAGTCGCGTCCGTTGGTGACGTTGGTGACGGTCATCAATGAGTACGGTACGTCGTAACCAAGGTCGCGAAGGGCCGCGAGCGTCGCCTCGGCGCCACCAATGAGTGGACCGCTTCCCGCGCGGCCAATGCCGGTGCGTCCGTCGACGGAGAGCTGCACCTCACAGAAGCCGTCGCTCGTGTCGTAGTCGGCACGTATCAGAGCGACGCGCGGACCCTCACGACGGTTGTTGTCGGCCATCGCGCGGTTGGCGTCTTCGATGACGACGGCCGCTTCGGGGTAGTACAGGCTGGCGATCTGGCTGGCGGCGCTGCGCGTCGCCGCCGGGTCCTTGCTGTTCGCGACGAGCGTCACCACGTCAACGTCACCGTTGGGGTGCTTGGTGATGCCAACGTTCAGCACACCGGGGAGCGAGCGGAGTTCGAGTTCGAAGTCCTCTTCGGTTCTTGACATCATGAGATGCGAATGCCCTTCTTTTCGTAGAGTCGTCCGTCAGCCAATCGCAACAACTCACCGGGGTCGGTCGAGTCGCGTGGTGAGGTCGACGTGCCGATCGTGAACTCAACGGGATTGCCCAGTGTCACGAGGTGACCGCGGAGTCGCTCGGTGAAGCCCGACGACTCGTGTCCTTCCGCGTTACTCAGGATGACGGCGAATTCGTCGCCACCGATGCGCGCCGCGACGTCGCCTTGTCGAACTGCTTGACGAAGGGCGAAGCCGAACTGACGCAGGAGGTGATTCCCGTATTCGTGTCCGGATCGGTCGTTGACGGCCTTGAAGTTGTTGAGGTCGACGAGGACCAACGTGAAGGCCCAGCCGTAGCGGGCGCTTCGAGCGGCCGCGACTTCCAACGCCTCGTCGAAACTGCGGCGGTTCGCGATATTGGTCAGTGGATCGTGCGCGGCACTGAAACGGGCCAGGTGCAGCGACATCGCCAATTGACACGCGGTGCGTACGGCATCGCATTCCGCGCTCGGCACGTTGTCGGGTTCGCAGTAGACGCCTGGTGACGCACTCAGGTGCGCGGCCATCTCTGGCGTCACCGACTCTCCACCCAAACGGAACATCTGCGTACCAAAAGTGTCATTGACGAGCACCACCGCGACGTCGGTCAGCTTGTGGCGTTCGGCGAACAGTTCAAGGATGGCGTAGATGAATCCGACGCCGAGTTCACGCTCAGACAGTTCGTTCAACATCGTCTGGAACAGCCACGGTTCGTAGTCCTCGTCGCTCACGTCAGTGCGCTGCACTTCGGGGTGAATGGAAGAAAGCGTCGCCCCAGTCTCATTTTCGTCATCACCTGACTCGTGAGGTGTCTCGGCGGTCGACCCGTTCTTTGAACTCACAGCTGTAAGTCTGCCAGTTCCAACGGAGTCTTCTCCGCGGGCCGCAAGAGTGACGACGGGACCGAGCCGGCACGAAGCATTTCGGAGAGTTCCGACGCTGGGACTGGACGAGAGATGAGGTAGCCCTGACCTCGGTAGCAACCGAGTTCGAGCAACTTCTCAATGATGGTCCCGGACTCGATTCCCTCGGCGATGACGCCAAGGTTGAGTGCCGCGCCGAGTCGGATGATCGACTCGACGATCGCGCGGTCGTAATTGTCCGTCGTGATACCACGCACGAAGCTCATGTCCAGCTTCAGGAGGTTCACGGGCAGGTTCTTCAGGCCGGTCATCGACGCGAAGCCCGTTCCGAAGTCGTCGAGCGCGATCTCCACCCCCAGGGCCTGGAAACCCCTCAGGATGCGCGCAATTCGTTCGGGCTCGTCCATGACCGCATACTCCGTGATCTCAATGCACAGGCGGTTGCCCGGTACGTTGTTCTCACGCAGGCAGCGTTCGACGAATTCGACCAGGTCGCCCATTTTGAAGTCGGCGGGCGACATATTGATGCGAACGATGAAGGGCAGTTCGAGGTACTCCTCCTGCCAGATCGCCAACTGGCGACAGGCTTCGACGAAGACCCACCGACCGATTTCAGTCACGAGACCGGTCTCTTCGGCCACGGTGATGAACTCGGAGGCCGCGAGGAGGCCGCGAGTCGGGTGCTCCCAGCGCACGAGCGCTTCGACGGCCAATACCTGACCGGAGCGAAGATCGACCTCGGGCTGGAAGTGCAGGCGCAGGCCGCCCATCTCGATCGCCTCACGAAGCATGAGTTCGGTGCGCGAGCGGTCGTTGACCTCTTCGCGAAGTTCCCGGTCGAAGACGACGGCCTGGTTCCGACCACGGGCCTTGGCGGCGTACATCGCCACGTCGGCCCACCCGAGAAGGTCCAGTCCGCTCTGCTCACCGAGCTCCGCCATGGCGATCCCGATACTGGCCGTGTGCGTGACTTCCTGTCCGGCGATAGCGACGGGTTGGGCGATGACGTCCAGCATTCGATAGGCGGTGGCCAGAATCTCCATCTCGCTCTTGGCCTTGTCGACGATGAACACGAATTCGTCCCCACCGAGTCGCGCCGCGAAGTCGTTGACTCGGATGCTCGTGCGGAGGCGGTCGGCGATGGTGACGAGGAGTCGGTCGCCGCTGCCGTGACCGAGGTAGTCGTTCATGATCTTGAAGCGGTCGAGGTCGATAACCATGACCGCGGTCTCGCGCTTCGCGTCGAGACGGCTCTTCAGCTCTTGGATGAGGGCGCGACGATTCGGCAGTCCGGTCAGCTCATCGTGATTGGCGTTGTAGCGCGTGCGTTCCTCGGCGTCGATCCGCCCTTGCAGCTGGACGAGCATCGAGGCAACGGCCTGGAGTGCGTTGATTTCGGCCTGGACCCAGTTGTGCAGATTGAAGTGGAGGAAGCCGAGCGTGCCCCAGGTCGAATCGCCGAGCAGCAGCGGCACGGCGGCACCGGCGGCCGGCGTATCGCCACCGGCCTCCACTGAGCGGTCTCGGTAATCTTCAGTCAGGTCATCGGTTCCCGTGAGATAGGGCGTGCGCAGATCGCGCAAGGCCATAAAGATGGGGTCCGCGTCAAAAGGCACTTCACCGAGCGGATCGGGGTCGGGTTTGTCATCACGGACTGGCCACTCGGCTTCGAGGATCGTGAGGCCCCGCGTGAGATCGTTGCGACGGATGAAGGCGACGTCGGCGCTCAGGAACTCCGCGAGCACGGCACAGACCCAGTCGAGGACGGCCTGACGGTTCGTCGCCGACGCCGACATCAATTTTTCCGCCACTTGAGCGACCAATTCGTCGAGACGACGTTGGTGCAGCAAGACGCCCTCTCGGGTGGCGAGTGTCGCCACGTGGCTGAGCAAACTGCCAAAGGCCTTGGTCAGTGATCGTTCGCGGCCGGACCAGGTGCGACCGTGTCGAGCGACGACGAGCGCACCGACGACGTCGCCATCTTGCACGGCGATGTGGTCGACGAGCACACCCCACTCAACTCCGAGGACGACGCAGGAGAACGAGCCCGGGGGCACGTCACCCGACAACTGACCGCGCACGCGTTCGCTGATCGTCTCGAACGCTTTCTCTGAATCGGAACCAACCAGGGGTTCAAGTTCAAAACCGGGGATGGGCTTCGCGAGATTCGTCACGACGGCGACGATTTGTGTACCGGGTACGACCTGAAGAAGTGTCTCGACCACTAGACGGGTTTCTTCACCCGCCCGGTCTAGATACGAATGGTTGAGACTTCTCATGGGGGATCTACCTTTGCCGACAGATAAAGGTCTGGATCAGGGGTCGCGCCTCTCGGCACGGCCTCTGGTGCCGTTCAGTTTCCAGAGAACGATTATTGCACAGGGCATGGGGTAAGTAAACCCCAACATTTGCACCATTTCTCACCTATTTTGAATTGGGAGTGGCTCGATTGGCGATAAGGATTCAGTTTCACGACTCAAGACGTGGCTCAGCGGAAGCCGAACGCTGTGGACCGAGGGTGGAGGGGCCTGGAATACGCGAAAGACCATGATTGCGGTCTCCCCGTCGGTGAGGCCCCAGAAGTCATTGAAGCGTTCGGAGAGGGCGAACATCTCGTCGAGGTACCGTTCGCCGGCCAATTCTCGCATGTCGGACTCGTCGACGGCGTAGAGGAAGACCGGCGAGGCCGGTTGGACCGCCAATCCATGCATCTCGGCGCTCAGCCAGAAGCGCTCCATCGCCGCTCCCCCTCGCAGGTACCACATCGGATCGGCGCGCGGCACGGTGATGATCGCCAACGCCGAACTCGTCATGATCGATGCCTGCATGCGCAGTCCGAGTGCCGATCCGGCGCGCCAGTCCGAGAGGTGCTCCATGACGTCAGGGCGACTCAGCAGTTCGAGTGCGGCGTAACCACCCGGGTCCATTTCGAGGGTGCGCACGTCGAGACCCTCTTCGAGTGAGTCGCGGCCGGGCCACTTGATCTCCGAGAGCATCTCTTGGTGCACCGTGGGCAGGAGAAAGCGCAATCGGTCCGACGCCGCGAGGAGTTCCGCGCCTGCGTTGACCCGATCGCGGTCGGTCGCCAGATGAAGCTGCGCGCCCTCGCGTTCGACGCCGCGCGTCAATGACTTCACGGTCTCAGGGTCAATGGTCGCTGCCTGGCCCATCCGCCGGTTCGACGACCGGCTGAGGAGGTAGTCGCGCAGGGGTGCGATCGCCACGTCGTCGGAGTTGCCGAGTGTCATCGAGGCCACGTGGTGCGAGGGTCGACCTTCAGGGAAGAGTTTCACGAGTCCGAGTTTGCGCAGTGACGCGGCCTCCACCCGTGCGTTGAACAGCGCGGCGCCGATTCCCACGTAGGTGCCGCGATGTCCGACGTCCATGGTGGAAGTGCGTTCAGGCAGCATGAAGAAACGAATCTCATCGCCGTCGGCTTCGAAGCGCCAGGGCTGGACGTTGCCCCCCGATGGTGCTCTGCGGGCGGCGTCGACGATCAAATCAATCGGGTCGTCGCTCACGAGGGGCGGATCCTCGGGCGCGGGGGCGAAGAGGTCGGCTTCGGCTTCGAGGTTCACTTCAACTGGTCCGAGCGCGGAGAGGATCTCCTCGACGTCAAAGCGGACGCGACCAGAGGGCAGTTCGCCCGCGAGACCGATTCGTCGAACGGCCGCCGCGACTGTCGCCGCGCCGAGGGTGATCTCACTTCCGAGCTGCGGCCATCCGGTGATGGTCTGGCCCACTTCCAAGAGCGAGGCCGCGCCACGTGATGACGCTTCCTTGGCACCGATCAGTCGAATGACGTAGGGACCCTTCTGGGCGGTGGTGAGGTTCGCCAACTTGGACGAGTCCATGTCGCCGAGCAGACCGTGAAAGATCGGACGGTCCGGTTCGAGGTCGAATCGTTCGACGTCGAGGACACCGCGATCGCTGGTCTCCATGATGACGGGGATTCGACGTTCCCGGGCCGCCTCTCGAATGAGGAACTTCATGTCGAGCGAATCGCACTCCTCGATGACGAGGTCGAGACCGTCGAGGAACTCACCGAGGTTTTCTGGACGAATCCCGTCCGGTTCGACGGTGACGCGCAGGTAGGGGTCGATCTCTGCGATGCGACGCGCGGCTACCACTGCTTTGTTGACGCCCAAGTCGAGGACGCTGGCGGGGACTCGATTGAGGTTCGAGAGTTCAAGCGTGTCGAAGTCCGCGAGACGGATCTCACCGGCCAGTCCTTCCATCGCAATGACGTGGGCAATGGTGTGGCCGGCGCTCAGTCCGACCACGCCAATTCGCAGTGTGCGTTGGCGGGCCTGCTCGGCACGGGTCAACTTGTTACGGTTTCGGTCCAGGCGAAGCGTTGAGAACGATCGGGGTGCGAGCAGGCGCACGACCGCTCGACGCCACGGGTAGTACACCCAACGAGATCCCTCTTCGACGATGGCCGCAGAGGGGGGAGGGATAATGCCGGCCAGCTGTTCACGTTGTTCGGCCAGACGGTCGATAATCTGCAACGCCGAGTCCTCACGAAGGATGCGCAACACCTCACGTTGGCCGCGCTCACCGACGTCGAGCACCAGGGGCCGGGCCGCCCGCGTGCGAATCGACGCCGGTTCGATCGGCCCAAGTCCTAGACGGGCAGGACCGCGAAATAACTGCTCGGCCTCGCGACGCAGCGCCCGTTGGTTCTCGGGACTCGAGAGTTCGTAGGAGCGAGCCCGATGCCACGACACGGCAACCGTGCGGTAGCGCTCGTCAGGGAAAGGTACCCACTGCGTTCCGACTTGGACGCCTCCGGTCACGTCTCCGACGGGCATCAACGAGTCCGAGACCGCGGCGATCGCGAACTCTGCGCCGAGCCACGTCATGGCGTGCGTGACCGACCTTGAGATCGCGGCCAGTAGTCGGGCACCGACGACGGTCGCTCCCTTTGACCACGCGCCCTTTACCTCGAGCGCACCGAGACGTATTTCGCGCTCGATCACGTCGTGAATCACGCCGATCTCGGGCGAGGAAGCCATCTCCTCGAGGATGGCTGCTTGGTAACTCCCCTCTAGGGGGCCGTGGAAGCGCACACCGGCGACGGGCGCGCCCGATGCGTCGAATCCAAGAATGAAGAGTGGCACGTTGTTGCCCTCTTCGAGTTCGATGCGCCGCAACGTTCCTTCAAATCCTCGACTACGAAAGATCCCCTCGGCTTCGTTGAGGTACATCTTCCACAAGTCAGGTCGTTCGAGAGGATGGTGACCTTCAAAGCGAACACCGGACTCTTCGTCCACGAAGCTCGAGCCATACCAGTAGCGACGCCCGATTGTGTTAGCCACTGACCACCTTTTCCGTTCTCCGCAAAGGCTCCGACAACCTTGGAATTCGCCGCGTTTTCCAATAAAACTATAGTGAAACGGGCGTGAAAAATGGTGGACCGTACACCGCCTCCTTTGTGCACTCGAGAGAGAAAAAAGGCACTCGACGTCAACGTCGCACGTAGCGCGGTGACGAAGTGCCACCTCAGATTTTCTCGTGGGACAACCGGAATTCACACGCCACGTCCATAGAATGGTCAACATGTCGACCACAAAGCATCTCGAAGCGTCTGGGAGTGTTGCGGCGCCGATGCGGAAGGTAGCCATTGTCACGTTTTTGTCACAAATTTGGCTGAGAAAGTAGACGGAGAGACTTGACCAAGATCCTGGTCGTTGATGACGACACCGAAATGACCAAACTGCTCGACACGTTCCTCACGGGCGAGGGACATGAGGTGCTCATCGCGACCGACGGGGCGCTCGCAGTGCGCGCGACGTCGTCAATGGAACCGGACCTCGTGTTGTTGGACATCGTGCTCGGCAGCGAAGATGGCCGCGACGTCCTGCGAGAACTTCGACTCATCAGCGACGTGCCAGTGATCTTTCTCACGGGTCGCGGTCTCGAATCCGAGCGTATTGCCGGCCTGAAACTGGGAGCCGACGACTACATCGTCAAACCATTTTCGCTGGGCGAGGTATCGGCACGGATCGAGTCGGTGCTTCGTCGTTCGGGCGCGAATTTGGCCCAATTGCACATCGACGCCCCGACAATGCACTTCGGTGACCTCTTAATCAATGAGAACACGCACGAAGTGCACCTGCGCAGCGGTTTGCTCGAGTTGACGTCCAAGGAGTTTGCGCTCCTCGCCTTCCTCGCACGTTCGCCTCGCCAGGTCTTCTCCCGCGAACAACTGCTCGAACACGTCTGGGAGTCCTCCAGCGAATGGCAAAACGAAGCGACGGTCACCGAACACATCCGTCGCCTACGCGCGAAGCTGGAAGTCGATCCCGATCATCCTCGCTGGATCACAACGGTTCGTGGCGTTGGTTACCGATTCGAGCCGGAGCCGATCGCGCCGTCGTAATCCCAGTCGGGAGGTGACAGATTCAGTAGCGACGCGCCAAGAGATCGTGCACGTGGTCAACCAGTTCACTCGGCTTGAAGGGCTTCGCGAGAAACTCCGCCGAACCCTCGGTGAGTTCGCCAATCACTGATCGACTCGCGGTGCCCGACACGATCAGTACCTTCAATTTCGGATCCTTGGCCTGCAGTGCCATAGCCAGATCACGACCACTCATCTCACCCATCACGAAGTCACTGACGAGCAGATCGAACGTCCCGATGAAGTCGTCAACGACGTCGAGGGCGGCTTCCGCGGAGTCTGCCATAACGACTCGGTAGCCGTTGCGCTCGAGAATGCGACGCATGAATCGCCGCAACTCATCGTCGTCGTCCACGATCAACACGGTTGCCGTGTCGTGGGCGCGATCGTCGTCCGCGACGGCAAAGGTCTCGACGGGCTCTTCGTCGACTGATGGCAGCAGTACTTCAAACGTCGTGCCTTCACCGACCACCGATTGACAGGTGATCGCTCCCCCGCTCTCCTCGGTGAGTCGTCGGGCCGCCGCGAGGCCCATGCCGGTGCCCTTGAAGAGGCCCTTGGTCGTGAAGAGTGGCTCGAAGCATCGGGCCCGCGTCTCCTCGCTCATGCCAATGCCGGTATCCGCCACCGACAGCACCACGTAATCGCCCGGACCAACTCCAAGGATCGAGGCCGACGCTCCGTCGAGCGTGGCCGCGGTGACCCCAATGGTGAGTTCCCCGCCTTCGGGCATCGCGTCACGGGCGTTGATCGAGAGGTTGATGATCATCTGCTCGAACTGGTCGACGTCCGCTCGAACATTGCCGGCGCGCTCGTCCACCGACCAACGGACCTCAATCGTGTTGCCAAGGACCCGTTCGAGCACCTCGGCATTCGATTGAATAACCGCCACTGGGTTGAACACCATCGACTCTGTCGGCCGGGTTCGCCCGATCGTCTGCAACTGACTCGTGAGCATCGAGGCGCGCGACGCAGTCGCTTGGATCTCCTTCACCATTTGCATGGATCGTTCATCGCCGACGAGATCACTCGAAAGAATCTCGGCGTAGCCCGAGATGAGCGTGAGGAGGTTATTGAAGTCGTGGGCAATGCGACTGGCGACCTGTCCACGAATCTCCATGGTGTAGGCGTGGCGAAGTTCGGCCTTCAGTTCTCGATGATTCGTCACGTCGTCGATCAGGGTCAGAATCCCCGGCTCTTCGCCCCTTGTTGGCGGCAGGAGTGCGGCCGAGGCGCTCAAGACGCGCATCTTGCCCGCGATCTCGACATCGACGAAGTCACGACCATCGACCGCGCCGCCACGTTGGACTTCGGACCAGAGTTCTTTAAGAGCCGGCAGTGTTGCTTCGGGGAACGTCGTCGTCGAGACGTCAAGTCCGTCCGTGAAGTCGGGCCACGCGAACACACGGCTTGCGGAACGATTCCACCAGCGCACTCGCCCGGTGATGTCCGCCTCGACGATCCCGACGGGTGCCGTTTCAATCAGCACGCGGAGTCTCGCTTCGCTCGATTGGACGGTACGACCGAGTTCCGCAGCGCCGAGGGCGCTCGAAGCCATTTGAGCGAGCAGTGCGAGAACCTCTCGGTCCTCGTCTACGAAGTCAACGTTGGGCGATCGTCGAACCGCCACCACGCCTCGGGCCTGGTCCCTCCCTTGGAGGATGGGCGCGATGAGCCAGCCATCTTCGAACGTGGTCTCGCTGCCGACTCTCGCTTTCGAGGGGTAGTTCGATGCCTCGCTCGATCTGGGGACCTCGCACTGGGGGCCATGACCGCGATGAGCCACCCCGCGCAGGGGTGCGGCCGAACCGACCTCGAGGGTGACGATTGCCGTTTCGGCGTCAAAGACACTCCTGGTGCTTCCCGCAAGACCCCTCAAGATGTCCTGTTCGCTCCTCATCGACGTCACGTTGATTGAGGCCGCAATCAGTTGGTGAAGTTGACTCGCGATTCGCTGTGATCGGCGAACGGCGTCGCGCGTCGCTTCGACCAACTCAAACTGGTCATCGTGGAGGGCGTTGCCCGGCGACTCCTTTGACGTCGTCACGCGATCGTACGTCCCGCGAGCGTTTCGGCCGCCACGATCGTGGTCGATGACGGGTGACACGAACGACCGTGGCGAAGCGCTGACGCTGCGCACAAAGAGTCTCGAGCGAAACTCCGGACGCGATTCAAAGAGGCTTCCCCGAAAAGATTGAGAAATCCTCCAGATAGTGATCGATCTCTTGCGCTTCGTGCGGTCGCGAAAAGTGAAAACCCTGTCCCACCGCGACGTCTTCGAGTTGCAGACGTTGTCGTTGTTCAGCGTCCTCAATTCCTGATGCGACGATCTGCAAGTTCATCTTCTTTGAGAGTTCGACCAGTTCGTGGACTTGAGCCACCGCGGTACGTGAGTCAGACATCGAAGAGATGAATCGACGCTCGAGTTTGATGATGTCAATCGGTGTGCCTGCCAACGCACTGAGTTCGGACTTCCCCGGCGTGAAGTCGTCAACGGCCAATCGAACGCCCAGATCCTTCAGTGCGCGCAGCTGGGCGCCCGAATCACTCGACACAATTGATTGGGCGAACTCGAGGACCAGGAGTGCGCGGGGGAAGCGACTGGACATCAGGATCTCGTCCACGTCGCCCACAAAGTCCGATGATTCAAATTGCAGCGCGGAAATGTTCACCGAAACCGCGAATCGATAGCCCTTGTCATGCCACTCGGCGCCCTGAGCGCAGGCCGTTGACAGCGCCCATCGACCGACCGGGAGGATCAGTCCCGTCGACTCGAGCGCCGGGACGAACGAGTCTGGGTTCACCACTCCCCGCTCGGGGTGTCGCCACCGTAGGAGTGCTTCAACGCCGACGAAGGCATTCGTGTGCAAGTCGATCTCGGGCTGATAGACCAAGAAGAACTGACCCTTCGTCACTGCCTCTTCCAGGTCGGAGTTCACGTCGTGACGTTCTTTCGCCGCGTCGGATTCACTCGCTTCGTGTGCCACTGTGCATCGCTTCCCTGGGTTTTCCACCGTAGAAATCGGCGGTACATATTGCAGTTGTCCTCGGTGGTGACGATATCAGCCAAGCAATTATTGGCCATCACTCTTTGCACGAGTGCCAGCAACCCGCCACGCCGTAGCGTGGTGGACCTCGAAATAATGCACGCTCGCCTAACGCGTTGTGAACGCTCCACGACGTCTGACGAACGGCGACGACCAACCGCGCGATTGGTGCGGGCGTTGCACGACAATGCCGATCACCCGGATCAGACTTTGCGTGCGCCCTGGGGGCCATTCAGTGACGTTCGGGCGAACCAGATGCAAGAAAGATCGATGCTCACTGGGGAGGGGGCCCGCGGCCCGCAAACGAGCACGATTCTCCAGTGAGAACCCGGAAATGACACGATTTAGACAACGGCATCACTACAAATTGACAAAAGAGATGGGCTCTGAGAGAATTCTGCCGCGCAGGGGCACTAGGAGAAGAGCATCATGTTCAAGTTTCGAATTTGGCCCATTGCTGACGTCAAATTTGGAACTTCAGTGGTGGGCGACACGTCAGACCTGAGCCCGTGGCGCCGCGTCGGTCTGTTCTGCGGCGCGCTCGTTCTCATTGCCTCTTTCTTCAGTTTTTACGGAGTTCTTCCGTCGAGTGCCGCAACGAATGTACTCACGGCGCCCTTCAACGAGTGTCCCGCGATTGGTCAGGACAGCGGTTGTGCATACTTGATTATCTTGAACAGTGCCGGTCCCGCGCAGATTGTTGCCAATCCCTCTGTCGGAGCGTTCGATGGACACAACGACTCTCTCGTTGGCATCGTGAACAACAGTGGTGCCACGGTCAACTCCGTATCCATCGCATCGAACAAGGACATCTTCGCCTTCGACCAAGACGGTATTTGTTCACAGGACAGTCACGGCAACTTGCTCTACGCCTGGAGCGGAACCGGCCAGACCACCCAAGGTTCGAGCGACTGTCCTTTCCTCCCGGCAATGGCGACGAACCCCGGATATGACGGTTTCGATTACGCCGGACCGAACACTTCCTTCAGCAACTTTTCCAGCTCCGATGACTACCACTCCGGCAACGTCAACTTCCCCGCCGGACTGGCGAACGGTACGAGCACCTACTTCAGTCTCCAGAACGTCCTCTGCTCCGCCAACTTTTCATTCCCCGCGAGTTTCAACGTCACCAAGTCAACGACATCGACGGGCGTGACCGCTGGATCCACCACGCCGATCGACTACACCTTGACGGCACAAAACCTTGGTGGCGTGCAGGGCAACGTCACGGTCTCTGACTCTGCACCGGCCGGCACGACGTACGTCGCGGGGTCGGCGCAATGCCCCGCAGTCGCTTCGCCCGAGACCTGTGGTGTGACGAACAACAGTGGCACTCTCATATGGACGTTGACCAACGTGCCCGGTGGCGCGTCGGCAGCACTTTCGTTCTCCGTGACGGTGCCTATTGGTTACGGCAGCTCCACCATAGGAAATACCGCGTCGTGGAGTGGACCGGGTTGCGCGACCGCGACATGTTGGACCAATTCAATTTCCACTCCGGTGGCGCCCGCCGCCTTCACGTTGACGTACAACGCCGAGACCGGCGGTTCCATCGTGGGCAATACGTCGCAAACGGTTGACTTCGGTCTGAACGGCACGACGGTCACCGCGCTCGCCTCGCCCGGTTACTACTTCACGGGCTGGAGCGACGCCGTGTCCAACGCCGGGCGCACCGATGACGACATCACGTCGAACTTGACCGTTACGGCCGACTTCGCGCCACTGACGAGCAGCGTAAGCACGTGGGTCTGGGCGAACGGCGGATCAGTGACCGGCGACCTGCTCGCGGGCGTCGTCGTCTCGGACACCGCCTCCATTTCCGTTAATCAGAGTTCGATGCCCGGTGGCACGGTGAGCTTCACCTTGTACTCGGGCGGTTCGTGTGATCTGGCGACGGGCATCGGCACCGGTGGAACCGCGACCTCGGACTCTCCAATGACGAGCCCGGTCAGCGGCGGCAGTGCGTACTCGGGCAACTTCGCTCCCCTCAGCCCTGGTAACTACTACTTCGTGGCCTCCTACAGCGGCGACGGTAACTACCCGGCAGCGACCGGCCCGTGTGAACCCTTCAAAGTCTGTCCCGCTCCAGTGAGCTGGACGAGCACGACGGTCAACTCAAACGGCTCTCCCATTGGCACGTCGCCGATTAAGACGAACGACTCGATCACCGACACGGCGAGCGTCACGGGTAATGAAGAAGCCACTGCGACCGGCATGGTGACATTTACCTTGTACTCGGGCGGCTCGTGCACCCAGGGCACCGGATCGGGCGGGACCCAAGTGGGCTCATCGTTCACGACATCGTTGGACGCGAATGGCGATGCAACCTCATCGGCGTTCAAGTGGCTCGCGGCGGGGAACTACTACTTCGTCGCCAATTACCTCGGCGACGGGACTGACCCGCCGTCGAGCGGACCGTGCGAACCTTTCACCATTGTCCTCTGCCCCACGGCGGTGGTCACGACGACGGTCTGGTCCGGTTCGAGCATCGTGTCGTCACCGCTCACTGAACCGGCTTCTGTGACCGATGAAGTCAACGTCGCTGGCAATGAGAGCGCGACGCCCACGGGGAACGTCACGTTCACGCTCTACACGGGCGGCACGTGCAACAACGGTCAAGTGGCTTCGAGCGGGACCCAAGTCGGTTCTGCCTCGAGTGGTCCACTCGACGTAAATGGCGACGCCACGTCCCCGACCTTCAGCGGACTCGCGGCCGGCACGTACTACTTCGTGGTGAGTTACGCGGGCGACAGCGTCTATCCCTCTTCCACCGGGAACTGCGAGCCATTCACGGTCTGTCCCACGTCGAAGAGTTGGACCAGCACGGTCGTGAACTCCGGCGGCGCTCCGATCGTCGGGACGCCGCTCGGGCTCGGCGCAACGGTCACTGACAGCGCCACTGTCACGGGCAACGGCAACAACAACCCGAGCGGTTCGGTGACCTTCACGCTCTACGCGGGCGGCACGTGCAACGGAGCGGGATCCGGTGGCACGATTGTGGGAACGGATACCGAGACGCTCAACGCCAGCGGATCGGCGACGTCGACGACCTTTGGCCCACTCGCGGCTGGCTCGTACTACTTCGTAGGTGTCTACACGGGTAGCGGGACGGCGTCGTATCCAGGTTCTACCGGCGCCTGCGAGCCCTTCACGGTCAGTTCGCAGGCGACGACATCCACGACGTCTCCGATTGGGACGACCTCCACGACGTCATCTTCGTCCACGACGTCGACATCGTCAACGACCTCCACGACGTCGACGACGATTCCAACGGGACAGTCAACGTTGCCCGGATCGACGACGACGACATCGTCAATCCCGGTGACGTCAACGTCCATACCGACAACGCCACCGGGCTCGTCCACCACGACAACGACCTCGTCGACGACGTCCACGACGTCGACCACGATGCCGCCGATCACGTCGACCACGACGATCAACAATGGGCCGCCCACCACGCCACCGCACATTCCGCCAGCGACCATTCCCTCGGGTGCTCCGGGCACGGGACTCGGAGGGGCCGCGACCTCTTCGGTCAATGGCGGTGTACTCATCTTGAGCATCCTGTTCCTCTTCTTCGGCTTCGCGGGATTGGGACTCGTCCTGCGACGTCGTCGCCGGGCGTAGGGCGAGAGGGACTTGGAGTCGGGCTCAACTACATTGAGCGTCGTGACATCGTCAAACAAGGGGCGAACATCCCTGTTCTGGTGGACAACAGCGTCTCTCGTGCTCATTGCGGCCGGGGTCGCGGGAATCATCTTCGTTCCTCACAATGCTCCGGTGGGACCAACGATCATCAAGCCGATTGGTGAGATCACCCTGCCCCAATCGGGCCTCGTGATCCCCGCGGTTACGACCACGACATCGACGCCGAGCACCACGACCACTGTCAAATCGACGACCGTTGCGTCGTCGATGGGCGAGCGATCGTCGGGCGCGACACGCGTCACCCTGAGCGCACTTCACGTCGGGTCCACGCGAAGAGTTCGCGGCACTGATACGACGGGCGGCCGGTCCGTAACAGCGAAGCAATCGCTCCTACGCAGCTCGAGCAAGGCGCCCATCTACGTGGCCAAGCCAATCGCGCGCTCCGTGCCCGTGCACCTCGCGATTCCAAGGATCGGTGTCTCGGTGCATCTTTCAGTCCTCGGATTGAACAGGAAAGGTACCGTCGACATTCCAACGAACTTCGCCGTTCCGGGTTGGTACAAAGGAGATCGCTCACCGGGTCAGAAAGGGTCGGCCGTCATCCTCGGGCACGTGGACAGCTCGAGCGGACCAGCGGTCTTCTACAAACTCGACAAACTTGGACTGGGGAACCGCATCGACATCACGCTCCGCAATGGCAAGAAGTTGGTCTTCGCCGTCATCGGCATTCGAATGTTTCAGAAGACGAACTTCCCAGACCGGCTCGTCTACGGCGCCCGTGACTATCCGGCGTTGCAACTCGTCACGTGCGGCGGAATATTCGACCCGAGTACCGGCCACTATCTATCGAACATCGTCGTCTTCACGGCGCTCATCAAAACGTAGGCGACGTGCGCGACGCGACGCGTGAGTGTGACGTCGTCATTTTCCTTATGTTTTCGTTGAACTGTCAACGTCGCGTCAAAGTCTGAGCAAATTACCGACAAGCCGACCGATTTCTCACTTCTGGATGTAACACTCGTCTTGCCTCGCATTCACGCGAGGGCACTTCTCAGAACTCTCTGAGGTGGACCACCAGCATGCCCTTGCGTGATGGTCCACGTCCCTGAACGATTTTTCTCGGATCGATCGTCAACCGCTGAACGAAGGCGCGGGCCGACATTTACCTAATCAGGGCGGTGAAATAGTTTGTCGCGACGCTGCCGCGATTCGTAGCGCCAAATCTCGTCGAGCGACACGGTCACGATGACGTGCATCGCGCGCGCAACTCTTCCTCAAGTGTCACCTCTCGGCTCTCATTCACTCGCTCTGGTGCCGCCAAATGAGAACCAGGGCCATCGCGAATCTTCAGAGAACACGCCGTCGTGCTGCGTGTGGATCGTTGCCCTCGCATTGTCGTCACAGACACCGTTCATGGCGCAACGTCTCGACATGGGCTTCTGAGTTGAGCGGATGTTGAGCCGTCGTAGGGGGCATCTTGGAATGAGTTTCCGACAATTGAAGCATGTTGAATTTCACGCAGGGGCAAAAAAATCTGATCGGTTCGACCCGCGCCTCGACGCGCGCACCTCGGCGTTCCGTCGTCATCGGATCGCTGGGATTCCTCGTCGTGGGCATCGTGTTGAGTGCAACGGCGATCCCCGTGATGGCGAGTTCAGTATCTCCCTCCACGAACTTGACGACATCGATTGTCAGGACCTCCAAAACGGTGACGACAAGTTCGACGGTGGTCACGACTCCCAAGTCCCAGGCGCATCATCGAAATCGAGTGACCGCAGCGCGCGAAACAACAAGGGTTGCGCACGTCGCGACAACGTCGCGCACCGCGATTTCGGTCAGTCGAGTCCCATCGACGTCGGTCACGCCGACGACGACAACGCCGGTAGTTCCCTCGACCACGACGACGGTGCCGGTCACCACAACCACGATTGCGAAGAGTCCACCCGTCACGAGGAGCGCTCCCCTTTCCGTCGCCAACCCCGCGGCCAACATCGCGCCCAATCCGAATTTCCTGCAGACCGGTCATTGCTCGTTCGCCAACGGCGTCTGGGGATGCGACAATCCTTGCGTCGCTGGATCCGCCACCGCTCTTTCTTGGCCCGGCTTCACTAACGGTGTCGCGTGCACCAACTATGTACTCCAAGCCATCAATAACGCCCGCGCCGCCGAGGGAGTTCGCCCCATGGTGCTACCGAGTAATTGGTACGGCCTGACCACTGCACAACAGCTCTTTGTCGTCGCCGACCTCGAACGGACCGACCGCGGACTCCCCGCCTACGTAGGGATCAACGCAGCGCTCACCGCCAACGCGCAACACGCTGCGGCCACGAACAACGACCCGTCCGTTGCCGCCGGATTCCCAATGAGCAACGACGCTCAGGGCTCGGCCGGTTTTGGGGGCGCCTGGTCCGGCGGGTTTACCGTCCTCGCCGCGGACTACGTCTGGATGTACGACGACGCGTGGGCCGGTAGCGTCGCCGCCACCTCCAACGTGGCCTGCACTTCGGCTCACGCCGCGGGCTGTTGGGCCCACCGCGATGAGTTACTGGGATCGGACCCCGGCTACAACCCCGGCGTTGGCCTCGGGTGCACCACGTGTGAGATGGGCACGGGTTTCGCGATGGTCAACGGTCACGCTTCCTACGTCGACCTCATCGAAATCCCTAAGGGGGGCCTGCCCCCAATGACGTTCACCTGGGCCAACGATGTCCTGCCCAACCTGAACTGATCGACCTTCGCCTCCCGACGCTTCGACGCCGGGGAGGATCAATCGGCCGACGCGCCGGTCGGCGCGGGGGACGGCGTCGTGTGCGAAGGCGACTCTGGCGAATTGGGCCGCAGATGGAAGTAGAGCATGAAGGCGAGCGAACCAAGTGCGAAGCCCGCAAACGCCGCGATCAGTGGCACCAGTGCGATGTGGTGCAGCTCACTTTGACTACCACTCCCGGGCGAGAGCAGCACCGCGACGAAGCCGATCAGGCCGATCGTCGTGATCACCATCCACGCCCACTTGTTCCACTGGCGCACGTGGCGCCCGGGAAGGAACGGAAGCGGGAACATGCCGAAGGCGAGACTGGCGAAACCGCCGAGGAACGTGACGTTCAATGCCGGATCCAAAATCAGCCAGAACGGCGAGGGAGAGTGCGAGGTCGCCGCGTGGAAGACGGGCACAGTGAGGAAGAAGGCGGCCGTACTGACGACGAGCACGCAGACCGACGCAATCGCGTGCAGTCGCCCCCAGTCCTTGTTGTCAGTGTGCGGTCGCAGGACGAAGACCGCGATGAGGCCGTAGCAGTAGCCCGGTGAGAGTCCGAGCGCTCTCGACGCACTCACGCACACGACGGCGATGATCATGCCACCCACGAGCACGTGCATGTGGACCTTGCGCTTCTCGCGCAGCCCGCCAAAGATGATCGGCAGCTGCGACGTGAGGGTCACGATGGCCACACCCAGGCACTGACCAAGGAACAGCCAAAGCGTGGTGCGATTGAGACCGAAGCCCTTGTCGAGGAATGAGTTGATCAGACCGGCGAAGAGGATGAAGCCCAGGAACAGCACGGTGCCAATGCTGAGACGTCGCGCGAACGATTTCTCGACCTCACGATTGATGAACATCCTCGGGAATCGCTTCCGGGCGCGAGCTTGGATGCGCTCTCGGTTCTCGGCGTAGGTCGTATCGAGCCATTCGCTGGGGAACCCCGCGCCGATGAGACGACTGACCAGCAGCACCGCGATGCTGATGCCGCCAGAGCTGACGAGATTGCCCTTGATCTGGCTTGGTCCGGGCATCGCAACGCTGAACTCAGAGAGGTGGTTCTTGGTGACCGTTACCCTGAAGGGTGCCGAGAGCAGATAAGGATGCGACGTCGTGCACGACAACTGCAAGCGATGGGGGCCAACGGTCGCGTCGCCGGGAATGACCAGATGGTGCAGGTCGAACCCGGCTCCGGTCTTTGCCACCTGATCGATGAGCTTGCTGTCGAAGAACACGTAGACCGGTCGACAGGTACTCGTGAAGGTGCTGTCACGCAGGGTGACCGCGATACCCGGTGGTCCCGTGGCGGGCGTCGTCTGCAACGCCGAGGAGACGCGCAGTGCGGCGTCCGCCTTGGCTGTGGCGCTGCCGTTGTTGCTGACGGTCTGTCCGGTGAACGTGGTGCCGGTCGACGTCCCGTCAGATCCGGTCTCGGTGACCGACGCCGAGTAACTGCCCGTCTTCGTATAAACGTGCGAGGTCTTCGCGGTTTTCGTGGTGGCGCTCGTGCCATCGCCAAAGTTCCAGTGGTACGTCGTGATCGTGCCGCCTGACAGTGTCGATCCGGACGCGTCAAAAGTTGTGCTCCTCCCGGCCGCCGCGGGGATGACGCGAAGGTGCGCGCTGGGGGCCTGCCCCGGGGCGATGGCAATACCGAAACTGGGTGCGCCGACCTGCACCGCCGCCTCGGGTCGCGGTGGCGTTGAGGCGAGATCGATGGGGGTCACGGTGTTCGTCGCGTTCGCCACGTAGGCGGTCTTGCCGTCGGGCGCGATCGCGATGCCGTCGGGTTGGCTGAGACTCCCCACCGAGAGCGATGCGCCGGCGGTGGCGGGCGACGTCGTCAGATCGATGGGGGTCACCGTGTTGTTGTTGTTCGCCGTGAAGGCCCTTGTCCCGTCGGGGGTAACGGCGATACCCAGTGGTCCACTGGGCACGCTGATCGAGCCCTTCAGCGATGGGGGACTCGACGCCAAGTTGATGACGGAGACAATCAATCCGTTGGCGACGTACGCGGTCGATCCGTCGGGGGCAATCGCGATGGCCTGCGGCGCACTACTCACGGGGATGGTCGTCACCGCACGTGAGGTCGTGTTGATGACACTGACCGACGTCCCCTCGGAGTTCGACACGCAAACGATGTCGCCGCTCGGACTGACGGCAATACTCCAGGGTCCACTACCGACCGGAATCGGCGTGCCGGTCCTCGCCGGTGTGCTTCGCAGGTCGATGGGAGTGACGGTATTGCTATTGAAGTTGGTGACGTAGGCAGTATCGCCGTTCGGGGTGATCGCGATGGCTGCCGGACCACTGCCCACCTTGATGGGCGCTTCGAACGACGGAGGAGTGGCGTGCAGGTCGATGGGACGTACCGTGTTGCCGTCGGAGTTGGTCACGTAGGCGGTCGAACCGTCGGGCGCGATGGCGATGCCCAGAGGACCGTTCAACTGTGGGTTGGTGGCGTGCAGCACAGTGGCGTGTGAGTTCGACGCATCGATGGCGGTAACCGTGTTGAGATTGAGATTGGTGACGTACACGGTCCCGGACGCGAAACCTTGGGGCGCCGCGGACGCCGGCGACGAACTGAGGAAGAAGGCAAACACCGGTCCGAGCAGCATGCACGCCAGCGTCGCGGAGAATCGCACGCCCGTCCGGCGACGGCGTTCGTCGGTGTCGGGCAAAAGTTTCACAACGAGCTTCAGGTTGCCTTAAGGACCGCGACGACTCGTCGATTCTGTGCCCGACCCGCCGCCGTGGTGTTCGTCGACACGACGACCGCGCTGTAGCCGGGCACGATGGTGATGACGACGCCGAGGTCTCCAAGTGTTGCGAGGTCGGCGGTCAATTTGGCCGCGACGGCCTTGGCACGATTGAGGTTGAGCGTCGTGTTGAAGGCAGGAGTGAAGACGTTGTCGGTATAGCCCGTCAAGTCGACAGTCGTGAAGTGACTCTTCTTTATCGCCAAGGCCATGGCCTGCACTTCGGACTTCAATTTGGTCGTCAGTGTGAACGAGCCTTCAGCGAACGGCGCGATCGTGACGTTCTCATCCGCGGGTGGTCGCGGCGGTTTTGACACGATATGGACCGGAGGCAACGTCGTCGTCGTGGTTGTCGTGGTTGTCGTGGTTGTTGTTGTCGTCGTCGTGGTCGTGGTCGTTGACGTCGTGGTCGTCGGCGGTGGCGGAGTTGGTGGCGGAGGCGGCGGCATTGTCGTGGTGGTGGTCGTCGTCGTGGTGGTCGTCGTGGTGGTGGTCGTCGTCGTTGTGGTTGTCGTGGTAGGTGGTGGTGGTTGTGGGCACCACCATCCCCATGGGGGCCAAGGAGGGTCGGGGTCTCCGTGATCGCGCGCGCTCAAGGAGGAATGGTCATCGGGATCGCAGCGGTCTCGCGTAGAAGTTGTCGATGCGTGGTGCACGGGCGTTCGCGTTGTCGCGTTCGACGTGAGCGCCGGTGGGACCACGACGCTGAGCACAGTGACGGTGACGACAATGAGGACGAGACGCGCGCGACCGAGCGCACGAAGTGTCGCGCTGACCCAGAATCTCAAAGTCGTCGCGAATCGCCCCTGCATGACGCCCATCCCTCGAAAGGCGACGCGCTTCCTCCGCCCGCTGCCTCAGCCCCTGAAAAACAATTTTCGGTCAATATAGCAACAACGACCACAATTCGCGAAAGGGAATTGCTATCTCGCGTAGGGAGCGTGGCCGGTCCACGACTGCACTACGAAGGAGCGTCAATACGCATGGAAACAGCGCGCTTCCCGGTGATCAGGCGCTCACGATCGAACATGAGTGAGACCACTCGCCAGGCACCCACGTCGATGACGGCGAGCGTGAGAGCGAGCACGATGGCGGTCGTCACGGTGGGCTTGAAGACTTGCAGGGCCATGAGGAGCGGCAGGATCAATGCGGGGAGACTGGCCAAGGTGCCCAGCTGTTGCGCGACGCGCACATCGGAGGACCGCGCAGAGATCGCCGTACCGACCCAGACCGACCACGCGGCCAGCAGTGGGGCGAAGAGGACCTCGGCCACGAACCATGACGGTTTCCACACGGCGTGGACGACCACACTTGGTGACGCGAGTCGCACGGCGATGACGAGCACGAGGAAGAAGACGTAGGCCATGCCGATCGAAGGAATCGTCGCGGCCAGCGACTTGCCCAAGAGGAACTCCTCTCGACTGATCGGCGTCGTGAGAAGCGGCTCGAGCGTGCCCTGATCACGTTCTCCGATCACTGAATACGCAGCGATCGTCGCGGGCAGCACGACGGGTATCACCAGCATCAGCAGCATCGTGACGTCAACCTGCGTTCGCACGATTGAACCGGCCGACGAGGCGGAGATGTTGAACAGCTCGATGACGGGCAACGCCATGAAGAAGATCGGCAATGTCGCCATTGTGTAGATGATGAAACGATTTCGACGGTATTCACGGAACTCTTTTCGAATGACCGCCCGGATCCGCGTAGAACTCAGACTCATCGGTCCCATCCGTTCTGCGTGGCACCGACCAGTTCCAGGTACACCTCTTCGAGCGAGTGCCGAGATTCGACGATCGACAACACGTCGGCACCGGCGCTTACGAGTGCTCGAGTGACGTCGGGCGCGGCGGCGCGGACATCGTTGACCGTGATGACATAGTCACCACCCTCACTCGTCCAACTCTCGACGCTCGCGACGGAACCAAAGACAGCCCCGGGGTCGACGAGCGGCGACGCAGTGGTGACCACAATGCCCTTTCGGAACATTCGTTGTCGCAGGTCGTCGATACGGCCCACGGTGCGCAGCGTCGTGTTCAAGATGGCGACGCGATCACAGAGTTTCTCGGCTTCGTCGAGTCGATGCGTTGTCAGAAAGACCGTGACTCCCTTCGCCCGGAGGGCGTTGATGAGGTCGTGCACTTCGAGCGACGCGACCGGATCAAGACCGGCGGTGGGCTCGTCGAGGAAGATGATCTCCGGATCGTTCAGCAGTGCTCGGGCCAGACCCACGCGTTGGCGAAGACCCTTGGAGAGACTGCCCGAGAGGTCGCCGGCGCGCGACGTGAGGTTGACCGCTTCGAGCGCCCGATCGATTCGCGCACGGGCGTCGCGAAAGCCGTAGAGGCCCGCGAAGAACTCAAGGTTCTCCGTGACGCTGAGCCGCAGATAGAGGCCGGGAAGTTCGGTCATGACCGAGATGCGCTGACGTATCTCGAAACCGTTGCGCGACGTGAGATCGATGCCGGCGACCGACGCCGAACCCGACGTCGGCGTGACGAGAGTGCTGAGGGTCCGCACGGTGGACGTCTTACCTGCTCCATTGGGCCCGAGGAAACCGAAGACCTCGCCCCGGTTGACGCTGAAGGAGACGTCACGAAAGGCCACGCGGTCGCCGAACTGCTTGGTGAGATGATCGACGACGATGACCGCGTCGTTCGACGTGCGACCGGCCTCACTCTGCCCGGCGAACCGTCCTGATTGGGTCACGATCGACTCGGCGATTTCGCGCGCCGACTGGGCGTCGAAGGTGGACGTGTCAGGGTGCATCACCGCGACCGGGACCCGACCAGAAGACGAATCGTGATCCTCAACGACTTCGCGCCGCGCCACCGCTCGCGTCGTACCGCCGCTGGCGACGGCGATGAGTAGGTAGATAACGGCGACGCACACGACGGCGACATCGCCGGCCGTCTTCTTGAGGATGACGTACGCAGTGATCGCCGCGGCGACCGCGACGACGGTGATGAACCAACCCTGCCAGGTCACCGGTCGAACGCCGAGACCGATGCGACGACGAACAAACCACCGAGGCTTAGCCACGCGTGATTCGCCGAAGAGTTCCACCAGGTGGGCGCATCATCCAATCATACGAAGGGTCCGTCGTCGCCCTCACTGACGTGACGCGCTGGCGTCTCCTCAGTGCGCGCGGCGCTGAGCGCGGAATCGGGCTCGCAGGATCATCCGCAGCGTGATGAAGACCACCACGATGACGAGGTTCGCGTTGACCGCGGGGATCCAACGGACCTTCTCATCCTTCACGACGTAGACGCCGACGGGCATGACCATGCCACCGAAGCCGCCGCCCGATCCACTCGACGCATCGGCGTCCGTGTCGACGGAATCCCCACGGACTACGTCGTCATCGCTCGATGGGCTCGGTGCACCGTTACTCCCCTCGCCCGCTCCGCCACCTCCGGTGACGAGGGCGACGGGGATGACCAGCGTCCCGTCCTTCTCGTAGGCGCTGCCAAAGGCGCGCGTGACCGAGAGATTCTGGGCCACTTTGTTCAATAGGTCCTGTACGTCCATGGAACTCCATTCACTTAATGGCCCGCCGCCATCACACGACTGTACGGCCCGACGAGCGCCGGAGCTACTTGTCGAGTTCGGCGAGGACTTCGCCGATGATCTTGGTCATCTTGTGGGCCGGCAGTGGCTCGCCGCCCTCGGCCTCGGCCACCTCACCGGAGAATGCCTGCACCGATGGATTGCCACCGACGAGCACGTGACGTAGGGCCTCGCCACTCGCTTCGGAGTCGCTGACGTCCTCGAGGGCGGCCGCCACGTCGTGCTCTGGAGAGTCGGCCACGACGTGCACCACGTGCATCGCCTCTTCGCGACCGGAGGCCGTCGAGACCGCCGGCGCGCGGTCGGGGTTCTGCTGCGCGTCCCATTCGGCCAGCGCTTCGTTGTAGCCACCTTCGCCGGCGTGCAGGACGCGGGTCGTGGGCACTTCGGCGACGTCGCCCGCTTTTTCAGTGTCCACCGCGGCGTCCTCGGCCTCCTCGTGGTGGCGAACTTCGCGGATGGGCACGATCAGGCTTCCGTCGGGATTTCGTACGATTTCCATGACAACTCCTTCTGGACACCACGATGGCTGTCGACTCCAACCTAAAGGGATGAAGGAGAGGCACAACCGGTGCCGTTGCGCTGGCTGTGGAGGGAAGAACAACGCATCCGCCTCGTCGTACGCTGGCGCCAAGGGGATTCCGCGTCGACGCAATGGCCTTCGAGACGTGCGTCGACGTCGAGTGACACAGAGAGAGCGAAGCGTGAAACTAACGGTGGCATTCGATCGGACCGTCGGCCGTCCGCTCTATCGCGTCCACGTGCGGCTCTACCGGCTCACGCGCGGACTCATCGGTCACCGCAGTCCGGTCGGTCCGATGCTGATCATGACGGTCAAGGGTCGTAAGAGCGGACGACCGCGATCCGTCACGCTCCTCTACTACGAAGCGCGCGGCACGTTCTACGTCGTGGGCTCCAACGGCGGCCGACCTGGCCATCCGACGTGGCTCCTGAATGTTCGGGCGAACGCGGACGCGCACGTCCAAGTGGGTGCGCGACGATTCGACGCACTCGCGCGTGAACTCACCGCGGCGCAACGCGCATCAATGTGGCCCGAACTGACGAATTTCTACCCGGGCTGGGCGCACTACGAAACCCTGACGGACCGCACCATCGCAGTGATCGCGCTCGAACCCACCGCGACTACGGACGCGACGCGACGTGCGACCGATCTGCCGTGAGCTCGACACCGTGAGTGACGTCGCGCTCACCAAAACTCGGCCGTCGCATCAAGATGTACACCGTGGTGAAGGCGCCGAAGAAGAGGATCGCCACCAACACCGGTAGGACGACGTCCCAGCGAAGGACGGAGTGCGCGTGCGCACCAAGACGTGCGGCGGCGTCGATAAGTCCAGACCGCGCCTGCGGGTGGATTCCAGGAATGCTCACAGCGCTCCTTTCCTGTTGAAAGTACATCGTGTACTATTTAATCGTACATTACTACTTAGTGTACGATGAGAACAAGGGGATTTCCATGGCTGTCCGGTTGAATGTTGGAACCGTTGGGCCACTTGACGTTACGAACTGTTGGACCAGAAAGGAGTGCGATGACTTCGCATCACGTTGGGGCGTCGGTGGACCTCCCCGGAGGTCTCGATGCCTCTGATCCGTTGGCCCTGGAGCGTCAGGTCTGCTTCGCGTTGGTCGTGGCGTCACGCAGTGTCCTGTCGATCTATCGGCCCCTGCTCGAACCACTAGGCCTCACGCACCCCCAGTACCTCGTGATGCTCGCGCTCTGGGGTGACGCCCCACTGAGCGTTCGTGAAATCGGCGCGCGGTTGCAACTCGATTCGCCGACGTTGTCGCCCTTGCTCAAGCGACTCGAGTCGGCCGGACTGATCACGCGCACGCGAAGTGACGAGGATGAACGCCAGGTGAATATCGGACTGAGCGCCCGTGGTCGTGCGCTGCGCACTGAGGCGACAAAGATCCCACCGGCGGTCGTGGCCCAACTCGGCATTTCGATTCCCGAACTCGAGGCCCTGCACGCAGCCCTCACGAACGTGATTGGCGCCGCGCGACGAGCCGGTGAATCGTCGGCCCCCGACTGAGGGCAGCGTTACGCTCGAATACCGGCGATGACCAGGTCGAACATTCCTTCGACGCGCCGGGCGTCGGGCGCCTGTTCGTTCGCGAGCACGATGCCGTGGATCAGTCGAAGTACGTCGACCAACTCCACGTCGGCGCGGACTTCGCCCGCCGACTGCGCGTGCTCCAGCAAGACGGCGCCCGCGTCGCGCATGCTCGCACAGGCGATTTGGATCTCCGTGCCTTCCGTGTGCTTCGCGTTCATGACGGCGGCACCCATGCTGCGACCGTGAGCACCAAAGTCGCGCTGAAGTCGGAGCCAGCTGACCAGTGCGTCGAAGGTGGACGGGGCGTCCGCGAGGGCGACGGCACGAGCGCGTAACTCGAGCGCTTCGTCGAGGAAGGCCGCCTCGAGCAGGTCTTGGCGCGTCGGAAAGTGGCGATACAAGGTGCCGATCCCAACACCGGCGTCGCGCGCGATGTCTTCGAGCACAATGTTGCCGCCACGTTCGGCGATCGCCGCACGAGCGGTGGCGAGAATGATCTCGTAGTTGCGTTGAGCGTCCGCTCGTCGAGGAGCCCGGGTTACCGTCGCTTCACTCATCTCGCTCCTCAACTCGGCCCCGGACAAGATTTCTCAAGAAATACTTGCAACCGGAGGTATCCTCCGTATAGTATGTGGAGGCACCCTCATGTTAGGCCCTCCGGAGGGCCAACGCAATGGCTTTTCAAAAAAGGGTGGCCACGACCCCAACATTCCGGCCAATTCCATCCACTTCCTCAATCAAGGAGACAACGTGCCTCTCACCTCTCACGCCCAAAAAAGGGCCGCTTCGATCGCGCTGGCCGTCATCGTGACCTGTCAGCTGATGGTCGTTCTCGACGCCACCGTCGTCAACATCGCCCTCGTGCCCATCAAACACTCGCTGCACTTCAGCTCCGCCGGCCTCTCGTGGGTCATCGACGCCTACAGCCTCGCCTTCGGCGGACTGCTCCTCCTCGGTGGACGGGCGGGCGACGTCTTCGGACGGCGGCGAATGCTCATGATCGGACTCACCATTTTCACGGTCGCCTCGCTCTTCGCGGGCCTCGCGACGTCCGCGACGATGCTGCTCCTGATGCGAGGGCTCCAAGGTGTCGGGGCCGCGATGGCCGCGCCGAGCACGTTGAGTCTGATCAGCGCGACCTTCGAAGAGGGTCCCGAGCGCAACCGGGCACTGGGCATCTTCACCGCGGTCTCGGCCGGCGGCGGCTCACTCGGTCTGATCCTGGGCGGGGCACTGACCTCGTGGGTGTCCTGGCGTTCGGTGATGTTCATCAACGTACCCATCGGCCTGGTGATCATTCTCCTGGCCCCACGTTTCGTTCCTGAGCCGCCACGCAACGGTGGACGCCTTGACGTCGCGGGCGCCGCGTTGGTCACGGGCGGACTCGCGACCTTGATCTACGGCTTCATCCGCATCGCGGAACACGGCACGACCTCGATCACCGCCGCATCCTTCGTGCTCAGTGTCGCGCTGCTGGTCAGCTTCGTGCGGGTCGAGCGGACGCGAGTACAGCCGCTGCTACCGATGCGACTGGTCACCGACCGTCTTCGTGGGCCGGCCTATTTCACCATGATGCTGGTACCGGCCGTCATGTACGGCGTCTTCTTCTTCACCAGTCAGTTCCTTGAGGGTGTCAAGCACTTCAGCGCGATCGAGACCGGCCTCGCCTTCTTACCCATGACCGCACTCATCTTCACGAGTTCGCGGATCACACCGAAGTTGGTGGCGCGCGTCGGGGCGCGTCCGATCCTGCTCTTCGGACTCGTCACCATTGGCGTCGCCACGTTGTGGATCTCCCGGGCGGCGCCGTCGCAAAGTTACGTCGAGAGCCTGTTCGGTCCCCTGGCCCTCTTTGGCATCGGCGCCGGTTCGTGCTTCTTGCCACTGAGCGTGACGATACTCAGCGGCGTCCCTCGAGCCGACGCCGGCGCCGCCTCGGGAATGCTCCAGACGATGCAGCAGACCGGCGGGGCCCTCGGCGTCGCCGTGCTCACCAGCATCGCGGCGGCGCACGGTACGTCCGACGCGCTGAGCGTCGGTGCCGGCATCATCGTGGTGGCGTTCCTCGTCGCCTACGTCGGGGTCCGCCCGACTCGTTCGAACCTGGCGCCGACTGCGCGCGAGGCGGCCGAGGAGATGATTCCCCTCCTCTTGAGCGAATAGCCGTTCACGACGACGTCGACAGACGAACGAGTGCAACCGCGCACCGACCTCTCAGTAACGAGGTCGGTGCGCGGTTTTCTCGACGACGCAGCGTGTCTAGGACTTCGCGCAGATACAGAACAGCCACTGGTCCACGTCCCCGTCGACGTGGCGTATCGAGCGCAGCGTCCAGCGAGAGTCGTCAATGACCGCCGCGAGGTCCGGTTCGCTCCAGTACGTGAAGTGGCGCGGCCCGTTCAGTTTCTTCGTGACCCACTCGGCACCCACGCCCTCCTTCACACTGAAGACGAGAAGACCTTCGCCACTGGTCGCATCGAAGGCCTTCTCCAAGACCCGGGCGAAATCGAGTCGCTCCAGGTGAAGAAAGACCGCGTTGGCGAAGATGGCGTCCCACGGACCGCCCAGTGCGTCAGTGATGACGTTGAGTTGGTCGACTTGGTGACCCGCGCGTCGAAGCGCGTCGACGAACGCCGGCGTGGCGTCACTTCGGCGAACGTCGAGACCTCGCGACTCCATCACCTTCGCCTCCTCCCCCGAGGCGCTGCCGATCTCCAGGACGCGCGCGTGCGCTCGAAGGCTGGCCACCATGTCGTCAATGAGCGACACGACCTCGAACCAGGAGCCCGAGCGTCGGCTGTCGTTCATCCACTGGTCGGCCGACTCTTGGTAGGTCCGCAGGGTCACGTCGTTGGCACTCGTCGATGGTTCTTCCACTCTCTCAGTATCGCCATCCCATTCACACGATGCTGAAGGCGCCGAGGTGGATGAATCCCGGTAACGTCAACGGCGACGGCGACAACTTTGCTGACGCGAGGTACGAACCGCTCGAACCATCGCTCGCGCACGACGATCGACCGTGCAGCCACGCACACGAAAGGAATCACCATGACAGCGACCACAGACCTCGGCGGAACGTTCGACTTGGCGGACGGACTCACCGTCACGCGCATGGGCTACGGCGCCATGCAACTCGCCGGACCGGGCGTCTTCGGGCCACCGAAGGACCGCGACGAAGCGGTGGCGGTCTTGCGTGCCGTCGTCGAACTCGGCATCACGCACATCGACACCAGTGACTTCTACGGCCCGTTCGTCACGAACGAAATCATCAAGGAGGCGTTGTACCCGTACCCCGATGATCTCGTCATCGTGACGAAGGTCGGGGCCCGTCGCGACGAAGTCGGCAACTGGCACCACGCGCGCACGCCCGATGAGATCCGACGCGCCGTGCACGACAATCTCGACCGCCTGGGACTCGATGCGCTCGACGTCGTGAACCTGCGATTCGGCGGCTTCGCGGCGGCCGAACCGGAGTCGCTCGAGGAACAGTTCACCGCGCTCGCCGAGATGCAACAACAGGGTCTGATCCGTCACCTCGGCGTCAGCACCGTCAGCGCGGAGCAGATCGCTGAAGCACAGTCGATCGCGCCGGTGGTGTGCGTCCAGAACTTCTACAACGTCGCCCATCGCGTCGATGATGAGCTGATCGTCGCTCTCAACGATCAGGGAATTGGCTACGTGCCGTACTTCCCGCTCGGCGGATTCACGCCCCTGCAGTCCGACGCCCTCAGTGGCGTCGCGGCTCGCCTCGACGTCGCCCCGATGACGGTCGCGATTGCGTGGCTCCTGCAACGCTCGCCCAACATTCTGCTCATTCCGGGCACGTCATCGAGGGCACACCTCTATGAGAACGTCGCGGGCGCGTCGCTGACGCTCTCCAGCGACGACGTCGCGCAACTCGACGCGATTGCGTCAACGGTCCCCTAGGCCCGACGCACTCGGTTCAAGCGGACGGCTGCGCGTAGTACGAGTCACCGTCGAGGTCCTCGAGCAGGCTCGGGTGCGTGGGCGTCCACGACATCAGTTCACGCGTCTGGACGTTCGACGCGGGACTGTCGAGCGCGAGAAACGAAGCGAGCCACGTAAAGTGCGCCGCGGCGTCCTCGGGTGCGATCGATACGACCGGGACATCGAGGTGGCGACCGATGACCTGGGCGATATCACGAAGGGCTACGCCTTCCTCAGCCGTCGCGTGCAACGTCGCACCGGCCGGAGCACTCTCCAGCGCCAGTCGAAAGAGGCGCGCCGCGTCGTCGCGGTGGATGGCGGGCCAACGATTCGTTCCGTCGCCGATGTAGCCCGAGACGCCCTTGGCCCGAGCGATCGCGACCACGCTCGCCATGAAGCCATTGTCGCCGACGCCGTGGACGGTGGGGGCCAGTCGCATGATCGATGAGCGAACACCGCGTGAGGCGAAGCCCAGCGTGATCTCGGCGTTGACGTGTCGCTGTGAAGGTCCTCGCGCGTTCGAGGTCGAAGGGTCAATCCCGTGGCCATCGTCCTCCGTGGAAACCTGTCCCGGCGTGAGACCGAGCAGCCCTGAGGCGATCACGAACGGTCGCTCCGTTCCGGCGAGCGCATCGCCGAAGGTCTCGATCGCGCGTCGATCGGCGTCGGCCGCGCCCTGGAAGTCACCCGAGAACGCGAGGTCGTGTTTGAAGGCGAGATGGATCACCCCGTCGGACGTTTGTGCTCCCTCGCGCAGGACGTCGAGATCGTCCACCGTCCCGCGAAGCACGACGGCCCCCGCGCTCGCCAGCTGCGACGCCGCTTCATCGGATCGGGCCAGGCCCACGACCTGGTGACCAGCGCCCAGGAGTTCTGGGACGACCGCTCGGCCGATCCAACCCGATGCACCTGTGACAAATACCTTCATGACGCTCCTCTTTCTGTCCATTGGGTCCCCATGACCCAATCCAGCACTGCACTCATGTCAGTTACTGTCATCACTATAGCAATGATGTCAGTCACTGTCAACGAGAACTACGATGGCGCTATGCGATGGGAACCCGACAGCCGCGGACGGCTCGAACAGGCCGCTTTCGCCCTCTACGGCGAGCACGGTTTTGACGAGACGACGGTCGCGGAGATCGCGGAACGCGCGGGGCTGACCGAGCGCACGTTCTTTCGACACTTCGCGGACAAGCGCGATGTCCTGTTCAGTGGGGCCGGGGCGCTCCAGGACCTCTTCGTTGACACGGTGAGAAACGCCCCCCCGTTGGCGTCACCAATCGATGCCGCCATGCTCGCTCTCGACGCCACCGGTGCTCTCTTTCACGATCGCCGTGAGGGGGCGCGCCAACGCCACGCCATCATCTCCGCCAGTGCTGAGTTGCGCGAGCGCGAGCTCATCAAACTGGCGTCACTCTCAACCGCCGTCGCCGGTGCATTGCGCGAGCGAGGCGTGCCCGAGCCCACTGCGAGTCTCACGAGCGAGGTCACCATCACCATCTTCCGGATTGGCTTCGATCGATGGGTCGCACCCGCGGAGCAACGGACACTGGCCGAGTTGATGCGCGACTCTTTCAACGCTCTGAAGGCGGTCACCGCCGACGGATGAACGTTGCTGAGGGACTGCACGAGCCCGCGAACGTTAGAGCGCGATGCCGAGGCGGATGGTCACGGTGTCGCCCACGTTGATCCCCTCCGCTCTGCGCACGTCTGCCTTCAGCGGTACGACGTAGCCTCCGTCCTTCGCAAACAGCGACGTGGCGAAGTCGGTCGATCCGACACGTGCCTCGACGGGAATCATGCCCCAGCCGTAGGTGACGAGCGCTGCCGTCGCCTGAATCTCCGCGCTCTCCTCGTCGGGCACCATGACGAAATGGAACGGTGCTGGTCCGCGCCACTCAAAGACGTCGCCGCTGAATTCAAGTTCCATGTCGTCACCATAAATGACGGCACTTACGTGTGCATGACGCGGTCAGTCCACCGACGTCCGTGCGAGACGCGACGACCCGGACGGTCTTCGCACTTCAAGTCGCGACGCGGGCCCGCGGAACTAGTGAGGGAGTCCCTGTTTGGCGTCCGCACTCTCGACACCGGGGCTGAGACAGACCTTGCCGGGCTGTTCCTTGGTGAGCACGCAGATGTCCGCAGTGAGTTGATTCGCCGTCGCGACAATTGACTGAGTCACCGAACTGTTGTGATCGCTCAGGTCGCTGGCAATCTTCTTGGCCTTAAGTCCGGCCAGCAACGAGGGACTGTAATTGGATCCGACCTGCAAGAAGCGGTTACCAAAATCGACGAAGGGGATTGAACCCGACGTGGTGAGACCGGGTACCCACTTTGGCGTGTCGTATTTGTTCACGAGAGCGTTCTGCGCCTTCGTCAGGGTCATGAGCGGCTGGTGATTCACGGTTTCAACCTCGACTTCGGTGAACGCCAGATACGACGAGGTGAACACCGCACCGTGGAAATCCAATGACGCCGTACTGGGATAGATGTCAGTGGGCGAGGATGCGATCGTGCTCAGTCCCTTGAACGTTCCAAAGCGCAGTAACGCGATCGCGAGCGACCAACGTTCGGCAGCGCAGAATGGACAAAACTCGGCGCCGACGTAGAGGACCTCGGGCAGCTTGTTTTCCGTCAACATCGACTGCTTCTTGATATGCGTCGGAGCGACGATCGAGGCGGCACCGATTGCGTTGAACTCAGTCGCCGGAATGCTGGAGATGTCGCGAAGGATGGCGGCGGAGGCCGGTGTCGGTGACGTGGCTGACGCGCCGGCTGGCGTCACCGCCATCACCGCGCCGCTCCCAACGAGGACGAGCACGAGGAGCAACCTCGCCTTGGCGGAGGACCACTTCAGTATTCGCATGGATTCTTTCGTCATGGCGTTGGCTGCGCACCGGGTCGAACGCCGGAACCATTCACGACCTCAATTGTGCCATACGAGGCCTTGACGTCTAGCGGCACCGTAAACGGCAGCGCGGCGAACGCGGGCATCGACGTCACCTCCGTCTCGAGCAGGGCGCCGCTCGTGGTGTTCACCACGACCTTTAATAACTCGTATTGGCCCAGCGGCTCGGTGATCTCCGTACCAACTTGACCGTAGGCATTGGTCGCCGGTCCGACGAGTTCGCTGCCCGGCAGTTGGGACAGAATTTCGTAGAGCGTCGATCCCAACTTGGCCGACGCGTCGGGCAGTTGCAGCAGTTGCGTGATCAGTTCGGCTTGCTCTTCGACGCTGCAGCCAACCGCGCTGGTGGTACTGGGCGAACCAACGGGGCAAACCTGGGGCGATGTTTGCAGCGAACCATCGGTGTTGATCTCACCGTCGGCCAACATTTGCGACAGCGTCGAAGGGTCGGTTGGGAGGTTGTTCACACTCGTACCCGCGGTCAGTTGTGTGTTCGCACTCACCGAGAGGATGTAGCCGAATCCGTCGTAGCCCGTGAGGGAGCCACCCAGCGGGGCGGTGGAGCTGACCGGATTGGCTTGATCGCAAACGTTGTAGGGCCTACCCTCAGCAATCCACCTCGCCTGGTCCTGTGGCGTTGCGAAGCCTGAGCCGTCCACGCCCGTCGGATTCGGCGACAGGCGCACGTCGCCCGTTCCGCCCGACGCCGTCCACGTCTCCCTCGTACCAGTGGTGACAAAATCAATCCATTGTGGGGAGGGATCAGTTGGAGTGGCCAGTCCGGCAAAGCCACACGTTTGACTGACGAACGAAGACTGGTAGTAGTACTGCCCACTCGCCAACGGCGGAAGAGTGGCATTGCCGGCATCGCGCTGCGCCGCCCGTGCCAACGTCGCCGCCGCCGCGTTGAGAGTCGTGGTGCCAGGTAGGAGACCGATGATCAATGCGGTAGCGGCGCACAGGGTTACGACAGAACTCGCAACGACCATTCGCGAATATCGACGACGTTTTAGCGGCGTGGTCGTAGACGTCGCGACGCGGCGCCACACGTCGTCACGATGTGCGTCGAGTTCGAACGACATGCGTGCGGTGACTGGATCGAGCGAGTCAATCAATACGTCGAGGTCGTTGCTGTTCACTTTTTCTCCTTGGAATTCTCTGGACGCTCGACAACAGCGTGCGACGATCGGATCGCCGTGGCGAGACGATCCTTTGCGCGGTGATAGCGAACATTGAGCGTGTTGACCGTGCAGCCGAGGAGTTCAGCCGCATCCGATCGATCCAGCTGGTCCCAGTGAATCATTCGCAACAGGTCGGCGTCTTCCTCACTGAGTTGAGTGAACGCGAAGGCCAAGTCGATGACCTCTTCGAGTGGGAGAGAGTCGGTCAGTTCCAGGTCCCCCAGGATCTCTCGCTGCGGGTGTCGGGCCAGACGACGCCGTTCGTGCGCGACTTCATAACCGGCGATCCGATAGAGCCACAGCAGATTCGGTCCTTCTACGATGTCAAACTTGCGCCACGCGACGACGAACGTCGCAGCCACCACGTCGTCGCGACTCTCTCGCGGCAGTCGCCTCGCGACGTAGCGAGCGACGCTGGCGTAGTGCTCTCGGAACAGTCGCTCGAAAGCCAAGGGGTCGGTATGAGGTGAGTTCATGGGTTGGTCTCTGACACCCCTTTACTCCCGGCTCCGTCCATTTCTTACACGCCAGCGTGGGACCCGTTGAAACCACAGCGTTTCGGCGTTGGCCCACGCTGAGCCGGCGCGACGGCTCGTCGTCGATCGCGGCGATCTGTAACGAAAAATGTCCTCGTCAGTACGATTATGAAGGCGATCCCCTAGGAATTGGACGCCAAGAGAGAAGGAGTTCGCGTGAGCAACACCTACGAGAAAAACCAGGCCGCAATCGACAAATTGAGCCCGCAACAGTACGAAGTCACCCAACACAGTGCGACCGAGCCCGCGTTCCGCAACGAGTTCTGGGATCACAAGGATGCGGGCCTCTACGTCGACATCGTCTCGGGCGAACCGCTGTTCACGTCGACCAAGAAGTTCGATAGCGGGTGCGGTTGGCCAAGTTTCACGACGCCCATCGTGAAGGACAACGTGGTTGAGATTGTGGACCGCAGTCACGGCATGGACCGGACCGAGGTTCGTTCCAGCCACGGGGACAGCCACCTCGGACACGTGTTCAACGACGGACCGGTGCAAGAGGGCGGACTGCGCTACTGCATCAACTCCGCCGCTCTTCGATTCGTCCCGTTCGCCGACCTCGAAGCCCAAGGGTACGGCGAGTACATCACTCTGTTCGATCAGGCCGCGTCGACCGAGGAGGTCGCCCAATGAGCGAGGACACCGAAGTTGCCGTCCTCGCTGGCGGTTGCTTCTGGGGAATGCAGGACCTGCTGCGCAAGCGTCCCGGCATCCTCACGACCCGCGTCGGCTACTCGGGCGGCGACGTGGCGAACGCCACCTACCGACACCACGGGACCCACGCCGAGGCCATCGAGATCATTTTCGATCCGACCGTGACGACGTACCGCGACATCCTCGCGTTCTTCTTCCAGATTCACGACCCCACGACCAAGGATCGCCAAGGCAATGACCGGGGTACCAGTTATCGCTCGGCGATCTACTACGTCAACGAGGACCAGCACCGAACGGCGCTCGACGTGATCGCCGACGTCGAGGCGTCGGGTCTCTGGCCGGGCAAGGTCGTCACCGAGGTCGAGCCGGTCGGTCCCTTCTGGGAGGCCGAGCCCGAACATCAGGACTATCTCCAGAACTATCCCAACGGTTACACCTGCCACTTTCCTCGGCCGGGTTGGGTGCTCCCCCATCGCAGCGACGTGGTCGAGTCCTAGGAAGTCTCGACTGCCCTTGGACGAACCGTTCGACGTCAGAAGGCGGTGAGGCCGCCATCGACGACGAGCGTCGTACCGGTGACGTAGCCCGCCGCCGGGCTAGCGAGAAAGACCATCGCCGCGGCGAGCTCGTCGGGGTCGCCCGCGCGGCCCGAAGGAATCCGGTCGAACCAACTCTCGATGTAGCCGTCGGGAAATTGGTCGGTCATCTCCGAGGGAAAGAATCCGGGCGCTAACGCGTTCACACGGATACCCTTGCGGCCCGTCCACTGCACGGCGAGGTCGCGGGTGAGTCCGATGAGACCGGCCTTACTGGCTGAGTACGCGGCCTGGGGAAGGCCGCCACTCGATAACGCCGCGATGCTCGACACGTTCACGATCGAACTGCCCGGTTGCATGACGCGCCCGCACGCCTGCGCCATCCAGTAGCTCCCATTGAGGTTGATGTCGATGACCTCGCGGAACTGCTCCGACGTCTCACGAGTCGCGGGCACCGCGGTGCCCTTGCCGGCGTTGTTCACGAGGACATCGACGCGGGCAAACTCCTGCATCGCGGCTTCGACGACGACCTGCGCGTCCTCGGGACGAGCGACGTCGGCCGTGACCACGAGGGCACGCCGACCGCGCTCCTCAACGAGCGCACGGGTCTCATTGAGTCGATTCGTACGCCGACCCGTGAGCACGACGTCCGCCCCAGCCTCCGCCAGCGCCGTGGCGAAGGCGACGCCGAGTCCCGATGACGCCCCGGTGACGATCGCGACCTTGTCGTCGAGGCGGAAGAGGTCGAGGATGGATGGAGACATGGAAGGTTCCCTTCGGTAGTCACGAATATCGATCAAACGCGGATATAACACCTATCACGCCCAGCGCGACCAAGGTCGAGGGACCGCGCTACGGGACTGTTCGAATCGCAGTGCGCGTCGTTGATCAGACGGGGGCGACCCTGACCTCGTAGGTCGGTGAGCGATACGAGCGGCCGTAGCCCGAATAGGTGGCGTACATCGGCTGCGTGCCAACCGGTGGATTCGCCACGTTCAGCGCACACTCACCAAAGGGATTGGGACGACAGGCGACGAGAAGAGAGCCGAAATGGATCGAGACGACGGTCGTGGGATAGATACCCTCGCCGTTCGCGATGACGCCGGTGATCTGTACGTGCGCCGGGGCCGGGGCCACGACGGCCGGCGCTGTGGCGTCGAGGCTCCACGCCGCAACGGGGATCACGAACTCGGGGTCAGTGGGCGCCGAGTACCCGAAGCGATTGAACGCCTGGGTGCTCACCCAGTACATCTGGTGATTCTTCAGTCCCTTGATGATGCAGTTCGGCTCGAAGTAGACCTTCGCACCGCAGTACCTCGTCGTGACACCGTCGGTGATCGCGACTCGGTAACCCAGCACCGGCGCGGCACCGCTGCTCGATGGCGGGTGCATGTACGTCCAGACCTCACCATTATGGATGTTGCCCGACACCTGTTGTGGTGGGGAGGGTGTCGTCGCCCGACAGTTGGCGTCGCTGCGTGAGAGCGCGATGTCCCCCGCCGCGTCGACCGCGACGTAGCGCCCGGCTCCGTACGCGATGGACGTCCACGCCGCGGCGGCCGGCGTCGCCACGTTGCTCGACGTCCACGCGGCACCCGTGCTCGAAGTGATGATCGGGGCCGTCGAGGCGGCCGTCTGACCGGCGGCGACAAAGGTTCCACAACCGTACGCGGCACCGCTAATGGCCTGCGCCGGCGAGTACTGGTTCAGTGCCCACACGTAGCCGTACACGGAGGTCGCGACGTACCCAGATCCCGACGACGAGCCGAAGGCCACGAAGTTTCCGTTGCCGTAGGTGACGGCGCTGAAGTGCAACCCACCCGCTGGCGCGGGAATCGCGCCCGTCAACGGATGGCGAATGAGGCTCCAGTGCGTTCCATCCATCGACATCATCACGTCGCCTTCGCCCGCGTCAACGGCGATGAAGCGTCCGTCTCCGTAGGTGATCGACGTGAAATCGTCTTGCGGACGCCAGAAACGTCGGACCCAGGTGATCCCATTCGTGGAGGTGACGACCGTGCCCACGGAACTGACTGCCGCGAAGAGTCCGTGACCGTACGTGATTCCCGTCCACTCGCCCATCAGACTTGGGTGGCCCGCCTGTTGGGGTGTACCTGGAGGCCCGGCCTGCGTCGACCACGCAACGCCGTTTTGAGAGACCATTTCGTCGGGGACCGCGTTCGCCGATGAAAGGGCGACGAAGCGACCGGCGCCGTAGGCGGCGCTTCGCCACGAACCCAGAGGTACCGACTGCTCGTTCCACGTCGAAGCGTTCTTGGAGACGGCAAGTTGGCCACTCGAACTAAGGGCGATCCACTCGCCATGAAGGAAGACCACCGACGTCCAGCCACCCGTCGGCGGCGGCGCTGGTGCCAGCGTCCAAGTCGCGGTCGCCGTAGAGCTCGCAATGGGAAGCACCACCGTCGCGACGGCGATGGCCGCGATCAGAGTCGCGGAAAGCCGAAAACCTTTGAGCGTTGTTCGAATCATGTGCCCTCCTGAGACCCGAACCACAATTCTCACAAGGTGAATGCACAGGTCTCTCTACGTCTGCACAAGACCTGCCCAATTCGGTCGCCGTCAAACCGTGAACGTTGGCCATCGCGTTGGGGCCCTGAAGTGTTGACCGCGCGTTGGGTGGGTGCTCGCTCAGTCATACGTCGGACGTGGAGATTAGCGTTGTGCACAGCGTCAAATGGGATTGGGAATCGGAATCGATCACTACGCGTGCTCGGTCAGGAATCGCAAGGTACTGGCACCGTTCGTTCAGAGATAGGAGAAGTTTGCTCGTCGCCATCGTCATTCTGGCCCTCATCGCTCTCGCGATCTACGGGCTTACGCGCACCTCCGAGGCGAAGCGATCGGGCGGCACGTCGCTTCGGCGAACGGCCGCGAGCCACATCAATGCCAACGGCACGCCGAAGCGCGGCTACGCCTCAATGGATGCCGCGCAGGAAGCGGCGAGAAAACAGTCAGCGTCGACACATCAATCAATGAGCGCCTACAAGTGCAGCACGTGCAAACTTTTTCACATCGGACATGCGTGACGAAGCGAACTCTTGTGGTGATTCGACGAAAAACGCTGCGTCCCTAACCGAGCTTCGTCAGTACATTGCGTGTGATCTGTTCGATCTGGGGATCGCGTTCGGCCAGACCGTGCGCCCAATCGGTTGACCCCGAGGTAACGACCGTCGCCCCCGCTTCGTTCGTGTACGCACCCAAGACCGCGTGGCCGTGTCGAATTCGGTCCATCGCCGCGGGATCGCGCGTGCCGAACACCCGAGCGGCGATGTACTCCAACTCGCTCGGCTCGCCCGGCTTCGGGGGACGTGGCGCGGTCTCTCGGGTGAAGTGCTGGGTCGGGCACGTGCCCAGAATCTCGAAGGACGCTGGTGTGCCGTCCTCTCCCGTGGGGTACGGCAGCCCGTCTCGATAGGTGAACGCGCACCCATCACACTCATAACCAACCACGGTCGCGTTCGATCCGAGTACTTCTCCGTAGCCCAGTCCGGTGCCGTCGAAGATCCAGTGGCCGGCACGATGCACGGTGTAGCCACCGAGACCCGCCGTTACGTTGCGTCCAATGCGGTGATAGCCGCCCCGAGTGAAAGTCACCCCCGTCATCGTGTTCTCCGGTCGAGCGACGATGACGTCGGACCAGAACGTTGTGACCTCGGACTCGCGCGGTGTCCCCATGAGCGGATCGTCCTTGAAGAATCCCTTGTAGCCCACCATCACGTCTCCGTCGCCCTCCAGACGGACTTGCCACAACGACGTATTACCCGAGAAGAAGGCGGCATTACCACCCCGGGCGACGAACTGCTCGACGGTGTCGCGCATCCCTTTTGACCAGTACTCGTCGTGACCGACTGACAAGTACAGACTCGCCCCATCCAATACTTCGGGATGCTCCTCCAGATCGGCGTTCGTACAGACGCCGATCTCAAAACCTTCACGCTCCGCCCACGCAATGAAGGGTTGCTCCCAGTCGGGCCATCCCGCGGACCCCGCGTAGCTCGACAGATGGTTCAACTGGATATACCCCACGTGGGCGGCGTTCTGCGGGTCGGGGGCACCGGTGCCCGTCACCCGACGACCTTTGCCCATTGGTTTGTGGAGATAGCCCGGCGCCATGGGACGTTGCATGGAGACGTGCGTTCCACCGGTGTAGAGATTCATCCCGCCAAAATCGTTGTACGCGTGCCAGGTGTTGGTGGCCAAGGCAATGACAATCCGCTCCTTCGATGTCGGTCGCACTACGAAGAACGCGTAGTCGCGGCGCACTTTGTCGCCAACGTCGATCTCCATCACCACTTCGTAATAGCCCGAGCGCCACGAAGGGTCAACGTCAACCCTGAGCGCTACGGGCCAACCACAACCAGTCGACGACGAAGTCCTCGGCGTCTCGTGTTCTTCGGTCGCGACCGACGCCGAGCGATACACCACCTCTCGTTGAGCGCCCACGCGCGCGACTTCGACGCGAACCGGTCGTGCGCCCGACGACGACATGTGAAGCCCAACCTCTTCTCCCTGGCGAACAGATTGGGGCCAGCAATATCCGGTGACTGTCTCTCGCGCCATGGTCCGACTGTAACTGGAACAACAACGCGCTCACAGTGCCGGAACTTTTCGATGGCAATGGAATCTACATTCGAGTGAAGATGAGGACTATTACCGCGAAAAGGTTTTTGCCGACAAGCGCGGCGCGTTGTAACTACACAGTTTGTTGATCAAACGAGCCGATGACGAGTAACCACGCCGCCGTGATCATGTAACAGGTGTTGACGACGATTCCGACCGCTGCAACGTAGAGTCCGAAACGATGCCCAAGGAGAAAGAGCGTCGCTCCAACCATCTCCGTCAGGTGGACGAGGCTTCCGCCAATGATCCGGGAGAGCCGCAGGCCGTTGCCCGTCGCGATGGCCCTGGCGTAGCCCCTGCCAAAGACGACCAACGAGATGGCCGACACCACTAACAGCTCCGCACCGATTGCTTGATGGCTTTGCGCCGCCATCAGTACGAGCGCACAGCGCATGAATACCAGGGCCAGACCGGTCAGGGTATTGATCGCTCGGTTCCGGTGCGTTGGGCCGTACGCGATCACTCTTAGGTTGAGGGACATCGCTACGAAGACCAGACCGGTGAGGGTCACGGCCCCGGTCCCGACTAGAAGAAAAAAGTCACTCCATTGTCCGAGCCGAAAGATATTGGCCGCAATCATGGCAAATTGTAACTTGCGAATACCGCGCCGGACCACGCCGAGCATTCCACGACTCGCCCTCGGTCATCACGTACTCGTCAGCGGGTCGAGCCCGTCGCGACGGTACATTGGAACAGTGCAACCGCCCGACCAGTCAAACAAACTCTGGGTCAGTGTGTTGAGCATCATTGTGGCTGGTGTGGTCATAGTGTTTCTGGTCAGCCGCGCGACAAGGGTTCGCTCCGGAGAGGCCACGCAGTCAGAGGACGGCCAATACGCCTCGTCGTTCCCTATCCATGTCAAGGGCCTGGCGAACCCCACGCCGACGAACTACGTGTACCGGGTCATCGGACCACGGGGCACCACGGTGACGATTACCTATGTCAACCAAAATGGTTCCTCGGGTTCCGTGACGAACGCCAAGTTGCCGTGGTCGATCGCTACCACGACCACTGACGGTCCGGGCTTTCCGAAGGGATCCGGTATGCCACCGTACATCGACGTACATGCCAACACCCATGGCCGCAACGCGACAGTGACGTGTCAAGCCTTCGGCGACGGCTCACTCGCGGATCAAGAAACCAACACCGCCATCGGCGTCTATGTCACGTGTGGTGTTCCGTTCTAGCCACAACGCCGTACGGAGAGTGCGCTGGGATCTCGACGTTCCCGACGGGGAGTCCACCAAGTTGACGCGGTGAACGACGGAATCAGTCCTCGGCGTAGCGAGCCACCGTGAAGGCGATTGTCGTTGGAACGCTGAGCGTGAATACCGCCAGCATGCAGGTCACGATGAGCAGTGAGGCACCGTTCGTGTGATCTCGTACGAAGGCGAACTCGATCATGGCCGCCGTCACGAGGTCGGCGAAGATCGCCCACTTGAAGACTTTAAGAAACGTCGTGCGCGAAAACTCCTTCAAGCTCGCCAGCAGCACCCCCGCGGACAGGAGCAACAAAGCACCAACGACGAGCAGTGCCGTAGCCGCGCCGAGGGGCGCCTTACGTGGTGCGTACGACGCCATGAGGATTCCACCGATGATCACCGACGCGAGGGCGCCGGTACTCAGCCAGCCAATTGGTGGATACGAGCGTTCCGTGCTCGCTGGCACAGGCGGCGACTGATCGAGACTCACTGGGTTGCCACGCGGGTCATGATGATCAACGTCGCGATCTGCATGATGCCCGTGATGCCCGCGGTGTAGATGAATCGCTTCATGAGCCGCCCGATGAGCTCGCCATTGGGTACCGGTTTGTTCATCTCGAACAGGACGGCGATGTTCGCCGGTTCAAGGATGCCCAGGGCGATGACGGCCATAACACCGACGACGCAGAACGACGCGATGAGCCACGGGTGGTTCGGGCTCTTCGCGTAGAGGTTCCCCATCTTGCGGGCGATCTGAAACCCCGTCGCGAGCGTCATCATGACCACCGTCGGCATGATGATGACCATCTTGGGCATGAACCTCGCGGAGAATTCCGCCCGGGCTGCAATGGAGAGGCGCCCGAGAATCGGTCCAAGCACCAGACCGACGAAGAGATCGATGCCGGTCCAGAGACCGCCACCAGCGACGTGGCAAAAGACCAAGGCCCATTGCCAGTTCCCGGCGATTGCCAGAGTGACGAGAATCACGGCCGCCGCCGATATCGGCAGACCTTTCAGCGGCACGACCTGGATCTTCGGCCGCTCCGGCGGTGGTCCGTCGGGCGTCGACGACGCGACATCCCTCACGGTATCGGTCATGCTCGCCCCCCCGGGAACCTGCTAGCTGAACGTTGCCAATTTAACGGCTCACCGGTTTCGACGCCAGGACCTATCTCGAATTGACGTGGCCATCGGTGCAACAACTGCGCGAAGCGTGGCCCTAACTGACGTCACGCCGCTTGAGCATTACCAACCCGACGACTCCGAGCACGACAGCCCACGCAATGACGACGGCGGTACCTACATCGCCGGGCAGCAACTTGTCTTGCAGGGGGCCCATCATCGAGTCCGCCGCGCGACCCGGCAAGAAGCGACCAATCTTGGGCAACAATCCAAAGACCAGGTTCTCTACGACGAAGCCCCACGCCAGCAAGGAGATCACGGCACCTACTTGATTGGGGACGATGGAGCCGACCGCGACACCGATGGCGCCCCACAGCGCCGTGCCGATGATGGCACCGACGATCAATTCAGTCTCATTGGCGCCGGACATGAGGATGGGAACCCCACGGATCTTCCAGATCATCAGACCGATCGAGAAGACGAGCCCCTCACCAATGACCCCGAAGACCAGTCCCGACATGACGCCGGCGGTGATCTTCGAGGCGAAGAGTTGACTTCGATTCGGATTGAACAGCGACGTCGGCCTGATGGTCCCGAATCGGTACTCGCTCGTGAACAGCATGACGCCCGCGAGTGCGGAAAAGACTCCCGCGATACTGCCGAAACTGAGCAGGCTCGCCTGATCTTGTTCGGTGATGAGTTGGTTGATGGGCGACAACGTGCACGTCAGAATCGTAAAGAGCAGCGCCAAGGCGATCAGCCCCAGCAAGAGGCCGATGGTCGTTCGCGTTGAGCGTATTTTGAGTAGTTCGGCCCGCAACTGACTCACTGTGGTTCCGTCCCTGACGTCAAGTCGAGGAAGACCTCTTCCAGCGATGAACCTTCGGTCACGAGCTCATGGATTGCGACGCCCGCAGCGAGCGCGACGTCGCCGACATGTTCCTTCGTCGTTCCCTGGGCCAAGAGCGCGTGGTCGTTACTCCTCGTCGTGACTATTCCCTCACGCTGGAGTGCCTCGGCCAAGCTGTCGAGTTGGGGACTCTGCACGCGTACCGCGCCGCCCACTTTGGCGGTCAACTCATCGAGCGTCGATTCGGTGACGAGCCGTCCATGATTGATGATGAGGACTCGGTCGACGGTCTGGGCGATCTCGGCGAGCACATGACTTGAAATGAGCACGGTGCGCCCGCCGGACGCAAAGTCTCTGAGGAAGTCACGAAGCCATCGCACGCCCTCGGGATCGAGCCCATTTGCTGGCTCGTCCAAAATGAGCAGATCGGGGTCCCCCAGCAGTGCGGCGGCCAGTCCGAGGCGCTGACGCATGCCGAGTGAGTAACCCTTCACTCGGCGCTTCGCCGCGTCTTGGAGTTCCACTAGCGCGAGGACTTCGTCGACTCGGGTGTCGGGGATGCCCACGGCCCAACTGAGCGATCGCAGATGATCTCGCCCCGATCGTCCGGGGTGGAAATCGGTCGCCTCGAGCACGGCACCAATGCGCCGTGCGGGCGTCTTTAGTTGGTCGTAGGGAGTTCCAAAGACGGTCGATTGACCGCTCGTGGGTCGGGCGAGACCGAGCAACATTCGAAGTGTCGTCGATTTGCCCGCGCCGTTGGGGCCGAGAAATCCGGTGATCGTTCCGGCTTCGATGGCGAACGAGAGATCGTCGACCGCGAGGACATCGCCGTAGCGTTTACTGAGCGATTCACTCTGAACGACGTAGGTCACGTTCTCGCTTTCGCTTCCGGGGGATAAAGCGAGTGTAACCCTCGATCTCGGGGTTCAGATTCTGGTCGGGCTGTTCAGCGTCAATGACGTCACCGGTGACCGGAACACACTGCCTTCAGAAGATGAACGGCACGAGCATCTTGGTTGAGCGTCGGTACGTCGGATAGGTGTCTGGGAACTGCTCGGTCATATAGCGCTCCTCGACGCCCGCGCTGTAGATGAAATACGCCCCAATCAACGCCACGGGCACGATCCACATCCAGTTGAGCGCGATCGCGGTCCCCGCACCCGCCAACAAGATGCCCGAATAGATCGGGTGGCGAACCAGACGATAGGGACCGCTGGTCACGAGTTCCGGCTCGTCCTTTCTCGACATTGGCGTGCCCCAATTGCGCCCAATGTGGACGCGAGCCCAGATCGCGAACCACAACCCGAACGCGAAGAGCGCGAGACCGACGCCGGCACGCCAAGGGTCCGAATTTTGCTGGTGATGTCCAAAAGCTCCGCCACGGATCAAGACGATCACCGCAACAAGGATCACTGCTCTAGCCCGTAGTTCACGAGACCAGGCGACGTGACTCCTTTTCGCCGCGAATGCCATCGCGAACCAGTAGATCCAAAACGCCGCCCAGCCGATGGCGAAGATCAATTCAATCGCGTGCATGTGCTCAATACTTCCATCAAGTCTGAGCGTGGCGACGATTCAAGGGACGCCAAAGTAGGGACGAGCCCCCAACCGGGCCAGCGTTAGGCTTCCAAAGTGACCCCCGCAGAGCATGTTCGAATCAAGAACGCGTCAATTGCGGGTCGGGTCGTGTCGCCCGATGAGGCCGCCCAATTCATCCGTCCTGGTGACAATGTCGGGATGAGCGGCTTTACGGGTGCCGGATATCCCAAGGAGGTACCCGGAGCGCTCGTGCGACGTGTGGAAGAAGCCGCCACACGCGGTGACCGATTCGCGGTGAGTGTCTGGACCGGGGCGTCGACAGCTCCCGACCTTGATGGTGCGCTCGCCGCGGTCGACGCGATCAGCATGCGAATGCCGTACCAGTCCGACCCCGTGAGTCGCGCCAAGATCAATGCCGGACTGCTCGACTACCTCGACATGCACCTCTCGCACGTCGCGCAGATGGTCTGGGAGGGGGCCTTCGGACACCTCGACGTCGCGGTGATCGAGGTGTCTGGCATCACCGAAGACGGCGAGCTGATTCCGTCCTCATCGGTCGGGAACAACAAGACGTGGATCGACATGGCCGACCGCATCATCCTCGAGGTGAACGCCTGGCAGCCCGCCGCGCTCGAAGGAATGCACGACATCTACTACGGCACGGCACTACCTCCGTTTCGCAAGCCGATCCAGATACTCCAACCGTCCGACCGAATCGGCGTTCCCTACTTCCACTGTCCACCGGAAAAGATCGTGGCCGTCGTCGAGACGAACTCCCCCGATCGCAATACGGCGTTCAAACCGGTTGACGCCATCTCGCAGCGCATCGCCGAGAACCTCTTGGAGTTCCTCGCCTACGAGGTGAAGGGGGGCCGCCTACCCGCGTCACTCCTGCCCCTGCAGTCGGGTGTTGGCAACATCGCGAACGCGGTCCTTCGAGGACTCGACGGCGGTCCGTTTCGTCCGCTGACCGCGTACACGGAGGTCATCCAAGACGGAATGCTGGCTCTGTTGAACTCGGGCACGATGGACACCATCTCGGCCACCGCCTTTTCACTCAGTGAAGAGGGGGCCGCCGATCTTCACGCCAACATCGCCGAGTACCACGACCGAATCGTCCTTCGACCTCAGGAGATCAGCAATCACCCCGAGGTGATACGCCGACTCGGGTGTTTGGCGATGAACGGCGCCATCGAGGCCGACATCTACGGCAACATCAACTCCACCCACATCATGGGCTCGAGCATCATGAACGGCATCGGGGGCTCGGGCGACTTCGCCCGCAACGCCTACATTGCGATGTTCCTCACGCCTTCGACCGCCAAGAGCGGCGCAATCTCCTCAATCGTGCCGATGGTCAGCCACGTCGACCATACCGAGCACGACGTCCACGTCATCATCACGGAATGGGGCGTCGCGGACCTGCGCGGCCTGGCGCCGCGCCGGCGCGCCCAGAAGATCATCGACAACTGCGCTCACCCCGATTACCGGCCGATGCTGCAGGACTATTTCGACCGCGCGAGCGCTACGTCCCCCGGCAAACACACGCCGCACCTGATCGAAGAGTCACTCTCGTGGCACGCACGCTACTTACGCGACGGCACCATGCGATCCGCCTAAGACCCGCGACTCAACATCGCACGTACGCGAGGAGTGAGATTCCCGGTGCATAGCCCTGTGGCTTCGTCCACACCACGCCGATCGTTATCTTGTGACCTTTGTTGGACGTCCGAAGACAGGTCGCGGGTTCGGACATATGCACGACACCGGTGGAAGAGATCCACATGGTGTCTTTACTGAACGCGTAGGACGTTCCCGAATTCGTCCCCTCGGGTTGAATGGCCAGACTCCCTCCGTCGATGCTCAGTCCCATGAACGTTCCCGTAATGACCTGCGTGTGGGCTGACGTGGAATCGGATGCGTCCACCGCTATGAACACGGCAACGGCGAGCGCTGCCATCAACACCGACAACAAAACCGCATACGTACTCTGAAGGGATTTCATGTCATCATCAACTGTAGGCATCTCCAGGCTCCTGCGAAAAGGACACCGCTGAGGGTAAGGGCGCGGGGGGAGCGCCCAAGCCACTCAGCGGCGCCGAACCAATTCCAGAGCCCGGGAAGGCGGGCCTGGAGAGATCTCAAACCGTACGGTGAGTCGAATTCGATGATCTACCGAGATCAAGATCGTTGTCTCGTCCTCTCAAGAACCTTTCAAATATCGGCAAAGCCTTCAAATCCTTAACGCGGCCGGCGGCGCGCTTCGACCGTACAATGTCTTCAACTGAAGCGACCTGAGTTTGCGTCCTTCCAATCAATACTGACAACGACCTTGTCTCCAAATCCTGAAAGTCCCGAATCCCATTGGCTTGGAACAGAATGTCAAACTCTCCGAATTCGCACGTCAAGTTGAGCATTTGCATTCTCCCCAGGAACTCGGGTGAACGATCAAACGCAATTCCTTCTTCGCGATCATTGACTCGAATATTTGCTTTTAGAGAATCGAGAGCTTTGCTCAGACGCTCCAAATTGAGTCGATCCCGAGCCGCGTAAAAATCGATGTCCATGGTGGGAGGAACTTGCACGTTTTGAGCAATAGCAGCAAAGGCTCCGATAACCACGTAGTTGACCGCGAATGTGTTGAAGACTTCAATTATCGCTTCTGCTTCTAGATCCTGGCTCATTGGTTTTTCCGATCAATCGCGCGTTCTTGAATCCGGCAACATTTGCCCTGTGCCTTTCTTCGACTCGCTGACGTTCTGCGTCGCTTCGCTTCGAATGCCTTTCGAGTAACAACGGGTCGTGTTCATCACGAGTTTCGAGTTGAATTCTTGGCTCAAGTCCCACTGAGTCGAGAATGCGGAGCACTGATTCAAAACCAGGATCAACGCGCCCTAACTCGATTCGGGCAATTGTCGACTGTGCGACGCCTGCTCGCGCTGCTAATTCTCGCTGGGTCAGGTTCAAGCGGACGCGAGCCAACGCAAGCAAACTCCCCGCAACCGTGGGCGACACTCGAGAAGTACGCATGGCTCATGATATCAGATGCACTATCAACCAGAGAACTAGATCTAGTGTCACGTCTGCCACTGAATGAATCGAGTTGCTTCAGATTCGAAGCGCGATCCGAGGACGTCGTACGCCAAACGAAACATCTATGCCATCAGAAAGCGACGGCGCAAATGCAACCTGCAGTCCAATCACAACGGTCCGAAAACCGCCAACGGAAGGTTGCCAGCCAATGTAGAGCGTCCGACCAGGCCGTTGGTGAAGTGAAGGCCGAGAAGAAGGAGTCGCCTTGGGTTCCTTGTTCAAGTCCTTCGTGAGAATTGAGAGCATTCCGGATTATTCGGTGATGATCGCTCAGTGCCCGCGAATATGCGTCGTCTCCGAGCCGGCGCCAGAGTGCCGTCGAGCCCTCTATATCAGTGAACAGAAAGGTAAGCGTCTCGATGAAGGAGTGTTACGAGATTGGCTTACGGATTCTTATAGATCTCGTGGAGCCCGATTCGACGCCAGAGGACAGCGGGATAATCCTGACCTTCGATTGAAACGGAGGACCATTGCCAGGTTGCCCTTCCGTCGGGTCCTGAGAACGACCAGGTCATTTCGAGAACGCCCGGAGCTGCCTTAACATCGTCAACTCGGAATCTGGAGGGGAACGGTGTTCGTTTGTTCACCCAACTATCGCATGCATCCGAAAACGCGGGGAACGACTCCAAAAACAGGCTCTTGTGCCGCTTGGAAAGTCCTCGCCAATCGCGGCCGAATGACTCTGTCCACTGAAACCTCATCGATTAACGAAACCTAATTCGCCGTGAAATGATCCAGGAATGCCTCTGCGTTTTCGGCACCGCGGATGCGACCGGCCGCAATGTCTGCGTCGGCTTCGCGCTCCATTTCCTGCCAGCGGTCGGTCCAGAACCATTGCTGCTCTGCCGGGACGGGAACTACCGCACGCAGTGAGAAGCCGTCGCTTGTCTCGATGAACTCAATCTGGACTCCAGGACGCCCAACGCCGAGTCGCTCTCGAACTCGCGGCGGCAGACTTATGACACCTGACTTCTGTGGTGTTACAAACTCGTGTATCAAGTTCATTCGCATACCTCCTGTTAAACAGTATAACAGGAATACAGTATTCCCTCAAGACTCCTTACTCTTGAGTTGTCACGGAGTTTCTACGAGATCCACCCAGTTTCGATGTTTACTTGGCACTCGAGATCACGAACGGCACCAAAAGGGAACCGGCGGCACTGGCGAGGTCTCACTCAGATTATGGGTTCGGCCGAATGGCGAAAACCCGAAGCGCCCGAAACGAAAGAAAGTCCAGTCCGAGGGTTACCCGGACCGGACTATCTTCACTACTCACAGCAACTTTCGTCACTGCCCCTTTGGTGGCGGGGGCAAGATTTGAACTTGCGACCTTCGGGTTATGAGCCCGACTCCAGAACGATTCGCCACCCCAACGCGAATCTATACACCCGTCGATCCCGCGCTGATATTTCCCGAAAACACTGGAATCAGAGGATTCTCAAGGAGTCCGCGTCAGAACATGTCCGATGGGCCCTACGAGCAGCCTTTCACTTGATTGGGAACTGAAGTGTGCAAATCGCGTGCAACGGCTTCGACTGTTAAATCGCATCCGTGCGCGGTCGTTCCCGAGACACAGCAACCAGCAGTTGACGACGTCGGATTCTTCTCGTCCGATGAGCTTCATAACGTTGGTGACCATCCTGCGACGAGCGATGAGATTCGTCACATCCGACTGGACCTCCGTACTCCGGCATTGCTACTTCTTAGATGTCGTTCGTTGCGTGTTCTTTCAAATACTCCCGCAGATACGGGAGCGCGAAGTCAACCTTGCCATGTCCGACTGGTCTGATTAGCTCCTGAGCAATAAGGCGCAACCGATATTGGCTTGCGTAGTTGCCGTCGACTCCCATTCGCTCCTTGATGTCAGCCATACGGCTTGGACCGTCGTCTTTGGCCATCTGCACTAAAAACGTTCGTGCGATCTCTGTCGTTCCAACTAATGATGGTTCGTGCACCAATGCACCCATTCGGCGGTGAGCGGCGTCCACGCCACGAAGGGCGTCTTCCATCGAAATTGCGTTCACGTTTGGATGTTCGCGCCAAACATAAGACCCGACCAGTTGGATCAGAAAGGGATAACCGGCAGTACCCAACGCCATGACTTGCAGAACATCCTCTTCCACAGAGCGACCCGCCTTCTCTATAGGCTCGAGCAACGCCCTTCGAACGCCGGTCATGTCGACCGCGCCGAGCGCATGGCGGTCGGCACGGCGCAAGAAAGTGAGCACCTTGTCTTGTAACAGGTCACTCACGGCTCCCGGCAATCCGGCCGCAACGAATGCAACTTCGCGCTTTTCTCGAAACGCGTGTTGAATCGTGGTCGTCAGCTCTCGAAGTTCCTCACGCGCTTCGTTGCCGACCTCATCGACTGAGATAAGGACACCTAAGCCGTTTTCGGATAAAAGGTCTTCAAGAAGGAAAAGCTGGTTCCGTAAGCCGGGAACGATGCGATGGATGTCTTCACTCGTCCAAGTGACCCCCGCTTTTCCAAAGGTCACGCCACTCAGGTGGCGGCGCACTGCCTTCGTATCATATTGAGCCAGCATGCCTGGAAGGTGTTCACCCGTGAGCCGATTTATTAACCCCGGGATGGCGGTCTCTTGAATGACGAGCCAATTTCGCTGTTTTGCCTCCTCTTCGACGGCATTAAGCAGAACGGTTTTCCCAGAACCTCTTGGACCGGTAAAAAGCGTGGCCCGCGACATTGCTCCGGGACCCGCGTCTATACCGTCGACAAAGGTCTCAATAAGGTCCTGGCGGCCGACGAGTAAAGGTGGGTCTACTCCGAACGAGGGTTTGAAGGGATCGCGCATGCCATCATGTTAGCACGTAGCATTAGAGTTCGTTAGTTTTATTAGTTATCATTAGATTCTGTTAGATTTCACGGGTCATCACTACCAACCTGCGCCGACGGTAATTTTTCGAGAGCGACAGACCGCAGTTCAGCGGTCTGTCTGCTTCAACCGCGGTGCAGCCCGCCGCCCGAGCAGCCAGTAGAAGAGCGAATTCCCCGGATTCAGAAGCACGAACATCCGCCAGAGGCGTCGATTGCCCCGGATCTGGTCATCAGTTCGCGTCGCCAGATCGCGCCAGGCGGCTGCAGCGAGGATCACCTCGATAGGGATAATGACGGCAAAGATTCTCTTGTGACGTGGGATCACGGAGCGGTCACCTCGTTGGGTCTCGCTTCCCGCTCGGGACGATGAGTCCTGACTCGTAAGCCACTACGGCTGCCTGGGTGCGGTCGCGCAGGCCGAGCTTGTTGAGCAATCTACTGACGTGAGTCTTGACGGTCTCCTCACCAGTTCGCGTCGCTTCGCGTTCCGAGACTGAGTGACAAGTCGAGTTAATGTCGTGTCCCTCCGATCTGAATCTTCAACCCTGGTTTTGCGGCTTCAAGAAAATCCACTGGACACCGAACTTGTCAGTGAGCTGACCGTACGTTCCGATGGGCAACTCGTGGAGATCCTGAAAACTCGATTGGTCGGCTCCTTCTGCCAAATTGCCAAACGCTGACTTCAATTCGTCAATTTGGTCGCCCATGACAAAAATGGCGGAAGTATTACCTTGCACCGGATCAAAGGCGGGTGACGCCATCCAGTCCGTGGCTGACATTTCGAACGAACCACTTTTTAAGTAGCCGTTGATGATCCGATCATGTTTCTCAGGTGGAAGTTGTCCCCTCATGGGTGAGTCACCCAGTCTCGTAAGTCTCAATTCACCTCCGAGGCACCGGTGATAGAAATCCATGGCTTCCGCACAGTTGCCGTCAAAGAGGAGAAATGGTGTGCATCGTAAAGTCATCCGAACCCCTTTCCGTTTGTGCCTGCGTCTTAGCGTCACGAGACTTCGTTTTCGCAGACGAAATACTGTTTCGGACTATTAAATCAATCCGTGCTGCAACGGTCAAGCACTGAACATCGGTCAGAATTACCGCGCGCACAGGCCCGACATTGGGAATTTGCCGCCGTTCATGGGACCGACGTCGACAATCTCCGGCTGGAGGCTGGCAACACCGGAGTCAGTGTGACCAATCAACCGAGTTGACTGGCATCGCCCATCTTGAAGAAATAGAGAATTCACCGGTGAAAACCCTTTCCGATGACTTGCCTCGATCCACTTCTATAATCGGCCCAGTGCACCGTAAGACAAAGCTTGCTGGTCTGGCGAAAGATGTGCGCTAGTCACATGACGCTCGCCCTACGCGTCAACAATCTGGCCAAATCTTACGGAAACCTCAAGGCAATTGACGACGTCAGTTTCGATGTAGAGCGAGGTGAGATCTTTGCGCTTCTCGGCCCCAACGGCGCCGGCAAAACGACGTGCATCGAAGTCCTCGAAGGATTCCTGCGACGCGATAGCGGCGCCGTCGAGGTACTTGGCGTGGATCCCGGGGAGCGACGGCACCTTCGATGGTTGCGCGAACGCGTCGGCGTCGTGCTTCAAGAACTTGCGGTTGAGTCGTTCTTTACTGTTCGCCAGGTACTCGAACGTAACGCCGGGTTTTATCCCAATCCCCGGCCCGTAGACGAAGTCATCGAACTGGTGGGGCTGTCCGAGAAGGGTGACGCCAAGGTGAAGAGGCTCTCAGGGGGCCAGCAGCGACGACTCGACATTGGTCTCGGTATCGTTGGCAACCCAGAACTTTTGTTTCTCGATGAACCAACAACCGGCCTCGACCCCGCAGCACGACGCACGACTTGGGATCTCATCCGCCTGCTCTCCTCGGAGGGCACGACGGTGTTGATGTCGAGCCACTACATGGACGAAGTCGAGGCGCTGGCTCAACGCGTCGCCGTTCTCTCACACGGACAGATTGCGGCTCTGGGGCCGACCGCGTCCCTCGGCGGTCGAAATGATGGTGAGGTCACGATCCGATTCATGCTTCCTGCGAATGTCGCGGCGAAAGACTTGCCGATCACAACGTCGGGCGTAGAAGGCGACATCGTGGAAGTAAAGACACGCGAAGAGGTATTGACACTGCACGCCCTTACCGGATGGGCGATTGCTAACAACTTCGTGCTCGAGGGTCTCACCGTGGCGCGCGAGACGCTCGAAGATATCTACCTCTCCCTAACGCGGCAAGATCGTGAAGAAACTTCAACGAGGACGACGTGACTTCGACTCAAGACAACATCGTGACGCGAAAGAACTGGCTCCACGATGTGCGCCTCGTCATCCATCAAACAAAGTTCGAGCAACTCTTCTTCTGGCTCAACCGAGTGGGGGCCATCTTCACCGTGGGGTTCTCGGTTGTCTTTCTCGTGTTGCTTGGCGCCAGCGCAGGTAACCAGAGAGTCGCGAGTCTTGGAGGCATTCGGCTCGTTCAGTACTACGTGCCCGGATTCATTGCCTACGGAGTCATGGCAGCTGGGTTCACCACTCTCGCTATCACCATCGTCGTGCGCCGCGAGACTGGACTCTTGAAGAGGCTCCGACTGAGCCCGCTTCCGGCCTGGGTTCTCATCGCGTCGATCTTCATCAGCACCACAATTGTCGCACTCGTCCAGACGTTCCTGCTCTTGGTGATTGGTCGATTTGGCTACCACGTCAACTTCCCCACTTCGTGGTCCGCAATGTTTATCGCAATCCTCCTGGGCATCATGAGCTTTTCAGCGATGGGAGTAGCAATCAGCTCCGTCGTGCCGAATCAGGAGGCCGCGGGGCCGGTGACCAGCATCGTCTTCTTCGTGCTGCTTTTCCTCGCCGGACTTTGGTTTCCTCTTCCGCCTGGTTCAGGACTCGCGAAGTTTTCGAATTATCTACCCGTACGACACCTCATGATTGCGATGGATCGGTCGTTCGAGATACCCAAAGGTGTCTCACCTTGGGCTTGGCACGATCTACTGGTCATCGGGCTCTGGGGGGTCGGAGCGACGCTCGTCTCGCTGCGTCGTTTTCGATGGTCCCCGCGCCGAACGTAGACAACCAAATCGATTAGCTGATGGTCAATCGCGACGGGGTTATGGACGATCGCAACTACTTTTCAACGATCTCAAAGACGCAACCAAAGTCCGCTTGATCACCGAGGTAGGGTGAACTCCCTATATCACAGCACCAACGGACGGGCCCATTTGGTGGAATGGTCGTAGTCTGCGGGGTGTGCTGCACGTGCACGTGCACAGGGGTTTATGGACCTGACGGTTCGAAATCCCTGTCGAAAAGAGTTCCGGACGGCACGAAGGCCCAGGGAAATCCTGGGCCTTCGACTTCGTATATGTACTTCGTTTCGTGGCGGGGGCAAGATTTGAACTTGCGACCTTCGGGTTATGAGCCCGACGAGCTACCAGACTGCTCCACCCCGCGTTGCGTGAACAACTCTAGCGGTTTTCACACCAGCACTCCTTGGCGCCCCAGATTGCGCTCCATTCACTGACGGAGCACGAACGTGTATGTCTATTTCTTCTTCTTCGATGGGGGCGTCGTGGTCGTGGTGGTCGAAGTAGTCGACGTTGACGTGCCCGTCGTACCGGAGAGTGCGTTCTGGGCGAGTTGCAGCTCGCGGTTCATCGCGTTCACCTTGGACTGGTACCCACCGAGGTTCCCGGCACTGAGCGCACTCTGGGCGGCCGTGTAGTCGGCTGACGCCTGATCGAGATAGTAGGAGGCACTCTTTCCGGTCTGTGTCCCGCCGCCGGGATTCGTGGTGCCACCCGGTCCCGTCGAGACATTGGCGCCAAGGACAGCCGAGAGGGCACCGGCCAGGGTCGGCTTGATCGCGACGTCTTGGTTGAAGACGGCGATGACGTAACGCAGTTGCGGCAGCGGGTTCGACGTGCTCGTGACATACAGCGGTCGGATGTAGAGGACGCTCTGGTCGAGCGGCACCATCAAGTTGTTGCCCAGCAGCACGCTCGAGCCGTGTTGGTCGAGCAGCGTGGTGATTTGCGCCGCGTCGCTGTTCTGTTGAATCTCAGAGTCGGCCTGCACCGGACCGGTCACCGACGTGCCTCGCGGCGTGACGTAGACGTGTAGTTGTCCGTAGTCGTCGGGATCACTGGTGGCGATCATGAAGGCGGTGAGTCCCTGGACCGTGTTCGAATTGCCGGCCGGGACGTAGGCGATCGTCTGGAGCAGCTGTTGATGGTTCGCGAAGGGCAGTGAGCCGACTTGGTAGACCGGGCTCATTGGCGAGAGATTGGTCGACACGACGTTCCCCGCGTTGTTCGTGACGGTCGTGCGCTTGAGGGACTGCCGGGGTGTACCCGAACCGGTGGTCGGTGAAATCTCCCATCGGTCTGACGCGGTGTAGAAGGCGCTCGCTGTCGCGATGTGGTAGCGACCCAGCGTCGCTGCCTGCACCGAGAAGAGGTCGGTCGGGTAGCGCAGGTGGGTGCGGATCGCTTGGGGCATCTGGCTCAGTGGGTGGAACATCGTCGGGAAGGCGGAGCGGTAGGCCTTCAAGATCGGGTCATTTGGATCGTTCGCGTAGAACGTCATCGCTCCGGTGTAGGCGTTGACGACGACCTTGACAGCGTTGCGGGCGTAGTTGAAGCTGTAGGGAAGACCGCCCTCGTTGACATTCAGGCCCGAGGCGTTCTGGCTGTAGGGGTACTGGTCGGTCGTGGTGTAACCGTCGAGCACGTACTGCACCTCACCGTTCGCGATGACCGCGTAGGGGTTCGAGTCGAAGGTGAGGAAGGGTGCAGCCTTCTGGGCCATCTGCTGCACGTCGCGGACGAACATGACCCGGCTCTTGGACGTGATCTGGTTCGAGATGAGGAAGTTGAAGTCACCCAGGCGCAGCGCGAAGGCCATACGGCTGAAGAGTCCGCCGACGGCGACGCCACCCGTGCTGGCGTAGTGCGTCTCGACCGAACTCCCGGCCTTGGGGCCGGAGTTCACCTGGTAGTCGAGTTCGGGCTGCTTCGTATTGGCGACGACCCAGCCCGGGTCGTGGATGCCGAAGTAGACATCGGGTTGGGTCAAGACGGGCATCCCGTTGGTGGACTGCGGCGGGACGTTCGACACGACGAAATTGGGGTTGCCCGTCGTGTAGTCAACCGCGTTGGCGGCCAATACTGCCGCGCCGATGCCGTGCGTGTACTGCAGGTGTTGGTTCACCCAACTGGGCGACGACAGGTTGGCGGCGTCAACCTGTCGCGCGCCAATGAGGACCGGCGTCAACTTGCCGTTGACGAAGTAGCGGTCCACGCCCAACGTGGTGAACGTGTAGTACCCACGAATCGACTGACGTCTCGTCACGGTCGTAAGCGCGATGGCCTGGGCCGGGTCCCACAGTCGAATGTTGTCAAGCGTCGCGGAGTCGGCCTTGATCGTCGCGCCCGAGATGGTGGTCGCTCCGGCGAACGTGCTGTAGGTCACCTTGTCGAGTCCGAAGGCCGCGCGCGTCGCCTCGATGTTTCGTTGGATGTAGGGCGCCTCGAGCGAGTCCTGGTTCGGGCTCACCTTGAGGGCCTGGAGGATCGTCGGGTAGAGCACGCCGATCACCAGCGCCACGAAGAGCCAGAGTCCGACGGCCACCGCGGGCAGTGACCAACCCCGCAGGCGGACGTTCGACAGCAAAATGAGTGCCGCGGCGACCGAGAGGAAGAAGAGGATGGTCAGCGCGGGCATCCGGGCGTGGACGTCGGTATAGCCGGCACCCTGGACGTAGCCGTTGGTCGAATTGACCAACTCCCACTTCGCAATGACGTAGCCCGCGGCCTTCATGAGCGCGATACCGGCTCCGATCACCGAGAGGTGCGCCTTGACCCTGGGCGAGACGCGTGGCGTGACCCTCGTGGCACGAATCCCACCATTGAGATAGTGGAATCCGGTCGTGACCAGCAACGCCACGATCAGTGACACGAGCAACCAGGTCACGACGAACGAGATGAACGGCAGCGTGAAGATGTAGAAGCTCAGGTCCTTGTGGAAGAGTGCGTCCTTGACGTGGAAGGGCTGGCTGTTGGCCCACAAGAGGTACTTCTGCCACTGACCGGTGGCGTTCAGCCCGGCGATAAGGCCCATGACAAGGGCAATCGCGGCGTAAATCCGTTTCGCGTAGGGACGCACCACGTTCTGGAAGCGTCGGACGATCTCGTCCTCGGGATCGAAGGAGAGATCACGCGCACCGAATCGGTCCGTGAGCAACAGGTTGCCCCACATGATGAAGAAGAAGATCGCACCAAAGGTGAGTCCCAGTCCGACCTTGACCATCAACAGCGTCGAGAAGACCTTGCCGAGACCGACCGACGAGAACCACATCTCATCGGTCCAGAGCACGGCGAGGTTGCGCAGCGAAAGGAAGCCGATCAGGAGCACGACGAAGATGAGTCCGAACCAGAATCTACGAGAGAACCGGCCTAGTCGACGAGGACGTGAGGGGATATCAGTCGGACTACGCACGAGACGAGCCTAGGCCGTTTTTCAAACGGGAATAACGGCGCACGCGCAGCCGGCGTGCAGTGGCGGGTGGCTCGAGCCACTGGGAAACGCCTGCCCGGCGAGCCGTTCACCTGCTTGCGCATCGAGCGCGCACGCGTCACACGGCGCGTCGGTGGGCGCGACGTAGAAGCGGACGTCGCGACCCTGGGACGCCGCGAGGACACCGACTTCGAACGCCCGACGGGCCGCGTCGGTGCAGAGTCGCTCCACGCGCGCACCGCGCCACTCCTTGTAGGCGGCGTTCGCCCGGTCGGGTCCGTCACCGCTGCCGTCGGCGAGAATCCGCTTGCGTAGCGCCAAGACGATCGTCACCGCCAGGTCCGCCGCGCAATCGTTGAGTTCAGTCGCCTTGACGGGACCGCCCGGCACCCCCGCTTCATCCTTGGCGAACTGCACGCCCGCGGCTGCGGCGTCAGTCAGTGCGTCGATTGCGGCGTTGGCGTAGCGGGCGCGCTGCTCGTGCTCATCCTCGAGCTCGGTCGTGATCATGGCCTTCACGTCGCGCAGACGATCGAGCATGACGTTCTGGTCGTCTTGCAGCGCGCGCTTCACCTTTCGCGTGAGCACGGCCAACGACTCTTCGAGGGCTTCGTCGCGACGCTTGAACAGTTCGCCAGTGGGCGTCTCGGGCTTCGACGCGGCGGGGGCCTTTCGAGGGGCCTGGGCCGTCGCGCCGCGTTCTTCGAGCGTGGCCTTTCGAAGTCGCGCGAAGATCTCGTTCACGACGTCCGTTCCCGTCGCGTCGTCGTCGAGGACCGTCGTCATTGGCACCTCGGACGCTTGGGGTGCCTTGGGCGGTCGCGGAACCTTGGGTTTCGCCTCTTCGGGCGTCTCGGGTACGTGAATCTGCGGTTCGGCGACGGTGCGCAGCGGCGTGCCGGCGAGCAACTCCTCTTCGGTCGGTTCGGCGCCGGGAGGACGCAGTCGAAGTGCTTCGAGTGCGGCGTTGCGCGCAACGTCATCGGAGTTGTTGATCCCCATGAGCACTGTTTCGACCTGGTCCTGAATCGATGTCACGAACGTCGCCAAGGTGTCACGCGCCGCACGAAGTTGGTCGATTTGCATGTGCAGTGCTTTGCGCTTCACCGCGAGATCGTTCAAGACGGCCTTGCGCGCTTCGTAAGCCTGCTCGAGAATTGCACGGCCCTGCTCACGTCCGCCTTCGACGAGCGCCTCGCCATTGACCTTTGCCGATTCGACGAGACGCTCGGCGGCCAAGCGCGCGTCGTGCTCAATGGTGGCCGCGGTGTTCTCCGCCTCCGTTATCAAGGACGTCGCGCGCTCTTGGGCTTCCATCAAATGGGTGGCGCCGCGCTGCTGACTCTCGGTGAAGACCTGGGCGCTTCGTTCCTGGGCTTCGGCCGTCACGCGCCCCGCCTCTTCGTGCGCCGAGCGAAGTATCGCGGCGCTCTGGGCCCCCAGGGCGCTCGCCAGGGTCGCCTCGTCAAAGGTCGGATTGGCGGCACGCCGTTGGGCTTCGCTCAGTTGATCCTGGAGCTCTCGAATCCGGCCCTCGAGGTGGCCCATTTCACGCGCGATCGCTTCGAGTTGGACTCGCACTTCGCTCGGGTCGTAGCCGCCCTTGCGCAGCGTCGTGAAGTTCATTCGGGCGATTTCAGCCGACGTTTGGCGCGTAGTTGAAAGGATTCGGCGATCGTCCATTCCTTAAAGACTACGGCTTTGCCATCGAAGAAAATGGCTTAACGGGGCTTCGTGATCGGCTCCGGCGAGCCGCCACCGATCTTTCGCAGGTCGCGAAGTGCCTGGTGCAGTGTGGTCACACCAACGATCGTGAGGCCGGGTGCGGCGGCCGATTTTGCGGTGGCGACCTCCACCTGGGGGACGAAGAAGTACTTCGCTCCTGCGCGTTGCACCGCGACAGTCTTCTCGGCGACTCCCCCGACGTCGCCGACGTTGCCGTAGACGTCCATCGTCCCGGTCGCCGCGATCGGTTGGTTGCCAGAGATCGATTTCTTACTGAGCTTGTCGATCAACGTCAGGGTCATGGCGAGCCCCGCGGACGGCCCGCCAATATCTTTCGTGTTGATCGTCACCTTGGCCGGCAGCACGTAGGAGAAACCGTCTTCGAGTCCGACACCGAGCCACGACTTCGAAACGCCCGAGACCCCGGCACAACCCGACGACACCGAGCCGCTCGGCGTGACGCCGCTGATCAACGTGACACTTGAAGGTGCTCGGTAGGTGATGATCCCCGAAGGGGAGATCTTGGCCCGGTCAACGGTGAGTCGTTCCTTCGTACCCGGCACGAAGTCGTGCACCGCCCGAACGAGTGCGCAGGACGACGTCACCGCCGTTCCGTTCACCGCGACGATTTCGTCGGCCACGTGCAGGCCCGCGATTCGAGCCGGTGACGGAGCGCTGACCGAGTTGATGATGGCCCCGGTGGGCGTTCCCGGCGTCTTCCATCCGAGCGCTTTGAAGGCCGACACTTCGGCCGCCTGCTTGGAGTCACTCATTTCGAGGTAGCCCTGGGCTCCGAGTTCATCGGTCGGCACGCCCGGTTCGACGAGTTGATCGGCGCCCACGAACTGCACGTGACTCGAGAAGTGCAGCGTCAGCCACTGCCACGCATTGAGCGAAGAGAGATAGACGTCGGTCAACATGATCTTGTCGTGGTGAGTGGCCGTCGCGACTCCCTCGACCTTCACGAGTGGCGCGACCGGCGTCGCGTTGCCCGGCGTGAGGGCGTACTCATTGAGGTTCCAACTGTGCAAGACCACAATCGCCAGCAGGATGACGAGTAGGGCACTAAAGACGGCAATGGACGTCCGACGGCGCCTCGGGGGTGGTGAGATGGGTTGATGAAAAGTGATGAGCCAACGCTAGCGGAGAGTCCTGACGAATCCCTTCTGCGCGCCGGTTTCGCCATTGGCGATGACTACGTGGCGATACTGCGCGCCAACCTGGTCGACGACGTTGGACGACGTCGGGTTCTGGCGCTTCGAGGAATGGTCCGTCAAGGTCTCGTCACCGACGACGAATGGTTGTCCGCGATCGAAGACCGGGACGTCGATGTGCGACGAGAGGCGCTCAATCTGATTGCCCACGTGGACGAGATTCGCCACGACGTCTTCGAGGCAATGTTGCGAAGTCTGCACGACGGGGACGCGCTGGTTGTCGACGGCGCGGTCTTTGCCTTGGGCGAACATCTCTACGTCGGCGCCGTCGACCAACTGTGTGTGATCGCCACCTCCCACGACGACGCTCGCTGTCGTGAATCGGCGATCGCGGCCCTCGGCGCGATTGGTGACGACCGGGCCCGTCCGGCGATCTTGGCGGCGCTCGACGACAAACCACCCGTACGTCGACGAGCGATCGTGGCGCTCTCGAACTTTGAAGGACCCGACATTGACGCCGCGCTCGAGCGCGCACGCGACGACCGAGACTGGCAGGTCCGTGCCGCCGTCAATCAATTGGGGCGAGACGAGGACTAACTAACGATCGGCGTCGCGGTAGAGCGCATGCAGGGTCGACATCTCTTCGAGACAAAGTGCCAGCCCCTGGATCACCGCGGTGTCGGGATGTTCGGCGATTTTCACTTCGACACCGGTGTTCGTCGCGATCAACTCAGCGAAGTCCGACAGCAGTGCGTGGCCGCCCGTGAGGGTCAGTCCCCTCGCACTCACGTCTTGTGAGAGGTCCGGCGGCGCGTCACCGAGGCACTCCTGGATCATGCGCACCGTCGCGGTGACGACGTCATTGGCCGCAGCGTTGACCAAATCCGCATCCACGTCGACCTCGACGAGGTCACCCCGGTCGACGGTACGTGCGAGCACGACCTCGGACTTCCCTCGTGTTCGTCCCAGCGCCGAAGCGAGCGAGAACTTCAAGCTCTCAACGACCGACGGCGCCACCACGACACCGAGCTGGATTCGAAGGGAGGTTGCGATTGCCGCGTCGAGGTCGTTGCCACCTTGTCGCCGCGCACTGCCGGTGACAATGCCGCCGAGCGAGATCACCGCCGCCTCTGACGCTCCCGCGCCGAGGACCGTCACCGCGGATCCGACGGGGTCTTGGACGGGCAGTCCCATACCGATCGCGGCGGCGATCGGCGCTTCAATCAACGTTGCCTCGCGCGCGCCGGCTTGAATGGCCGCCTGACGTAGCGCCCTTCGCTCGATGCTGGTGGCGAGCGATGGCACGCTCATGACGACGCGCGCCCGGCTCAACTTGGAGACGCCCGCCCGGTCGAACAGTCCGTGGATGAGTCGAGCGGTGACGTCGAAGTCGACGGTGGCACCCTGCGCGAGCGGTCGAAAGACGACGACGTGTCGGGGGGTCCTCGCGACCATGTCGAGTGCGCCGAAGCCGACCTCCACGACGCTCCCGGTGTTCGTATCGATCGCCACCATCGTCGGCTCATTGAAGACAATGCCTCGTTGGGAGGTGGCGAGGCGCGTGTTGGATGTTCCAATATCGAGCGCAACGTCCAAAGCCATGGATAATGAGGCTAACCCGACCGTGGCGCAACGCTTGTGGTTACTAGCCTTTACTGGGTGGAGAGCGGGGGACAAACGAACTGGTGGCGTCGACGGCGCCGCAATGCCAAGCCGCCGCCAGTGGGCGAACGCCAGTGGGTCCACCCGAGTGAGTTGCCCAGTTTCGAGAAACTGCGGACTCACCCAAACTGGCCGATAAAGTCGCCGGCGGCCCGCGTCGTGGTCGGCGTCATGGCAGTCGCCCTCGTCGTTGGATCGGCCGGGCTCTACCTCACCCGGGCGTCGAATCCAGTAGCGACACCGCACTTTGCCAGCGCGCTCTCCGAATTGCCCGTGGCGAGTCGAACGGCTGCGGAACACACGATCGACCTTTCCATTGCGACGCCGGGTCACGTGGCGGTCGTTGCCGCGATGGCGTTACCGCACGACCTCGCGGTGACGACGACTCAGATCCCCGCGAACGCCATCATCACGGGATCGACGCCGGGACACGTGAACTTTCACGTGACGTGGGTCGGTCGTGACAAAGTGATGGGCTTCTCCATCGTGCGATTGGGCGTACACATCCCGGCCCTCACCTTTGCGCCATTGCCATCGAGCAAGTGGGTGGTCGCGGTCTCGCCGATATTGAAGAGTTCGACCGATTCCCCGCAGTACGCGTGGGCGAACACGATTCTTGGTGACCCCAAGATCGACGCGACCGGGGTCATCAGTTACCTATCGACGAAGTCTGACGCGAACCTCGACAGCTTCATCGACGCCGTCGCGGTCGATCAAAGCGGACAGGTCGTCGCGGTCCTCTCGATCAATCACCTGTGGTACTCGGCCCAGTTCGTCGCACGCATTGCCTACATCGTCGCCACTGGCCGAGGATGCCACGCGAGTTTGGGCGTCGTCGGCACGACCGCCCAGGGCGGTGGGGTGGCCATCTCGCGCGTGATTCCAAAGAGCCCCGCGCAGTACCGCTTGAAGAAAGGTGACGTCATCACGGCACTCAACGGGAAGGACACCGACACCTTCGACGCGCTCGACACCGCCCTCTATTTGACCCCCGCCTACACCAAGGCCCAAGTGACATTCGTGCGAGCGTCCAAGGTCCATCACGCCGTCATGACCCTGGCCTGCGCACTTTAAAGTCGTAGCCGTGAGCGACAATCCCTTCGGCGGCATGTTCGGCGACATCTTCTCCATGCTGGGCCAACAGGGCCCCGATGCCTGGTACACGACGGCCACCCAGTTGGCGCTCAACATCGCGCGCGGTACTGACGACGACCCCAATCCCCTGCCCATCGAACGCCAACGGCTCGAAGAGTTGGCGCCGCTCGTCGCTCGACACGTGGACAGTCTCCTTGGCGTCTCTCGCGACGCGGACGTCGTCGCGGTCAATCGCTCCGCCCTGACCCTCGCCGCCCTCGAGCAGTGGCGTCCCCTCATGGAACCGATGGTCGCGAGTACCACGACGATCGGCGACAGCCTCGACCTCGGCGACAACGCGATGATGGCCCAAATGGCGGCGACGTTGGGTCCCCTGTTCGCCGGCTTTCAAATGGGCTCGGTCGCTGGTCACTTCTCCGAGCGCGCCTGGTCGCTCGCGGCGCTACCGCTCCCGCGCCTCGACGCGCGGCGCCTCCTCGTCGTGAACAACCTCGCGAGCTTCGCCGAAGCGTGGTCGCTCGAACGCGACGAGGTGTACGTCTTCGCACTCGCGCAAGAGTTCCTGGCGTCGCTCGTGCTCACCCAGCCGGGAACGGGCGATGCGCTACGCGCCCTGCTCATCGACTCGGTCCGTGAGTCCACCAAAGCCCAGGGCGACCTCCTCACGAAACTGCAGTCGATGATCAACCCCGACGACATCGCGGGGTTCATGGAGAACCCCGAGTCGCTGCTCGACGGCATTGAGATGCCCGACGAGACGGACGCCACACGCGCCATCAACGCCGCGGCCAGTGTCCTGTTGGCGTTCTTCGAAGCGGCGGCGCACGAGATCACGGCCGCGATCCTCGGACCGCGCCCAATTTTGGTTGAGGCGTACGCCCGCCACCGTCGCAGTGACGCGCGTGGCGAAGACGCCGCGGCCGCGCTCTTTGGCATCTCGACGCAGGGCGAGCACCACGAACAGGCCGCCACGTTCGTCGCAGCGATCAAGGACGCACACACCCTGCGTGCGTTCGACGCACTGCTTCGAGTTGACGGACTGCCGAGCGCCGAGGAACTCCTGGACCCCGACGCGTGGTTCGAGCGAGTGACGAACTCGCCGCTCGCCTAATTCTCTTCGTCGTACCCGAGGTTCCACTCAACCAGCAGGTTCTCACGCTCGGCGTCGCGATTGACTCGCTCGCGATTGCGACGAAACTGCGGGTCGTGCGGCGGCAGGAAGCGCAGACGGGCGTCGACGCGGTCGACGAAGGCCTGGATCTGCTCCTCGTCGCCAAAGACCATCCGGCACTCCCAGTGGGGTGCCACGGGGCCGAGGTAAATCACTTGGACGTGTCCGACCGGGTCGACGACCTCGGTGGACTCGATGGTGGGAACCTGGCTCACGATGCTCCTTCGGTGTTCTTTCCTACTGCTGAACAGCCATTGTACAACCTTGATTTTGGGCCCTTCACGGCCGCATTCCTTAGAGCAGTCTGCGAGGAGGCTTAGAGGAGTATGGTAACGAACGGCTCGTGAAGAAAAGAGCCTGCCGTTATCGTTTTGTCACACAAACAGTCGCTACTGTGACACAAGAGACCAACATTGGGGGGTGAGCATGAGTACAGAGTGGATGGCAGATGGCAAGTGCCGAGAATACCCGGCGGGGACGTTTTTCCCCCGTGATGGAGTCGGCGTCATCATCGCCCAACGCATCTGTGCATCGTGCCCCGTCGCCAGTCAGTGCTTAGAGTACGCCCTCGAGAATCACGTCGATCACGGGATATGGGGCGGCTGCAGCGAGCGCGAACGTCGTCGCATCCTGCGCGAGCGCCGTCGTCGACGCATCTTCAACACCGACCTTAAGTAACTCCACGCTCGCGTGTTCGAGTGCGTCATCAACCTCTCCGAGGGACGAGACGCGTCACTCTTAGTGGATCTCAGTGCCGCTGGCGGAGAGTCACTTCGTGACCTGCATACTGACGCCTTCCATAACCGCAGCGTCCTCACACTGATCAATGAGGCGAGCCGGCTGGCGAGCGACGTCCGCGCACTGTTGGGCGCGGCGTTCACGGCCCTCGACCTCAGGCGTCACGAAGGCGTCCATCCACGTTTCGGGGTGGTCGACGTCGTTCCCTTCGTCGCCCTCGACCCCGAAGAAGCTCTGGAGGCGGTGACGCTTCGCGACGAGACGGGCGCGTGGATCGCCGACACCTTTCACGTCCCCGTGTTCCTCTACGGGCCTGTCGACGGTGGCTTTCGAACGCTGCCCGACGTCAGAAAGTTGGCCTTCCGGACCTTGATGCCTGATCTGGGGCCGAAAAGTGCACCGGCGACGCTCGGTGCGAGCGCCGTCGGTGCGCGGGACCTCCTCGTCGCGTGGAACCTATGGTTGCGGGGCGTCACCTTGGGTGAAGCACGGGCCATCGCACGAGCGGTCCGTCGAAACGAAGTGCGCGCCTTGGCGTTTCAAGTTGGCGACCAGGTCCAGGTCAGTTGCAACCTGGTCGCACCACTGGTCGTTGGACCCTCGGTCGTCTTTGATCGGGTGACCTCGCTACTGCCCGCGCGCGGAACCGTCGCACGAGCTGAACTCGTGGGACTGGCGCCAAAGGCGCTGTTGGAGATGGAGGACCGAACACGGTGGTCCCAGTTGGACCTCAGTGAACAACGAACCATCGAGGGCCGGATCGGCTAAAGGATCAACTCGCTTGGGCTCGGCGTTCGATGGCCCGGGCCCGACGAAGACGGCGGCGCTCACGTTCGCTCATCCCGCCCCAGATACCGAACTTCTCGCCGTTATCGAGCGCGTACTCCAGGCAGTCCTCACGCGCGACACACCCTCGACACACTTCCTTCGCTTCGCGGGTTGACGCGCCGCGCTCGGGAAAGAAGAGGTCGGGGTCCACACCCATGCAGTTCGCTCGCGCCTGCCAACCGCGATCTTCCATGCCGCTCATCAGTTCCACGATTTCCACGTTGTATTCCTTCCCCACAGCGGTGATCGCCACTGATGTAATTACAACGGTGTCATTGTTATGGGTAACGTGACAAAAAGCAAATGGAAATTTTGAAATTCCTGATGGGAACGGTTTTGGGCGATTAGCCCGCGCGGCGGTGCCGAACGAAATCGTCGAGCGCGTAGCTACCGAGCTCATCGACGTCGGTGTAGAACAGTCGGCCACCATTGACCTTCGCGATCTGCTCGACGAAGGGAAACTGACTTCGCTCGATGTCGAGGGCGAAGGTATTGATCGTGATGTTGGCCTTCGTGCAACGAAGTACTTCGGCCATGGTCTTCTCCAACGTCTCGTGCACCGGCGGCCACGCGAAGAACGGCTCACCATTGGCGAGTAGGTGGGCCGTCGGCTCGCCATCGGTCACGACGACGATCTGGCGCTCGCCTCGTTCATTGCGCATCAGGTGGCGACTGAGCGCCAGGGCGTGTTGGAGATTCGTGCCGTAGGCGTAGTCGATCGTCAGCGCGGGGATGTCCTCGATCTTGAGCTCCTGGGCCATCTCCCCGAAGCCGACCACCGCCACGAAGTCCCGCGGGAACTTGGAGCGAATGAGCGACGTCAGCGCCAGGACCATCTTCTTGGCGGGCACCAGGTTGCTGCGCATCGCCATGGAGAGCGAGAGGTCGATCGCGAAGACGGTGGCCGAACGGCGCGTCGACTCGAACTCCTCCACTTCGAAATCGTCGGCGTGCAGTTTGACCGGCGTACCGGGTCCTTGGCGCAGCACCGCGTTGCGCAGGGTCTTGGGGAGATTGAGTGCGAAGGGTTCGCCCGGCATCCAGGGCTTGGACGTCTCTTCACGGTCTCCCCCGCGCGAGACGGTCGCGACCCGGTGCATGCCGATGGTCGGTGAGTCGCGTAGTTGGGCGAAGAGATCACGCAGGGCCTGTTGGCCGATCTGACGCACGCCCTTGGGCGTCAGATGCAGTTGCTGACCCTGGCGATCAACGAACCCCTGGTCCTTCAGCCCCTGGAGGGCCTTCTGCAGGCGAACGACGTGGCGCGCCGCGTCGTCGCCGAGGTTGCGTCGCACCGATTCGATGTCCACTTCGGGCAGTCCCTGCGCTGCGCTGGACTGTCCCAGGAACTCTTCGAGACCCTTCAGCTGTCCCAGCTGCTCGGCGACCGAGGCGCTTTGGGCGAAGGGACCGCCGTCGTCGCCGCGCATCCGGTGCGCCCTATTCCAATCGATGTCCGGCGTCGCCATGCGCAGGTTCGACACGAGTCGGTTCAGTGAGAAGTTCAACTCCATGTTCTCCATCATTTGGGAGAACATATTGCGCAACTCGCCCTGCTGCTCAGCGGAAAGCGAGTTGAACATCGCCTCGGCCGCGGCGGCTCGCTCGGCCATCATCCGTACGACGTCGTCGAGGTTCTGCGCATCGGGAAAGAAGTCGCCGAACTTTTCCATGAAGTCCTCGAACGTGGGATCGAGGTCCTCACCACGACGGTCCTGTTCGATCATCGTCGAGAGCGCGTCCATCATGTCGCGCATCCGGGCCAGCTCCTCGGGGTCCGGACGGCCCATCATCTCCTTGCTCTTCTCGAAGTAGGTGTCCAGCACGTCGCGCTCGAGTTCGGCCATCAGTTCGTCGAACTGTTCGCGCGCCTCGGAAGAGACGAACTCGTAGTTGCGATAGTTGCCGAGCCGTTCGCTGATGCGGTCGCTCATCAACTCCTGTTGCATCTTCTTCTGTTCGACCAAGTCGCGCGTCACGTCTTTTCGACGTTCGTCGTCGCTCTCCTCCGCCTCGGCGAGCAACGTGTCGAGTTCGGCGTTCTCCGTCGCTTCGATCTCGTCCAACCAGTCGCGGTAGCGCTGCATCTCGCCATCGGGGTCGGCCTGCTGCTCGAGTTCACGGCGCTTGGCGCGGGCCTGCTCGAGGAGGTCGCGAAGTCCCTCGATCCGCTCACCGTCGGCCGTCGTGAAACCCTCGCGCAGCAAACGGTCCATCGCCTCTTCGAGGTCGCCGTTCTCCATGAAGTCATCGGCGAGCATCCGCAGCATCTCTTCGACGTCGAGATCGTCGAAGTCGTCATCCTCGCCGAAGCGACGAAAGCCGTAGCGAACGGCCACTAACGGTTCCTCGAGCGGTAGAGCGCTCGCGCGCCCGAGGCGTCCTTCGCCAGTCGCTTCGTCAAATAGAGTCCTTCGAGCACGAACTCGACGGCGGACGCCAGTTCGCCATCGGTCGCCGAGGGGCCAGCGATTCGTCGCGCGGGGGCGTCGAGGGCCGGCATGGCCGCCAACACGGCGAGATAGTCGCGATCGGGTAAATCATCACCGGTATGGACCAGCGCTTCGGTGTTGAACGCCTCGACGATGTCCGGCGCCTCCTCCAACAACACATGCTCGGCGAAGCATTGGCGCACCGAAAGCGACACGAGGGCCGCGATGACCTGGTCCGAGTCGCTGTCGTCCATCGTGTCGAACTCGAGTTTTCCCTGCGTCGATTGCACCAGCGCGCTGAGGTCACTCACGCGCGGCACGACCGACGTGTCGTGCGTGCGAAGCGTTCGACGCAGCGCGTTGGCGACGACGATCTCGTAGTTCGCAATGGAGAGGCGCACCGACACGCCCGAACTCTGGGAGATGACGTGGCTCTTTCGCGCGACGTGGCTGACGCGCGCGACGATGTCATCGATGAACCACGGCACCTTGATCGGGACCGGCGACGTCGGCAACTTGGCCTCTTGGTGCACGATCGCGATCTCGGTCGTCAACTCGTAGGGGTAGTGCGTGCGAATCTGAGAGCCGAAGCGGTCCTTCAACGGTGTGATGAGGCGACCGCGATTGGTGTAGTCCTCGGGGTTCGCCGTGGCGACCACCAAGACGTCGAGGTCGAGTCGGACGAGGTGGCCACGGATCTGCACGTCGCGCTCTTCCAAGACGTTGAGGAGGCCCACTTGAATTCGCTCCGCCAAGTCGGGCAGCTCGTTCATCGCGAAGATGCCGCGGTTGGATTTGGGCACGAGACCGTACGAGAGGGCTTTGGGGTCGTCCAGGAAGAGTCCGCCCGCCACCTTGATGGGGTCAACCTCACCAATCAGGTCGGCCATCGACGTGTCGGGCGAAGCCAACTTCTCGGCGAAGCGCCGACTGCGATGGATCCACGCGACCGGCGTGTCCTCACCCTTCTCCGCCACGAGGTCGACGGCGTAGGCCGAGATCGGCGCGAAGGGGTCGTCACGGATCTCCGAACCTTCAACGATCGGTAGCCACTCGTCGAGCAGGTCAACGAGGGAGCGAATCATCCGCGTCTTCGCCTGTCCGCGCTCACCCAGCATGATGATGTCGTGACCGGCCAACAGCGCCGTCTCGAGTTGGGGCAGCACGGTGTCCTCGTAACCGAGGACGTCGGAGGTCAGCGGCAGACCATCGCTCAAGCGCTGCTCGAGGTTTGCTCGAATCTCCTCGCGAACTGACTTGGGCACGTAGCTCGACGCTCGCAGCGCTCCGAGCGTAGTGGGGAGGTCGGTGGGTGCAATGGGGGTGGGCATGAGGCCACTTTAAGGGTTGACAAATGGCTGTCGTGCTCGCCCATTTGTCGCTCGCAACCAATCGCGACAATCGTGATCGGCGGCGAGGGCGACTCGACTAGCGGCGCGCGATGAAGGCGCCAACATCCTTGGTGACGACCAGAACACCGTCGTGTGCGGCCATCTGGTCTTCAATGATGTGGCGCAGTTTCATCACTTGCTCGTGCGATGCCTCTTCGCCCGGTGGCGTCGAACAGATGTAGGCAATGACGTCGTCGACGTCGGTGCAGAACAGAGAATCCTCGTAGGGATGCCAGGCGACATCGTCGAAGCACTCAGCCAGCAGGTCTGCGCCACTCCGCGCACCAAAGACCTCGTGGTGGTGAAGCACTCGAGTGGGACCGAAGACGGACGCCTCGATGCTGAACAGTTCACGGAGGTGACCACCACCAACGGTCGACGCCATCAACACGCCGCCGCGCCGAAGGACCCGGGCGAATTCGCGCAACGCCTGAGAAGGATCGGGCACGTGGTACAGCATCTGGTTGGCGATGACGACGTCGAATGAGTTGTCCGCGAAGGGAAGTTCCTGCGCGTCGACGGCCAGTCCGTGCACGACGCCGATCGTCCGCTGCACCAACGGCGTGGTCTCCGCCACCATGCCGGCGGAGAGGTCAGTCAACGTGAGGGAGAAATCACCCTCACCGCTCGTCCATCCGATGCTCCAGAGGAGTCCGGTGCCACATCCGACCTCGAGCACGTCACCACCATCGGGTATCGCCACCAGTCCTTGCAGCCAAATCTGCCACGGTACGCTCTGCGTCGCATATTTGGCGTGCAATTGGGTCCGGGCGCGCAGCTTGTCACCGTTCACGTACTGGACTTCGCGCAGGTAGTCCTGATCGCGGTTGACGAATCGATCCGGAGAGTCCATCAGAACTCGAGATACATGACGTCGAGGCCCACACGGCCCCGCGTGGCCGAGTCGAAGGCGCCGGGGATCGTGCCAATGGTGACGAAGCCCAACGTCCGGTAGAGCTCGATCGCGTTCGAGTTCGTCGAGACGACGGCATTGAATTGCATACCCGCGAAGCCCCGCTCTTTCATTCGCGAGATCGCAAATTCGCACAGCGCTCGTCCGATGCCTTGTCCACGCGCCGCGTTGGCGACCATGAAACTCGCCGTCGACACGTGCGCCCCGCGCCCGGGCCGATTCGGTCCGAACTTGGCGGTCCCGAGAAGTGCGCCCCCGACCAGCGCGACGACGGTCTCCGTGGGAGGACCTTCGATCCAGAGCGCGTGGGCCTCGTCACGGCTCAAAGTGTCGGAGTAGGCGTACGTCTCGCCTTCGGCGACGATGTCGCGAAAGATCTCATAGACCTGAGGCCAGTCGGCGTCATCGATCGCTCTGACGGTCACGTGGGCGCTCACCGAGCAATGCTGTCATAGAACGATTGTGACGCCAAGTGATCGCGCAATACGCCGAGCGGATCTCAGTCGTGCAGGACCTGGCGGACGAGCGTGCTGCCCACCCGGTACGCCACATGCGCACTACGCGGCGCGTCGAGCAGCACCACGTGGGCTCGGGCACCGGGTGACAGATGCCCGATGTCGTCACGCCGCAGGGCGAGCGCTCCCCCGCGGGTCGCCGCCCAGATCGCCTCGTCGACGGTCATGCCCATCTCACGAACAGCGAGGGCGATCACGACACTCATGCTCGTGACGTACGACGTCCCGGGATTGCAATCGGTGGCGAGCGCGACGGTGACACCCGCGTCGAGCAGTCGCCGTGCCGATGGGTACGGCGACTTCGTCGAGAACTCGGCGCCCGGCAACAGCGTCGCCACGGTTGACGATCCAGCGAGCGCCGCGACGTCGTCGTCATTCACGTGCGAACAGTGATCGACGCTCGCGGCTCCGAGTTCAACGGCCAACGCGACGCCGCCGGTGTCGCCGAGTTGGTTGCCGTGAAGTCGCAGGCCGAGTCCCGCGTCACGGGCGCGAAGCAGGATCGATCGCGCCTCGTCGACACTGAAGGCGCCGACGTCGCAGAACACGTCGGCCCAACGCGACTTCGGTGCGCACGAGGCGAGCATCGCTCCTCCCACGAGTTCGACGTAGGCGTCGCGGTCGTGGGAGAACTCCGCGGGAACGACGTGGGCGCCGAGGAACGTGACGTCGTCACTCCAATCGTTGACGATATCCACCAATCGGGTCTCGCCCTCGACCGTCAACTCGTAGCCCGACTTGATCTCGATGGTGGTGACGCCTCCGGCCCGCAACGCGTCAACGCGACGTTGCGTGGTCGCGCGCAGTTCGTCACTGGACGCCGCCCGCGTCGCCGCGACAGTCCGTGCGATGCCACCACCGTCGTAGGGCTCGCCGGCCATGCGCGCCTCGAATTCGTCGGAGCGTTCGCCGGCGAAGACGAGGTGGGTGTGCGAGTCGACGAAGCCCGGCAGCACCGCGCAGTGCTGCGCGTCGATTCGTTCGTCGGCGTCGGGCGCGTCGCCGTTCGCGCCCACCCACAGCACCTGGTGTTCATCCAGCACCATCGCGGCATTGAAGAGTCGACCGGCGAGCGAACCGTCGCCCAGCGACGCGTCGTTCGTCGTCAGTTCCGAGATGTTGACGATGACGCGAGTGGTCATCTCACCCTTCGCGCATGGGAACGCGGACCCCGCGCTCCTCGGCAGTCTGTTCGGCGATTTCGTAGCCGGCATCGACGTGTCGAATGACGCCCATGCCCGGGTCGTTCGAGAGCACGCGGGCCAGTTTCTGCGCGGACAGTTGCGTCCCGTCGGCCACGCAGACTTGTCCGGCGTGGATGGAACGACCGATGCCCACGCCGCCGCCGTGGTGAATCGAGACCCACGTGGCACCCGACGCGGTGTTGACGAGTGCGTTGAGCAACGGCCAATCCGCGATCGCGTCCGATCCGTCGAGCATCGATTCGGTCTCGCGGTAGGGCGAGGCGACCGAACCACTGTCGAGGTGGTCGCGACCGATGACGATCGGCGCCGATACCTCGCCGTTGGCGACCAGTTCGTTGAAGGCGAGGCCGGCCTTGTCACGCTCGCCGTAGCCGAGCCAGCAGATCCTCGCGGGCAGTCCCTGGAAGGCGACACGCTCCTGCGCCTTGGTGATCCAACGGCGCAGTGCGTCGTTCTCGGGGAAGAGGTCGAGCACGGCCTGGTCGGTACGGGCGATGTCCTTGGGGTCCCCCGACAGCGCCGCCCACCGGAACGGTCCTTTACCCTCGCAGAAGAGCGGGCGCAGGTACTCGGGCACGAACCCGGGAAACTCGAAGGCCCGCCCGTAGCCGCCGAGCTGCGCCTCACCGCGAATGGAGTTGCCGTAGTCGAAGACTTCGGCGCCGGCGTCCTTGAAACCGACCATCGCCTCGACCTGCTTCGCCATGGACTGGCGAGCACGGTCGGTGAACTCCTCGGGCTTCTTCTCCGCGTAGTCGTGCCAGTCAGCGAGGTCGATCCCCTCGGGCAGGTAACTGAGTGGGTCGTGGGCCGACGTCTGGTCCGTCACGATATCGATCTCGACGCCGCGCGCGAGTAGTTCGGCGAAGACCGTCGCGGCGTTGCCGACCAGTCCGACACTCAACGCCACGCGGTCACGTCGAGCGGACTCGACCCGTGCGACGGCCTCGTCCAAGTTCGCGGTCCACTCATCGAGGTAGCGCTGATCGACGCGCCGTTGGAGTCGCGACGGGTCGACGTCGACGCAGAGGCACACGCCGTCGTTCATCGTGACGGCGAGCGGCTGCGCCCCGCCCATCCCACCGCACCCGCCGGTGAGCGTCAACGTGCCCGCCAGCGTTCCGTTGAAGTGACGGTTGGCGACGGCCGAAAATGTCTCGTAGGTTCCCTGAAGGATCCCCTGGGTGCCGATGTAGATCCACGAACCGGCGGTCATCTGTCCGTACATGGTGAGACCGAGCGCCTCGAGTCGGCGGAACTCGGGCCACGTCGCCCAGTCGCCGACCAGATTGGAGTTCGCGATGAGCACGCGAGGCGCCCATTCGTGCGTTTGGAAGACTCCCACCGGTCGCCCGGACTGCACCAACATCGTCTCGTCACCCTTGAGCGAGCGCAACGTGCGCACGAGCGCGTCGAAACTGGGCCAGTCGCGAGCGGCGCGCCCGGTGCCGCCGTAGACAACGAGGTCATCGGGTCGTTCGGCGACCTCGGGGTCGAGGTTGTTCTGCAGCATTCGAAGGGCGCCCTCTTGGCCCCAGCCGAGGGTGGACAGTGTTGAGCCCCGGTCGGCTCGAACGGGACGCGCACCTTCCATGTTGCTCTCCTACTTCAACGTGACGAAACGACGGACGGTATCGAGAAGCTCACCATTTCGCACGAGCTCACCGACGGCAGCGATCTCGGGAGAGAGCCAGCGATCGTGACCGGGACCGCCCGAGACGGCGTTGACTCGGTCGCTCACCGCACCGGTTACCTCAGAGGGTGTGAGCGGCAAGCGCAGTGCGAGGGCCCGGGCGCCGGCGAGGAGTTCAATGGCGAGCACGTCGGCGAAGGCGTCGAGGGACCTGCGGAGTTTCCTGGCGGCGTGCCACCCCATGGAGACATGGTCCTCTTGCATGCCCGACGAGGGGATCGAATCAACGCTCGCCGGAGAGGCGAGGCGCTTCATCTCCGAGACGAGACCGGCCTGGGCGTACTGGGCGATCATGAGTCCTGAATCAACACCGGCCTGGTCGGCGAGGAACGGTGGGAGACCAAAACTTCGATTCTCGTCGAGCATCCGATCGGTGCGACGTTCCGACATCGACGCGACGTCGGCCAGGACGATGGCCAAGAAATCGAGAGCGTACCCAATGGGTGCACCGTGGAAGTTGCCGTTGGAAGCCAGCGTTCCGTCGGCGAGGACCGAGGGATTGTCGATGGCCGACGCCAGCTCGACGTCCGCCACGTGCGTGGCGTAGGTGAAGGTGTCGCGGGCGGCGCCGTGCACTTGGGGCGCACAACGAAGCGAGTAGGCGTCCTGCACCTGGGTGACGTCGTCGCTGTGTGAGTTCACGATCTCGGAGTCGCTGAGGAGCGCGGCGAGATTCGATGCACTGACCCGTTGACCCACGTGGGGCCGGAGTGCGTGAATCTCATCGAGGAACACCTGGTCAGTTCCGCGCAGCGCCTGGATCGAGATCGCTGCGGCCACGTCCATCAACTCCATCAGCGCGTTGCCGTCCTCGATCGCGAGGATCAGCTGGCCGAGCATGCCGTCGGTGCCGTTGATGAGGGCGAGTCCCTCCTTCTCGGCGAGCACCACTGGCGCGAGGCCGTTGGCGTGCAGCGCATCCTTGGCCAGGAGTCGCTGACCACCGCGGTCTCGCACGTCGCCCTCGCCCAAGAGTGCCAGCGCGACGTGCGCGAGAGGCGCGAGGTCTCCCGAGCAGCCCAGTGATCCGAACTCGTGCACGATGGGGGTGATGCCGGCGTTGAGCAGCGCGCAGTACGCCTCCGCGGTACTTCGGCGAACGCCCGAGACACCGCTGCAGAGGTTCGTGAGACGAGAGACCATCATCGCGCGGACCACTTCGGTCTCGACTTCGGGTCCAACGCCCGCCGCGTGACTACGGATAAGCGAGCGCTGCAATTCTCGACGTTCGTCGGGCGAGATGAACGTCGTCGCGAGCGAACCGAAGCCCGTCGAGAGGCCGTAGATCGGCGATCCTCCTTCGACGAGCGCGTCGATTGCCGCGCGTTGCCGGTCGATACGCGCGAGCACGTCATCGCCGAGCGTGACCGCCTCGAAGCGTCGAGCGATCGAGACCAGTTCCTCGCGTGACATTGGTTCGAAGCCGACGACTACGGCCATTGGGCTCTCCTTCGCACGCCGGCGAGCGCTTCGAGCAGCAACAGTGCCGCCAGGCGGACCGTTCGCTCGTCCTCGGTGTCACGTTCGACGTCGATCTCGGTGATGTCAATGGCACACACTGCGTGTTGAACCGCGACCTCGCGCACGAAGCGGCGCACCTCGTCCGCGCTGAGCCCGCCGGGGGCGGCGGCCGGGCAGCCGGGCACGGCGGCGCGGTCCGCGACGTCCATGTCGATGTCGACGTACACCCGTCGACCACCGGCGCCGGCCAGCCCAACGGCGCGCCGTGCGACTTCCTCGACCGGTTCGTGACGCAACACGTCACGAGAGATCACGGTGACGCCCGCGTCGTGGGCCCGTCGCGCGTAGGTCGCGGAGTTCGAGAAATCGGCCACGCCGACCTGCACGACGTGGTGAGGGTCGAAGCCGTCATCGAGGAGCTGACGAACCGGTGATCCGTTGGAGACGCCGTCGCGCATGTCGAGATGGGCGTCGAGCGTGACGAGTCCGAAGTTCGAATAGTCGCCCGCGCCGAGCGCGCGCAGCACGTGCCACGTGGCGGCGTTGTCGCCGCCAAGGATGAGCCGCAACGCCACCTCGGGAGCCGACTTCGCGAGAGCGTTGGCGACCCGTTCATCGCCACCGGCGCCGTCGGGATCGTCGACGTCGCCGTAGTCAACGAGTGCCACGTGCTCAGCGAGGTCGACGGCGTCGGAGAAGGACCACGTCGAGTAGCGCTCGAGCGCGCGGCGCACGGCCATGGGCGTACTTGACGAGGAGCGGGGCGAGACCGAGGTTTCGAACGTCGACACACCGAGGAGCCCGACGTTTCGCTTGCCGTCAACGGGTCGACTGGCGAGCAATGTGGCGGCCGATGGCCAGTTGGGATCGTCGGGATACGCCACGATGCCCATGTTACGCATACGCCCTATGACGAGGGCTTATGAGTTCGAGCCGGTGGACGTCGGGAGCGCCGACGTCGTGAGAACGTTGTCGCTGCTCAGCGATCGACGACGCGCACGCCGTCGTCGTTGGATTCCTCGGGACTCTCGGTGATGAAGGCCGGCACCGCCGTCGGTTCGAGACCTTGGTGCATGTCGTCGACGTAGACCGGCGACGGTACGGCGGTGTACTCGCCATAGGCGGTACGCGACACGACGTTCGGGGTCTTGCGCTTCCCGCCGCCCTCGACACCCTGGAGCTCCTTGCAGATCTTGTACGTGATCGGGTACGCGACGAAGGGAGAGATGATCACCAAGATACGCATCGAGATCAAGACGGTGTTGAGTGATACGTGGAAGAAGTTCGCCAGCACGTCGGTCGAGCTCGCGATGAAGAGCATGCCGAGCAGGGCCAGCAACGCAACACCCGCGGCCGTGCGCTTGGGTCGATTGCTCGGACGGTCGAGGAGATGATGTATCTCGTTGTCCTTCGTGAATCGCCGCTCGATCGCCGGCCACGCGTAGGCGATATTGAAGATGATCCCCGGCAAGATGACGGCCGGTATCAAGACCTCGAACGGGATCGTGTAGCCCCAACTATGGAACGACCACGAGGGCCATATTCGAAGTGCGCCGTCGAGGAAGCCCATGTACCAGTCCGGTTGCACCGCGTAGGAGATGCGCGCCGCGTCATAGGGTCCGAACTGCCAGATGGGGTTGACCTGCGCGAAGGCACCGAGCAACGCCGTGACGCCGGCGACGATGAACAAGAAGCCCGTCGTCTTGGCCATGAAGACCGGGAACATCGGCGAGCCCACGACGTTCTTCTCGGTACGGCCCTCGCCCGGGAACTGCGTGTGCTTTTGTCGTACGAGCAAGAAGAGGTGGGCACCGACCAGTCCGATGATGATCAACGGCACGATCAAACAGTGCAGGATGAAGAACCGCGGAATGATCGCGGTGCCGGGAAAGTTGCCGCCGAAGACCCAGAAGCCCAGGTACGAACCGACGAGTGGGATCGACAAGATGATCGAGTACGCGATGCGGATACCGGTGCCGGACACGAGGTCGTCGGGCAGGGAGTAGCCGAGGAAGCCGTTCACGATCGCGAGGATCAACAACGTCGTGCCAATGGTCCAGTTGAGTTCGCGTGGCTTGCGGAACGCCCCGGTGAAGAACACGCGCGCCATGTGCACGACGATGGCGCCGACGAAGATGTCGCAGGCCCAGTGGTGCATCTGACGCATCAACAGTCCGCCGCGCACCCCAAAGGAGAGGTTGACCGTGGAGGAGAAGGCCTGGGTCATCTTCTGTCCGTCGAGGGGCAGGTAGCTGCCGTGGTACGTGACGATCGCCGAACTCGGGATGAAGTACAACGTGAGGAAGACTCCGGTGACGAGGAGGATGACGAACGAGTACAACGCGATCTCACCGAGCATGAACGACCAGTGGTCGGGGAAGATCTTGTCCATGAAGGTGCGGCCCCCGCGCGCCACGCCCAAGCGGTCGTCCAACTCGTTGAGGGTCTTACCGACCCGGCCGTACGGGCCGAGGGCCTGCTGCTTGGTGCGCTTGGTGTTGATGACGTCGCTCACGAGCGCTCCCAGAATCCGGGGCCGACCGGCTCGTGGTAGCCACTCTGGCTGCGTAGGTAGCCCGACGAGTCGATGTAGAGCGGGAGCTGCGGTAGGGGTCGAGGCGCCGGTCCGAACTGGGGTACCGCCCCATTGGTCACGTTGAACATCGACTGGTGACAGGGGCAGACGAGCAACTGCAACTGCTGCTCGTAGAGACCGACCGGACACCCGAGGTGCGTGCAGACCTTCGAATAGGCCACGTAGCCCTTGGGTGCCCACGATTCGCGACCCTTCATGGTCGTGAATCCTTCGTTCGAGACGCGAATCAGCACGGTCTGGTCGACGGCCTGACCACGGTCGGTGTTCTGGGTCCCCTCGGGAAAGACGGTTGAGATCGAACCGATCGCGAGGTCGCCCTCCATGACGCGACGGCCACTCTGGTCGACCACGTAGGAACCCTTCTTCCAGTCGGTGGTGTCGAGCGTCTTCTTCGGCAACGGGCCGAGGCTGCGTAGCAGTGGGAACAGCGCAACGACGCCGAAGATGCCGAGCCCGCCTCCGAGGAGTCCCCCGAGCATCTTGCGGCGTTGGATGACGCCGCCGCCGCGCTCGACGATGACGGCCGCAAACGCTTCGCGGTCGGCGTCAGAGTTGGCGAGTACGTGACGGTCCTCGACGAATGGTCCGCGTGGCATGAGGTACTTGCCCCACGCCACGAGTCCGACGCCGACGAAGAAGAAGCCGCCGCCCATGGTGGCGCCCAACTTCCAGGGCTGCGCGTTGATCCAGTAGCACGCCCCGAAACCTGCGAAGCAGAGTGCGCCGAGGACGAGGCAGACCGAGATGACGCGCTCCACCAGTTGCGGGTTGCGCGCGGACGGCTGGAGGTGCGGGTCATTCGCCGCGAGTCCCGAGAGGGAGACGGGCGTACGAAGTTCGTGTTCGTCGCTCAATCGCGCTCCCCTACCCAGAAGCCCACGAGGGCCAGTACTCCCACGCCCAGCGCCAGACCAACGAAACCTTCGGCGACGGGTCCCAGTCCGCCCAATCCGAACCCACCGGGGTTGTCGGGGTGCTGGATCTCCGTCGTCACGTACTTGACGATGTCGTTCACTTGGTAGTCGCTCAGGTTGCCCGTGAAACGAGGCATGTTCCCCGGACCGGTGCGGATGGCCTCGGCGACTTGAAAGGCGGGGACGTGACGTAGTGAGGGCGAGAAGGTGCTGCTCGCCAGTGCGTCGCCGTCACCTTCGATCGTGTGGCACGACGCACAGTTGAGGGCGAAGAGCGCGGCGCCGTCTGAGACCTTGGCGATCTTGAGATTCGGATCGGGAATGTACGGGTAGCTCGGCGAAAGCGAGTTGACCCACGAGGCAATCGCGAGCGCCTGCTGGGGGTCGAGTCGCGGAACGCGACGAGCGGCCTCGACGGAACGGGGATTGGCGGCGGGCATGCGACCCGAGTCGACCCAGAAGTCGATCGTCGCTGGACCAAGACCGACGAGGTCCGGGTACGCGCCGTTCGTACCGTTGGCGGGCACGCCGTTGGCCTGCGTGCCGTGGCACGACGCGCAGTTCTGTTGGAAGAGCGCGTCGCCGAGCGTCGCGAGGGCGGTCGACGGTGCGTTGTAGGTAATCGCGGTGTCGCCGTAGGAGATGATGACGCCGTCGCTGTTCTTTTTCACGACGTCGGAGTTCGGTGTGCCGGCGTTCTTGCGCGTCGTTTGGTACGGCGTCGTCTTGTTCGACGACGCCTGCGCGCCACCAACGAAGAGGACCGCCGGCCCGAAGGCGAAAATACTCACGACGCCGAGTGCGCAGCAGCGCTTGAAGAGGGTGGACATCTCCTCGTCCTACTTCAGCAAGAAGAGGGCCGAGTACAGCCCAATCCATACGACGTCGACGAAGTGCCAGTAGTAGCTCACCCCTTGGAACGTGGACAACTCACCGGGGTCGCCTTCGGTCCCGCGCATGCGAAAGAGCAGGAACGACATCGCCACGAGACCCAAGATGACGTGCAGTCCGTGCAGACCGGTGGTGATGAAGAAGACCGAGCCGTAGGAGTTCGTGTACCAACGCGTCGCCAGGTGCGTCCACTCGTAGGCCTGGTTGGAGACGAACAGCGTTCCCATGACGATCGTGATGATGATCCAGCGACGCGCTTCGGCGCGGCGTCGATGCTCGATCAACCACACCGCGTACTGCATGGTGAACGATGACGCGATGAGGATGATCGTGAAGATGCCCGATTGCAAGACGTCGAGGTGCGTGCCGACGGGAGGCCACGACGCCAGGTGGGCACGAATGGTAAATAATGCGGCGAAGAGTCCCGAGAAGAACATCAGCTCGCTGCCGAGCCAGATCATGACTCCAATAGCCAACATTGGAGGACGATCGTGAACGATCTTCTCTTGCTTCGCCAGGCTATTGGGGGAAATCGCCTGACTCACGGCTACATTTCTAGCGGAAATCGAGACCCCGGTGCGTCAAGGTGGAGGAAAAGCCTCAGCCGAGTGTGTCGGGCAGCTCCTCGGAGGCGACGATCGCGAGCCGACGCGTCGGACGCGTCATGGCGACGTAGAGGGTGCGCAGTCCGCGCGGCGTGACCGACGGGCAGCCCTTCGCTCCGCGACTCGCAATCTGGCAGGGTTCCACGACCACGACGGCGTCGAACTCCAGGCCATTGGCGCCCTCGGCCGCCAGGACCACCAGGTCGGCGCCCAGGCCCCTGGACTCCTGGTCCCTCGGGTCAATCGCGTCAAGACCCTTGGAGCGCAAGATCGCCACGATCTCCTCGACCCGCTCGCCAGTGACGATCACCGCGACACGACCCGGCGTCACCGCGTCGACCTCGCGACTCGTGATGTCCACCAGCGTCGCCGCGAACTCACTGGCACTCACCTGATCGATGGTCGGCACGTGGCCCGCTCGGCGAACGGGGCGCGGCGGCTCGATCTCGGGCGCCGCGGCGAAGAGCGTGGGCGCGGCGAAGTCCAGGACCTCTTCGGGAGTGCGGTAACTCACCGTCAAGTCAACGCGGGTGGGCGTTCGGCGTGGTTCGAGGACCTCGAGGACCGCATTCCACGACGCGGACGAAGAGGCGGTGGTGGCCTGACCCATGTCACCGACGATGGTCATCGATCCGGTCAGGTCCCGGCGCTTGAGGACCCGTAGTTCCATCGGCGAAAGGTCCTGGGCTTCGTCGATCACGATGTGGCCGTAGGTCACGAACTCGGCCTCGTCCAGTTCAGTGCTTTGGGTCGGCGCGAGACGCTGCGCTTCGCGCAGGGCGGCCGCGCGAACGTCCCCGGCGTAGGCGTCGAGGTCGATGCCGTCGAGGATTCCCGATTCCGCGAGCTTCACGACCGGCCGGGGTCGACGCAGTGGCCCAAGGAGAACCCGGGCCTCGTCGATCAGCGCGGCGTCGGCCTTGGTCCACTTCACGTCGTCGAGCGAGGCCGAGCGGGGTCGATACAACAGCTCAAGTTCCTCGTCGCTCAAGAAACCCTGACCGGCCGCGCGAAGGAGGGCGGGAGCGCCGAAGAGGTCGTGGAGTAGTTCCTGTCCCGACAGTCGCGGCCAGATCCTCTCGAGGACGTACTTGAACTGCGAGGTCGAACGAATGAGGTCGGCCAACTCACCCACGGCATTGACCTCGTCAATACCCTCGCGCACGAAGCGCTCGTAGTACTCATTCGCGAGTCGGTTCGCCAGTTCTCGTCCGACGGCGGATCGGCGCTGGTTGTGGTTGCCGGGGCGTCGCCGGGCTCGATCGACCGTCTCTTGGGTGTACTTCGCGCGCAAGAGGATGATGGCGCGTCCCACCGGTATCTCGACGTCCTCCTTCAGCGGACGCTGACGAGTGCGCAGGGCCCGCGCCAGCAGTCGGGCCATGCGCAGGTCACCCTTCAGCTGGTCGACGGGCTCGGCGTCGCGGCCGCGGATCTCGACGTTGGTGACGAGCCCCGAGATCGTCGAAAGGGTGACACCCGATTCGCCCAACGAGGGCAGGACGTTCTCGATGTAGTTCAAGAAGAGTGGATTCGGGCCAACGACGAGAACACCTTGACGTTCCAATGTGGCCCGGTGGGTAAAGAGGAGGTAGGCCGCGCGGTGCAGGGCAACCGCGGTCTTACCCGTTCCCGGGCCGCCCTGCACGAGCAGGACGCCGGCGAGAGGATTGCGGATGATGCGGTCCTGTTCGCCTTGGATCGTGGCGACGATGTCACCCATTCGCCCGGTGCGCGCGCGTCCGAGGGCCGCGAGCAGTGCGCCCGGTCCACCCAGTGCGAGGCCGCCATCGACGAGACCCTCGTCGGTCGAAGAGCGAACCTCATCGTCGGGTAACGAGAGCTCGCCGTTGGCGTCGGCGAAGTATTCGTCCTCCACGCCGGTGACGTCGTGGCCTCGAATCGCGACGTGGCGACGACGCGAGAGTCCGAGCGGTTCCACGCCGGTCGCGCGGTAGAACGCCTCGGCCACGGGCGCCCGCCAGTCGATGACGAGCGGGTTCAGTTCGTCATCCGACACGGCCAAGCGACCCACGTGATAGTTGTCGCTCTGTCCCATCTCATTGGGCGTGTAGTCGATGCGCCCGAAGAACAATGGTTGGTCCCCAATGGCGAGTTGATCGAGGCGATGCAGCGCCGTCCCCATGACGACGTCACGTTCAACGAGGTCACCGGCCCCGCGCATATTCGCCACGGCGGCACTGTCGCGAAGGGAGCGGGCCTCGTCACGCATGTGATCGAGTGCCCGCAAGGCGAGATCGAGGAATACCTGTTCGTCCTTGATCTCACGCTCGTGCGCCATTGCGTCCTCTCACACTCTCAAAATTGAGAAATTTCAAGTCTAGGGCACGTCCGAGCGAATGACTCAAAACGACATTCTGCGCATTCCACGTAGATTGAAGTTGAGAATAAGGAGTGGTGTGAGCGAGCCGGTGTTCCTTCGGGCCTGTCGCGGCGAAAGCGTAGAGCACGTACCTGTCTGGTTCATGCGCCAGGCCGGACGATCCCTTCCCGAGTATCGCGAACTGCGCGGCGAAGGTTCAATTCTCGACGCCATCGCCGATCCGGCGCTCGCCTGTGAAATCACTCTGCAGCCCGTTCGTCGCTACGGGGTCGACGCTGCGATCCTCTTCTCCGACATCGTCGTGCCGCTGCACTCGCTCGGATTCGGTGTGGAGCTCGTGCCCGGACGTGGACCCGTTATCGAGCGACCATTCGCGAGCGCCGCCGATCTCGAGCGACTGAGAGACCTCACCGACGCGGACATCGCGCACGTCACCCAGACCGTCGATCTCGTCGTGGAGGAACTCGCGGCGTCGAACACGCCACTCATCGGCTTCGCCGGCGCACCCTTCACCATCGCGAGCTACCTCGTCGAGGGTGCACCAACGCGCGACTTCGCGGTGATCAAGACCATGATGCACCGCGAGCCGCTGCTCTTCGACCTCTTGTTGGACCGACTCTGCCAGATCACCATCACCTTCCTGCGCGCCCAAGTGGCGCACGGCGCTCGCGCCCTGCAGCTCTTTGATTCGTGGGCGGGGGCGCTCACCCGTGACGAATATCGACGCTTCGCCCTTCCCGCCACGCAGCGCGTGATCGCCGGCGTGGCCGACCTCGGAGTGCCGACCATCCTTTTCGGCGTCGGCACCGGTGAACTGCTCGACCTGATGTGCGACGCCCAGAGCACGGTGATGGGCATCGACTGGCACGTGGACTTAGACGAGGGCCGCCGACGGGTCGGCGACCGGGCGGTCCAGGGCAATCTCGATCCCGCGCGCTGCCTCGGCGGGATCGACCTGGCGGTCGATGCCGCGCGCGAGGTATTGGTGAAAGCCGGCACCGAGGCGGGCCACATCTTCAATCTCGGACATGGCGTACTGCCGTCAACCGATCCCAAGTGCCTCGAAGCGGTGGTACGGGTGGTGCACGATGAGGGATTGGCTGGCGTGCGATGAAGACCGGCGTCCTCGTCATGGCCTACGGCACTCCCACGACCCGAGATGACGTCGAGGCGTACTACACGAGGATTCGTCACGGTCGCGCTCCCACGCCCGAGCTCCTCGCCGACCTCACCCGTCGTTATGACGCGATCGGTGGCACCTCTCCCCTCGCGCAACGTACCGCCGACCAGGTTGCGGGCATCGCCCGCGTCCTCGATCACGTCGCGCCCGGCGAATTCGACGTTCGATTTGGATCGAAGTACGAACCGCCACTCCTCGAGACCACCGCGACATCGTTTCGAGACGAGGGCTTCACCCGCGTCGTTGGACTCGTCCTTGCGCCGCACTCCTCCTCGATGTCCACCGACCAGTACATGTCGCGCGCGCGCGAGGCACTCGGCGACGACGTGACGTTCATCGCGATAGGCGCATGGTGGGAGTTTCCCGGATTCCTCGAGATCATCGCCCAGCGCGTGACCAGCGCCCTGGACACCATTCCCCCTGAGCGTCACGAGACGACCGAGGTCATCTTCTCGGCGCACTCCCTGCCCGAGAAGATTCTCGCGAGCGGCGACACCTATCCCGACCAGTTGCGCGAGAGCGCGCGGCGCGCGGCGCAGATCGCCGGCGTGCAGCGTTGGGACATCGCGTGGCAGTCAGCGGGGCGCACCGCCGACCCTTGGATCGGTCCCGACATCCTTCAGGTGATTCGAACGAAGCGAGACGAAGGCGTGACCGACATCGTGTCGTGTCCCATTGGCTTCGTGAGCGACCATCTCGAGGTGCTCTACGACATCGACGTCGAGGCGCAGGCTGTCGCGCGCGACGTGACGATCAATCTCGTTCGAACGGCGTCGCTCAATGATGACCAACGATTCATGACTATGTTGGCAGCCGTCGTAATCGAGGCCGCGTCCGCGTGAGTCGAGCGTCCGTCGTCATCGTCGGCGGTGGCATCGCCGGACTGAGTGCGGCGTGGGAACTGACGGGGGCCAAACATGGCCCCGACGATAACTCCCCTCGGGTCGAAGTCATCGAAGCCGAGCGTCTCGTCGGCGGTGCGCTGCGCACCATGCAGTTCGCCGGGCGAACCATCGACCTCGGTCCCGACGGCTTCCTCGCGCGTCGACCCGAGGCCGTTCAACTGATCGGTGAGTTGGGCTGTACGGAGGAACTCGAAGCGATCGACGCGAGCGGCGCCACGATCTGGCTACGCGGCGCGCTCCACGAATTGCCCACCGGCTTGGTGTTGGGAATACCCACGTCATCAGGACAGTTAGCGGAAGTACAGGGACTGTCGTTTCGCGCCCGGTTGGACGCGGCCCGTGACCAACGCGTGCCGGTACGTATGAATGTCGGCGACGACGCCACGATCGGTGACATCGTTCGCACGAAGCTCGGACGCGAACTCGCCTACCAATTCATTGAACCGATGGTGGGTGGCATTCAGGCCGGACGCATCGATCAACTGTCGGCGAAGTCGGTCTTCCCCGCACTGTTGGTCGCCGCGCAGAAGGGCGGATCGTTGATGAAGGCAATGCGTCCCACGACGTCGGGCGCCCCGGAGGCGACCGGTCCAATCTTCAACTCGCTGCTCGAAGGCGTTGGTTCGCTGCCCGTTGAACTGGCCGAGCAACTGCGCGGTCGCGGAGTCGTGATACGAACTGGGGTCGCGGTCACCGCACTTCGTCGCACGCCGTCGGGCAACTATCCCTGGGAGGTCGACACCGCCTCGACGACGACACCGGCCGACGTCGTCGTACTCGCCACTCCCGCGCCCACCGTCGCACGTCTGCTCGGGAGCCTCGACCCAGCCCTCGAGCGTCTGTCATCGATACCGAGTGCCGGGGCCGCGATCATCACCTTCAGCGTGCCCCGCAACGCCATCACCCTGAGTGCGGTGGGCACCGGAGTACTGGTGCCACTCGGGACTGCGTGGACCGGTGAAGGTTCCATGATGGTGACCGCGCTCACGTTCCTCGATCGAAAATGGCCCCATCTTCGTTCCAATGATGACGTGCTCTTGCGAGCCCACGTGGGCCGCATCGATGACGAGCGTTGGGCGCAGATGTCCGATGAGGAGTTGACCGAGCGGGTCGCGAGTGAGATGCGCGTGTTACTGCCGCGGTTCGAAGATACCTTCTCGTCAGTCGTGCAGCGTTGGCCGGCCGGACTCCCTCAGTACTACCTCGGGCACGACACGATGGTGACGAACGCAAAGGCCGCCGCCGCCGCGATTCGAGTTGCGTTGTGCGGCAACGCCTATGACGGGGTGGGCATACCCGCGAGCATCGGATCAGGACGTCGAGCGGGACGAAACGCGCTCGACATGATCCGCGACGTCGCCCATTGAATGCTCAGAGGTAGTACCCGGAGTGGATGTAGATGCACGGCACGCCTTCACTGACGTACATCGCGTGGTTCTTCGGGTCGTCGTCGAGCGCCAGTCGAACGTCAAAACCCTCCTTCACGAGGTCGCGAAGCGCCCCGCGCTTGAAGTCGTCGACCCCTGAGTAGTCGCCGTACTCGCGCATGATGAGCAGGTCCCAGCGGAGTCCGTAGCGCTCGAGCCAACCCACCGTGTGTGGCTGCACCCGGCGTGGCCGACCCGTTAAGAGCACGATCTGCAGTGATCGGTCGAGGAGTTCGAGCAGTCGCTCGATCTCCTCGATGATGGGATCGTCACCGCAGGCGTCGAAGAAACTCTTCCAATCACCCCAATCGAGGTAGTGCTGGCGTCCCGCGGCGTCGGCGATAACGCCATCGATGTCGAATATGACCGCCGGACCGCCGGATCGGTGCTCACCACGCCAATGCCAGTTTTCTCGTACGTAGTCCGAACTCATCGCTGTACTCAGGCTAACGGTGCTCCCTCGAACGATGTCTGCGAGAATGGGTACCGTGGGATGTACAGAGCGTCAGACGCTACCGATTCCGTTCGGACATCACGTTTACGTGGTGAGCGACCTCTCACTCTCACCGACCACGAACGTGAAGAGCCGTCCACTCGTCGATCTGGTGACGCTGCTCGGCGACATCGATGACGCCGCGGTCGTCGTCGTCGCGGGCAACTTCTTTCACCCCGAGTCAACCTCGGACCTCGCGAAATTCATCGCCGCCACCCTCGAGCACCTTCCAACCCTGCGTGACCAGATCGCGGTCTTCACCAAGAACGCGCGCCACCGTTTCATTGTCCTACCGGGAACTTCCGATCATGAACTCGCCAATAACCAGTTCGCCCGCGACCATCTCGAAGCGCTCGGCGTCACGTTCGCCAATGACCTCATTCTCCAAGTGGCGACCGCCGACGGCGTGCGCGAACTCGCGGTCGCGGCCGGTGACTGCCACGTCGCCGTAGACCGTGCTGACGCGGCCGACCGCTCCGACGCCGATCGACTCGAAGATCCCAACGCCTTGCCACGATTCGTGGCCTCGAGGGTCCTCTACCGTCGACTCGCCGGATGGGTCTGGTTTCCGTTCATCGCCCTCTTGCTGTTCGACCTGTTGGCGTCGCTCAATGCCATCATCTTTCACTTCACCCATCACCGACTCCACGTCCACACGCCCCACACGGGGAACTTCTGGGACAATCTCCTCGTCAATCTCCTGATACTCGGTGGCGTCGAGTTCGTCGTGGTCTGTTGTGCTGGACTCATCGTCCGTCGGCGATTCGACCGCGACGCTCGTCGTTCGGCTCCGGAACTCAGTGAACCACTGTCGTTGACATTCGTCGACGACGTCGACTCCTTAGAGTTCGCTCGGCGAAATGCGGAACGAGCTGGCGCGGGCGCGGTCATCGGCGGCGCCCCACGACCGGCCCTCGCCTTCCTCGACCGCGGTGTGTGTGCGGCCCCCGGACCATCGCGCACGGTCGTGGTCGAACGCCGCGGTCGCTTCGGCCTGCCGCCGGTCTTTACTTCTGTCGACCGGCTCGGTGTCGTGGAGATCGAGGCGGCGAGCACCGTGCAGGTCCGTCTCTACGCCGGAGAGTCACGACGGGCCACGGGGCGACTGCTCGAACGGCTCGTGGCGACGACGTACGTACAGCCGGCACCGTCGGGCGTCACCACCACCGTCGGGTCGTGGCCGACGGGCAATCCTTTCCCCGTGACGGTCGAACGGTTGGGCGAGCAACGACGACAGCGCACGATCCGCCGCTGGGCCAGCGGACTGCTCTTCCTCGACGGACTCATCAACGTCATCGTCACCGTCTCGCCACCACTTCGAAGTCGCCTGCACGCGGTGCAGGCGATTCTTCCCATCGGCGTCGCGCAGTCGGCGGCAGTGTTGACCGCCGTGGGCGGCATCGCCATGATCATGATGGCGCGCGGCATCCGACGCGGTCAACGCCGGGCGTGGTTCGTCGCGTGTGTGGTGCTCGCTGTCACGGTGATCGCCCACGTCGTGCGCGGTGGCACCATCATCGCGTCAATCATCGCGGCCACGATTTTGGGACTCCTAGTAGTCGAACGTCGCTACTTCCAAGCAACGACCGATCGCTCAAGCGCCCGCGTGGCACTTCCCCGGCTGGGACTCATTGCCCTGGTCGCAGTGGTCGCCGCCACCGTAGGTGTGGAGGTCTCCTCCGGCCGTCACCATCTACCGTCGCTGGGCATTGTCCTGATGGCCTGTCTCGAACGGTTCGTCGGACAGAACTACATTGCGCTGCCCGACACCGCGGGCGACTTCGTCGATCCCGCGATGCTCGCGGTCGGGATTTCGCTGCTCGTCTCGACGCTGTACGTCTTGACGCGACCGGTCGTCGACCGCCGTTTGTCAACGGCGGGCCGTTCAAGCGAGCGACGCTTGGCTGAGTTGCGCGCGCGCGAGATCGTTCGACGACACGGCCGAGGAACGCTCGACTACTTCGCGCTCCGCGACGACAAGCAGTTCTTCTTCTTCCGCGACTCGCTGGTCGCCTACGCCGTCTACGGCGGCGTCGCGCTCATCTCCCCCGACCCCATCGGCCCCGAAGCGGAACGATCCGAAGCGTTCAGCGCGTACCGCGCGTACGCCGAAGGACGAGGGTGGACGATTGGCGTTATCGGAGCCAGCGAAGAGTGGCTCCCGATTTACGGCACCGCCGGACTGCATCACCTCTATATCGGCGACGAAGCGGTCGTTGACTGTCAGAAGTTCAATCTCGCCGGAGGAAAGATGAAAGGACTTCGTCAGGCCTGCACTCGTCTGGCCCGTCACGGCTACACCATTGAATACGTGGACCCGGCGAACATCGAACCGAATCGGGTCACTGACATCGTCGAACTTATCTCGATGCTTCGTCGCGGCGAAGCCGAACGCGGCTTCTCGATGATGCTCGGCCGCTTGTTCAATCCAAAGGACAAAGGTCTTTTGCTGACCATCGTGCACGGACCCGACGGTCGACCAGTCGCCGTTTGTCAGTTCGTACCCTCGCCGGCAATCAACGGCTACTCGCTGGACTTGATGCGTCGCGATCCCGGAGAGCACCCCAACGGGCTGATCGACTTTGCACTCTGCTCGACAATCGAACATCTTCGTGAGAACGGTGCGCGAGGACTCAGCCTCAACTTCGCCGCCTTTCGCTCTGTGCTCGATGGAGAACGAGGCGAAGGAACTTTCACCCGTGTTGAGCGGTGGGCGTTGAAACGACTCTCCGGCATCTTCCCGATTGAGACGCTCTGGACGTTCAACGCCAAGTACAACCCAACGTGGTTGCCGAGGTACCTCATTTACCCCGCCGCCGAGAGTTTTGTTCCCGTCGCGGCAGCAGTATTGCGTGCAGAGTCGCTAACCGAATTACCTGTACTTGGAAGGTTCCTCGTAAGTGATCCTTCAAATCGGCCAGGTACCGTTGTTCCTGAAGAAGTCCTTGAGGCTGCGAAGCTCGTCGACGACAAAGTTCTTCACTAGTTAGATCAATTGACCAACGCAGGAGTGCGGGTTCACGTCGGCCCTCCGACACTTACAATCTCCGACTGTGAACTCGCAAGTCTTTGCAGCGATCTTCGAGTTGCACAGCTTGCGTTGCAGTTCGCGCGGTTCTGCCAGCGTCCCCGATCGGCAGCCTGACGTTGGCCCATGAGCGTGTTCTCTACGATCTGGTCGCGGTAGTACTGGGCGAAGACGCCGGTCACGCCGATCTGCATCTTGCCCGACGCGCTGGCCATGTCGAGCGCTCCCTCATTCACCGAGTGCACAGTCACGTGGTGCGCAGTAAAGACCTTGACGAGGTGCGAGAAGTCACCCTGATCGCGGCTCAGGCGGTCCCAACGCCAGATGATGAGGTGTTCGACCTCACTGGCCTGCGACTAGGCGCAGCAGTTCCTGCATTTGAGGTCGATCGAGGTTCTTGCCGGACCAGCCTTCATCGGCCAATACTGTCACCGCTCCGAGATCGCGCAAGCTTCGCTAGGTCTTTACATCTCTTGGCTTGGGCGTCGGGTGAGAACTCGATCTGGTCCTCAGTTGAGACCCTCACGTAGGCCAAGGTTCGGCTCATCGACGTGCTCCTCTCCGTGGTCGTTCGCTAGAAGTCGTAACTGGATTGCTATCAGAACTTTGCCGCGCGAGTGTAATCACGCGCCACGTCTTGACTCAAGAGGCGATCACCATCGCCAAGTCTCGATCGGGGGCCGACTCCATTCGAGAACATCGTTAGAATCCCAGCGATGCACGAACCGCTTTTCGACATCGGGCACGCTGACGCATCACGAGCTGCTCGGCTTGATTCGGATGATCCACCCACTGGCTGATCCGTTTCGGTGCGAAGCCTTGGGCCACTTCGTAGCGGTGGTTCTGCGGTCCGACGTGATCGGGCGACCAGTCCTTTTGGGAGTACTTGCACCCGTAGTGCGCAGCCCGTCGTAGTCCTTCACGTGGCGTGCGACAGAGTCCTAGCGGCTCACCCTTTGGACCACTGTGCGAGGCGGCGAAGTCGGTGACCCAGACAAAGCCATGACCCCACGTGGAGGCGAAGACTTCATGGGGCACGCGGAAGGGAATGAAGAAGTTCACGTGCCAGCCATGACCGCCGGGATGCAACTCTGGCGAATACCAGTAGGGGAAGGATTGATCGTCGTGGAAGGACCGGAGTCGCCGGGCGAACTCGCTTACGTGGGTCATCACTTCGCGGCGATCACGCTGGTCCGCCGCGAAGGTGAGGACCCACATGTAGCGAAGTCGGTTGACGACGAAGTAGCGACGTGACCGAGAGGCGGCCCGACCGTTGGCGATCTGCCAATGGAAGAGAGATGCTGCTTCTGTTATCTCCGGTTGATCACTGCGAGGCCGTCGCCCCACTGACCCCGACGTGACAATGCACCAACGACGCTTCACCGCAATCGAATTCGAAAATCCAAAAGGGGCACTCGTGACTTCGCAGTTTTCGTCTGAAGTGCCCTTTGAGCAGGGAATGCTAGACATGAGCGACGGCAATTCCATTTACTTCGAGTTGCGCGGCAACGTTTGTGATCTGCTGTGGGTATGCCTGTTTCGCAAGGGCCGCCATTACGGGCCACCGCAGTTCCTGTCTGACTTCAATGACGGGAGTGTGAGACAAATGCGTTGAATGCGTTGGAAGGGTGCGCCATGAAAAATACATGGTGTTCCAATTCTTCTTGTTCATGGCGGTCCCGGATCAGGAAGCGCAAAGGGAACGCCAAAATCTTTTGACCCCGAGCACTATCTGATTGTCCTCTTTGATCAGAGAGGGTGTGGAAGAAGTACGCCGAACGCTTCGGATCCCTCTACCGACATGAGACTCAATACAACGCGCCACATCATTGAAGACATGGAGCTACTTCGAAAGCATCTGCGAATTGAGAAGTGGTTGATTTTCGGCTGCTGGGGTCCGGATTGTCGATCGAATACGCCGAGCGATTTCCCGACCGTCTGATGGGGCTTGTGGTGGCGTCAGTTTGGTTCATGAGCAACTCCGAGGTCGATTGGCTCTACCGAGGAGGCGTCGGACAACTCTTTCCAGCGGAATGGGAAAAATTCTGGAACGGCATTCCTCCTGAAGTACGAACCGAAGACGTCGTGGCCGACTACGTGAAGTTGATGGATCGTCCAAACGCTGCGGTTCGGGGCCAAGCGGCCATTGATTGGACAGCGTGGGAAGACGCCGTGCTTTCGCTGGAACCCAATGGCAAGCGCCATCCTTACAGTGACAAATCAACCGATGCGATTGTGGCCTTTGTTCGAATCTGTTCTACATTTGCGCTTCACAACGCGTGGCGAGAGGACGGCTCCCTGATTGATGGAGCGCACTTGCTTAACGCAGTACCTGGTTCCATAATCCATGGACGATTGGATTTGAGTTGTCCGCTGAAGAATGCTTGGGATCTCGCCCGAGCGTGGCCCAAAGCGAACCTAGTAATCGTCGAAGATGCTGGACACAAGGGAAGTCCGAACATGAATCTGGCGCTTCGCGAGGCGTTTGCCCTGCTTGCATGAGCCACAGTCGTTATTTCTTCTATTGACTCCTTCGGGAGTGGCACAGTCGTCGCTCACTCTGTTGATCAGAGGGGAGGAAATGAGTAGAAATGACTTCCCGGTGGTCCATGTGAGTAGCCGCCGGCAAAATAACAGTTGACGCAACGTGCGACGCGCAGCCCGCCAGGAATGCGCCTGCGGCCAGAACTAGCAGCAACTTTCTACTTCCGACGAATCTAAGGATTCTTCCAACATAGTGCCGCTTCAACATCGCTAACGCTGCTCGAACCATTACCGATGCGAGATTCCAGCAAGCGAGTGAAACGATCTGATCGGAACTAATGGAACCATGAACTGAACGCACTCCACCTGTGAATCCGCCAGTCGGAGAATGTGTAGGTCGGCCCTCCAACAGATTTCCCAACAAATCCGGGGTGGCCCCGCCCGAGACATCCAGGCCACCCCGGAGTAGCAGTTGGTTTTACGCCATGATCTCCGATTTGGAAGAATCGTGCCGAATGTCGATCCGACGAGGCTTCGCTTCTTCCGCGACGGGAATTGAGAGAGTAAGCACGCCGTCGGAAAACTGCGCGTCGATCTTCGACGTGTCGAGATTGTCGCCCAGAAGTATCTGACGCGTAAACACGCCATGGGGACGCTCTGCGACCAAGGCTTCGATACCTTCAGCCAGCACAGGCGCTTGACGCTCTGCCTTGACAGTCAAGGTGTTGTTGTCGACGGTCAATTCAATTGACTCGGAGTCCACGCCGGGTACATCGAACTGAAGCAAGAACTGGTCTTGCTTCCGATATGCGTCCATCGGAATACCCACGGACGTAACCCGTCGACTCGAATCTCCCATCATTTGCTGAAAGAGACGATCAAAGTCTCGATAAGGTTCGGAACGAACAAGAAGTGGCATTGCCCTACCTCCTAATCACTCTTTTGTCCAGTACTGCTGGTTAGCACTCACCGGCAGTGACTGCCAAGATAGCAGGTCACGATGGTTTTAAATTATGAAAATCATAAGAAATCCTGCGTCTATTGGCCACGTTCAATCCAGCTTTCGGTTAAGGATAAAACGGTGTCACCGAGATGCGAAACGAAGATCCCATTTGGTTAGACGCCAGTCCGAGACTGTTGAAGTCGGTCCAATGTTTACTATTAAGTCATGCGGTCCGAACTTCCGTCACCAGACGCACTCGCCAAAGACATCTTGGAATTTCTGAAGCTTGATGACTGCGAATTCTTGCACGAGATCGTTTGGGATCTCCAAACCACGTGTCCGGGCGTCGGGTCAGATGAGACGATCTCGTTGGCAAGGGAAGTCGTTCGGCAGATGCTCGACCACGGACAAATCGAATTACTTCGTGGAGATTGGCCGCCAGGACCGGTGTTTCCACTTAGGGAGGGTGACTTTGAGTTGCTGAAGGAACGAACGCAGCCGTGGGACAATCCGGGCCATTCTGAAATCATGGTCTTCATATCAATACCCGGAACCAAGACCATAATGGGTCGTCCAAGAGTTAATTCTCCAGTCGGAATGTTGTCGTCGGGCCCTTGACACTCAAATGTGTGGCCGCCGTGCTCGGCCGACCAACCGGACTTATCCGACAATCGTTCGCACCACGGCGCCGTTACTGGCATTGAGTTCTATGACACTCCCAATGCCGTACGTTCCACCGCCGGCGTCGGTAATCCACACGTCGACACCGTTCGAAACCACATCCACCGGGTCGGCGTAGACGCCATCGTGCAACTGAATGACTCGAACTAGCGAACCATTCGCTGCGTTCAACTCGGTGATCGAGTCACCTCGACGGTGTCCTCGGTAGGAGACGGAGCCGTTGACCACCCACACGTGCGTGCCGTCCGAGTAAACACTCTGGATCGTGCCCCGAAATCGGTCGGCAGCGCTACCCACGGTGCGAACAATTTTATCGGTCGCGGCGTTGATCTGTGTGACGGAGCCATCAGGCGGGCTAAAGGTCAGTCCCCCTTCGTTGCCCGTCCATACGTAGCGCGCATCGACCGTGACACAACTAGGTGAGAGGTACACGGGGGCTTTGTAAGTTTGACCCTGCGCCATTTCAAGATGCGTTGGCGTCACGGTCTTCAATTCTCGTCCCGTGACGTTGCTCCGTTCCACCACACCATTTGCGGCTTCCGGTCCGACAACCCAGACATCACTGTTGTTCGAGGCGACGTCGTCGGGCTGCACTTCGTTGTGGGGGCCTCGGTAGACGTGCAGGATGCGACCAGTCACGTTGGACAGTTCAACGACTCTTCCCCCGCCGTCTGCCGCAACCCACACGTGCTGATTGTTGGCGCTCACCGCTGAAAGACCAGTCACGCCGCGCTTCTTAAGACTGACGGTCCGGATCAAGGAACCGGACTTCGCGTCAAGTTCCGTCACGGTACCAACATGGCTCGTGCCATTTGCGTACTCCACGCCACCGCTCACGATCCATACGTGCTGTCCTGCGACGGCTATGCCGTACGGGTCGATGAAGCCATCGGTCTTGGCGTTTATGACGCGAATGACATGGCCAGTGCTGGCCTCGATCTCGGTAACACCGAAGTAGTCCTGGTTGGAGATCCAGATGTGACCATCGTGATCAAGTGCGATTGCGGTTGGATGTTTGAACGCATCCGTGGCGGACGAGGCTTTGAGCATTGGGGCGATTGACATGCCCGCGACGAGCGCAAGTAGTACGAATCCGCGGATCAAATGGGTAGGACGGGCGATCACGACGCCGTGACGTCCAGGCGGAACTGCGAACTTAGCGAAGCTTCGCCTCTTCGCTTCACCGACTGAGGCGCCGTCATTGAAATCGAAGTACTTAGCCAAGAACCCCATCATTCGAAATGACCGACGAACCTCGATACTCGATGAACTCGCAGTGTCGGCGGACACTTCATTGCTCATACCTTGAGTATTCCACCCCAGAAGGACGAAGTGTCAATCGGATTGGAGATGCCCTGGAACGGATTGACCGGCTGATCCATCGACATGATTGATTGACGCACCTGAATGTCTTCACTGCACCGAACCTCTGATCCGCCAGTCGGAGAACGTTGACGTCGACGCCAGGAACTACGGTCCCGTGTTGAACGCCATCAAGAAAGTCTGAGTATGGAAAGCTCTCGTGAACGTGACGAAGCGGTCGTTCGTTCCATCACTCCAGGCACCGTGCCAACCTTCGAAGTGAAGATCGAGACTCACCATCAGGGTGAAGTCGTTCACCGACGTAAACGAGTAGGAGCGATAGTTCAACACGTGGCCACTCGCCAGCTTGACGGTGCCTTCTCGCTGGCTCCGTACGAGAAACAACCTTGACGCGCGCGAAGGTCCCGCGAGGCGCCAGTAATTCAAATAGTCTCGCAACTCGTTCGCTCCGGCCTTGAAGGCAGCTTGGCGAGCCTGCGCAGGGGTCAGGAGCTTTTGGATGACACCAGTGGCGACGTTGAAGTAGTCCTGAGTGCAGATCGGCACCCGCTCTGCCAGGGAGAAGTAGTGCGATGGCCACGAGTCACTACGCACCGCTGGGTTCGATTCCACTTCAATCGCGTCGGCATACTTTGGAGCGCACGAACTACCGTGCTCGCGCACCATCTTCTTGAATGCCGCAGTGGAGACCGAGCTGATCGACACACTGGCGTAGGCCCGGTCACCGTGATCGAGAACGATCGGTTGATAGGCGACGCCCCCACTCACCGAACCAATGCCAACCGGAGTGCGCGATGGACCACTTACACCCTCCACAGGGACGTTGTCGACTCCCAACGTGCACGTCGTTCCAGTGTTCTGGAACCAGAGGGTTGCCCTGAAGCCGGAGGACGCCGAGTACGTTCCCTTCGGTGGACTCATGGAAGGGCGAAGTTGCGTCGGACGACACGTCCGTGGCAACGCGGTGTGCTTTGTCGCTGCGCTCGCCGATGCTGCGGCGAAAAGAGCGGTCACGAGCACAGCACTGGTTACGATCGCCAAGACGAACGTGTTGTGTTGCCGGTGGTGAACGAACGACAAAATTGACCCTTCGAAACGTGTTGGACAGGACTACGACTGACCGATAGAGGCCATCATGGCCTCATTCGCCCGTCAAAGGTTGCAGGACCGGACCGTCGGGCACTCAACCATTCGTTCCGACCTCGATCAATCGAACTGGGCGGGCCTTTCATCCCTGCCCATAGTTGTTGATGAGCCAGCCCTCAGATGCAGAACGTTGAAATGAAATGCTCCACGAAGTGACCGGTTGTCCTTCCGTTGGTGAGGCGGATTCCGCAAAGGTGCAGAACACAACCGCTCGTTTCGCAGTGATTACTGTCGTGCGACAGTGAACGTCGGTGAACTTTGACTGGTCAACTGCGGGTTGATTCATCCAAGAAATCTGATCGACTTGTTTTGGCACAAAGAGCTTGTGCGCGGCACGAACATCGTGGGAGTTAATGGCGTCGAACCACGCAACCGCGTCCTGGGTAGGCGTCGGGGACGACCGAGCAGGTGCAGCGTTGCCCGAACCACACGCCGCGAGCAACAGGCCCGATGCGAGAATCGCAATGACACCGCGATGTGAGGTCACGAAGTGAACCTTACGACGGTCAGCCAGCGATCGAAAACCGCCATTGCGAGATTACAGTTCTGATGCGTCAGACTGTCGACACGCGCAAACACGTCGTATTCTTCTCGCATGGTAAGTAGCGACGTATGGGATGACGAGACGGCTTCGCTATACGACGAGGAGGAGAACGCAATGTTCGCTCCGGAGATTGTCGAACCTGCGGTCGATTTTCTCTTTCGACTGGCCGACTCGGGACCCGTCCTTGAATTCGCGATCGGCACTGGTCGTATTGGTATTCCGCTCATGCGACGTGGTCTGGCTGTTACAGGGATTGAACTTTCACCTTCCATGGCTCACCTTCTGGCCGCAAAGGTCAGCGCCGTTGACCTTCCAGTTGTCGTCGGAGATATGAGCACGACAACCGTACCTGGAGAATTCAGCCTGGTCTACCTGGTGTGGAACAGCATCTCCAACTTAAGGACTCAGGAGGAACAGGTGGCTTGCTTCCGCAACGCCGCACGCCACCTCGCTACCGGCGGAAGGTTCGTCGTCGAGCTTTTCGTGCCACCACTTCGACTACTTCCTCCGGGCCAGTTGGGCGTACCCTTCGACGTGTCGGAGGCTCACAGTGGCTTCGACACGTTCGATCTGGTAACCCAGGAGTGCAACTCGCACCACTACACGCGCCAACGTGACGGAACCATCCGATACAGCGTTGGTCACTTCCGTTACATTTGGCCCGCTGAGTGCGACCTAATGGCGCAACTGGCCGGGTTGGATTTAGAGAGCCGTGTCGGAGACTGGGATGGAAGACCGTTTACTTCCGAGAGTGCGAAGCACGTCTCTGTCTGGCGCACAATGTAGACGGAGTTGCGTGTCGGCGTCATCGTAACGTGCACGTCCGCCATCGCACGTTCGAGATTGCTGGGGTCGGCCCACGGTGTAACTTGAGGCCATCAAGGGAAATCTCCATGAGGGATCATTTTGAATGCGTTACTTGCACTACCGCTCGTTGTGCTCAGGCCCTTCACTGTGGTGGGCATATCTGACACGCGCGTAACGAGGCGATGCAGCATTGAATTCTTCCGAACCCGGACAGCCTGTGCACGTCGAGATGCCTGACTCCGCGGAACCTCTGATGAAGGAACACCGCGACACCTCCCGTCGACGTCGCAGGCGTTGGGCGTTGACCTGCAGTGTGATCGTCGCCGCATGTCTCATCGCAATCGGAGTCGTGCATTACGGCTCCTCGCCGACGCAGTCGAAGCGTGGTGGACCGGATTCGTCTGCGAACGCACTCGCATGTCGCGACGCACTCGTGAAGCTGGTCAGGGTGTCCGCCATCCCCGGCGGTTTGGGGCACGCCGGCCTCCTCGTACGTACCTCGGTGACTTCTTCGCCGCCGTGCACGATGAGCGGTTACCCGGTCGTTCGAGAGGAGATCGCCAACGGCTCCACCGCGATGGCCGGTCATATGCGACTGGGCTATCTCGGAGGATTCGCGAATGAAAGCGGGCCTCTCCCTCGGCTCTCGATCTCGTCGCGTTCTCGCGTCGTGTCGTTCACCATCCAGATGGCCGGATGCAACGCTCGACCGATGGTCAACACGATCCAGATCACCTTGCCAGGTTCACGCGGAGCCCTCACGGCAACGTCAATGTACGAACAGGGCATTGGCGTCACTCGAGGTTTCGGCATCTATTGCGGCCACCTTTTCGTGACACCCTTGGTGAAGGGCGCAAGCGGAAATGCGAAGTAGGTCACGGAGCGCTGTCGGGGCAGTGATGGCGGTGGTGTTCGTTGTCTCCTTCCTCGTCCCCATCGAAATTGTCGCACCCGCCGATGCTGTCGGGGCACCGAATGGCGCCACCAAACTCTTTTCGGTGACGAAGTCGCTCAGTTTCGGCAATTACGGCCCGAACGCCAGTATCGCCGCCATTGACGGAAAGTCAATCTTCCTGACAGGAACGTTCGAGCACGGAAACGGCGCTCCGGCTGACCTCATTCGCGTCGACCGGCAAAGTCTCATGGTGGTAGCCCGAGCGCGTATTCCAAGCGTAACGAGTGTCGCCTATGGCGACAACGCACTCTGGTGGGCCACGGGTGAGCCGTTCGGCCACTCCGGAACGACGTTGACGCCGGGCCATGGACGATTACTCCTCAAGTTGGATCCCGTGAGTTAGAGGGTCTTGGCTCGCTTCACGTTGCCGGCACCGACGCTCTTGGTCGTGGTGGACCAGAGCGAGGTTTGGGTCGCGACATCGACGCACTTGTACCGCATGAATCCGGTGACCGGCGCGATCATTGCCAGTGTCGCACTGGGCTTCTCACCGGTGGCGATGGCTCCGTCGTACAACGGCGCGTGGCTGTATCTACTCGGCGACTTGCCCGGGGACCACATGATATTCGCCGATTACACGGCCAATTCTGGGCGACACCTCAAATCACGTCGATACCCAAACTTCAGCATTGGACCACTGGCGGTAGTGCGTGGGGGTGTGTGGATTCCAATAGAGAGCACGAAGTCCCAATCCACGACGATGCAACTCTTCAAAAGTCAACGCTTCACGTCCAGCTCATCACTGGGAAAGTTCACCTTTGACACCGAGGCGTATGTTGCCGGCAACATCCTGTGGTTGATAGACGCCGGCGGAGTAGGGCCGACGGTGTGCGCCAATCCCTCCAATGGTCTGGTGCGAGCCAAGGGGAGCCCGGTTGGAGTTGAGTATGGGGCAATGGCGTTTGACGGGGGAAGCACGTACCTTTTGCGCAGTATTGGTACGAATGAATCGCTGCTGAAGATACTCCCTTCGTCGCAGTGCGCTCGATGAGACATTGCCGCCGACGGACGTACGTCCGCGCATTGCTTCCTCCGCACAACGTCATTGATCACATCTAAAGGTGAAAGTCGTGCTCAATGACGAATTCTGCCTTCGTCTCGTTTCCGATTTTCCGCCTTCCACGAGATCGTCGCACTCGTTCTACGTCGAGGTTCCGATAGCGCCTACGCGACAGATGGCGTCGCGCGGGGTCAATGAATTGGCCACGAACGATTAATTCGTCGGGTTTTTGGCTGTGCATTATGCTCTGCCTGAATTCTGGAGCGTCGAACGACGAACACGGGGAGGAATGAACCGAATGCGATTTCTGACACGTTCTCGCAAGGTACATCGCCGGTCAGCGTTTGTACTCTTTGGTCTCTTGATGTTTCTGCCGGCCGGTTCGGCGATGGCGGCCCAGCCGACGTTCGGCATCGGTACTTACTCGGGTACGACCAGTCAGGGCCAGCACTTTACGTTGTTCGTGGTGGACTACGCGTGCGTGACCGGCAAACCGGGCCACCTCTGTCTTTACGCGTCCGGTCCGAACAACGTGGAACTGTTGGTCGGTACGACCTGCCCTGGCGGCGCTGCGGGAGGATCGTTCGGCGTTGATCTTGGCCCGAGTGTGGTACCGGTCAATGGCATCGTGAATCAACGACAGGGTCTCTCACCGGGGACATTTTCCAGCCACATCGCGCTCACGAAACACGACACAGCCACGGGGTACTTCGTCGCTCAGGCCAACGGATGCACGAGTGGCCGGGTCACCTTCACCGCCAGGCGGACTGGACCTATCAAGTATTGACGTGTGGTTTCGACACTTCGCAGCACGTACGAACTATCCATTCTCGAGAGGCCAAATCTCTGATCCTCTCTGATTTGACTCGCGCAGTCGATTCGGGCCAATTCGATCGAAACGGAATATAGGATAAGGAGTTCACAAGTTTGGCGCGCCGGGAAGCCTGGGCGGCAGGGGCCATCACCATGCGCAACGAACCGGGACCACGCGATATGTCAGACGGGATGCATCGAGCCCACGTGAAGGCCGCGCTGCGCGTTTCAATGCTCAGCATGGTCTGGACGCTCGTTTCGAGTGTGTTCGCCGTCATCATCGGAATTCGCAGTCGAACGTCAGTCCTCGTCGCATTTGGAGCCGTCGGCGTGGTCGATGCAATCGGCTCGGCCTCGCTCAGCTATCACTTCCTTCGCGGCCTGCAGCACGACCAGCTGTCAGAGAGGCTCGAGAATCTGTCTCATCGGATCGTCCTGAGTGGCCTGCTCGTCGTTGGCAGTGCCGCAGTTCTAGGCGGCGCGATCAGATTGCTACTCAGTAGCTCGCGGGGATCTTCGGATGCGGGCGTGGCGTTGGCTGGCGTGTCGTTCGTTGTTCTGCTCGTACTGTCGAGCAGGAAGTTGCAAGTCGCTCGTCGCATCTCCAGTGCTGCCCTGCGCTCGGACGGTCAACTCTCCGCCGTCGGAGCGGTATTGGCCGCGATCACGTTGGTGGGTACAGTTATCGAACGCTGGTTGGGTTGGAGCTGGGCTGACGCCACGGCAACCATTCTCCTCGGCATGGTCGCGATGTGGCTGGCAATCTCAACGTGGCGTGCGGAACATTCGAAGTAGCGAATACCCGCAGTTATCTGGTCATAGTCAACGTCGTCCTCCTTCGGCCCCTGCGACCAGAGTGTGACCTTTGGCACTATCACCCTGTCGGGTCGGTCCCTATGTTCAGTGATGTGAACCTCGATCATCGCTCAGTGTGCCCGACGATCCTGCATATCGACAACAGTCGAGATTGCCGAGAGTTGATTACGCGCACGCTGCAATTCGGGGGGCTGTACCAGTTGGCGTTCGCGGAGGACGGTCAAAGTGGTGTGGACCGCGCGGTGGAGTTGCTGCCGGACCTGATCCTTCTGGAATTTCGACTTCCCGACATGAACGGACTCGACGTCTTGCTTCAATTACGCGCCAACGTCCTCACTCGCGATATTCCCGTCATGATGTTGTCGGCGGAGGCGCACACGGATGTCGTTGCGAGATGCCTTGCTGCGGGCGCGTTTGACTACATCACGAAACCATTTGATCTTCATCATCTGTGGCACACCATCGCCCTCGTCGCCAACGAACCCTCGAGCGCACGAGTCGTAATGGCCTCGTCGGCGAACTGAACTCTGCGGTGTGCCTGTGGCGCCGACCCGCGATTCAGCGGACATTGGACGCACCGACCATTTGATTCAAGCGGACTTGGCGCCTATTTTTTGGACCTGGGCGGACATTATTGATGCGATGTCATCCCACGACCACACCTCGTCGGTCGATGAGAAACCACTCGAGATGATCCACTGATCGATTGTTCCCACTATCACGCGTGTTCGTCGAAATCCTTCGTGATACGGAGAGCGTTCATCGCCGGTCAGTGTGGTCGAGAGTCCCGCGACGTCAACTTTCTCGGTGACGTCAATCAACTCAGTGGCGACGCCGGGTCGTTGAAGAACGGAATCGAATAGGTGTGGTGCGAAGGACGTGGCGTCGGATGCCGACGCAAAGTCGCCGATTTGAATCCAAAGCGATGTCTTCGCTGACTTGTTGGCAAAGCGACGCCACACGTTGAGATTCCCTCGTTCTCGAGCCCGTTCGATTTCCGGTCCCGCAAATCCCCGGTTACCAATTGTCCACGACTGCTCACCGTCAAACGCGAGTCCATGCCTCGTCAACTCAGATTCACTGAGGAGCATCTTGAACTGCTTTGATGCGTGCGCGCGATGATCAATGGGTCCAAGAACCCCGCGCAGTCGCGAAGCGAGCGATCGTCGCCCTATCGTTCAATGCATCACCCGTCATGGGGCGATTATGTCATAGCCGGTACCAAGCGGCTCCGTGTCCGCCACCGCAGAGTCCCCGTTTCGGTACTTCGCAACCCGTCTGAGGTCCGAGCCTCGCGGGCAGGCCGTTGAACTCACCACGACCTCTTGAGCTGCTTCGCGATTCTCGGAACGAGTGTTGCGAACGTTGCGGCGTCCCACAGGACTGATATCCCCGCACCCGTTTCCACGATCTCTTCGTCGACACTCTTCCATGCACCCGACACGAGGAGGACTCGACCCCGGTTGCCAAAGTGGAGTTCCAACGCCAATGGCGCCTGGGGACCAGAAAAGGGCACTGCGCCGTCAGCGTCGTAGTGGTGCGAGCTGAAGGCCTTGCGGCGCTTGGACAGCACGACAAAGGGCGAGTCAACCCAATGAATCTTCGATGACACGATACTTTGACCAATCAACTCATTCCAAGGCGACTCGTAGTTCATTTGCGTGATTTCGACTTCGCCATCTCGCGCACGGATCGGTCCCTCGAGGAGAGAGAGTTCGTTCGTGCCGTCGGTGAACTCATCGGACGAGGTAACGCCCACAACCCCACGATCGCACATCAGATCGACGCCGTAGTGGGCGGAGTGGGCCGCCCCAGCATCGCGGCGAAGTTGCACCGTTGCTTCCGAGGGAGAGTCGTGGTAGCGAACACCGAGCAATTCGCTTCCGATGAGACTCTTCGCCCGATCCAACAAGGTTCTGGTAAACGCTTCCATGCACACATTCCAACACAGCGCAGAGTGTCCATCGCACCCCAACTCGTGAACATGGCCGGACGCAGTGGGCGGGCTTCACTGCGGCGCGGACCTCACGACCGCCGATCAGTATGTTACGTCGCGCATCCTCAGTCGGTGCCGTCGTCCCCGACGTCGATCAACGGACGTGGGCGTCCAGGGGCCACGGTACGAGCCAGGATGCCGAGCGTGGCGCGCAGCGTACCCTCGGGGATCACCGGGAAGATATTCGCGTCCCTCCACGACTGTTCGATATCGGACCAGTCGTAGTACGACGTCACGAGGGAGCCATCTTCGATCGGCGCAAGTCTGTAGCCATAGACGTGCCCGAGGTTCCATCTCCCTTCGATCACCCACGCGATCTCTTGGTCGAGCGCGAAGGTCACTATCCTCACGCTCACGTCATAGAGGCCCAAGGGGTAGTCGTTGAGCGCCTCACGGTCCATGTGCACGACAAAGGAGTCGCCCACTTGTCGCACCCGCTCGCCCGACGAACTCATCAGCATCCCGGAACTGTCGATCGCGACGTGACCCTCGGGTTCGGTGAGCAGTGAAAATATCTCACTCGGCGTCGCGGCTATCGCTCTCGAGACTTCCATTCGTTCGATCATTGCGACAGTCTTGCACTGGGGCACTTGCGAACACGATCGGCCAGGTCGTTGTTCGGAAAGATCGTCGACATTCGTTTCGGTCTCGCAATAGGATTCGCGGTTATGCCGATGAGTGCAGTTCACGGTGATCCGAAGGCGAAGGGGCGCGACTAATGTCCAACACCGTCCTTGCCGTCTCCCCCGAAGAGGACGTGCTCGAGAAGCTTCACGCGGCGCTCGATCGTCGCTACGGTTCGGACTACTCGATTGTCATAGAGAACTGCGCGGCCACGGCACTCGAACGTCTCTCGTCACTGAAGGCGGAGGGCGACGCCGTGGCCCTTCTGCTCGTCTCGTTTCGCCTCGATGACTGCCAAGGCATCGAGTTCTTGCAGCGGGCTCGGCACATCCACCCGCACGCACGCCGCGTCGTGATCCTCGACATCGGCGACAAACTCGCGTCCGACGACATCATCTCAGCCCTCACCCGCAATCACCTCGACTTCTACGTCGGTCAACCGTGGGCGAGCCCAGAGGAAGAGCTCTACCCCGTGCTCAGTGAAGCCCTCTGGGGATGGTCGATCGAGAACCAACCTCGCAGCACCAAGGCCACCATCATTGACGCACCCCACGGAGGGCGAGGTCTTCATCTTCGCTCCATGCTGGAGCGCAACACCATGGCGACCGAGCTGTTGGCGACCGAAGACGACGCTGCGCTTCTTCTCCTCGACGCGCACGGCCTTTCATTCGAACAGCTACCGGTCGTCGTTCTCTTCAACGGCACGGTCCTCGTGGACCCCGACGACTACGGACTGATCGAAGCACTCGGAGCCCCTCTCCATCCCAAGAAGAGTCTCTATGACGTGGTCATCGTCGGCGCCGGAGCGGCCGGTTTGGCCGCCGCCGTCTACGCCGGTTCCGAGGGATTGGAGGCACTAGTCATCGAACGTGAGGCGCTCGGTGGTCAGGCCGGCACCAGTGCCAAGATCCGCAACTACCTGGGATTCCCCTGGGGACTTCGCGGCGCGGACTTCACCTACCGGGCCTTTCGCCAAAGTGAGCAACTGGGTGCGGAGATAATCGTGTCGAAGGTGGGTGGACTTCGCTCGGACGGTGAAGGTCACGTCGTCACCATCGTCGACGGTGAAGAGATCACCGCGCGCGCGATCATCATCGCGAGCGGCGTCGAGTACCGACGACTCGGCGTGAACTCCGTCGACGCACTCGTCGGCGCGGGCGTCTTCTACGGTGCCTCTCCGGCCGAGGCCATGGCGATGAACGATCTCGATGTCTGCGTCTTGGGGGCCGGTAACTCAGCGGGCCAGGCCGCGTCCCAACTGGCGAGTGCGGGGGCGCGCGTGAGCGTCATCGTGCGCGGTCCGACCCTCACGGCCTGTATGTCCGACTATCTGATCAAGGAGATCGAAGCGTCACCGAGCATCACCGTGCTCCTCGACTCCGAAATCATTGATGCCGGTGGCGGAGCGCACCTCAGCCATCTGGTCGTGCGCAACCGTATCGACGGAAATGAGGTCACGATGCCCGCCGACGCCCTGTTCGTCTTCATCGGGGCGAGGCCCTGTACCGATTGGCTCAATGGCGCGGTCGAGCTCGACGAGAACGGATTCGTTCTCACGGGGCACGATCTGATCACGTCGACACCCGACGGCACGATCGAGGGAACCGTGCCGCTGTGGCTCGAGACCAGTATGCCCGGCGTCTTCGCGCGCCGGTGACATTCGGCACGGTTCGATTAAGCGCGTCGCGGCCGCCGTCGGTGAGGGTTCGACCGCGGCCATGTTCGTACGCCAGCACCTCAGTCCCCATTGAGGAAAACCGCAAATGGGTGGTCGAACCAGTCGCGAGATTCAGTCGTTGGCGCCAAAGACCACGTCGGCGGTCTCCACCGTGTCGCCGCGTCGTCCCGGCGCGTCCTGGCCATCCCAGTAGAGGTTGGTGTGGGCGATGACCAGGTCCGGCGCCGGCGCACCGTATTGACTTATGTCATCGGTGGTGTGGGCGTCACCCACCAACGTCACGTCGTAGCCACGAGTGAATGCGCCGTGCAACGTCGAACGAATGCAGGCGTCGGTCTGCGCCCCCGTGATGACCACGCGTCCGACACCACGATCGGCCAACAGGGATTCGAGCTCGGTGTTCTCGAATGAATCGCCGTAGTTCTTGTGCACCAGTGGTTCGGAGTCACGACGAGTCAACTCCGGCACGTAGGCCCACTCCTCGCTGTCACGAAGCAGACCCTCGTCGTTGTGCTGCACCCAGACGACGGGGACGTCCTCCTCGCGAGCCTTGTCGACGAGCGTGTTGATGTTGGCAATGACGCCGTCGCGGTTATAGGCGCTCGCGACGACACCGTTTTGCACGTCGATGACGAGCAACGCCGTATTGGATCGATCTTTGAGCGTCGTCATGGGCGCCTCCATTTCATGGGTCGAAGGAAATCACCCTCACAGTACGCGTCCCCTGCGACACCCACACGTCGTCACACGAATTGTTGGCGTTGAGCCAATCGGGGCGCTACGCGAAGCAGCCCGTCGGGGGTGACACCGTCCCAAACGAACCATGCGACGCACTCCCCTTCGAGGGGATCACGCTCAAGGTTGCGCCATTCCAGGTGAGCGTGTAGGCGGGAGCGCCCGACGGCCACGTCTGCAAGTAGGGGCCGCCCGCGCTCTTCGACGTCGCCCACGCGGTGCCGGCCGGTGGACTGGAACCGTTCAGCGATCGGTAATAAGAAATGGCGGTGGTGATCACCGTAAAATTGGCTTGACAGGCCGCCCGCTCGGCCGCTCGCTGTTCGCTCGCAATGTTCTGTGGCCCTGTCGTCGTCGTTGGTGACGATCCGGGCATGGTGGTTCCCACGGGCGACGGCGAGGATCCGAGGCTGAGGGTCATCACGATGACCGCGAGTATGCCGAGCGTTGCGACGACGCTCAAGATACCGAGGAGCGAGGATCCCCTTTCGGGATCGTCGCTCCACCAGCGATGTCGGAAACGTTGACGACGATGCGGGGAAGACACCATGGACCACCTTCGTTTGCGCTCGCTCTCGAGCATGCTAGAGCATGACTTCGTCACGGGCCTCAACGTGGAAACAACTCGTCGGGCAGCACTTACGAACAGCTCGCCTGATAGGCCGGCGTGCCGGGTTGAAGTGCCTGGCCTGAGTTGGGGCTGACCATCAGACACGACTCGTCGACGGCAACGAACTGATTGGCGGGGATCGCCTTGAGCTGATCCACGTCGGTGTAGGTCCACCGTCGGTCTGCGGTGCCCTGGAAGTACCAGTTGCTTCCGTTGTCGGCGAGGATGAGACCATAGGTTTTCATGGTGGTCAGAACCGTCTGGCAAAACGCGGCACACGTCGACGACGGAAGCGTGAACGACGCATTGAGTCGAAACCGTGCACCCATCGGCGGGCAGTCAGTGTTGGATTGGCCCGCTTCGTGTCGGGCGGGCCAGAGATAACTCTCCTGTGAACAGTCCGCGGTGAAACGCAGTGCGTGGTCCAAATCCCTCGACGCCACCTCGTTGAAGTTGACGAGGCCGGGCAGGATTGGAAGGCCCGCGGCGTCGGCCGAGGTGAACCCGGCGGGACGAAGCGCGTTGGAGTTGAGATTCCAGATCGCGCCGGAACCCGCGGTCGATCGTCCCGCGGCATGAAAGTAGGTGTCGTAGGTCTCGAAGAGCGTGCACGCCGGTGACGACGCCGACTTATACGGGTCGACCATCAGTGCGTGGCGGTCCGAACCACCCTCGATGGGCGTCGAGGCAGTGAGCGGGTAGGGACGTCGGTCACTTTCGGAGGCGTACTGGAACGTCAGTCGCGTGAACGTCGTCGCCTTGCGCACGCTGACCCAAGGAATGCCGTAGGGCGCGCGAGGGTTCCCGGACGGGCCATAGTCGGGATGCAGGAACGTAGTCGACGAGGACATGGACGCCAGCCAGGCCGCGCTGTTCGCGTTCACCGGCAGTCCCGTGATGGGGGTATTCCAGACATTGTCGGAGGGAAAGACTGGACAGTGCGTCCCCGGCAGAATCTGACCCGCGACGTTCGAGTGCGCTGAAGAGGATGACGTTGGTCCTGCCGTGGCGGTGGCGACGCTCGGCGCGATGCTGAGCGTGGCCAACACGGCAGCGACCGAGGCGACGCAGATCGCTGTTCGATGTCGTATCGGGAACGCACGAGCGTAGGGGGCCACACCTCCGTTTTACCTGGTGGGCTCCGCGAGACACCTGGGATTGTCGAAGAGTTGTCGTGCGAGGTCTCCGCCCGGACAACTCGTCGCTTCCGCGAGGCCAACTGACCACCTCGTGAGAAGGGACCCTCGGCGGATCACAAATATGGGGAATCTGACGAAACGAACGTCCCTCGGCGTCCGTCGACGAGATTCCTCCGGCACGAGACCCAATTTCCGTACGAATAAAGAGGTTTTGGGTCGCTGAGCCTTTTATCACAAATGAATTTGCATATTGTGCATCCGTTGCTTAATGTTTGTGAATTCTTTGACATTTGGGTCGGAGATAGCAAGGGCAGATAGTTCCGATTCCGTTTTTCAATTCAAGGGGGAATTATGAATATTCTGGCCAACTATCGGCGACTGAAGCGGCGACGAGAGCTCGATGATATCAACGGGTTTACGTTGTTCGAGCTTCTGATTGTCATCGTCGTCCTGGGAATCTTGGCCGCCGTGATCATCTCCGCACTGGGGGGCATCACTGGCGAAAGTGCCACGTCCGCCTGTCAGGCGGACGGAGCGACCGTCTCCTCCGCCATACAGGCGTTCTTGACGCAGAACCCGAGCGCCACTCCCACGGTGACCGGGTTGCTCCAAGGCACTCCGGCTGACAACAACACGGCGTACATCCAGTCGTGGCCGTTGAACGATCCCCACTACGAGTTCGCGTTGACCTCGGACGGCGCACTCGTCGTTCAGTTCAAGTCAACCGACCTCTGGCCCAATGGGGAAACCGGCACGCCGTCGAGCTCCTTCGCGGGGGGCTCACCGACGACTGGCGAGTTGTACCGAGGTGCTGCCACATGCGCCAACCTCACCTGATTCGACCACCACTCATCACGATCGAATCCCCAGCGAGACGAGATCTTGGATCTCGCCGGGGAACCGTGCGTGGTCCCTATCAGGAGTCAATGACATGATGCGGCGCAACATCGCTCGACTCTCCGTTCGCCGTCACTTAAAACGTCACGGCAACCGAGGGTCTCGAGGTTTCACGTTGATCGAACTGCTCACCGTCGTCGTGGTCGTCGGCGTGGTCTGCACCGTCGCGGCGATGGCACTCGGTCACCTGAATGAGAAGTCGACGTCGGCCGCCTGCGAGGCTGACGGAACCAAGATCTCAAATGCGATCTCATTGGTCAGAGCGCAATATCCCGGCACGATGGTGAGCGAATCCATTCTGCTGACGCGCGGTGGATCTTATGAAGGTCCCTACCTCCCATCGTGGCCGGACAATCCGCCCCACTACGATTTCTACTTGGTCGCTGGCCAGCTCAACATTCAGTCGCCGGCAGGTTCGGCGACGACATCGGGCTCGACGCTCGCCGCTGGCGAGCCGTTCGCAAGTCTCGCCACGTGCTCGAGTGTGACCTCCTAACCCGATCACGTATCACGCGATCGAGCGACGTAGCGATCGATTGACCGGGCGGGAGTCACGGCGACGAGAAGGTCACTGCGCTGCACCGCTCTGCGCCGATACACTCACCACCATTACAACTGACCGGAGGCACTGATGGGGGAATCCGCTGCAAGCTTGGGACCGAACGTGTTGTTCGTTACTGACCTCGAACGTTCGAAGCGCTTTTACTGCGACATCTTGACGTTCAGCGTCTTATTCGAAGACGAGAACTCCGCCGGACTGCAGATTGGTGGTGACATGCTGATGCTCCTCGACCCCGATGCGGCGAAGGACCTCCTCGTGGGTGGTGCGGCGGGTTCACCCAAAGGTCGAGCACCGATGGGGGTCTTCAACCTGTTCGTCGATGACGTCGATGCGTGGTTCGCCCGACTCACCGATGCCGGCGTGGACTTTCTGCTCGAACCCCAGGACCGCGCATGGGGCCGTCGCACCGCGCACTTCAGCGACCCCGACGGCTTCGTGTGGGAGATCTCGAAGGAGATCGAGTAGTCCCTCGACGCCTTGCTGGTCCGATGGCGCTTCGTAGAATTGAACGATGTCGCCCTACGACCTCGTCATATTTGACTGTGACGGCGTGCTGGTCGACAGTGAACGACTCGCCGTGGTGATGGAGTCTCGGATACTCACCGAGATTGGTTGGCCACTCTCTGAGGCCGAGGTGATTCAACGCTTCGTGGGCCGGTCGTCCGCCTACATGAAGGCGCAGATCGAAAATGTCATCGGTCGAGGCGTCGACTGGTGGACCGAGTTCGAAGAGCCCTTTCGAATGATCTGCGAGAGCGAATTGACCGCCGTCGACGGGGTGCGGGACGCACTTGACGCCATTCAAATGCCCACGTGCGTCGCCTCGAGCAGCAGTCACAGCAGTGTGGAGTTCAAACTTGGGCTCACGGGCTTGCTCGAGAGGTTCCGCGGCCGACTCTTCACCTCCAATGACGTCGAGCACGCGAAACCGGCGCCCGACGTGTTCCTCTTCGCCGCGAGCCAACTGGACGTCGTGCCAGTGCGTTGCGCCGTCATAGAGGACAGTGTGAACGGGGTACTGGCAGGCCTGGCGGCCGGCATGACGGTCTTCGCCTACGCCGGCGGGGTCACGCGCGCCAGCGAGCTCGCGCGCGACGGCGTCACTGTCTTCCACGAGATGCGGGCGTTGCCGGGTTTGTTGGCGACGCTCTAGCCACGCGCTCGGGCTGCTGCGGTGACGCGGCGGTCACCTCACGAGGCGAGGGTCGGAATCCGAAGCCGCGTCCACGTCGCACCACCATCGACCGTTCGCCACAACGTGGAACTGGTGAGCCACCCCACCTTCGCGTTCAGGAAATCGACCGCCGTCGGGAGTCCGCTCTGTGGACTGTAGAGCGACGTGATGTCGACGTTGCTCACCACGGAGTGCCACGTCTGACCCGCGTTGGTCGTCTCGTCGATCGTGTGACCCCAGAAGACCTTCCACGACGACGCGGTGAGCAGGTCTTGGAGTACCTGGCGGCCCCGTACGGGCACCGAGACCGGAGCGAAGGTGCGGCCGTCGTCGTTGCTGACGTACACCAAGCTGCGCGTCGGTGAGAAAGCGGTGAAACTCACCGCCACGTGGGATCCGCTGGTCACGGGTGCGCCTTGGAAATCCGAGCCACCGTCGATGACGCCCTTCGGTGCGGCGTTGAGTCGCTGCACCCACGTCGTGCCACCGTCGAGCGTCTCATAGATCGGGGCGACGCCGCCGTTGCAGTAGAAGTCCGCCCACCCGATGAGGGCGCTGTCGAAGTAGAGCTGCTTGTCGCATCCGAAGGGCAGCGTGCCCTTGGGATCGCTGTTCACCTCGTTCTTCGAGATGAGTGTCCACTCCCGACCGCCGTCACTCGTATGAAAGAGCTTGACCAACATGGACCCGGCCGCTCCGCCGTACACCGTGCACCACCCCGACGCTCGCGAGACGAACTGGACCTCGCACCCGCCCTTAGGGATCGTGCCGACCGTCGACCAGGTGCGTCCACCATTGCTCGTGAACTCAAGTTTCTCGACGAGCCCGCTCACGTCACCGTGGACGATCCACGCGTCGCTGTTATCGAGCACGTCGACGCCGCCGAGGTACGCGTTGCCACGAACGACACCGAGTCCCGGTGGCGTCACGTTCGTCCAGGACCCTCCCCCGTCAGCGCTGCGCAGGACCGCCTGTTCACTCCCGGTGGCGCCCGACGTACTCTGCGTCCACACCCACGCGACGTCAGCACTCGTCGTCCACGCGCCACTGAGGACGAGGTTCCGAGCCCCGTGCGCCTTCATCGCCGTCGCGGAGCTGAAACCGAACAGTGGGGCGACGAGCACCGCGGCGAGCACGACGACGCCACTTCGCCAGAGCCACCGTCTCGTTCGCACTCTTCCCCCCATCGCGCGATGAGCCGTCGCCCGGCCATCGCCGCTTCTTCACTGATAATGCCACGGGGCAGGGAAATCTTTCACCGGGTGTCCTACGTGGCACCCGTTCGCACTGCGACCCGTGGCACGTGTCGTTAGCCCAAGCGCTCACTGATCGCCGACGCCAAGTGCGCCGGGGCCTCGGCGTTGAACGAGAGGAACAGTGACGGCTCCACCAACTCCAATTCCATGATCGCCCAGCCGTCGCTCACCTGCACTACGTCCACTCGGGCGTAGAGGAGGCCGTGGAAGAGCGGCTCGGACATCACTGACGCGGCGAAGGTCACGGCGTCGGGCTCGGCATCGGCCAAGGAGAGCTGCTCGAGTCGAAACAGCGAATGTCGATCGAGTTGATCGACGTGGAGCATGGCGCCCTTGCGGATCGCGTGCGAGAACACCCCATCGATGAAGACCAGTCCGCGCTCGCCCACCTCGTCGACGGACGCGACGTAGGGCTGGATCATCGCGTCGCGCCCCGAGTCGTGCAGTCGCGCCACGTGCGCCGCGGCCGAAGCATGCTCGCCGGCGTCGTACTTGTCGGCGTCCATCGAGCCGGCGCCGACGGTGGGCTTGACGACGAACTTCGAGTCGGGGAACACGGGCCTCTCACCAACGTCACAGAACGACGTGGGGATGATGCGATGGCCGCGCGACTCGAGGTCCAAGAGATAGTGCTTGTCGGTTGAGTACTCGATGATCGAATAGGGGTTGCACAACGTGGGCAGTGATCGCGCCCACTCGAGGAAGCCCGACCGATCCTTCGTGTAGTCCCAGGTCGAACGTATGACGACAAGTTCGTAGTCACTCCACGAGACGCTGGCGTCGTCCCACACACACAACGTTGCGTCAATGTCCACGTCGGCCAGCGCGTTGAGCAGTAGTTGGGCGTCGGGATCGATCTCTTCATCGAAGTCGTCACCGGCGCTCGTCGCGACCGCGACGCGCCTCACGGCGTGAAGAGGACCGTGGCGTGCTGCGCGAGCGTGGCCAGTGGACCGGGCCACACGCCGAAGACAATCGTGACCGCGACCCCGAAGCCAATGACGAGGCCGGTGGCGAGCGGCACGCGAACGCGAGCGGCGTCCAGGTGGTCATTCGAGTAGAGCGCCATGGCCCAACGCAGGTAGAAGAAGGCTGCGATCGCGGCACTGATCAACGCGATCAACGCCAACGCGCCGCCACCGGCATCCACCACCGACGCCAACACGGCAAACTTCGCGTAGAAGCCCGTCGTGAGGGGCGCCCCGAGTTGGCTGAGCAACAGAATCGCCAGTGCCCCGCCGAGCCACGGTTGGCGCCTCGCCAGTCCCTGGTAACGCTCGATGGAGTGGTGCTCGTCGCCCACGCCACCGATGAGGGTCACGATGGCGAACGTGGCGACCACGATCGGCGCGTAGGTGATCACGTAGAACAGCGTGGCGGCGGTCCCGCGGATGGTCCCGGCCCACACGCCGAGCAGGATGAACCCGGCGTGGTTGATCGATGAGTAGGCCAGCATGCGCTTGACGTTGCGCTGCACCAGCGCGACGCTCGCACCGACCACGGTCGTGAGCACGATGAGGATCCAGAGGATCGGACGCCACGTGTCGAGCTGGGTCCCGAGCGCCGAGATGATCACCCGCAGCAACGCGGCGAACGCGCCGACTTTGACGATCGAGGCCATCAGGCCCGTGACCGGCGTCGGCGCCCCTTCGTAGACGTCGGGCGACCAGAGGTGGAACGGGACGGCCGCGATCTTGAAGGCGAAGCCCACGAGCAGCAGGGCGCCGCCCGCGTAGAGCAGGCCCGGTCGCAGGAGGACGTTCGATCCGAGGAAGTACGAGATGGACGTCAGGTTCGTCGATCCCGTCGCTCCGTACACCAGGGCGGCGCCGTAGATGAAGATGGCCGACGCGAATCCGCCGAGCAGGAAGTACTTGAGCGCCGCCTCGGAGGACTTCGAACGATGGCGATCGAACGCGACCAGCACGTAGAGGCCGATTGAGAGGATCTCGAGTCCGAGGAAGATGACGATCAGGTCGTTGGCCTGGGTCATGAGGAGCGCCCCGGAGCTGGCCGCCAGTGCCAGGACGTGGAATTCGACGCCCGAGACGCGCTCGCGCACCGCCCAGTCGTGCGCCACCAGTGCCGTCATGATGACGCTCAGCGCGATGACGCCCGACGCCACGATCGAGAAGTCGTCGAGGACGATGGCGTGCGCGATCGTCGTCGACGCACCGCTGCGCGACACACACCGCCACTGGAAGAAGGTCACGACGATGGTGGCGACGCCGGCCAGTACGACGCTCGAGGTCGCCACGGCGAGCGGGACCTTCCCTCGTGCGAGCGCCGACGCGAGCACCAGTGCGAGCGCGACGCCCAGGAAGATTATGAAAGGCAGGATCGCCAGGTAGTGAATCGAAGGGATGATCAGTTTCACTTGTTCACCCCGGCCGGCGCGACGTGCTCGATCAGTTGGTGCACGGAGGGCGTGATGCGGTCAAGCACGGGCTTGGGGAAGACACCGAGCACCACGATGAGCAGTACCACGGGCACCAGAACCCACTGCTCTTTGGGCGTGGCGTCGGCCATCGTCGCGTTGGGTCCCTCGGCCTTGCCGTGAAAGACGCGCTGGTAGGCCCAGAGCAGGTAGAGCGCGGCGGCGACCACCCCGAAGGTCGCCACGACGGCCCACCACGAGTGCGTCGCGAAGGTCCCAATGAGGATCAGGTACTCACTGACGAAGCCCGAGAGACCGGGAAGTCCAATCGAGGCGAGCATCACGACCGTGAAGAGCGCCGCCATGATCGGCGCCGGTCCCTGGAGCCCGCGGAAGTCCTTGATCAGGATGCTGCCGCGCCGTTGTTCGATGAAGCCGATGATGAGGAAGAAGCCGATCGTGATGACCCCGTGGTTGAACATCAAGAGCACCGCGCCCACGGTGCCGATGACCGAACCCGACATCACGCCCAACGTGATGAAACCCATCTGGGCGAGCGAGGAGTACGCGACGAATCGCTTGAGGTCCGGCGTCGCACACGCGAGCATCGAGCCGTAGAGGATGCCGATGACCGCGAGCGTCAACAGGACGGGGCGCATCGTGGGCAGCGCCAAGGGGAAGAGTCCCACGGCGAAGCGCAGTAGCCCGTAGGTGCCGAGCTTGGCGAGCAGCGCCGACATCTCGATGGAACCGGCCGTCGGCGCCTCGGCGTACGTGATGGGTGACCAGGTGTGCAGGGGCCAGATCGGTGCCTTCACCGCGAAGGCGATGGCGAAGGCGATGAAGAGCCAGACCGCGGTGCCGTGAGTCATCGCCGTGCCCGAGAGGACGCTGTAGGAGAAGGTCAGCGCGGACGTGGGGAACTGGTGCTGGTGCGTGAAGCCGAGGTACAAGATCCCGATCAACAAGAAGGCGGAGCCGGTGAAGGTGTAGATGAAGAACTTGAGCGCGGCCTTGCTGCGCTCTTTCCCGCCCCATTGGCTGATGATGAAGTAGCAGGGGATCAACGTCAGTTCGAAGAAGATGAAGAACTCGAGCAGGTCGTGGGACAAGAAACTGCCCATCGTGAAGGAGGTCAAGAGCAGCAGCCACGCGACGAACGCCGGCTCCTGGCGACGGTCGCGCGCCCCGAGCAGCGCCAACAGGACCACGAGGGCGGTCAAGACGACCATGAGCAGCGAGATGCCATCGAGGGCGACGTCGTAGGCGAGACCGAAGGGTGCGGAGAGCACGTGACGGGTCGCGAAGTCGAAGGTCTGGGCCTTGGCGATGTGGTCGTTGTAGAGACACGCGACGATGAGCGACAGGACGAGTTCGACGCCCGAGGTCGCCACGGCGACGACGTAGGCGCGTCCCTCGACCTTCTGGGTCAGGGCCGCACCGAGCGCACCGGCAATCGGCACCACGATCAAGAGGGTCAGCCAAATCGATGAGTGCATGACTACGCGACCCTCGCTACGAGATAGACCAGCACGACGGCGAGGCCGAGGACCGTGGCCAGGGCGTAATGACGCACGAAGCCCGACTGCACCTTGCGCAGCCCCTCGCCACTTCGACGAACGCTGACCGCGACGCCGGTGATGGCCCCATCGATGACCCGGGGCTCGATGACGTCGTCACTGAACTGCGCGGCCTCGGTGAGCGGACGGCCAATGACGGCGTCGTAGGCGTCATCCCAGTGCCAGACGTGTTCGAGGAACGGAATCTCGTACTTCGTCGAGGAGGAGATGTCGCGCCAGATCGTGAAGGCGGCGAGGAGCCCGATGATCGCGGCCGCGACGTCGACGGCCGCTAACCCGTACTGCGCGAGCGTGCTCGCGTGCCCACCGGCCGCGACGTAACCAAAGGTCGGGGTCAAGAATCCGCCGAGGGAATCGTGATGCACCCACGGAAGGTCGAGCAGGCCACCGACGATCGAGAGCGCCGCGAGTACGACGAGTGGAACCGTCATGACCCACGGCGATTCGTGCGGGTCGTGACCGTGCGTCTCCTCGCGGAAGCGCTCGGTGCCGCGGAAGGTCAAGACGAAGAGTCGACTCATGTAGTAGCCGGTCAAGATTGCCGTCACGACGCCGAGCACCCACAGCGGCTTGTTGTGTTCGAACACGTTGGTGAGCACGTCACCCTTGGACCAGAAGCCGGCGAAGGGCGGGATACCCGAGATCGTGAGCCATCCGATGAGGAACGTCGGGAAGGTGAGCGGCAGGTACTTCGCGAGTCCACCCATCTTTCGCATGTCCTGTTCACCGTTGAGCGAGTGGATGACCGAACCCGAGCCGAGGAAGAGCAGCGCCTTGAAGAAGGCGTGACTGATCATCAAGAAGATCGCCGCGCCGTACGCCCCGACGCCGACGGCGAGCACCATGTAGCCGATCTGCGAGACGGTGGAGAAGGCGAGCACCTTCTTGATGTCCTTCTGGGACGTGGCGATGGTGGCGGCGACGAAGGCCGTCACCCCGCCGATGACCGCGATGGTCATGCGTCCCGAGGACGACAGGGCGAGGACCGGGGACATGCGAACGAGGAGGTACACACCAGCGGTCACCATGGTCGCCGCGTGAATGAGGGCCGAGACGGGCGTCGGGCCCTCCATGGCGTCGGGCAGCCAGTTGAAGAGCGGGATCTGCGCGCTCTTGCCGGTCGCGGCGAGCAGCAGCGCCAGCACCGTCAACGTCGCGATGGTCGGTGACAGGGTGCCGGCCTTGGAGAAGACGGAGAGGTAGCTCAGCGTGTGGAGTCGCGAGAACAGCAGGAACATCGCGATCAGCATCCCGACGTCGCCGACTCGGTTGTAGATGAAGGCCTTCTTACCCGCGGACGCGGCACTGTCGCGATCGAAGTAGTAGCTCACGAGCCAGTAGGAGCACAGCCCCACGCCCTCCCAGCCCACGAAGGTGAGCACGAGGTTGTTCGCGAGCACGAGGAGGAGCATCGAGAAGACGAAGAGGTTCAGGTAGAGGAAGAACTTGCGGAAGTCCTTCTCCGTGTGCATGTAGCCCGTCGAGTACAGGTGGATCAGCGCGGAGATTCCCGTCACGAAGAGGCACATCGTGATCGACAGAGGGTCGACCAGTAACGCGGCCGGTACGTGCAGTGACCCGACACTGATCCACGAGAAGAGGTTGACGGTCACCTCGCGCGAGGAGTGGTGCAGCAACAGGACGAAGGTGATGATCGCGAAGACGAAACTGGCGACGACGGCTCCGGTCCCCACCACGCCGATCTGGCGTTCGTTCATGTAGCGGCCGAGGATCATGATGGCGAGGAACCCGATGAGGGGGAAGAGAAGGATCCACGTCGCGACGGCGGCCATCTCAGCCCTTCATTTCCGAGAGTTCGTCAACCGACGTCGAGGAACGACGTCGAAAGACCGACACCACGATGCCGAGCCCGACGGTGACCTCAGCCGCGGCGACGACCATGACGAAAAAGACGATGGCCTGACCGCTGATGTCACTGAGCGTGCGCGCGAAGGTCACGAACGTGAGGTTGACCGAGTTCAACATCAGCTCGATGCACATGAACATGATGAGCGCCGAGCGACGGGTCAAGAGTCCGAAGGCACCGATGCCAAAGAGGAGTGCGGCGAGCACCAGGTACCAGGCGGCGGGAGCGTTCGTGGCGGAGGATGCGATCACCGCGCCTCCTCCTCGCTCATCGCCGATCGCTCGCGACGCGCGAGCAGCACGGCGCCCACCACGGCGATGACCAGCAGTGCGGACGTCGCCTCGAAGGCGAAGAGATACGTCGTGAAGACGGCGGTGCCGAGTTCCTTCACGTTGCCCGAGCCGTTGGAGAGCTTCGACGAGACCGAGACCGCACCGCTCACCCAATGGGAACGGGCCATCAAGGTGATGAGACCGGCGACGGTGATCGCGACGCCAACGCCGGCAAAGGCGCGCTGCCCGACGAGCGGCTCGAACTGGATGTGTTCACGTCGGTCGACCCCGAGGAACATGATGACGAAGAGGAAGAGCACCACGATCGCCCCGGCGTACACGATGATCTGCACCGCGGCGAGGAAGTCGGCGGACTGGGCCACGAACGCGACCGCCACACCGAAGAGCGTCATGATCAGAGAGAGCGCCGCGTGCACCGGGTTGCGCACCGAGATGACGCCAAGGGCGCCTATGAGGATGAGCAACGCCGCCGTCGTGAAGACGACGGTGCCTTGAACGCTGTAGGCGGTGGCGATCACGCCTTCTCCTTGCGAGGGCGGCGTTTTGGCATCTTGGCGCGCGCGTTGCTCATCATGCCCTGAAGACCGCGCTGATCGAGCGGCACGTCTTCACTCTCGAAGTGCTTGGGGAACATGTTGCGCAACTGCTTCGAACCGGTCGCTTCGTCGTCACGCACGCCCGACTGTCCGGCCTCCGCCGCGCGAACACCCACACCGAGGTCGCCGGTCCATTGGACGACGCCTTCGTACTGCGCGTCGCCGTTGGGCGACGTCGCGCGCATCCAGCCGCCCGTCATGGCGGCCTCACCTTCACGCCAGTCCTCCCACGGCAGTCGCTGCGGGAAGCCTTGGTCGTCGACGAGCAGTTCCGCCTTCGTATAGATCGCGTCGGAGCGGTTCGTGAAGGAGAACTCGAACATCTTGGACTCGGTGATCGCCTGGGTCGGACAGGCTTCGACGCAGAGGTCGCAGTGGATGCAGCGTAGATAGTTGATCTCGTAGATGTAGCCGTATCGCTCACCGGGACTGACCGGGTGATCGGGTGGATTGTCGAGGCCGCGGACGTAGATGCAGTTGACCGGGCAGACCCCCGCGCACAACTCACAGCCGATGCACTTCTCCATGCCGTCCTCGTAGCGATTGAGGACGTGTCGACCGTGCTGTCGTGGCTGCTTGGGCCGCTTCGCCTTGGGGTAGCTCGTCGTCACGGTGGGACGGGCCAAGTGCTGGAAGGTGAGCTTGAAGCCGCCGAAGAAAGAGAGTGGATTCGCCATCAGTCCCCCGCCTCATCGGTGTGCTCGCGCAGCACCTCTCCGGGAAGTGGCCGCTGTCCCACGATGGGCAACACCGCGTCGGCACCGACCTCGCGGCTCTCGCCGAGGGCGAAGGCCCTCGTGAGCACCGAATAGGAGAGGAGCACGAGGGCCGCCATGATGAAGCCCCAACCCTTGTTCACGAGGAAGCCCGCCACGATGAGCATCCATCCGAGGCTCAGCGGGATCAGTCGCTTCCATCCGAGGTCCATCAACTGGTCGTAGCGGAAACGCGGCAGCGACGCACGGAACCAGACGTAGCAGAAGGCGAAGCCCACGGTCTTCAAGAGGAACCACACGATGGGGAAGACCCAGCGCAAGTGCGAGACGTTGGGCACCCAGCCGGCCGGTCCCCCGAGGAAGAGTGTCACGATGATCGCGGACATCGTGATCGTGTTCATGTACTCCGCGAGGAAGAAGATCGCGAAGCGAAACGACGAATACTCGGTGTGGAAGCCGCCGACGAGTTCACTCTCGGCTTCGACCACGTCGAAGGGAGGTCGGTTGAGTTCGGCGGTGATGGCGATGACGAAGACGACGAACGGCACGAGCCCCAACCGGATCAGGTTCCAGTGCCATATTCCCTGACCTTGGGAGTTGACGATGTCGTGCACCGAGAGCGAGCCCGTGACGAGCACGACGGTGACGATGGTCATCCCGAGCGCCGCCTCGTAGCTGATCATCTGGGCGCTCGCACGCACCGAGGAGAGCAGCGGGTACTTCGAACCTGACGACCAGCCAGCCAGCATCACGCCGTACACCGAGATGCCCGACATCGCGAGCAAGAGGAGGATGCCCATCGGCGGATTCGCGACCTCGAGCAGCACCGTGTGTCCGGCGATGATCATCGTGCCGCCCACCGGCACCAATCCGAACGTCACGAACGCGGGCACGAGCACGAGGAAGGGCGCCAACTTGAAGACCGTGCGGTCGGCCTCACTCGGGATGAGGTCCTCCTTCAGAATCAACTTCAGTCCGTCGGCCAGGGTTTGGAGCAACCCGAAGGGGCCCCAGCGCTGTGGTCCAATGCGGCTCTGCATGTCCGAGATCAATTTGCGCTCGAACCAGATCATCAAGATGACCGAGGTCATCAACAGCGAGAACGCGATGAACACTTTCAAGATCACGATCACCCAGACGGCCAAGGTGGTCGCGCCGTGCGCGAACAACGGGTCGGTGGAGGCGAGCCAGTTCACTTCGTGTCCAATCGAACTTGACTGATGAGAGTGGCGCCGTCGAAGAGCGGGCGCACGACGTCATCGCCGTCCTCGTCAACTGATCCAAAGGCGATCTCGGTGACACCGCGCGGTACGTCGTCATCGAGCGCGACGGGCAACCGGACCGAACCACGCGGACCGCTGACGCTGACGACGTCGCCGGTTCCAACACCCAAGCGGTCGAGATCGAAGTGATTCAAACGAACTATTGACGAGGCCTTCAGGTTGGCGAGTGCCGGCGAGCCCTGCATCCCCACACCGTTGTCGTAGAGGCGGCGACTGAGGTTCACTCGCAACGAGTAGGCGTCGGCCAAGGGGACGTCGAGTTTCGCGATGGCGTTCAAATCCGACAGTGTGGCCGACGTCATGGCGCCAGACGCCGCGACGTCCGCCGTGGCGACGGCACCCACGTGTGCGCCGAGACCCACCGTCTCCGTTGAGCGGATGCCCGGGAAGGCCATCGGGTCCAGCGGCTTGCGCGCCGAGCGCTCGCCCACGTCTCCGACGACGACGCCGTCACTGGAGAAATCACCGAGCACCGAGAGCGCCGGGTAGCCCGTCGTCTCCTCGATGGTCCGAGCGGCCTGCTCGACTGAAGAGAGTCCGATGCTCTGGCCGAACTCCTCAGCGAGTTCCGACGCGATCGCGACGTCGGGCCAGGCCGAACCGGGCGCCACGATCTTGGGTGCGACGGCCGTGACACGTCCTTCGATATTGGTGACGGTGCCGGTACGTTCGTGTTGGACCGCGGCCGGCAGCACGACGTTCGCGAAGGCCAGCGTCGATCCCCCGTGGCCGGTCACGACGACGACGTCGGCGTTCTCCAGTGCCTGCTTCGCACCGTCGACGTCGAGCACGTTGCCGACGAGGCAGCCACCAAGGAGCAGCACGGCCTTCTGCTCGCCCGATCGCAGTGCGTCGAGCTGGGCGAGCGTGTCGCGTCCCGTCGAGGACTTCTCAAATCCGCGACCGGCGCGAAGCCGTGGGCTGAGACCCATGTCGAGGGCGCCGTTGACGTTCGAGCGTCGAAGGGCGGGTAGGAACTTCGCCTGCGGGTAGCGCTGCGCCAAGAGACGGATGGCGTTCTCGATGACCTCGGCGCCTTCGGCGATGTTGGGACGACCAACGACGAAGACGACGCCGTCGCCGCTCTCGCCCAGCAGGTGGCGCGCCCCGTTGAGGTCGTTCTCGTGCAGCGCGAGACCCTGCGGTACGGCGCCGCGCTCGCCGAGCGCCTGGGCGACGAGGTGCGCTTCGCCGGGACGGACCGGCAAGGACACCCGTGCGACGGAGCGCAGCGCGCTCGCGCCAAAGGCCAATTCGACGATCGAGCGGTGATAGCGCACCGCGCTCTCGCGAAGCCGCAGGAAGAGGATGGGCAGCTCTTCGCGAAGGTCGCCGGTGAGTGTCACGACGACCGCGGCGTTGGCCGCCTCGTCGATGGTCGCTCGCGGGAGCGCCTGGACGAGCACCGGGTCGAGGCCGTCGCCGTACTGGGCGTCGATGTTCTCGGTGCGCAGCACGCCGCGAAGGAAGCGCTCCCACGCGAAGGCGCCTTCATTGGTCAGTGCCGCTCCGCCAATGGCACCGACACCGCCGTTCGTCGCCGCCGCGTCGCGCAGCAACGTGGCCGCTTCGGCCAGGGCCTCACCCCAACTGACCGGCGTGAGCACGCCGTTTCGTCGAATGAGCGGCTGGGTCACGCGAGTCGACGCCCGCAGGAGATCGGTGGCCTCCTCGTTTCCGTCGATCGATTCGATCGTGTAGCGACCCTTGTCGCAGAGCCAACCGTGATTGACCGGCTCGCTGTCGACCCCGAGCACGCGGGTCAATCGGTTGCCCGACGACTGCACCGCGACGCGACATCCCACGGCGCAGGTCGTGCACGTGCTCTCGATCTGTTCGAGGTCCCAGGGACGCGCGGTGAACCGGTACGGCTTGGCCGTCAGCGCGCCGACCGGGCAGATCTGTACCGTGTTACCCGAGAAGACGGAGTCGAATGGCTGCGTTGGCGAGGTGGCGACCTCGATCAGGTCACCGCGCCCGGCGAAGGCGATCTGCGGGTCGCCGGCCACTTCGTCGGCGAAGCGGGTGCAGCGCGCGCACTGGATGCAACGTTCACGGTCCAAGAGGACGAGTTCACCGATCTCGATGGGCTTGACGAAGTGTCGCTTCTCTTCGATGAATCGAGTCTCGCCCGAGCCGTGCGCGAGCGTCTGGTCCTGGAGCGGGCACTCGCCGCCCTTGTCACAGACGGGACAGTCGAGGGGGTGATTGGCGAGGAGGAACTCGAGGACGCCGTCCTGGGCCTTCTTCACCTTCTCGGAGTCGGTGATGACGTTCATGCCGTCATTGACCTTCAAGAAGCAGGCCGGCTGCAGGGTCGCGCCTCGCGGCGAGTCGACCTCGACCAGGCACATGCGACAGTAACCGACCGGCTCCATGCGCGGGTGGTAGCAAAAACGCGGGATGTAGTTACCGCCGCGTTCGGCGACCTCGATCAACAACTCACCGGGCTGGGCTTCGATCGATCGACCGTTGACGGTGATCGTGACCGTGGTCTTGATGACGTCAGTCATGGGGGCACCGACCGAGTTCGACGTGCGCGACGAAGTCGTCGCGGAACATTTGGATCGCCGAGTGGACCGACGAGGGAATCGATGGACCCAGTACGCAGATGGTCGTCTGCTGGGGCGGCCACGTGAGACCCGGTGCGATGTTGTCACAGAGGTCGAGCAACAGGTCGATGTCTTCGAGTCGACCGCCGCCGTGTTCGATGCGGTACATCGCGCGCTCGATCCAACCCGAACCCTCGCGACACGGTGTGCACTGGCCGCATGACTCACGCGAGAAGAACTTCGTGATGCGCCACGCGGCGCGCACCACACAGGTTGCGTCGTCGAGCACCACGATCGAACCGGAACCCAACATCGAACCCTTCTCGGCGACCTCGTCCTGGCCGAGTGGGAGATCGAGCATGTCGGGCCCGAACCACGGAGCTGACACGCCACCGGGAATGATCGCCTTGATGTCGTTGTCGTTGATGACGCCACCACCTAGGGCGGGGTCGTAGATCAAGTCGCGGAAGGTGTTCTTCACCATCTCGATCTCGTAGACCCCGGGATTGTTCACTCGCCCGGCCAGGGCGAAGAGCCGGGTACCGGTCGAGCGGCCGCCGCCGAGTGCCGCGAAGGCCGCACCGCCGTTGTTGATGATCCAGGGCAGATTGGACATCGTCTCGACGTTGTTGACGACCGTCGGCTCGCCGTACAGGCCAGTGACCGCGGGGAAGAACGGAGGCTTGATGCGGGGAAAGCCCCGCTTGCCTTCGAGCGCCTCGATCAGCGCCGTCTCCTCGCCACAGATGTAGGCGCCGGCACCGGGGTGCACGACGACGTCGATCGAGAAGTCCGAGCCGAAGATCTTGCGACCGAGCGCGCCGTATTCGTAGGCGTCGTTGACGGCCTGCTGCACGCGTTCGAGTCCAAGGGCGAACTCGCCGCGCAGGAAGATGTACGCGGTCGTCACTTGCAGCGCGTAGGCCGCGATGATGACGCCTTCGATGAGCTGGTGGGGATCACGCTCGACGAGGAAGTGGTCCTTGAACGTGGCCGGCTCTGATTCGTCACCGTTCACGACGAGATAGGAGACCGGCGCCTTGCGCAGCATCGACCACTTGCGACCGGCCGGGAAACCGGCCCCGCCGCGACCGAGCAGCGACGCCTGGTCGACTTCGGAGGCGACGGCCTCGGGGTACATCGTGAGCGCCTTGCGCAGACCGACGTAGCCGCCGGTGTCGAGGAAGCGCGACATCGTGTGCGAGTCAGTGAACTCCGCTCGCGACGAAACGATCTTTGGGGCGGTCAAGGTAGCCACTACTTGGTCTCCTGCGCGCGGGCTTCTCGCTGCTCGTGCGCCGCGGCCCGTTCGCTCGCGACCTCGGCCCGAGGTGCGTGCAGTCCGCCGGTGCGACGCACGCGGATCAACGTGCCGTGGTTCGGGACTTCATGACTCAGCGTGCCGGCGCGAAGTTGCTCGACCAACCCGTCGAAGGCTTCGGGCGTCGTCGTGCGGACGTAGCGATGGTTCACCTGGACGCACGGGGCAATGTCGCAATCGGCGAGACACTCGGTCTCCTCCAGCGTGAACAGTCCGTCGTTGGACGTCGAGCCGACCGGACAGCCGAGCGAGGTCACCGCGTGCTCGAGCATCTCGTCGCCACCGGCGAGCAGACACGCAATGTTGGTGCAAACGCTGACGACGTACTTTCCGACCGGCTCCAGGTGGAACATGTCGTAGAAGAGGGCGGTCCCGCGCACATCAGCCGGCGTGGTCGAGGTCAACGCCGCGACCTCGGCGATACCGGCGTCAGAGATGTACCCGTCCTGCTCTTGGGCGAGGTGGAGCAACGGCAGCATCGCCGAGCGAGGTCGCGGATAGAGCGCGAGCACCTCTTCGGCGCGCTGACGGATATCGATGCGAAAGTGGCTCATCGGTCGACCTCGCCCATCACGGGGTCGATGGTGGAGATGACGGTGATGGTGTCACTCATCGAACCGCCGCGCATCAGCAGCGACACGGCTTGGAGATTCACGAAACTGGGGGCCCGAACGTGGAGGCGGTAGGGCTTGGGTCCACCGTCGGACACGAGGTAGCAACCAATCTCGCCGCGCGGTGACTCAACGGCGGAGTACACCTCACCGGCCGGAACGTGAAAACCCTCGGTGAAGAGCTTGAAGTGATGGATCAGCGCTTCCATCGACTCACCGATGCGCGCGCGCGGCGGCGGCGTCACCTTGGGGTCTTGGCTGCGGTAGTCGCCCGACGGCATCTTCTCGATGCACTGGCGAACGATGCGAATCGATTCGCGGATCTCGTTGAGGCGGATAGCGTATCGGTCGAAGTTGTCGCCGAAGGTGCCGACGATCACGTCGAAGTCGACCTCGTCGTAGGCGAGGTAGGGCATGGAGCGACGCAGGTCCCAGGGGACACCCGTCGATCGCAACAACGGACCGGTGACGCCAAGGGCCAGCGCCTCCTCGGCGGTCAGGGGCGCCACGCCGACCATGCGGTTACGGAATATTGGCTGACCGGTCAACAGCTCGTCGTACTCGAAGGTACGCGCGTAGATCGTGTCGCAGATCACGAGTACGTCGTCGCGCCACCCATCGGGCAGGTCGGCCGCGACACCGCCGGGGCGCACGTAATTCAGGTTGAGACGCAGACCGGCCGTCTTCTCGAAGAACGCGAGGATCAATTCGCGTTCGCGCAGACCGTAAATCATCATCGAACTGGCACCCAAGTCCATGCCGTTGGTCGCCATCCACACCAGGTGCGACGAGATGCGATTGAGTTCGCTCATCAGCATTCGGATCCACACGGCGCGCGACGGCACCTCGATGTCGAGGAGCTTCTCGACGGCCATCGAGAAGCACAGTTCGTTGATGACCGGGCTGAGGTAGTCCATCCGGGTCACGTTGGTCGCGCCCTGGATGTAACTGAGTTCCTCGCCGGTCTTCTCCATGCCCGTGTGCAGGTAGCCAATGACCGGCTTGGTCCGCAGCACGAACTCGCCATCGAGTTCGAGCATGAGACGAAGCACGCCGTGGGTCGACGGGTGCGACGGACCCATGTTGATGATCATCGTCTCGTCGTCGTGACGGTCGTAGTCGACTGACGTCGGATCGAGCGTCAGACCGTCGAGTCGCAGGACCGCGCCGACTTCACGTCCCAGTTCATTGTCGCTCGTCGTGTCGCGGCGCTGCAGCTCCTGCGCGCCCTCGGACGTCTCCGCGGTCAGTAGATCAAGGCGCTCCGCGACGCGTATCGTGTCGTCGCTCATCGCGGCCCCGGTGACTCTTTGAACTGCACGGGGACACGGCCGGCGCCGTAGTCCTTTCGAAGGGGGTGTCCCTCCCACTCCTCGGGCATCAAGATGCGCGTGAGGTCGGGGTGGTTCGCGAACAACAGACCGAAGAGGTCGAAGGCCTCGCGCTCCATGGCCTCGGTACCGGGGTAGAGGGAGAAGAGGGAGTCGACCTCGGGCGCGTCGTCACCGGCCTGCACCCGAATTCGTACGCGCTGCTTCTTCGAGAGGCTCAGCAGATTGACCACCACTTCGAAGCGCGTGGGCGCCACCCCCTCGGGGAGCCAGCGGTCGAAATGCTCGAGGTAGTCCACCCCGCAGAGGTCGACGCACATCTCGAAACCGTCGTCCTTGAACGAACGAACGAGCGAGAAATACTGGTCGAGGGTTGGAAAGCAGCACAGGTCCGCAGCGAGTCCTTCGCTGGTCACTACGCCTGGGGGGGCCGCGGGAGACAGGGAGATCACTTCGGTGTGCCTACCCTCACAGCAACTGGGACCTCGGGCGTCCAGAGGTCTTGTGCACCGTCGAGGTGCACGGGTCGACCCTCGTGACGGCGCTTCATGATCTCGCCGGTGCGGATCTGCTCGTGCAACGTGAGGATCGCGTGCATCAGTGTCTCGGGACTCGGGGGGCAGCCCGGCGCGTAGACGTCGACGGGCACGATCTGGTCGACGCCCTGGACGATGGCGTAGTTGTTGAACAGTCCCCCGGTTGACGCGCACACGCCCATCGAGATGACCCACTTGGGTTCCATCATCTGGTCGTAGACCTGACGAAGGACCGGCGCCATCTTCTGGCTGACACGACCGGCGACGATCATGAGGTCGGCCTGGCGCGGTGAGTTGCGAAAGACTTCCATGCCGTAACGCGCGAGGTCGAAGTCGGCGCCACCGGTGGCCATCATCTCAATCGCGCAACAGGCGAGACCGAAGGAGGCCGGCCACACCGAGGCCCGTCGCGCCCAACGCACGATGTCCTCGAGCGGACCGGTAAGGAAGTTGTGCTGGAGGTCTTCGAGCGGCACGATTACGCCGCCTGATCGGCGTCGGAATTGATGCGAAGAATCGTCGAGGAGCTCGTGCGCGAGGGCAGACCCGGGACCAGGTGCTTCACCGGACCCCACGACAAGGCACCCTCGGCGACCAGGAAGAGCAGTGCGCCAAAGACCGTCACCGAGAAGACCAGTATCTCGACGAGTCCGAAGAGACCGAGTTGGCGAAAGACGACGGCGAAGGGATACAAGAACACGACTTCGATGTCGAAGATCACGAAAATCATGGCGACCAAGTAGAAGCGAACCGGAAAACGTTGTGGCGGCTCGATCTCGGGGACAATCCCGCACTCGTAGGGTGCCAGCTTCGCGTCAGAGGGTCGCTTGCGAGGCGCCAGCATGGCTGACATCACAAGCGAACCCGCACCGAAGAGCACTCCGAGAACAAGGAGCCCCAGTATTGGTAAGTACTGGTCCACGGACATCATTTCTACCAGACCCGAACAGCCCCTTCGACAGATGGGCACCGGGTCCAAGGCCCTAGGCTTGGCCAATGCCAACTCTGCGCGACGTGGTCGCGAAACGCACCGTCTTCGATGCCGTCATCGTCGGTGCGGGACCTTCAGGATCGGCGTGCGCATACTGGCTCGCCCAAGCAGGGTGGTCGGTCTGTCTGATCGAGAAGAAGCATTTCCCGCGCGAGAAAACCTGCGGTGACGGGCTCACCCCGCGATCGGTCTACCAACTCGCCGCAGATGGGTCTCGAAGACGTCGTGGCCCAAAATGGCCATCGTTTCAAGGGATTACGGGGGTTTGGCTTTGGCGCGTCGCTCGAGATGAAGTGGCCCGAGCACCCCGTCTTTCCAAATTACGGCTACACGATCACGCGTTTCAACCTCGACGGACTCGTCGCGGAGCGGGCCGAGGGTCTCGGTGCAGTCCTGCTGGGCGGTGTCGAGGCCGTCGCGCTGCTCGAGCCGTCGGACGCGCCCGAGGGAGGACTGCGCGGCGCGGCGGGGGTCGTCGTGAAGGACAAGGAGAACGACGACACGGGGGAGATCCGAGGTCGCTACCTCGTGGTGGGCGACGGACAGAACTCACGACTCGGTCGCGAGCTCGGCACCGTGCGCAACAAGTCCTGGCCCATGGGCATGGCGCTTCGCGGGTACTACACGAGCGATCGTCACGACGAACCATGGATCGATTCGCACCTCGACATCCGTGACCCCAAGGGCGACGTCGTCCCCGGCTACGGATGGATCTTCCCCCTGGGGGACGGTCGCGTCAACGTGGGCGTCGGTCTCCTCTCGACCGGCGGCGCCTGGAAGGGCGTGAACACCACCAAACTCCAGGAGTACTTCGTCGCCCAGACGGCGGACGCGTGGGGACTCAACGACAAGACCTGCTTAGGTCCCGCGACCGGCGGCCGACTGCCAATGGGGCTGGCCCTCGGACCGCGGACCGGTCCGAACACGCTCACGATCGGTGACGCCGCTGGTACCGTCAATCCCTTCAACGGTGAAGGAATCGCCTACGGCTACGAGACCGGCCGGCTCGCCGCGAGTGTCATCGCCGACGCGCTGCTCCACGACGACTCGTCGCTGCTCCCCCTCTACGAGGAGTTACTCGAATCGGCCTACGGCGACTACTACAAGGTGGCGCGCGCCTTCGTCCGCGTGATCTCTGAACCGAAGATCCTCTCGGTCTGCGTCGGCGTGGGCATGCGTATCGAGCCGCTGATGACGACGTTGCTCGCCATCATGGCCAATCTGATGCGCAACGATAAGCGCGGCCCGGCCGAGGTCGGCTACCAGGCACTTCGTCGCCTCGCCGATGTCGTGCCAGAACAGGCGTACGCCATGTTGCTCGGTGACGCAAAAAGGCCTGACTGAGCTCAGTCCGCCGCGGACGACGAGGACGCCGTGCGCGAAAGCAGGGTGCCCACCAGGTTCGCGATGAACCTCCTGGACTTTGGCCACTGGGCGACGATGGCACCGAGGGTCACCTCGTAGTGGCCCGATGAGACGACGACGACCACGAGATGGAGCTTGCCGGCCGTGTTGGTCAGCGTCAGCGGCGCCTCGCCACCACGGACCCATCCCTTGACGAACGTGCGCGGGCGAAAGGTCGTGCCGACGTTCGATGTGGGAATGTTCGCACCGAGTCCGGCCTTGATGAGGGCCACGTTCGACGAGACGAAGCACGATCCGAACTTTTGTCGCGACATCTCGGCGATGTCGTGATCGACCATCGTCGTCGTGCGGTAGTACTGCGACGTCGACGCCACTTGAATACCACCAAAGGATGGCGAACTGAAGACGCGCGAAGAGACCTGATAGTCCGGCTCTTGACCTGACGCGCCAAAGACGCGGTCACGAGCATTCGATACGCCGATGCAGTGCTGGAACAGCGCCGCCGCGTGCACGAAGACAGCCGGCGGAGAGGACTTGACCGGCGTCGTCGTCGACGTGTCAACCTGCCCGTAGAGGGGGAAGAGATAGTCGAGGAGTGAACTCGTGGTCACGAACCAACCTGCTGGCAGATCGCGCAAGGTGAGGTTGATACCCTTCGCGTCCGCGAGTTCCTTCGTGCCCGACGTGTTCGAATACAACCACGACCCGAAGACTCCCGCGAGTGCGGCGAGCAGGACCACGAAAGCGAGAGCGAAGACACCGGCGCGCCGGCGACGCCGAGCGACCGTGCCACCATGTTCGAGCACGATGACGCGCCAGGCTTCGTAGTCGCGCACGTCTCGGGTGCGCCAGCAGTAGCGCACCCCGTTGGCGGTCGCGAAGAGCGCGATACCGCGCGCGAATCGGATCAGTTGGAGGTTCCCCAACTCCGCCCACGGTGTCTGCCAGGCGACGCTCGGTTGACCGGCGAGTTGGGTGAGGCCGATGTCGTCGGCGAGCAGCGTGACGTCCGACGTCGCTCCGTTCGTGACGAAGCTCGGACGAACCGACCAGCCCGTACTTCGCAGTGGTGCGCTCATGACCTCGCTGCCACCTCCGCCGCCTCGGCCGCCATGGCAACCGTCGTGGCGAGGTCCTCGTCGGAGTGCGCCATCGAGACGAACAGGATCTCGTAGGCGCCCGGTGCGAACGCCACCCCACGGTCCAGCAGGGCATGAAAGAAGGGGCGATAGAGCCCGTTGTCGCAGAGGACCTTCGCCTCGTCGAAGTTCGTGGGCGCGTTCGTTTCGTCGCGACTGAGGTAGAGACCGACGAGCGGACCTTCACTCGGACAGAGTGCGACCAGGCCGCTCGAGCGAATCGCCTCTTGCAGGGTCTGCGCGAAGCGGCCGACCCGTTCGCTCAGTTCGTCGTAGTCCGAGGGCGTGACCAGGTTCAGCACCTTCGTGCCCGCAGCCGTGGCGAGAGGATTCCCGGACAACGTGCCCGCTTGGTAGACCGGTCCGAGGGGCGCGAGCGACGAAAGGAGCGCCCTCGATCCACCGAAGGCACCGACCGGCAGTCCCCCACCGATGACCTTGCCGAAGCACCAAAGGTCCGGGGTGACGCCGAAGTACTGTTGGGCCCCCGCGAAGGCCAGTCGAAATCCGGTGATCACCTCGTCGAAGATGAGGAGCGCCCCCACTCGGTCGCACTCCGCTCGCAGTCCCTGGAGGAAGCCCTTCGTGGGAGCGACGAGATTCATGTTCGCCGCGACCGGCTCCACGAGGACCGCGGCGACGGTGTCGTCGAGTTCGGGCACGACGTTGTAGGTCGCCACGATGGTGTCAGCGACCGCACCGGCCGTGACGCCGGCCGATCCGGGTAGCCCCATCTGCGCCACGCCGCTCCCGCCAGCGACCAGCAACGCGTCGGAGTGACCGTGGTAGCAGCCGTCGAACTTCACGATCTTGTCGCGCCCCGTGGCGCCCCTCGCGAGGCGCACCGCGCTCATCGCCGCCTCGGTACCCGACGAGACGAGTCGCACCTGTTCGAGACCGGCGACGCGCTCGGTCATTGTTTCGGCGAGCAACACCTCGCCGGGGGTGGGCGCACCGAAGGTCGTGCCGTCCTTCACGGCGTCGCGCAGCACGTTGACGACGTCGGGGTGGGCGTGTCCGAGCAGTGACGCCCCGTAGGACTGGACGAAATCGATGTAGCGCTTTCCTTCGACGTCCTCCACGTAGGCGCCGTAACCTTTCGCCACGGTGTAGGGCGTGCCACCCACGGAGCGAAACGATCGCACGGGCGAATCAACGCCGCCGGGTATGACCGCCTGCGCCCTCTTGAACCACGCGTCGTTCGTATCGCTCAAGCGTCGAGCTCCGTGGCGATCTCGCGGGCGAAGTACGTCAACACGAAGTCCGCGCCGGCCCGTCGCACGGCGGTGAGTTGTTCGATCGCGACGGCGGTCCCGTCGATCCAGCCATTCGCGCTCGCCGCCTTCACCATGGCGTACTCGCCGCTCACGTGATACGCGCACACGGGGACCTCGAGCGCGCCGTGAAGATCGCTCACCACGTCGAGGTAGGACATCGCCGGCTTCACCATGACGATATCGGCACCTTGGGTCACGTCGGCCCGGGCTTCACGCAGCGCCTCACGACGGTTGCGGTAGTCCTGCTGATAGCCCTTGCGATCACCCCCGCCAACGATCTCGACACCGACGGCGTCGCGGAACGGCCCGTAGAGCCCGCTGGCGTACTTCGCGGCGTAGGCGAGAATGATCGTGTCCGTGAAGCCTGCCTGGTCGAGGGCACTGCGAATCGCCCCCACCTGGCCGTCCATCATGCCGCTCGGTGCGACAACCGCGGCGCCCGCCTGCGCCTGGGCGACCGCGACCTGCGCGTAGAGCGCGATGGTGGCGTCATTGTCGACCGTGCCGTCAGGCAACACCACACCACAATGGCCGTGGCTCGTGTACTCGTCGAGGCAGAGATCGGCCATCAGGACGATGTCGTCACCGAACTCATCGCGCAGCTCGCGCAGTGCGACCTGGGCGATGCCATTGGCGTCCCAGGCGCCACTGCCAACCTCGTCCTTGGTCGTCGGGACGCCAAAGAGCAGCACGCCGCGCACCCCGACGCGAACCAATGCGCGGACCTCGTCACGCAGCGAGGCCACGGTGTGCTGGAAGTGGCCGGGCAACGAAGAAATGGCGCGCGGCTCGAAGATGCCTTCCGCGACGAAGAGCGGCGCCACGAAGTCGTGGGGGGCGAGGGTGGTTTCGGCGACCAGTCGCCGCAGCGCCGGCGTGCGACGAAGTCGTCGGGGTCGTTCGGTGGGAAACACGCTCCCAGCCTATTGCGACCAGGAATCTCGTTGGCCAGCGAATTACTCGACGCCGGCGAGACGTTGGCGCAGGTGCGGGCCCCAACCTTCAATGACGCGCTCATGTTCCTCGGCGACGGCGGCACCGGTCGAAGCGCCGGGGACGACGATCCACGCGTGTGGATCGACGAAGGCCCGCGCGACGACCCAGGCGGACGGCGCGCCGACGAAGACCACATCGGCCGCTCGCAGGAGAGCCTGCTGGGTCTCCGTCGGCACGAGCGCCACGGTCTCGTAACAGGCGACGACGAACACGTCGAGTCCGCGTTCGCGAAGGACATCGACCAGGTCCTCACGCGTATCCCTCGCTCCGAGCACCAGTACTGGACCGCGCACAATCTGGGGAGCCAGCGACATCGCTCCGCCGTCACCCTGCCGGTGCACTTTGACACCCTGACCCTCCAACGAGGTCGTCGTCGCGGGACCCACGCTGAACACGTCGACGTCCGAGGTTGAGGAGGCGATCGCCAGTGTCGCGTAGGAATGGCTGCGCTCGCTCGTCACGACCAATGACGCGAAGCGTCCCCGTGCGTCGCACCGCTCCAGAGCGTCCACCACCTGTTGTGGTTCGTAGTACCGCGTTGTCGTGAGCGGCACCTCCGTGAAGGACGCGTCCTCGGGTAGCCACGCCTTGAGCGGATCGTTCTTTCCCGCCTCTCGAGTGAGGACGACCTTCAACGATCCCGGTCCCATCCGGCAAGGTCACCGCCGCCCAGGTGGTCGCGCAGTTCGATGGCGAGTGCCCGTCCCAACTCGGCCGCGTCGGTCCCTTCGACGGTGGCGCGGACACTGTGCGACCCGTCAACGGACAACATCACGCCACTGACGCTGATCGTCACGCCGTCGAGCGTGGCGTACGCACCGGCGGGGACCGTACACCCGGCACCGAGTTCGCGTAGGAACGAGCGCTCGGCAACGAGCGATGTGAATGCCGCGCTGTCATCGATCGCTGAGAGCAAGGTCGTCGTCGAGTCATCATCGACGCGCACTTCGAGCGCCAACGAACCTTGGCCAACCTGCGGGACGAACCAGTCCGTCGAAAGCCGTTCGCTCACGAGCTCGCCTTGGCCCAGTCGTTCGAGCGCCGCCGCGGCCGCCACCACCGCGTCGATACCATCGTGGCCCGCTTTCGAAAATCGCGTCGCCATGTTGCCACGCAGTCCCACCACGCGCAGATCAGGTCGACGTTCTAACAGCAGCGCCCTTCGACGCGGCGATCCCGTCGCGACGGTGGCCCCCGGTCCGAGACCGGCGAGCGAACGTCCGATGAGCACGTCAGCGGCGTCGAGGCGTTGTGGCACGCACGAGAGCCTCAGACCATCGGGGGTCGTGCTCGGAAGGTCCTTCGCGCTGTGCACGGCGACGTCCGCCGCACCGCGCAGCACGGCAGCTTGAATCTCGACCGCGAACACACCTTGTCCGGCGAGTTGATCGAGGGCGACGTCGCGACGAATGTCACCTTGCGTTTCGATGTGCACCAGTTCGCACGTCACCCCGAGTGACGTCAGGCGCTGCTGTACGTACGTGGCTTGCTGCAGCGCTAGTGGCGAACGCCGAGTCGCCAGTCGCAGAGTGCTCATAGATCGAAGAGATTCCGAGTGGCCTCACTGAGTCGCGTTCCTTGATCGGTTCCCGCCGCCTCCTTCAAGGCCACGGTCGGTTGATGGGCGATCTTGGCGACGACCGATCGAAGAAGCGAGGCGACCTTCGCGCGTTGCTCCGGCGTCAAATCATCGAGTTCACTCTCGCGACGAGCCATCTCTGTCGACACGACCTCGTCGAAATGTTCTCGGAGTTCACTCACGATGGAGGCCGCACCGCGCGCGCGCTGGTCGCTCAGATACCGCTCAACGTCATCCTCCACGATGGCGCCGGCCGCCTCGAAGGACTCTCGTCGATCGCCGAGCGCTTGGCCGACTCGCTCGTGGAGGTCACCAATGTCGATGCGTTGGACGTTCTCCAGGTCTTGCACGTCGCTCGATACGGCTCGCGGAAGCCCGAGGTCGACGATGAGCACTCGTTGACGGCATCGCAGGAGGTCCTCACGCGTGACCACCGGTTGGGCGACCTCCACCGCCGCGACCACGAGCCGCGCCTCGGTCACGAGTGTCGCCACGTCCTCGAGGGTCGCTAACTCGACTCGCTCATCTCGCAACTCACCGAGCAGTCGCAGCGCCGTGGACGCTGTTCGATTCGCAATGGTGAGTCGGTTGAGTCGTGCCGGCCGTGCCAGGAGCGATCGTGCGATGCCCCCGGCCAGTTGGCCGGCCCCGACGATCAACACGTCGGCACCCTCGAGGTCCACGCCAAGTTCCTCGGTCGCCATCATGACCGACGCCTGCGCGAAACTCGTTGTGCCCCGAGCAATCTGAGTCTCACTGCGCACCCGTCGACCTGACGAAATCGCCCGCTGAAACAGCTCGGTGATCTCTGGTCCCGCAGTCTGTTCTTCGGTCGCCAACTCGAGTGCCCGACGTAGTTGTCCGAGGATCTCGAATTCGCCCGGCACGACGGACTTGAGACCGGCGGCCACGCTGAAGAGATGCGTCGCCACACCGCGGTCGAAGTGCACGCTCAGGTGGTCGGCGAACTCGCTCGGATCGAGTCCCGTGGCCTCACTCAACGTGTGGGTGATCTCCTCGATCGCTCCGTGGAATCGGTCGATGACGGCGACGACTTCGGTGCGCAAACAGGTCGACACGAAGACCGCTTCGTGGATATTGCGTTGACTCAACAAGCTGCGAAGGACCTTGTTCCATTCGTGCTCGAGAACGGTCGCTCGCTCGAGGAGGTCTAACGACGCGTTCTCGTGGTCGATCCCTACCGATATCAGCGCCACGGTGACACACTCACGACGTCGCGCGTGGACTGGGCGTCGAGATGCCGAGCGAGTGCAGGAGTCCCCCGCCGAGTGGACCAGTGCCGTTGTTGAGGTGGTACATGAGAATCTGCAGCTCGATCGAGAAGTCCACGTAGTGCACGGCCGTGCCGATCGGTACCGTGAGGACTTGCGGCGCGAAGTTGAGTAGCGCGTGGATGCCGGCGCCGACGAGACGATCGGCGACGTCTTGCGCGGCCTCGGGCGGCACGCAGATGACACCGACGGTGGCGGGGACGATGGGATCGTCGAGCGACTTCACGACGCAGCCGACGATCGTCGCGCCCACGACGTCGGGGTCGTTGTCGTAGAGCGCGGCGAGTTGCGCCCCGCGGATGAGAAAGTTCGTCGAGTTCACGAGTGCTCGGCCCAGGTTCCCGATCCCGACGACCACCACGTCATAACGACGGTCGTGACCGAGTGCCTCGCCGATGTGCTCGTTCAGCACCTGCACGTCGTAGCCCGCACCGCGGGTGCCAAAGGATCCGAGTCCCGCGAGGTCACGGCGAACTGTCGTGGCCGTCACGCCGGCCAACTCGCCGATCTGTTGGGAGTCGATTCGATTGAGTCCGCGTAGTTGCCAACTCTCGGCGATGCGTTGATAGACCGGCAGACGCGCAATCGTCGGTTCAGAGAGTTTCCTCGGTCGAAGACGCGGGGTAACCATGGCTCAACGTTACTTTGACGCTCAGCGGCCCATCTGACGACTGCGTTCCGCCGCGGCGGCGACCGCTTCAAGGAACGCGGAACGTACGGCACGGCTTTCCAGGATGCGAAGGCCCGCGGCCGTCGTACCGCCCGGCGAGGTGACTTGGAAACGCAACTCTTCGGGCGTCTCGCCGGTGGCGACCAACAGCGCGGCCGAACCTTCGAAGGTGCCCACGACGAGTTGTCGAGAGACCTCGCGCGAAAGACCCTGGTGGACACCGGCTTCGATCAGCGATTCGATGACGAGATAGAGGTACGCCGGCATAGGGCCCGAGAGCCCGGTCACCGCGTCAATATTCTTCTCGCTGACGCGAACGACGGTGCCGACCGCGCCGAGAATCGACTCCGCCCAATCGAGGTCGTCCTTCGTCACTTGCGCACCGCCCGCGATCGCACTCACGCCCTTTCGCACGAGTACCGGTGTGTTCGGCATCGCGCGAATGATCGCGATCGGTTCGGGGAACGAAAGTTCCAACCGGTGCGTCGAAAGTCCCGCCACCACGGACAAGAGGCGGGTGACACCCATGGCGGCGCAGTGGCGAGCCACCGCTTCGGCGTGTTCGGGCTTCACGCAGAGCGCTACACCGCTCGTTGGTCCGACGTGGTCGATTTCCAAGGACGCGAGCACCGCGACACCCGGGAGACGCGACTGGAGAGCCTCACGCTGTTCACTCGCCGTCTCGATGACTGCGAGGTCGCCCGGTGGACACCACTTCGCATCCATCAGACCCTCAGCGAGCGCTGATCCAATCCTGCCGCCGCCGATGATTACCAAGGTGAATGCCATGGCGCAACGCTACAGCGTTCGCGAATTACGTTCTCGGGCGACGGCGGTAGAGCGCGGGCAACCCCAGCGTCATGGCCGTCGGGTAGATCTCGTCGACGTAGGTCAACGTTGCCCCGACCAACTCGTCGAGACGATCGACGTCGACCTCATTGATAGGGATCTGCGTCATAAGGTAGATGCCCTCCTCTGGTCCGATCGCGAAGTGAACCTCGCGTAGTTCCGCGTTCTTCACGAGGAGGAATCGAAGCAGGGCCTCACGGTTCTCCTCGGGGGCCGGCATCAACTCGGTCTCCACGTGCACGCTTCGCTGGCGCAGCGCCAGCCACAGGGTGATGACCGGTTTTTCTTCGCCTTTCAAGCGAATGAGCCAGTGATAGTGACCATGATCGTCGGGCGACGTTTGATGTTCGACACCTAAGAGGGTCCCGCTCCACTGTTGCGCCCACGATTGGATCTCATCGTCGAGACGTTGGGCCGAGTCGGCGTCACCCAGCGGAGCGCGAGTCACGTCAGCAGCGTACGAGACCCGAGAGCGCCAACTCCTCAGTGAGGTCGGCCAGCGAGCGCGCCGCTGAGCGCCAGGTGTAGCGGCGCGCGAGCAGGACGGCCGCGTTGGACATCGCGGTGGCGTTCTGAGGATCAAGTACAACCTCGACGGCGTCGGCCCAGACCTCAGGGTCTCGCTCGTCCACGAGAAAGCCGGTGACGCCTTCATCGATCAAGGTCATGAGTCCGCCGACCTCACTGGCGACGACCGGCGTGCCACACGCCGAGGATTCGAGCGCGACCAGACCGAAGCTCTCGGTCCTCGAGGGGACCAGCATCACGTCGGAGGCTCGCATCCACGTGGAAAGGAGCTGGTGGGACTGGGGAGCGACGAAACTGACGTGCGAAATAACGCCCGCCTCCTCGACGCGACGGTGCAGACTCGCGAGCGTTGCGCGGCCATCAGGCCCCGACGGTCCGCCCACGATCGCCAGCATGATATTTCGGCCACGATTTCGAAGTTCTATGAGGGTCTCGAGCGCGAGGTCGACGCCCTTCAGTGCCTGGAGGCGACCAACGAACAACAGCATCGAATCTTCACCCTTGATGCCGAGGGCCCGACGGGCCTGGGGGCGGTAGCCCGGCGCAAAGAAGGCGTGCTCGACGCCCAGTGGCACGATGTGCACCCGAGAGCGTTCGGCATTGTAGAAACGGACGAACTGCTCGGCCTCGACCTCACAACTCGCGAGCACCGCGTCGGCGCACGCGAAGATCGCCGCCTCCTGGAACGCGCGATCCTCCGACTCGCCCTCGAACGTATCGGCCTTCACGCGCTCGAGCGTGTGAAAGGTCATGATGAGCGGGATGTTGAGTTCGTGCTTGAGACGATGTCCCGCCAAGCCGCTCAGCCAGTAGTTCGCGTGGATCGCGTCGGGGATGCCCGTCAACTGGAAGAGCCCGGACACGTTGTCGGTGAACTCGGCGACGTAGTTCGTCAGTTCTTCGCGGTCGAGCGCTGCTGGGGGGCCCGCGGAGACGAAGTGGACCCGGAATCCCGGTTCCACGTTCACGACATCGCCAACACGGCTGTTGTCGCGACGGGTATAGACGTCGACGTCGTGACCGAGCCGAGCGAGAGCGCTCGAGAGTTCGCGGACGTAGACGTTCATCCCTCCCCCGTCGCCCGTGCCGGGCTGGGCTAGAGGTGAGGTGTGATAGGAGAGAACCGCGAGTCGAGCCACGGGGGCATCCTACCGGTGTCTCCCCTGATTCAACAGGGGAACTGCCCAGCGTTTCAGGCGTTTTTCAGCACGATGTACTTGGCTCGTCGAGCGGGTACGAGGCCAAAATTCCTCGAATCGGTAGAGCCATCAACATTGTCGCCCCGAAGGTCCAATTTTGTCCCCACTCGCGCGACGCATCGCTTGAGCATCCAACCCTGCGCGATGCGCCGGTCGCGCACGACCACCACGTCACCGATGCGTACACGGCGCCATCGGCGGAGTGCCGTTAATCGTTCGCCCGGTAAATAGGTCGGGGCCATGGACATTCCCTCGACGGTCAAACGTCGGAGGAAGAACTCGCGGACCCGGTCCATTTCAGTGAACGATAGACGGTCAACCTCACTAACCTGCGTAAGGAAACAGGGTTTGCACTCCAGTGCAGCACGATCGAAAGGCGAAGCCATGACGCTTCTGAACCGCATCAACGCATACCTCGACGCCACCACCACACCGCTCGTCGTCTCGGCGCACTGCGACCTCCCTTGTGGCGTCTACGACCCGGCCCAAGCTCGGATCGAAGCACAGTCCGTGCGGGCCTGCATGGAGAAGTACAACGCCTCGAGCGACGCCGACTTCAAGGTTCGCGCCACCATCATCAAAGAGGAGCGCGCCGACCTGGTGAAGCACCACCTCTGGGTCCTCTGGACCGACTACTTCAAAGTCGAGCACCTCAAGGAGTTCCCGAACCTGCACGACCTCTTCTGGATGGCGACCAAGAGCGCGGGCGAGACGAAGAAGACGAACGACGTCGTCGTCGCCGACCGCCTCCTGAGCGAGATTGACGCCATCGCTGAACTGTTCTGGGCTACGAAGAAGTAGCCGAACTTCCGATAGGGCGAGACCGGGTGGCGTCCGTCCCATTTGAATACGGGCTGATGTCGCGGTCCTAGAAAACTCCAAAGAGAGGCACCTTCGTCATCGACGAAGGTGCCTCTCTTTGTGTACGTAGTCGGCAGGACCAGTGCTACCCCTGCGTTGGAGGCTCATCGGAACTCTCCGAGCCTGACGGCGATTGTGCCATCACTGAGATTCTCCATCGTCGTAGTTCTCGCGCTGCTCCCGGCGACCCAGTGGCACTGATGGCGATGCGGACTTGGCGGGTCTTTTCGCCATGTTCCTTCAGGCGAGTTCGGGGTGCGCGGGACAGTTCGCCAACAACGGATTGGCAATCAACTCCGAATCGTCAATCGGTTCGTGACAGACCTGACACGTGCGATAGGTTCCCGCGCGCAAACGCTCGAGGGCTCGTTCAACGTCATTGAGTGTTGATTCAATAGCGCTGACACTCTCATTGGCGAACTCAGTCACGTGATCACGCTAGTCCTCGTCCTTCGCACGCCAATATTCATATGGCGAGAGCGACATTGAACGTTGCCCGACTCGCTGCCGCCAGTTGCGACGCTCCACGGGCCGCACTGATGCCAACAACTACGATGTACCGGCTAGGGCCGCTAGCTCATCGGGAAGAGCAGGGGACTTTTAATCCCAAGGTGCCGGGATCGAGACCCGGGCGGCCCACTACAGTCCTCGTCAGAGGGTAGAAATTTAACTTCTCTGACTCCAATGTAGCCAATGATTTAGCCAATGCTCGGAGGTAGCGGCGAAGTGAACGGGGCAGAGTACTTAATCGCTCAGGTGGGCAGTGGCGCAAAACGCCGCGCTGCATTGTCGCTTCTCCTCGATCCAATAGAAATTCCTGGCGGTGACTGGGAGGTTTACAGCAAAAAGACTTGGCGTGCGGGGTTTTTCAAAACGGGTGATACGAATCGTAGGAGCAGACGTACCGGTGCATTCAATGCAATTAGAACCTACAAAGACAAACGTCCTGACGCCACCGAGGCGATTCTCATTGAAATTCGTCAATACGGGAGCGAAGTGGACGCCTTGGTGGAGTTACCAACTACGCGACTAAATCTCCGCCCTTCTCCAAATAACCCTGGGGCAACGGTGACCGAGGCAACGCTGATTGAAGTTCCGGATGTTTCGGAGTCGATCTCGGCATTCTGCATCGAACAGTGCACCTCCGTGGGAGATCGTCTCAATACCCACCGATGTGTCGTGGATTCAGTCGGTCAGGTTGTCTTTCTCACCGACTTCGTAGCTTTGGGAGAGGGACACGCTTGGGACGATGTGCTCGAACTGTCGAGATTGCAAGGTGCACGAATTCGAACGAAGTTGGGCGTCTCCGAGTCTGAGTGAAACGCTGGCTCATCGAACCGATCCAAAACTGATGATTCAAAGTTGTGGGTCGGCTTCGACACTTATCGGCAGACATTCTCGTGAAGCCTCCAGCGCGAGGTTGCAGTGCTGAGGTGTCAAGCCTCCGCCGCCACAGGTTTGCAACCTGGTTCAACCCAACCTCTTGCAATATTACGAGAATCGGTGAGGCGATACGAACTTGAATCTCAAATCCGTCGGCCCCAAGGATTTTGACATCTCCAGTGCCGCAATTCCCGACGCCATGTAGCCAGTGGTTTAGCCAGGGACAGAAATCCCACGTTCCATCCCGCGCACGCCGACATCACCCGACAAGACCTCAGTCGAGAATCCTCAGTCGAGAATCCTCACTTCGTCGCCTTCGCGGACAACGCCAGGGCTCGCGACCCTTGCGCGCGACCCGACGTTGCCGTCGTGGTGGCGACTCACGTGACGTAAGACGTCGAGCTGGCGATCAAGGCCTCCTGGCTGAGGTCTCGTCGTCATTACGCATCGTGAACATGGATTAACGATCTCAACTTCGACCTCGCCAATTTGAATGCGGCGCTGCGGCGGCGTGTCCAGACTCCCCTCTCCGTCATCGACGACAATGTTCGGTCGGAATCGTCGCACGTCCCAGCGAAGGTCGGGACGCTCGATTGAGAGTCGCTCTAACTCGGAATTCGTGAGGAGATGAAGCGCACTCTCGTCGACGAATCGGCCACCCGTTCCCTCCCACGAGACCACTCCCGAGTCGTCTCGTTCGAAGTCTTCCTGGCTCTCAAACATGGCCGCCCCGAATGTCGCGGCGAGCACCAGCGCAACTGGATACCCGAGCCAGGTGGAGAGCTCTTCATCGAGTCGAACTCCTTCGGGCAACTCCTCACCTGACGGTAGGGTCACCACGAGCTCGCCGGAGCGAAGTTCCGCGGTCGCCTCGAGCAGTCGACCCTCTCGTTTCGCCGACAGAATGGTCCCGGACTCACATCGAAGGACCCCGTACGCCCGGTCGCCCACGACGCCCGACAAGTCAAAGTCCGTTTCGCCGACCTTCTGGCCCTGCATGGATTTCACGGGATAGCACCACAAGGAGGAGACCTTGGCGGTCCGGGGCGACGCGACGTCGAGCATGGAGGGAGCCTAGAAGCCGCCGAGTGGACACGCTGACACCGTGACACCCTCGCGTCGCTCAACCGTTGACGCCCTTGGCCGGCAACGCCGCGAGTCGAAATGAGGTGTAACGGTTTTGCTCGGAGGAGGACTGCTGGTTTAGACGAGATCGTCTGAAGTGTCCATCGCTTCGCCCGCTGCGAGGTGCCCGAGAGGAATTACATGAAGAGACTAATCACCCGACTAGTGCTACCAGCGACCCTCGCCCTTGGAACCCTCAGCTTCGGCCTCGCCGTCGCCGCGTTGCCGGCAACTGCGGCGCCGACGAGCCACGCCACGATGGCCACCAAGACGTGGCACGGCAAGATCGTCAAACTCGACGCGAGGATGGGCACGACCGAAGCGTTCAGCATGACCGTCGGCATGAAAACCTACGTCGTCCACTACGACTCGATGACCCACTGGGTGATGGGGACCGCGAAGAACATCAAGGTCGGCGCCCTGGTCACGGTGACCGGAACACTGAGCGCGAAGACCATCGCCGCGGCGAAGCTCAGCGCGTAAGAATCCCTTTGCTGCCGCACGATGACGAGGTCGCCGCTGGCAGTATGGACTCGCTCCGTTCCTTTAAGAACTACGAGAGGACCATGGCTACGAACGATGTCAAGAGTTGCACCCCGTCCGCAACGGCCGAATACTTACCGGCGCGAGGAGCGTCGCACTCGTGACGCCCCCTGAGCCGACCAAGCATGTCGCGGTCGGACGTCGGGTCTTCCTGGGCGTCACGGGGCTCGCCGCGCTCGGAGTCGCCTTCGGCGCCAGCATCCAGAACTTCTTAGGTAATGCCTTCGGCTCGGGCCTTGGAGGACTGTTGCCCGGCGGTGATCGGTTTCGGATTTACTCAATCACCGGTACGTACCCGAAGATCAAAGACACGGACTATCGATTAACGGTGACCGGGTTAGTGCAGCATCCCAAGACCTTCACCCTCGACGACCTCAAGGCGATGCCGGTGACCTCGTTCACCAAGACCTTCCAATGCGTGACGGGCTGGAAGGTTCCTGACGTGCATTGGGAGGGGGTCCTCCTCTCGGACATCATGGACGCGGTGGGCGTGCGACCCGGGGCCGTCGCGCTCACCTTCGAGTCGTATGACCGCAACGACACCGAAAGCCTGACGATCGACCAAGCCCGACTGCCCGACGTCATCGTGGCGTACCGAATGCTCGGTGCACCGGTCACGACCGAGCACGGTGGCCCGGTGCGGCTCTACGTGGCCCCGATGTTCGGGTACAAGTCACTCAAGTGGCTCTCGGCCATTCGCGTCGTCGACCAGGTCCAGCCCGGCTTCTGGGAGCAGAACGGCTATCCCGTGAATGGGTGGCTCGACGGAACGACCGGCTCAACGAACCCCGACCCGAACCTCACATAGACCGATGAGCATCGCCCCCGCCACCCGTCGCGTCGCTCACCTCATGCGATTCGACCGTGTGCAACGCACCGCTCACTGGGTTAACGCCGTGCTCTTCGGTGCACTCATGTTCACCGCCATCCCGCTCTACTTTGGTTCGTTCTTCGGTGTCGTCCTTCCACGCCACCTGATCGAACAGATCCACCTGTGGAGCGGACTGGCACTCCCTATCCCGATCATCATCTCGCTGCTCGGACCGTGGGGCCGTCAGATGCGACGTGACGTGCGCCGCGTCAACGCCTGGACCCGCGAGGAGACCCGTTGGCTTCAGACGCTGGGACGTACGCCGCTCGAGGCGGACAAGTTCAATCCGGGTCAAAAACTCAACGCCATCTTTATCGGCGCGGTGATCGTGGTGATGGTCGTCACGGGTTCGATGTTGCAGTGGTTCCGATTCTTCTCGGTGTCACTTCGCCAAGGTGCCACGTTCGTCCACGACGTCTTCACCTTCGCCATCTTCGCCGTGGTGATCGGCCATATCTTCATGGCGATCACTCATCGCGACTCGCTGCGATCGATCTTCAAGGGATGGGTGAGTGAACAGTGGGCCGCAACGCACGCGACGAGATGGCTGAAGGAGTCAGACGATGCCCCAGACTCTCTGGATCCTCACTAACTTCGAACGCCGCACCATCTCGACGAATGTTCACTAGGTTTCTTAGGAATAGGCCGTGACTGAGAGGATCGACGTGGGGATTCGAGGAATCATCGGCACGCTTCTGCAGGCGGGGGCTCGGGGGCGGCGGTATACGGGTGACTAGCCCATTCAGTCATGTCGACGGCGCCGGGAAACTGCGAATGGTCGACATCTCGAGTAAGCGGCGCACCCTGCGCAAGGCCTGGGCGCAGTGCCTGGTCGTCACGGACGTCAAGCTGGCCAAGGTCGAGCGGCGCCACGACAGTCTCGAAATCGAGCACGCGGCGCGCGTGGCGGGCGTCCTCGCCGCCAAGAGAACCGCCGAGATCATTCCCCTTTGTCATACCCTTCACCTGAGTGACGTCAATGTCGAACTCGTTGAGCGCGACGGCGGCGTCGAAGTTTCCTCCAGTGTGATCGCGAACGAGTCAACGGGCGTGGAAATGGAGGCGCTCACCGCGTGTGCCTTCGCCGCGCTGAGCCTCCTCGACTCACTCCGAACCCTCGACCCGGACGCGCGCATCGACGACTTGGTTCTCTTGAAGAAAGAGGGGGGCAAGTCGGGGAGTTGGGGACGGCTCGTCGAGGCTCCGTCGCGGCGTCGCCGGCGTCGCTCTTCGTAGCGAATCAAAGAAAGGACCGCCGTTAGCATGGACGCCAGTGATCACTGTTGCACGGCTCGTCAGTGCTCGTCGTCGTCACGGCGAGAGCGACACTAGATGTCGCTGAACTCCAACGCGTCCGTCGCGGTATCACTGCGCGCGCACCCGCGTGCTGTCGAGGGCGACCGAGGTGAGGTCTCTCGGGCGAGCATGCCCACCGTCGGCGCCCTGGTCGACCGATACGGCCGGGTTCACGACGACCTTCGCGTCTCGGTGACCGACCGTTGCAATCTTCGCTGCGTCTACTGCATGCCCGACGTCGGCATGACCTTCCTGCCTCACGACGAATTGCTCAGCTTCGACGAGATCGTTCGCGTCGCCACGGTCGGCGCATCGCTCGGAGTCACGTCACTACGCCTGACCGGCGGCGAGCCCCTCGTTCGTAAGGGGCTCGTCTCGTTGGTGGCACGACTTTCACTCATTGGCTTTCACGACCTCTCACTCACGACCAACGGCATGTTGTTGGGGCCCCTCGCCGCGAATCTCGCTGGTGCCGGACTGACTCGCGTAAACATCAGCTGTGATTCGTTGCGAGTCGATCGATTCGATTCGATTCGACGACGTGGCGACTTGGCGACCGTACTTTCCTCTATGGACGCGGCGGAGGCTGCCGGACTCCTCCCTCTAAAGGTGAACGTGGTGATCTTGCGCGGGGTCAACGACGACGAGATTCTCGACTTCGCCGCCTTCGCTCGCGACACGGGCCGGGTAGTGCGCTTCATCGAGTTCATGCCCTTGGACGCCCAGGGTCAATGGGACAAGTCCCAACTCGTCGCCGGACGCGAGATCTTTGAACGAGTGTCCGCCGTCTGGCCCCTCGAACCCATCGAGCCCGGCGGGTCCGCGCCCGCCGAGCGGTTCCGCTTCGCAGACGGCGTGGGCGAAATTGGACTCATTTCGTCGGTCACCCAGCCGTTTTGCGGTTCGTGCAACCGACTTCGATTGACCTCGGACGGCGCACTTCGTAACTGTCTGTTCTCCGACGACGAACTCTCGGTGCGCGACCTGATGCGTGACGGCGCGGGCGACGAGCAGATCGCCGAGTTGTTACGACGGGCGGTCTGGGATAAGTTCCCCGGGCACGCCATCAACGAGCCGGACTTCCTTCGACCCGCGCGTTCGATGTCGATGATCGGTGGTTGATCCCGTGACCTCGACGCTGCGAGTCGATCGAGCGCGCATGGTCCCGTCGTGAAGTACCGCGCCACCCAAGCTGCGGAACTGCTGGGAGTGAGTGCCGACACAATTCGGCGCTGGGCGGACGCTGGGCGGATCAAGTCGTCGCTGGGTGACGACGGTAAGCGCTACTTCGAAGGTGTGGACCTCGCCCACGCGGCCGTCGCCGAAAATCGCTCACCATCGCCCAAGAGCCCGCGGGCCCAATCGACTCGCAATCGCTTCGTCGGCATCGTGACCAGGGTGGTCAAGGACAAAGTCGTCGCCCAGGTTGAGATCCAAGCTGGGCCGCACCGTGTGGTCTCGGTGATCACCCGAGAAGCGGCCGATGAGTTGGGGTTAGCGCCGGGCGTCGTGGTGGACGCCGTCATCAAGGCCACCAGCGTCAGTGTCGAGATCCCCGACTCGTTCTAGTCACTCGGGCGCAACGGGCCACACCGACACCGCTTCGGCGCGAAAGGTGACCCGACAGCGTTCCCCGGGTGCGACCGCGGGCTCGCTCGAGGTGCGAGCACGAATCTCACGACCGTTTCCGTAATCGACGAAGAGTTCGTAGGCGAGACCGGTGTCCGCAATCTCGATCACTCGACCTTCGACGTCGTTCTCGGCGGTCGGGCCCGTCGACGCGGTGACGTCCACGTACTCCGGTCGCACGCTCCAGTGCACGGGCGTGCCGAGCGCGAGCGTCGTAGGCGATATCGTCACGCGAGCATCGCCAAACGCGAGCGCGGTGGAAGAGACGACGGTCGCCTCGTGGACGTTCTCGACGCCGACGAGGCGCGCGACCTCGGGCGAGATCGGTCGCGAGAAGACCGACCGACTCGCACCCCACTGCAACACCTCCCCGCGTGCGATGACTAACAACTCGTCCGAGAGGAATGCGGCCTCTTCGGGATCGTGGGTCACGAGTACCGTGGCGAGACCCGTCTCTCGCTGCACTCGTCGCAATTCGCGACGAAGTTCGAAGCGCACTGGGGCGTCGAGCGCCGAAAACGGTTCATCGAGCAAGAGCACCTGAGGAGATTGGCACAGCACTTGGGCGAGGCCCACGCGTTGGCGCTGACCACCAGAAAGTTCCGAAGGCATCCGTGCCTCGAGGCCGTCCAGGCGAAGATGCTCGAGCCAGTAGGAGGCGAGCTCGGGGCTCGACTGACGGGCGAAGGTCAGGTGGCGCCACACGTTGAGGTGCGGAAAGAGCGAGAAGCCCTGGGCGACGTAGCCAACACCGCGTCGCTCGACCGGAACGTCGTTGACGAGTTGGTCGCCGTACCACACGGGCCCCGGGCTTGGACCGTAGAGACCGGCCAGACATCGCAGCAGCGCGGACTTGCCTGAGCCCGAAGGTCCCAGCACCGCGAGATGATTGACGCGCGATTCGTGTACGACCCGAAGGTGGAACGCACCGAGTCGATGGTCGAGGGCGAAGCGCACGGGCAGGGTGCGAACGGGCGCGGGCGGCCTCGGTCGTGTCACGATCGCCGGACGCGACGAGGGTACTCGGACGCTCACCCGGCTCACCACCACGACCACCACGGCGACGACGAGCGCGAGGGCCGTCGGCGCCAACGTCGTGGGCAGCCCGCGACCACTGAACTGGTTGTAGGTGTAGATCGGCAACGTCGCCGGGTTGTAGGCGAGGATGACGACCGCGCCATACTCGCCAAAGGCCCGCAACCAGGTGAGCAGCATGCCCGCGCGAATACCGTGACCGGCACTCGGTACGGCCACGCGCAAGAATCGCGACGTGTCCGAATAGCCGAGAGTTCGAGCGACGTCCAACATCCCCTGGTCGACACCGCTGAACGCGGCGCGCGCGGCCACGATCAAGAACGGAGAGGAGACGAACGACATTGCAATCACCACGCCGACCATCGAGTCAGTCAGGTGCTCGCCGAAGTGCCGACCGAGAAAGGTATAGGGACCGATGAGGTAGACCAAGACGATGCCGCTCATGAGTGGCGGAAGGGCCAAGGGAATCTGCACGAGTACGCCCACGACCGCGGCCAGTCGCCCTTTCGAGCGAGCGAGCACGTAAGCGAGCGGTACGCCACAAACCGTGACGAGTGCGAGTGACATGGTGGCGCCGGCGACCGAAACCCACAGCGCCGGAAAGAGCCCCGGCGCGTGAAATCCACGTTGGGGTGACGTGACGAGTCGGACAACGAAGCCCGCGATCGGGTAACCCAGGTAGAGGACGAGCAAACCACCCAACCACGTGAGAGGACTCTTGGAAGTCCCCCGCACGGTCATGGCGTGGTAGTGGTGGTGGTCGAGACCGCAGGCGCTCTAAAGCTCAGGGCCGGCACAATCGGCGTCACGCCATTGCCCTTCAGAATCCTTTGACCCGCGGCGCTGAGTAGGAACTTGACGAAGGCCTTCGCCGCGGCTCCGTGAGGCGCGCGGTTGAGAATGGCGACGGTGTACTGGCCCGCCAGGTGCGTACCCACGAGTGGCACGGTCTTGAGGTGCGCGGCCGAGGCTTCCACGGCGTAGAAGAAGCCCGCGTCAAGTTGTCCCGCTTGCAAATCACCAATGAGGGCCGTCTCTTCAAAGATATTGGACTTCGATGTCGCCAAGGGCGCGAGGTTGGGTTGGTCGTAACTGAGCGCGACACCCGTCAACGCATCCACTGCGAGCACTCCCTTGGGGTCGGTCGTCGGGTCCGTGCGGCCGAGCAAGAACCCCGCACGATCCACTACCTCGTACCACGGCTTGGTTTCGAGGTCCTTCGCGAACTTCGACTTTGGGTTGTAGCCGATCACCAGCGGCGAGTAGCCAAACTCCTCGTACGACGATACCCAGTCCCCATTCGCGGCTCCTTCGAGGCTCGCATTCACCGCGGGCGACGCACTGATGAACACGTCGCCGACTTGGGTGCCTCCAGCGATCTCCGTCGCGAGTGCCGTCGACCCCGCGGAGTATCCACTGACGGTGTAACCCGTCGCTTTGTGGAATGCGGGATCGACCTGTTGGACCATGAGGTTGAGAAATGATCCGGCGTAGAGAACGTTGACCGTCCCCGACACCTTCGCCTTCGCCGATGGACTCGCTCCCGCGTCGGTCGCCGGAGCCACGAACACGCCGAGCACCACCAATGCCGACGCCGATATCGCCATCATTTGACGCATGGAGCCTCCGCCCTTGAAGATGCATTTACAGTAACATCGCTGTGATTTCGACGTGACTACCCGTCTGGTTAGTCTTCTGGCACGCAGATGCGTTACGAGCCCACGACCTGTCGAAGCTAGGGAGATGACCCCGGACGAACTCCGGCATCGATGCGTCAATCCGTGACACACCAGATTCGGGTTCGATGCGCCCGTAGGATGACGTCAATGCGCTCGACATCAGCATCTACCTGGGTGGCAGTGACCGAGGCGCCGCTGTCGAGCGAGGAACTCTGCGCTTGGGCGGTGCGACCCAACTGTGGCGCGGTCGTCACGTTCAGCGGCATCGTGCGCGATCACTCGCTCGCACACGACGGCGTGTTGGCTCTCGAATACGAGACCAGCACGAAACTTGCAGAACAGAGAATCAACGAGATCGTCGCCGCGGTGCGCGAAAGGTGGCCCTCCCTCGAAGCGATCGCAATCCACCATCGGATCGGCCGGGTCGAACTCTCGGGGCCCACCGTCATCGTCGCCGTGTCGTCACCTCACCGCAACGACGCCTTCGACGCCGCGCGATTCTCTATCGACACTCTGAAGAAGACGGTGCCCATGTGGAAGCGCGAGTTTTGGGAGGGCGGCTCGGCGTGGAGTGAGGAGACGTCGCCGCTCCTCGATATTCCGCGTCCATGATCTCCTTCGACGAAGCGCGGCGCTTCGTCTTGCGCGACATTGAACCTCTCGCCCCGCGCGACCTCGAACTCGCCTACGCGCAGGGCTGCGTCGCGGCCGAAGAGGTCACCGCCCGCGAGCCGTCGCCTCGATTCGACAACTCCTCCATGGACGGCTTCGCGCTGCGAGCCATCGATACGCTGGGCGGTTCTAGTCGCCTGCGCGTCACCAGCTCGATCTTCGCCGGCGACTCCCCTTCCTCGCCACTGGGCGAAGGCGAGGCGGCGCGCATCATGACGGGCGCTCCCGTGCCCGCGGGGGCCGACAGCGTCTGTCTACGTGAGGCGACCGTCCTCGACGCTGACGGCGGCACCGTCGTCATCGAACGCGAAGTCAAGGTCGGTGAGGCTATTCGCCGGGTGGGCGATGACGTGGCCGTCGGCAAGGTGTTGGTGACACCGGGCGACGAACTCGGTCCGGCCCTACTGGGCGTCCTCGCGAGCCAGGGCTACTCGACCGTGAAGGTCCACGCCCGTCCACTCGTCGGTGTGTTGTCCACGGGCAACGAACTCTCTGATTCGACGGGCACTTTGGCACTCGGCATGATCCGCGACGCCAACCGCCCCTCGCTCCTCGCCTCACTTCGCGCCTCGGGATTCGAAGCCGTCGACCTTGGCATTGTGGGCGACTCGTCCGCTGCCATCACCGAGGCCCTGGAGCGCGGCGCGGCGTCGTGCGACGCGATCATCTCGACGGGCGGCGTCAGTGTGGGCGACGCCGATTTCGTGAAATCAGTCCTGCTCGAGTTCTGTGGCGAGCGGGCGCGCTCGATGCAGGTCGCGATGAAACCGGGTAAGCCATTCGCGTTCGGCGTCACACAGGACACCGGCGTGCCGATCTTCGGACTAGCTGGCAACCCAGTGTCGACGATCGTCGGCTTCGAAGCCTTCGTGCGCCCGGCGCTACGCCGACTTGGGGGGCATCGCGTGCTCGATCGTCTCACCATTGAGATGGTGCTCGACTGCGCGTTGCCGCGAGAACGCGATGGACGTCTTCATCTGGCTCACGCGGTCGCTCGAGTTCACAGCGACGGCGTGGTCCACGTGGAGAGTGTCGCGCGTCAGGCGTCACACCTCCTGCACGCGGTCGCGAGGGCCAACGCCCTTCTCTTCGTCCCCGACGGCGAGGGCGCCGACATCGGCGACGTGATTCGAGGAATGGTGCTCGACGCCGACCAGTTGAGTTACGACTGAGATGGCGAGATTGGTCCTGCTGGGTCCCGCCCGCGAAGCGGCGGGCACTCGCGTCGACATCGTCGAAGGCGACTCACTCGACGTCGTGCTCGACGAGGCCGTTCGTCGCTACGGACCGGCGTTTCGTGCGGTGCTCGAGGTAAGTCGGGTCTGGGTGAACGGCGAGCCGGCCCAAGCCGGCGCCCTCATCGCTCACGACGACGAGGTTGCGGTGCTCCCACCTGTCTCGGGTGGGTGAGGCGCGGCGTCCCCGCTGAGCAACTCGAGGGCGTGTGCCACGACGTCGAGCACGGACCCAAGACACTCGAGTGCCCCTCGCGGCGATCCGGGGCAATTAAGGATCAGGCACTGACCGACGGTGCCCGCTCGCCCGCGCGAAAGTCGACCTAACGGATTCACGAGGCGCATGGCCTCACTGAGTCCGGGTGCGTCGCGTTCGAGGACGCGTGCAGTTCCCTCGGGCGTGAGGTCGCGGGGCGAGAACCCGGTCCCTCCCGAGGTGACGAGGAGTCCAAGGAAACCCCTGCTCATTTCGCGCAGACTCGAGGCCACTGATTCCTCACCGTCGGGGACGGCCCGGTAGTCGGCGATCGAAAAACCAGCCTCTTCGAGTCGCGCCGAAATCAGGGGGCCCGCGAGGTCCTCGCGCTCCCCACGATCGACCGAATCCGAAACGATCAGAACCTTTGCGTAGAGATCCACGGCGTCGAGCGTAGGTCATGCGCCGTTCGTCGTTCGCTCAACCTCCCGCCATCGCCCCGACCACGAAGAAAGGCTCTCGACCTCGTTGCACGTCATCGGGCAACGCCACGTCGATCGCTTCGAGCGAAAGGTCCCTCTCGCACGCGTAAAACCGGATGAACTTACGTCGCTGTTGGGTCAAAGGGTCACGAATCGTACCCAGGAGCATTGGGAAGGTTGCCTCGAGGGCGTCGATCACGCTCGCTGGCGACGGCGTTCCCGCCACCTCGAGTTCGACCTCACCCGAGACGTTCGCGAGCATCTTGAGGTGGGCCGGAAGGACGACCCGGATCATGCCAACGTTTGCACTTCGACCGACAACACCGCGGGTAGGTCACGAACGATCGGCTCCCAGGAGTCACCCGAGTTGGCCGACGCGTAGACCTGGCCGCCGGTCGTGCCGAAGTACACACCACAGTCGTCGAGGGTGTCCACCGCCATCGCGTCGCGCAGGACGTCGACGTAACAGTTTTCCTGGGGTAGTCCTTTGGTAAGTGGTTCCCATTCGTTGCCGCCGCTGCGACTGCGATAGACCCGTAGCTTCCCCTCGGGAGGGAAGTGCTCCGAGTCGCTCGTGATGGGTAAGACGTAGACGGTCTCTGGTTCGTGCGCGTGCACGTCGATGGCGAAGCCGAAGTCCGAGGGCAGGTTTCCGCTGACCTCGGTCCAGGAGTCCCCCGCGTTGTCACTGCGCATCACGTCCCAGTGCTTTTGCATGTAGAGCACGTCCGGGTTCGAAGGATGCAACGCGATGCGGTGCACGCAGTGCCCGACCTCGGCGTCCTCGTCGGGCAGTCCTTCGGAGTGGAGTCCGTGGTTGATCGGTCGCCACGTCGCGCCCTCGTCGTCGCTACGAAAAGCGCCGGCCGAAGAGATGGCGACAAAAATTCGTCGCGGGTTGGTCGGACTCACGATGATCGTGTGCAGGCACATCCCGCCCGCCCCAGGTTGCCACGCCGAACCGGTGTCGTGACCGCGCAAACCCGACAGCTCACTCCAACTCAACCCGCCGTCAACGGAACGAAACAGCGCCGCGTCCTCGACGCCCGCCCACACGGTGTCGGGGTCACTCAAGGAGGGCTCGAGGTGCCACACCCGGGCGAACTCCCAGGGGTGGGGCGTACCGTCGTACCACTGGTGCGTGCCGGGCACGCCATCATAAAGGAACTGGTTGCCGACCGGATTCCAGGTGCGACCACCGTCGTCGGAACGCTGAATCAACTGCCCGAACCAACTCGTTGACTGCGAGGCGTAGATCCGATTGGGATTGACTGGCGAGCCCTTCACGTGGAAGACCTCCCACCCGCCAAAGAATGGACCGCTGACGTCCCAATTCTTGCGGGCCCCGTCCGCACGAAGTACGAACGCCCCCTTTCGAGTTCCCACCAGTACTCGCACACCGCTCATGGTCGCCCCTCTCCGCGTCCGACGGGCCGCGTCATCAAAAGAGAGAGTACATCGGACTTCGACGTCGAGGCGGCCCCACGAAGGGTCGCTCGCAATTCGTTCCAAGTGGTATACGGGCGAGTGTCGCGTTCGACATCTCGAAACACGTCGCTAGGTTCTTTCAGAGGCCGTTTGGCTTCCCTCTGAGTGGAGTCGGTTATGCGGGTTCGCGGAGTTTTGGGTCTGGTCTTGAGTCTCGTCGGCATCGTATGGATACTTCAAGGCACGAGTGTGATTCAGGGATCGGGCATGAGTGGGCATGGCGGCTGGGCCGTCCTCGGTGTCATTTCGTTGTTGATCGGCGTGTCCCTTCTCACGTGGGCTTGGCGGATCCGCGGTCGTCAAATGAACTGAGTCGCCTCACGCCCGCGACTGTTTGCCGACTTGGCGCGTCGAGCGGCGACATGGACCATCACGCGGCGGGCCGGGGTACCCTTCGAGGGAAGGGCTTCGCTCTCCAGGTTTTCCTCGGCGCAGAGGCGTGCTTCACGGTTCCAGTTGGCACCCGAGAGCGTCATCCACTTCACCAGTCATGCACGGTGCCGTCAGCGAGCCGGTTGTACGGCAGGTACGCCGCTTCGTAGGGATATTTTCCGGCCTCATCGATGTTCAGTTCGACACCTAACCCCGGGGTCTCGCCGGGATGCAGATATCCGTCATTCCACGTAAACGACTGCTCGAATACTTCGTTGGTCTTCGTGCCGTGCATCATGTATTCCTGAATTCCGAAATTATGAATGGACATCCCTAGATGCATGGCGGCGGCCATTCCCACCGGTGAGACGTCCGTCGGTCCGTGCATTCCCGACTTGATCTGATACTGCGCGGCGTACTCGAGCAACTTCTTGAGGTGGGTAATGCCTCCGGTGTGGGTTACCGCGCTTCGCACGTAATCAATGAGCTGTTCACGAATGATCAGCTGGTAATCCCAAATACTGTTGAAGATCTCCCCAATGGCGAGCGGGGTCGTGGTGTGTTGTCGAACCAGACGCAGCGACTCCTGGTTTTCGGCCGGCGTGCAGTCCTCGAGCCAGAACAGGTCGTAGGGCTCCAGCGACTTGCCAAGTTGAGCCGCTTGGATCGGCGTCATGCGGTGGTGTCCATCGTGGAGCAGTGGCAGCTCCGGACCGAATTCATTACGGACTGCCTCGAAGACCGTGGGTACGTGGCGCAGGTAACTGCGAGTGTCCCAGTCTTCTTCCGCCGGCAAAGCACCGCGTTGCGCCGGTTCGTGGTCGTAGCGAACTCCGGCGTTGCGCGGGGACGTCGCGTTCGAGGCGATTCCGTAGATGGACGTGAGTCCCGGTACGGCGGTCTGTACCCGGACCGCGCGATAGCCCAACTCAAGGTGTGAGCGAATACTGTCGAAGATCTCTTCATTCGATCTCCCCGAGGCATGGCCGTACGCCAAGAGTCCCCGTCGTGATGCGCCGCCCAGAAGTTGATACAAAGGCATCCCTGCCGACTTGGCCTTGATGTCCCACAGCGCGACGTCGACCGCCGCGATTGCGGCCATGGTGACCGGCCCTCGCCGCCAGTATGCGCTGCGGTAGAGGAACTGCCAGGTGTCTTCGATGTTGCGCTCGTCGCGCCCGATGAGCAACGGGACGACGTGGTCGCGAAGGTAACTCACGACCGCGAGTTCACGACCGTTGAGCGTCGCGTCGCCGAGGCCCGTCAGCCCTTCGTCGGTCGTGAGTTTGAGGGTCACAAAATTACGGTCCGGACTCGTGACGATGACGTCCGCTGATGTAATGCTCATGTCAATCTTCTCCAGTTGTGCGGTTCATGTTTGAGTTGTTTCACCGATTAGGACGCCTTCGTTGACCATACGTTCGACTCGGTCGACAAAAGCTCCAAGACCAACGAGGTGCGGGTCGACGAGACGAATCAATTCGACCACGGCCGAGTGAGGGCCGCCCACTATGGAATCCACCGTGAGAGACTCGTCGTCGGGGAACGAACCGCGCGCATGTACCTGTCGAATCCACGCGGCCACTGCCTCAGCACCTGCGGGGCAGTCGCCTCCGGCGAGGAACTCCGCGACGATGACGGGAACAATCCTCGTACGAAGCTTCATCAACGAATCCGACGCGATCTGCTCCAGTTGGTATTCGATTCTCGAGTTCTCGAATCGCTCAACGAGTTGACCGCAGTACACCTCGAGTTCAAGTTCATGAAGATGATGTGCCGCGCTGGACCAAAATGATTGGACCGCACTGCGACACCGCGGATCACCGACCGCCTGGGCGACAGTGACGTGGCCGGCCTCGAGCCCGAGGTAGGCGAGAATACTGTGCGCTCCGTTCAAGAGCCATAGTTTCCTTCGCTCGTACGGCTCGATGTCATCGACGAACAGCGCTCCGGCCTGTTCCCATTGCGGCCGGCCCGCCGGAAAATCACCCGAGATGACCCAGCTGGCGAACGGCTCGGTCACGACCGGTGCCCCGTCGAGCCAGCGAGTCTCCTTCGCCACGATGGCGATGTCGCGATCGGTCGTTCGTGGCGTGATGCGGTCAACGCTCGTGGAGACGAACGAGACGTTCTCCTTCAGCCAGAGCCCCAACTCGGGACTGATTCGATCGGTCAACTGCGTCAACCCTCGTTCGAGCACCCATCCATTGTTGGGCACATTGTCGCACGGAACGAATGCGATTGGACCAACGTTCGCGCGGCGTCGCGCTTCGAGACCGAGCAACATTCGCCCGGGAATGGTGCCGATCGTGAGCGAGTCGAGTCGATCGTGCGATGTCAACTCGCGCAGCGTCTCGATATCGCGTGCGAGCTTGGCGTCGTCGAAGTGCGGCGAACCGTCGAGACCAATGCGGTATCCCGACTCAGTCACCGTCGACGTCACCACCACGACTTCTGGCCGAGAGAGTACGTCAACGATCGCGGCGGAATCAGAACCTTCGTACACTTCGACAAGGTTGGTCATGACCTCGAATCGGTCGCCGACAGCGGAGCGCTCAATGAGCGTGTAGAGGCCCTCTTGTGGCCGTAACGAATCGGCGATGACGCTCCTTCGACCGGTGAAGGCACAAATTCCCCACTCGTCGCCGTCACCCGCGTGCGCTGTAAACCACGCCTGGTGCGCCCGATGAAACGATCCCAATCCGAAGTGGGCGATGCGCGTGGGCGGACCCGGGCTCGGCGCACCAAAGGCCCGTCGCGTGAGGTGGCGCGCCGCGGAGCCGCTCATAGCTTGAACGCCCGGCGTGGCGCTTCGTCGATCACATCAACGACGATCTCGCGAGCTCGCGACATCGAGATGCGGTGCTCGGCCACCATCCGAGCGAGGAAGGAGGCTTCGACGCGCCGAGCGACATCGTGCCGCGCGGGAATCGAACAAAAGGCTCGGGTGTCGTCGACGAAGCCTGCGTAACGCGAAAATCCGGTCGTCTCGGTCACGGCCGATCGGAAGCGGAGCATGGCGTCTGGAGCATCGAGGAACCACCAAGGTGACCCGAGGTACACGCTCGGATACACACCGGCCAGCGGAGCCAGCTCCCGCGAAAAGGTGGTCTCGTCCAGTGTGAAGAGCACCAGGTGGAATCCGCGCGCCGTACCGAAGTCAGCGAGTAGTGGCTGTAGCGATGCGGTGAACTCGGTCGCGATGGGAATGTCGTATCCGGCGTCTGGTCCGAACCTCGCGTAGGTCTCCGGGTCGTAATTGCGCAACGATCCAGGATGAATCGCCATTACCAGCCCGTCTTCGACGCTCATCCGCGCCATCTCGTAGAGCATGTGGGCTTCAAAGGCGTTGCGGTCCTCATCAGAGAGATCATCGCGACGTACGCGTTGAAAGAGGCGCGCCGCCTCTAACGGGTCGAGCTTGAGGCTCAGCGCCGTCCGCACGCCATGGTCAGTCGCGACGGCCCCCGCGTCGATGAAGTGTTGCCGCCTATTTCGAAGTGCGGTGAGGTAGCCCTCGTACCCCTTTCGCCCCTCTCCGGCCACCTCGATGAGGCGATCCACGTTCCGCGCGAAATCCACCGAATGGGCGTTGACGTACTTGTCGGGACGAAAGGTAGGAATGACTCGACTCGTAAAGGAAGTATCCGCGCGCAAACTCAGGTGAGCAACGAGATCGTCAAGTGGATCATCGGTTGTCGCGAGTATCGCAATTCCGAACGATGCCATGAGCGTTCTCGGGCGAAAACTGGGTTCGGCCAGTCGCGCCGCAATCTGCTCATAGAGTCGATTCGCATTGTCTCGCGTGGGAGCCTCTTCGATCCCGAACAGACTGGACAGTTCCATTGCCAGCCAGTTTCCCGACGCGGTCCCATCGAATATTTGCCACGCGGAGCAGAACTCGCGCCACGTCGCACGAGGATCGCTCGCGCCGCCGACGCCCAGTGATTCCATCGTTGAACCGTTGGCGTGCAGCAGTCTGGTCACGTAGTGGTCCGGGGACACCAAGAGATCAGAAGGATTGGCGAAATGTAAGTTCTCGGCGATGATCTCGGCCGGTACGTGACCGTGAGGCGACACGATGGGGAGACGTTCGACGCAGTCCAGTAACTCGCGTGCGAACTCTCGCGTCGCCGGGTCCGCGGGCAAGTATCGATCGGGGCTCGGCGTACTCGGCGTGGAGGCGGTCACGGCGTGCTCGCTCCGAGACTGAAGAGCGTCACTGAACCTCGGGTACGCATTCGTTCATCACTCGTCCTCGTCTCGTACGTCGACCTTCGCGAACACCTTCATCGTGCCCATCCACCGAGACACTTGTTCGTGCGAATTGCTGTCGCAATGCTAATGGGAGTGGAAAACCAACCAAAGGTGAGAGAGTCTCAACCGAGCCCCTGCGTCGAGAACACCGGCAAACGCCGAACAGAGTCTTCGACTGAGAGCGCGCTCGTCAGCGTCAACCCAACGCCAGCACCCGACCGCCCTCGACGAAGAGGTGCGTCGTGGCCCCCGCGTGATCGTGTTGCTGGTGGGAGATAACCACCACAACACCGGTGCTCTGGTGGCGACGAACTTCGCTGAGTAAGTCACGGGCCTCAGACTCATCGAGTCCTTCGCTCGGTTCGTCCAGCACCATCACGGGTCGTTGTGCCAAGAGTGCCCGCGCAACTCCTAATCGACGTCGCTCGCCGCCACTGAGTCCCGTGACCGCCCCTCCGAGTTCAGTGTCAAGGCCACAGGGCAACGTCGAGAGCAACGGACCCAAGCCCGCCGAAACGAGGGCTTGGAGGATTTCGTCGTCCGTGGCCGTCGGACACGCGAGGCGCATATTGGCCGACAAGGTCGTGGCGAAGACGTGGGGGTCGTCGTCGACGTAGCCCACGCGGGTTCGCACCGATGCACCGTTGAGTCGTTGAAGATTCACGCCGCCAAGGGTCGTTTCGCCGTCGTGAAGTTCGATGAACCGGGCCACGTGATGGGCGAGCGTCGTTTTGCCCGAACCGCTTGGACCGCTGATCGAGACGACATCACCCGCCCTCCACGACGTGTCAACCGACGTGAGGACCGCACGATCGTCTCGCCACACGCTGACGTCGCTCAACGTCACCTCGCAACTGGGACTGAGCGCGTCTGGATCGGCCGGGTCGCACACTGGCCACGGCCTCGCGACCAAGGCGTTGAGGCGCGTGAGTGCCCCGCGACCGCTCTGGATACTCAGGAGCGACGCCGACGAAGCGCTTACCAGTTCCAAGGAACTGAGGGCCAAGAGCGCGGGCACCGCCAGCAGCGATACGGCGATCCGGTGGTTCTCGAGGGCTCCTTGCGTGCTGGCGACGATGGCGACGATCGTGAGCCCGACCGTCACGACGTTCAGGGCGCCGAAGAGTCCGGCGCGGCGCGACACTTGACGTGCCGCGCGGTCGTAGGCGATCTCGGCACTCTCCAAACGTCGATAGAGCGTGATACTCGCACCATTGGCTACGTACTCGTCACCCGATCGCGAAGCGTCGTCGAGGACGTGACGTAACCTCGTGCGCGCATCATTCAGTTCCTTCTGTGGTCGAGTGCCCGCTCGGGCGGCTTCGAGGGGTAGAACGATGCCCACGAGCACGGTCCCGAGCGCGAAGACGAGGGCTGTCGCCGGAGCAATGAACAGTGCAACGGCGACGGCACTGAATCCCGCGATGAGGTTCGCGCTGACCGGTCCAGCAACACTCACGAGCAGGTCTTGAACCTTGTCCACGTCGCCGATGACGGTCTCCACGACGTCGGTACTGCGCGCGCCGAGCCCTGCGGGCACCAGCGGTTCGAGTCGACGGGCGGTCATCGCGCGCACGCGGGCCATTATTCGAAGTGCCGCCTGGTGGGTGCTGACCCGCTCGCCGTAGCGCCCGGCCGCCTTGCCCAGGGCCAGCAGTTGCACGAGGCCCATCAAGAACGTGAGACTTAAGAGCGCGGGTCGTTGCGCGCTCCGTACGATCAGCCACGCCGCGCTGCCCGCCAGCGCCACCGCCGTGACGCTGACCGCCGCGCTCGCGCAGAGAGCGATCACCACGCTTCTGCGTTCACGTACCAGCGATTCACGAAGCACCGAGCGCTGACCAACCTCAGACACCGAAACGCTCCGGTGCTGACATCATGACGGAGAAATCGACGTCGAGTTCGCGATGCGTCGCCACGATCGTGGTGACGCCGCGGCGCCGCACGGCGCGCATCACTCTCGCCGCATTGAGGTCATCGAGATGAGCCGTTGGCTCGTCGAGCAAAAAGAGAGTGGCGGGGCGCAGCAGCGTTCGCGCGACCGCCAGGCGGCGGCGCTGTCCGGCGGAGAGTCCCTCCGCCCCTTCTCCGAGTGAGAGGTCGAGGTCGAGGTCGAGGTCGAGCTCTTCGAGGGCCTCACGGAGTCGATCGTCTCCGAGGTCCTCGCCCATGCTCAGTACGTCACGAACGGTTGCTCCCGGTAGTAGCGGATCCTGAGCCAGCCACGCGCACGTGGCGTGCCATGACGCGGGCGCGATACTCGTTAACGGCGTGGCGTCCACGAGCACTTCACCCTGGTCCAGGTCCTCGAGGCCGGCGAGGACGCGCAGCAACGTCGATTTGCCCACCCCCGACGGACCCTCGAGCGCCACGACGGTCCCCCGTTCGATCAGGGCGTTGAGAGCCAGCAGGTCGTGGTGGTCGCGTCCTTCGACGCTGACACGAACGTTTCGTAGTTCGATGCGCGGTGGCGCCGCGGGAGCGAGCGCACTCGCGTCCGTCAACGGGGCCGAGTCGAGGAGGTCGAGGATTGCTCCGGCCGCTCCCACGGCGTCGGTGGAAGCGTGGAAGCGAGCTGAGGCCCGACGAAGGGGCACGTAGACCTCGGGCGTGATGAGTAGCACGGCCAGCGCCGTCGTAAGGCGCATGTCGCCATCGATGAGACGAATGCCGAGCACTAACGCCACCAGCGCTGTCGCGAGCGAGGAGAGCAGTTCGAGCGAGAATCCGGAGAGGAACGCGACCCGCAACGTCTTCATCGTGCTGCAGCGAAGTTCGTCCCCCACGTCACCCAACGTCTCGGTCGCGATCAACGAGCGATTGTGGGCCTTCAGTGTCGCCATGCCGCGCACGACGTCGCCGAAGTAATTTGCGAGGACTTGTTGTTGGGCCCACGAGTGGTCCATCCGATCCTTGGCTTCGAGCCCCAGCAGGATCATAAATATCGGCAACAACGCCACGGTGAGCGCCACGATCAGAGCGCTCCATGGATCGGCGAACATCATCCACGTGAGAAGGGCAATGGGCGAACCGACGCCGAGCACGAGAGCTGGCAGGTAGGTGGCGAGGTACGTCTCGATCGCGTCGACGCCACGCGTACCGAGCTGTACGAAGGAGTCGGGCGCCGAGTGATGACCCCGTTGCAGCATCGCGTCGAGCGTCCGAACTCGCAGCAAATGACGTACCGGACTTGCGAGCCGTGACGTGATCGGCTCACTCGCGAGTGCCACGAACGCCCTCGCGCCCGCGAGGACCGCGAGGAACAGGAGTTCGCCTCGAATCGGTGCGTCGGAGTGAGAGAAAAGGCTGCCGAGGATGTGCGCCAGGACTACGGCCTGGCCAATGATCAACAAGACGTTGCAGACCCCGAGGACCACGGCAACCGCCAGGGAGCCGCGCACGAGTGGCGTAACTCGCCAGAGCCGTCGCAGCAGAGCACTCGGGCTGTCGGGGCGAGCCAAGGGACCCTTCTAGGAACCGATGTTGGATGGAACGACGAGCGGTTCCGCACGACGGACCCGCTTGCGAAAGATCCAGTAGGTCCAGCTCTGGTAGAGGAGAACGAAGGGCGTGAAGATGAGCGCCACCCAACTCATGACCTTGAGAGTGTACGGCTGCGAAGCCGCCTGGGAAAGGGTCAAGCTGAACTGTGGGCCGACCGAGGAGACCAGCACGCGAGGATAGAGATTCAAGAAGACCGTGACGAAGAAGACCACGATGACCAGTGCCGTCGCGACGAAGGCCCAGCCTTCGAGGCGGTCACGCATCAGCCAACCGACGCCCGCCAGGACGACCAGTCCCAAGATCGGCAGGAACGGAGGCACGAGACCGTTGTGGTGCGTCGTGTGCGCCGTGACGTACGTCCACGTCAGGAAACCAAACATCAGTACGAACGTGGCGGGCGCGAGGTAGAGACCCGAGTGCCGGGCCCTTTCGCGCACCTCACCCTCGGCCTTCAGTCCGAGGAACGTCGCGCCGTGCAGGGTGAACAGTGAGAGTGTCGTGAGGCCGCCGAGTAGCGCGTACGGCTTGACGAGGTCAAAGAAGTTGCCCGTCCACGTGGCCTGGGACGCGATCGGTACGCCGTGAAGGAAGTCGGCGAAGGCGACACCCCAGAGCAGTGCCGGCAGCGCCGAACCCCAGAAGATCGCTCGGTCCCACCAGGCCCGCCACGAAGGATCATCCCTCTTCCCGCGGAATTCAAATGCCATACCGCGGAAGATCAGTGCCGCGAGCACGAGAAAGAGTGCGAGGTAGAAGCCGCTGAATACCGTGGCGTACCACAGTGGGAAGGCGGCGAACGTGGCCCCTCCGGCGGTGAGCAGCCAGACCTCATTGCCATCCCAAACTGGCCCGATGGTGTTGATCATCACGCGGCGATCCATGTCGTCGCGGCTGAGGAACGGCATCAGTATGCCCACTCCGAAGTCGAAGCCTTCCAAGAAGAAGTAGCCCAGCCAAAGGACGGCGATCAAAATGAACCAGAGCTGCTCGAGTCCACTCGGTGGTGTTGACGCTACGACATGTAGATGTGGCACGTGAATCTCCTAGTAGACGAGCTCGAGCGGTCGCTCGTCATCGCGTGACGTCAACTCTTCGGGCGCCTTGCGCGCGACCTTGATCATCAGACCGATTTCGATGACCGCGAGGAAGCTGTAGATGGCGGTGAAGCCGATCAGACTCGTCGCCACGTAACCGACCGAGACGTGCGAGACCGCTTGGCTTGTCTTTAAGAGTCCGTACACGACCCACGGCTGGCGTCCCTCTTCGGTGAAGATCCATCCAAAGCTGTTGGCGAGGAACGGGGCGAGCAACATCAGACTGGCGAATCGCAGGAACCACGTCGACTTTTCGAGTCGCTTCTTTCGCACCAACCAGAGTCCGACACCGCCCAGGGCGATCATCAAGAGACCGAGCCCCACCATCAGACGGAACGACCAATAGGTGACCCAAAGGATGGGCACGTAGTTGCCCGGGCCGAACTTCTTCACGTCGGCGGCCTGGAGTTGCTTGATGCCCTTGACCTGCCCGTTCCACGAGTTGTCCGCGATGAGACTCAGCAGGTGCGGGATGCGGATCTGAAAGAGCGGATTGCCGGTGAGATCGCCGATCGTGAGCAGAGAAAAGCTCGCGCCGTCCGAGGTGTTGTACAGCGCCTCAGCCGCCGCCATCTTCATGGGTTGCTGGGTATCCATTTGGCGCGCTTGCGTGTCACCCATGAAGCAGGTTCCGAGCGCCGAGAGCAACGTGACGACGATGGCGATTCGGGCGACCTTGATGAAGGTCTCTCTCTGCTGACCGCGACGAATGTGCCACGCCGCGATCGCGAGCATGAACACGGCGCCCGTGAGAAGGGCCGCGAAGAGAACGTGGAAATAGGCACCGAAGAATGTCGAGTTCGTGATCACGGCCCAGAAATCGGTCATCACCGCCTGACCGGTCGCCTTGTCGATCTTGAAACCGACGGGGTGTTGCATCCACGAGTTCGCCGCGAGGATGAACACGGCCGACAACATCGTGCCCACGCTGGCCATCCAGATCGACGCCAGATGGACGCGCTTGCTCACCCGACCGCGACCAAAGATCCAGATACCGAGGAACGTTGATTCCATGAAGAAGGCCAGCAGGCCTTCAATCGCCAGTGGCGCACCAAAGATATTGCCGACAAAGACCGAGTAACTGGACCAGTCCATGCCGAACTGGAACTCTTGCACGATGCCCGTGACAACGCCAATCGCGAAGTTGATCAGAAATAACTTCCCGAAGAAGCGCGCCATGCGGTCGTAGTGCTCGTCGTTCGTTCGATACGCGGCCGTCTGGAGACAGGCCACGAGAAATCCGAGTCCAATCGTGAGCGGCACAAACAAGAAGTGGAACACCGTTGTCACGCCGAACTGCCATCGCGCCAAGGTCAAGTTGTAATACCCGCAAGAATTCCCACGGCAAGAAATTATCCTTCGTCGCGCGCGCGAAAAATGGAGATAGTAGGGACCTTTGTCCTTATTAACAACGTCAATGGGACGTTAGGTATCAACGAATGTGATTGGTGAGATCGACGTCTCGAATTCATCGCGCACGCGCTCGTGCGACGCACGATGAGAATTGATCAGCTCGGAATAATCGCAATGATCGTGTCGACCACGCGTCGCGGCTGGCCACTGCAGGTTGAAAACGAAATGTTCAGCGACCGCGGAGTCGGTCAAATAGTTTGCCGCCGCTACTCGCAGCGTGAACATCGTGGGAGCAACTGCAGCGTTGGGCTTTCGGTACGCCGGCCAGTGCCTGCTCGATGTGATTTCCACATCCTTTCCAGGTCGCTTTCCCGCACTTCTTACACGTTGCCTTGTGGCACATGAGTTACCTTTCTCGTTTGATCATTCTGTGGATGTGTTTGCAGACTTCAGCCCACGGACTCGAGTTCGCGCGCCGCAGGCGAACAGTGCCACGTCCGGTAGCCGCCGTCGAGATTCTTCGCGTGAAAGCCGAGTTCGTTGAGCAGCGTCACCGCGATGTGGCCACGCTGGCCAACCTGGCAATTGACGACGATGTCGCCGGCAGCGAGTTCGCTCGTTCTTTCGCGCAGTTCGTCGACGGGGATGTTGAGCGCTCCTGGTAGGGCGCCGCGCGCAAACTCTTCACGAGTGCGGACGTCGACGAACTGCGCGCCGCGCGCGCGGTACTCGTCGACGTCTTGCCATTGCACCGTCTCGACAAGACCCGAGAGAATGTTCTCGGCGATGTAGCCGAGCATGTTGACGGGATCCTTCGCCGAACCGAACGGCGGCGCGTAGGCGAGTTCGAGGTCCGCGAGTTCGGGCGCCGTGAGCCCACCGCGAATGGCCGTCGCGAGCACGTCGATCCGCTTGTCTAGGCCTTCGGTGCCGACACCCTGAGCGCCGAGGATCTCGCCCGAGGACGGATCAACGAGGAGTTTCAAGCACATTGGTTTGGCTCCGGGGTAGTAACTCGCGTGTGAGGACGGATGGGTGTGGATCGCGACGAACCCACGGCCCCCAGCGCGCAGTCGCTTCTCGTTCCAACCGGTCGTCGCGATAGTGAGGTCGAAGACCTTGACAATGGCGGTTCCGATGGTCGCTCGTGGGCGAACGCGTCGTTCCGCGATATGGTCAGCGACCACTCGACCGTGTCGATTGGCGATGTTCGCCAACGGCACCAGAGTGCGGCATGCCGTCGAGGGCGTCGGTCTTCTCGGCGGCGTCACCGACCGCATAGACGTTCTCGACACTGGTGCGGTTGAATTCGTCGACAACGATGCCGCCGCGTTCACCGATCGTGAGACCCGCCATCCGCGCGAGACCGCTCTCTGGTCTCACCCCGATTGCCAGCACCACCAGGTCTGCCGCGATGATCTGACCCGATGAGAGTTGCACGTTCTCAAGCGTCATCGATTCGACTGAGTCACCAAGGTGCAGGGTGACGCCATGACGTCGCAGTTCCTCGGCGACCGGTGACGCCATCTCGGGGTCGAGTGGCGCCAGGACCTGGTCCGTCGCCTCGACGAGTGTCGTCGCGATACCGCGATGTACGAAGTTCTCCGCAATCTCCAACCCGATGAAACCGCCGCCAATGACGACGGCACTCCTCGGCGAACTCTGCACCTCACGCACCAGGCGCTCGACGTCCTCGACGGTCCGCAACGGCATTGCGCGTTCGATGCCGGAAGCGTCGGAATGATCGGCGTCGCGCCGGGACTGAGGATCAAAAAGTCATAGCGAATCTGATAGTCCTGGCCCTTGATGAGGTCGCGAGCAGTCACGGTGTTGGACGAGGTATCAATGGCGACGGCTTCGGTGTCCACGCGCACATCAAGACGGAACCGGTTGAAGAGCGACGCGGGAGTCTGAAGTAGCAGAGAGTCCTCATCCTCGATGACACCACCCACGTAGTACGGCAGGCCGCAATTCGCGTAGGAGACGTGACCGCTTCGCTCGAGCACGACGATCTCAGCCTCGTTCGACAGCCGACGCAACCTCGTTGCGGCCGACATCCCCCCGGCGACACCTCCAATGATGACAACTTTCATATTTCTCCTTTCCCCAAGCTCAAAAAGGCTTGGAACATTTCGGTCATCGATCCGCCGCCCGCGTCGCGATAGGCCTCAGCACTCCAGCAACGAACATTGGTTGACGAACTGAGATTATACCCCCTGGGGTATTCACGCAAGTCACCGGTCACCGGCGTCTTCGACTCGAATTCCTCCGTAGGCGACCATCGATCCAGTGAGTACGAGATCGAGCGAACTCCCCTACCCTATGCCCATAGGGGTATAGCATGAGGTCTCAGTCGCCCCGTCTGGGGGTCGTTTGAGACTCAGAGATCACGTCAATTCGTCCAAGGAGAATTCATGACCGCAAAGATGTCGCCGCACGTTCTCCAGGACCAGGCCCAACTCGAAGCAATTACCAAACGCGTCAAACGTGCGAACGGTCAAATGGGGGCCATCGTGCGCATGCTCGAAGAAGGACGAAGCTGCGAGGACATTGTCACCCAGATGGCGGCGGTCGCCAAGGCCGTGAACACTGCTGCGTTCACACTCATCTCCGCCAGTTTGAAGGAGTGCCTGGTTGATCCCGACACCGATACCGACGACATCGTGCCGCGTTTGCAGAAGTTGTTTCTGAGCCTGGCCTAGCGAGAGAGAGAACTCAGCCGACGAAAGCATCTCAGTTGAGGTGACTGGACGAAGAGTGCTCGACTCGTGTGTTTGCGGCGCGCGCGAGTAGTGCCAACACACGATGAAGAAGTGTTCGGGCTCTCCATCCCGGGTGCGAGACAATCGGCCACTATCAACTTTCCGTCAACTCATTCACTTCGTCGTGGTGACTCGTAGTGCTCCTCGGATTCCGCAGCAACTCCGAGTGGCGCAGTGACAAAGCCGAGAATCAGCGTGAACACGCCGTGCGGCGACGTGGCGACCACGACCTACACCCACGTCGTGTGGATAATGCTCGAAAACCAGGGTTACTCGGTGGTCGGCTCACCCAGCGCGCCGTACTTCAACGAGTTGAGTGACCAGTGCGGGCTGGCCACAAACTATTACGCCATTTCGCACCCGAGTCTGCCCAACTACGTCGCGCTCACCTCGGGCTCACCGCAGGGCATCACGGACGACGGGGAACCCAACACCCATCGGTTGGCCGTGGCGAGCATCTTCTCGCAACTGGGCTCGAAGTGGCGGACGCTCGTCGAGTCGATGCCCAGTGCGTGCGACAACGTTACGAGCGGTCTCTACGCGGCTCGTCACAATCCAGCGGTCTACTACACCGGCCTCAAGGCGACCTGTCGTCACGACGACGTGGCGATGAGTTACCCGCTCAACCTCAGTGCTGACTTCACCATCATCGTGCCCAATGTCTGCGACGACATGCACAGTTGTCCGGTATCCGCAGGTGACGCGTGGCTCAAACGAGTTGTCCCGTTGATCGTGAAGAGTTCACAGTATCAATCGGGCTCCCTCGTGCTTTTCATCACCTTTGATGAGAATGACCTAATGGCGTCGAACAAGGTACCAACCCTCGTGATCGCACCGACCACACCTCGTGGGACTCGAGTCGCAATGCGTTTCAATCACTATTCACTTCTGCGAACGACCGAAGCACTACTCCACGTCTCGTTCCTCGGCGGGGCCAAGACCGCGGCGTCGATGGTCGACCCGTTTCATCTATGAGTGCTGCCCGCGACGTCGGATCTGAATAGGGAGACTCGTGGACCCATTGGACAACGTCATGTGGCACTCCCTTGGAGGACCGCACCTTCATTTCGCTGAGGGCGACGCGCGAGCACGGCGTTACCCGCCCGACGTGGGACCCTTCAATGCCGTGCCCGATGAACCTTTGCCCGAACACTTCGCCGCGTTACGCGAATTGGTCGGACCCGGCGGTGTCGCCACGCTCTTTCGCGGTGAGGTGACGGTGCCTGACGACTGGGCAGTGCTCGGTACCATCAACGGCGTCCAAATGATCTGGCCGTCACGACGTCCGTTGGAGGGAGTCGATCCGCGAATCGTCACCCTCAGCCGACGAGGACGTCGATGAAATGATGTCGTTGACGGAGCGCACAAGGCCCGGCCCATTCTCGCCCAGGACAGTGGAATTGGGCACGTACTTGGGCATTCGTCTCGATGGACTCCTTGTCGCAATGGCAGGGCAACGGGCCCGAACTAATGGATACGTTGAAATCAGTGCGGTGTGCACCGACGAGCACCACGCCGGCGAAGGACTGGGCCGCGCGCTCATGAACGCGCAAATTGGGATCATCCTCAATGAGGGAAAGATACCCATGCTGCACACATCGGCGGGTAACGCGAGGGCGATCGCACTCTATGAGTACCTCGGGTTTCGAGAACGGTGCAAGGTCAGTGGCGTCATTATGCGCTCGTCGCATGCGGCGAGCGAGTGACGCCTCGACTTACGTGACCTCATAGATCGCGACGTACGGTTCGTCCGGTGCCCCTACGGCGACGTGAATCTGCGTCCAGCCGGTTCCGCTCAACAGCTTCTTCATTTCGCTTCGCGAGACGAAGAACCAGTTGAACCAAGCCGTCGCAGACCGGTCGTACCAAACACGGAGCCGGCATTGGCCGATCGCGATCCCCTTCGCTCGATTCCGGGCGCAGTAATCGCGGTCAACGACGGGCGCGCCACCCGAAAGGGGGTTCGTACTCTCGAGCAGCAGTCGAGTCCCACTCGGTGCCCTCTTGGCCCACGACGTCAGAATTCTCTTCGCGCGTTGCGGCGTGCCAAAGACGCCGAGATTGTTCCCGAACATGATGATCGTGTCGAACTCGTTGATTCGCGCCCTCACATCGTCGACGGACATGCGCAGCGTCGTGGTCACGCCGTGGAGTCTCGCCGCCTTGATGGCCAACGGCGATGAGTCGATGCCCACGACCTTGCAGCCGAGACGTTGCAGGTGCAGCGCCACTCGCCCGCCACCGCAACCGAGGTCTGCCGCACGGCCGCGTACGTAGTGCATGGCCTCCTGCTCCGCGATCGGCCACTCATGGCCCTCCATTAGATAGACCTCGGCCCCCGCGCCGATCTCTATGACGCCGTCGTCACGCTCAATGATCTCGGGCGTCGTACCGCCGTGCACCCAATCGAGAAGTGCCTGACCAAAGGCGTCGGAGTTTTCCTTCATCCCACACCTTGACACGACTGCGGACGCCCGTTACGACAACGACGCCGTCTATCGCTGGACGTAGCGAACCCGACACGTCTGGCCATTGGCGAACGTGACCGTGAAGACGAAGACGCCGCGGCGCGATCGCGCGCGAACCCGAACTCGCAGCGTCAGTGAATGGCCGGTGTCGTGGGTGACGACGACCGTCGTACCGGCGTGACTGAGCACGATGGGTTGACCAAAGAAGTTGGCACCGACGATGGTGAGCACTCTGGTCTTGCCGGCGACGGCGTAGCCCTTGACGAGCCTTGCCGTGGGCACGGCCGGTGGCGACGTCGCCAGCGTCGTGGTCGTGGTGGCGGGCGTCGCCGTCACGTTGACCGTGAAGACGAATCTTCCCTTGTCGCCGTGCTGGTCGCTCGTCGTACCTCGCACGGTGTATGCGCCGGCAGCGAGCGCGCCACTCGTCGTGATGAGACCACTGGCGCTAACGACGAGTGCCGGTGCCCCAGACGTCTGGACGAAGCTGACCGGACCATCATTTCTTGAGACGGTGAGTTGCTTGGTGTACGTCGAGGTCACGTTGGCCACGAGCGACGTCGACGTCGGCGCGTTCTGCGTGATGACCCCCACCGTCAACGTGAAGATGTACGTGCCGAGCCCACTCGATGCGTCGGTCACGGAGCCTTTCGCGACGTAGGTCCCGGCCGCGAGCGTCCCGTTGGTCGTGACGAGACCGGTTGCACTCACCACCAGTTCGGGCGCGCCGCTCGCCTGGACGTAGGAGGTCACCCCGACGTTGCCAATGACGTTGAGCTGCTCTGAGTACGTGGCGACGTTGGGCACTTTCACGTAACTGGTGATTGGCGGCGCCTGAAAAATGGTCCCCACGACGAGCGTGATGCTGAAGGTTCCCGTGTTGCCGTGCGCGTCGTCGGTCGTACCCGACGCTGCGTAGGTGCCGGGCGCCAGTTGACCGCTGGTCGTGAGGAGACCAGATGCACTCACCAGGAGGCTCGGCGCGCCGACGCTCTGGGCGAAGGTGACGGCGCCATCGTTGTTGGCGACCTCGAGCTGATCGGAATAGGTCGCCGTGGCGCTCACGGTGACGGGTACCGTGATCGGGTTGTTCAAGAGTCCACACACGTAGTCACCGTCGTAGCCCCTCGACGGATACTGAATGAGCGCCACCCGTCCACCGGTGAACGAGGGCAAGGTGCAATTGGCCTGGGCCTGCACGATGTCACCGGCGCCGGGAATCCACACCGGTAGGTCGGCGAGCGCCGCGACCGATCCTCCCGTGATGCCCTGCCACATTGACGAGGTCGAATAGAAACCGATTGAGGAAACGTGCACGCTCTGCAAATACGCAACCTCACCTTCGAGCATCGCGGCGTCATTCGCCGCCGACGCGGCGCTGGGCCCGTAGCTGTCGGCCTTGGTCTCCCACGCGTTGCCGGTCTCCACGTCGAGCCACCACGGTGACGTGATCGCCGCGACGTTGGGTGACGCGACGCCGTCGACGTTCTCGGCCTGGACGACGTCGGCGTAGGACGCAACGCCGGCGTTCCAGCCGTAGTCGTACGCGCAGGGCACGGAGTTCGCCCCGCGACAGACCCTCGGCGACTGTTGCGTGCTGGGCCAGTCCCCGTTGCCGATCGGCCCGCCGTTGCCGCTATTCAGATAGAAGGCCGGCACCGGGTTCGTGGCGCCCCGGGCCCAGTTCAGTTCTCGATCGAGGCACTTGTTCACCGTGAACGGCGCGCCATCGTTGACGCCCACGACGCCGAATCCCGGAGATGGTGGAAAGACACTGTTGCATTGAGGCCAACTGATGTCATATCCGGTCGACGAAGCGGGCAGCGGATTACTGGCGGCAATGGCGAGTGTGGCGGTCGCGACAGTCAGTAGTGCCACCGTCACCGCAGAAACCACCCACGCCCTTGGGGGACGGTGCATACGATTCCACGCTAGCGCCACACTCGGTCAAGTGATCAGCAGCTGCAACAACTGCAGGCAGCGCCCGCCTCAGCGTCGTTGCGTCACGCATCGCGCGTTATCCACACACTTCGCATTCGAAGTGACCACAACGTTCGCTACTGCGTCGTCACCGGTCCTATGGCATTCGCCTTCACGAGATCCGCATACCAATGAAAACTCGCCTTGGGCAGTCGAGTACCGGTCGGAAAGTCGACCCACACGATGCCGAAGCGGCGCGAGTAACCAAAGGACCACTCGAAGTTGTCGAGGAGGCTCCAGACGAAGTAGCCCTGCACGTTGACGTCGGCGTCGATCGCGTCATGGACCGCTGACACGTGCTCGCACAGATACGAGATGCGGTCGTTGTCAAGGACGTGACCGTTGGGGTCGACGTAGTCATCGAAAGCGGCACCGTTCTCCGTGATGTAGATCGGCAGGTCGGTGTACTCCCCCTTGATGCGCACGAGCAACTCCGTGAGCCCCGAGGCGTCGACCTCCCAGCCCATGGACGTGGTGTCCGTGCCGGGCGTCTCGAGCGACAGTACGCGCAGGTCGGGGAACTGCTCGCCGAGGGGAACGCCGTAGCCGGCGACGCGCGCCTCCGAGGCGCGCTTGGCGTCCATGATCGTTCCCGGGAAGTAGTAGTTGACGCCGAGGAAGTCGAGCGGCTGGCTGATGATCTCGAGGTCGCCATCTTCGATGACCGAGAAGCCGGGCAGGTTCGCTTCGTAGTGCGTGAGCATGTCGTCGGGGTAACTGCCGTGAAAGACGGGGTCGAGGAAGAGCCGATTGAGGTTGCCGTCCGCGCGATGGGCGGCCGCGACGTCGTCCACGTGATCGGTGCCCGGACGGTGCACGCCGAGATTGAGGGTGATCCCGACCTTGGCGTCGGGGATCGCCGAACGAAGAATCGGCACGGCCATGCCGTGCGCCAACAACAGGTGGTGGTTGGCGGCCGCGGCCTTACCGATGTCCTGGACACCGGGCGCGTGACGGCCCGAGCCGTAGCCGAGCCACGCAGAGCACCACGGCTCATTGAGCGTGATCCAGCGTTCGACGTCACTTCCGAGCGCGCGGGCCACGAGGTCCACGTACTCGGCGAAGCGCTCGGCGGTCTCGCGCACCGTCCATCCGCCGTTGTCTTCGAGCGCCTGGGGCAGGTCCCAGTGGTAGAGAGTGAGCGTCGGCTCGATGTCGCGCGATTTGAGTCCGTCGACGAGGCGACGATAGAAGTCGAGGCCCGGCTGGTTCGCCGGACCCTTACCGTCGGGCTGGATACGGGGCCACGCGACCGAGAAACGGTAGGAGCCAACACCCAACTTCTTCATGAGGTCGAGGTCTTCATCCATTCGATGAAAGTGGTCACAGGCAATGTCCCCGGTGTCGCCATTCCAGACGTTGCCGGGGGTGTGGCTGTAGGTGTCCCAAATCGAGGGTCCGCGGCCGTCGTCGTTGACGGCGCCTTCGATCTGATACGACGCGGTGGCGGTTCCCCAGAGGAAACCAGGCGGAAAGGCCCGTGGCGGACCCTCGTCATGCGATTTGGTGGTGCTCATGGTGCGAAATTCTCCTAGGTGTAGTGGCGAATGAGGTGGGCGGGTCAGCACGCGCGACCCCGCTGACGTAAAAACCAGCGGGGCCGCGCGTAATCTGATGTTCCCTCTACGCGCGAGCTAGCAGGGTTGGAGTGTTGCTAGCCCGCGCGTAGAGGTGATCAATTACGCCGCCTTGAGCTTCATCAAGATGTAAGGAAGCTCTGGGTCGCTCGGCGACGGGTCCATGTACGGGTTCGCCGCAGTCACGAAGCCCGTGAAGTTCACCGTGCTGTACTCGTCCCAGTCCGCGCCGTACAACAGCGGGATGACCGGCAACGTCGTCGCGATGACCTTCTCCAGTGGGACCGAAGCCGCCTTCACGGCCGCGGTGTCCGCGGGGTTCGTCGCCGCCAACTTCGCGAGCTCAGACTGAACCTTGGCGTTGTGGTAACGACCGAAGTCCGCGTTCGCCGACTTGCCCATTGGCGCTGAGTTGCTGTAGTCCAGCCAGTTGTCGAACTGCGTGTACGGGTCGGTGCCACCGTTACCCCAGTGGATGATCGTCGTGAAGTTGCCATCCGCCGAGTTGGTGTACCAGGCGGAAGCCTGCACTCCGTCAACCGTTGCGTTGATACCGTCAGCCTTCAACTCTGACGAGATCAGCTGCGAGTCGGCGTAGTAGTCCGAGTATGCGATGGGGTCTTGAATGGAGAACTTGATCTCCTTGCCATTCTTCTCCCAGAAACCGTTCTTCGCCATCTTGTACCCGTCGGACTTCAGAATCGTCTTCACGGTCTTTGGCTGACCGGTCGGCTTGATGTCGTTCTTGTACGCCGAGTCGAGGTAGCTGTTCTGGTTGGGAATGATCAGACCACTGAGTGACGTGGCCGGAGCCTCGTAACCCGTCTCGCCCTTGATGCTGAGCTGGGAACGGTTGATGCCCGCACTGATAGCCGCAGCGACCTTCGGGTCGTTCAATGGAGACTTGGTCACGTTCAGTTCGAGCGTGACGGTGCTCCCCGGAGCGAAGTACGTGTGGTTGGTGGCCTTGTTCACGTTCACGAAGATCTTGTTCACGTTCGCAATGTCATTACCGGCCCACTGCAACTGGCCACTGCTCAGCGCTGTCGCCGCGTCAGTGTTCGACGCGTAGGACGGAACGTTGATCTCGCTCGCCGCGGGCGTACCACCCCAGTAGTTCGGGTTGGCCTTGTAGCTCACGAGTTGCGCGCTGTAGTTGTCAACCAAGTACGGACCAGTTCCGACCGGTGCCGTCACCGTCGCCGTTGCGGGCGTCGGGTACGTCGTGGCGAAACTCGCAGGCAGCATGAGCTGCGTTCCCGCGATGGCCACAATGTTCGAGTACTCCGAGGTGGCGTACTTGAGCACTACCGTGTTGCCGCTGACCGTTGCTGGGCTCGCCAACGCGGGAATACCCGCGACGTTCGCCGCAGCGTTCGTGTTCACCATGTTGAACGTGGCAGCCACGTCAGCAGGAGTGAACGCCGAGCCGTCGCTCCACTTGACACCCGTTTTGATCGTGAAGGTCAACGTCTTGCCACCGTTGCTCCAGGCGTATGCCGTCGCGAGCCAGGGGTAGGAGACGCCAGCCTTCAATGAGTCGAACTCCATAAGCGGTTCGTACACGAGGGAGCAGACGCTCATCTCCTTGCAGAACGAGTTCGAGTCAACCGGGTTGAAGTTATCGGTGAAGGTGACTCCGGTGTTGTTTTCCAACGTCAGAGTGGCACCCGCCCCCGATGCCGGCGTGACGCCGGCCGACATGACTAAGCCGAGCATTAAGCACGACGTAGCCGTTAAAGCAATCATTGCTTTTCTAATCATACTTTTCCTTTATATTTATGTTGTCCAGCCGGCTTACGCCGACGTTTTGTAAGAACCGTGTGCGGCCCTACCTAACCACGCGAGGCCGGTTGGACCTTCGCGTTACTGCTCCGCGCCGGCACTCGAGTGCCGTGCGGCTGACTACCCGTAAGAGTTCATGTTTTCGTGATTTCCCCCTCTCCACGGCGCTGTGGCAACGCCACTTCGACTTCGAACTGCGGTTTGTCGGCGTGGAGCCAGCACCGAGCAGTGTGGTTCTCACCAACGATGAACTGTGGCGGCTCTTCCACGCGGCAACGGTCCATGACGAAGGGACAGCGGGGACTGAATCGACAGCCCTGCTCCGCGATGATGACCTGGGCCTGCTCGGCCGTCGGGGGCCCGACGCTGGTCGGGTCATCGGGGTTGGGCACCGACGCGATGAGCAGTTGGGTGTAGGGATGCGTGGGCTCGTCGACGAGAACGGTGCCGCGCGAGTGCTCGACCACCTGACCGGCGTACATGACGATGACTTCGTCGGCGATGTAGCGCGCCGATGCGATGTCGTGCGTGATGTACAGAATCGCGAGGTGTTCGTTGTCACAGAGTCCGCGCAGGAGGTTGAGGACACCCAGACGAACCGAGACGTCCAACATGGATATCGGCTCGTCCGCGAGCAGGACCCGAGGCTCGATGCAGAGCGCGCGGGCAATGGAGACGCGTTGGAGTTGTCCACCGGAGAGTTCGTGCGGGTACCGGTCGAGGAAACGACTGGGCGGCTCGAGCGACACGCGCGTCAACGCGGCCTCGGCGAGCGCTTCCACGTCCTGTCGCTTCGCGCCGTGAATCAACAAGGGGCGCACCAGGTTGTGTCGCATCTTGTGCACCGGGTTCATGGAGGCGAAGGGATCCTGGAGGACCAGCTGCACCTGGGAGGCGTAGGCGAGGGACCGCCTGGCCTTGCGCGGGATGCTCTTACCGCGAAGAATCACATCGCCGGACGTCGGTCGCACGATGCGCGCCAGCATGCGCGCGAGGACTGACTTACCAGATCCACTCTCGCCGACGACGGCGACGACTTGGCCGGCCACCAAATCGAGACTGACGTCGTCGACCGCGCGCACGATGTGCTTGGCATTGAATCCTCGCCCGGGCGTACGAGTCACGAAGTGACGCGTGAGATGGCGCGCCTGCAACTGCACGGTGCCCGAGATGACCTCGCTCACGTCGGTCACCTCGCTCATGAGACGTCACCCTTGACCGGCATCGGCGCGGGCTCTCGCTTGCCCTTCCCGGTTCGGCTCAACTCAACGGGCACGACGACGCCTTCGTCACCCGAGTGCAGCCAGCACGCGACGGAGCGGCCCTCCTCGCCGAGCTCGACGAGCGATGGCGACTCCTTGAGGCAACGTTCCATCGCGTAGGGGCAGCGCGGATGAAAGTTGCAGCCCGTCGGTAGCTGGTTGAGGTCGGGCGGCGATCCGGGGATTCCCGTCAACTCCGTTCGAGCGCCGTGCATTGGCGGGAATGAGTTCAACAGTCCCAGGGTGTAGGGGTGTCGCGGGGTGTCGTAGAGCGCTTGGGCGCTGGCGCGCTCCACAATCTCGCCGGCGTACATGACGACGATCTCGTCGGCCAGTTCGACCAGCAACGAGAGGTCGTGGGTGATGAAGATCATCGCGAAGCCGAAGCGCGAACGCAGTTCGAACAACTTCGAGATGATCTCGCGCTGGGTGACGACGTCGAGCGCGGTGGTCGGCTCGTCCATGATCACCAGTTGCGGGTCCAACGCGAGCGCGAGCGCGATCATGACGCGTTGACGCTGTCCGCCGGAGAGTTCGTGCGGGTAGCGACGCAGTCGGTCTTCATTCAGTCCGACCAGCGCCAGCAGTTCAATGATTCGCGCTCGTCGATCGGCCTTATTCATGTCACGACGATGGGTCTTCAGGACCTGCTCAAACTGGGTGCCCACGCGCAGCACGGGATTGAGTGCGCTCAGGGCGCTTTGGATAACCACCGAGATGTTCGACCACCGAACACGGCGCAGTTCCTTTTCGCTGGCGGTGACGAGGTCGATGATGGTGTCGGCGCCCTCCTCGGAAGGTCCAAGATCGAACAGTGCCTCCCCACTCGCGATGACCCCGGGGGCGCGCAACAGTCGGGTGACGCCGTAGACGAGTGTTGACTTGCCGCTGCCACTCTCGCCGGCAATCCCGAGGACCTTCGAACGGTTCAGGTGCAGGTTGACATTGTTCACTGCGCGAACGGCGCTTTCGCCCCACCCGTAATCGACGCTGAAGTTTCGAATGTCAAGGATTCGTTGACCCATCGCTGGTCCGTCCGTCCTTTGATCCGTGTGTGGTGTCGTAACGACGCTAACGTCGCTCGTCTTGTTCGCGCTGGTCACCACGCCCGCTTCCATCGATTCAGTACTCACGTCGTCACCGGCTTCTGGGTCGACATGGGAGACGTCGTCGTCACGTTCGAGCGCACAACTGGCGTGAGCCCCAGTCGCTGACGCCGCGGCAGTCCCAGCTTGCGACGTTGCTTGCTACTGAGACCGGCGGCGCGAAGTCGCGGATTGATGAACTCGTCGATACCAAAGTTCACCAACGCGAGTCCCGTGCCCACGAGCGCGATGCACACGCCGGGGGGGATGAACCAGTACCACTCGCCCGAGAGCGGGGCGTTATTGGCCTGCGCCCAGAAGAGCATCGTGCCCCAGTTCCAGACCGACGTGCTCGTGAGTCCGATGTACGCCAAGGTCACGTACGCGCCAATGGAGTAGAGCAACGTGAACAGCAGCGATGAGGCGAGGATCGGCAGGAGGTTCGGCGCGACCTCGAAGAACATGACGCGGTGGCGTTTCTCTCCGATGATGCGTGAAGCCTCCACGAAATCGCGATTGCGCAACGACATCGTTTGCGCACGAATCACACGAGCCCCCCAAGCCCAGCCGGTCAGCGAAATGATGAGACCGATGACCAGCGAGTTCGATCGACTGTTGACCGGCAGGTAACTGTCGATGACGATCAGCAGTGGCAGTCCGGGAATGGCCAGGAAGACGTTCGACATCAATGAGAGGCCGTCGTCGGCGTAGCCGCCGAGGTAACCGGCGGAGATGCCCACGACCATCGACAACATCGTCGCCACCAAGCCGGCGACGAGTGACACGACAATCGTCGCTCGCGCGCCCACGAGCGTCTGGGAGAAGATGTCCTGACCCAGACTCGTCGTGCCGAACCAGTGATGGGCCGAGGGCGTGAGGAGCGGCGCAAACGATGTGTTGTCCGGACTGTAGGGCGCCAGCAACGGACCAAAGATGGTGAGCAGGAGGAAGAAGCCCAGGATGCCCAGCCCGAGAATGACCTTGGGCGAACGGGGAAGGCGGCGCCTTTTCACGTCGCCGTCTCGGTTCTTGTTCGTGGATCGAGTCCGAGGTACACGAGGTCAGCGAGGAGGTTCGCCGCCAACACGGCGAGCGTGATCACGAGGAAGATGCCCTGAATGAGCGGATAGTCCTCGTTCTGCACAGCGTTCAACAGCAGGTCGCCCACGCCGGGATAGTTGAAGACGAGTTCGACGAGCAGAGCCCCCGACACCACCAGACCAATGGCGAGTGAGAGGTTCGCGATGCTGGGCAACACGGCGTTGCGTGCGGCGGCCACGATCACTTTGCGCTTGGGTAGGCCCATGGCGACCGACATCAAGACGAAGTCTTCCGCGACGACGGTGATCATCATGTTGCGCATGCCGAGCATCCAGCCGGCGACCGAACTGAGGACGATGGAGACAACCGGTAACTCCGCGTAGCGAAAGGCGCTCGCGGCGAACGCCCACGTCCAACCCGGATGGAGGTTGGGGCTGTACGCGCCGAGCACGGGGAACAGGTGCAAGTCACTGCCAAAGACCAGCAACATCACCGTCGCCAAGAAGAAATACGGAATCGCCTGGAAGAACGTCGCGGTGGGGATCAGTGAGTCGAGTCGTGAACCACGCGTCCACCCGAGTATGGCGCCACACACCGTGCCAATGAGGAAACTGAGGATCGTCGAGACGCCGATCAGACCGAGCGTCCACGGCACCGACTGCTTCAAGATCGTGGTGACCGGCTGGGACAGCGTGATGGAAACCCCGAGGTTGCCGTGGACCAGTTGGCTCAAATACGTCAAGTACTGGGTGAGGAGCGGCTTGTCCAGACCTCCGCCAAAGGAGAGACGAATTGCTCGAATCTCTTGGGGTGTGACCTGACCTTGAATCTTGCCGATCAACGTTTGAATGGGGTCGCCCGGCATCAGGTGGGGAAGGATGAAGTTGACCGAGATGGCGACCCACGCCGTCACGGCGTACAAGACGAGCCGGCGTCCGATGAGTCGCATAATCAGTCGACCTCCAGGTGACGCGCGACGACTTCGAAGAGGTCCGGGAGTGGATCGGTGCTCGAGACGCAGCCGCAGCTTCCACGCACGATGAGTTCGGTTGGCAGCACCACGGTGCGCTGAATCTTCTCGTTGCCATCGATGGTCCCCAGGAGTGCGTCGACCGCGACCTCGCCGAGCAGGCTCCCCGACTGGCGAATGGTGGTGAGCGGCGGGTGGAAGTAACGCGTCAGGGTGATGTCATCAAAACCAGTGACCATTATGTCTTCGGGCACGCTGAGGCCGGCGGCCTTGAGCGCGAAGATGACACCGACCGCCGTCTGGTCATTCGCACACGCGAAGACTTCGGGTAGACGATCGTCCAACATCATTCGCGCCCGCATGGCGGCCTCGCCGCCCCCCGAGGTCCAGTCGGCCTTCAAACTGTCAACGTCGCGCAGCGTCGCTCCCATCTCCTCGGCGGCGGTCTTGAAACTGTGCGCGCGTGCGACGCTGTCGGGGCTGTCGTCCAGGCCTGAGACGAAGCCGACGCTCTTGACCTGGTGCACGCTGACCAAGTGGTCGGCGAGGCTGCGCATCGCCTGCTCGTTGTCGACGCGAATGGTCAGTGCCGAATTTGAATCACCCTTACCGGCCAAGAGGACGAGCGGTATACGTCGACCCAGTTCGACCTCGTCGTCAGCGCTGAGCACGCGGTCGAGGACGATCATGCCGTCGACCGTTCCGGTCAATGCGAGGAGCGGGGACATTCCCGACACGTCGTCCGCACGGACGCCACACAACAAGAGCGAATAGCCCTTCTTCGCTGCGCGCGACTCGGCACCTCGAATGACGATGTCGGTATAGAGGAGGCTCGCCTCTTCGACCGCGAGCACGTTGCCCTCGATCGGGGCGTGCATGAAAATCAGTCCGAGGATCCAGTGCTTGCCACTGGCGAGACCGCGGGCGACGGCGTTGGGAACGAACTCGAGCTCCTCCATGGCGCGCATGACCTTGTCGCGCGTCGCGGGGCGCACAGAGGAAAGTGAGTTGATGGCACGACTTACGGTCGCGGTCGACACTCCGGCGCGCTGGGCGACGTCGTAGATAGTCGGCTGCGAGTCAACCATCTTTCCTCCAACTCCCCCGGAAAATCCACCCCGGTGGCAATGCAAGCGCTTACTTTGTAACCGCTTACTTTGCAACCGGTTACAAAATACACACGAGGTGGGTCCATGTCAAGTCAGGGCGCAACTCTTTTGTCCCATTTTTGGACCCTGCGGTTCGCTTTGAACATCTGAATCCAACAGTTGAAGGTGCATCCTCGTCAAATTGACCACGTCGTGACGGCGGCACTCGAGAATCGAGGTCCTCGCGACTAGAGCAGAGACTCGGAGGCTGTCAGTCGTCGAGCAACGAACGCAAGTTCTCGAGGAAGGGCTCCAACTGCCACGATCCGTCGTACCGTTCGCCGTTAATGAAGAACGTGGGCGTGCCGTTTGCACCGCTGCGCAGCGCACTTTCGAGATCGCGCTGGACTCTTGCTCGTGGCCCACCGCCCTGCACGGCAGCGCTGAACGCAGATTCATCCGCGCCAGCCTGGGTGGCGTAACGCGCCAGCGCCGCATCGCCCAAGTCCTTCTGATTCTCATACAACAGGTCGTGCATCTCCCAGAAGCGTCCCTGCTCCGCGACCGCCTCCGCTGCTTCGGCGGCGGCCTCGGCGTGGGGATGGACGTTCGCGAGGGGCATATTGCGAAAGACCAAACGCAGCGAGTCGCCAAGTTCGCGTTGCAACTCTTTGACGACCGCGTAGGCCATTGCGCAGTACGGACATTGATAGTCGCCGTACTCGACGAGGGTGATCGGCGCGGCGGCGTTTCCACTCACGTGGTCGTCGGCACCAACGGGTGGACTGAGTTCACTGTCTTCGTTACTCATGAGAGTGCCTCCACTGCGCGTAACGCGCCATCAACGCCGGGGCTGATCCCGACCGGCGAAACATAACTCCACGCGATGCGGTGCTGTGCGTCGAGGACGAAGATGGCCCGCTCGGTCGTGTCATCGTCCTCACGGAACACGCCGTACGACTTCGCCACGGCGCCTTTGGGATGGAAGTCGGCCAGTAACGGAAAACTGAGTTTGCGATCTGCTTTATAGGCGAGGTGACACCATGAGCTGTCGACCGATATGCCGATGAGCTGAGCGCCGTGCCCCGCGAAGAGCCCGGTGGCCGCTTCGAACATGGAGAGTTCATCGCCGCACACGGGGCTCCAGTCAGCGGGATAGAAGATCAACACCACCGGTCCACGAATTTCGGAGAGTCGAACGATCTGATCGGGCGTCGCGGGTAGGGCGAATTCGGGCGCTCCGTCGCCCCTCTGCAGCGCACTGGCTGGCAACGAGGTTGCACTCGGTTGCGTACTCATCGCGTCATCCTCTCCACCAACTTCGACGCGTGTTCGCGTGACGTCGACTTGTCCTCGTAGGGAAATTACACGTCGGCGCGCAATGTTGTACGCGAACAGTCGTGACGCTCAGTCGTTCTCCACCGTGTAATCCCAATCAGCCACTACGTGGCGATGATCAGGTGCCCACTGCATCATCCCCTCACCCACCAATTCGTAGGCTCGCAGCCGGAACGTGAGCGACTGACCCGGGCGCAGCACCTTGGGCAGTGGCCGTTCACCGGGCACGAGGCCCATCAAGAACACGGCTCCCAGGTGATCGACGGAGTGAAAGTCGGCGATGGACAGCGGCACGTTGGCATTGGCGTCGTTCATGGTGACCGTCCACGTGCAGGTGGTGCCCTCTTGTTGGTAGGGCAACCCTTCACCGGGGACGATTGGCCCGCTCACGGTCACGCGCACGTGGAACGACTTGGTAGAAACTGCCACTGGCAGCCCCTCGATTTGGAGCGCCGGTTTGGCCATCGTGCCGATCATCACTTGGTCGATGGCGGGCGTCAACGTCTTCTTTGGAAGGTACGACGGATACGTCGTTGCGGTCCCACAGCTGGCGAGCACCAACGAGGAGATCAGTAGGCCGACGAGCAGCACGGTGCCGGGCCCTAAGGCCCGACTCCGTGCGTTCGTTACGTTTCGTTGTCGTTTCAACGTCGTCCGACTGTCGAGTTAGCCGTTGGCACCGTTCGTTCCGTTCGCGCCAGGTTTGCCCGCTGTACCGTCGCTTCCGTTACCACCCGCCTGTCCCGGCGTCGCGTGAGATCCGTTGCCGCCATTGCCACCGTTGCCGCCGTTGCCCCATGTGCCGTTGCACGGTGGCGTGTCGTAGGGCGTCGTTGGCGACCCCGATGCCGTCAGCCACGTACCGTTACTCCACTCTTCGGGCGCACACGCACCGTCACCACCGTTGCCACCGTTTCCACCAGGGGCGGCAGACGTGAAGCCGGACCCGCCCCAGCCGCCGTTGCCACCGTTCGTCCCGCACCCGGGTGCGCCGCCAGTTCCGCCACTGCCGCCGTTCTTTCCGAAGCCGTTGAATCCTTTGGAACCGGTTCGTCCCAGCCGGAAGAACGCTGGGCAGTAGACCGCGCTCGAACCGCTACCGCTCACCGCGAAGTAACCGGGAGGCGTGGTCAACGCCGTGAAGGACTGCGCAGTGAAGACATCGGGGCCGAAGGTCGCTAGTCCCGCTTGCGCCGCGTAGCCAATGTGGCCCTTGCCGTCGAGTCCGCCACAGACCGTACCTGCGATCAATGGAGTGTCCGCATTGGACGGATTGGTGCACGTCTGACCGGTGAGCAGTAGGTCCTCCAACGTTCGCAACGTGCTGTAGTGGTTGTAGTACGTGCCGGTCACGGTGCCGGGCTTGATGAGCGGGCTGATCAATACGGTGCCCGTGTCGCCGCCGCCGGGAGTGAAGTCGGTTGGGTCGTAGAGCGGATCGACCGTCACGCAGCCCGACGTCGTGGCCGCTTCACTACCACTCGGGCAGTTCGCGGTGCCCACGGTCGAGAGAGCGCCTTCCGCGCCCAACGTGATGTTGCCGACGAATCCAGCCGACAACGTGACGGGCTGCCCGCTGTCGTTCAAGAGCTGGAAGCTGCCCAACCACGGCTTGGCGTAGTTGTTCGACGCGCCTGTTGTGCTCGCGTTGCCGAGCAGCGAGATCGGACCCGTGTCACTGACGGCGCCCACGAAGGTATCGGCCGGGATGCCAGTGCCCGAGACGAGTCGACCGGTGTCGTCAGCGTTGATCTTGGAGTCGAGCACCATGCTCGAACCCACGGCAACGAGGGCGGGCTCAGTGGTCGAGCCCGGCGAACCGCTGAGATACGGACTCTCACCGGCGAGTTGGGTCGGACGGTCAATGAAGCCTGATGCGCCTGGACCGGGTTGCAACTGTTGCCCAGCGGCGTTGGTCACCTCGGGGTCGTTGGGTCCGGTTGGTTCCGTCGAGACGTTCGTGCCGTTGATGTTCTCACCGGCAGCGTCGGCCAAGACGCCGTAGGCACCGTAGAGCGACGTGGCCCCCGGAGCCGTCGTGCCCGAAGCGCCGAAGGTCGGCTGGTCACCCGGGGCACCCGATATCGTGGCGTCGCCCGCGGCGGGAACGTTGTTGAAGCTGTTGCCGACCGTGAAGGGCGGGTTCGCCTCGTCGAACGTCACGTCGATGAGGCCGCCGTCAGCGAAGGCCTTGGACTGCTCAATGAGGGGAATGTAGTAACGAAGGAACAGGTCCGACGCGTAGAGGCCACCCGTGTAGTTGGTCGGCGTCGTCGCTTCGGGGTCGTACGCTGCGAGACCGGCCGGCGCGTAGTTCGGTGTCCCGTTCGCGTTGAAGGCGCCCGACAGGTTGTTGCCCTGACACGTCGCATCATGCGCGTCGCTGCAATTGTTCGGCGTGATCCAGTTGAAGGCCGGCACTTGGCTCGCTGGGAGCGAGAGGTCGTGCGCCAGGCCGTACGTCGGGTCGTCGAGGTTCGCGACGTGGTTGGCGTCGCAGTTGGTGTCCGTCGCGCCCGAGGTCGGCGCACCTGGTCCGTCGTTCTCCGGCGTCGCCGGCTCGTTCAAGGCTGGCTGCGCGGGATAGGCGACGCTATTTTGCGTTCCGGCGGACTCGCCGGTGAGAGCCGTGAACCAACCAGTTGGGAAGTGCTTCGCAACGAACTGGTCTGCGGGATCCCCGTTGCCGCCCGCATTCGCTGGCTGCGCACCGGTGTAACTCGTCACGTCGCCACTGGGCGCCACCAAGTTCGTCGGATTCGTGACGGGGTCGGCGGTCACGCTGCCGGGGTAGCCGCAGGCGCCGTCATCGCGGCCGGGCACCGTGTCTGTGATACCCGGCGTCGCGCCGGTCACGTACGTGGCTGAACCAACCGGCTGCGCGCCCCCGAGGTCTTGCGCGTAGGCCTTCCATGACACGCCCGCCGCGTTGTACTGGTTGAAGAGCGTGGCGACATTCGTCGGGTAGACGCATCCGTTATTGGCAAGCGCCGCATCCACACCGCCGTGCACGAGCAACTGACCGTAGTTCCCATTGCCAGCCGCGGAGGGACTAGGCGCCGTCGTGTGGGTGCCACTGCTGTCACTCGTGGCGTCCGTGTCAGTCGAAGTACCGACGGTCCCGGTCGTGATGATGCCGCTGTTGTTGTTCGTCATGTTCGCTGTCGTCGAGCAGTCGTCCTGCACCCCGTACGAAGGCGACTGTCCCGACACCAGGGAGATGTAGTTGTCCATCGAGAAGTGACCGGTCCCGTAGTAGTTCGTCAACAGGGCTCCCTGCTGCGGGAGTGTCTGCCACAGATAGCTGTTCTGGTTGAGTCCGGTGAACGTCTCGTCATAGGACTTATTTTCCAGGATGATCAGCCACACGTGCTTAATCGCACCCACCGGTGTGCCGGTCGAGGTGATGACACATTGGACGTTGTCCGGTGAGCCGCCGCGCGCCACCTGCAGCGTGCTGCCCACGGGACAAGTAGTCGGCGAGGCGGCGGACGGCGAAGTGCCCACGAACGAGGTCGCGACACCGATGCCCGACACAGAGGCCAGGATGAGCGCGATCGACATGGTGATCGTTCGCAGACGGTATTTGGATGAGTGGATGAGTTTCATATGGCGAACGGTAACGACGTCGAGTTAAGCGAAGCCATCGAACAGCACACGTCTTTGCAACTCTTTTGTGATGACTCTGCGCGGGAACAGGGTTCTTCGCTACGTCTCTGCAATCAATGGATGACGAAAGCGTGTCGGGACCTGACTCGTCGTCCCCGGGGAGTCATGCGTTCAGTTGGACGGCACGGCCAGCGCGGTCCCCAGTTCGCGAATCTTGGTCAGGTCTGACGAAGGGACGACCGACTCAAGCGATGGACACAGGGTCAGGAGCGCCACCGAATCGATTGCGTTGAACGTAGGCACCGTCATTGGAAGGTGCGACTGCGACTCGACATGTCGCGCACCGACCGCGACCGACACCATCGCCGTGTCAAGGTCCTTGTCCCGATTCAGGAATGCACAGAACGCCGAGCCGTCGGTTAGGAGCGATCGAAGTGCGACGTCGCCGAACTTCTTCTCGTACGTCATCAGCACGGGATCGATTTCAGTGACATCAGAGAGAAAGAGCGCGTCGTTGGTGGCCGATGATTTGGACGCAGTCGGCGACGTGAAGTGATTGGTCGACACGGTCGTAGTGCCCGTGTGAGAAGCGATTCCTCCAATTGCACTCCACGTCAGTGCAACTGCGATCACTGCCACCATCACGAGCGCGCCCGCTCTTAAGAGGAACCATCTTGAGCGAGAACGTGAGGTCACGGTGTTGGCCATTTCTTGCTCCGGTCAGCCGATCTCAAATCTGCGGTATTGCGAACTCGTTCATAGCAGTGGTCACATGTGACGTGTTGGTGACGACGAGGTCAATCTGATTTCGACGAGGCGAGAAGTTCCCAACCTTTCGCAACCAATGTCAGCGACTGGACGCGCGCTTCCTGGGCGTGCACGCGCGTTGAGACCATCAGTTCGTCCGCACCAGTCCTTTGTTGCAACGCACGAAGACCTTCGGCCACCGTGTCGGCGTCGCCGATGATGTGCGTCGACATTGCGTCACGGGCCAGTTCGGCCTCGTCAGGCGTGAAAGTCACGGCTGAAGCTTCCTCGGGTGACATCAATTGTCCGCGACGACCCGTGCGCATCTGGACGATGCTCATGGCCGATGAGGTCGAGAGCCACGTCGCCTCTTCGGTCGTGGGCGCGCAGATGACTGAGACGGCGACCATGGCGCGAGGCTCGGCCAGGAGAATCGACGCATCGAAAGTTCGACCGGTACATCTCGAGCGCTTCGTCGACCAGCTTGGGCGCGAAATGGTACGCGAAGGAGAATGGGAGCCCGAGGAGACCGGCCAGTTGCGCGCTGAAGGTCGAGGAGCCGAGCAACCAGATCTCGGGCAAGTAGCCGTTGCCCGGGTTCGCCGCGGGATGGCCTATCGGACCCTCGAGCGGCAGGAGATAGTTGATCAGTTCGACCACGTCGTCGGGGAAGCGATCCGCGCCAAGGTCGGGGGAACGTCGCAGCGCTCGCGCCGTGATGTGGTCGGTTCCCGGGGCGCGACCGAGCCCGAGATCGATTCGACCGGGGTGCAGCGCTTCGAGCGTGGCGTACTGCTCCGCGATGACGAGCGGAGAGTGATTGGGCAACATGACCCCACCGGCGCCGACGCGAATGCGCGTGGTGGCCGACGCGACGTGAGCGATGAGGACCGCGGGTGCGGAACTCGCCACGGCGGGCATGCCGTGATGCTCCGCGACCCACAGTCGTTTGTAGCCCAGTCGCTCGGCGGCGATGGCGGTCTGGGTTGTCTCGGCCAGGGCCTGCGCCGGGTTCGAACCGGTCGCGACGGTCGCCAAGTCGAGGACGGAGAGGGGAATCATGAGCCCATTCACTTTAGAAACCAATCGGCTCCGGGTGAGCGGTCACCTGAGACCAATGAGAACATGGCTTTTCCAGGAAAATGAGTTGACTGACTTGCGCGAGAGATAATGATAGATATCTTTCGACAGATATCTCTCGATAGAGTACGCTCGACAAATGACCTCTGACGATCTCCCAGTCGAATCTGTCACTCCAGAGAGTGGCGACCCCACAGCGATGCTGCGTGAACTCACCGATCCCAAGACGCTTCGAGCGCTGACCCATCCTGTTCGACTGGCCCTACTCGAAGCGCTCGCCCTCGAAGGGCCACTCACGGCGACCCAGGCCGGTGAGCTCATAGACGAATCGCCGACAACCTGCTCGTTCCACTTCCGCCAACTCGCCAAGTACGGATTCGTTGAGGAGGCCGGCGCCGGCCCAGGTCGACAGCGCCCCTGGAAGATCTCGCACACGGGCATGCGGTTCAGTGACGTCACTGACGATCCAGAGATGAGCATCGCGGCGCAGGGACTTGAGCGGATGGTCTTTGACCGCGCGATGAGCCGATTCGCGAACTTCCACGAGGCGAAGTCGAGTTACTCGAAGGAGTGGCAAGAGGCCGCGCAAAACGCCGAGACAATTCTGTGGGTGACGCCCGAGGAACTGCAACAGGTCACGACGGAGGTCCTCACCATTTTCAGCCGTTTCTACGATCGCATCTCCGATCCGTCACTGCGCGCTGAGGGTTCACTCGCCGTTGAAGTTCTGTTGTTGTCGTACCCGGTCAAGCTGACGAGGAGCATCTCATGACCATGCGCGAACTCGCGAAGTCCCGCGACGCACGCGTCTATTTGACCGGGCAGAGTTTCTCCCTCTTCGGCGATACCGCCATGTTTCTCGCGCTGGGGATTTGGGTGAAGGAACTGACCCACTCGAACGCGCAGGCCGGTCTCACCTTCTTCTTCGGCGTGATCGCATCGCTGTTCGCCCCTTTTGCGGGCATGGTCGTCGACCGGGTGCGTAGGCGCCCAACGCTCATCGTCGTGAATTTCGCCAGTGCGCTCATGGTCATGTTGTTGCTCTTGGTGCACAACGCGTCTGACGTGTGGATCATCTATCTGACGATGTTCCTCTACGGATGTGCGGGGAACTTCATTGGATCGGCGCAGTCGGCCTTCCTCACGGTCCTCCTCGCACCAGAGCAACTCGGCGACGCGAACGGCTACCTGCGCACCGTGCGCGAGGGTCTGCGTCTCATCGCGCCACTCGCCGGCGCAGGACTCTTCGTGCTCGTGGGCGGACACTGGATCGCGGTCCTCGACTCGGCGACCTTCGTCATCGCGGGATGTTCAGTCCTCGCGCTGCACGTGCGCGAAGAGAAGCCGGTTCGGGTACCTCAACACTTCGTGCAGGAGATTCTCGGTGGCTTTCGCCACGTCAACCGCACGCCGATCCTTCGTCGACTCGTGATCTCGCTCGCCGTCGCGCTGGCCGTCGTCGGTTTCGCCGAGACGGCGATCTTCGCCGTCGTCGCCCAAGAGCTCCACAAGAGCGCGAGCTTCATTGGCGTGCTCATGGCGGCCCAAGGTGTCGGCGCGTTGATCGGTGGACCCCTGTCGGCGCCAGTGATGCGTCGCGTTGGTGAGCGCTGGCTCAGCGCCTTCGGGCTGATCGGCATCGTCGTTGGCTCGCTGCTCTTCGAGGCCGGACCGTTAGCCGTCGTGTTGGGCGGCGCCGCCCTCTTTGGCATGGCCCTTCCTCCCTTGTTGGTGGGCGCGTACACGCTGTTGCAACTACGTACACCGGGCGAACTTCAGGGTCGGGCGTTCTCGGCCTTTGACCTCATCGCGTCCGTGCCACAGACCATCTCCATCGCCGTCGGTGCCCTGTTGATCGGCACGCTCGGCTATCGCGGTGAGATGTCGATCATCGCCGTCGTCGTCGCGGTGTCGGCGTTCATGCTCCTCTTGCCGATCGAGGGCGAGCCGAACTTTGGTCCCGGGAAGGATGCGGCGGCACTCGAAGAAGGAGTCGACCTGCACGGCGACGAGCAGATCGCTTCGAGCTAGGCGTCACTCGCCGCAGAAGCCAATCGCGCCCTTGGTGGCGTCGGCTCGACCCGCCGGGAAGAAGGACCGCACCAACTGCCACAACACGCACGAATGGTCGTCGAGTTGGAGGTCCTCAGAATTCGAGGCGATGCTGAGGATCCCCGGACAGACGTCAGCGCTCGCGTGCCACACCACCTTCTTGGTAGTGGACGACGTAACGGAGATCTTGAGCAGTGTCGCGTCCTCCTTGCACGTTCCTCCGCCCGCGTCCTTCAACTTCGAAATGTCGATGCGCAAGGCGACCGCTTGGGAGTGTGACAATGCGACGGTGAAGGGATCACTCGAACCGCGAGGCAGTGAGTCGTCGCCGTAGCCGGTCACTGAGACGACGCCTTTCGTCGGCATCACCGCGGTGACGTTGGGCAGCCATTCAACCTGGAGGTCCAATCGCAGTTCCTGTTGGCCGTCGTTCGCGAGCGTGGTTTGATACACGATGCTGCAGTAGGTGACGTGTCGACTGACGCAGCGCAACTTGACGCCGATGTCGTGCGTCGGATTGGCCTTGGGTGACGATGCTGTCCCGGTCTCATTGACCGATTCGCCCGATCGTAAATGAGCGCGAACGAAGGCATCGACGTTTACGGACGGGGGCAAAAGGTACTCGCGCGTCACGTCACGAAGACCGTCGTTGGCAGGTCCCTCTCCATCCTCCAACAGCGGCGTCGGTAAATGATGGACGAGTCTCGCTCCGGGCGGGACCGGCTGTCGGTTCAGCAACTTCATCGCGTACGTCCTACCGGCGGCGATGGTTCCGGGTGACAATATCGATATCGTGCCGGATGATGGTGTTGACGTCGATCCGCCAAATGCGTTCGGCGTCGCCGTTGCGAACAGTGCGAGCGACGTGATGGCTGCGAGAAGCAGCGCGCGTCTCCTTCGTCCCATTCGCTATCGCCATGTCGAATCGTGGGATTCCCACGCGTTTCGAGTGACGTACCTATGCATCGCAGGTCTTCGCCTCACCCCGCGTGGCGTCGGCCTCTCCAGCCGGGAAAAATGTGGCGACGACTTGCCACAAGGCACAGGATCGGTCATCGAGCGCTACGTTCGTACTCTTTGAAGAGATAGATAATACGCCGGGACAGGCGTCGCCGACTGCCCGCCAGGTGACGGCGCCCGTCGTGGGATCGGTGATGGAGATCTTGAGCACTGTGGCGTCCTCCATGCACATTCCCTCACCCGACTCCTTCAACGTCGCGACGACCTTCGACAGTTTCTCCGCCTGTTGTCTCGTCAAGACCACGCTGGCGGGTTTGCTGGATCCGCAGCAGGCGGTCGTCTCGCCGTAGCCGGTGACGGTGACGACACCGGTCGTGGGCATCTTCACCGTCACAACGGGCAACCAGTCGATCTGCAGGGCGATGCGAAGTTCCTGTCGACCATTTGGCGTCGTCGTCGTTTCGTACTGAAGCCCGCAGTACGTCACGTGGCGACTCGTACACGGCAACGACACCGAGATGCTGTACACGGTGCTCTCGCCTGGACCGTTTCCGGTCCCGTTGCCGGCCCACGCCTCGCCCTTGCGCAAGTGGCCGCGTACGAACGCGTCGATGTCGACCGACGCGGGGATGAGGTACCCGCGTGAGACGATTTGGCCGCCGACGAGGAAGGCCTCTTGACTCTGTATTGCGAGCGGTGTCGCGAAATGACGCACCGGCGTCGCCCCGGAGGGCAACGGTTGCTGGCTGAGCAGATGCACTGCGTAGGCCCGGCCGGCCGCGACGGTCGCGGGCGACAATGTCGTCGTGGTCGTGCCCGCGAACGCGCTCGACGTCGCGAGGCCGATCGTGACGCTGAGGAGCGCGACGATCAACAGCCCGATGGTGCGAATTCTTTTACCCATACCTACTTCTGTCCGCCCGGAGTCCGTTGTTGCAGTCCATCACGAATCTCGAGTGTTCGTTGACGGGTGTGCCGAGCAGACCTCCTGGGGTCTGCGGCACTGGCCAATCGCGCAAGAATTCGCTAAATAAATGCATGGGCGACGTCTCTATCTCGCGCCCGTAGGGTGGAACCTGATCGGAGCGTACGAACTACGGTCGTTCGCGACGTTCGAGTCACTACAAAGGAGTAGCCGTCAAAAAGTTATTTGTCTTCGACCTCGATGGAACCCTGGCCCCGAGCAAATCAGCCCTCGGTTCGGACGTCGCGTCCTTGCTCCATGATCTGCTGGGTGTCATGAAGGTGGCCGTCATCTCGGGCGGCGACTGGTCCCAGTTCCAGAAGCAGTTACTCGCGAACCTCCCCGACGACGAGCGTCTAAAGGACCTCTATCTCCTGCCCACGTGCGGTACCCAGTTCTATGAGTACGTCGGCCATTGGTACAACGTCTACTCCGAGGACCTGAGCGCCGAGGAGCGCGCGAGGATCATCCAGGCGCTGGGCGACGCCTTCGAACAGTCGGGCATCAAGGTCGAGGAGACGTGGGGACAGGTCATTGAAGACCGCGGCAGCCAGATCACCCTCTCCGCGCTCGGCCAAGAGGCGCCGCTCGCCGCAAAGGAGACCTGGGACCCCGACTTCGCCAAACGTAAGAAGGTCACGGCGATCCTCGCCCCTTCGCTCCCGGGCTTCGCCATCCACATGGGCGGCACGACGTCAATCGACATCACCAAGCCGGGCATCGACAAGGCCTACGGAATTCACAAATTGCGCGAGCAGCTCGGTATCGAGATCTCCGAGATGCTCTTCGCCGGCGACGCCATCTTCCCGGGCGGCAATGACTACCCCGCCGAGACCGCGGGGGTCGACAGCATCCTCGTTCGCGATCCCTTCGAAACCGCTCGGGTGATCCAGGCGGTCCTCGCCTGCTTCAACGATGGTTCGGTGCAGATCGTGTCGCCCGGCAAACCGTGAGCGCTTTCACCATGACGCCGCTCGATCTCGTGATCGAGCCAGAGGTCGGCAACGCGAACGAGGTTGAGGGGATCCTCAATCCCGGTGCCGCTCGTGCGCCGGACGGGAACCTCTACCTCTTCCCTCGGATCGTCGCCAAGGGCAACTATTCGCGCATCGGCATCCTTCGGGTGCTCTTCGACGAGCGGGGCGAACCCAACGGCGTCGAACGCGTTGGCATCGCCCTCGAACCCGAGATGCCCTACGAACTTCGTCCTGATGGCGGCGGGTGCGAGGACCCCCGCGTCTCCTTCGTTGAACCGTTGAACTGCTACCTGATGTCCTACACGGCATTCTCACCCGACGGACCTCGTATTGCGGTGGCGACGTCGGATGACTTGCTGACGTGGGAGCGCCTGGGCCTGGCCGAGTTCGATCCCTATGAGGGCATTCACTTCGATGGCATCGACAACAAGGATGCCTGCATGTTTCCCGTCGCCATCCCCAATCCGGAGTTCGAATTAGAGGTCGCAATCCTGCATCGACCGCTCTTCCCCGGGACACTCCCCGAGGACACGTTGGCCCAGGGTGAGGACCGCACCGTCGACCTTCACCGTGAAAGCATCTGGATCTCGTATCGGCGACCGGGTCCGATTCAACATCCGTTCCATCTCAGGGGACTGTCCGCCCACCACCGTCTGGCGGCCCCGGTCTACCCGTGGGAGACACTCAAGATCGGCAGTGGCGCGCCACCAGTCATGACCAAACACGGTTGGCTCTTCGTCTACCACGGCGTCGCCGATGTGATCGGTGAGGGCAACGTGGACGAACTCACGTACTCAGCGGGCGTGATGGTGCTGGACCGCGAACGTCCTCAGGAACTCCTCTACCGTTCGTCGCACCCCGTCCTCACCCCCGAGGCCAACCCCAAGGACCCGCGACGTGGCACGCCCAAGGACGTGGTGTTCCCGACCGGTCTCGACCGTCGCGACGACATCGGCCAGCCCGACCGCTTCGACGTCTACTACGGGCTCAACGATTTTCGTATCGGTGTCGCCCGACTCGACGTGCCCGACGTCCTGCCCCACACCGGCGAAGCCGACCCACCACAGAACTGAAATGATTGAGGTTTGACCGACGAACACGCCAACGAGACCACAAGGACGCGCATGACCCCACTCCCCCTGCGTCAGCGCGCCTCGTACCAGGCGCTCGAGCGGCACTTCAAGGACGTCGGTGCCACACACCTACGCACGTTCTTCGCCGAGGACCCCGGCCGTGGCGAACGTTTGGGTCACCACGCCGAAGGCATCTACCTCGATTACTCGAAGAACCGAATCACCGACGAGACGCTACGCCTGCTCATTGGACTCGCCAAGGAGTCGGGGCTTGCAGCGCGGCGCGACGCGATGTTCGCCGGCGAGCACATCAACGTCTCGGAGGATCGCGCGGTCCTGCACGTGGCGCTGCGGATGCCCTCGACGAGCTCCCTGGTCGTCGATGGCGTCGACGTCGTCGCGGAGGTGCACGCGGTACTGGCCCAGATGTCTCGATTCGCCGATCAGGTGCGGTCGGGAGCGTGGCGGGGCCATACCGGCAAGCCCATCAAAAATATCGTCAACATCGGCATCGGGGGTTCGGACCTCGGACCGGTCATGGCCTACGAGGCGTTGCGGCACTACTCCCAGCGAGACCTCACCTTTCGATTCGTCTCGAACGTCGACGCCACCGACCTCGTGGAGGCGGTTCGCGACCTCTCGGCGGAGGAGACGCTCTTCATCATCTCGTCCAAGACCTTCGGTACCCTCGAGACGCTCACCAACGCCACGTCCGCACGCGCGTGGCTCATCGAACGACTCGGTGATGGGTCGGCGGTCGCGAAGCACTTCGTGGCGGTGTCCACCAACAAGGAGAAAGTGGCGGCCTTTGGTATCGACACTGACAACATGTTCATCTTCTGGGACTGGGTCGGCGGTCGCTATTCGATGGAGAGCGCCATCGGGCTCTCCACGATGCTCGCCATCGGGCCGGATCAGTACCGAGAGCTCCTCGCGGGATTCCACGCGATCGACGAACACTTCCGCGCCGCGCCCTTCGAGGAGAACCTTCCGGTGCTACTGGGACTGCTCGCGGTATGGAACCGCGAGTTCCTTGGTTGTCCGAGCGTGGGCGTCATGCCCTACGAGCAGTACCTGAAACGACTACCGGCGTACCTCCAACAACTCACCATGGAGTCCAACGGAAAACACGTGACCCTCGACGGCGGGCACGTGGATTACGACACTGGCGCCGTCTACTGGGGAGAGCCGGGCACGAACGGCCAGCACAGTTTCTATCAACTCATTCATCAAGGCACGACGATCATCCCCGTCGACCTCATTGGTTTCGCCAAGAGTCTCAATCCCCTCGGCGAGCACCACGACATACTCTCGTCCAACGTGTTCGCCCAGGCGCAGGCGCTCGCCTTCGGCAAGACCGCCGACGAGGTCCGCGCCGAGGGCACGCCCGAGCACGTGGTCCCCCATCGCGTCATGGAGGGCAATCGACCGACCAACGTGCTGCTCGCTGAAGTACTCACCCCTCGCATCTTGGGTTCGCTCATCGCGCTGTACGAACACTCCGTGTTCACCCAGGGAACGATCTGGGGTATCGACTCCTTCGACCAGTGGGGGGTGGAACTCGGTAAGCAACTGGCCGTAGCCATCATCCCGGAACTGCAGTCACAGGGCGAGCCGACGCTCGCCCACGATTCGTCCACGAACGCACTTATATCGCTCTATCGACAACTGAAGAGGAAAGAGGACTCCGATGGCAACTGATCATCCGATGCAACTGGGGATGGTGGGACTCGGGCGAATGGGCGCGAACCTCGTGTCGCGTCTCGTGCGCGACGGTCACACGTGCGTCGTCTACGACGTGAACGAGTCCGCGATCACTCGACTGGCCGGCGACAACGTCGTGGGGGCGTCGTCACTGGAGGACCTCGTCACGAAGCTCGACGAACCCCGCGCGGTGTGGCTCATGCTGCCCGCCGCCATCACCCACGACACGTTGAGCGAACTGACGCAGTACCTCAGTGCCGATGACGTCGTCATCGACGGTGGGAACTCGTTCTACCGTGACGACATCGCACGGGCGAAAGAACTCGAAACCAGCAGCGTCCACTACGTCGACTGCGGCACGAGCGGCGGCGTGTGGGGGCTCGACCGGGGCTACAGCCTCATGATCGGTGGCGAGGACGACGTCGTCGCACGCCTCGACCCCATCTTCAAGACCATCGCGCCCGGGGACGACGGCACTGAACCAACGCCCGGTCGCACGAAGACGAACGGGACGGCGCAACTCGGCTACCTGCACTGCGGGCCCGTTGGCGCGGGCCACTTCGTCAAGATGGTGCACAACGGCATCGAATACGGCATGATGGCGGCGGTCGCCGAGGGACTGAGCATCCTCGCCCACGCCAACGTCGGTAACGTCGCCGTCGAGGCCGACGCCGAGACCACGCCGCTGCGCAACCCCGAGTTCTATCAGTTCGACTTCGATCTGGCCGAGATCGCCGAGGTGTGGCGACACGGTTCCGTGGTCAGTTCCTGGCTGGTCGATCTCACCGCCGACGCCCTGGCGCGTTCGCCACAACTCGATGAGTACAGCGGTCGCGTGTCCGATTCCGGCGAAGGACGCTGGACCATCGACGCCGCCATTGATGAGTCGGTGCCGGCACCGGTCATCAGCGCCGCGCTCTGGCAGCGCTTCGAGTCGCGTAACCAAGGTGAGTTCACGGCGAAGGTGCTCTCGGCGATGCGCGCCGAGTTCGGCGGTCACGTCGAGAAGAAGTCGTAGTGCACCATCTCCTGGAGCGCTTCGACGACGGCGACGCGCTGGCCGACGCCGCCGCGTCGTACGTGGCACAGCGCGCGCGCGACTGCGTGCAGGCGAGGGGCGAATTCACCTTCGCCTTCAGCGGTGGCACGACGCCGTGGGCCATGTTCGCACGTCTCGCGACGCTGGACGTCCCCTGGGAGCAGGTCACCATCTTCCAAGTCGACGAGCGCATCGCACCCGAGGGCGACGCCACGCGCAACCTCACGAACCTCCAGTCGAGTCTCGGTCCACGGCCCGCGACGATCGAGGCGATGCCGGTGAATGACGACGACCTCGATGGCGCCGCGAAGCGCTACGCCGCGCTGATCCCGGAGCGCTTCGACATCGTGCACCTCGGACTGGGGCCCGACGGCCACACCGCGTCGCTCATCCCCGGTGATCCCGTCTTGACGGTCGTCGATCGACTGGTGTCGCTGACGGGCGTCTACCACGACGAGCGCCGTATGACGCTGACCTATCCGGCCATTGCGCGCGCGAATCAGTTGCTGTGGTTGATCGCCGGCGCCGAAAAGAGAACGGCGTTGGCGCAGTTATTGGCCGGCGATGAATCGATTCCCGCCGGTCGAGTCGTCGCGGCGAGTTCACTCGTCATGGCCGACAGCGCCGCCTCGCCGTCATGAGTGTCGACGAGGAGAAGCGCGCCGTCGCCGAGTGCGCCGCCGAACTCGTCGAGAGTGGCATGCGCGTCGGTCTCGGCACCGGGACCACGGTCGCGTTCCTGCTGGAGGCGCTCGGTCACCTCAAACCCGACGCCCGCTTCGTCGCGACGTCGCCCCAGACCGAAGCCGTGGCCCGCCAACTGGGTCTACGGGTCGAGTCCTTTGGCGAGATCGACACGCTCGACCTCGCCATCGACGGTGCGGACCAAATCGCACCCGACGGGTGGCTGGTGAAGGGGCGCGGCGGCGCGCACCTGCGCGAGAAGATCGTGGCCGGGGCCGCGCGACGCTTCGTCGTCATCGCGGACTCCACTAAGCCGGTGACGTCGTTGCACGCACCCGTGCCACTCGAACTCAGTGCCTTCGGTCTCGCTTCGACGCTCAGGCACCTCGAGACGGCGCGAGTGCGCGACGCGCCCCCCAGCCCAGACGGTGGTGTGCTGGCGGACTTCCTCGGTGAGTTCAGCGACCCCATGGAACTCGCGCAGCGACTCTCGTCGACGCCCGGCGTCGTAGCCCACGGGCTCTTCGCGCCGTCGCTCGTGACCGAGATCATTGTGGCCACTGGTAAAACGGTGTCCGTATCAGTACCGGGAGGAAGCCGATGACGACGAAGCACCAGATGCCCTACGACGTTCCACCCGACCACGTCTTCGTGTTGTTTGGCGCGACCGGCGACCTCGCCAAACGAAAGATTCTCCCCGGACTGTTCCACCTCGCCGTCGCCGGGCTCCTTCCAAAGAGGTACCGGATCATCGGCTGTTCGCGTCAAAAGTCCGTACTGACGAACGAGCAGTTTCGAAAGGCCGCGTACGAAGCCGTCTGCGAGTTCGGTTCGAACAAACCCGAAGGCGTTCAGTGGGAAGAGTTCGAGAAGAAACTCACGTTCGCGTGGGCGGAGACCGACGGAACGGGCGATCTGGTCGAGGCCGTCGCGAACGCTGAGAAGGAGATCGGGGGCCACCCGCACCGTCTCATGCATCTCGCCATACCGCCCAACGCGGTACTGGGCATCATCGACATGTTGGGCGTGACCGGGCTCAATGAAGGTTCCAAGATCATCTGCGAGAAGCCCTTCGGCGTGGACCTCGCCTCCGCTCGACATCTCAACGCGGCGATCGACAAGTGTTTCGATGAGTCCAACGTCTTTCGCATCGACCACTTCCTCGGTAAGGAGTCAATCGACAACATCCTCGCACTGCGGTTCGCCAACGGGCTCTTCGAACCGATCTGGAATCGCTACCACGTCAGTTACGTGCAGATCGACGTGCCCGAGAAGATCTCAATTGAAGGTCGGGGGGCATTCTTCGAAGAGACGGGGACATTTCGCGACATGGTGGTCACCCACCTTCTTCAGGTCCTGGCCTTCGTCGCCATGGAGCAGCCCATCTCCTTTGACGCCAAGCCGTTGCGCGACGAGATCAGTAAGGTCTTCGATTCAATCCGACCCATCAACCCCGAACAGGTCATCCGTGGACAGTACGACGGCTACCGCGACGAGCCGGGCGTCAATCCCGAATCGCAGACTGAGACGTTCGTGGCGCTTCGCGCGGACGTGGAGAACACACGTTGGAAGGGCGTCCCGTTCTTCCTGCGCACGGGCAAGTGCATGGCCGAGAGCCGCCAGGTCGTCACGATCGGCTTCAAGGAGCCGGTCATGAAACTCTTCCCCGTGGACCACGCCGATAACCAGCGTCACGGCAACGAGTTGGTTTGCGACTTCGCCGATCCGGGAAAGATCGAGACGCACTTCCTCGCCAAGCAACCCGGACCACGCATGCGTCTCGGACCGGCCGTGATGACGTTCCGATACGCCGCTGACCCAGGTCGTGGACGGTAATTTTATAAAAGTTATCGCTTGGTATGATAATGAGTTTGGGTATAGTAATCGGTTGGTGGAAGAAGTAATTTTAGTGGGGCGGAGTATCTAGGCCCTATAAGACCTATCTGATTGTTATGAAATTTCTTAAACCCACAACTTTAAAAAATCGTACGGTGCTGCTGCGCGTAGATGTGAACGTACCGATTAACCAACAAACCGGCGCTGTGGCGGATGCTTTTCGGATTGAACAGGTATTGCCCACCGTGCGGATGTTGTTGGAAGGCGGAAATAAACTTATATTGTGCGGCCACCTTCGCCGGCCCACAGGCCGGGACGCCAGCTTGACCTTGCGGCCGGTGGCTCAAAAAATGGCTGAACTGTTGGGATATAAATTTTTATCAACCGACCGCCAATTGCCAGATTATCCCGTTCGCCATTTAATTTTTTATACCGGCGACCTAACTGATCCAAACACCCAAGCCCAGTTGAAAGCCGCGCCGGCTAAAGACATTATCTTTTTAGAAAATTTGCGTTTTTATCCCGGTGAAGAAAAAAATGACCTCAATTTTTCCCGCCAGTTGGCCGGATTAGCTAATGCCTATGTCAACGAAGCTTTTTCGGTCAGTCATCGCGCGGCCGCGTCCATTGTGGGAGTACCGGCTATATTACCGCACTATGGCGGCCCGCTGCTCGAGCGCGAAATTAAATCATTGACCCTGGTTGAACGCGGTAAACATCCCTTTGTGGTCATGATGGGCGGCATAAAAATTTCCGATAAAGTGGCGACGCTAAAAAAATTGGGCGAACACGCCGACAGCATTTTAATTGGCGGCGGCTTGGCGAATTGTTTTTTTGGCCAACGGTTTGGAAATTGGCTTATCTAAGGTAGAAAGCGAATCAGTCAAGCTGGCGAGGGAAATTCAGAAAAATTTTAAATCAAAAATTATTTTGCCGGTAGATGTTGTGGTGGCTAATCAGGCCATGGACAAAAATAGTGTCCGGGTGGTGCTGCCCTACGATATTCGGAAAAATGAGACAGTTTTGGACATTGGTCCAAAAACTATTTTGCTGTTTGCTAATCACCTAAAAACCGCTAAGACTATTATTTGGAACGGTCCGCTGGGCCATTTTGAAGTTCGCCCGTTTGATACCGGCACTATCGCCCTGGCCCGGGTGATTGGCGGCGTGGCCACGCGTAAAGCCACGCCGTGGTCGGCGGCGGGGAGACGGTTGACGCCGTGCGTTCCTGTCACCAGTTCCAACACATCGACCACGTCTCCACCAGCGGGGGAGCCATGCTGGAGTTTAGCCGGCAAAAAACTGCCGGGAATAGAAGCTTTGGAGTGAATAGCGAACAGCGAATAGGCCATAGAACTGCAGCACTATTCGCTATTGCCTATTCGCTATTCACTTATGGATCACAAATTCTACAAAAAAGTCGCGCTGGTTATTTTGGATGGATTCGGCGTAGCTTCGGCTACCCGCGGCAATGCAATTGGGTTGGCTAAAACCCCCACCTTTAATTATTTAGTGTCCAACTATCCAGCCATCACCCTCCAGGCTTCGGGTCCGCTGGTTGGTTTGCCGTGGGGACAAATGGGTAATTCCGAAAGTGGACACTTAAATATCGGAGCCGGCAGGATTGTCGGTGAAGATTTGCCGCGGATAACTACGGCTATCCAAAGTGGTGATTTTTTTAAAAATCCGGCTTTGAAACAGGCCATGGAGCATGTAAAAAACAATAATTCCCAACTCCATATTTTAGGGATGGTTAGCGACGGCGGGGTTCATAGTTTGGACGAGCACATGTACGCGGTGCTGGGTTTGGCGGCCGAATACCATTTACCTAAAGTCTTTATCCACATGTTCACCGACGGCCGTGATACGGCGGAACGCGCCGCGGCTGATGCCCTCGTTAAGTTACGCAGCCGCATTCAGCGGATTGGAGTCGGCAGCGTGGCCACGGTCACCGGCCGGTTTTATGCCATGGACCGCGGCGGCCATTGGAACCAAACCGAGGCTACCTACCAGGCCATGGTTAACGGCGTGGGCGAACGCGCTCCTTCGGCCGAAGCTTGTATTCAGCGCAATTACAGTTCGCAAATTTTTGATGAAATGATCAAGCCTACGGTCATCGTCAATCAGCACGACCAGCCCGTTGGTACGGTTGCTCCCAATGACGCGCTGGTGTATTTTAATTTTCGCCAGGACCGCGCCCTGCAATTGACCCAAATGTTCCTGCAGCCCGATGCCGTTCCAGAGCAGTTCCGCCACCCGGTTATGGATAATTTGTTCTTTGCGACCATGACCGAATATTCCCAAAATTTGCCGGCCCACGTGGCTTTTCCATCTTTAGACTTACGGAATAATCTGGGCGAAATTATTTCCAATCGGCACATGACCCAGTTCCATATTGCCGAAACCGAAAAGTATGCCCACGTAACTTCTTTTTTTAACTGCGGCCGGACTGACCCCTACCCCGGCGAAGAGCGCGTTATTGTGACCAGCCCGAACAACGCGCGTAATTACGTGACCAGCCGGAAATGTCGGCCGAGGAGCTGACCGACGTTTTAACCAACCGCATTTTAAATACCCAAATTAATTTTTATGTGGCCAATTTTGCCAACTGCGACATGGTCGGCCATACCGGCAATTTAGCGGCTACCATCCGCGCGGTGAGTTTTATTGATGGCTGTATTAGTAAGATCGTGGCCGCTTGTTTACAGCAAGACGCGGTGCTCATAATTACCGCCGACCACGGCAATGCCGAGCAGATGATTGATGTTAAAACGGGCGAGATAGATAAAGATCACACTACAAACCCGGTGCCATTTATGGTCATTGCCAACGAGTTAAAGTTTGCCGAAAGCAAGGATGACCGTTTGATTTCTTTGGCCGCCCAAATTCCTTCGGGCGTCATCAGCGATGTCGCCCCCTCGATTTTAGCTTTATTTGGTCTACCCAAACCGCCGGAAATGACGGGAATAGACTTGTTGCAGGAAATGTAGGATGTAGCCTTTATACGAACTCAATTTTTAAGTCCCGTTGTCCCAAGTTTTTTCGCCAGCGCGGATTGGGATAACCCTTGTTTTTTGCGCATTTGCAGGACTTGATAGGCAATTTCTAATTTCTTTCCCTCTGCTTCGTAATATTTTTTTATTTGTGGGTCTTTTAGCTGTTCTTGTAAATAAGACTGAAAACTCATATACTTTTAAAAATGGTTGGAGTTTTTAGGCAAGATATGGATTCGTTCAAAGAGAATAGATGGAGGCATGAGGCTTCTAATTTTCAGTAATTATCGCTACAATATCTATATGCCTAAAACATGGAAGTTAAAACCTGAGGTACCGGAAGAGGTAATAAAAAAATTGGCGCAATATCCACTTTTAAATGTCCAATTATTGTATAATCGCGGCTTGACCGATGAACCGGGGATTTTTGATTTTTTGAACCCTAAATATGAGCAGCTTCCCAGCCCATTTTTGTTTTCAGATATGGAAAAAGCCGTGGCGCGAATTTGGCAGGCCATTGAACAGAAACAGAAAATTTGCATTTATGGAGATTACGATGCCGATGCCGTGACCGCCAATGCGGTTTTGCAGCAGACGTTCCGTTATCTCGGCGTTGCCGTCGAAAGTTATATTCCTGACCGCTTTACCGAAGGTTATGGCCTAAACTTAGAAGCATTCCAAAAAATCAAAGATATGGGCGTGGCGCTTATCATTACTGTCGATTGCGGCACCAACTCCGTTGACGCCGCCGAATTTTGCGCTGCCAACGGCATGGATTTAATTATCACCGACCACCACGAAATCATTGGTCCTAAGCCCGGGGCGCAGGCTTTAATTAATCCCAAAAATCCTAATGATACCTACCCTTACCACGAAATTACCGGCGTGGGAGTAGCTTTTAAACTAGCTTGTGGTTTGCTCTCAAAAAAAGAAAAAGTAGAACAGCGGCTCACGGAGTTAGGACAAAAAATGACGCCGGGTTGGGAAAAATGGCTGCTGGATTTAGTCGCAATCGGAACCGTGGCGGACTGCCATTCGTTGCTGGGCGAAAACCGGATTTTGGTAAAATTTGGTTTGCAGGTTTTACAAAAAACCAAATGGATGGGCTTGCGCGCTCTCATGGAAACCGCCAAACTGGATTTTTTGCAGCGGCCGTTCGATACCTACACCCTGGGTTTTATTATTGCCCCGCGTTTAAACGCCGCCGGCCGGCTGGAGCACGCCAATATTGCTTTGCATTTATTGCTGCAGACTGATCCGGTTAAGGCTTTAGAGCAGGCCAAGGCCTTAGAACAAATCAATCTTCGCCGCCAAACTTTAACCGCTCAGGTTATGAGCGAAGCCCGCGAACAGATTGAACAAATTAAAGACCGTAAAATATTAGTGCTCTGGGGCCAGGATTGGCCTAAGGGCGTGGTCGGGTTAGTGGCCGGCAAGATTGCCGAAGAATTTCACAAGCCGACGATCGTTTTGCAAAAAGGGGAGACGGAAGCTACTGGTTCGGCTCGTACTGCCGGAGAGTTTAACTTAGTTGAAGCGCTCAAGTCTACTTCTGAATTTTTGGTCAGGTTTGGCGGCCACCAGCAAGCTGCCGGTTTAACCTTGGCCAGCGGTAGCTTTGATCAGTTTTACGCACGCCTGCTGGACTACGGCGAACAACATTTAACGCCAGCCGACTTGCAGGCGCAGTTAGTACTGGAAGCCGAAGCCCGGGGAGCCGACTTAACTCTTAATTTACTCAGCCTGCTGGACGCTTTGGAGCCGTTTGGCGTGGGCAATCCTCGCCCGTTGTTTTTAATTAAAAATGCTCAAATTGTTTCCACGCGAGCCGTCGGTACGGCCCAGCAGCATTTACAATTTCAATTGGAGATCGGCGCCAACCGGTTTGGCGCGATTATGTTTAATTGTTTTGATTTTGCCAAAAATTTAAAAACCGGCGATACTATAGATATCGCCGCGGAGGTGATGGCGGATAACTGGAATGGAAGGAAGGGGTTAAAGTTGAGGCTGGTTGATATAACGCGTGGGGAGAATCGAATCTACGAATGAACGAATCTACGAATAACTACGAATCTACAAATCTGGTGTTTTCTATTCGTTGATTCGTAGTTATTCGCAGATTCGACTTTACGTAGATTCGATATACATAATTATGATTAGAAATGTACACTAAACTAACTATCAACACCGACGGCGGCGCTCGCGGCAATCCCGAACCTGCGGGGATTGGCGTGGTTATTTGCGACGAAGCCGGCCAGAAGGTGGCCGATTACAAAAAATATATTGGCGAGACCACTAATAACGTGGCGGAGTACAAGGCCTTGATTTTAGGCCTGCAGGAAGCTGTCCGCCTGGGCGCTGCCGAGGTTTTGGTCAGGATGGATTCGGAATTAGTCGTACGGCAAATGCAGGGTAAATACAAAATTAAGGAGCCAACGCTTAAGCTCCTGGCGCAGGAAGTTTTTGCGCTCACAAATAAATTCAAAAGTCTAACCTTCCAACACGTTTTTAGGGAAGAAAATAAGCTGGCGGATAAATTAGTGAATATAGCAATAGATGGGGAGATGTGGACTGATCCAACGGCTTAGAGGAATTTTAAATTAAAAATTATGCCCTCCCCCTACCTAATCCCAATCATCTCCAAATTTCCATTATCCAAAATCAAAATGTTTCGGATGGCTGAATCTACGCTGAACTTTTCTGGGACTACGGCGGTATAAAAGCTATACTGGTTTTGGTGGTCGCGGGTATCCAACTCGATGGCATTTAAGTCAGTGCCTTCCCAGCACAACACGTAACCGATGGAACTTTCTAATACCGGGTTGGCAATCCGGTCGCTGGAGCGGGTTATAAATTGGACTGATTGCGTGCCGCCCTGGTAAGTGTCCAATTCTCCGTTGTGGACAAAAGCAACATCCGTGCCGGTGGGATCGAGCGCCGCGCTGGTTACGCCGTCGGCCAAATCTTCCACCGTCCCGTTAATTTTGTAGAGCGTCTGGTTAGCCAATAAAAAAATATCTTTTTGGAAATCTACCAATAATTGCCCGGAGGTGAAGTCGGGGATTTGGGTGCCCAAAATTTGTTCTTGGGGGTTATTAAGTTCGGCCACGGCAAACACCGTTTGCCCTTGTTCAGTGCGAATATAATACAAGGTGCCGTCTTTTTCGGTGTAAGCCAAAATATGTCTAAAGAGCGGAACCAGGCGGTTGGGGGAGAGGTCAACCCGATAGAGCGTGCCATTTTCCAGGGCTAAAATTTGACCTTGTTCGGTGATGGTAAGTTGCGGCGGGCTGGCAAACAGCAAGCTGAGGTTGGTAATGGCTTTTTGGGTGGGATCAAAAATAAAAACTTCCGGCGAACCGGTCGCGCTTGTACCAGTCAACCCAATTAATTGATGGTTGCCGGATGGAATCAGCGCGCTGACCGGGCCTGGTAAAAAATAATTTTCGGAATTTTGCGGGTTGCGCGGCGAAGTAACCACTAAGCTGCTGTTGGTCACGTAGGCCAGAGTCGTGCCGTAGTTTAAAAAATCCTGGACGCCGCTGGCTAACATGGTCGGAGTCTGGGGTTTTAAAAACAAATACACGTAATTATTTTGGGCATTAGCCCAGGTGACTTGGTTGGTGGCTACGGCCAAATGCTTGTTCCAGTCAAAGTAGCCTGATTTTTGGAGAAGGAGATTATAAGTACCGGCCGGCAAGAAGCGAACGTTGCCTCCCGGAGCGCTGGTTAATTTCCCGTTCAAATAGATAGAAACGTCGGCTGGATCAGTTTTGACAGCCAAAATTCCGGTTCGGACAAAGCGATGACTCCCGGAGTCAAAGCTAATGCCGGTCACATATAACAGCAGCAGGGGAGCGCCAATGATGAAAATTAAAAATCCAATCAGTATCAGTAAGTAGCGAATGCGTTTGCTCATAAGTAGTTAGGGATAAAGCAAGAGGGATAATAAGATAATTAACAAATTGGGTTTTAGCATTATAGGGCCGCCTACTTACTACCCTCACTCATTTTACCGTAAAGCTGCCTCTATCACAACCCGCTATTTATTGCTATAATACTATTTGCAGCTTGGTAAAATTTTGGAAAAAGCTTTATGTTTGAGACAAAAATTGGAATAGATTTAGGCACTGCTAACACACTTGTCTACTTGCCAAAAAAAGGCATCATTATCAACGAACCTACGGTGGTAGCTATATCTTTAGATGATAACAAAGTTTTGGCCGTCGGCCAGGAAGCTAAAGAAATGCTCGGCCGAACGCCGGAAACCATTGTGGCCAGCCGGCCCATGAAAGATGGCGTGATTGCGGATTATCGCGTGACCGAAGCCATGCTGCGGTACTTTATTAATAAGGCTTTAGGCAACATTCGGTTTTTTCGGCCGGAGGTTATGATCAGCGTGCCCGGAGGCATTACCTCTACCGAACGCCGCGCGGTGACCGATGCCGCGACTGCCGCGGGCGCTAAAGCGGCTTATGTGATTAAAGAGACCGTCGCGGCGGCCATAGGCGCCGGTATTCCCATTGCTTCGGCTTCGGGTAATTTGGTAATCGACATTGGCGGCGGCACTACCGACGTAGCCGTGCTGTCGTTAGGCGGTATTGTCAACGCAACTTCGGTGCGGGTGGCCGGCAACCGGCTTGACCAGGCCATCATAGATTTTGTCCGCAAGGAACACGGAATTGCGATTGGCGACCGTACCGCTGAGGAAATTAAAATTACCATTGGCAGCGCCATGCGCGTGCCGGAAGAAGAGTTAATGGAGATTAAAGGGCGCGATATGCTCTCGGGTTTACCAAAAACGGTCACTGTTTCGACTAACGAAGTCGTTGAGGCCATTCAGGAAGAATTGCGCGAAATCGCCAAAGCCGTCAAGACGGTGCTTCAGGAAACTCCTCCGGAATTAGCCAGTGATATTATAGATAAAGGAATGATCATAACCGGCGGCACCGCCCTGCTCCGCAATTTGAATCATTACATTGCCCAAAGCGTGGGAGTACAATGCTTTGTAGCCGAACAACCCCTTCTCTGCGTAGCCAAAGGCACAGGCGTAGCTTTGGATAACTTAGATAGTTATAAGAAGAGTATTTTGAGTACCAAGTAGGAAGGACCCCTTGCCTTTTAACCAAAATCCTCCTATAATAAAAACACACTTACCACAAAAAACTAAAACAAAACTATTTTATGCCCAAAGCAGCTAGGAAGTCGCTTTATATTTTCTTGAGTTCTTTGATGGGAGCTCTGCTCTTTTTAATTTTGCAGCGCATTTTAGCTAGTTTTTATTGGTTGGCGCTGAGTTATGATTATTCTAGCTGGAGCTTTGGACTGACCTATGTCCAATTACTGGCTATGGATTACACATTTTTGTTGCTAGCGGTTTTTTTGGGAACCTGGTACGGAATTTGGGTTGGGATTTTTTGGTACGAGGGTATTTATGAGCGGAAGCAGCATTTTGGTTTTACCCACCATTTAATTAAGAACTATTGGCCGGTGCAAGAGCCTGCCTATAATTTACGCGAGAGAGTCGCCAAAACCGCTCAAAAAGTGGAAAAAGAACTTTGGGAACTGGAAGATTTGGCCAAACAGATCCCTGACCGCCCAGCCCCGCGCAAGCGGGTAGTGCGCCGGAAAGCAGCATAAGAGGGCATGAAGTATGAAGCATAAAACATGAAGCATGAAGCAATTAAAGTTGTCATGCTCAATCTTACATCCTGCATGCTCCATGCTTCATTTTCTCCCCTCCAACCACCACCCCTATGACTTCTAAACGTCTCTTTTTTCTTGGCCTAATCTTGTGGCTGATCCTGGCCATTGTGAAATACTTCTTTTTTCTTTATCTCGATCTCAACTCGCTGTTGGTTCAAATTATTTTTGGTTTTTTGGTCGTGGTTTGTACCATGGCCTGCGCGCGGCGGCTGGGAGTGATTAATTATTTAGAAGCCTGCCTGGCAGGATTTGTCTGGTTCTTTATAGCGCTGGTGTTAGATTTTTTAATTACTCAACGTTTTATTGGACTATCTTTATTTGCCAACTGGATACTCTGGGCCGGTTATGCGTTGGTGCTGGTGTCGGTTTTATTTTTTCACAAAAAGCGTCACGTAGCCATTCGAAAGGAGCATGCGGCGCATCATGGGCATTAGAATGAAGCATAAAACATGAAGCATGAAGCAAATAATGGTTTGTTGACTTATGCTTCATGTTTTATGCTACATGCTTCATATCCTTTGTTTCTTCCTTTAGACCTAGCCAGGTCTTTTTTTATTTCTGTGGATAACTTTTATTGCCGCCGGGGCAGGGGAGTGATATGATAGAGGTGAACGAATGTATACCTTGTAAGGAATTTTTAATTTTTTATTAAAAATTCGCTGCAAATTTTAAATTAAAAATTAAAAACTATGCCCCCCCTCATCATCCATCTCGACATGAACTCTTATTTTGCTTCTGTTGAACAGCAGGATAATCCTTCGTGGCGGGGCAAGCCGGTGGGGGTCTGCGAGCATTTGGGCGGGATTATTATCGCGGCCAGCATAGAGGCCAAGCGTTGGGGTATTAAGACCGGGACCCCGGTTTGGGAAGCTAAAAAACTTTATCCAAAAATTATTTTGTCCAAAACTCATCCGAACCGCTACCGGTTTTACACTTCCCGTTTTTTAGCCGTGGTCCACGATTATAGCGCCGAAGTCGAACAATACAGCATCGACGAAGTTTTTTTGGATTTAACCAAAGTTTGTAATATCCGCGCCGCTGGCCAATCTTTGTCCCCAGAGGGTAATGTGACGTTGGTAAATCCATTCGAAGAAGCCGTGCGGATTATGACCGAGGTCAAGCGCCGCATGAAAGTGGAGGTCGGCGACTGGCTGCGCTGCAGCGTCGGGATCGCGACCAATAAGTTATTAGCCAAGATAGCTTCCGATTTAAAAAAACCCGACGGGGTGACCGTAATATTGCCTAACGAGGGTGACCCTTGTGTACCTCCCCGGCAGGAGGTGGCGGTTTTTAGCAAATCTCAGCTTTATACTATCCTCAAACTCACCGACATCCCGGGGATTGCCCGGCGCCAGGCGGCGCGGTTGGCGGAATTGGGAATTTTAACCCTGGCCGATTTGCGCGATTATCCCGAATCAAAATTGGTGGCCCAGTTCGGTATTTTGGGACGGCATCTTTCCCAAATGGGTCAGCTGGAAAGCAGCTGGAAGCCGGCGGTGGAGCAGGAGGCGGAAATAAAATCTATCGGCCACATGTATACCTTGCCCAAAGAATATCGGGAAAAGAAGTTTTTCGTACCGGTTTTGTATAAATTAAGCGAGATGGTCGCGCGGCGGTTACGGCGGCAAGAGTTGGAAGGGGATGTTCTGCATTTTCATATTCACGATGCCAGTCATGAGTGCTTCGGCAAATCTAAGCATTTAGGTTATTACATGCGCGATGGCCGGGAGATTTTTTTTGAAAGCATGGCCATTTTTGAGCATGTTACCGGTAAAACCTTTTTGGCCGGTATGAAATTGATCGGTGTTACGGTTGCCGGGCTTCGGGAAGAAACCCGCCAGCAAAGCTTATTTGTCAGCGATGAACGCCAAAAGCGTTTAGTGCGGGCGCTGGACAAAGTCAACGAAAAATACGGTGATTTTACCCTCTGCCGCGTCCCCGTCCAGCAAGCCGGCCGCGTTTTCCACGATTCCATAGGCTTTGGCAGGATAAGGGAAGGAGGGAGCTGAAAAAAATACAAGTGCGTTTTCTACTGCCTAAGTATTTTCCAGTCAAGAGAATATACTGAAAGTAAACGCCGCACCGTGAGTTGTTAAGGATTAATGGTGTTTAATGGTTTTCCAGATTTCTCTCTTAGCCTCGTTCATCTGTTTGGCAAATTCGTTGTCTGAAAGCGCGAGGGAAATATCGTCCAGCTCTTTTTGTGTCCGTCCTGGGGCAAGATATTGTGTCCAGTTTTCCAATGTTTTTAATTTTTCATAAGGCGTGAGGTAAATTTCGTATTTTTTCTTCTGCTTGCCTTGGTTATCGGTGTATGTGGTAGGGTAGGCGCACTGTCGATGGAAATTCAGGTAGGTATTAAAGTGGCTTGTATACCATTGGTTAATAGCCGGAGCAAACTTTTTAGGAATGTAGCTGTAACCATTCCACTTGCGGATAATCTTGTTCTTGGTTTCGGCCAGCCCGTTGTCGTTGCTATGTCTGCTTCTGGATTTGGTTTGTTTGACTATTAAGCGTTCCAGCAAGTCCGCTACCTGATAGTTAATGTATTCGCTGCCATTGTCGGAATGGAAGTTTAAAATTTTAAAGGGAAATTCGGTTAAGGCTTTCTCCAGGGCCGGTATTAAAAAGTATTCGCTGATACCCTCCACGCAAACTACGATTTCCCATTGGGTGACTTCATCAACCAGGTTAATATGGTATACGCCTTTCTGCTTGTCCAAATCCCCCTGATGCACGGAATCTACCCGTAAATAGCCTGGTTTGCCGTAGGGCTGGGGTTTCCTGCGTTCCCCGATGGGAACCGTAACGGGATTGGTTTTAGTGTAAGTCAAAGCTTTACCGATATACCTGTCAGTACCACGCAGATTGTAAATGTGGCCTAAAGAAATATTTTGCAGGCGGACAAACTTTTCATCCTTAAACAGATTAAACATCCGCTTAAAAATGTTTTGTAAAGCCTGCCCAGTCGGCCGTCTGTGGAGATTGTCGGTTTCAGCCAAAGTTTCAATGTCGGCTTCGGTGTAAACTTTGGTAAAAATATTCCTTTTGCCCCAATCGGAAGACACGGTTAATTTTAATTGTCCCTTATCACGCTTCCTGCCCAACAGTTTTTTAATCTGAATCTTGGAATAGCCGGTAATCTTCGCCAGGTAGTTAATGGTAATTCCTTTTTCCTTTTTTCCCAGCTTAAAGTATGTAATCTGGTTAGTTTGTTTGGCTATCCAGTCATAGACCTCCTGTTTACCCTGGGCCTGGAGCTGTAAGTGGCTGCTGCCCTTTAAAAAATCCTCCATTTGATTTATGCTAACTGCACATGAGTCGTTCATGGTGATGGTCATAACTCACAGTGTAGCGACTCGTGTTTTTAATGCCCAGCCTGTTCTATGTCCGAATTTCAGTATCTTTCCCATTGGAAACAGGGAGAGCCCTCAGTATCCTTTTGTATTGTAAAA
>CAWDCF010000011.1:0-18089 GCA_963800765.1 uncultured Acidimicrobiaceae bacterium
GTCGTCGGCGACGGAGAGTTCCACGTGCGCGTTCGTGCGCGACGCCTCGATGGTGATGACGCCGTCGACGGGGGAGTGGCGATTGGCGTTGTCGAGCAGATTGATGAGAACCTGTCCGATCAACAGCGGGTCAATGTTGACCGGCGCCAAACCGGCCGGGATGATCGAGTCGACTCGATGCGAACTCAACGTCGGCTCCATCGCGCTCACCGCTTCACGGACCAACTCTTGGACAGAGGTGGGTGTTCGATGCACCGTGAACACACCGGCTTCAATGCGCGTGATGTCGAGGAGATTGGCGACGAGTCTCGTGAGCCGGTCCGTTTCAACTTCGATGAGACTGTAGAGCTCTGACGACTGCTCATTCGAAAGGTGCTCGGAACGATTCGACAGCGTCGAGGACGCCACTTTGATGGTCGCCAGAGGGGTGCGTAGGTCGTGCGACACCGCCCCCATCAGGCTCTGGCGAAAGCGGTCAACCTCCTCGAGCATCTTAGAACGCAGTGCCTGTTCGCGTAGCTGCGCGCGCTCGAGCGCCAACGCCGCGTCGTTGGCGAAGGTCGTCAGCACCGCGCGGTCGTTTTCTGTCGTCGGCAGACCACGTAGAGCGAGAATGCCCACCGCGCGTCCCGACGCCGAGAGGGCAATCGTGCGAAGTTCTCCCGATGACTCCGTCGCCGTGCCGACGCTGATCGGGAGTCCCGAATTGGGACTGAGCTGTTCGAGCTCCTCGGCGTTGAGGACCTCACCGGCCGACGCGACGACCTTCAGGACACCGTCGTCAAGGACCAGCAGCGAAACGCCAGGTATGTCAAAGACGTCATGCACCGCGGACACGATCGTCTCAAGAAGATCGTCGACGGGTCGATCACCGACCAGGTTCTCCGACAGTTCCGAGAGATGTCGGGCCGCAGCGCCTCGTCGTAAGGTCTCCACTCGTGACGAGTCGAGACTGGCCACGACGCGCGCCACCAGCAGCATCACGATGGCGTAGACCGCGAGCGCGGTCCAATTCTGCGGAGTTCCGACGTCGAGTGATTTGTACGGCGGTATGAAGGCGTAGTCGTAGACCAGGAAGCCGGCCAGCACGCTCGGGACTCCGGCCCTGAAGCCCCCGATCACCGATCCAATGACGACCGGAATGACGAGCACGAGAGCTGCGGTGGAAACGCTGATGTGGCTTCGCAACGGCAGCAACGCCAGGCCGAGGATGAGAACGCTGGCCACTCCGGCAATCGAACCGACGACGTATTTGCGCACGGTCTCAGTATCGTACAGACGGCCAAAGGCGGTCGAGAAGTGAAATAAAGACGTTATTAAGACGCTTCACTGATTTTGAAGAACCTGTTAAGAATTCGTCGAGAACACTGGCTCTATGGCAGATTTCTACACAGCACTTGGTGTCATTGGGTTCACTCTCGCGATGCTTGGCCTCATTTGGGCATTGGACCGCGTATGAGCTTTTCCCAGATACTCCTCCTCATTGTTTCGGCAGTGATGTTCTTCTACATCGGCTACGCGATGTTCAAACCAGAGAAGTTCTAAATGGGCTTCTTCCTCACTATCCTCACGCTCGTGGTGGCGCTGGGCCTCGCCTGGCGTTACCTCGGTTCGTACATGGCCGCCGTCTTCGACGGTCGCGTCCACTTCCTGGGCTTCATAGAGCGTCCCATCTACTGGGCCCTCGGTACGAGTCCGAGCCAGGAGCAGACGTGGAAGCGTTACGCCGGTGCGATGATCATCTTCTCGTCGGTGTCCATCGCCTTCACCTACATACTTCTGCGTATTCAGGGTTCGCTCCCTCTCAATCCCCAACACCTTCCGGGCGTTGGTTCGGCGCTCAGCTTCAACACGGCGACGTCGTTCGTCACCAACACCAACTGGCAGAACTACGGCGGCGAAGAGACGATGTCGTATTTCTCTCAGATCGGCGCGCTTACCGTGCAGCAGTTCGTCTCTCCGGCCGTTGGCATCGCCGTGGCGATCGTTTTGGTGCGCGGTTTCGCTCGTCGCTCCATGGCGACCATCGGCAACTTCTGGGTTGACATCACGCGCTGCCTGTTCTACGTCCTCTTGCCCATTGCGTTCGTCGCGGGCATCATTTTCGTGGGCGAAGGGGCAGTGCAGACGTTGTCAGGCACGATCAGTTTCCACGACGCGTTGAACGGCGTCATCCAGACGATTCCGCGCGGCCCGATTGGCTTCATGGAGTCGATCAAGCAGCTCGGTACTAACGGTGGTGGCTTCCTCGACACGAACTCGGCCACGACATTTGAGAACCCGACGGGACTGACGAACTGGCTCTCCATCTTCTTACTCTTGTGCATTCCCTTCGCCTTGACCTACACCTTTGGAAAGATGGTGGGCAGCGTGCGCCACGGTGCAGCGTTGCTGGCCGCGATGGTCCTGCTCTTTGGCGTGTGGGTCGGCTTCACCGCCAACGCTGAACACCAGAACAACCCCGCGATTGTGGCGGCCGGCATTCATTCGACCGTCGGCAACATGGAGGGCAAGGAGGTCCGCTTCGGCGACACTTCGACCGCACTCTTCGGCGTCGCGTCGACGTCGACGTCCACGGGTTCCGCCGACGCCTCCTATGACTCCTTCACTCCAGTGGGCGGCCTCGGGCTCCTCACGGGCATGATGATCGGCGAGGTGACGCCCGGTGGCACCGGAAGTGGCCTCTACACATTGTTGATCTACGCGATAATCGCCGTCTTCATCGGCGGGCTGATGATTGGTAGAACACCGGAGTATCTCGGGAAAAAGATCCAAGCGAGAGAAGTCAAACTCGCGGGGCTTGCGGCCCTAGTGATGCCGATAACGGTACTCATAGTTACCGCAGTCGCAGTATCACTAGCCGTCGGACGAGCTGGACCATTGAATGCCGGACCACACGGGTTCACTGAGATTCTCTATGGCCTGACGTCACAGGGGAACAACAACGGCTCGGCCTTTGGCGGACTCACCGGCAACACCCCCTTCTACAACATCATCGGTGGAATCGACATGTTGCTCGGTCGATTCGCCATCATGATTCCCGCACTCGCCCTCGGTGGTTCGCTGGCTCAGAAGAATGTGGTGCCCGAATCATTGGGCACGTTCCGAACCGACAACGGCATGTTCGTCGGACTCGTGATCGGCGTCATCTTGATTATTGGAGGTCTGACCTTCTTCCCCGCGATCTCGCTGGGCCCCATCGTCGAGCAACTTAGTCATTTGAGGTTCTTCTAATGAGCACTGTCATCACCACACCACCCAGCGAGGCACCACGAGGCGGCGTCGCCAAGTCCCGAGGTCTCTTCGACCGAGAATCCTGCGTCAGGCGTTTCGCGATTGCTTCCGCAAGATGGATCCCCGTGTCCAGATCAAGAACCCGGTCATGTTCATCGTGCTGGTGGGCTCGGTGATCACGTTCATCGAAGCGATCTCGCATCCCAGCACCTTCACCTGGTCGATCACCGTCTGGCTGGTACTCACCGTGTTGTTCGCGAACTTCGCCGAGGCCATGGCAGAGGGCCGAGGCAAGGCGCAAGCGGACACACTTCGAAAGATGCGCTCGGAGACTGAGGCACGGCGACTTCGACCTGACGGCACTGAGGAGCTCGTGGCTGCGGCGCTGCTCGCTAAGGGTGATCTGGTCGTCTGCGAGGCGAACGACGTCATTCCCTCCGATGGCGAGATAGTCGAAGGTATCGCCTCGGTCGACGAATCGGCGATCACCGGCGAATCGGCACCCGTCATTCGCGAATCCGGTGGTGACCGCTCAGCGGTGACCGGTGGCACCAAGGTGCTCTCGGATCGAATCGTCGTGCGAATCACGGCCGAGCGGGGACATACCTTCATTGATCGGATGATCACCTTGGTCGAGGGAGCGAACCGACAGAAGACGCCCAATGAGATTGCTCTCACGATCTTGCTGGCGGTGTTGACGATCGTCTTCATCCCGGTCGTCGTGACCCTCGTGCCGTTCGGACACTTCGCCGGCGCCACCGTGCAGGTCGTCATTCTCGTGTCCCTGCTGGTCTGTCTCATCCCAACGACCATCGGTGCGCTGCTCTCCGCGATCGGCATCGCCGGAATGGACCGACTCGTCCAGCGCAACGTCCTCGCGATGAGCGGACGCGCTGTCGAGGCAGCCGGCGACGTGCAGGTGCTCCTTCTTGACAAGACAGGGACGATCACGTTGGGCAACCGAATGGCTGCGAACTTCTTCCCCGTCGGCGGTCACAGTGAGCAGGAGTTGGCCGATGTCGCGCAACTGGCTTCACTCGCGGACGAGACGCCGGAGGGGCGGTCAATCGTGGTGCTGGCGAAGGAGAAGTTCGACATCCGCGAGCGCGAAATGGGAACTGACCATGTCTTCGTGCCCTTCACCGCAACGACGCGCATGTCCGGATTGGACATCGGTGGACGTCAGATTCGCAAGGGTGCGGCCGACTCCGTGAAGCGTTGGGTCCAAGAGACTGGCGGACCAGTTCCAAGTGAGCTCGACTCCATCGTTGAGCGCGTCTCGAAGGAGGGCTCCACGCCGCTCGTTGTGGCTGACGGCACTGACATTCTGGGCGTGATTGAACTCAAGGACGTGGTGAAACAGGGCATTCGTGAGAAGTTCGCGGAGATGCGCCAAATGGGCATCCGCACCGTGATGATCACCGGCGACAACCCGTTGACCGCCGCCGCTATCGCGCAGGAGGCCGGTGTCGACGATTTCCTGGCTGAGGCGACCCCCGAAGCGAAGATGGCTCTTATTAAGAAGGAACAGGAGGGAGGCAAACTCGTCGCGATGACCGGCGACGGCACGAACGACGCTCCAGCCCTGGCGCAGGCCGACGTCGGGGTCGCGATGAACACGGGGACCACGGCGGCGAAGGAGGCCGGGAACATGGTCGACCTGGACTCCAACCCCACCAAGCTCATTGACGTCGTTGAGATCGGCAAGCAGTTGCTCATCACCCGTGGGGCGCTCACCACCTTCTCCATCGCCAACGACATCGCGAAGTACTTCGCCATCATTCCGGCGCTGTTCGTGGCGACGTACCCCCAATTGCACTCGCTCAATATCATGCGGCTGCACAGTCCTCAGAGCGCGGTGCTGTCGGCCGTCATCTTCAACGCGCTGGTCATCGTTGCGTTGATTCCCTTGGCCCTACGGGGTGTGAAGTTCCGTGCCACCGGCTCGGAATCGATTCTTCGCCGCAACGTCTTGATCTACGGCGTGGGCGGCATCATCGTGCCCTTCATCTTCATCAAACTCATCGACCTCATACTCGTCGCGCTGCACGCGTACTAAAAGGAACCATCATGCTCATCCACCTCCGTCGATCGCTCATCATGGCAGTCATCTGCTTGGTCTTCTTCGGCTTCATCTACGCCTTCGCTGGCACTGGCGTCGCGCAGGTCCTCTTCCACAGTCAGGCCAACGGCTCGATGACCAAGAACGGTTCCACGCTCATCGGACAGAACTGGTCGAGCCCCAAGTGGTTCCACGGTCGTCCTGACGACACCGGTCCCTACGCCGCGTCATCGACGTCATCCGGCGGTGACAACCCGTTGGTCGCCAACGGCCACGATGGTGAGTCGGCGGCGACGAACCTGGGACCACGCTCGAAGGTCCTCGTCGCGGACACGAAGGAACTGGTCGCCTACTGGCACAAGCTTGGCGTGCAGCCCACGGTCGATCTCGTTACCACCTCGGGCAGTGGGTACGACCCGGACATCTCCGCCCAAGACGCCCTCGTCCAGATACCGATGGTGACCAAGGCGACCGGTATCGCCCCCAAGGCTCTTAAGGCGCTCATCGCGCAGCAGACGCATCCCGCACAGTTGGGATTCCTCGGCAGCAGCTACATCGATGTGTTGCAATTGAATGAAGGCCTCGCGAAATTGGAGAAGTAGGAGCGGATGGCGAGATCTTCTTCACACATGGTTCACGCCCGCAACAAGGTGGCGCTCGTTGCGGCATTGCTCGGGCCCGTAGTCGTTGGTGCGGTCCTCGTTCCATTTCGCGATTCCTACGCAAGTACCGCGGCAGCCTTGACCATGGTGGCGGTCATCGCCCCACTTGCGGTATTTGGCAACAGGTCCGCGGGCGTGCTGGCGAGCATTTCGGGCGCGTTGTGGTTCGACTTCTTCCTCACTCGGCCCTATGACCGGTTCGAGATAAGCCACCGTCGGGACTTGGAGACCACGATCGCAATTTTCGTGGTCGGTCTGATCATCACCGAATTGGCTGGACGAAGCCGGCATCACTTTCGAGCCTCGAACGACTCGACGCAGTACGTCTCGATGATTCACGACGTGGCGGAGTTGGCTGCGGCGTCGGTGCCAGTGGACGTCGTCATCGATCAGGCGTGTGACTCGCTGGTGACCCTGTTGTCGCTTCGCTCCTCTCGATTCGAGCGGCTCCTCTCGGACCCTCCACTCGCGCGAATCGATTCGAACGGTGAGGTCATCAACGTCGGGATGCGTTGGCCGGCGGGCGAGATCGGCATTCCCGGACCAGAGTCGGAGATCATCGCGCAGTGGCGCGGGCAAGTCCAAGGTCGATTCGTCCTGACTCCTACGCGCGGTGCGCCCGTCACGCTGGAACAGAGGATCGTCGCCGTCGCCCTCGTTGACGTCGTCGCGGCGTACGTGATGGACGAGCACCATGCCGTGTGAAACGCAACAGACGAGGCCGCGTCGACATCCTTGCGCTCTTTGGCGGAATTCACGTTGTCGATAGGCGATACTGGCTCAATGCAGCGTGGCAAGCTTCCGGGTCTACCTTGGCTCCGCTCCCGGCGTGGGCAAGACCTTTCGGATGTTGGACGAAGGTTGGCGACGGAAGGAACGTGGCACCGACGTTGTCGTTGCCTATGTTGAGACGCACGGTCGACCCCTCACCGACGCGCAACTTCGCGACTTGGAGGTCGTGCCGCGTGTTACGCGCGAGTACCGCGGCGCCGAACTCGAAGAGATGGACCTTGAAGCGGTGTTGGCCCGCCGTCCCAAGTGGCCCTCGTGGACGAACTGGCCCACACGAACGTCGTGGGGAGTACGCACGAGAAGCGTTGGCAGGACGTTGACGCCATGCTCGACGCGGGTATCGACGTGATCACGACCGTCAACATCCAACACCTCGAGTCGGTGAACGACGTGGTCGAAAAGATCACTGGCATCCGTCAACAAGAAACAATCCCCGACGCGGTCGTGCGTCGAGCGCAGCAGATTGAGATCGTCGACGTGACCCCCGAGGCACTTCGACGCCGGATGGCCCACGGCAATATCTACGCCGCGGACAAGATCGACGCGTCGCTCTCGAACTATTTCCGAGTTGGCAACCTGAGTGCGCTACGGGAACTGGCCCTCCTCTGGCTGGCCGACCGCGTCGAGGACTCCCTCCAGCAATACCTCGACGATCATTCCATTCAACAGAGCTGGGAGACACGAGAGCGACTCATCGTCGGCGTCACGGGAACCTCAATCGACGAAACGTTGCTGCGTCGGGCCGCGCGGATCGCGTCGCGCACGGGCGCGGAACTGTTCGCCGTGCACGTCGTGAAGTCCGATGACATTCGCCATACGCCCGCGGACACGTCAGTTGCGCGCGAGTTGGTTGACGAGTTCGAGGGCATCTTCCAAGAAGTGGTGGAAGACGACGTCGCCACCGCGTTGGTCGCATTCGCTCGCGCAGAGCGCGGCACCCAGATCATTCTCGGTGCGCGCCGGCCGCGCCCGCGTTGGCAACCGGTGAACGGCGTGGCGGAGAAGGTGTTGCACCACGCACGAGACCTCGACGTTCATATCATCGCGGTCGGCAATGATCGGCCCGCCCACGTGCACCAACGAAGGCAACGCCAGAGTGTCTCTTGGCGACGTCAGGTGATGGCGATCGTCGTTGCTGCGGTGCTGCTGCCAATACTGACCATCGCCATGACCCAGATCCGTTCGAGCGTCTCGCTTTCCACAGTGTTTCTCGTCTACTTGGTGGCGGTTCTGGCGCTGACGACATGGGCCGGTGCGATTGTCGGCGTGTTGGGCGCGCTCGCGGCCTCGGGACTCGAGAACTATTTCTTCGTCAAACCACTGCACACGCTCCAGGTGGCACGTCCCGATGACCTGGTCGCCATCATCGCATTCCTCGTCTTCGCGATTGCTTCGAGTGTGGTCGTCACTCGTTTCGCCCGGCGCTCCCTCGAGGCCGAACGCGCTCGGGCCGAAGCGGCGATTCTCGCCGAGGCAGCCGTAACGTTCGCTTCATCCCACGAAGACTTACTGCCCTTACTCGATTCACTTCGTAACGTCTTCGCCGCCTCAAGCGTCGCGATTCTCGGTCTACGCGAGGGGGAGTGGCGGGCCGACCTCGTGAGCGGAGAGCCGTTCACTTCCGCCGAAGGCGCCCACTCATTTGAGATCGACGAGGAACACAGGTTGGTCGTAAGTGGTACGACATTGAACGAGCAAGATAATCAACTCGTGAGCGCTTTCGCGGGACGGATGACGGCGGGGCTGCGAGCCCAGATCATCGCGCGTGACGCGTCCCAACTGCAGGAGCTGGCCGAAGCGGAGTCCCTTCGACTGGCGCTCTTTCGAACCGCCTCCAAGGAGTTGCTGGGTCCACTGGAAAAGGTGCAGGCCAACATTTCACTCCTGTCGGGAAGTCACGAACTTCGGGCACTCGATGAACGAAAGGCCGTACTCAGCGGGATTCAGGCGCAGATTCGCCAACTCACTCGACTCGTGGTCAACATCCTCGACGCCGGACGACTTGAGGCCGGTGAGGTGATGGCCCACCCTGAAAACTTGCGTCTCGACGTGGTACTGAACAGTGCGTTGGCGAGTGTTGACGCGAAAGGGCGGACGATCGAACCGGAGGTGCCTAGTACGTTGCCCGAGCTTAGGAGCGATCCCGTCCTCGTCCAACGAGTCATTGCCAACGTGGTCAGTAACGCTTGCCGCTTCGGCCCCGTGGACCAACCGGTGTTGATCAAGGGCGGCGTCGTTGGCGATCGAATCGAACTCCTCGTGATTGACCGCGGACCGGGTATGTCAGCGGCACAGCGCGACGTCATCTTGGCCCCGTTCGACCGATTGAGTGGAGACCAGTTGAACGCCGGGCTGAATCTGACGGTCGCGTCGGGCTTCATGCAGGTCCTAGGTGGTCGGCTCCACTTCGAGGACACGCCCGGTGGAGGACTGACTGTCGCGATCGAACTTCCGCTCGATGTTGCGACGTAGAGTTCGGCGTTGGACCACTTGATCGTACGGACATCTGCTTGAAATACTCACGGGTTAGCCTCGAACTGTGCGCGCCTTCCTCCTCTCGTTGACGTTCTGACATGGCCTCAAGCAAGGTGCCGGCACTTGGAAGGACAAGGTCACTGCGATTCTCTTCGCAAGCGCGTCTTTCAAGTCGCGCTGCATTGTGTCTCGCGACCCCGCTGCTGATCGGCCTCGCCAGTAATCAACGTGCCGACGGGACGCTCGTGGCCCTTGGCGCTCTCTGGGGAGTAAGTCAGGACGGACTCGACCGTTGGCATAACCGCGCGCCACGACTGCTCGGCGTCGCGCTCGCTGGTGGTCCTGGTCTTTTCATCGGCGCCCTCTTCGTGAATCACGTTCACGCTCCGTGGGCACTCGTCGCACTCTTTGGCGTCGTCGCACTGATCGCCGGTCTGATCGAGGCCTCTCTCTGGGCGACGCAGGGCATGTACTTGCTTCTCGGGGCGATTCTCGGCGGCGGACTCGGTTTCGCCGGTCGGATCTGGCAGTCAGCGTTATGCATTGTCGTGGGAGGGCTCTTCGTTTATCTGGTCGCGAGCCTCACCGATCGTCGAAGCCGTCGTGTCGATCAACGTCTGTGTCTCGCCAATGGATTCATGAGCGTAGCCCAACTCCTGGACGCGATTGGTACCGAAGGCCTCAATCACGCCCGAAGTCGCTGCGTCATCATCCTCGATGCCGCCCAGGACGTCATCGGCGCCAAACGAATTCCCAACGACTGCGAAGGCGTGGCCATCCACCAGTGCTTCATCGTGCTCCTCCAGTTGGGCGAACTGGCGTCGTATCTGACGAGCAAAGTGGAACCGGTCAACGTTGAGGTCACGAGCGCACTTCGTCTCGTATCGCACTTGGTCGAACGCGATACGTGCGTCAATGCCGCGGCCGCACTTGATGGATACGCCACGACATTCGCAACGTCGCTGAGCGCCCCATCTCGGCGACTGGTCGCCCGGGCTTTCGCGTGTCCTGATCGTGACACTCTGGTGGGCGAGCCACCATTTCGTTCGACGATCCACCGACTCCCTCTGATTGATCGCTTTCGCTACGCCGTTCTCTTAGCCGTGGTCATTGTCGTCGCGACGATTGTCGCGCACTCCTTGGATGGTCCGAGGGGCTATTGGCTCCCGATGAGTGTGGCCTTCGTCTTTCGTCCCGATCTCGGCCCGGTCATGCGCCGGGCGATCTCGCGTGTCGTCGGTACGCTGGCGGGCGTTGGCATCGCTGCACTTCTCGCGGTGGCCGGTAATGAGCAGGCGCTCCTCATCGTGCTGTGCTGTGCCATGGCTGCCGCAGTGCCGTGGGCGGCCCAACGAAGTCACGCGTTGACCGTGATGGTCTTTACGCCGATCATCTTCGTGTTCGTGGGTGTGCTTGGCCCCGATCAGAATCTCTTTGGGCCGCGCATCGTCGACACGACGATCGGCGCCGCTCTCGTGCTCACCGTTGACTACGTGCTGTGGCTTCACGCGCCGTCACTGCGTCCACGTCAGCAGCTCGATCAGGTCACCGAGGCCACGCGGCGCTACGCAGCGACGACGGCAAAGAGTGACCCCGTCACCCGACATTCACTTCGCCGAAACGCCCTTCGAAGCGTGACGCGCGCGCGAAGCGCGATTCGACTCGCCGCAGTTGAACCACATCTCCTTCAAGAGACCGGTTCGAAGTACTATTCGCAACTTAACGATCTGGTCAAGGACATCGACGACCACACGGTGGAACTCTTGGAGAGCGAACTCACCGGCTCGGACTAATCGTTCGTCGCTTCGCTCGCGGCGTGGGCCAGCAGCGCGCGAACGTGCGCGCGAGTCGAGTCGATCACGTTGTCACTCTCTGCGACGAGCAGTCCGAACTCGGTGCAACACAGTCCGACGACCTGAGCGCCACGTTCGCGACACGACGTCGCCACTTCAGTGAGGTAGTCGCGCGAGGCGTCGGTGACGATGCCCTTCGTCAGTTCGTTGAAGATGATTGTTTGGAGCCCCTCGGTCTGCTCGTCGTTCGGCTTCACGCAGCGCACGCCGAGATGCTCGAGCCGGTCCGAGTAGAAGGAGCCATTGATGAGATACTTCGTGCCCAGCAGAGCCACGGTGTCGTGGCCCCGGGCGAGTACTTCTCTGGCCACTGCGTCGCGGACGTCGACGACCGGAATCGAAACGGCTCGGCAGACATCGTCATAGTTGACGTGCATGGTATTGGCGCCGATCCCGAGCACGGTCGCGCCAGCCATCTCCAGGCGACGACCTGCATCGGCCACGATTGCTCCGGTTCCGGACCAGTCACCGACTCTTTGGAGCGCCACAATGGAGCCAAAGTCAACGGAGTCAATGATGATCTCGGGCGCCGACCATTCGTTGTCGCCGCCGACGTAGAGCTCGTGGAAGTACTTGTAATACGAGGCCGTCGACTCCCAGGAGAGTCCGCCGATGAGCCCGATCCGCGAGGCGATCACGGTCTTGGTGCGCCTAGAAGAAGCTGATGAGATCGACGCGGTCCATGATCTCCTTGGTGAGGAGGGGGAGTACATCGAGCGCGGTCATGTTCTCGCGAACCTGGGCGGCGCTGCTGGCACCGGTGATGACCGTGGAGACGTGTGGGTTCGCGGCGCACCAGGCCAGGGAGAACTGGGCGAGTGAGACTTCGAGGTCGTCAGCGATTTCCTTGAGCTGGGCGACCTTCTTATTGCGGGCCTCGTCGGTCAACATGCCCTTCAACCACTCGTAGCCGGGGAGCGTCGCGCGCGATCCTTTGGGGATGCCGTTTAAGTACTTGCCGGTGAGCAGTCCCGACGCGAGTGGGGACCAGATTGTCGTACCGAGGCCAATGTCCTCGTAGAGCCGCTTGTACTCCTTCTCCACGCGGTCGCGGTGAAAGATGTTGTACTCCGGCTGCTCCATCAAGGGCTTGTGGAGATGGTGCCTGTCCGCGATGTCGTAGGCGGCACGAATCTCGTCTGCCGTCCACTCCGAGGTGCCCCAGTACAGGGCCTTGCCCTGGGTGATCATGTCGCTCATGGCCCAGACGGTCTCTTCGATCGGCGTCTTCGCGTCGGCGCGGTGGCAGTAGACCAAGTCCACGAAGTCGAGGCCGAAGCGCTCGAGTGAGCCATCGATGGCCTGCGTGAGGTACTTGCGGTTGAGCGTGTTACGCATGTTGGGCACGTCGTCGAGCCCCCAGAACAGCTTCGTCGACACGATGTATTCGTTGCGCTTCCAGCCGAGTTCGCGAAAGGCCTCACCCATGACGCGTTCGGATTCGCCGCCCGCGTAGGCCTCGGCATTGTCGAAGAAATTGACGCCGGCCTCCTTGGCCGCGCTCAGACACTCGGCAGCCTGCTTCGCAGTTTCGATTTGGTTTGAGTTGGCGAAGGTGACCCAACTCCCAAATGACAAAAGACTGACCTTGAGGCCCGAACGGCCCAAGCGGCGATATTGCATTTCAGCCATGGTTTCTCCTAATTAGCGGTGAGGGAATACGAGCACGGATCAGTCGGCGTCGGGATTGCGCGCGACATCAGGCCACTCGTCGAAGGAGATCGGCTGCTCGTCCTTCGGACGTTTGACGAGCATCACAACACCCGCGATGCTCGCCGCGACGACGAGAAAGAACATGACTTTCAGCAGTGACTTGAGTGCGCTCACGCCTTACAAGTTAGTGGTTGTCTCCTCTGGACATTCCTGGGATTCGCGGTAGAATGGTCTCGTGACAATTGGCCAGAGCGAGCTTCTGCTTCGATAGGGGTGAGTTCTACTCGCCCCGTCCCCCGCCTAGGCGGGGGTTTTTTGTTTCTCGCTCGTATTGAGAGGATGGACCCGGTGAAGGACAACCAACAGCCCAGCCCGATGGCGTACGCCAAATATCGAGCGACCGTGCCCGTTGACCTGCCGGACCGCACGTGGCCCGACAATCGACTCGTGAAGGCACCGCGCTGGTGCAGCGTGGATCTTCGCGACGGCAACCAGGCGTTGATCGACCCGATGGACCTCGAGCGCAAGAACGCAATGTTCACCCAGTTGGTCGAGATGGGCTTCAAGGAGATCGAGGTCGGCTTCCCCTCGGCGTCGCAACCCGATTTCGACTTCGTGCGCCACATCATCGAGAACGACCTCATTCCCGAGGACGTCACGATTCAGGTCCTCACCCAGTGCCGAGAGGACCTGATTCGAAGGACCTACGAATCGATCGTCGACGTCAAACGCGTCATCATTCACTTTTACAACTCGACCTCGACCCTTCAGCGACGGGTCGTCTTCGGTCTCGATAAGGCGGGCATCACCAAGATCGCGACAGACGCCGCGGCGGCCTGTCGCTCGCTCGAGTCCATGTCACCGTCGACGGAGTTCTTCTATGAGTACTCACCCGAGAGTTTCACCGGGACGGAACTCGATTACGCCGTTGAGGTCTGTGACGCCGTCATCGACGTCATCGACCCCACTCCCGATCGACCTTTGATCTTGAACCTTCCCGCGACCGTCGAGATGTTCACCCCAAACTTGTACGCCGATGCCATTGAATGGTTCCTCCGCCACATCGCGCGCCGCGACAGTGTCGTGCTGTCGCTGCACCCGCACAACGACCGCGGGACGGGCGTCGCCGCGGCCGAACTCGGGGTCCTGGCGGGGGCCGATCGAGTCGAGGGGACGCTCTTTGGCAACGGTGAACGCACCGGCAACGTCGACGTGGTGAATCTGGCGCTCAACCTGTTCTCCCAGGGTGTCGATCCCGAACTCGACATTCGTGACATCGACAAGGCCCGTCACGTGGCCGAGTACGCCAACCGCTTGCCGGTGCACATGCGCCATCCCTACGTCGGCGAACTGGTCTACACCGCATTTTCCGGCTCCCATCAGGACGCCATCAAGAAGGGCATGGTCGCGATCGGTGACACCTACGACGTCTGGGAAGTTCCCTACTTACCCATCGACCCCAAGCACACTGGTCGCACCTACGAGGCCATCATTCGCGTGAACTCCCAGTCGGGCAAGGGTGGCGTGGCCTATCTCCTGAGCGCGGAGCACGGGCTCGACCTCCCTCGCGCGATGCAGGTGGAGTTCTCCAAGCAGGTCCAGGAACTCACCGAGGCGACGGGCACCGAGATATCGCCCGCCGAGATCTGGGACGTCTTCACGACGACCTACCAGCCCGAGAACCCGAAGATCCAGCTGCTCTCGAGCGAAGTCTCGGCCGACCAGAACAGCACGCGAATCTTCGCCCAGCTCGTGGTGAACGGTCACCACCTCACCGTGAAGGGCGAGGGCAACGGTCCGATCGATGCACTGATGAGTGGACTTCGCACGGAGATGGACGTCAAGTTCAAGGTGCGCGACTACTCCGAGCACGCGTTGACCGCTGGGTCCGAAGCCTCGGCCGTGGCCTACGTCGAGGCCGAGGGCGAGGACGGTTCGACGTGGTGGGGCGTGGGGATGAGTTCGTCGATTCTCGACGCATCACTAGAAGCGGTCATTTCTGCAGCAAATCGCCGAAGATAGAACAATCCATCTGTAAACTGCATGAATGACCTTCCACTCATTCGCGATCTCGATGGGGTGGCTGGCGGTGGTGAGTGGCGTCGTTGGCACGTCAATGCAACTTCGAAGGGTTCGAACCCAAGGAATTGAAGGGGTTTCGCTCGCCACGTGGGTTCTCTTCGTCTACATGGGCTGTTTCTGGATCACCTACGGCATTGTCGTCGGCTCGGCCGAAGTGGTGCTCGGAAGCCTCCTCATCTTGCCAATGCAGCTCTTGATTCTCTTTCGTCTGGCGCCGTGGCGCCGGTTGGCCGTTCCGGCCCGCGCGCTCGGTTACTTCACCCTTTGTTGCGTCGTACCGACCATTCTCTGGGGCTGGGCGGGCGGAGTCTTTGGCACCGGTATCGCCATGTCCATCAATCGCGCACCGCAGTTAATCGAACTCATCCGCCACGAAGACGCGTCGGGCGTCTCTTCGGCGTCGTGGTACATCGGCGCGCTGGGCGCCACGATGTGGATCACGTACTACGTCGGCGCCGACCTGTGGGCGGCACTGACGGCGACGGCGTTCGCTGGTGTGGCGAACTTGAGTATTGCGTCGCTGGCAACGTGGCGGCACACGCAGTTCCGTCGAACCATGGTGGCCGAAGAGGTCTTCGCCCTCTGACGACGCAGTGTGGCTGTTGCTACACCGGTGTTCGTAGGATTCGAACACGAGAACGTCCCGACCCTCTCGTGAGACCCAGGTATCAGTGACTTCGAAACAACGAGACGACGCACTCGCGATCAGTGACGAGTGGCGCGGCGTGCTGAGCCTCCCCGAACTCATCGAAACTCGACTGCAACGGGCCAGTGTCTTGGGCGACGCGATAGACATCGTCGCAATCGGCAAAGCATCGCGGGCGATGACGAGCGCCTGTTGCGAGATTTTGGGTGATCAGATGCACCGTGCGCTCCTCGTCGTCGACGAAGCGGATGGGTTCGCACCCCCGAGATCGGAAGTCGTCGTCGGCGAGCACCCATTGCCGGGCGAGGGAAGCGTGCGCGCCGGTGAACGACTGCTTGCATTCCTGGCGGAGCCAACCGATGCCACGTGCACGCTCTTCCTCGTCTCTGGCGGAGCGTCGAGCCTCTGTGCTCGTCCACAGCCGCCGGTCGACACCGACGATCTTCACGAGATATTCAACGCTGCACTCGAGTCGGGCATCGACATCACCACCCTGAACAGGTTGCGAGCGGCCACGTCGTCCATTGCGGGTGGAGCGGTGCTGCGACACGTTCGCACCGTACGGTCAATTGCCTTGATCATGGTTGACAACGTGGTGTCGGGGGCACCGTGGGTCGCCTCGGCCCTCACCTACGACTACGAATCGAACGAAGGCGAGGTGTCGGCCCTCTTGGGACAGATTGATCGCCTCGGGACTTCGCTCGCTCTAAGGGTCGTTGAATCGAGCGTGGCCCGCCGACAATCAATGCGACGCCCCGTGACGACGGTGCACGAGAACTTCGTCGTCGCTCAACCCTCGATGTTGCTCGACACGGCAGCGCACTGCGCAGCGCAACGCGGTTACCGCGTGGTCCGCATGGGTAGCGATTTGCATGGCGACGTGCACGACGTCATCGATGACCTCTCGCAGTTACTGTCCCACGAACTTTTGATGCCTGGTCCGCTTTGTGTCCTCGGTGTCGGTGAAGTGACCGTGCAAGTACGGGGCTCCGGGTCTGGGGGACGATGTCAGGAGTTCGCGTGGGCTATGGCCGAAGTGCTGGCTGGGTTCGAACGGCCCGGCGTCTTCGTTGCCCGCGCCTCTGACGGTCGAGATTTTCTACCGGCGTCGCTGGTGCGTGGATCGACGCCTCCACCACCCGAAAGGCGCAAGAACTGGGAATCAATCGGTCGGACGTCTCGTTGCGCAACGACACCTTTACTGGACTGTCGGCACTTGATCGGCTACTGAGTGGGACGAGCACCGGCTGGAACCTGTGCGATCTCTATATCACGCTGTTCGAGTGAGGTTAGGTTCGAAGCACGACGTTGAGGGGCCTTCGTCGTTCAGCAATCGGGCAATCTGGTTCCGCAAGAGTCGAGCTATCCGCGGGAGCGCCGCCGAGGTGGCGCCGCCCACGTGGGGAGAGATGAGGACGTTATCGAGGGCGAAGAGAGGATGGCCTTCGGGTAGTGGTTCGGGGTCCGTGACGTCAAGGGCCAGTCGCAGTCGGCCCGTTTGCGCGTGAGCCAGCAACGCGTTCGTGTCGGCGACCGAGCCTCGAGACACGTTGACGAGCAATGTCCCATCACGCATAGTGGACAAAAATGCGTCGTCGACGAGGTGCGTCGTTCGTCGGTGAGGGGTACGACGACCACCACGATGTCCGCCTGGGCCAACAACAAGGGCAGTTCGCCGATGGCGTGGATGATCCCGGTGTCGTCAGAGCGTTGCGTTCGCGCGACGCGCACGACGGTCACCTCGAAGGCGAGCAGCCTCGTCTCAATCGCCTTGCCGACACCCCCGTACCCGACGAGGAGTACGGTGCGGTCCGCGAGGCTCTCGTGCCAGGCTCGCGCCCAATGGCCCTTCTCTGCGGCTCGTACGAAATCGGGAATACCACGTTGAGACGCGAGAATCAGTGCCAACGTCATCTCGCTCGTCGAGGTCTCGTGCACCGAAGCCGCGTTCGCGAAGACCATGTTCGCGGGCAGGGCCCGGCGACGCCGTCGTAGCCGGCGGTCAAGCCCTGCACGAGACGTACGTGGAGGCCCTCGAGATTGGTCAGACACTCTCGCGCTCCCATATACGGTGGCACAACGATGTCGATGGTGTCGAGCGGTGGTGGGCGAGTCATATCCCACTCAATGAGGTCGACCTGACTGGTATCGACTCCCAGTGCGTCGACCAAACCTTTGTCCGGCACTGAGACGATCAGGCGGTTGTCGTTCATCGATGCAGACTACGTGAAGAGACTGGCGTACGCGTTCAATGCCGGTTGACCACCGAGGTGCGCGAAGAGCACGTTGGCGTCGGGTGCGATCTCTCGTTCCTGGACCATATGGATGAGACCAGCCAACGATTTGCCTTCGTAGACCGGATCGGTGATCATTCCCTCGAGCGAGGCGCCCAGACGCATTGCCTCCAATGTCCTTTGATCCGGAATCCCGTACGTGCCAGCGTGAAAGCGATCATCGAGGATGATCTCTTCGTCCAAGATGTCGCGTTCGACACCGATGAGTTTCGCCGTGTTTCGAGCGACACGCGCGACCTGTGTCCAGGTCTCCTCGGGCTTGGCCGATCCGTCAATACCGATGACTTTGCGCGGGAGGTTATTCACTGCGAAACCCGCGATCATCCCAGCCTGTGT
>CAWDCF010000012.1:0-64701 GCA_963800765.1 uncultured Acidimicrobiaceae bacterium
ATCGCCGTCACGACGAAGGCGGGAGCGGCCGGGGCCGGGATGGCCTGGATGCCCTGGGCGAACAGCTCCCACAGACGGCGCCCCAGCACGATCCCGAGGGGCACGCCTACCAGGGCCCCGGTTAACACCGCCACCGTTGCTTGCCAGGCGACGACGGTCGCCAGCTGGCGCCCGGACAAACCGAGGGTCTTGAGGATGGCGAGGTCGCGACGCCGTCCCACGGACCGAAGCCACCAGGGTGATGCCTAGCGCAACCACGGCGGCCGCAGCCAGTCCCGCCCCGAGGACGGTCGGGATGGTTTCGATGGAGCGGGAGTTGACGATCACCTCGGGGCGCAGCACCGCGGTGGCGCCGCTCGCCGGCTGGTCGGCGTCGGAGCGGTTGATCTCGCGGCTGACTTCGGCCAGGGACCGTAGGGCCGCCGGGGAATCACCGCCCTTAGTCCGCACGAAGAAGACCTGAGGCCCGGGGATAGTGTTGCCCTGGGCGTTGCGGATGGCCTGTGAGGGTAACGAGCCTGATAGTCGATGAGGGCACCCGTACCCCATACCCGGGCCCTTGGATGACGGCCTGGCAGATCGTGGCTCTCCCCTGCCACGACCAGAACGGGTCGTCCGCCACCTTGTCCCGTGCCCACTTCGAGGCGGGCCCCACACGGGTGCGCAGGGCGGCCATGGTGCTTGCACCGAGCACGATCTGGTCGGCCCGAACGCAGTGTTCGGTGCCCTGCTATGGTCGGGTTCACCTTGAAATTCCAATGTTTTTAGTCCACCCATAGCGGGACATTATGTTGGGGCGCCTCCCTGGTCGGGCTGGGCCCCGGCGCGCTCGGTTTTTGGGCGCCCGGTTAGTCTTGACCGGTGCACGTCCTGTTCGTCCTAGCCCCGGGGCACGGCCACCTCTACCCGACCTTCGGGGTGGCGGACGCGTTGCGGGCAGCTGGTCACAGCATTACCTACGCCATGGTGGACGTACCTTCTCTGCGCCAGCGGGTGGAGTCCGAGGGCCACATGTTCGTAGCCGTGCCACCCTCGCTCGCCGCGCAGACAAAGATAGTTGCGACCGGTTTACACGATGACCCGAGCCTCGCTGGCATCTTTGGTGGCCTCGCTCCTCCTGCCGTCGCCCCTCTGGTCGGCCTCATCGCCGAGACGGGCGCTCGTCTGGTCCTACACGACATGGCCAGCTTCGCCGCGCCGCTAGCGGCCGAGATCGGAGGCGTGCCCAGCGTCCACTTCGGCGTCGGGCCATCTTTCCCCGATGACGCCTATGGGGCTGGGCAGCGGATGGCGCCGATGTGGGGGCAATGGGGCAGGCAACCAGACGAGCTCGCGGGGATGTTCCGGCTCGCCTACTTCGACCCGTTCCCGCCTTCACTCGACAACCCCGCCAGGTCGCTCCAGGTCCGTTGTTACCCTTACCAGCCCGTTCCCCTGGGCTCTGAGGCCGACGACGAGGTAGCTGGCCTGCCTCGTCCACCCTGGGTTTGGGCGACGCTCGGTACCGTTTTCAACGCCAACCCCAGGGCGTGGGCACGCATCGCTGACGGGCTGAAGGACCTCGGGCCCGTGTAGTGGCCACCGTCGGTGACGGTACCGACCTAACAGGGCTCCCCCCATTTCCAGCCAACTTCACTGTTCTGCCCTTCGCTCCTGCCCGCGTGCTGCTGGAGGGAGCCGCCGCCGTGCTGTGCCACGCAGGCGCCGGCACCCTGCTCGGGCCTTCCGCTACGGCCTGCCGATGGTGTGCTGGCCCCAGGGCGCCGACCTCCACAACGCTCGGGCTTGCGAAGCGGCTGGGGCCAGCGTCACGATCGGCGATGCCGCCGCAGCGGCGCAGGGGCTCCGCTGCGTCTTGGACGGTGAGGGCTACCGTTCGGCGGCACAACGTCTGCAGGAGGAAGTACTAGGATGCTCCCGCGCATTGCGTTCAGGTGCTGGAACAGCTGGCGCTCTAGCGCCGTGGGCTGGGCTTCCGGTGACCCCCGCCCTGTCAAAAAGCTGCGGGATGCCGACCCCAGGAGTGGCTCGCTTGACAAGCTGGGCTCATGTCAGCTCTCCTCCAATACGTGGACGCGGTCCAGGTCCCCGACCTTGACGCCGGCATGGCTTTCTATCGTGGTGTGCTTGGCCACGACCTCATTTGGCGCAACGAAGCGGTAGGCCAGGCCGGCCTTAGGACACCCGGGTCGGAGACCGAGATCGTGCTTAGCACTCGGCAGGGCTACGAACCAGACTGGAAGGTTGCCTCGGCGAGGCCGCCGCCCATATCTTTGGCTCCCATGGTGGGAGGGTCCTCGTTGAGCCCATAGACATACCGATCGGCCGTCTCGCTGTTGTGGAGGACCCCTTTGGCAACCGTCTGGTAGTGCTCGACTCAAGCAAAGGGACCTACGACACCGACGAAGCCGGCACTGTCGTCGGCGTCTCGTGAACTCGGCTGGTCATGGGTACCTTGAGCCAAGGCCCGAAATCGGTAGGCATCGCTTCGGGTGCCACTGCTGGCGCGACCGTGGGCAATCCACTTTTTGGTGGCGGCGATCTGTCGCAACTAGTTCACCGGGCGGCGCATGCCGACCCGTCGATATGGCCGGATGTTCCTCGGAAAATGGGGGGTTCTCGGTTAGCGCATAAAAGACATTTGGCGCATGGCGGTCCTTGAGCCTAACACGTCGACCTTGTCATCAGAGCGTCCAAATTGGAAGGCATTCGCGGTTCGGAGTTGCGCTCGCTATCGGGCAAGCAGGGCCACGAGTTCCCGGTGGGGGCACCGCCGGCGCTTGTACTCAGTAATGTTCCGCCATGAACAATTCGGTGTGGTTCCGCCATCAACAATAAGGGGTTCTCGGCCAGCGCATAAGTGCCGCTAGGTCGCTCCTACCGTGACTGGCCAAGCATTGCACGCCTCGGCGAGACAGCAAGGAGGGGGCTCGCAAAAGGGGAACGCCCCCTTCTGGTTACCAGGCACTGGCGGCGCGCCGGCGGCTGACTCCGTGCGAGCACCGATGGGCGGCGCGCCAGTTGGGCCCGAGGGCGACGCTACGCTAGCAACGCCGCTCGGTGAACTGGCGCCGCAAAAAACTACCCGTTGGGACCCCGGGCCGCGGTCCGGTTGAGGTCGGCCCTCCTGAGCGTGGTGCCCGCAACCACCGGCGCTGCTGGCCTACTAGATCTGCCCAAAGGCTCCTGCGCCGCCGGTCCAGAAGGCCGCACCCCACGGGCCCACGGAGACACCGACTCGGCCCTATGAAGGCGGCTCCCCATAGGGCGGCGAGGTCTTTAGAAAAATACTTATTTGTTTTATATTCACATGACAACAAATGATAAAACACTTTATTTTTGTTTTGTAATGTATGTTAAGATTTGTTTCAACAACGATCTGCCCGAATCAATAGCCATGAAGAAGAGTCTTTACACATTTAATCAAAAGTTGATTTGTGCAGAATTAAAATTATTTTAAAAATTTTAAAATTGCCTAAAAAATAATTTGGGAGGTACCTTTTTAATTTTTTTCACTATTGGGAGTGAAAACTATTGTTTTCACTCATTAGTAATCTCAAACTAAATATATTTTCAAAATTTACAATACCGTACAAATATAAGTACGAGTATATTGTGGGATCACATATTCTAAACTTTTTTCGTTTTAGGTCATTAGCGGTGTCACTCAAAAGGATAAAGAGTCACTATATAATTTTTAAGTTCCACAAAATTGTTTTCAAATTTATATAAAATTTTTACAAATTTATACTTAATTTATATAGAATTAATAACATTAACTCAATTTAATTCAACTAAATTAATAATTAAATATTACTAAAAATTATAAATAGGTGTATTAAAATCCTTTTAAAATATTATTTGTTAATTAGTAATTATTAAATCAAAATCAATAATATTTTAAAGTGATCGAGCCGATCAAGCCTTATTGCTTTGTCAACTAAACTCAGACGCAGGCTCCAAATTTGAAACCTCAAAAATGAGAGGAGATCGCAGATGTTCATTGGCTAAGCTCGCACAAGGTTTTGATTTGATATTATTGATACCAAAAATGTATCCTCGCAAAAATATGGAGATGAAAGCAGGCTTAAGGCCAATTCATACTCAAACTTCGCCTACGCCCGGGCATCTATTGTAATTTGTAGAGATGGCGGTAAAAATGCTCAAATTATCACCTAAAGATAATAAGCAAAACAAGCCAAAAAGGTGACATTTTAAGAAAATCGGCCAAAACAGGTGGAAAAGGTGAAATATTAAAAATATAATAAAAGGGTGAAATGTTGAAAATAAAATGAAAATTTTAATAATCCTTTGATATATACTTGTTTTCTAACAATTTCTAATTGTTTTAAAAAAGTTTTTAGAAATTTAAATGAAAACTTTATACCGCCATCTCTATTGATGAATGATGAATACTTTGTATGGAAAATTCCTAATCAAATAGATTTTGTTTTTGCCAGCAAAAAGTGTGCAAATAAAGTATTTATGCCAGTATACTGTCCAAATTTATGCCAATATATAAGCCAATTCATTGGAATTGTATATTGCTATTAAGTTTATGCAATAATGCAATTATACGTATTGTACTCAAGGGGCTTTATTTTAAAGATGGAAATTTATCTTAAGGTGAAAATTCCTCCTTAGATTGAGTTTTTTTCATGAAATTGGCGTGTTAGTGGTGGGGATATTCTGTGGTGTCGCCGGGTGAGATAGGTCAAAGGCCCACTCCTCGTAACCAGGAAAATTTGCAAAAGATGAAAAAGAGCCCACGCCTTAGCCAGCAATGAGAATCGATAATAGTAGAAAAATTTTTAATTTTAATTTTAATTTTTCCCAAATATTATTTAAAATTTTCTTGAAGCCGTTTTAAATTTTTTAAATTTGTTCAAATCTTCACAAATTTTATTCAAAATACCTTATTAGTCATTAACCTTATTTACAATACAGATAACTAAAACTGTTTACAATCTTTAGGTCAAACGAGTCACGTAAAAATAACGGGCAAGTGTCACAATCATATAATCAAAAGTCACCAATGTTCCGAGCAGTGGCGTCGCCAGGATAACTGGAGAAACGCCCTCCTTGAAACCCCGGAACATTTGCAAAGGATTAAGAACGTCTCAGCCAACAATAAGCCTCGAAAGCAACTAAATATTCAAATTTTAGTAAACTTATTTTAATTTTCAAAGAATTTCAAATATTTCTTGAAAACTTTTAAAATATTCAATAATTTTTTGAAATGTCTTCAATTTTTTAAAAAGTTTGGTTAAAAACTGTAAAATATTTATTCAAGGTGTATAATATGTTTTAATAAAACAAGTAAAAATTAATAAAATTTTCTTTAATTTTTCAATTTGTTTTCCAAAAAGTTCTTAAAATTTAATTACAAATTTTCTCAAAATTGTCTAACATTTTTAAAATTTCAAAGTTTTGTTTTAATAAACAATTAATATTTTTTATAAAATTTTTAAAATTTTAAAAATATTTTAAATTTGTTTGCTAATATTATATAATTTTTTCGTAAAGTTTTAGAGAATTTGTGGAGTAAATTTTCACTAAATGTACCCCCAACCGAAGTTTTGGCGACTCCACTGGTCACGTTAGTTTGAGAAACTCTCTTATAGATAGAGTATGCTCGTACTGTCTATAAAACTTAGTTAACTTAAAATGACAAGTTATACTGTACATTACGTGTAAGCTTTAATGTAAGAAGTACAAGTATAATACGAGTACTTGTACATCGTATGATACTCAAAACGATGTACAAGCTCAGGCTTAAAACCTTTCTTTTGACGATGACAATCTCCTAAATAATTGATTGTGTGAGACCAGTGATAACACTGTCTCTACGGTACTGTTGTACCTCGGCCGTACAACGTACTTACCTTTCATTTCCTTCTCGAACCTCGTTACATAACGAGGCCCTCGGCTTCTATAAATACGGCTCAGCCAGCGTGCCTCGCTTCGCTGATATTCATTCATTCTTTTGAATCTCTTTTCTCTTGAATCTTCTTTTCCATTGTCCATTATTTATTATTATTATTATATGATTATTCGTTGTCTTGCTATAGTCATTATTTAGGCTACGAGCCTTATTCTCTTACACAGTACATTAGCTATACGAACCTCGACAAAAGGACAGTTAGAGTACGACATAGCATCACACTTGGTGCCGTGTCCCAAGTCTTCTTTGCAGGTCGAGAGAGGGCAGATTAGGGCCAAACCTCGGCAAGTCTCGGCGACTTCTTCGTCGGGACAGAGTGCGACGCTGGTTCGCGGTGCTGTGCATGCGCCGCAACTCGCGTCTTCCATCGCTACGGGCTGGTGAGAACCCCGCCGGCAGAACGCGATCAAGAATTCCAGTGCGGGAGTCGGCTGCGCTGGTCTTCAAACCCAAACCTCGGTACTGCGGTGCCTGACTCCTGAGCTCGATCGAGCAACTGACGCTCGACCAGCGGCGTGAGGACCCAGCCGGGGCAGATCGCGTTGACGGTAACCCCATGATTGGCCATCTCGAGAGCCGCCACCTTCGTGGCACCGACCAGGCCATGCTTGGCCGCGACGTAGGCCACCTTGTCGGGACTCGCCACCAGTCCGTGTGCGGAGGCAACGTTGATGATGCGTCCCCAGCCATTCGTTTTCATGTCGGGAATAACTGCCTTCATCGAATAGAAAGCGGCGGAGAGATTGAGCGCGATGATCGCTTCCCATCGGTCGTCGGGAAATTCCTCGATCGGCGCCACGAACTGGACGCCGGCGTTGTTGACGAGGACGTCGACATCGCCGAGATTCTCCTTCGTCACGGCGACCAGTCGATTCACCTCCTCGCCATGGGACAGGTCGGCGCCGTCGAAGGCGACGCTCACTCCAAACTCTTCGGCGAGTCGCGAACGCAAACCCTCAATCTTCGTCCGCGTCGCCGAAGCCATTCATCATTATCGAGGCGCCAGCTCGAGCGAGAGCGCGGGCGATGCCCAGGCCGATGCCGCTGGTCGACCCCGTGACGAGAGCAACTTTCCCCTTCAGTGTCATTCTTCGCCTCCCCACTTGGTCATCGTGAACACTCATTCAAAATCCATCATGCTCGACAAGCCAGTTCACGGCTTGTTAAATACTGACAGGAGCGTGGTCGCGGAAGCCCGACGGAAGCGACGGCGTACGACCAATCCGGCGATGCCTCCCGGAGCGAAGAAGACGAAAAGGACGAATAACGCTCCGAGCAAGAACTGCGGCTCCGAAAGTGGCACTCTCAACACCGCGGGAAGTCGACTGAATGCAGGTTCCGCGCCAACTTTATCGAGGTACTGCTGGAGATAGACGTAGACCATGGCACCGATCACCGCCCCCCAACGGGTGCCCGCTCCGCCGAGGACCACCATGATGAGGATTGATAGGGTCACGGTCGTCGATGCCACGACGCTTGGCACGGCCGTTCCGATCACGAGGATGTAGACGATGCCTCCCCCAGTCGCGATGAGCGAGGAGACGACGAAGGAGACCATCTTGAATCGATAAGGCCGTATGCCGAGCACGTCGAGACGAAGTTCGTTCTCTCGAATCGCGACGAAGACGTGTCCCGTCACCGACTCGGTGACCAGCCAGACGATCAGGTACGCCACGACGAGGAACGCCAGCGCGATCCAGTAGAGGCTGCGAGTGTTCGACACGGCTCCAGAGAGGAACGAGGGAAGGCGCGCGTAGGTGAGCGAGAGTCCGGTATCGCCCCCGTCAGGTTGTGCGGATTGCTCTCCACTAAGAAATAGAAGGCCTGTGCGAACGCGAGTGTCACCATGGCAAAGGCGATTCCGTGTACGCGCAGGGCGATCGCGCCGAGCACGACGGCGAGCACCAGAGAGACACCGAACGTCAGTAGCAGCGACGGGATGAGCGCCCATCCCCAATGGGTGAGGGCGATGTCGAAGACGTACGTTCCAACCGCGAAGTAGAGGACGGGGCCGAGCGACATGAGACCCGTGTAGCCAAACATCAGGTCGTAGCCAACCGCGATGCCCGCGAACATGAAACAGAGTGCCAGGACCTCGAGCGTTCCCGTCGAGTTCACGATGTCGAGCGTGCCCGGCAGCACCCAGGGCACGTGAAGACCGATAAACGGCAGCACGATGAAGAGCCCGAGGAAGAAGGCTCCGACGACGAGACCCGTTCGACGTACGGGCCACTTCACGCGACCCTCCCGAACAGACCGCGGGGCCGCCACTCCAACACCACGGCCAGCAACAGGACCGTCGAGAGATCGCCGATCTGAGCCCATCCACTGTGTCCCCCTATATAGAAGGACGTGTACTGCTGGAGGAGCCCCACCACGAGTGCCGCCACCGCCGAACCACGAATCGAACCCAGTCCCCCGATGACGACCACGATGAAGGCGAAGATCAAGAGACTGTCACCTTGGTTCGGCGAGACAAGGTCGCCACTGAAGACAATGGAATACAGGATGCCCGCCAGACCGGCCATGGCCCCACCGATGACGAAGACGAGCGTGAATGCGCGACCGACGTCGATCCCAAGGGCGCGTACCATTTCGCGATTCTCCACGCCGGCGCGAATGATGATGCCGTAGCGCGTGCGCGCGAGAAATAGTTCCAACCCGATCAAGACAACGGCCCCCGCGCCGATGGCCAGAAAACTCGCGTTCGGCAAGAACAGTCCCCCGATGTGCGTGGGCTCGATGAGCCAGAGTGGTACCGGGATCTGCAGGGCGGTGCTCCCGAAGCCCCCCATGAGGAGGCCGACCACCGCGAGGTCCAGACCGATCGTGATCAGAATCTGACTGATTGGTTTGCCGTACAGCGGTCGAATGAGAATCAGTTCCGTTACCCCGGCCGCCAGAGCGCCGACGAGGGTGGCACCGACGATCGCCAGTATCACCAGTGTTGGCGCGCCGAGCGATGTCGGTAGCCGCGTCGCGACCTCGTAGCCGGCGTAGGCGCCGAGCGTCATGAAGAGTCCATGGGCAAAATTGAGGACGTCCATGAGTCCATAGATCAGCGAGAGGCCCGACGCCGCGAGAAAGTAGATGGCTCCGAGAGCCACGCCACTGAAGGTGAGAACGAGAAAGATGTTCACGCCGCTCCCGACACGCCAAGGAGTCGTCGCACGAGAGTCGGGTCGTCGAGATCGGTGACCTCCCCGAGGTGCACGACTTCGCCGTGGTCCAGTACGACGATGCGTTGGGCGAGACGTTTCACGACACTCAAGTTCTGCTCGACGAGCAGCACCGTCGAGTGTTGGGCCGCACGTTCCAAGACGCCAGCGAACTCACTCACGATTTTCGGAGCGAGTCCCTTGGAAGGCTCGTCGATGAGCAACAACGGCCGATGGTTCAAGAGGGCCCTCGCAATCGAAAGCATCTGCTGTTGTCCACCCGAGAGCGTGCCGGCACGCTGGCGACCGCGTGTCTTCAATTCAGGAAAGAGCGAGAAGACTTCGTCGTAGTCCGCGCCCGCTCCGCTCTCGGCCAGCCGGAGATTCTGCTCCACGGTCAAAGCGGAAAAGACGTCGCGGTCCTCAGGAACGTAGCCGATGCCAAGACGGACGATCCGGTGCGTGGGCCACCTCTCGACATCGTTGCCGAGGACCTCAATTCGACCGCTGCTGGCGACGAGTCCAAGGATTGCCCGCAGCGTCGTCGTCTTGCCGACGCCGTTACGTCCGAGGAGCGCGGTGACACCGCCCGTGGGCACGCTGAATCCAACACCTTGGAGGACGTGTGAGCCCGCGATGGATACGTGCAAATCGGAAATCTCAATGGCGTTGGTCACAGCGGCTCACCGAGATAGGCCGCCTGTACGGTTTCGTTGGCCATGACCTCATCCGGTGTACCGCACGCCAGAAGTCGTCCGTAGTCGAGGACCGCGACCTTTTGGGCAAGTCCAACGACGACCGCCATGTGGTGTTCGACCATCAAGACGGTGCGACCCTCAGAGTGCAGTCGTCCTATGAGTTCCGTCAGGCGCGGTACGTCTTCGGTGTTGACGCCGGCCATAGGTTCGTCGAGCAGAAGAACCCGCGCCTCGGCCGCAAGAAGGATCGCTAACTCCAGCTTGCGTTTGTCGCCATGACTGAGTGCGCCGGTGATCTGATGCGCGACGCTCGTGAGACCAACGTCGTGAAGCGCAGATTCGGCCGCCGTCGTCGCCGCGTCGCCCGCCCGGGGACGTCGCCACAACTTCATGTTGCCACCGAGGCGGGCTTGCGCGGAGAGGCGGGCATTCTCGAGCACGCTGAGCGAGTTGAACAGACTTGATGTTTGGAACGTGCGCCCGACGCCCAGACGAGCACGGCCCGATGAACTCACGCCCGCCAGATCGCGCCCGAAGAGTTCTACCTTGCCCGACGTTGGTTTGAGCAAACCGCTCATGAGGTTGAGAAATGTTGTCTTCCCAGCCCCATTGGGACCAATGATGCCGAGGAAACTTCCCTCCTCGATCTCAATGTCGATCTCGGAGAGAATGTCCGCTCCACCGACCCGAAATCCCAGGTCCCTCGCTTTGAGCGCGAGGGACCTGGGACCGGAACTGTCTGTCATTGGGGAAAACTCTAACTATTTGCTGAAGTGCGCCGTGACCGGAGGAGCCGTCAATGATGCACTCAAGGTGCGCAGTACCACTGGCTTGAAGCCACCGCTAATCGTCGAGACCAGGCTCACCTGGTACATCGGCTGGAGCATGGCGTGGTCCGACACCCGAATGGTCTGCTCACCCTTCGGGGCGAGGAAACTCCATCCCGCGAGCCCACTGATCATCTTGTTGACGTTCGTCCCACCACCGGTTTGGATGGCGCGCACCAACATCTGCGCCCACACGAATCCGTCGGGCGTGAACAGGTCGGGCTGTTGCTGATACTTCTGTTCCATCGCCTTTACGAGATAAGCGTTTGGCTTGTTGGACGAACCGGCCGACACGTAGAGCGACAGGTAGTTGAACGACGTACCAATCGTGCCGTAGAACGGATACGTCACGATGTTCGCGAGACCTGTAACGACGTGTGCGGTAGTCAGGGCGCCTTCTTGCTGAAGCGCCTGCATGAGCGGCGCCCCAGTGGTTCCGGCCCACGCCAGAAAGATGATGTCCGGGTGGTCCTGTTGCACTTGCAAGGCCGTCGACGTGAAGTCGGTCGTCGTCAGGGGAACGAGGAGACTATCCACGGTGTCGCCGAGGCTCTTGAACGCGTTCGTGGCGTCGGTCACGTAGGACTGGCCGAAGGCGAAGTCCTGACCGAGCACGAGGATGGTCTTGCCGGTGCCGAGAGCCTGCACGTATGACTTCGCGGTCTGCACGTCCTGGTAGGTCTGGCGACCGGAACGGAACGTGTAGCGGTTGACGCCGGTGATCGCGTCATCGGCGGCCGCGCCCGAAATGTAGAGCGTCTTGTTCTGGGCCGCGAGTGGTGCGAGTTCATCGGCGATGCTCGAGTCACCGGTACCGCCGATGATCTTGTAGCCGGCGCCCACGTAGGCCTTGAAGTCCGAAACGGCCGTGGTCGGGTTGTCTGCGTCGTCATCCCACGTGATGTCGAGCTTCTGACCGTTCACCTTGTCCGTACCGTTCGTCGCGTACTTGAGACCGATGTTGAAGCCCTGGCGCCACTCCGTCTCATACGCCGAGTAGATGCCCGTCTGTTCCAAGATCATGCCCACCTTGACGGCGGGCTTTGCTTTGGCGGCGGCCGCACCCGACACCTGCGAAGCACTGATGCCGATACCGAGAGCCATCATGGCAATCGACATGGTGACCGCCGTCACACGAAAGATTCTTTTCATTTCCCCCCTTGGAACGCGCCGCCCCCTTGACTGCGTGAGCGAAATTCAAGCAGAGTCAACCAAGAATGTCAAGTGAATCACCTCTCATATTTCGAGCCAGAAGCCTTGTTTTCGGCCGAAACTAGTCAAGAGGTCGAATATTCCATCGCTCGAAGACGCAATCGAACGGGATTTTCGCGTCAGTACCATCGCCAGTTCAAACCTCGCAGTTCACACGAATTGAACGGTTCGAACGTCTAGCTGAGCGCGGCCTCCACGGCGGCCCGCGCGATGTTGGCACCCCGGGTGCTGCCTGGAACGAACTGCATCTTGTTCGGCGTGTAGGCAATCGTGATGCCGAGGTCTTGATCCAAGAGGACCAGTGAGCCGAGTCCCGCCCAAAAACATCCTCGCGGACCGAGTGGCGTGACGCCACTCGTCAAGCCATAGCCCATTCCGAAATTCATCTCAATTCCGAGTACTTGATCGACGCCGTGTGCTTGCGTTTCGAAGATTCGCGCGCCGGTCTTCTCGCTGAAGAATCGCAACCCGTTGAACTCGCCATTGTTGGCGACGATCGATTGGATCAACGCGACCGAACGCGCATTACCGTGCCCGTTCGAGGCGGGGATCTCCGCTGCGCGCCACCACCTCTGCCTCGGCCACGTAAAATCGATAGGTGGCGACATCCACGAGCGATACGCAATCGAACTTGGATCCATTCCCTCGACGACGTTCCCTTCGCCCGGGATCACGAAACTTACGCGAGCCTCTTCCGATTCGGGCAGACCAACGTGGAAGTCCGCGTCGAGAACGTCGGTCACCTCGGACTTGAAGTACTTAGCAAATGACGTACCCGTGATGCGACGCACGAGTTCGCCAATCAGGTATCCCTGCGTGACGAGGTGATAGCCCGAAACCGTGCGGGACTCCCACCACGGAGCTTGCGCCGCGAGAAGGTTCACGCAGAGATCCCAGTCCGCGAGGTCCTCCGGCTTCAACGCTGTCTCGAAGCCGGAGAGTCCCGAAGTGTGACCCATGACGTGACGAACCTCGATGGACTCTTTGCCCCGCTGGGCAAATTCCGGCCAGTACTTGGCAACCGGAGCGTCGAAGTCGAGTTCACCGCGATCATGGAGCATCAACGCGACGAGAAAGGTCATGGTCTTCGTCACCGACCATACGTTCAAAATCGTGTCGCGTTGCCACGGTTCGGTCATCGTTTCGTCGATAAACCCACCCCAGATGTCCGCGACCAATTCGCCCCGCAACACGACGGCGACAGATGCGCCCACGTCTTCGCCGCTCGTCAACTGTCGTTCGAAGACGTCACGCAACGACGCAAACTTGTCGGTCGTGTGACCTTGAACGATTGACATCGCTGCTCCAATCTTTGCATCACGTCCCCCGTGAAGTGTTCCAGACAATAGCGACTCGATTCTCGCGTGAACGAGATTTTCGGGAGCGACACGACAATTGCCGTCCGACGGTTACGTCGTTTGCAACCGCGATGACTCATCACTTCGCAGAATTTCCGATCGTTGCTAAAGAGGGGTGCACGTCGCGTTTCACGGTCAACCATGATGCGAAGTCGTAACCCTCCGACCGTCGCAGGAAGATTGAAGAAATCTTCTTTCCGGCCGCTCGAAGTAAGTCGATAGAGTACGCGATGTGCACGAAGTGACTCTCGGGGGTGTCCGTGACGAATGACTTCTCGGTTCGACCCGGGGCCTCAGGTCCGCCGGACCTCGACCACGGAGAGTCTGCCCGTCCCCGCGAAATCGAGCAAAGGAAAGGGCGCGCGCACTCGCAGCAAGCTGGTCCAGGCGGCCGAAGAAGTGTTCAACTCCTTCGGTTACTACGACGCGTCGATTGTCAAGATCACTGAGGCGGCCGGCGTCGCTCAAGGTACTTTCTATGTCTATTTTCGTAGCAAGAAGGAGATTTTCGACGAAGTCGTCGCGGATCTCAACCGTCGTGTTCGTCACGCGATGTCCGAGGCCGCTCGAGGGGCGACGTCTCGTTTAGAAGCTGAACGCCTTGGTTTTGCTGGATTTTTCCGATTTACCTCAGAACATCCGGCTCTCTATCGAGTGATTCGCCAAGCGGAATTCGTCTCGCCAGGCGCACTTCGGAATCACTACGAAAAGGTGGCGGAGGGCTACGTTGCGCCGCTGCGTCAAGCCATGGACGCGGGTGATGTCACTCCTGGCGATCCGATGATCTTGGCCTGGTTGCTGATGGCGATCGGCGAGTCCGTCGGACTTCGTTGGATTATCTGGGATGAGGCCAAGGCGGTTCCTCCGGAGGTCTTCGACGAGATGATGGTGATCATCGCACGCATGCTCGGCGGCAATACGAGTGCACCGTATAGCGATGGGACAACCGTCTATCCACCAACCTCGAGTGAGTTCCCTACAGGAGACGGCACCGCAACTGGAGCTGATTAGCCCGATGAGCGAGCTCACCACGAACCTTCACGTCATCGGTCGTTGGATTACAGAGCGTGCACGACAGACTCCGATACGAAGCGCTATCGAATTCAACGACTGCACGATCACCTATGAACAACTCGAAGCGACGTCGAGTCAACTAGCTCGCGCGCTCCTCCACTACGGGCTCTCCCCCGGTGACCGCGTGGCGACCCTTACCGAGAACCGACCTGAGCACGTCGCACTGTTTTTTGCCTGTGCAAAAGCGGGACTGATACTCACGCCCTTGAACTGGCGTCTCACGCCGCGCGAAATCGTCGCCCAACTTCAGACGTTCGAACCGGCTCTCGTCTGCGCGTCACCATCTCATCGACCACAGATCAATGAGGCCTGTGACTTGATGGCGAACGTGCCCACCGTCCTTGATATCGAAGACCTCGAACGAGAGTTAGGACCGGTTGCAACGACTTACGAACTACCTCTCGTCGCGGACGACGACGGTCTGCTCATCATCGCAACGTCGGGGACGACGGGTGTCCCGAAGGGTGTGGTGTTGACACACGCGAATTGCTTCTGGACGAACGTTGGATTCGACCTCGCCGCACCCATGGGCGGTGACGATGTTGTCCTGCAAGTACTGCCCCAGTTTCACGTGGGGGGATGGAATGTCCAGCCCCTTCTCGCCTGGTGGAAGGGGGCGACCGTCGTTCTCGAATCATCGTTCGAACCCGAACGAGTGCTCGACATCATCGAACGCCGAGGCATCACGACGATGATGGGCGTTCCGGCAACGTACCTGTTGCTCGCCCATCACCCGCGTTTCGAGAGTGCTGATCTCACCAGTTTGCGTCGGGTACTCGTCGGCGGAGCGTCGATGCCCCTTGCACTCATCGAAGCGTGGCAGTCACGCAACGTCGAGGTCGTTCAAGGTTATGGACTCACCGAGGCGTCGCCGAACGTCCTCTGCCTCGCACCCGAAGATGCCCGCTCACATCTCGGTTCAGTCGGAAAGCCGTACGCGTACGTGCAAGTCGCACTACACGATAACCTCACCGATTCATTTGTCGACGGCGAAGGACGCGGGGAAATCTACGTCAAGGGGCCAAACGTCTTTCCCGGATACTGGAAAAATCCCGCGGCAACCTCGGCCACGTTTGATGACGGATGGTTACGCACGGGTGACGTTGCCGAGCGCGACGTCGCAGGGTACTACCGGATTTGTGGACGCGCGAAAGAGATGTTTATCTCCGGAGGCGAGAACGTCTACCCGGCGGAGGTCGAACAGGTCATCGCCGCGTACCTCGACGTTGACGACGCGGCGGTCGTCGCCATCGAGCATCCACGCTGGGGCGAAACGGGCATTGCCTTCGTCGTCTCGAAGTACGACGCCACGTTGGACATTGACAAACTCACGGAGCACTGTCGCACGAGTCTCGCGCCGTACAAAGTGCCGAGTCAGTTCCGCGTGCTCAGTGAACTGCCACGAACTCCCGTTGGCAAAGTCGACCGAATTCGACTCACTGACCTCGCGAACAATCATTCTTAGAAACGTACGTTGATCAGGAGCCTTTCCTGTTCTCGAGCGTCAAATACTATTCACAAATCGAATGGGTCGAAGTCAGCGTCGTTGGTTGCCTCGACGTTGTCCTCACCCATAGGCACCGAACGACGTTCACCATCGCTGTGGCTATCCGAGACACATCGTTTGGCCGACGCGCTCTTGCGATGTGCTGTACATCTGTCACTTGACTTTTGCCACTGCCTTCGTAACAAAACCCTCGAACTGACTGAGACTGACGGCCGGATAGTTTCCTTCCAACACAGCCACGACGACGCCACCCTTGCGAACGATTGCGTAGTCGGACCCCACCGTTACGTGCTTCCCGGCCAGAGTGATCGAATACACGACGCTGGCGTTGCCATAGTGAGGCATCCTCAATTGGCGTACGGTACCGGTGACCGGATATCCCTTCAGCACTCCGGACACGCTGTGACAACTTGCGATGTCCGCTGCGATCTTCTTGTACGCAGCCGTGACACTCGAATAGGTGGTCATCGTCTCGACCAGCAAGGGCAAACTTCCTCGGCCAAGGAAATAGACCTCTTCGAAGTGGGTCTCCTTGACGCCCTTTGGCTCGAGCAGATGCGTGAGGCAACCCATCCGTAGGTCTTCGGTGGGCCGCTGCGCCGTCCACCCGGCCGGCATCTGGTGAATGCTCAGAGCCTCTGCTCGAAGCTGAGCCATCGACGTCGCAGCCGCTGGTGCAATGCCAACAACAACGAACAGGAGTACCGAAACGACAAGTACGGCAGATATTCGAGTTTGTGACTTCATATTCCACCTCTCCAACTCCACGTCTACACCGTTGGGGATCAGCGGATCTAGGTACTTTCGTCACATCCTTTTGGCGACGCAGAAAGGTGGATTCTGGATTGATTTCGAACCATCACGTCAGCACATCGCTCGAAAACGGGATGATTTTAATGCGCTCACAATGTCAGCGCCCTTCACAATCGCGACACGGTTCAACAAACCACCAGGTGGAGCGCTCGCCCTCAAATCTTCAAGATCATGACACGCAGATTCAAACTGGCTCTTCGACTTCCAGCACCGGATCCACATTGGTGAAATTGGGTAGATCTTCCATGAACGTGACGCCGTGTTCCAGAAATCCGGCCCCGAACGATTCCATGCTTTCGAAGTACATGTGCAACAAAATAAGATACGCCGCAGGTGGCGAACCGGGAGTACTCACGCCACTCCAAATCTCATCCTTCAGTAACGTCGGACCTAACTTCTCGCGCACCATCGGCATATGTGAGTCCAGGTAATACGCCTTGTCGAAGGTCGCTTCCTCACTGTTTGGATACAGGACGCTAACTCGAATCATTTCACGATGCCTCTCTACTCAGCAGGGTGCTTCCTAGTAATGACCATCGCGAACCGATCCCAACGTTGCGTTCTTGGAACACGTAGCCGGAAGCCGTCCATCGCCGATCGTTACTGGCGAACCCTATACCCACAGAATGTTGCAAGGTCGGTTATTTCTCACGTTCTCCGAGCAGTCGCTGTGGGAAATTGCAGTCAATAGGAAGCCGGTGCTCCGTGGGCGAAGCGAGCACAATCGCACGCAGTTGACCGTGCACTATCTGTCAGGATTCGACCAATTCGTCGACGGATACCACTCATGAATCTTGGAGTGCAACTTGTTCGGATCTGTTCCCCTCCAATCCCGTCCGGACATCTCAGGTCGATTGCGTCAACGTATCTGATGTTGACGACCACGACACAAGTCTTACGTGGCGACGAGAGCGTCGCTGATCGGGCCGATGCCATTGAGTAGCTGCGCTAAGTTCGTCACTTAGTTGGTAGCGGGCAGCCAAGGCGTCGGGGTTCGTATAGCTCACCTTGGTACTGCCATCGTCGTCCCAGATGAGCATCTTGAGCGGGAGGTCGAGCGCAACCAGCGGCACGGATTGCATCACCGGGGTTCCAGCAAGAGGACTGCCGAAGATTACGACTTTCGTGTCGCGTAACTCAAGCCCCGCCCTCCTTGCTTCACCACTGTGATCGACGATGGCGAAGAGTTTCAAGCCGCGTGATTCGATGAGTTCACAGAGCTTGGCGACGATGTCGACCACTAGACCTTTGACGGCCTTCGTCACTACCGTCTCGCTAGGGTCCATCTCATTGAAGTGACTCATGACGACTCCAGTCCTAAACGATCGGAATTCTCCAGTTCATCTGGCCCGAGGACTCAGGACAGGTCCAGTTGGCTAAATCTAGAAGACCCAAACGGAATAACGAGGAATGGTTATCGCGACGAATTATGCTCACGCTGTGCCACCCGGGCCGCCAAGACGGTGCCCGTCATTTACCTAATAGGAGACCGCATGCGTACTCGGGCGCGTTCGAGTTTGAGTCGAAACTTCATCGTCGCATTCTGCGTCATCGGTTGTGCGGCACTCGGAGTCGGACCGGCGAATGCTGCGAGCAAGAACGTCCAGTTCCGTGGTACGTGGCATCTCTCAAATGGAGGGATCTTCCACGTCACCGCCGAGAACTTGACGACCGGAGTGTGTGCGCTCTCCGCGGTGGGAGAGTTCTCGACTAGCAAGTGTCTCGTGACGGGTCACCACTACGCCCTCACCGTCGTCCAGAAGGGTACGTCCTACCGTTCCTATAACAGTGGGACGATCGTGGGCAACAATCTGACCGGTAAGTTCCACGACACCAATGGCACAATCGAGACCTACACGGGCGTGAGGACCTAACCGCCGATCAAGAGTGCGTGACCGTCGCCCTGGCGACTAGGTCGCAGGGCCACCACCACGTGAAGGAAAATGCCGAATCGCGTTTTGGCGGAATTGTCGGATCAATTGTTCATTCGGGCGGTTCCTCGCGCGAACTTCACACGGGGCCGATCAGCAAGGATGTTGAGGCGCTTGAGTTGTAGTTGATCGAGTGAGATGACCCCTGTGAGTGATAGTCGTCTCACCTGGTAACAAAGGTCGTACAACCAAAGCCTCTCCGTCAGATTTTCTCCGCCGAAGAGTTCTGGGTATCCGACGCGCAGCCACACCAACATCGGCACATCAGAGTCACGAATCGGCCCCAAATCGGTCGCGTCTTCGATGTTCGGGTCATCGCGACAGGCGGCCTCCAGTTCCAAGTCTGACGGTCCAATACGCGCCCATTCGAAATCGAGGAGGGCGACCAGACGACCTTCGAACCACAGCGCGTTGGCGAAATGCGCATCGCCGTGCACTACGTGGCCGTCCCGAAATTCTGCGGCGGCGACAACTGACCCGAGGCTATCGATACGCCTTCCCACTCTTCGAAGGAGCTCTTTACTCATTCCGGTCGTACCTGCGAAACAGTCGAGCAGGACTCCGACTCGTTCTAGCGGTAAAGGCACGATCGTGGATGCCACGACCGCTTCTCGTGATCGAGGCACGGTCTGTGTTGACTGCAGCAACTTCTTTCGAATATCGAGCGGCGGCGCCCATTCGTACAGATTGCGCAAGACGTGTCCGAGGGCCTCGACGGCGTCGCGGCGAGCCTCCATCGATAGTGTCGACCACACCAGATCGAGACGTTCACCAGGTATTCGTCGTAGCAACATCCACGCCAGGTTGGCAATTCGACCTGACGCCACAACGGACGCATGTGGAACTGAATCCGGGAGAGCGGCCAGTAGTTCATGCTCACGTAAGAGTCGTTCCCGATCGCCTTGCCAGCAGACCCGCAGTGCCAGTTCTTCGTTGACCCATACGTCGTTCGACCAACTCTCCACGAGATCGGCGTCGCGGAACTCAACCGGCAACTCTTGACGAACGATGGCAAAACGCGCAGTGGCATCGTTCATGGTGAACTCATCGTACGACGCGACACTTGCGAGAACCTGAGACCAACCAACTACTGGGAGGTCATTCCTCCATCGACTGCGAGAACGCTTCCAGTCATAAAGCTCGTCTCGTCCGAGGCGAGGAAGAGAACGACATTCGCGATTTCTCGCGGCTCCCCCGGCCTGCCGATCGGTTGGAAGGAATCGATGGTTTCATAGACGTGAGCGAGGCCGCCCAGCATCTCGGCGTGCGCGTAGTTGATTGGCGTGTCAACCCAACCCGGGCAGATCACGTTGCAACGAATTCCACGTTTCGCGTAATCGAGTGCGACTCCCTTCGTGAGCATGACCGAGGCGCCTTTCGACGCGGAGTAGACGGCGAGGAAGGGCTCCGAGACGAGGCCATTGACGCTCGAAATGTTCACTATCGAACCGCCGCCCCCCGCGAGCATGTGGGGAATCGCCGCTCGGCATCCGTAGATCTGCCCTTTGATGTTCACTGCCAAGGTTCGCTCGATCACCTCATCGCTGACCTCGTGCAGGACACCGGGAATATTCACCCCGGCGTTGTTCACCAGGACGTCGAGCCTTCCGTACCGTTCGACCGCGTCGTCAATCATCGCGTCAACGGCCGTTGAATCGCTCACGTCAACTTGTCGCGAACTGGCAACGCCCCCGGCGGATCGCGCCAGTTCGGCCGTCTCCTTCGCGGACGCGCCGTTCAGGTCAGTGCATAAGACGCGACCACCCTCTTCGGCGAGCCTGATGGCGGAAGCCCGCCCGATCCCGGACCCGGCGCCCGTAACAACGCATACCTTGCCAACGATTCGATCACCCATTCCCTCAACTCCCTCGGCATCAACTACTTTCAATGATCTTCTGCAACGTTGTTCGTCTATCGAGCATCCAGGCGGCACTTCGCGTCCGCCAGGTCACGGCCCAAAGAACGGGAAAGCCGCTGGGGCTCGGACTTACAGTATCGGGCACAACGTTGAATTCGATTGCTTCCGCGCGAGCGCTCCACACTGCCAGGTGAATCATTCGGTCGACGAAACCCACTCGGTCCGAGTAGTCAAGTCCGTAACCGTCCAGGATCAATCTCGCCTGCAACGCTCGTTTCGCTGCGTCGGGAAGGTCGTTCATTCGAGCGACGTCTTCGTCGTAGAGTTATGCGTTTTGCCAAGCAACATGAGCAAGTTCCCACACCGGATCGAGGGGTCCGGCGTTGTCCCAATCGATGAACGCCACCGGTCGCCCCTCCTTCGCCAGGATGTTCCAGGGAGCGAGGTCGCCGTGTCCAATCACCGATCTCGGCCCCGTCATCTCTCGCACGAACCACGGGCGCCAGTAGGCGTCCGATGGAGGTGTCCACTGCGAAGCGACACTATGAAGTTTGTGTAGGAGTTCCCCAATCTCATAGGTCGCCTCATTGGACCATGCGAATGGCTGGGGGCTCTCGCCCTCGATGAACTCCAGCATCTCGCGACCGTCAGGAGCAAAGCCGTCACCGATCGGTCGAGGAGATGCGGGAAAGCCCTCACTTTCCAGAAACTTCAGGAGGTTGAGGACGGTCTTGCTTTGAGGCTTCGACGATCGGTAGACAACGTTGCCGACTCTCGTTACCTTCGATGTCGCTCCTCCATCGAGAGATACTTCTTCGTCATTCACTTGCCAATCGTTTCACACTCACTCGGCGAGCGACATAATTGCCGCATGTCAACTACCGAAAGATTCGAGCAACTCCTCGAGGAGGCAAATTCTGAACCGACCGAGGGCTGGGAATTCTCATGGCTAGATGGGAGGGCGACCGAGGCACGCCCTTCGTGGGGGTATTCCCACGCGTTGCGAGATCGAATTGCTCGTTCGAATGCTGTCTTGGACTTACAGACCGGCGGTGGCGAACGGTTTGCCGAGGTCCTTTCGCACATCGACCCCGTTCCTGGGCGCATCGTCGCATCCGAATCGTGGAGTCCAAATGTCCCAATCGCTCGACACAATCTCGAACGATACGGAACTTCGATCGTCCAGATCCCCGATGACGCTGACTTTCCATTTTCCGACGACAGTTTCGACGTCATTTGTAGTCGCCACCCCACCACCACGTTGTGGAAGGAGATTGCAAGAGTGATGCAACCCGGAGGGACGTATCTTTCGCAACAGGTTGGGGTTGGAACGAACAGCGAACTCACGGATTTCATGATGGGCCCTCAGCCGATTTCAGATGTTCGAAGTACTCAACGGGCGGTCGCCTCGGCCACGTCCGTCGGACTGGAAGTGATTGATCTGAAAGAGGAGTCACTGCCAATTCGATTCTTCGATGTCGGCGCCGTTGTCTACTTCTTAAGAAAAGTCATCTGGACCGTTCCAGACTTCTCCGTCGATGCTTATAGAACGCGTCTTCTGGAGATGCACGAACACATTGAGAGGACCGGCAGTTTTCAATCCCATTCGACGCGCTTCCTGATTGAAGCGAAGAGGCCCGCTTAAGGGTTCTAACTTCGTTGCATGGAGAGTCAGGCGAAGTTTGTCGCGAATTGGGAACTTCAGGAGGTCAAGGGCGTCGTCGTCGCTATAGACGTGTTGAGGGCCTTCACGACAGCGGCCTACGCGTTTGGAGCGGGAGCAACTTCAATACTTCTCGTCGGCACCGTTGCAGAGGCGTTGGACCTCGCTCGAAGTATTCCCGGAGCCTTAACGATGGGAGAAGTACATGGAGAGAGGCCGAAGGGATTTGACTTTTCGAATTCGCCAGTCGCCATCGCCAACGCAGACGTGCAAGGTCGGGTATTGGTGCAGCGAACTTCCGCGGGCACTCAAGGCGTGATCGCCGCCGCAACCGCGGACCGACTTCTTGCCGCGAGCCTCGTTTGCGCTTCAGCGACCGCGGCCGCGATCAACGCAATTGACGCGACGCCGCCGACCTACGTGATAACGGGACGCTTCGCTGACGGCTCAGACAACGGTGAAGACGATCTGCTCACCGCACAATTGATCGAGCGTGCGCGGCGTGGTGATCCCATTGATGCAGTTGCAACGGCGAGAGCAGTTGCGCAAACGCCCTGGGCACTACAGATCCGTGGATCAGATAACGAACACGTTCATCGCCAAGACGTCCAATTTGCAACGGACGTTGATCGCTTCGATTTTGCAATGGAGGTGGAACGTGAAGACAACCAAATGCGGTTGGTTCCAAGACGTTGAGTTTCGATCGATGGCGTTCGCATTACGGTATGTGCCATCGACCTACCCCACGGACGTTCGCGAATGGTGCGGCCGGCGGTGATCAAACGCACGACCGACGGATTATGAGGTCGAAGCGAACAGTCGGAAGGTTCTCTCGAGATGCGTTCGAAAGACTCTGAGTAGGCTTCGAGAGTCGCCAGCACCGTTGGGCAAAGGGACTGACGCAAGAGGATCTTCCATGGATGACAGCAGGACTGATCTGGAAAAAGCGACGGCTCAAGTCGCGGGACTTGAACGCTTTCTCCGAGCTCGCCTGTTCAATACGTTGACGCGCCTCTTCATCGCTCTGGTGCTCATCGGAGGGATCGTCAGTGCTGCAACACCCGGTTTTCTCGAGTCGGCGTCAATCTGCTTGGCGGTGGCCGCGGTACTCGCGGCTTGGTTCATCTTTCATTACTTCCAATCCATTCGCGGACTTCACACCGACCCCTTGCGTGAAGTAGCCAGACTTCGCAAGAGTCGCGTGGTCCAGAGGGCAGGATTCATCGATGCGGATCAGTCCTCGAGCGCACGGTCGGCCGGTGAACGCCGGGATTCGGACGCTTCCGAGGCGGACGGCTACGACATCTTGCGCGGTATTGACATCCTTGGTCAGAAATCGGACGACGGAGTGAACCGCACCGACGATCCCTCCCGTGGGCCGATCGAGTAACTGAGAATTATCGTCGGCGTCGTCAATGGGCCTGGAGTAAATCCTGCAGGAGTTGCACATGCCAGACGTTGCGCGTGGTTCATAGATAGTCCCTAGCGCTCGGCCACCGTTTCCGTCGCCACTTAACATCGAAGGTTCTGATGATGGGTCACGTGAGTGCGCTCGAGCAGCGCACGGGGACAGTCTCTTACGATGAAGACCATGACTCAATCGAGCGATGCGCGCCACGCCGCCGAACAGTGGGCCTCGGCGACTGCACTCCTCACGACGAGCCCTGTGCCCCCTGGCCGTGAAGCGCTATGGGCACGGGCACTGACGTTCCTCGATGTCGGTCGGCGCGGCGGCGCCCACCTCGTGGCCAGTGTCATCGTCATCGACGATGGTGGGCTGGTGCTCCTCGCCCGTCACCACCGCTACCTGCGGTGGGGGCCGCTCGGCGGGCACCTGGACCCGGGCGACTCCAGCCTCATCGCCGCCGCTGCTCGAGAACTCCTCGAGGAGGCCGGGCTCGCGGCGCAGATACACCCGGCTCCGATAAATGTGCTTCTCGCGTCCTACAGGTGCCGATCCGTCGTGGAGCCAGTGCTCCATCTCGACGTGTGTTTCGCCGCGTCTATCGCCTCGCCCGCCCCGGCCTCATCGCCAATGATGAGCTCACGGGACTCGAGTGGTTCGACCCGCGCAGTCTCCCTGCGCCCTTGACACCGCCCACCGCGGAACTCGTGGCACTGGCAGTCGAACGCCGTCCGTGACGAGGGGAGCGGCGTACACCGGGTCTGCTCGGGCCGGGTCTTTCGGAGACAGACTCCCTGGTGCTCGCCAGGGTGGCCACCTATGATGCACGCTTGAGGTGGCAAGGGATCTCCTCGCGCTTGGCCGTGGCCGCGCTCCTGAGTACCGCCATTTGCGCGTCCACGTTCGTAACGACCGCGTCGGCCCAGGGTTCATTAGGCGTCACGTGCGTCGCGTCGAGCGCGACGCAGTGCGTCGTGACCATTTCCCTCGTTCCAAACATGGATGTCGACGTCATCGTGACGTTGCCCGCCAACAACGGCTTCTCGATGAATGTTCTGAGCGGCACGCCAGGCTCAGCTCCCTCGTTCACAAGTCTGAACAACGGCTACTGGACCGGAACGGGAACTCAATGGACGTGCTGTCTGCTCCAGACCGGAGGTTCCGAGCCGGCCGGTGCGGTGTCGACCATGACCTTCTCAATCACGCCCCTGACGTCAAGTCCGACCACTACCGTTCCAGCGAAGAAGCCCAGGATACCGGCCGCCCTCAACCTGAGTTTTGCGGCGGGAAGTTTCACGCTCAGCGCGTTAGACAAGTCTCAACTCCAAGCGCTGGCCAGAAAACTCAAAACCGGGTCGAAGGTGACGATCACGGGTTATGCGCTCTCCAATCCGAGTCTCGCGCGAAATCGCGCGCTCTCGACAGCGGATTACCTCTACGCGCGGGTCAAGATCGACTGGAAGGTTGTCTGGGTAAGTACCCGTTCGCAGAACCGAGTCACTGTGACGACAACCGCGCTCTGATCTCGCGTCGGTGTCCAGGCCGTGCCCTCGTCGCTTGTGCGTGAACGCGCGGGTCAGCGTTCTCCGGGTCCATAGACCCTCCGTCGCTCAGTCCCCTTTGGGAGAGCGCCAACGCGAGCGAACGTCGAACGTTAATCTTGTGCGACGCGACTCGCCACGCAATTCTGTGCCTGAGCAACATTAGGAGTGATGGTGTCTATCATTAGCCGTTTTCCAATTCCCGATCTCGATGATCTCGACGAAGACGTGCGGACGCAGATTCTCGAGGCTCGTGAACGACTCGGATTTATCCCCAACGTGTACCGGGCGCTCGCGCATCGACCTGACGAATTTCGAGCATTCTTCACGTACCGCAACGCAGTCATGGGACACGATGGCGGACTGAGCGCCGTCGAACGCGAGATGATTGTCGTGGTCACGAGCGCCAACGCGAATTGCACATACTGCGTCGTATCGCACGGAGCGAATCTCCGACTGCTCTCTGGTGATGCAATCCTCGCCGACAAGATCACAATTGACTATCGTCACGCACCGCTCGATTCTCGCCATAAAGCCATGCTGGACTACGCGGTCAAGTTGTCTGCCCGTCCGCAGGAAATCACTGAGTCGGACCGGGAGACGCTCATCGTGGTCGGCTTCACGGAAGAAGAAATCTGGGACATTTCATCCGTCGTGGCGTTCTACGCACTGTCAAACCGATTGGTCCATGCTCTCGAACTGCGCCCCAATGACGAATTCTTCGCCTTGGGGCGCACGCCGTCCTAGCAGAATGTGAAATTCGACTCGCCCTAATGCATTGTGGTTCGTTGGTAACTCTCTTCGACGACGTGCATTGTTGGAGCCGTTGGGCGAACCAACGGTTTAGGAGATGGATGCTTTCGGACGCAATGGTCGGGTGGTTCGGATACATCCATATTTGAAGGAAATAGTGTTCGTTGGTGTTCGATTCGTCCGGTGGTGTCGGTTTCGTTCGGTGGGGTCGGCTTGCTATGTGGGATGAAATGTGGGATTTTCTTGACCAGAGCAGACCTTGGTATCCCATTTCGTATGACTCCGAAATACTAACTTTTTGATATTGAACGGTGTTTCGATGCGTGCTCCTAAGGGGGCGAGACCAAAGGACAAGGTAATGGTGCCGAGTCATTCATTGCAACGCTTCCAAAAGGTTGAGCACGCAACTCAGTGGAGCAACACCAAAAGTTGTTGCTACTTTGCAAGACGAAAATGAACGATGAATGACGCTTTTCAAAGACTGAAGCGGATGCGAGATGCTGGAGAGATCAACGGTTTCACCTTGATCGAACTTCTCATCGTCATCGTTGTGCTCGGTATCTTGGCCGCAGTCGTCATCTTCGCCCTTGGTGGCATCACCAGCAAGAGCGCGGTTGCCGCATGCCAGGCTGACGGAGCGACCGTATCGACGGCCATTGCTGCGCTCGAGGCGCAATACCCGGGCACCACACTCAGCAGTGCAGTGCTCACAACGGGCACCAACGGAAGTGGCCCGTACATCCAGTCGTGGCCCAACAACTCGGCGCACTACTCCTTCACGGTCTCGGGTTCTTCGGTGACCGGTCTGTCCCTGTCGGTTGTCGGCGGCTTCTCCGGTACGTACCAGGGACCGAGCTCCTGCACCGGCGTTAAGTGACCCAACCTTCGTGGTTTGACATGATGAAGAGCCGGTGGGGATCGAACCCACGACCGAGGGATTATGAGGTGGGAGCAAACGGTCGGACTGGTCCAGAGATGTCGGAATCATCCGGAATCGATTGAGTTCTTCGTCCGGTGATGTCGGATTGGTCCGATTGCGTCGGTTTGGTATGTGAAATGAAACGTGGGATTTGGAACCTCGAATCGAGGATCGTCTGCCTACAGATTTGAACGCGACCCCCTTCGGTATCGTGATTCAATGGCGAAGGTGTTGGTGACCGGAATGTCGGGGACTGGAAAGTCCGCATGCCTGGAGCTTCTCAGTTCGCGCGGATACCAATCTGTTGACACTGATACCGATGAATGGAGCGTCTGGACTACGCAATCCGATGGATCTCCGGACTGGATTTGGAGGGAAGAAGCTATTGACGCGATGCTCGACAAGTACGAACACGGACAACTCTTCGTCGCTGGCTGTAAGACCAACCAAGGCAAGTTCTATTCAAGATTCGACCACGTGGTTCTCCTTTCCGCACCGGTAGAGGTAATCCTTGAAAGAGTGACCAATCGTTCCACTAATCCGTACGGCAAGAGTGACGAAGAGAGGCGGGAGATACTTCGCTATCTATCTGAGATTGAACCGCGACTTCGAGCAACGGCATCAATTGAAATTGATGTGACGGCTCCCTTGATCGACGTAGTTGCCCAGCTACAAACCCTGGCGTAGCCATCCAAACAAGCAACGTTGACATCTTCTTAAGTAGAAAACGGACAATTAGTAGGGCCGGTGGGGATCGAACCCACGACCGAGGGATTATGAGGTGGGAGCAATCGGTCGGACTCGTCCGGTGGCGTCGGATTGGTCCGAAAATGTCTGAATTCTTTGTCCGGTGATGTCGGTTTGGTCCCGTGGTGTCGGTTTGGTATGTGGGATGAAACGTGGGATTTTTGAGATCAGATTGTTCGACTGAATCTGTGCGCAGTCGCGCCGAACGGATCACCTTTAGCGTGTCCGAATACTTTGACGGGGTTCACTGAAAACACTTCCGCTCCGCCGCTCCCGTCGTCGCCACGAAAGCCTCCGTCTCGAACAGTGAACTGCCATCGACCATCCCACTTAGTCGAGAAAGCTCCGGCGATGCGCCTAAGCACCACGTCGTCCGTAACTTGCACAGCGTCACCTTCAACGATGACGTCCAGGCCGGATTGCCACTGGTTACAGCCGGTGATAAGCACCACGTGCGGATTTGCGTTGAGATTGACAAATTTCTGTTCGTCGGATCCGGTCGAAAACCAGATTGCATCCTCCGCCCAAACGGCGACCACAGGCGTGGCGTGCGGGCGACCATCTGGTCGCACAGTGCAGACCCAAAAGAGTTCTGCCGTCTCGAGGATCTGCCGTGTCTCTTCCCAAGAAACTGCGACTGCGTCTGGATCGCTGTAGACATCATCAAAAGTTGTTACAGGCACGGACATCTCATACTCTCCTTTACGACGTCAACAGTGACGCCATGTTTCTTAGACTATGAGTAGCCCCAAAACTCATCGGTGGGTGAAGATCGAACAGTAGGGCCGGTGGGGATCGAACCCACGACCGAGGGATTATGAGTCCCCTGCTCTAACCACTGAGCTACGGCCCTTCGGGTACCACCGTACTTAAGCTCCCATGTACTTCAGCTCACATGTACTTAAGCTCCCAGAGCAGGACTCGAACCTGCAACCTAGCGATTAACAGTCGCTTGCTCTGCCAATTGAGCTATCTGGGAATGCACCCGAAGGTAGAGCAACATTAGCACCCGCCTTTCGTGGGCTATTGATGAGCAAACCAAGTCAGCAACTGCTCCGCCTCGGGGCTCTCGCGCACGAGTCGTCGACATCGTTCGATGCGCTTGGTCATCCCTTGGCGCGATATTCCGTAAGCTTCTCGCGATCTCTTCCACAGGCATGGTCCGGAACGTGAACTGCCAGAATGCGTCGAAGTCGTCACCGCAGATCCGTCGCAGCGCGTCGATCACCCACGGTGGCGCGTCCGCTTGATCGCCGCGTGGGTGCAGTTCACTCTCGTCTTTCAACTCTGACGTGGCAAAGCGGCGCGACTGCAGTTCTCGGTTGAGTTGCATAGTCTCTTGCGCCTTCGCCTGACTGATGTTGAGCGAGCGAGCGACATCGCGCTTCGTGAGTTCCTTCTTCGTCTCGGTGCGCATGAGTTTCTGTAGCTGGAGTATCAAACGCATCTCTGAGTCACTCAGTCCAACCTGTTGTTGGATCGATTGATTGACGAGTTTCATGATCCAGTAGTTCGCGTAGGTTGAAAGCCGCGTGCCCTTCTCAGGGTCGAAACGCCGAAGTGCATTGACGAGCGCTTCGACGCCGGCAGCTTCGAGTTCGTCGTTACCGAATCGATAACCGCGCTCCATGACGCGTGTGCGCACCAATCCCAATGTGGCGCGCAATAGTTGACCCTCGGCCTCTTGCCCCGAGTGCCGTTGGCGCAGCAACCGCCGTCGTTCAGAGGCGTCGGCGACCGCGCCGGTGAGCAACGCCACTTCCGCGCGACGACCCTGTTGAATGATCGGATAGAGGGCGCGCTCGTCATCCGCGCTGAGCGGCGCCATCATTTCCAGTCCGCCAATGAGGCCTGCGGACCTCTCGCTCACGACGACCTAGTGGAGGTTCGTTCGATCAGCCATTGGCGCAGATCGTTCTCCGCGACTTCACTCGACGGTCCCTCGAGGAGATTCACGCGTTCCTTCACGTCACGCACGGTGACGTCCGCGACGTCAGGTGTCATAAGCCCATCTCGCAGGTCACGTGCGACATGCTTTAACTCCAGATTGACGGCACTTCGAATCAGTTGCGAGACGACCGCCGTCACGTCCTCGAGCGTGTACTCGCGGTCGAGTTCGTCGACCGCGAGTTGACTGAGGATCTGTGAGGCCTCCTCCTCCCCTCGGCGCTGTAAGTCGTCGATCACCTCGGTGAGCGACTTGTCGGTTGAGAGTCCCTCGAAGATCTCTCGTTGCACGTCGTTCACGAAATAGGGAGCGATGAGACGTTCCTTTACGTCGCTCGGAAAGTGGACCCGCAAGCGAAGTGCCTCCAGACCGGGACGCGGCATCGGCGATCGCTCGACGCGGAGGCGGCGATCGTCAGGGGACGAAGATGGTTCGTTCGTCGTACGCGACGTCGGGTTGCGAGAAAGTTCCGCGACGCGTGGGCGCAGCTGTGACGGCTCGAGACGCAGCCGGTCGGCCACTTGCATGAGATATTCGTCGCGGACCAGTTCGCTCGGGTGCTCAGCGAGCACGCTCATTGCGCGCTCGGCGGCACGCACTCGACCTTCTGCCGTGGCGAAGTTCGCGTCATCGATGACCCGGTCGAGTCGAAACCGCAAGAAAGGGACGGCGTCAGTGATCGACGCTCGAAGTGCCTCGGGGTCCTTCTGCGCCAACTCCGCGGGGTCACTGCCCTTGGGGAGGTGCGCCACGTAGACGTCCACCTCGTTGGCCTTCTCCCACTGATACACCGACGCCGCCGCGCTCTGTCCCGCCTTGTCGGCGTCGTAGGCGAGGACGATGCGCTTCGCGAAGTTGCGCATTGTCTTGAAATGCTCTTCGCCGAGTGCGGTACCGCACGTCGCGACGGCCCGGGGCATACCGGCACTGAAGAATGCGATGACGTCGGTGTAGCCCTCGCAAACGATGATCTCGTCAGACTTGATGATGTCGTCCTTCGCCCAGTTGAGTGCGTACAGCGTTCGACGCTTCGAATAGATCGACGTCTCGGGGCTATTTTTGTACTTCGCCTCGACGCGGCCGTCCGGTCGCTCGCTCGGTCCGTAGGGCGGCGGCAATATTCGACCACCGACCGCGACCGCCTTGCCACCGGGATCGAAGATCGGAAAGATGAGTCGGGCGCGCAGCGCGTCCTGTTTGCGGTCGCGCTTGTTGACGAAGCCAAGTCCCGTCGAGAGCAGCACCTTCTCGGGCAATTTGAGCGACGAGGCGAGTGCGTCCCACTCATCGGGCGCCCAGCCGAGCTTGAACTGTCGAGCGACGTCACCATTGATCCCACGGGCGCGCAAGTATTCACGGGCCGGTCGTGCGTCGGGCCCGTTCAAGAGCCGGTCGTGATACCACTCGACCGCCTTCTCCATCGCGGCCAGTGTCTCCTGGCGTTCCTTGCGAGCGGGACCGGCATTCGCGTCTTCGTGTAGTTCGATGCCCGCGCGATCGGCCAACTGTCGAAGCGCGTCCATGAAGTCGAGATGTTGGATCTCGCGCACGAAAGTTATCTGGTCGCCGGACACGTGACACCCGAAGCAGTAGTAACGGCCCTCTTCAGCGTTCACCGAGAACGACGGGGTCTTCTCGCCATGAAACGGGCACAGTCCGGTCCATCGTCGACCGGTCTTCTTTAGGGCCACCACCTCACTGATGAGCGCCACGATGTCAGTCGCCGACCGCACCTGGGCGATCTCACTTTCAGTAATGGCCATAGGAAGAAGGTACCGGTTCTCTCTCGCGGGGGCATCAGGGCTTCAGCAATCTCCGCCTACACTGCTCCCCATGCCCGAGTTCGCCGTGGAGGCCACCGATATCGTTCGAACGTTCCACGACGGCAACTTTCGTGCCCTCGATGGGGTCACGCTTCGGGTGCCCACCGGACAGGTCTTCGGGCTCCTTGGGCCCAACGGTTCGGGCAAGACGACGATGGTGCGCATCCTCTCGACCGTTCTCTCCCCGACGTCGGGCACCGCGATGGTGAACGGCATCGACGTCGTGAGGCACCCCGGACACGTGCGAAGGGTGATCGGACTCGCGGGACAGTTCGCCGCGGTCGACGAGAACCTGACCGGCTTCGAGAACCTTCGAATGGTGAGCTTCCTCAATCACATGGAGAAGTCCACGGCGATACGACGTTCCCACGAACTGCTCGTGGACTTCGGTCTCGACGCCTTCGCCAACAAACAGGCCAAGACCTACTCCGGAGGCATGCGACGTCGCCTCGACCTGGCCGCGGCGCTGGTGGCCAATCCGCCGATCCTCTTCTTGGACGAACCGACGACCGGACTTGATCCCCAGAGTCGCCAGGACCTCTGGTCCATCATCGAACGACTCGTGGAGGGCGGCACCACCATTCTGCTGACCACGCAGTATCTCGAGGAGGCTGACCGGCTCTGCAAACTACTGGTCGTGCTCGACCACGGAAAGATCATCGCGGAAGGCACGTCGGCTCAATTGAAGAGTCAACTCGGCAACACCGTCCTCGTCCTCACGTTCGCGACGACCGATGACGCAAAGCGCGCCAATGATCTCATCGCTGGCATACCCGAAAAGCCGGCGAACGTCGACGGCACGGTCATCGAGGCGACCGTGAGCAACGGCCCGGCGGCGGCGGCCGACGCCCTGCGTCGCATTGACGCCGCGCAGATCACGCTCGTAGGACTCGCGTTACGCGAGCCCAGCTTGGACGACGTGTTCTTGAGTCTCACGGGGCACAAGGCCGACGACGTCGACGACAACGTCGATGAAGCCCCGGCGACCGGTCGACGCGCGAAGCGAAAGGCGAAGGTATGACCACGACGACCTCGACGACTGCCCGTCATCGCTCGGCGTTGTACTGGACCTTCAGTGACGTGCGGACGCTCGCCAAGCGCAATCTCATCGCACTCTTTCGCACGCCGACCTTGGTGGTCTTCGCCATCATCCAACCAATCATGTTCGTGTTGTTGTTCCGATACGTGTTCGGTGGCGCCATCCACATCACGGGCACGACCTACGTCAACTACCTCATACCGGGCATTCTCGTGCAAACGGTCATCTTCGGCTCGGTGAATACCGCCATCGGCCTCGCCGAGGATCTCCAGAAGGGACTCATCGAGCGATTCAAAGCGCTCCCGATGGCCCGGATGGCCGTTCTCGGCGGGCGCACCTTGGCCGACATGTTGCGCAGCGTCGTCGTGCTCATCATCATCACCGGCGTCGGCTTCCTCGTGGGCTTTCGACCCGACGGCGGCTTCATCCCCTACATCGAGGCGTGTCTGGTCATGTTGGCTTTCGCCTACAGCCTTTCGTGGGGATTCGCGTTCATTGGTCTCGCGGCACCAAGTGCCGAGGCCGCGCAGGCCATGACCTTCCCCTTGATCTTCCCGCTGGTGTTCGCGTCGGTGATCTTCGTTCAGTTGTCGTCGTTGCCTTGGTGGCTCCAGGGCTTCGCGAACAATCAACCGATCAGTCAGGCAACTTATGCTGTGCGGGGTCTCATGCTGGGCCAGGCGCACGGGAACTCGGTGTGGATCTCGCTCGCCTGGTCGGTCGGACTTATCGCGTTCTTGGCGCCACTCGCCGTGAATCGATTCCGCAAAGCGGCCTAGTCATGCCCGTCCTCGGTGTCGACGAGCTACAAGCCATCCTCCAAGGCGGCTTCCCCGACGCCGATGTGCCCCACGTCGAAGAGGTCAACGACGACTTCGTTCTCATGAGTTACGCCATCACCGATCGACATGGTCGACCGGGCGGCACCGTCTCGGGACCGGTCATGATGACCCTCGCCGATACGTCGGCATGGGTCGTGATCATGTCGCAGATTGGACCGGTCGTCTTGGCCGTCACGACGAGCTTGCACATCGACTTCTTGCGAAAGCCCGAACTCACGGACATCATGGCGAAGGCGCGGATACTCAAACTCGGGAAACGTTTGGCGGTCGTCGACGTCGAACTGTTTTCACGAGACTCAGCCGAACTCGTCGCGAAATCCCAAGTGACCTATTCGATACCGCCTCGTCCCTAGCTGCGCGCTCGCCGCTTGGCGATCGTGCCCCGCACGGTCATCGGTACTTGTACGACGCCGTTGACCGCGATCGGTTCGAGACGTCGTCGTAACTCGTCTTGCAGTTCCCGTCGGTCGTCGTCGCTTTGAATGATGACGCCCGAATAGGTACCAAAGAGCGCGATCATCTCCTCGACCGTGCGCGTCCACTCCCACTTCAGTTCGACGTGGCGCTCAATGTCGAAGGGACTCTCGGTCGAGAACTCCGCCGACCAGCCCCTCGGTCGTTTGCCCTCGTCACCCGCCCGCTCACGTAACGCAACGAGCGATGCGATCCACGGCACGTCACAACTGAAGCCGTTCCACAAGACCACAAGGTGACCGTGGTCGCGCAGGACACGGGCCATTTCATTGGTCGCGTCGGGCTGCTCGAACCAGTGCCACGCTGACGAGACGAGCACCGTGTCGAAGGATCGGTCACCGACCGGAAGACTCTCCGCCGCGCCCTGGATGGCGTGGACGTCGGGACTTCGTCGAACGAGCACTGCGCGCATGTCGTCGTCCGGTTCAACGACAGTGACCACCGCGCCGAGTTCGAGGAGGAAACGGGTCCACTTGCCCGTCCCGGCGCCCACTTCCAGCACGTCACGGCCAGTGAGGTCACCGAAGAACTCGGCCGCGCTGGCCGGTGGTCCGGGGCGGAACTGGTCGTACTGTTCGGCCACGGAGCCGAACTTCAGGCCTCGCTGGTCGTAGGCCACGGCTAGTGCTGGTTCGTGCGCTCGCGCAACGTCGCCAGGAGGTCGTCGATCTTCACCCGGACTTGCTCGGTGGTGTCGCGGTCGCGCACCGTCACCGCTCGGTCTTCGAGCGTGTCGAAGTCGACGGTGATGCAAAAGGGCGTACCGACTTCGTCCTGACGTCGGTAGCGGCGGCCGATGGACTGGGTGACGTCGTAATCGCACATGAAGTGGGGCTGGAGGATGTCGAGGACCTCGCGCGAGACGCCTTCGAGTTCGGGCTTCTTCGACAGCGGCAACACGGCCACCTGGTGGGGCGCGAGACGCCAGTCGAGGCGGAGCACCGTTCGCACTTCGCCCTCGATCTCATCCTCGTGATAGGCCGACAGCAAGAAGGCGATCAACAGTCGGGTCGCGCCAACGGCCGGCTCGATCACGTAGGGCGTGTAGCGCTCGTTCGTCGTCTGATCGAAGTAGTCGAGACTCACTCCCGACGCCTTGGCGTGCTGGGTGAGGTCGTAGTCCCCGCGATTGGCAATACCTTCGAGTTCATCGAACCCCCAGGGGTAGGCGAACTCGACGTCCGTCGTGCCACGCGAGTAGTGCGAGAGGTCCTTCTTCTCGTGCTCGTGCAGTCGAAGTTGCTCGGCCGGAATACCGAGATCGATGTACCAGTCGAGTCGGTTCTGGATCCAGTAGCGATACCACTCATCCGCGTCGGCCGGAGGAACGAAGTACTCCATCTCCATGAGTTCGAACTCGCGGGTACGAAAGATGAAATTCTGCGGCGTGATCTCGTTGCGGAACGCCTTGCCGATCTGGGCAATGCCGAAGGGCGGCTTCTTGCGACTCGTCGCCAGCACGTTGGCGAAGTTGGTGAACATGCCCTGGGCCGTCTCGGGACGGAGGTAGGCCGTGGCGCCCTCCCCCTCGACCGGTCCGGCCTGGGTCTTGAACATCAGGTTGAAGTCACGCGGCTCAGTGAACTCGGTCGATCCGCAGTTGGGGCAGACGCCGTCGATCTTGTCCTCTCGCCAGCGCTCCTTGCACTTCAGGCAGTCGACCAGGGGGTCAGTGAACGTCGCCAGGTGTCCCGAGGCGGCCCAGACCGCCGGTGGGCCGAGGATTGCGGCATCGATGCCGACGATGTCCGTGCGGGATTGGACCATCGACAGCCACCAGGCCTGGCGGATGTTGCGCAGCATGTTGGCGCCCAGGGGGCCGTAGTCGTAGGTCGATCGGAATCCTCCGTAGATCTCCGCCGAGGGAAAGATGAACCCACGGCGCTTGGCCAGGTTCGTTACTTTTTCGAGTAGGTCGGGGGATTCCATCGACCTATGCTACCGGCCTACTCTGCAGCGTTTAACCGGAGGATGACCTGGTTCGCGAGCAGTCGACCCTGCGGCGCCAGTGTCACTCGGCCGTCACGAACGTCGACGAGGTGTCGGATCTCGTCGAGTGAGCCAAAGGCCTCGCGCGGTACGCCGCGCGACGTACGCAGTGCGAGCGAGTCGCGTTCGAAGCGTTGCGTGCGGTCGTCGAGCTCCTCTTCGCCCCCGAGCGGACGATCCCCGTCGCGCACCATCGCGATGTAGCGATCGGGGGTGCGGACGTTCCAGAATCGTCGACCGCGTTCGTGCGAATGAGCAGCCGACCCGAAACCGACGTAGTCGTCCTGGTCCCAGTAGACGTGATTGTGCCGGCACTCGTGTCCAGGTTTGGCCCAGTTCGAGATCTCTTCCCAGAGATAGCCGTGCCCCTCCAAAACCTCGGCCACGACGTCGTAGGCGTCGGCCGCTTCGTCCTCGTCGGGGTGTCGCAACGGGTCCTGACCGAGCGGCGTACCGGGTTCGGGCGTCAAGACGTAACACGAGATGTGCGGCGGCGGACTCTCGAGGGTCAGCAGGTCGTGCAACGTCGTGCGAACGTCCTCGAGACTCTCCGCGCGCGAACCAATGATCAGGTCCATGTTCCAGGTCGCGAAGCCCGCCGCCGTGACGGCCTGCGAAACCTCCGCGTGCGCCATCGTGCCGTGACGACGCCCGAGGTCGGCGAGGACGGCCGGTTGCGTCGACTGCACGCCGAAACTCATCCGGTTCACTCCCCCGGCCCGGTACGCGCGAAGTCGTTCCACGCTGGCGTCCTCGGGATTGCACTCGACCGTCACTTCAGCGTCCTCGGTGCGAGGTATCGCATCGAGGATCGCCAGGAGTTGCGCGGGGTCGAGTCGCGACGGCGTACCACCGCCAAAGAACACCGACGTCGCCGGCGCGAGACCGTCCTCGCGCGCCCAGTTGATCTCCTGGATGACCGCCTCCACGTACTCCTGCATCAGGTGATCGCGGTCCGAATAGGTCGCGAAGGCGCAATAATCGCAGCGATGCGCGCAGAACGGCACGTGCACGTACACGCCAAATGACCTCGCCGCCTCAGTCATGGCTCTCACGTTCACTGGCCGACGGCGCGAGTGGCGCCGTCGACCTCGACGCTCGGAGCCGCTTGCCGAAGTGGTCCTCGATCGCGTCGAGCGCGATGGCCATCACTTCGCCGGCGCCGGCCGGTACCTCGCCGCGCAGTACCCCGGCGAGGTCGCCGCCCACGATCCGTCGAATGAGCGTCAAGGCGTCGCTCGAGATCGACACACCCGAACGACAGTCGCCACAGAGTGCACCGCCGACCTGCGCGTCGAAGGCCACGAGGGCGACGTCGCGGCCACAGTTGACGCATTCGTCGACGACCGGGCCCGAGCCATCGAGCGTGAGGAGTTTGAAGTAGAAGGAGGTCGGTACCAACGTCGGGTCGAAGGAGTCGTCGTCGAGCGTGAGGAGGACCCTCGTCAGTAGGTCGAAGATGGCTTCATCGGCGACGTCGTCGGACGGAATGGCGTCCACCACCTCCACCACCGCGTAGCCCGCGTTGATCCGCGAGTACGAGGAGCGCAAGGTCGTGAGGCGCTGCGTGTGCGAGACGTGGCGCGCGATGTAGAACTCGCCCCGCGTCTTGACGAGATCGACGTTGACGTACGCGAGGGTCTCGAGATTGCCGCCCAGTCGACTGGTGGCCTTGCGGATGCCCTTCGCGAGGACGCGCACCTTGCCGTGGCTCCTCGTCCACAGGACCACTACCCGATCGGACTCCCCGGACTTATAGGTCCGCAGCACGACGGCGTCGTCGCGAAACTCCTTCACCGCTCCGTCTTGTCGTGGGAATCGTTGAAGTGCTGCTTGCGCGGCTCGAGACCCATGAAGCGGTTGAGCGCCACGCCGAGCGCGACCATCACCGCCAACACCGCCGGAATCAGCAGCGGCGCGACCAGTTCGTTGGCGCCGTTGGCCGCCAGGACCCAGAGGAAGACGTAGACGAGAAAGCCGACGATGAGCATCGTCTTGGTCATGATCATTTGTCGAGCCCCCCGTAACGGCGCTCTCGTTGCTGGTACTCCTCGACCGCCTCGAAGAGTTGCTCGCGACGAAAGTCCGGCCACAGCACCTCGGTGAAGACGAGCTCGGAGTAGGCCATCTCCCACAAGAGGAAGTTCGAGATCCGGAACTCACCCGAGGTGCGAATCACGAGGTCCGGGTCGGAGAGTTCAGGGTGATAGAGACGCGAACGAATCGCCTTCTCGTCGACCTTGCCGGCGGGCACCCTGTCGGCGACGAGTTGGGCCACGGCGTCAACGATCTCGGCGCGCCCTCCGTAGTTGAAGGCGATATTGAGCGTCATCACCTTGTTCTTGCGGGTCAGCTCGGACGACGCCTCCATGTTGTTGAGCACCTTCTTGGGCACGCGCCAGTCTCGACGGCCCGAGAACGTGATGCGCACACCCTGATCGTGTAGTTCGTGGCTGCGCCGTTGCAGCAGCCCACTGTTGAAGTTCATGAGATAGCGAACCTCGTCGACGGGGCGGCGCCAGTTCTCGGTCGAGAAGGCGTAGACGGTCAGCACCTTGACCCCGAGCGACAGTGCGCCGTAGGTCGTGTCGAGGAGGCTCTCCTCGCCGGCACCGTGTCCCACGGTGCGCGGGAGGCCCTGACGCTGCGCCCAGCGGCCATTGCCGTCCATCACAATCGCGACGTGACGAGGCACTCCGGACACGTCGATCGACGTCGGAACGGGAGTCGGACGAGGATCGGGCACGTATAAAACCTACTGGTTCCATCTCACGATCCCTCTTGCGAGAACCCGTAACCTCGATAGGTGAAGAGTTTCGACCCCGACGAGGAGAGCGCCTACGTCGAGCCCGATGACGACAGTGGCGTCCAACTCGACGACGACGTCGTGGCCATCGACGCCGAACGCGCGTTGGCCCTGCTCGACCTCATAACGGGCGAACTGCCCGGTGGCGGCGAGAGTCGTGCGGGTCAGCGCCAAATGGTCGAAGCGGTCGCCGCGGCGATGTCGCGACGCAAGACGACGATCATTGAGGCCGGTACCGGCATTGGTAAGTCGCTCGCCTACCTCATACCGGCCGTCATGTCGGGACACCGCGTGGTAGTCGCGACCGCGACGAAGAACCTCCAGGACCAGTTGGCCCAGAAGGACGCCCCGATGGTCGCGAGTCACGCGAACGGCGTGCGAGTCGCGGTCCTCAAGGGCAAGGCGAACTACCTCTGCAAGAATCGGGCCCAGAGTGTCGGGGGCGCCGCGCAACTCAGTTTCGACGACGGCTCTGACATTCCCCGGGGCGTCGCCGAACAGATGCGCAAGATTCTTCGCTGGTCGAATGAGACCGAGACCGGTGACCGCGACGAACTGCCCTTCGAGGTGGAGCAGCGCGCGTGGCGACAACTTTCGGTGACCCCTCAGGAGTGCCTGCATCGAACGAACTGCCCCCAAGGGCAGAACTGCTTCGCCGAACTCGCGAAGGATCGCGCGGCGGAGTCGTCGGTGCTCATCGTCAACACCCACCTCTACGCGTCGCACCTCGCCTCCGGATCGATGCTGCTGCCGGCGCATGACTTCGTAGTGTTCGACGAGGCCCACGAGATCGTCGACATCTTCGCCTCGCTGCTCGGCACGTCACTCAATGCGACGCGACTACGGGCGTTGGCCGGCGTCGCGCGGCCCATGCTCGGACCGGCCTTCAACGAGCGCGGCGTTGACCTCGTGAACGTCGCTGACCGCTTCGCGGCGTCGCTGCAGATCCAGTTCGACCGCAACGAACTGACCGGACTCGACGAAGACTGCCAGCGAGAGCTCGCTCGGGCCAACGAACTCGTCTTCGCGCTCGTCGAGGGACTACGCGCACTCACGACGAATGGCGCCGACGAGGAGGCGCGAAAGATACGCGCACTCGGCCCAGCGATTCATCTCAGCAACGACCTCGCACGTGTCAACAAGGTCCGTGAGGGCGAGTTGCTCTTCATCTCCAAACGCGACCGCGAAGTCGACGTGGAGATCTCGCTCGTCGACGTGGGGCCTCGACTCCAGGAAGACCTCTGGGGTTCGGTCACGGCCATCCTTACGAGCGCGACCATCCCTGACACGTTGCCTAAGAGCCTCGGCCTCGACGCCACGAAGATCGAGCACTTCGACAGCCCCTTCGACTACCAGTCGAACTCGCTGCTCTACGTCCCGGACGGCTTCCCCGGACGAAACGAGCCCGAGGCCGAAGCGTCGATCATCAAAGAACTGATCGGACTGATCAACGCCGCCGGGGGCCGGACTCTCGCCCTGTTCACGAATCGTTCAGTGATGAACCGCGTCGCCGACGCGGTTACCGACCAGATCGACACGACGGTACTGGTGCAGGGCACCCTCTCGCGCCAGCGCATCATCGAAGAGTTCCGCGACAACGCCGAGGCCAGCCTCTTCGCCGTCACGAGTTTCTGGCAGGGCATCGACGTGCCCGGTCACTCCTTGAGTCTCGTCACGATTGACCGGCTTCCCTTCGCCGTGCCCAACGATCCACTGGCCGAAGCGCGTCGTGCGCTCTCCGATCGGCCATTCTTCGACGTTGACCTTCCGCGCGCGACGATGTTGCTGGCCCAAGGGGTTGGTCGCCTGATCCGTACGCGCAGTGACCGCGGCGTCGTCGCGGTGCTCGACACCCGTCTCGCGCAGTCAAGTTACCGCGCCACGATGTTCAAGAAACTGCCCCCGATGAAGCGCACCCGAGACCGTGAGCAGGTCCACGCATTCCTTCGCGAACTCAGAGGAGCCAATCCCCACAACGACGACGCATGAGTACCCGTGCCTCGCCGATTGGTTGAATAAACTAGTAATTCAATCGATATTGTCTCGTTGGAGTTCCCGTGCACATTGACCTCTACCTCGTCCTGGGTAGCGCCGTCGTGGGACTCTTGGTCGGTCTGACGGGCATGGGCGGTGGCGCGCTGATGACCCCGATGCTCGTGTTGCTCTTCGGCATCAGTCCGTCGGCCGCCATCACCTCGGACCTCGTGGCCGCGCTCTTCATGAAGCCGTGTGGCGTCGCGATTCACTGGCGCGCCAAGACGGTCAACAAGGACGTCGTTCGCTATCTCTGTTACGGCTCGGTCCCCGCGGCGTTCTTGGGGACGTACGTCTTTCACCTACTAGGCCAGAGCGCCATGGCCGAGCATCGTCTGGAGATCTTGCTCGGCGCAGCACTCATCGTTGGTTCTCTCGCGATCTTCTACCGTTCAATCTTCATCGAAGCACCACCCAAGGGTGCCGCGCACGTCCCGGTTCGACGTCTACCCACGATCGGCATCGGCGTGGTCGGCGGCTTCATGGTCGGTCTCACGTCGGTCGGCGCCGGCTCGCTCATACTCGTCCTCCTGGTCATGGTGTACCCGACGCTCTCCAACAAGCATCTCGTCGGCACCGACCTCGCCCAGTCGATCCCCCTGACCTTCAGCGCTACCTTGGGGACGCTGCTGTTCAATCACGTCGACTTCTCGTTGACCAGTTCGATCATCATCGGCAGCGTGCCCGCGGTCATCGTCGGCTCATTGCTCTCCTCGAAGTCAGAGGGCTACCTGCTACGACGCGTCATCACGGGCGTGGTCCTGCTGAGCGGACTCAAGTACGTCGGCGTGCCGACGACGGAGCTCGGCGTCATCGCCGGACTGATCTTCGTGCTGATCACGTTCCTCACCATCCGGCACTGGCGTCACGGCCAGCGAATAGTGGTGCGCGAGCACTCAGTAGCCGAAGCGGTCGAGGGTGTCGTCACGCTTCTGCCAACCCGGCTCGACGGAGACCTTTAGCTCGAGGAAGCACCCTTCCGGGAGTTGACGCCGTGCCGCGATGCCCACGTCCTTCAAGAGCGCACCGCCCTTGCCAATGACCATCCCCTTCTGGGACTCACGTTCCACGAGGATCTCGACGATGATGTGCGGCCACTCGAACTCGATCACTCGACAGTGAATGGAGTGCGGGAGTTCCTGCTTCGTCTTTCGCACCAGCTGCTCGCGGACCAACTCGGCCACCCACATCGCTTCGGGCACGTCGGAGACCTCGTCCTCTTCGAAGAGGAAGGGCGACTCGGGCATCGCGGTCTTCACGAAGTCGATCAACGCTTGGGTTCCCTCGCCCGTCTTCGCCGACACCGGGAAGTACTCGACCCGGTCCGCCACGTCCGTCAGGTTCAGTTCCGTCGCGAGTTCGCTAACGGCGGTCGTCGCCGCGACCAACTGTGCGGCCATTGCTTCGCGACCAGACTTGTCCATCTTGTTCACCACGACGACGGGGCGCGGGCCCTTGGGGCTGCGCGCATTCTGCAGCATGGTCGTGAGCACGTTGCGGTCCCCCGGACCAATAGAGGAGCTGGCCTCGATGACCGCGAGGATGACGTCCACGCCGTCCGCCGCCGCGCGCGCGGTGTCGTTGAGTCGCCCGCCGAGCGTCGTCTTGGGTCGGTGGATACCCGGCGTGTCCACGAAGATTATCTGCACGCCGTCTTCGGTCAAGATGCCGCGAATGGCCTGGCGAGTGGTGTTGGGTGACGCGGCGGTGATGGACACCTTCGTGCCCACGACCTGATTGAGGAGTGTCGATTTGCCGACGTTGGGCCGACCGATGATGGCCGCGAAACCGGACGTCGTCATTCAGCGTCCACGAGCGGCTGGACCAACACCTCTTCGACGCGACGACCGTCCAGTCGCAGCACCGTCAAGCGATAGTGACGGGTGTGAAAGACCGCGCCGATCTCGGGCACGCCACCAGCCAGGTCCATGACCAGTCCGCCGATGGTGTCCCAGCCGTCCTTCGGTAGGGCCAAACCGTATTCGACGTTGGCGTCGTCGATGTTCAGACGTCCCGAGAGCTCCAGGCCCTGCTCGATGGTCTGTTCGTCGTCGTCCTCTTCGACGGTCGGGTCGGACTCGTCGGTGATCTCTCCGACGAGTTCTTCAAGGATGTCCTCGAGCGTCACGAGTCCCGCTGTGCCGCCGTATTCGTCGACGACGATATAGAGGTGGCTCTTGGATCGTCGGATCTCGCTGAGCAGCGACGCGACGCGTTTCGTCTCGGGCACGAAGTTCGGCTGGCCCATGTGCTCGCTCAGCACCTCGTCACCGTTCCCGTTGGCGACCAGTCCGGCGAGGTGTCGCAGGTTGACGATGCCGACGACGTCGTCGACCCCTTCGCCGAGGACCGGCAGACGAGAACGTCCAGATTCCACCGCGAGGTCGAGGGCCTGGCGAATAGTGGCGGTGTCGGCGATGTCGACCATGTCGATGCGCGGCACCATGACTTCGCGCACGATCGTGTCGCCGAACTCGATGACCGAATGAATGAAGTTGCGCTCGTCGGACTCAATGGCCCGGTCCTCGTGCGCCACGTCGGCCATGGCCAGCACCTCGGACTCGGTCACGCGTGACGTGCGCCCGGTCGGTCCGAACCAACCGATCACCGTGTCCGCGATCGAGAGGAGGAAGTTTGACACCCATTTGATCGGCCAGAACTTCAATATCCGTCGCACGACCGGCGCCGCGGTCAACGCGGCCGAGTCGGGATGCTGGACCGCGTAGTTCTTAGGGATCGCCTCGAAGATGACGAAGATCACGACGACCTCGCCGACGGTCGCGATGAACAGACCGGCCGCGCCGAAGAGCCGTCCCGCGAGTACACCGACCATGGTCGCCGAGACCAACTGACAGATGAGGACCAACAGCAAGATCGTGTTCAGGAACTTCTCGGGCGACTCCGAGAGTTCGACGAGGGCCTTCGCGCCGTGGCGGCCCTGATCGCGAAGTGAGCGAGCACGACTCTTGTTCATTCGAACCAGTGACGTCTCGGCGACGGCGAAGAAACCGGACAGGACCAGCAGGACCGCGACCGTGACGCCGAGATAGGTGTCGCTCATCGTCCACGAAGCGGCGATCACGACGAACTCTTCTGGTAGTGGCGCGCCAACAACTCACGCTCGCGGGCCTCCATCCGCTCCGCTTCCTCGTCCTCCACGTGGTCCCAACCGAGCAGGTGCAATACGCCGTGCACCACGAGGAGCGCGATCTCGTCATTGAACGAGACCTCGTGCTCGACGGCGTTGAGGGCCGCGACGGCCGGACAGATCACGATGTCACCGATGAGTTGTGGGATCTCGGGGAGCGGCGGCTCGCCCGGTCCGCTGCCCCCGGCGTCGGGCACCCGGCCCGATGGTTCGGGCTCGTTGTCGATGGGGAAACTGAGGACGTCGGTCGGTCCTTCCTTGCCCATGAACTGTTGGTTGAGGGCCGCGATCGTCGACTCGTCGAGGAAGATCAGCGAGACCTCCGCGAGGCCGCGCACCCCTTCGTCGCTCAGCGAGGCGTTGGCGAGCGCGACCCACGTCTCGAGCTCGATCGGTTGATCGTGCTGCTCGTCGGCGGCGTAGATGTCGATGGTCATGAGGACTGTTGTTCGTAGGCGGCGACGATGTCCGCGACGATGCGGTGACGTACGACGTCCTTCGAGCTCAGGTGGATGAAGCTGATGCCCTCGACGTTCCAGAGGATCTTCTCGATCGTGGCGAGACCGCTGTGCTTGCCGTTGAGGTCGACTTGGGTGACGTCGCCCGTGACGACCGCCTTGGAGTTGAAGCCAATGCGCGTGAGGAACATCTTCATCTGCTCGGGCGTCGTGTTCTGCGCCTCATCGAGGATGATGAACGAATCGTTGAGGGTCCGACCGCGCATGAAGGCGAGGGGCGCCACCTCGATCGTGCCGTTGGCGATCAGGCGCTGCGCGCCCTCGGGACCGACCATGTCGTAGAGGGCGTCGTAGAGCGGTCGCAGGTAGGGATCGACCTTGGCCATGAGGTCACCAGGCAGAAAGCCCAGGTGCTCGCCCGCTTCCACGGCCGGTCGCGTCAACACGATGCGCTGCACCTGACGGCGGTGCAGCGCGTGGACGGCCTGGGCGACGGCGAGGTAACTCTTACCCGTACCGGCCGGCCCGATGCCAAAGGTGATGATCGACGAGTCGATGGCGTCGGTGTAGCGCTTCTGTCCGGCCGTCGAGGGTCGCACCGCCTTGCCCTTGGCCCCGCGCACGACTTCGTGGCGCAGCACTTCGCTCGGTCGCAGGTCGTCCTCCACCATGTCGATCGTTCGCGAGATCTTCGCGGTGTCGAGTGTCTGACCACCCTCGAGCACGAGGACCAGTTCGTCGAAGAGACGCAGCACCTTGGCGGCGTTCGGACCCGAGACCGAGATCTGGTTGCCCTGCACGCGGATCTTGGAATCGGGGAAGGCCCGTTCGACGACGCGCAGGTGCTCGTCACGGGGTCCGAGCAGTCCCGCCATCAGATGGGTGTTCGGTACGGAGGTGGTCGCCGTCAGAGCCTCTTGGGCCGTGGCATCAAAGGTCATCCGGGTGGCCACTCCATTCGTCGTCCGCCGAGGACATGCATGTGGAGGTGCGGCACGGACATCTGCGCGTCGGCCCCCACGTTGAAGACCAGTCGATAACCACTCTCGCGAACCCCTTCGAGTTCGACGACCTCTTGGGCCAGCAGCACGAGGTCATCGACGATGCCGCCGTGGCCCGAGGCGATTTCGTCCGCACTCGTGATGTGGGCCTTCGAGATGACGAGTACGTGCACCGGCGCTTGGGGTGCGATGTCGTAGAACGCGTAGGCCCGTTCGCTCTGTGCAACGGGCTTGGAGGGAATCTCCCCCGCGACGATTTGGCAAAACAGGCAATCACTCATGTGGTGCTCTCATCATTACCCGTTTTCGTCCGCCGAAAGGGTAAATCCCCATCCACCAGCCCCAAAGGCGAGCAGCGACGCCGCGACCACCCCGGCCGTCTCGGCGCGCAGGACCGTCGGTCCGAGCGACAGTTTCCGGCGCGTCGTCCACTCACCGGGCGCCCAACCGCCTTCGGGTCCGATGGCCACGGCGCGCACGTCGTCCCACGCGGGCTCGCCGTCAAAGTCGCAGACCGCGACGTTCACGGGGACGTCACGCACGTGCACCGGTTCGTCGACGTGCACGAAACGCGTGCGACGGCACTGCCCGTTGGCTTCGGCGGCGATTCGTCGCCAGCGCGCGACGATCTTCTCGCGAACGTCACCCTTGAACTTGACGACCAGTCGCTCGCTCACGAGGGGTACGACGCGGCTCACGCCGAGCTCGGTCGCCTTCGCCACCACCCACTCGCTGCGGTCGCCCTTGAGCGGCGCCAAGTACAACGTCGTCTCTGGTGTCTCGACATCGACCTCGACGCTCGTCACGCGGTGCAGCCCGACGTCGCCCACCTCACAGAGTGACCACGATCCTTCGCCGTCGGTCACGACGATCTCCTCGCCACTACGCGCGCGCAGGACCGTGCGCAGGTGGTGTTCGTCGTCAGCGCTGAGCACCGGCATATGGGGATCGTCGACACGGAACTGCGCGAGCGCGGCCACGCGGCGCGGCCACTCGAGGTGACTCACTTCTTCGCCTTTCGACGATGGAAGAGTCCTCCGGCCGCCTCGAGCACCGGTTCGTTACGGTGCTCGGCGAGCTGCCGGAGGAGTGTTTCGGATGCGTCATCGAGTTCGGTGGGCACGTCGACCACGAGGTGCACGTAGAGATCGCCGCGACCTCGGCCGTGAAGATGTTCGACGCCCTGGTGACGGATGCGGTGCACGGTGCCGTTGGCACTCCCGGCCGTGACGTCGACCGCGACGCTCTCACGAAGCGTCGGCACTTCGATGGTCGCGCCGAGGACGGCCTGCGTGAAGGCAATGTGCGCCTCGTGGTGCAGGTCGTCGCCGTGACGTTCGAATCGTGGATCGCTCTGCACGCGCAGGTGGACGAAGAGTCGTCCGTTCGCTCCGCCGCGAGGCCCCGCGGGGCCGCGGTCATTGAGGCGCATCGTCGAGCCGTCCTCGACACCGGCGGGCACTTGCACCGTCAGCGTCGTGGTCTCGTTTCGTCGACCCTCGCCGCGACAGTCCGGGCAGGGCGACTCGATGCGCGAGCCCATGCCGTTACACCTCGAACAGGGCATCGAGGTCACCATCTGACCGAGGATCGAGTTGCGCACCCGTCGCACCTCACCCAGACCGGCGCACTCGACGCAGGGGACGGGCGAGGTCCCGGCCGCGCAACCTGATCCGTCACAGGTCGTGCAACGCTGCGCCAGCGTGACGGTGACCTCGTGGGTGGCCCCGAAGGCCGCGTCGTCGAGAGTGATGTTGAGCGAGATCTCGGCGTCGGGACCGGGTTGGGGTCCACGTCGTTGTGGTTGGTGACCGCCGAGCCCGCCGAAGAACATGTCGAAGATGTCCTGCACGGAGCCGCCGCCGAAGGGGTTGCCGCCCGCACCGACGTCGGATCCGAATCGGTCGTAGTTGGCGCGACGTTCGGGGTCCGAGAGGATCTCGTAGGCCTGGGAGACCTCTTTGAAGTGGGCCTCCGCGCTCGCGTCACCGGGACTGGTGTCGGGATGGTACTGACGGGCGAGTCGGCGATAGGACTTCTTCAGCTCCTCTTGCGTGCAGTCGGGACTGACCTCGAGGATCGCGTACAGATCGGAGTTAGCCACGGTCGTCGGCTCCCGCGAAGTGTCGGGTCAGGTTCGCCGAGACGACCTCGGCCGCGGCCATCGCCTCGCGGTACTTCATGCGCGTGGGACCGAGCAGACCAACCGCGCCGGCCGGCGCTCCGTCGATGGTGACCGGCGCCACGATCAGCGCACACGCGAGGAGGGGCTCGTAGCCGTGCTCGGATCCGATCGCGACCGAGAGACCCTGGTCGAGGATGTCCTGGACGAGCGACACCACGAGCAGCTCCTGCTCGAGGATCGCCAGGACCTGACGGACCGTTTCGACGCCGTCGAAGACCTCGGCGACTTTCGACGAACCGCCGATGAAGACCTGTTCGCCGTCGGTGACGGGCTGTTGGGCGTGCAGCGTGCTCACCGCCTCACGCACCAAGATCGCCTCGTGGTCGTGTCGTGAGGGCACCTGCACGCGGGTCTCGAGGGTGGTACCAATGAGGAGGGCGTTCAACTGCTTCGAAGCCTCCATCACCTCTTTGGGCGTGGCCACGAAACTGGGGGTGACGCTGTGCTTCGCGACGGAGCCATCAGAGAAGACCGTGACCAGCAGGTGGTGTCGCGATTCGAGGTTGACGAGTTGGGCGCTCAAGACGGTGGCGTGGGCGTGGCCGGCCCCGACGACGACCGATGTGTAGCTCGTGAGTTGACTGAGCAGTGTGGAGGTCTGTTCGAGCACGTCCTCGACCTCACCGCGCACCCCGGCGAAGAACTCCTTCACCTGTTGCTGCTGGACGGTGCCGAGGACGCCCGACTTCAAGTGGTCGACAAAGTAGCGATAGCCCTTGTCGGTCGGGATCCGTCCGGCCGAGGTGTGGGGCTGGGCGAGGTAACCCTCATGTTCGAGGGCGACCATCTCGGAGCGGACCGTCGCCGATGAGACGCCCAAGTCGGAACTGGCGGCGACCGCCGAGGAGCCGACGGGCTGAGCGGTGTCGATGTGCTCGATGACGACGGCCTCGAGGATGGTGGCCTTTCGGACGTCAAGATCGGGGGCGGTGGTCGTAGGTGTACGAACTGCGCGACGGGCCATGCCTCTCCTTGTTAGCACTCAATTCTACAGAGTGCTAAAGGTAATGTGCGGGCTGGGTAGCGTGACGACATGGAAGAAATACCGCGTTTCGAACGGCCCAAGCCCCTGTCATCGGGCGACGAGCGCAGTCAATTGGAGTCTTGGCTCAACTTTTATCGAGCGACGTTGTTGAAAAAATGCTCTGGACTGACCTTCGACGACCTCGCCCGTCGACCTATCGAGAGTTCCACCATGTCCCTCCTCGGGCTACTGCGCCACATGACCTTCGTCGAACAGATCTGGTTCGATGTTCGCTTCGCCGGGAACGACGTCGTCGAGTACTACCGGCGCCCTGACGATCGTGAGGTCGCCTGGACGGAGTTGGAGAGCGCGACGCTCGACGAAGTCGTCGCAACGTTCAACCAAGCGTGTGAGACTTCCGACGAATTGGCTCGCGGCCACGACGGCCTGAACTGCGCAGCTTGAAGAAGTGGTATCACCAAATTCGGGATGAGATTGTCAAGAACCCGGGCGTCGGGCGCGAACCCGTGGACCTGCGTTGGATCTACCTCCACATGATCGAGGAGTACGCGCGCCATTGCGGGCACGCCGACTTACTACGGGAACTCATTGACGGAGTCACTGGTTACTAAACGCGCACTGCCGTCGGGGACGTTCAGTCCTCGAGTTTGAGTGCCGCGACGAACGCCTCCTGGGGGACTTCGACGCGTCCGAGGTTCTTCATACGCTTCTTGCCCTCCTTCTGCTTCTCGAGGAGTTTGCGCTTGCGTGTGATGTCGCCGCCGTAACACTTGGCGAGGACGTCCTTTCGACGGGCCTTAACGGTCTCGCGCGAGATGATTCGCCCTCCGACCGCGGCCTGGATGGGTACGTCGAACATCTGTCGCGGGATGAGTTCCTTCAGACGCTCGGCCATTCGACGTCCGTAGTAGTCGGCGTTGGATTTGTGCACGATGGTCGAGAAGGCGTCGACCGGCTCATGGTTGATGAGAAGGTCCACGCGCACGAGTTGTGAGGTGATGTAGCCACTCGGTTCATAATCGAGGCTGGCGTACCCCTTGGTGCGACTCTTCAACGCGTCGAAGAAGTCGATGACGACCTCGGCGAGCGGAATCGTGTAGCGCAGTTCGACCCGGTCGGTCGAGAGGTAGTCCATCTTGATCATCTCGCCGCGTCGGCTCTGACAGAGGTCCATGACCGAGCCCAGATAGTCCGTCGGCGTCAGGATCGTGATGTCGAGCATGGGCTCGTCGATGTGGTCGAGACGGCTGAGGTCCGGGAGCTCCGTCGGATTGTCGACGAGCAGTTCGGTGCCGTCGGTGAGAAACGCTCGATAGACCACCGAGGGAGCCGTCGCGATGATGCCGAGGTCGAACTCCCGGTCCAGTCGTTCGCGCACGATCTCCATGTGCAGCAGTCCCAAGAAGCCGCAACGAAAGCCGAAGCCGAGGGCCTTGGAGGACTCGGGCTCGTAGGTGATGGAGGCGTCGTTCAGTTTGAGTTTGTCGAGTGCGTCGCGAAGGTCGGGCAGGTCGTCACCGTCGATCGGGTAGATGCCACAGAACACCATGGGCTTGGGGTCGAGGTAGCCCTCGAGCGGCTTGGCCGCCGGTCGGGCCGAATCGGTGATCGTCTCGCCCGAGCGCGCGCCGCCGACGTCCTTGATGCCCGCCACGATGTAACCGACCTCGCCGGGACCGAGTTGGGCGACCCGGATCATCTCGGGCGTGCGAATGCCGATCTCTTCGATCTCGTGATTCTCACCGGCCTGCATCATGCGTACTCGCGCGTCGTCTCGGAGCGTGCCGTCAACGATGCGAATCGAACTGATCACGCCGCGGTACTGGTCGTAGTAGGAGTCGAAGATGAGGGCCTGCAACGCCGCGTCGGGGTCGCCCGTCGGGCGCGGGGATTCGCGCGATGACGGCGTCGAGCAGTCGCGGCACGCCCTCCCCCGTCTTCGCCGAGATCTCGAGGATCTCGTCGGCCGGCAGGCCCAGGACTCGATCGAGCTCTTCCTTGCAGCGCTCGACGTCGGCGGCGGGAAGGTCGATCTTGTTGAGGACCGCGATGATCTCGAGATTGTGCTCCAGAGCTTGGTAGCAGTTCGCCAAGGTTTGGGCCTGAATTCCCTGACTCGCGTCAACGAGGAGCACGGCTCCGTCGCACGCCGCGAGCGAACGCGAGACCTCGTAGCCAAAGTCCACGTGGCCCGGCGTGTCGATCAGTTGGATGATGTGACCCGAGTACTGGACCCGGACGTTCTGGGCCTTGATGGTGATGCCGCGCTCGCGTTCGATGTCCATCGAGTCCAGGTACTGGGCACGCATGAGTCGCGGATCGACGGCGCCCGTGATCTCGAGGATGCGGTCCGACAAGGTTGACTTGCCGTGATCGATGTGCGCGATGATGCTGATGGTCCGAATTTTGCTGGAATCAACAGTCGTTGGAGGAGTTGCCACGGTCTGATCAAGGCTATCGTCCCCCTTGCGCGAACTCTCACAGCCGGAGCCTCAAAGGCGGCCTGCTAATATTGCAAAGCCCGCCGGAGCAATCTTCCGCGCACTGAGAACGAGGAATTCCGTGGCAAACATCAAGAGCCAGATCAAGCGCAACAAGCAGAACGTGGTGGCGCGCGACCGCAACAAGGCCGTGAAGTCAGAACTGCGTACCCGCGTGAAGAACGCCGTCGCGGCCGTGGGCACCGAGGACGAGGAAAACGCGTTGCGCGCCGCGATCAAGCGCATCGACAAGGCCGCCACGAAGAAGGTCATCCACAAGAACCAGGCCGCCAACAAGAAGAGTGGCCTGATGAAGCGCATCGCCACCCTGAAGGAAAACGCCTAACCCTTCGCCTCAGCCCTCGTGGCTAGCGACGCCTCGCGCCCTGGGTCATCTTGGCCAGTCGCGCCACGAGAATCTCAATGACCGTGAGATCGGTCACGTCCATGTCCGTATTGAGGTCTTTCCCGCCGTAGCTGACACCACCCTTCAAGGCGATGTCGGCGTCGGTGATCCAGTGCACCGCGGTCGCAATCCGCTCCGGTCCCAGACGCTGGGAAATCTGCAGCGACTTCTGCGCGGGGAAACCCTTGATGCCGAGCAGCACACCCGCCTCCTCGGCGTTGCGCACGCCGCTGCCCTCGAGTTTGGTCATGCGCAGATAGTGGCGTTGCAGGATGTTCACGATCTGCAGTCCCGCTCGGCCCTTGGAGTCGAGCATCCGACGGGCCACGACGATCGCCTTGGTCGCGTCGCCGCTGTCGATGGCGTCGGTCAGGTCCCATTCGGGTACGTCGCCGGCGTCGCCCAAGTACGGCTCGATGTGCGAGAAGTTGAGCGGCGCCGTTCCGTAGATCGCGTGGAGCGTTCGGGCCAGTGCGTCCACGCGCGCCACGTCGTCGCCGAGTTGGTCGGTCACCTTGAGTGCGGTGGCGTGATCGATGGTCACGCGATAGTCCGCCATCTTCGATTCGACGAAGGTGACCCGGTCGGCCGACCTCGATGAGACGTTCACTTCGATGACGTCGCCGGCGCCTTTCACGAGCTTGTGCGCCTTCGTCCCCACGACCGCGAGGACGAGGACGACGGAGGGCGCCGGGTCGTTCATCCACGCGAGAAGTTCGGTGACCTCGTCGCTGAGCAACGACTGTGCGTCACGCACGACGACCACTCGGCGATCGACGAGGAACGGCGGCGTGTTGAGTGCTTCGAGGACTCGCGGCGCCACCGATTCGCCGCCCGATGACGTCACGTCCTTGGCGGTGAAGTCCTGGAGGGCGAACGAGGGGTCGAGGTCGCCCAGGGCGCCGGCGATCACGTTGTGCACTGCGTCGTAGACCATGGTTGGGTCAGTCCCGACCACGCAGACGCTGGCGCTACTCATACGTTCTCTTCGAGAAGTCTCGCCAGCACGTCGCGCACTCGAACCGCACCCAGGACGTCATGAACCCGAACGATACGACACCCGGCGCCGATGCCGAGCGCCGTCGCCGCGAGCGACGGTTCGCGTCGTTCGACGACCGATAAGTCGAAGAGGACCCCGAGGAAGGTCTTGTTGGACGCCGAGAGCAGGAGTGGCGATCCGAGCGACGCCAAGCGGTCCGAGTCGCGCAGCAGTTGCAGTGACTGACCAGCGGTCTTGCCGAGGTCGAGCCCGGCGTCGAGGATGATCTTGTCCATGGTGATGCCTGCGTCCAACGCGCGCTGGCGGCGCTCGAGCAAGAAATCAGTGACGCTCTTCGTGACGTCGTCGTAGTGGGGATCGGGGTCGGCCACCCGGGGGCGAAGGCGAATGTGCGTGGCCACGACGGTCGCGCCCGCGCTCGCGGCGACCTTCAGGTAGTCGGGGTCACCAAATCCACTGATGTCGTTGCCCACGCAGGCACCCTGCGCGAAGCAGGCCTGGGCGACCGATGCGCGCCACGTGTCAATACTTATAGGCACATCAAAACGCGTGACGAGTTCGGCCACGACGTCCACCACTCGATGGAGTTCTTCGGCTTCGCTGACGTCGTCGCCCGGACCGGCCTTCACGCCCCCGATGTCGAGCAGGTCGGCGCCGTCATTGACCAACTGGTCGGCTCTCGCGAACAGCGCATCAAGGTCGAACGTCGCGGCCGGCCCGAAGAACGAATCGTGCGTTCGATTCAAGATCCCCATCACGAGAGCCCTCGACGTGACGTCGTAGGAGGCACTACCGAGCGTGAGAGTGAGCGGGTGCGCTGGTCGAAAGACCTGCACTAGTAGAGACGACTGGCGAGCTTGCGTCGATAGGAGACGTAGCGCGGGTCCTCAGGACCGAGGGCGTCGAGGATCTCCAGCAGACTGTCCTTGGCACTCCCCTCAGCGCTCGACTGCTCCAAGAGGTGGTCGAGCGTGAGATCGAGGTCGCCGTCTAGGGTGACGCCACTTCGTTGAAGGCGGATTCGTGCAAGCACGGTCTTGGCCGCCACGACGTTCTCGAACGGTTTCAGGACCTCGTCGGCCTCGTCGAGCCGGTCGGCCTGACGAAGGAAGTCGCCCAAAGCGACCGCGGCGTCGACGCTCTTCGCGTCGAGCTCCAGTGCCGCGCGCAGCGACGCCTCGTCACCGGCCTCCACGAGCTTGTCCACTTTGCTCGCGCCCGGTGCCAACTTCTCCACGAAGTCGCGCACTGCCGATTCAGGTAGGGCGCCCACGAAGGTGTCCACGATCTTGCCATGCGAGATCGCGAACACCGCGGGGATCGATTGGACACCGAAGGCCTGTGACACCTGGGGATTCGCGTCGACGTCGACCTTGGCCAATTCAACGGCGCCGTTCGTCTCGTCGATGACCTTTTCAATGATGGGGCCGAGGGTCTTGCACGGTCCACACCAGTCAGCCCAGAGATCGACGACGACCGGCACGGTCATCGAACGCTCGATCACGGCAGTGGCGAAGGTGGCGTCGGTTACGTCAGTCACGTGCGACAGCATAACGGTGTCGTTCGCTCGTCGAAGGGGTCACAAAGCGCTGTTAGCCTCCTCGATTATGAACAGTGCGGTTATCGGGATCGACGAGGGCAACGTCACCGCGTGGATGGTCGAACACGTCGGAGCCGTCGCTCCCCTGACCTTCGAGCTCATCGCCGGCGGCCGCTCCAACCTCACGTACCGCGTCACCGACGTGACCGGTCGATCCTTCGCCTTGCGCCGACCGCCCACGAGTCACGTCCTGCCGACCGCCCACGACATGGTGCGCGAACACACCATCATCTCGGCGCTCCACCCGCTCGGCATCCCCGTCGCCCAACCGCTCGGTCTCTGTGTCGACGAAGAGGTCAATGAACGGCCCTTCTACGTCATGGAGTTCGTCGAGGGAGCCATCTTGCGCGACCGGTCCCAGGCCGAATCGACCTTCGACGTGTCGATTCGTGGCGTCATTGGCAGCCAACTCGCCTCCACCCTCTCCCAACTGCACGACGTCGACGTCGACGTGGCGGGTCTGTCGGGGTTGGCGCGTCACGATGGTTACATCGAACGTCAACTGCGGCGCTGGCGCACCCAATACGAGCAGATGCACGTCGAGGGCGTGGAGTACGGAGGCATCGTCGAGGCCGTCGGCGACCAACTGAGCGCCCAGATACCGGTCCAGCAGCGAGTGTCCGTCGTGCACGGCGACTATCGCCTCGACAACACCGTCCTCGACGAACAAGGCGCCGTGCGCGCGATCCTCGACTGGGAGATCTGCACGCTCGGTGACCCGGTCGCCGATCTCGGACTCCTCCTCGTGTACTGGGCCGAGCCGTCGGACCCAACGGCGAATGTCTTGGGAGTGTCGCCGACGACCGCACAGGGTTTCGAGAGTCGTGATCAGGTACTGCGCGCGTACGCGTCGCACTCGGATTTAGACCTCTCTCACGTGGCTTATTATCAGGCATTCGGCTATTGGAAGTTGGCCTGCATCATGCAGGGCGTTTACGCGCGCTATAGCGCTGGCGCCGCCGGGGGCGACCAGGGCAGTGTCGCGGAGTATCCGATGTACATCGCCATGCTGGCGGAGAGCGCGAAGATGACGCTAGAGAGGAAGTGATGGACGACGAGATCTACGACCACATCATCTTCCTCGCGGACCCCGAACTCAGCGAGCCGGTGCTCGTCATCGCCCTCGAGGGATGGATCGACGCGGGGCTCGGGGCGAGCAACGCCATCGGGACCCTCCTCGACACCATCTACACCGAGGTGCTCGCCACCTTTGACACCGAGTACTTCATCGACCAGCGGGCCCGACGCCCCATTGCGCGCATCGTCGACGGCGTCACGACCGAGCTGACGTGGCCCGAAATCCAACTGCGTTTCGGTCGCGACGGCGACGGCGCCGACATCCTCTTCCTCGTCGGACCCGAGCCGGACTTTCACTGGAGTGACTTCGTTGACGTCGTCACCGACGCCGCGGGCCGCTTCGACGTACGACTCGTGGTGGGACTGGGCGCCTTCCCGGCGCCCACGCCGCACACCCGACCGGTTCGCATCATCGGCACGGCACCGGCCACGAGCGCCCACCTGCTCACGCGCGTCGGCACCGTCTCGGGCGAGCTCGAAGTCCCGGCCGGTATCAGCTCGGCGCTCGAACTGGGGTTTTCCGAGGTCGACATGGAGATCGTCACGCTCTGGGCCCGAGTTCCGCACTACGTCGCATCGATGCCCTACCCCCAGGCCTCGGCCGCGTTGATCGACGGACTCGCGAGCATCGCGGGACTGACCCTAGACGCCAGCGCGCTGCGCGTATCGGCCGACGAGGCGCGCCAACGCGTGGATGACCTGGTGACGAACAATCCCGACCACACGTCGATGGTCGAACAACTCGAGGCCGCCGCGGACGAAGTCGAAGGTGCCTCGATCAGCGAGGAACTGCCGAGCGGCGATGAACTCGCCGCCGAGCTCGAGAAGTTCCTCCGCGGAGAGACCAGCTGACGCCCTCGCCTATCGTGGCGACCATGAGCAAGACCATCATGATCACCGGGGCCGGCTCGGGCTTTGGACGACTGGCGGCCCTCGAACTGGCGAGCCGGGGACACCACGTCATCGCGACGACCGAGACCGAGGAGCAGGCCGCTGCGCTGCGTGCGGAGTCGCCGCAACTACAGGTCGAGAAACTCGACATCACGACCGCCGACGTCGACAAGGTGCACGCGTGGGACATCGACGTCTTGATCAACAACGCCGGCGCCGGTCAGACCGGACCCATTGCTGACGTGCCCCTCGAACGGCTTCGCTACCTCTTCGAAGTCAATGTCTTCGGGACGATGAGCGTGACCCAGGCCGTCTTGAAGGAGATGGTCGCCAAGAAGAGTGGACGCATCATCATCATGTCCTCGATCGCGGGCGTCCTCTCCGCGCCAGCCTTTGGACCCTATTCAATGACCAAGCACGCGCTCGAAGCAATGGGCAAGGCCATGCGCGGCGAACTCGCTCCGCTCGGCATCGACGTCACGTTGATCAACCCCGGTCCGTACCTGACCGGCTTCAACGACCGAATGGCCGACTCCATGTGGGAGTGGTTCGGCGACCAATCACTCAACGGCTCCGAATCGGAACTGTTTCGCGTCATCGGTGACTTCGTCACCACCGGGCAACGTGACCCGATGGAGGTGGCGAATCGACTGGTCGAACTCGTCGAGGCGGAGAACACGACCGAGAACAACTTCGTGCCCGAGGACATCCGAGCGCAACTGGGACTCGGTTAGTCGTCGGAAGGCACGTCGACGTCGCCCTCTTCAATGCGAAGCCCGAGTCCGAGGGCGTACCCCTCGAGGAAGAGCGCACTCTCGAGTTGACGGGGATAGCGCTCGGCGAGCTCATTGAACTTCGCGGTGTGACCGACTTCCTGGAGGTGGGCCAACTCGTGGACGAGGACCGCGTCGATCACCCATTCGGGGCACTGACGGAGTCGACTCGAGATACGGATCTCGCGACTCGCCGGAGAACACGACGCCCATCGGGCCTGTTGGTTCTTCACCCAGCGAACGGAACTGGGCACCACGCCGTCGTTGTACAGCTCGGCGAGCGCCAGGGCTCGCTCCTCCAACGCCCCGTCGCCCGCGGCATTCTGGGGACGTTGAGTCATGAGGCGTTCGACAAGGTCGTCTACGAAGGTGGTACGTTCGCGGCCCCGTATGCGCGCGGGGATCTGGACGACGATGCGGCTACCCGACCAATGGGCCGTGCCAGTCTTCTTGCGCCGCGAGGAGGCGCGAATCTCCACTTCCGGCCGATCGAAACGCGGCGCCTCGATCGTGACCGTGGTGTCAGTCTCTTTGCTTGGATGCTTGCTCATCAGACGATGATGTTGACCAACCGGGGTGGTCGCGACACGATCCTCTTGGGCGTCGCACCGGCGAGCGCCTTGCTGATGGCCTCGACTTCGAGCGCTTCGGTCTCGGCGTCGGCCATGGAGATGTCCGGCGGCACCTCGAGACGGGCCTTCACCTTGCCGTTGATCTGAATCACCATCGTGATCGTCGAGTGCTTCACCAGCTCGGGGTCGGCGACCGGCCACGCCTGGCGATGCACGCTCAACCGGTCGGGGTAGCGCATCTCCCAGATCTCTGCGGTGACGTGCGGTGACATGGGCGCGAGCAGCTTGAGCATGGTGTCAATTGCCTCGTCCAACGTCGAACGTTCCGCGCCGTGGTCGCTGCGGGCCCACTTGGACACCGTGTTGAACAGTTCCATGAGCGCCGCAACCGCGATGTTGTGACTCCACCCTTCGAACTCTTGGGTGACCCTCTCGATCGTTCGATGGACCGCTCGGCGAACATCGACGTCACTTTCGTCGACATCGTCGTGGAAGTTGACCTCGTGGTACTGGGTGAGTCGGTAGAACCGATCAAGGAATCGACCACAGCCGTCAATGATCTCGTCGGTCTGGTCATTCCAGTCGAAGTCGTCGGCGGGCGGTCCCGCGAAAAGGTGGAAGAGCCGAAGACCATCGGCCCCCACGGTGTCGAAATACTCCTGGGGCGCGACGAGGTTGCCCTTGGACTTGGACATCTTCGATCCGGAGAGTCGGATCATGCCCTGAGAGAACAGTCTGGTGAAGGGCTCGCGAGGCAGTCCCGGCGCCCAACCGAGATCGTCGAGCGCCTTCAAGTAGAAGCGCGCATAGAGCAGGTGGAGAATCGCGTGCTCGATGCCGCCGACGTACTGATCGACCGGCATCCACTGTGCCGCTTGCGCCGGGTCGAAGGCCTTGCCCTCCGTCCACGGATCGGCGTAGCGCAGGAAGTACCACGACGAGTCACAGAACGTGTCCATCGTGTCGGTCTCGCGTCGGGCCGGTCCGCCACAGATGGGACAGGTGGTGTTGCGGAACTCATCGTGGGTCGCCAACGGGGATTGCCCGCTCTTGTCCATCACCACGTCATCAGGAGCGAGCACCGGCAACTGGTCGTCGGGCACCGGCACCGCGCCGTGCACGTCGCAGTAAATAATGGGAATCGGGCATCCCCAGAAGCGCTGACGCGACACGAGCCAGTCGCGCAGTCGGTAGTTCACTTTCCACACGCCGTTGGCGTGGTCAGCGAGGTACTCAGCTGCCTTGGTCTTCGCCTCGGCGATGTCCAAGCCGTTCAGGAACTCAGAGTTGACGTGCTCGCCCTCACCGCTGTAAGCGCCACCTTCGAATCCTTCGGGCGGTTGGGTCGTACGAACGACGGGCAGCCCATAGACACTGGCGAAGGCGAAGTCACGCTCGTCCTCCCCCGGCACCGCCATGATCGCGCCCGTCCCGTAGGTACCAAGCACGTAGTCAGCGACGTAGACCGGGACCTGATCACCCGTGAAGGGATTGATGACGTAACTGCCGGTGAAGGCGCCACGCTTCTCGAGGGCGATGCCGCCTTCGGACGTGGAGGTTCGAACGACTTCGCTCTCTTTGGATGCTCGTTCGACCAGTGCGCGGACACTGTCGCGCTGTTCGGCCATCGTCAGTTCCTCGAGCAATGGGTGCTCGGGGGCCACGACGGCGTACGTGACGCCAAAGCCCGTGTCGGGACGGGTCGTGTAGACCCGGATGGCCTTCGACGGATCGTTCGCGAAGAGCAGGTCGAACTCGACGCCTTCGCTGCGCCCGATCCAGTTGCGCTGCATCGTGACGACTCGTTGGGGCCAGTCGAGCGTGTCGAGGTTGCGGAGCAGCTCCTCGGCGTAGTCGGTGATCTTGAAGAACCACTGCTCGAGGTTGCGACGTTCGACGAGGTCACCCGAGCGCTCGCAGGTCCCATCGGACAGCACCTGCTCGTTGGCGAGCACCGTGCCGCACCCCGGACACCAGTTGACCGCGGCCTCGGCCCGGTAGGCCAGACCGGCGTTGAAGAACGCGATGAAGATGGCCTGGGACCATCGCATGTACGCCGGGTCGTGGCTGATGACCTCGCGGCGCCAGTCGTAGACCGCCCCCAGACGCAGCAGTGACGACTTCAGTTCCTTCATCCGCGCTTCGGTGTAGACCCGCGGGTGACTGCCGGCCTTGATGGCGGCGTTCTCCGCCGGGAGGCCGAAGGAGTCGAAACCGAAGGGCGAAAGGACTGCTTTGCCGAGCATGGTCTGGTAACGCACGACGACGTCACCGAAGGTGTAGATCCGGACGTGGCCCTGATGGGCCGAGCCCGACGGATACGGGTACATGGAGAGCGCGTAGAAGCGGTCACGGGGGTCATCGTTGTCGATTTGGTACGTGCCTTCGTCGGCCCAACGGGCCTGCCACTTCTCTTCTATTTCCGTGACATTAAAAGGCCGCGCCATTCATCCATTCTAGGGATTTCAAGGCAACTCTCCTCTTCGCGGCCGGTATCGTTATGTGCATTCCGACATACCTTCTCGTTCACGGCGGTTGGGGCGGTGCGTGGTGCTGGCAAAAACTCGCCGCTGAGTTCGACCGTCGCGGCATCAAATGGATCGCCATCGACCTGCCAAGTTCGAAGGTCGGGGCCAAGCCAACGACCGACTTGGCGGCAGACGCCGCGGCCGTCGCGTCAACCGTGCACCGAGACGGCCACTACATACTTGTCGGGCACAGTTACGGTGGCGCTGTCGTGACGGAGGTCGCCCCGAGGATTCCCAATCTCGAGCGAATTGTCTACGTCGCCGCACTGGTGCCAAAAGAAGGTCAAAGTGCGACTGAGACGGCGCGCACGGTGCGGGTTCCAACGAAACTCGACGAAGCGATTGAGGTCGATGGTGACTACTTGCGACTGAACCGCAACCTCGCGTCGGCCGCTCTCTATAACGACTGCCCGCCAGCCATCGCCAGTTGGGCCGTCGACAAACTCACGACGCAAACAACGGCGAGTTTCCGGTCCAAGAGGACGTCGTCGGACTCGGGAGTTGAATCGCTCTACATTCGCTGCACACTCGATCGAGCGATTGATCCGCTTCTCCAGGAAAACATGTCGGACCGGTGCGACATCGTGTTCGATCTCGCGAGTGACCATTCACCTTTTCTGTCACAACCCACGAATCTCCTCGAGGCGATACTTTCGTAGGCGCGAAAATGGCCGTTCCGCCGAGTGTTAGAATCGTTGGACCTTTGGGGGTATAGCTCAGCTGGTAGAGCACTTGCATGGCATGCAAGGGGTCCGGAGTTCGAATCTCCGTACCTCCACTTCGTAAATCTCCTGATCATCGTCCCACCGCTAATCCTTCGAAGCACAACCTGCTCTCGCGATTGCATGTAACTGCTTGCAGTGCAAGTGGTCGACGATGAACGAAGCCGACGCACGGATTCACTTTTCCAATGTTGGCGCGACCATTGGATCGCTCACCGACTCCCTGGAGATCATGAAACTTCAGCGGATACTTCAGCAGTTGGTCGCAACAGATTCACTTCCGACAGGTCACTATCATCATGGCGATGATCGCCGATTCGTTTGAGGAGCTAGTCCAGTCAGCCGCTCTTGCCGAACTGGCAGGTGGTCCCATAAGTATCGTCGAATTGGCAACTCGTCTTCGACGCCGTGGTGTTCTCGCTCATCTTCAAGACTTTGACGAAGAGCAATTGGCACTTGAACTCGATGAGATTCTCCTTAGTTGCGACGGCGTGTGGACCACCGGTGACGGCACGGTTGCCGCAACTGCGGCATTACTCGACGGGGTTCGTTTTAGTCACCACATGACAAGTTCGGAACTCGCACGTGAGGCAATTGACGCATTTCCCGACTTGATAGCTCTTGATTTTGACATCGCTGGTTCTCTGGCCCTTGAGAACGGAGGGGAACTCGAATTCTTTTTCGCGGACGAGCCAGAGTTTGACGAACACGGCTTCTTCACTGGACCACCGGGCTGGCTCGGCGAGATTCGCTCTCCCGGGATGGTCGTGGTGTCCCGATCAGGAAGGGTCGTGTCAATTCACACCGGTGCAGTATTAGGTCGAGGTGACGCGGAAGAAGCCGCACTACGCCACGCATTTGATCTTCGACATGTCGAAGGTATCTTGAGCGACTCGTCGGAAATTGTCCTGGACGCACTCTGTCGCGACCCGTCGCTCTTTCGCTCGCCGGTGGTTCCCGTGAGTGAGCTGTTCGAGCGGGCCGGAATCGAGCCTCGCGGAGAATGGGTGGCACGCCATGGAGAGTCTGCAGAACATCCGGGGATAATCTACCGCGAACGGCTGATTAGCGGGTTGAGCGAGGAATATGGTTTCGAGAGTTGCTGCACTGAGGCCTTTGAACATCTGTTCCTCGAGTGGCTCAATTTCGGGCTAGATCAATCTGCGCTCACTGACGTTCAAAGCGTGGCCGCCGCCCTCGCACACGGAGGAGTGGCACCGGCATTCGTCGACTACGTCCTTAGCGAAGATGGCCTCGAATCGGAGCTTTTGACCGAGTTCGCATCTCGTCTGGTCCCACTGAGTGGGAAGTCTTCGGCCCCTGGTCACTACCTACTGGCACTCAACGCCGAGCGCGGTGGTCGCACGATTGAAGCCGAACGAGAGCTCCAGGCTGCCGTCTCTGCGGACTCAAGTTTTGATGCGGCACTCCTCGAATTGTCCCGGTACGCAGCGGATCGAAGTGATGCCCGCCTCGCAACCTCTCTCTTGCGACGTTCCGGCGCCTTGGCGGGTGACCCAGAATTTGAGTACCTAAGACTGCGCCTTGGAGTACCGGTCTTCGGAGTCGGGCGTAATGAACCCTGTCCTTGCGGTTCGGGGAGAAAATTCAAATTGTGTTGCGTCAACGGGCGCCGCCTGTCGATTGAAGACCGCGCCGACTGGCTTTGCCACAAGATCACGCTGTTCTCTCTTCGACCGCAGAACCAATGGCGGCTAGAAGAACTTCTCGACATTGCAGTTGACGCCGCTCGTGCGGGGTCGCCCGATTCATTCTTCTCCATTTTGGTCAACCTCGCGGCCTTTGACCGAGACGCGTTGGGCGAGTTCATCGAAGCGAGAGGCGTTTTATTGCCTGAAGACGAACTCGCGCTCGCACGCACGTGGCGGGATTCGCCGCCGGTGTTGTGGCAGGTCGTCGACGTTGATCTGGGGGCGTCGGTCGAACTGTTCGACACCCGAGGCGGTGCAAGTGTGGTCGTCGAGGACCACTCCGCGTCGCAGAGTTTGCACGTTGGTGACTACGTGTTCGTTCGTGTGGTGCCCACCGAGTCGAGATTCCTGTTCATTGGAGAGATCGTTCGTGTGCCGTTAGCGCATCGGGCATCACTGTTAGAACTTCTCGACGCAGGAGCAAGAACGCTGGACCTGGCTGCGTGGGTTGGCACGTTGTTCGCACCGATCCAGTTAGCGAACTACGAAGGAGACGACGTGGTGCTGTGTCGTGCGGTGTTCAGTCCGGTGACGACTTCTTGGGAGGAGATCTCGGCCACATTGGATGGACTATTTGGAGAGTCCGACGATGGCCAGTGGACAGAGTTCGTTGAGATCAGCGGCGCCAGCGTGGTGAGGTGTCTCCTTCGCCGCGAACTCGAGACCCTCGTGGTCGAATCGAATTCGATCGAACGCTTTGATCGAATTCTCAACGTCCTGCACGAGAAAGTTGGGGATTTAGCAGTCATCGATGAGGTTCGCACCGATCTCTCTTCAACCGCCGACTTGGTGAATCGTGGTGGGCACAATATCGAGCCTTCGACAGACAGTGAAGTACCGGCCGAGGTTCTTAAAGCGGTTCGAGACCTGATGCGCTCGAAAGAGGACGCGTGGCTTGACGAGTCGATTCCAGCGCTCGGGGGCCTTACGCCTCGTCGAGCAGCGGCGGACCCCACTCGTCGCGAAGACCTCGCCGCACTGCTCAATGAATTCGACCGCCACGGCGCGGTCGCCCCTCCCGCGATGACCTTCGACGTAAGAAGACTCCGCGAGCAATTAGGTGTCTTCAACTCATAGAACGACTCTGTCCGGCAGGATCAGCCTCGTGTTGCAACACTTCCAACGTGAAGAAGCTACGAGTAGACCGACGCGTTTCGCCAGTCAGGGTCCCAGAGTGCCAATCGGTATGACCATGACACCATCGGGCCTCTGATATGCGTAGCCCGTGGCCGTCACAACCGCCAGGAACGCCGGAGCACCGCAGGTGGACTGATCAATTCGGTTAGAGAATGTGAGGAGGCTTCTCGCACCTTGGTCGATTTGATTGCTACCGAGTTTCACTTCAATGCCAGCCCAGCAGCCATCGTTCCGCTCCACGATGGCGTCGACTTCAAGTCCGGTGTTGTCGCGGTAATGGAATATCTTGGCGTCATGAAGTTGGGCGTAGACGCGCAGATCCCTCACAACGAGGCTCTCGAAAAGGAAGCCAAGGAAGTTGAGATCGCTGAGTAGTTTCTGCGGACCGGCTCCCAATGCAGCCGCGGCCAGGCAGGGATCAATGAAGTGTCGTTTCGCAGCGATGCGCATGCTGGAACGAGACCTGAGCCGTGGCGCCCAAGCCGGCTGATTCTCGATTATCCAGAGCCGCTCAAGAGCGGATAGGTATTCTGGAACAGTCTTACGGGCGACGGGCTCATCTTCGCCTGCCGTGTCGGCAGCAATTACGGTGGCCGCTACCTGAGTGGCGACATTGCGCGCCAACGACCTTAGGACGCGCCTCACCTTGTTGGGATCGCGGATGACTCCGTCAACTCGGTTGATGTCGGTTCGGGCTATCTCCTCGAGATAGTTGCCAAGTGCCAGTTGGGCGTCGACCACCGGAAGGTTGTGTAGGGCTGGCCATCCACCAGTGCAAATGAACTCCGCGATCTCTGAGATGGAGAAGTTGGAATTCGCCGGCGACGGCAGCTGGCCGTCCAGCAAGTTGCCGAGTGAGACTTCTCCGAAACTTCGGCCCATTTCAAAAAGCGTCATTGGTCGCAGTCTCACTCGAGCCACGCGTCCGGCACCCGTGTGTCGAGTGACGTCGTCGCTGGGAGCGGCAGAACCGGTGAGAATGAATTGGCCCGGCAGCCGGCGCTCATCAACTTCTCGGCGCACCTTGTTCCAGATTTCAGGGACGAACTGCCACTCGTCGATCAATCGCGGCGTTGAACCAGTGAGGATTAGTGCCGGATCAATCTCAGCAGCGGTACGAGCATTCAGGTCTGAGTCGAGGTCTACTTCGCTCGCCGCCTGTTGGCGCGCCGTTTCGGTCTTTCCGACTGCTTTGGGACCTTCAAGTACGACCGCACCCATGGCCTTGAGTTGCCGTGTAAGTTCCCTGTCGACGATCCTCAATTGGTAACTCATTATCACTCCATTACGTACAAATTTAAGTTGCCACTCGGTCCGGCAACTTCCCACAACACCCAGATTATAGCGCTTAGAGCATCCAGATAGTAATCACTTTAGCACCCGTTTTACAATTGAGTCAGCGGCCACTTTAGAATGCACGATTCTGAAACCTTTGATCTTGACTCACAACCCAGCCCGAGGCATTTTTGACTCTGGGTACGACGCGCTGAGGGTTCAACTTCAGCATTTGCTTCAGCAGATGAGCTGAATTCGAGTGAATCTAGATGAACGAAGATGAATTGAGGGCCCTGATAACAACTCTGATATGGACCGATTTGAACGCGTCTGAACGGGTCTTGAGCCGATGGCATGCAAGGGGTCCGGAGTTCGAATCTCCGTACCT
>CAWDCF010000013.1:0-52803 GCA_963800765.1 uncultured Acidimicrobiaceae bacterium
CAACGAGGGCTAATAACTTTCAGTCCACCTAGTGGGCTCACCAGGGCCGGGGTATTCTTACCCCGGCCCTGGTGCCGTATTTCGAGAGTTGAGGAGCACACACGCGCATGGGATTTGCCCATTTCTGGCTCACTGGATTCGATCAGATTCGCGCCAGTTTTCGGCGTACCTCTTCGTGGGCCTGCAGAACGGCGCGCTCTACGCGATGATCGCGGTGGGCTACACGCTCGTCTACGGCGTGCTCGGCCTCATCAATTTTGCCCACGGTGACGTCTTCATGTGGGGTGGATTCGGCGCCGCGTTCTTGACCCGAGGCATCCTCGGTTCCAGCGTCGCCACCGGTTGGGCGACCATTGGCCTGATCTTCGCCGGAGTCGCCATGGGCGGCCTCGTCAGCGTCTTCGTTGCCGTCTCGGTTGAACGCGTCGCGTATCGACCGCTGCGGAGAAAACACGCCCCAAAACTGGCGTTCTTGATCAGTGCGATCGGGGCGTCATACATTCTGGAGACCCTGGCTGGTAAGGAGTTCGGCTACGGCGAGAACCTTTTCCCGGCGCAGATCTTTCCGTGGGACAGACCTTATTCACGGTCTTCGGTACGCCGTTCGAACCCTCACACTCATCACCGTGGTGGCGGGCTTCGCGACCTTGATCGTGGCCGACCGACTGGTGCGTGCGACGAACTCGGTCGAGGGATTCGCGCCGTCGCCCAGGACTCCGAGACCTCCTCTCTCATGGGCGTCAACATCGAAAAGACGATCACGCTGACCTTCATCGTTGGTGGCGCTCTCGCCGGCGCCGCCGGATTCCTCTACTCGCTCCAAAGTGGAATCGAGTGGAATTCGGGCGTCGAGCTCGGCATCTACGCCTTCACCGCGGCCGTCCTCGGTGGCATTGGCAACCTTCGCGGGGCCGCCTCGGTGGCATGGTCATCGGCCTCTTCGGAAGTTTTGCGGTGCCATTCGCCTTCGAAGGCAACACCCAATGGGTGGAGATCTACACGTTCCTCATCCTCATCGGCGTACTGATCTTCCGGCCGACCGGCATTTTGGGTGAGAAGCTGGGAGGACGGCGTGAGTTTCTTTCGACGTCCTCAGGTGAGTCGACTGCTGACGATCATGGTGGTCATGACCGTCATCGCGCTCATGACGGGGGAGTCAGGTAACGCCACGACGCCGCCGACAACGGGACCCCATGGCGCGCTCTTCGAAAACGTTTCGTTCTTCGGCCTGTTCGGGACACGACGTTGGGTCCTCTTTTTCGCACTCGGCCTCATCGTCTTCGGTCTCACGTTCGTCTTTGCTCGCATCGGTCCGCCGGTGCGCAGACAGATCAACGCTTTCACGTCCGCTCCAAAGAAATTTGTGCAAAAGCGATCGTCGCGGTTCATCGTCTACGCGGTGTTGCTCGTGGTCGCCCTTTCGATTCCACACATCGTGACGCAGTCCTATTGGATGTACCTGATCGTCGAACAGGTCCTGGTCTGGATTCTTCTCGCCGAAGGTCTCAACGTCGTCGTTGGATTCGCCGGCCTGCTCGACTTGGGCTACGTCGCCTTCTACGCGATTGGTGCTTACACCACGGCGTGGTTGACGGGCGTCTTGCCGGCGCCGCCTCTCTTTCATCACGCCATCCCCACGTTGTGGGTGATCCCCATAGGGGTCGTCGCGGCCATGGCCGTCGGTATACTTGCTCGGCATTCCCACGCTTCGCCTGCGCGGCGACTACTTGGCCATCGTGACGCTCGGCTTCGCTCTCATCATCGACGACTACGTGGGTAATCAGAACGGCATCACCGGCGGCGGGGAAGGGAGCCTCCAGGTTCCGCACTTTGCGATCAACCTCGGCTTCATTCACTACCACTGGAAACTCGATCCGTGCCGTACTACTACCTCTGTCTGTTCTTCGTCGTTCTCTTCATCGTCATCTTCTCAACGTTGGAACACTCTCGAGTCGGGCGGGCGTGGGTCGCGCTTCGCGAGGACGAAGTAGCGGCCGAGTCAATCGGCATCAATCCTCTCAAGTACAAGGTGATGGCTTTCGCCATCGGAGCGGCCAGCGGTGGATTCGCGGGCGTCCTGTCAGCGGGACTCGTGGGCAATATCTTGCCGACGAGTTCCAGTACCAGGCCTCGATCAACATCCTCGTTCTGGTCATCTTCGGAGGCATGGGATCGATTTGGGGCGTCGCGCTCGGAGCGATCTTCGTCCAGGTGATCACCAGTTATCTGGATAACTACCAACCGTGGGGTTTCCAGATCAACGACCTCTTCATGTACATTGGCGCCCTGCTGATCGTCATGATGATCTTCCGTCCGGCCGGACTCGATGCCGTCTCGTCGTCGCAAACGCGAGATTGATTCGTTCGAAGAGGCCGGTGAGGGCCACCTCGATGATGTCCTGACCGAGGAGCCATCGTGAGCGTGGTCGAAACCGAGTCCGAGACACGTACCGAGACGGTCTTTGACGTGCGCGACATCACGCTGCGCTTTGGCGGGGTCGTCTCCCTGCGCAACGTTTCGATGCACATGAACCGTGGCGAGATCCTCGCGGTGATCGGCCCCAATGGCGCCGGCAAGACGTCGCTCTTCAACTCCTTGACCGGTGTGTACCAACCCCAAGAGGGGCAGATCGATTTCACCGATCGCAACGGACGCACCATCTCGGTCATCGGGAAGAAGACGCATCGGATTGCTCGGGCGGGCGTGTCGCGGACGTTTCAGGCCTCGCGCGTGTTCAGCGCCCTCACCGTCTTTGAGAACGTGAAGATCGGTGCGGAGGACCACGGCGGCGTCGGCGCAGTGGGCGCCATCCTCCGCGGGCCCGCCACCCGACGGGGTGAAAAGCTCTCGGACGACCTGTCACTGGAACTGCTCGATTTCGTGGGTCTACGAAAGGACGCCAACCTCATCGCGTCCGGCCTCTCCTACGGTGGGCGACGACGTCTCGAGATCGCCCGAGCCATCGCAACCGATCCCGACGTGATCTTGTTGGACGAACCGGCCGCCGGTACCAACCCGTCGGAGAAACTTGAACTGGCCGCACTCATCCGACGGGTCCGCGACGAGCGACACGTCAGCGTCCTCTTGATCGAGCACGACATGAAACTCGTCATGTCACTCGCCGAACGTATTTACGTACTGAACTTTGGCAGCGTCCTCGCCGAGGGCTCGCCGACCGGGATCCGTGCGAATCCCGCCGTGATCGAGGCCTACCTGGGTACGACGACCGATGAAGGAACGTCCTAGTGCTCGAAGTACACGACGTCGTCGTTCGCTACGGATCGATCGAGGCCCTGCACGGCATCTCCTTCGACATCCAACAAGGTGAGATCTCACGCTGCTCGGTGCCAACGGGGCCGCAAGTCGACGACGCTGCGAATGCTGTCGGGACTTCGCGCGCCGACGAGTGGTTCGGTCACCTTCGAGGGACGCGACATCACCCAAGTGAAGGCCCACGAGTTCTCGGCGATGGGCATCAGTCACGTGCCGGAAGGCCGCCGCATTTTTCCCGTGATGACCGTGGAAGAGAATCTCGAGATGGGCGCGTTCGCGCGTCGAGGTTCACTGGGCGACGACCTCGACGAGATCTATACGCAGTTCCCCATTCTTGAAGGACCGTCGCAAACAGCTGGGCTCGAACCTCTCGGGTGGCGAACAGCAGATGTTGGCGATCGGCCGCGCGTTGATGTCGAAACCTCGGTTGCTCCTTCTCGATGAGCCCTCGATGGGCTTGGCCCCGATGATCATCGACCAGATCTTTTCGATCATCAAACAGATCCGCGAGACTGGAACGACGATCTTTCTGGTCGAACAGAACGCCGCGCAGGCGCTGCGACTGGCCGATCGTGGCTACGTCATGGAGAACGGGCGCATCGTGTTCGGCGAGTCCGCGGCCGACTTGTTGAGGGACCCGCGAGTCCGTGCGGTCTATCTCGGTGAGACGGACGAAGGCTGAGCATCGCTCGCTGGTTCGACACGCTCGGATGAGAACTGATCAGGGAACGTCGCCGATCGCAGTCGTGGCGACGGCGATCGGCGAACTCGTGCCGACGACCAGCGCGACATTGTTCTCCTAACCGACGCCGAAGTCCTTGGGCTTCTTGAAGCCGTACGCGCTGAACTGGGCCAACTGCTGTTTCAAATAGTGCGAGAAGGGGAGATTCTTTGTGTAGTCGTTGCCCGTCTTGCTCGCGTCGACCTTCAAGACGTGGTCGACACCCGTGAGATAGACGAAGTCCAGCGTCGCCTTTGACTTGATGAAGCCATCGAACATGTGGTCGACCTGTTTGCAACTGACCTGAATGTCGTCGTTGCTGCACGTGTCGAAGACCTCGGTGTGCTTCGCGAGTTGCGCGGCCAGCACCTCGGGGTCGTACTTGTCGGTCTGGGATAGAAAGAGCGCGTCGGCGGGATTGAGAATGCTGGCGAGCCCGTAGGGGAGGTTGGCGGCGACCGTTCCCTTGGTGCGGATCTGGATGATGGCCTTCGCCAGGACTCCCTTAACGGTCTTCTCGAGGGACTTGGTGATTGCCTTGGACTTCACCTGCGCACTGAGTGATGCGTCAATTTGGTCGGTGACGAGATCGAGGTAGCGCACACTGAGTGGCTCCAGGAGACCGACGGCGTGAATTGGTGGCACCGGACCGGCGTGACCGGTCGCCAAGAGGAGCGCGAAGAGCGCGCCTTCGCTGTGGCCAAAGACGCCGAGCTCGCTCGCGTTGACGTCCTTCTGCGCGGCGAGGAACTCGAGCGCACTGCGCGACTCCTGTTCGAAGACCGAGATGCCGATCGAATTCGGATCGGTCGCGTACTTGCCCAGTCCGGTCTTGCCACTGCCGAGCTTGTCGTAGCGAAGCGTCGCGACACCGTCGCTGGAGAACCAGTCGGCGAGTGTCTTGAGTGTGTTGATGTTGCCGCTCTCGAGCGACGAGTTGCCGTTGCGGTCGGTCGGTCCGCTGCCCGCGATGAGCAGTGCGCCAGGGACCTTCGTCGCACTATTGGTGGGGTGTCGATACGTCGCGTAGATCGTCGTCCCACCCGATTGGAAGGTGACGTTCTGGTCGACCCACTGCAGCGTCCGTGACGGCGTAGAGGCCGAGGCGGGCGCATTGGTGACCATCGACGCGCCACCGACGACCAGGAGTAGGGCGACCAACGCACTCGAGCCGCGCAGGTGCGCGGCTCGAGTGCGTAGACGATGTTCCATGGTGATGCGTGTTCTTAGTGCGTGCGACGAACTAGGGCAGCCTGAACGCAATGCGCACTCGAGCCGAGTCACCCTTTGTCGCGTTGGCGACAGAGATGGAGCACGACTTCAGGTTCGACGCTTTCGTGCCGCACGTGCCGTTACCGATCTTGCCGGTGAGGACCTTGTAGGTGAAGGCGCGAAGCACACCCGAGCCGGTGATCGTGACGGCCTTGAGGGTCTTCAGGTCACATCCGGCTTGGCTCGTGGAGGTTGACAGGCACTCGACGACGTAGACGTGGTCGCCCGCCTTGAAGCCCGTACCCGAGACCTTGACCTTCGAGCCGTTCTTCAGTCCGGCCACCGGAGCGACATGGAGTCGTCGCGGTCCGTGATTGACCGGAATAGTCGTCGTCGTCGTGGTGGTCGTGGTCACGGGCAGCGCGAAGGTGATTGGCGCAATGGCCGCATCCGCACTCGGAGGATTGGTGCTCACGACGATGGCGCAGTTGGTCAGGTCCGTCGCCGACGTGCCACACGTGGATGGCGTCGCAGTGGAGGAAACTGTTCCGGCGATCACGGTGACCGACGTCGAGAAGGTGCCGGTGGCGCTCGTCGTCGCGATTGCGACCGTACTGGTGTCACAGTCTGTTTGGTTGGTCGAGGCACCGAGATTGATGCACTCGAGGGCGTAGAGGGTCTCGTTGTCCTGGAATCCGGTGCCGGCGACGGCCACTGCTGAACCGTTCTGCAGTCCCGTGCTGTTGGTCAACGTGATGGTCGGTCCCGCAGCCGAAGCAGTTGCGGCACCCATGACGGCCACGCCTCCCAACACCATCACTCCAATTGCGATGCTCGTAATGAATCGTCTCATTGTCAACGTCCTCCCGTTAAGAGTTATGGCACGAAGTCGACTCGACTTCGCGTTGCTGCTGTGTTGCGGTACGACAATGATTCGCCGTGCACGTTCAATGAACACTTCCATCAAAAGGTGCCTGTGCCATCTTAGAGGTGCCAATCCTCGAGTGGTCGTCGCGATACCGTGAACCGCCGCGTCTCGAACGCGGGTGCTCGTACCGTACAGTAACTAGTGTGTACATCTTGTTCAACGAAGTCGCCGCCTCGCGTCGTCAGGGGCACACGTGAGCGATCATGAGCGCCTGAGTGGCGTACAGGTGCGCCTCGAGTCGATTCGCTACGACAATCGGGCCGGCGACTTCGTTCGATTCCGTGATGACGCGACTGACGACACCGTTCGCACGATCGTCAATGGCGTCGTGGCGGGTGGCGAGAGCGAAGAGGACCTCCTTCGATCGCTGCATAGCGAGGAGTCGACCGACACGTTGCGGCTGTTCGCGATGCGCGCCACGTTGCAGGCGCGCCGACGCGGTTCGTTCAATCTGATCGACGACGCCATGGCCGGTTTCGCTCTCTTGCCCTCGATCGTCGATGTCCCGTGGGATTCGTGGGTGAAGGCGGCGTTGTTCGTGGCCCGCTCCCTCGGCCGCGATCTCGCCTCCGTGAGCGAGCGGTTCTTTGACGTCGCCTCCGAGGACGCCATGGCGCGCTTCGACATTGCGCTCGAGTCGATGAACCGCGTCGAGTCACTGGAACAGTGTCGAATGAGCGAAGTCACGACGACCCACGGCGTTGGGTACGTCGAGACGTTGGTCTTCCGCGACAAGTCGTCGTACGCCTTCTACACCGCGCCGCGCGTCGGTGACGACGTCATCGTGTTCCATCCGGCGACGAACCTCGCCCAATTGGCGGTCACCCTGGCCGACGCCATGGACGCGCAGGCGAACGTGGTCACCGGACCGATCGCCCAGGATCAACTGGCGGGATCGCTGTGTTCGATGCAGGTCGCCGGTTCGTATCTAGAGACGACGGGCTGTCTCAGCTTCGTCGCCGATTCCTCGACGGGACAGGGTTCCTTCACGGTGTTCGTCGCAGAGTTTCCCGACGAAACGAATATGGATGAACTGGTCGAGGGGGCCCAACTCGATGGCCAGTTGGTCTTCGTCAACGCGCGACGACTCATCCTGTTCGTCGCGCAACCTAGTTTCGATGAAGAAGATGAGGCCGACATCGATCTCGCGTACTACTCGGAGTTCGCCCAAGGGGCGCTGAAGGAGTCAGCGCCCACCGGTTGGCACTTGCGCTGACGCCACTTCTAGAACGCAGAGATGGACGACGCTAGAGCGTCCCCGCCGTTCCCGAAGTCTCGAGTTGCTTGAGCAGTGCCGGGGTGATGATGGTCGCGCCGCTCGGGGCGGTGATCGTTTCGCTGTTGTGCGTGATCGTCGCCACCAGTCCGACACTCGTGAGTTGCGGCGCTCCACTGGGCGCGGTGATCGTGATGGACGCCCCCGTGGCCGTTGAACCGGAGTTCGTGAGGGTCAGCGTGTACGTACCCTTGACCGCAGCTGCCGATGCCGGGAGCGTGGTCTTGGTCACGGTGGCGATCGCGGGCCATACGGCGTTCACTATTGACGCGAGGGTGCCGGTCTCTGAGTAGCCGCCTCCCGGGAGCGCCTTCGCGGGGGCGTTGTCGATGACCTTGGAGATGGCGTCGATGATCTGGCGATCGAGGGCGATGGCGGCGGCGGCCTGCGCCTTATTGGCGGTCGTGGCTTTCTGCGCCAGGGAGGCGATCAAGCTCTTGGGAATCTCGAACCAGCGGCCGCCAATGACCAGTTGCAGCGCGGCCAGTTGAGAAGCTGGAAGGTTGACGCCGGGCAGTGAACTGAGCGACGTCAAGTCGACCGTCACGTAGCCATTGCCATCGACCGAACGAATTTCTGCGAGCGTCTTGGTGCCCACGTGGATGGTGAGGTCTTCGACCATCGTGCTCCCGGCCTGCGAGAGCGCGCCACCCGAGGGGTTCGCGTAGTCCAAATCGACCGACACGAGGTTGAGCACCGGCTGGGCCTGCACGGCGTCCGTGCCGGTGACCGTTCCGGTCAAATGGATTTGCACGTTGGACTGCGAGCCAAGTGACGCCACGGATTGATCGATAGTGGCTTTGGTCGTGGTGCCACATGCCGACAACGCGAGCGTGGATGCCACGACGCCGAGCAGGAGAAGTGTCTTTCGCACGAATTCCCTCTTTTCTGGCCGAATTGATCGCCGTTTTCGCAACGGCGACCGCGTCCATCGGCCTTGGCCGGAACGCTAGCACCGGCCCGTCGCGGCGACGGCGAGCCCCGCGAGGTGATCGCGAGTCCTTTGAATTCCACGACAATGAGTAAGGAGTTGAGAATGGCGGACATAGATTGACTGGGCGGAGGCTCACATAGGAATGAAGGAAGAAATGAAGCGATTTGCCGTACGATCCACCGCACTCTCGGTGGCTGCTCTCGTTGGATCGGTCATCGGAATGGGTGGCGTCGCCACCACCGCCGGAGCGACCGCGCCGACCCACTTGCTGACGTGTGCGTCGAAGACGACGATCGAACCGACGTACTACCTGTTGAGTTGCGCAGATGCGAACGCCAACATGGCCTCCATGAAGTGGACGAAGTGGGGAACTGCCTCAGCCCGGGGTTACGGGATTCTTCGCCAGAACGACTGCACGCCCAACTGCGTGTCGGGCAAGTTCATCAACTACCTCGCGACGGTCGCCCTGACCAAGGTCGTGGACACGAAGAAGTACGGGCCACTGTTCTCGCAGGCGACCTTTCGCTGGACCTCGAACGGCAAGCACATGGCTGAGAAGTTCGGTCTCGCCGACTGATCAAACGGTGCGCGATCTCGCGAACGTCGCGCTAGTTGGCGCTACGGCGTGGCGCCAGGGCGCGTCGCTCGCACGTCGCGGGCGAGGAGTACCTCGCCACACGATGAACACACGGTCACGGCGCCGAGACGATGCCCGCAGTGGTGCGTTAACTCCATGGGCGGTGCCTCACCGTTCGTGAGGTAGCGGTCGCCCCACTCCATGAGCAAGACGATCACGGGGTAGAGGTCGAGCCCGGACTGGGTCAACCGGTACTCGAAACGCGGCGGGTGCTCAGAGACCGGTTGGCGCTCCAGCACGCCCGCAGCGACCAGTGACTTCAGTCGGGCGGTCAGTGTGTCACGGGGAGCGCCGGTCTTGCGCACCATTTCGTCAAAGCGTCGGTTCCCGAGGAAGACCTCGCGCAGGGCGAGGAGCGCCCATTTCTCGCCGACGATCTCGAGAGTACGCGCGACCGAGCAGGTGCGAGGTTCCGTAGAAATCGTGGTCATAGGTCCAATATAGCAGTAAGTTGGAAAACTGGACGTACACCCTCATCTCCTGGTAGGGTACATCCAGAAATCAAACTTACTAGGAGACTGAGATGAGCGTGGAGTCCGTGTCGACCGAGAATGCGCCAGGCCAGGGGTTGACGACGAAGAGGGTGTCCGTGATCGTCGGCGTGCTCTCGCTCGCCGTTTTCATGTCGAGTCTCGACCTCTTCATTGTCAACCTCGCCTTCCCCTACATCGGTCGTCAGTTCCACGGCTCGAACCTGAGTTCCCTGTCATGGATTCTCAACGGCTACACGATCATGTTCGCTGCGGTGTTGGTACCGGCGGGGCGTTGGGCCGATCGAATCGGTCGTCGTCGAATGTTCGTGGCCGGGCTCGTGGTCTTCACCCTCGGTTCAGCGCTCTCGGCCGTCGCGCCCGGCGTGGCCTTTCTCATCGGCGCGCGCGTCTTTCAGGCCGTTGGTGCGGGCATGATGGTCCCGGCGTCACTGTCGCTGTTGCTCGCCGCCGTGCCCGGTCCCCAGCGCGCGCAAGCGATCGGTACCTGGTCCGCGATCGGCGCGCTCGGCGCGGCACTCGGTCCCGTGATCGGTGGCTTCCTCGTCGAACTGTCGTGGCGCTGGGTCTTCTGGATCAACATCCCCGTGGGCATCGCGACCGTCGTCCTCGCCTTCAAGGTCCTTCCCGAGAGCAAGGACGAGACCGTGACGGGCCGCCCCGATATGCTCGGCGCCTCGCTCGTGGCGCTGGCCGCCGGATCACTGGCGCTCGCCCTCGTCAAGGCTCCGTCGTGGGGTTGGGGATCGCGAGACTTCTTGGGGCTGATCCTCGTCTCCGTCGTGTCCGCCATTGGCGTCGTCGCGCGATCGGCTCGGCACGCGGCGCCCGTCGTCGACCTGGCGCTCCTCGAATCACGATCATTTAACGGAGCGACATTGGCGTCGGTCTTCTACTATGCGGGCTTTGGCGCCTTCGTCTTGAACACGGTCGAGTTCCTCACGAACGTGTGGCACTTCTCGGCCGTTGAAGCCGGTCTCGCCATCGCGCCCGGGCCGCTCATGGTCCTACCCTTTGCCCGCATCGTGGCGCCGAGGTTGACCGCACGATTCGGTAGTGCCGGTCGCGTCGCCGTGCTGGGCTGTTTCGTCAACGTCGCGGCCCAGGCGTGGTGGCTCGTGGAGATCCAGTCCCGCTCGGCCTACGCCACGCACCTCTTGCCCATCCAACTGCTCGGTGGCATGGGAGTCGGGCTCACCATCCCGTCGCTGATCGGTGCCGGCTCCGCGTCGATTCCCCCGGCGAGGTTCGGCACCGGCAGCGGCGTACTCAACATGGCCCGTCAGATTGGCACGGTCCTCGGCGTCGCTGGCCTCATCGCGATCATCACGGGCGCACACGCCGGTGACCCGCTCACGACGTTCAAGCACGGCGTCGTGCTGGTTATCGGCTTCTTCGCCCTGGCTGGCGTGGTGTCGGCGGCGTTGTTGAGTCAAAGGACCGCGACAGTTCCGCCCGCGGCGTCGACGGCGAACGTGGCGACGAACTGAGCCGAGCGACGTCCCTACCTGCGCTTGAGCGCCAGCGTGTGCTTGGGTTGATAGAGACCGATCTCGGTTCCTCCGGGGAGGGTGAATCGCGTCACGTCGCCCCAGCGCTCCTCTGCAACGTCGCTGAACGTCACGCCCTTCGCTTCGAGGCGGACCATCTCCTCCGCGAGGTCGTCACAGAGCAGGTACAGCTCGTTGACGTTGGCGCCGTTCGTTGGATGAAACGCGATCTCCGAGGGAGGCATGGCGAAGATCAACCAGCCCCCGCCCGAATCGACGCAGTCCATGGCGAGAACGTCGCGAAAGAATGCTCGATCGGCCTGCGCGTCCTGAGTGAAGACAATGGTGTGCGCTCCAAAGATCATGGTGTTCCTTTCGTCACGTACGAATATCAGTCCGAACGATAGATCGGCCAAACCACCGCGAACGCGAATCGAGCGACAATCAGTTGACGCCGTACGCGGGAACGTTCCAGGTCGCGTTGTCGAACTGCGCGACGACCGCGCCGCTGGATGAGCTCAGCACCACGTTGCGCACCGATTTGAAACTGACGGGAAGGTTCGCGCCCCAGGACCCTCGACCATTCGCCAGCGCGAAGGTCCCGATGAATCGCCGGGCACCCGACGTGGTGATGATCGTGCAACGCACGCTGGCCGGTGCGCCTTTCGCGTCGATGGTGACGTACATCCACGCCGGTGAACCGGCGTAGGCGTAGACCGTGCCGACGTCGCGTCCATTCGCCTCGAGGACGTGGCGCTTGATGGAGCCCGCCGCCTGCACGGGCGTCGTTGGCTTGGTGACGACGTGGTCGAGCGTCCATCCGAGTCCGAAGGAGACGACGACCGAGGCCGCGGCCGCGAGCAACTGCCATCCACGAGGTCGCCAACGATGGGGCTGGGGCTGGGACTGTCGGATTCTCTCGATGATGCCTGAATCGAAGCCGAGTGGTGGCTCAACGCCCACGGGCACGTACATCAAGAGGTCCGCCGTGGCGCTCAGTTCCGCGAGTCGCTCCGTGCAGTCGGGGCAACCCTCGACGTGCTCGACCAGGGCGGCACGGGCGCGGCCGTCGAGAATGCCGAGCGCGAACTCGACCAATTCCTCTTGGAACTCATCGTGCGAGTGAATGTTCATCGTCATCGTGAACCCTCCACTTCGCTCTCGAGGATGCTCCGGAGCTTGGTGAGGCCAGCTCGAATCCTGGTCTTGGACGTACCGAGGGGGATTGACTCGATATCGGCGATCTCGAGGGCGGTTCGCCCGTAGAGCGACGAGAGCACGACGGCTCGTCGCTGGTCACTGGGGATCGATTCAAGCGCTCGCAAGATTGAGGTGGACATCGACCGACTGTCCACCGCTTCTTCCATCGTTGCTGACGTCGACGCTCGCGCGAGTGCCACGAGTTCATCGGGATCGGTCGGGATGGAACGTCGCTTGCGCAGGGCGTCGATGGAGAGATTGCGGGTGATGGTGAGGACCCAGTTCTCGACCGAACCTCGGCGAGAATCAAAGACCGGTGCGTGGCGCCAGGCCCGAAAGAGTGCTTCCTGCGCGACGTCTTCGGCGGCGCCGCGGTCGGCCAGGATGCCGACGGCGAGACCGAAGACCCGTCGCTGGTAACGACGGACGAACGCGACGATGGAGGCTTCATCGCCCGACGCCATACCCGCGAGCAGGGCTTCGTCAGATGGCGTGGGGTTCGGCGTGTTCACGACGCGTCGCTCGTACGAGAGCGATGGTCGGACGCAGTGGTGTCGAGAGGACCGTGGAGCGGGGAGTGTGACATCGTCAAATCGTCATCTCCTCTCGACATACCTACTCAGCGAACCGACCATCCCCTGTTCTACGCGCGAGCGGGCCAAATGGTTCATTCGGCGAGGAAAAGCCCTGAATCTGGTAGATGACAGGCCCCGGACGAAACGGTCAATGCTACGTGGACGGGTCACGGTCACGGAGTTGGTTCGCTGGCGAAGGCCGCTCCTCCTTCGAGCGGACCAACAGTGCAGAGGACATTGAAAGGTAATCTCAACGTATGGCGTTCCATCACCACGACAAGGACGAACCGGGCGACACGTCCGACAAGAAGGTCGAGGAGTCGACCACCGAGGACGAGGACGGACCGCAAGGCATGATTCCCGCTCGACGTCATCGTCGAAGCTGGTTCGAGCGGATGTCGATGCGCATCCTCGCAACCGGCGGCATCATCGGCGTCGACGTCGCACTCGGCGCCATCCTCACGGCGAACCACGTGCACGGCTGGATCGTCGGACTGGTGGTCGGCTTGGTGTCAGTCGTCTTGGCTGCAGTACTTTGGTCGTCGCGCCAACTCTGATTCACTTCGATCGAGTGCACGTCGCCATTCGCGGTGGTCACGTGAAGGGCGAAGGGCCGCCGTCATCGTTCGCGCCAGCGGTGCGAGACTGACACTATGGAATCGAACCTTCTACCTCGACGTCCGCTGGCACTCGCTGCGGCGATAGTGATGGCGTTGGTCATCGTGGCGCCGGTCGCGAATGCGTCGACCACCACCACCACTGAGCCAGCGCCCCCACCACTCTGCGGTGTCGCCGCGAGTGACCTCGTCCGCGTGGTGACGACGGATGCGCCCTGCACCGTAGCGACCCACGTCGGAGGGTCGTTCGAGATCGTCCTTCGATCAGGTTGGCGTTGGGGCACGCCGGAGAGCAACTCCAAATCGGTCATCGTCTCTCATGTTGCCAAGTCGTCGATGGGGGTCGCGACCGCCGTGCTCACCGCGACGTCAGCGGGTGTCGCGACCATCGAAACAGCCGGGACTCTCTACTGCGCGCCGGGCAAGGTCTGTCCCGACTTGGCAATACTCTGGACGCTGCAGGTGATCGTTACGAAGAGTGCGTCCGCGGCCCTCACACTGAATCTCACGTCGGCGGATATCGACAATACCTACCGCGTGCGACCAGGCGATCGTGTCATCGTGTCACTCACGGCCGCGCCAAAGTACGCGTGGAGCGAGCCGACCGTGGCGGAGTCGACCGTGATGCGTCAAATCTTCGGACGCGCCGGCGCGAGCGCCAACGGTCTCTTCGTCGCTCGTTCGCCGGGGCGGACGGTGTTGGTGGCCACGCAGAAACCGAACTGTGGTGACTGTTCACTAAAGAGCCACAGGTTCTCGGTGAACGTCGTGGTCACGTCGCGAAGTTGAGCGGCTCCCCGGTTTCGAGATAGGTCTTCAAGCTCGACAAGAGCGGTGGCCATCCTCGGCGAATCGCGTCGAGCACATTGCTGGCGTCATCGAAGCCGTCGTGCAACACCGTGAGTCGCACGACGTGGTCGAATCTGGCGATCTCGAAGGTGACCTTCGACCGAGTCTCGCTCGCGAACTTGAGGCGCGTCTCCTCGTCGAAGCCGTTCACCTCGGCCCACTCCGGAGAGAAGGTGTGCCAGGTGTAGCTCAGTCGAGAGTGCGGTGTCGATTCCAAGACCACCTGCTCGGGGTCCTTGATCGTGATTCCACCCTGCTTCACGTCGATCACGGATCCGCTCTTCCAGTCGGTCACGTAGGAGAGGTGCCACCACCGTGTGGTCTTGGCCGGTTTGGTCAAGGCGTTCCACAGTTTTTTGGGTGTGGAGTCGATGTAAATCGTGTAATTGAACGAGTTGTCATCCATGGTGACCTCCCGTGTCCAGTCTGTCATTTCGCCAGCACTCATTTAGGCCGGTAGTGGACGTGAGATTAAAGTGACTGCATGTTCGAGCCCATGATGAGTGCAGACCAATTCAGGAGCGACGAGCAGTGCCGGTAAGGCGAACACCGCGCGCGGCTGCGCCGAGTGTTGACGAAGAAGAGGACCTCCCCGAGACGCGTCGCCGCAAGATGCTACGCACCGCCGACCTCAATTCGGTGCCGGTCCTCTCCATCCTCTTCGCCATCTTCGCGGTGGTCGCCGTCTACATCTCGGGACAGGTGCTCTATCACCTGCGTGACTTGCTGCTGCTCGGTCTCATCGGCGGATTCATCGCGCTCATCCTCAACCCGATGGTCGTCGCGCTCCAGCACTGGCGAGTGAAGCGGCGCGGGGGAGCGGTCGCCATCGTGACGCTCGTCGCCCTCTTGATCTTCCTCGGCTTGGCCGTGCTCTTTGGCTACCCCTTGATCAATGGCATCACCCACTTCGCCCACGCGCTCCCCGGTTACGTGCACCGCGCCCAAGAGGGCAAGGGCGCCATCGGGCGGCTCTTCCGCAAGTATCACGTTGAGTCGTGGGTCAAGCGAAACTCGAGTCACCTCACCTCCTTGGCCACCGGTCTAGGTAAGCCGGCCCTCGCCCTCGGTAAGGGCGCGGCTTCGGGGCTGTTGGCACTCGTCGCGGTGTTCTCGTTCGTGGTGCTGCTGTTGATCGAAGCACCGAAGATCCGTCGCTCGATCATGCGCCTCCTGTCCAAGGAGCGCGGCAAGCGTTACCGGCACATCGGCAAGATCATCGCGCGCAACGTCTCGGGTTACGTCCTGGGCGACATGTTGACGTCGGTCATCGCGGGCATCATCGTGTTCGTGACCCTGGTCGCCGTCGGCGTGCCCTATCCCTTCTTATGGGCGCTCTGGGTCGCCCTCGTCGACTTCCTGCCCACTATCGGCGGCGCCTTGGCGGGCATCCCCACGGTGCTCTTCGCCTTCGCTCACTCGCTGAGCGCGGGCATCATCACGGCCGTCGTCTTCCTCATCTACACGCAAGTCGAGAATCACGTGTTGAACCCGATCGTCATGAGCCGGACCGTGAAGATAAATCCACTGCTGGTCTTCGCCGCGGTCTTGATCGGTGCCGACCTCGGTGCGTGGATCGCGGGACTGGCCGGCGGGTTCGTCGCGGTACTACTGGCCGTGCCGATCGCGGCGACCATCCAAGTCGTCGTCCGAGAGTGGTGGCGTACGAGCGATCCCGAAGAGGGAACCGTGGAGACTACAGCGGCGTGACGTAGGCGCCCTGGATCCCGCCGTCGACCATGAACGTCGTCGCGGTGACGAATGAGGCCTCATCACTCGCGAGGAACAGGACCGCGTTCGCGATCTCTTCGGGTTCGCCGAATCGCCCCATGGGCACGTGTACGAGTCGGCGTGCGGCGCGCTCGGGGTCCTTCGCGAACAGTTCGATCAGTAGTGGCGTGTTCACCGGTCCCGGGCACAGCGCGTTGACGCGGATCTTCTCTCGCGCGAACTGCACGGCGAGTTCGCGGCTCATCGCGAGTACGCCGCCCTTTGACGCGGTGTAGGAGATCTGCGAGGTGGCCGAGCCGAGCACGGCCACGAAGGAGGCCGTGTTGATGATCGATCCGCCACCACGGGCCTGGAGGTGCGGAATACCGAAGCGACAGCACAGGTAGACCGACGTCAGGTTGACGTCCTGGACCCGCTTCCACGCGTCGAGTCCGGTCGTAAGGATCGAATCGTCGTCGGCGGGGGAGATGCCGGCGTTGTTGAAGAGGATGTCGATGCCCCCGAAGACCTCGTGGGTCTTGTCGTACATCGCCACGACGCTCTTCTCGTCGGCGACGTTGACCTTGACGAAGAGGCCGTTGATCTCGTTCGCGATCTCGGGGCCGTGCACGTCGTCGAAGTCCGCGACGACGACGCTCGCGCCCTCCGCGGCGAACTTTCGCGCCGTCGCGCGCCCGATGCCACTGGCGGCGCCAGTGATGACCGCAACCTTGTTGTCCAGACGTCCCATCATTCCTCCGTTGAAATAAATACGTTCTTCTCTTCACTGAAACTGCGCAGCGCGTCGGGGCCGAGTTCACGGCCGATCCCGGACTGCTTGTAACCGCCAAAGGGCGTCGAGTATCGAACCGACGAGTTCGAGTTCACCGAGAGGGCGCCGGTCTCCACGCCACGCGCGACGCGAAGCGCCCGCCCGACGTTGCGCGTCCAGATCGAACCAGAGAGTCCGTAGGGACTGTCGTTGGCGATCTTGATTGCCTCCGCCTCACCTTCGAAGCGCACGACCGAGACGACCGGCCCGAAGATCTCCTCGCGAAAGGCGCGGTCGGTGCCATCGCTCGATTCGAGGACCGTGGGCGGGTACCAGTAGCCCGGTCCACTCGGCGCGGCGCCGGTGAAGGCCACGTTCGACTCCTCCACGAAGGAGTGCACACTCGTGCGCTGTCCCGCGGAGATGAGTGGTCCCATCTCGGCCGTCTCGTCGGTCGGGTCCAGGACGCGGAACTTCTTCACCGCGTGTTCGAAGAGTTCCATGAATCGCTCATAGGCCGAGGCTTCGACGAGGACGCGGCTGCGCGCGCAGCAGTCCTGGCCGGCGTTGTCGAAGACGGCCGACGGCGCACTGGCCGCGGCGCGTTCTAGGTCGGCGTCGGCGAAGATGATGTTGGCGCTCTTGCCACCGAGTTCGAGCGTCACGCGCTTCACCTGGTCGGCGCAGCCCGCCATCACCCGCTTACCCATGTCGCTCGAACCTGTGAAGCAGACCTTGCGCACGGCTTCGTGGGTCACGAAGCGCCAACCCACGACGCCGCCGTCCCCGGGCAGCACCTGGAAGACCCCTTCGGGTAGCCCCGCCTCGAGGCCGAGCTCGCCAATGCGAATCGCCGTCAGCGGGGTCAAGGTCGCGGGCTTCAGCACGACCGTGTTGCCCGCGGCCAACGCCGGTGCGAATCCCCAACTGGCGATCGGCATGGGGAAGTTCCACGGGACGATGATCCCGACGACACCGAGCGCTTCGTAGAACGTCAGGTCGACGCCACCCGCGACGGGAATTTGCTTTCCGCTGTGTCGTTCCGGTGCGCCGGAGTAGTAAGCGAGGACGTCACGGACGTTGCCGGCCTCCCAGCGGGCGTTGCCAATGGTGTGACCGGAGTTCGCGACTTCTAACTGCGCGAGCTCCTCAATGTGCTGGTCGATGACCTCGGCGAAGCGACGAAGCAGTCGCGCCCGGTCGGCGGGCGTGACCGCGCGCCACTGCGCACCGGCCTGTTGGGCGCGATGGATGGCCCGATCGGTGGCGTCGAGGTCAAAGAGTTCGATGGACGCGACCGGCTGCTCATTCGCCGGATTGAGGACCGAGAGGAAGCTCATAGTCGTTCGAAACCCCGGTAGCGCTCCCAGTCGGTGACGGCGGCGTTGAAGGCGTCGACTTCGACGCGGGCCGCGTGCACGTAGTGGTCGACGACCTCGTCACCGAAGGCGGCGCGCGCGACCGTGCTTCGATCGAACAGTTCCGTCGCCTCGGCGAGCGTGGTCGGCACGTGTGACGAGTCGGCCTGGTAGGCGTTACCGACGAACGGCGCGGGCAGCACGAGTTGATCGTCGATGCCCTGGAGTCCCGCGGCCACCAGGGCCGCGATCGCGAGGTACGGGTTGACGTCGCCGCCGGGGATGCGACATTCGAAGCGCAGCGAGGGGCCGTGTCCCACGACGCGGAATGCGCAGGTGCGATTGTCAAAGCCCCAGAGCAACGCAGTGGGCGCGAAGGAGCCGGCCACGAAGCGCTTGTAACTGTTGATGTTCGGGGCGAGCAGGACCGAGAGTTCGCGCGAGTAGGCGAGCAGTCCGGAGAGGAACTGGTTGAACGTCTCGGAGAAGTGGTGCTCGTTCTCGCCCGCGAAGACGGGTTGATTCTCGGCGTCGCGCAGCGAGAGATGGATGTGGCAGGAGTTCCCTTCGCGCTGGTCGTACTTCGCCATGAAGGTGAGAGAGACGCCTTCCTGTGCCGCGATCTCCTTGGCGCCCAATTTGAAGAGACTGTGCTCGTCGGACTTGTCGACCAGCGTGTCGTACTTGAAGGCCACTTCGTGTTGACCGAAGTTGCATTCGCCCTTCACCGACTCGACGACCATGCCGGCGTCACGCATTGAGCGACGGATTCTCCCAAGGAGGGGCTCTATTCGCGAGGTTCCCTGGATTGAGTAGTCGACGTTGTACTGATTGACCGGCGTCATCTCGCGGTAGCCGGCGTCCCAGGCCTGTTCGTAGGTGTCTTCGAAGACGATGAACTCGAGTTCGGTACCGGTGATGCCGGTCCAACCGCGCTCGGCGAGTCGCTCCACTTGGTGCAGCAGGATCTGTCGCGGCGAGGGTGCGACCGGTACGCCGTCCACCGTTTCGACGTCGGCGAAGATGATGACCGTCTTCTCGTGCCAGGGGACCAGCCGTGTCGATGCGAAGTCCGGTTTGAAGGCGAGGTCACCGTAGCCGCGCTCCCACGACGTGAGCGCGAAGCCATCGACGGTGCGCATGTCGACGTCCGAGGCGAGCAGGTAACTACAGCCCTCCACTACGCCGTCGGCCAGCTCGGTGAAGAAGTACGTCGCGTCAAGTCGCTTGCCCTGAAGTCGACCCTGCATGTCGGTGATGGCGACGATGATGGTGTCAATCTCGCCGCCCTCCACGAGGTCGGTGAGTTCCTTTCGCGTCGGTCGTCCCGCAATCTTTTTCGACACTCGTGCTCCTTGACTCGCCACCACGCGATTCGCGTCCGTCCATTCAATGTTGGAATCGAGGCTACTCAATATCGTCGAACGCGCGGCCGGGACACAACGAAGGTCGACCGAGCGGGCTTCGGAGAATTCGAAGCACATTGTCGACGTGTTCACGAACGAGTCACGGACGTGCAGCCATTTCGCCGTACGTCACTGACATGGTCGGCGAGTGTGTTTGTTCGCCCTGACGAAACGAGATCGGGCACCACTGTCGAAACGAGAAATCGATTAACAAAATGAAAACATTCGCTCGTGCTTTCGATGCCGGAACGCTCTAGTATTCCGAAATCAATGGTGTAGGCCATTTGAAAATGAGGGGGACTCAGTGAGTGACGACAGTACGGCGGCGCAATCTCTAGCGACGAGCGACGAGCAGCGGCTCGCCGCCCTCGGCTACAAGCAGGAACTCAAACGCGGTTGGAGCGGGTTCTCCAACTTCGCGATTTCGCTCACGATCATCTGTGTGCTCAGTGGCTGCTTCACGACCTTTGGACAGGCGTGGAACGACGGAGGTCCGATCGCGATCTCCATCGGCTGGCCGGTGATCAGTCTCCTTGTTCTCCTGGTCGGGCTCTCCATGGCCGAGCTCGCGTCGAAGTACCCCACCGCCGGCGGCATCTACTACTGGGCCTACAGCCTCGGCGGCGTGCGCTGGGCGTGGTTCACGGGTTGGTTCAACCTGCTGGGGCTCGTCGCGATCGTGGCCGCCGTTGACTACGGCGCCGCGGGGTTCTTGAACTCGGTGCTCGCACTGTACGGGTTCCACTTCATCATCAACTGCACGACGACGAACCCTTCGACCGCCCTGCACAACACGTTCATCCTGTTCTTCATCATCCTCGCCCTGCACAGCCTGATCAACGTCTTCTCCTCGCATCTGGTGGCGCTGCTGAACCGGATATCGGCCTGGTGGATGCTCGTGGGCGTCGTCACGATCGCGGGTGTACTGATCTTCGGACCCTCGTCGCACCAGAGCGCATCCTTCGTGTTCAGTCACCAGATCAACAACAGTGGATTCTCGGGACACTTCTACTGGTTCATGATCCTGCCGCTGGGCTTCCTGCTCACCATGTACACCTTCACCGGTTACGACGCTTCGGCGCACTTATCCGAAGAGACCCACGACGCCGAACGGGCTGCTCCACGAGGGCTGTGGACGGCGATTGCGTACTCGGCGGTCGGAGGATGGGTGGTGTTGCTCGCCCTCACCTTCGCGGCGACGCACGTCGCGGCGATCAACGCCGGTGGTGGCGGCGCGATCCCGATCATCGAGACCTCGCTCAGTACGGGCCTCGCCAAACTCGTCCTCGATATCTCGACCATCGGACAGTTGTTCTGTGGCATGGGCTGCGTGGCGGCCGCTTCACGAATGGTGTTCGCGTTCTCGCGCGACGGCGCGGTGCCGGGTCACTCACTCTGGCGACGCCTCAACAAGCACCAGACGCCGACGTGGGCGGTGCTGTTCGTGGTCGTCCTGTCGCTCATCATCACGATCCCGGCGCTGTTCGGCACCAAGGCCGGATTCCCGGTGGCGTTCTTCGCGGTCACGTCGATCACGACGATCGGGCTCTACATCGCATACATCCTGCCGGTCTTCCTCCGCTTGCGAATGGGGAGCAGATTCGAGCCGGGCGTATGGAATTTGGGCAAGCACTACAAGTGGATCAACGTCATTGCGATCGTGTGGGTCGTGATATGCGTCGTCATCTTCTGCCTGCCGACGGGCCCCTTTGCGGTGCCGTGGGACAAGGGCTTCAACTGGGTTGACTTCAACTACGCACCAGTCGTGACCATCGCGCTCGCGCTCGGGGTCTGGATTGCGTGGGTGGCCGGCGCCAAGAACAGCTTCAAGGGACCGGTGAGGACCATCGATGACCCCGACGTCGGCACGCCACAGGATCCGGCGTTGATGCCCACGACTTGAGTCTTTGATGTCGTGAGGAATCCCCTCCGGTGCCCTTCGAGCGCCGGAGGGGATTTTTCGCGTTCGCACGATGATCGAGACCTTTGTGCCGACCCAATGGAGGAGGCGCTGTGTCGTTGATGGAAAGTATCGAAGACGGGGAGTCGTGTTGGCGCGACCTCTCCGACGTGTTGTCCGCGGGGATCTCGAGGGTCTTGCTCTACGGGCCGTCGGGCACCGGCAAGACCTACGCGGCGCTGCACCACGGAGTGTCGAGTTCACCGGCCGAACGGCTCGTCTGCACCGAGGACTTGACGTCGGGCGAGATCACGGGCACTTGGATGCCCGTCGGGGAGAACCGCTGGGAGTGGCGCGAGGGACCGGCCATCCGTGCGTGGCGCGGGAGCGCAGGCCTGGGAGGGCGACTCGTCGTCGATGAGGTGGATCGCGCCTCGGGGGACGCGTTGAGCACGTTGCTCGCCATGACGGACTCGCCAGAATCGGCGCGATGGAGGAATCCCGAGACCGCCGAGTGGGTCCGTCCCGGTCCTCACTTCTCGGTCATCATGACGTCGAACATCGACGACCTCGACGAGATCCCCTCATCATTGCGCGACCGATTCCCCGTCGCGATACGAATCGACCGACCCCACGCGTCGGCGCTCGCGAGTCTGAGTGCCGACCTGCGTGCCTCCGCCCTCGCCGGATCGCTCGGCCCCGTCGGTCGCCGGGTCTCCCTTCGCAGTTTCTACGCCTTCGACGATCTTCGCTCGAAGTGCGGCGCCCAACGTGCGGCCCAGCTGGTCTTTGGTGAGAACGCGTTGAGCGTCCTTGACGCTCTCGCTATCGCCGCGTTGGCGTGAGCGCGGCTTTCCATCCCGAACTCGTCACCGGACGAGAGGACGGGTTTCAAAGTGGTCCGTGGACGGTGACGGCCGGCTCGACGCGGCGCGGTGATGCGAGCTGCAACCTCACCGAGCGAGTGCTCCACGTACCACTCGGCCACGACGCAACCTCGAGGGTCGTTCGCGCGCACGAACTGATGCACGCCCGCGTCAGTCCCCATCTGCGCGAGCACTACGGCGCGCTCGAGGACGTGGCCCCGCGCGCACTCGAGTGCGCCGAGGAGTTTCGGATCAACTCACTGGTCGCACGACTCGGCTTTGACGTGGCGCTGTTACGAGACGGCTCGGAGAAGAGCGGTGGCCGACGACTGGCCGAGAGCGGGGACTGGTCCGAGGCACTCTGTTTCATGTTGGCCGTACTCGGCACCGGTTCGGAGAAGGAGTACCTGGCGGGTGTTCGCCAAGTGCAGCCGACGTGGATGGCCGGGATTCGCGCCATCCGAAAGCGTGCGCGGGGCGTCGTCGACGCGCACTGCACGACGTCACTCGGTGCGACACGACTCAACGACGATCAACTTCCCGCGGGCTACGCGAACGTCACGGTCGTGCTCGCGCGACTACTCACGCAGTCCATGGAGGCCCGTCCGCCCATCACTCCCGATGCGCTGCGCGCCTTTCGCCGTTCACTCGAGCCCGGTGCTCGACGTCCGGCGACCGGGCGATTCGCCGCCCTCGCCTTTGACGAGTCACTGGTGATGTCCGCTCGTGTTCGCGCCGGAGGACTTCGCCGCGCACGTCCGTCCACGAGCGGCTCAACGATGCGCTATCCGAGTCGACTCCTGAGCGATGACCTCAAGCGGGCCTTCGCGCAGCGCACGTCGGTGCACGGCGGCGTCGTTATCATCGACCAATCGGGTTCGATGGACCTCGAGGAGTCGGCGTTGACGTCGTTACTCCAACGTGCTCCCGACGCACTGGTCGTGGGTTACAGTCACCGACCGGGCGATGGCGGTGCGACGCCCAACGTTTGGATCTTGGCCAATCGAGGTTCGGTCGCGGGTACGTGTCCCTCGGGCAACGTGGGCAACGGCGTGGACGGACCAGTCTTGCGCTGGGCGCTCGCCCAGCGCAGGGGAGATGAACCGATTATCTGGGTGACCGACGGACAGGTCACCGACTCGCACGACCACCCCGATGACACGCTCACGATCGAGTGCGCGACGCTCGTGCGCCAGCATCGGATTCGGATGGTCCGAGAGATGTCTGACGTCGGGCGGGCCCTCTCATCGGGGCGAACGTCGAGTCGCGCGCAGTGGAGCCAATTTGGACGAATTGGACGAAAACTGCAGGAAATGAGCGCCTTTTAGGGTTACTGTCACAGGCCAAGATTACCCTTGCAACGAACACTTGTTCGCCTTAAGATATACGAACAGGTGTTCGTGAAAGGGGCAGTTATGGCGGCCATCGAAGTAATTGAGAGTGCATCGTACGTCGGACATGATTCACGTCCGTACCTACGTCTGGTGACCACGCCACAGGTCTTTCGCTCTGGTCCAAGCTTGGCGCAGCGCCGGGCGGCCCGCGCTCGCATGATGCAGCGTCGTCGTCGCACGCTGGTCGGCCTCGGCCTGGTGCTCGGACTCGTGATCCTCTCGTGGCCGGGACACGCCTTTGGGGGAGTGACCGGAAGTGGTCTCCCGAGCGACCTCGCCAACTCTTCAGTGCTCGCCTCAGGCATGGTCTACGTCGTGCAACCGGGCGACAGCCTCTCGTCGATCGCCCGATCGGTGAATCCGGTCGACCCCGGCCAGGCCCGAATCGACCTGGTGCACGAACTTCATTCGTCGGTGATCGTGCCCGGCGAGCACATCCTTATCCCTTAATTTTCAAGGGTTTTGGGTGTATCCTTCGGTAATGCGTTGTCCTTTCTGTTCGGCAGATGACGACCGCGTCGTGGACTCTCGCCTGGCTGAAGACGGCGTGGCGATCCGTCGCCGCCGAGAGTGCTCGAACTGCAATCAGCGCTACACGACCTTCGAGCGGATAGAGGAGATCGGCCTCTACGTCATCAAGCGCTCCGGTGAGCGCGAGCCGTTCGACCGCGCCAAGATCCTTCGCGGGCTGCGTGCCGCGAGCAAGAACCGCCCCGTCGACGAGGAGGTCCTCGAGGCCCTGGTGACGTCAATTGACGAGTCGCTTCGACTGCTCAATCGCGACGTCACGAGCGAAGAGGTCGGCATGGCGGCGCTGGAGGCGTTACGCGACGTCGACGACGTCGCGTACGTGCGCTTCGCTTCGGTCTACAAGGGGTTCGAAGGAACCGATGACTTCGCGCGAGAGATCGGCATGCTCGTCAAGACCACCGCACCAAAACTTCGCGGCTGATGCGCGCCCTCAATCTTCGGCCGGATTCGGCCATGGCCATCTACGCTCACCCCGACGACGCCGACGTCGCCGCGGGGGGACTCCTCGCCCAGTGGGCCAGTGACGGCTGTGCCGTACACCTCGTCGTCATCTGCGACGGGGCCAAGGGCAGCCACGCCTTGACCGCCGAAACCGGCTCCGTGCGTGACGTGCGCGGTGTCGAACTCCAGTTGGCGGCCGACCTCCTCGGCGCAACCACCCTCACGAGCCTCGATCAGCCTGACGGCAGCGTGTCCAACGACGAAGAACTACGCGCCACGCTGGTGGGGCTCATCCGCGAACACAAACCCCAGGTGGTCGTGGGTCCCGATCCCACGGCGACGTTCTTCGCGGGCGTCTACGTGAATCACCGCGACCACCGAGAGACGGGCTGGGCCCTGCTCGACGCTGTCGCCCCGGCGGCGGCGATGCCGCTCTACTTCCCCGAAATGGGCGAACCGCACCACGTGGATCAACTGTTGCTGAGCGGCACGCACGAACCCGACGTCGTGGCCGACGTGTCGCGCACGATCGACACCAAGGTGAAAGCGATCCTCGCGCACTCCTCGCAGTTGGCCGGCGACGCCGACGCCATACGCGAGCTCGTGTACGGACGCGCCGAGCAGGCCGGACGACCAATTGGCGTGCAGTTCGGTGAGGCCTTCCGCAGTGTCGAACTCGCCTTCTGAGAATCCCTCGGTCGACGACGCGCCGATCCTGCACGTCGACCTCGATGCCTTCTTCGCGTCGGTGGAGATTCTCGACGACCCCACGCTGAAGGGCAAACCGGTCGCCGTCGGCGGCGCGGGAGATCGCGGCGTGATCGCCAGCGCGAGCTACGAGGCCCGTCGCTACGGCGTGCGCAGTGCGATGCCGAGTGTCATCGCGAAACGTCGCTGTCCCAATCTCATCATCCTGCCGGGCCGCTTCGATCGCTACGAGGCGTACTCACGGCAGTTCCACGACATCGTTCGTGACCTCACGCCGGAGTTCGAACCGCTCGGGCTGGATGAGGTCTTCGCCAATCTGGCCAGCCTTCGACGTTTGAACGTGCGGCCCATGTCCGCCGCGGCTCGGTTACGACATCGGATCAATGACGAACTGGGCCTGCTCTGTGGGGTCGGTCTCGGGCGCAACAAGCTCTTCGCGAAGTTGGCGTCCAAGGAGTCCAAGCCCACGGTCATCGACGGACGTCTGGTCGGCGGCGCCGGCGTCGTATGGGTCAGCCCCGAACTCGAGCGTCAGTGGCTGGTCGAGTTGCCGGTACGCGCCCTCTGGGGTGTGGGGCCCGCGACCGCGGAGAAACTGCAGAAACTGGGACTGCACTACGTGCGCGACCTGGCGAAGGTTGACGAGGCGACCTTGGCCGGACACGTCGGCGGCGCGATGGCGTCCACGCTCGTCGCCTACGCGCACGGGGAGGACAAGCGCGAGGTGACCGTGGATCGAGTGCTCAAGTCCGTCGGGCACGACCAGACCTTTGCGAAATCATTGGTGGGCATCGACGCAATCGTCGAGGCGGCCAAGGGCCACGCCGCGGTCGTCGCGCGCGCACTGCGCAGTCAGAGTCGCGTCGCGCGCACGATCACGATCGCCGTGCGATTCGACGACCTCACGAGTGTCAGTCGCAGCCAGACACTCTCCTTCGGCATCGACGACGAGTACGCCATCCTCGCCATCGCCGAGGCGCTGCTGCAATCCATTGACATCCACAACTCCGTTCGTCTCTTGGCCATCCACGCGTCATCGTTCCTCGAACGCGACGACAACAACGTCCAACTGACGTTCGGCCTCGATCCCACCTCCAACAACGTCCGAGAGCGGGCCGAAGCCATCTCGCGAGAACGTCAGTTGAGCAACGAAGCGCTTCGCGACGCGGTTGACGAAGTCCGTGCGAAGTTTGGCAAGTCCTCAGTGGGCGTGGCCGCGGAACTTGGCCAACAAGGGCTCGAGATCGCGACCCAACGTGGCAGCAACGCCTTTGGGCCGGAGAGTCACCAACACGGTGAGTGACCTGGCGCGCAGCCCGAGTCAAGAGAAAAGGGGGCGGCCCCACCTTGGCATGAGTCCGAGGTGGGGCCGCAGGGGAATACATAGAGTTATTCGTCGTCAGCGTCGTCTTGGATGTGTGGGCTTGCTTTGGGCGGTCGAACTCGACCGGAAACCCTTTACTTTCCGGGAAGGGTATTCGGGAACATCCGAATCGACGTCGGTGACGAACTAGAAGTGGATATGTATGGATGACATCAGAGAGGTCAGTGACGCCCAACTAGTCACCATGATCGCGCGCTACAACGAAGTGGCGCTCGCCGAGACGTACCGCCGCCACGGCGGTGCGGTCTTCGGCCTCGCTCGACGGGTGCTCAACGGGGCCGCCGAAGCCGAAGACGTGACCCAGGAGATCTTCCTTCGGCTCTGGAACCAACCGGAGCGATTCGACCCCACGCGAGGAACGCTGCGAAGTTTCTTGTTGACCCAGAGCCACGCTCGGGCCGTCGAGACGATTCGCTCACTCAGTGCGAGGCGACGTCGCGAGATCAACGACGCGCAAAAGACCGCCCGTGGCGCCTACGACATGCAACACGAGGCGTGGGACGTCGTGCTGGCCGAGGACGTGAAGAAGGCGCTCGGGGAGTTGCCGCTGGAGGAACGACGGGCGATCGAACTCGCGTACTTCGAAGGACTCACCTACGTTAAGGTTGCCGAGATTTTGAACGAACCCGAAGGAACAGTGAAGAGCCGGATCAGGAACGGAATGCGACGAATGCGAGCAACTCTCGTGGAGTCTGGGATCGAGGGGGCGGAGCGATGATGGACCACGACGAAGCCAACGAACTCCTCGCCGCCCTCGCGTTGAACGCCGTCGAGAGCGACGTGGCCCTCGAGATCGAAGCACACGTAGCGACCTGCCCGCGCTGCCAGAGCGAGTTGGACGGTTTTCGAGCCGTGGCGGCGTCGCTCGGTAACTCCGTCGAGCCCCTCCCCGAAGGACTCTGGTCGAACATTTCGAGTCAGCTGTGGGAGCGCCGGGGCGAAGAGGTTGCGTTGCCCGAGCTCGTGCTGCCGTCGGCCGAGGTGGTCGCGATCACGTCGAGTCGGCTGGGCCTCTCACGCCGGGCCAAGACGGCGTTCGGTGCGATCAGCTTCGCGGCCGCGGCGGCGATCATCGCGCTGTCGGTCAGTCTCACGGGGGCGAACGGTCACGTGTCGAATCTCCAACAGGCGCTCAAGCTCGCCAACCGCACGGCGGTACAGGTCGCCCTCGCCACGCCCGGGCATCAACTCGTCGACTTGAGCAATTCGGCGCAGCAGCCAATCGCGCAGTTCGTGATGTTGCCCAACGGGACGGGCTACCTGGTGAGGTCGCACATGCCCGTCTTAGAGTCCGACCAGACCTACCAACTCTGGGGCATCGTCAAGGGTTCGCCGGTCTCGATCGGCATCATGGGCAACGCGCCCGGGCGCGTCACTTTCACGATGGCGACGTCACCGGCTCCCACGGAGTTGGCCGTCACCGTCCAGAAGTCCGGGGGATCGCTGACGCCGTCCAAGACCTTCGTTGCGATGGGGGCGGTCTAGGGTCGCGATTAAGCAGCGGTGCGTTACTCCGGGGCGTCCTCACCGCGCGGATCGGCCGGCATCTCGCGTCGGCGACGTCCAAGACACCATAGGAAGAAATAGCCGATCTTGCCGATGGGGTGGGTCGAACGGGGTGGTCCAGACCCGGTGCCGGGCACGGACACGCTTTCGCCACCGCCCGTCAGGCCGGCGAGGGGAATGTCGTTGGTGTCGGCGTATTTCGACACCTTCGCCATCCGATGTCTCGGCTTTCTCGGCTTGTCGCCATCTGAACCCACGGGCAGACCTCTTTCTGAGTCGTCATGGACTCTCACTCACAACTTAAGGCAAGCGATTCGGTGGCGTGTCGAGTTTGCCGATACCCGAGGCGAGAATCACCGAATTCGGGACCTTCAGCAGTCCGTCCTCGGTCTGGAGCGTGACGTAGGTGAGACCGATGCCCAGCACCCACGCGTCGAGGACCCCGACCGTGCCCGAACGAATGCGAATGTGCTCGCCCACACTGAAGGGACGCGCGAAGAGTAGGACCAGTGAGGCGAAGATGTTGCCGAGGCTCTGTTGGGCCGCGATGCCGACCACCACGCCCGCGAGGCCGAAGCCAATGATCAGATGCGACAGCGAGACGCCGAGCAGGGCGAAGACCGCGATGAGGACGAGCAGGTACCCCACACCCGTGGCGACCAAGCGAACGACGGCCCCGGCCGCCTCACTGGATCGTCGTGCCAGGTATCGACCCATTGCGTCGGCCAATCGTCCCACCGAGTAGATACCCGAGATGAGGAGGATTGGTACGGTGAGCCAGGTGACGACCGACGAATGAGGCGTCAGGCCGTGGCGTCGATCGAGTTCGTTCTTGACGATGATCGCGGCCACCGCAATGAGACCGGCGACGACGCCGTGCAACCAGACTGTTTTGAGGGTGGGTGGCGTTCCGCGTGGTTTCTTGGGTGCCATGGACTAAAAGCCTACGCAGGAATCTTCGTCGTTCTGCGGGCCAGCGACTTTCCGGTCGGAGATTGTTGGCGCTCTAGACCAAGCACCAACAATCTCCTCCGGTGATCACACCCCGTTGATGAACGCGGTCAATCGGGGGTATCGAAGTAGTTCGTCCTGTAGAGACCGGAGGGTCAAAGGGCCGTATCGAGGTCCTCTTCAGTGACGACTCACTCGTGAACTTCCCAACCTCCTCTCAGTTGTGATTGACGCTGACTCTGCCCAAATTGCTGGAGATGAAACGAACGAACTTGCCGGCTTGGCGCGCCGGTCGTGGCGGCAGTTCGTGGTAGCGCGGCGCGGTGACCGCTTTGTCACCAGTCGTACCGGGATTGAGGTACGTGATTGGTGCGTTCGAAGTCGCACCAGCGTGCTTCGCTCCACTCACGAACGCGAGCAGCGAACGGAGCTGTCCGCTGCCGTTGTCCTCGGCCGCGCGCCGGCCGTGACGTGGAGTTCCCGTTGCAAGGGTTTCGCGGTCGCGGTCCGAGCGCATCGTCATCTCGACGGCGAGCCACACAGGAGATTGGAACTCGCCGTGATCGACGTCGGGCCGTTCGTTCTCGGCGATCCAGAATGGATTGAACCAGTACTTCGAGACGTTCGTCGCCCGCGGCGAAGGCTTTGCTTGCAAGTGCGGAGTTGGGGACGTGGCGAGGTCGTCATGCGCGCTCACGTATTCGTCGGTCACCAGCGTGAACGCGGGAGTCGGGACGTAAGCGGCGCGAGCGCGCCGCGCTTCGTCGCCGCGAGCGCGCCGATCCATCTCGTCCGGTTGACGGTCAGGTCGCGACCTCATCGTCGAGACCTGACCGAATCGGTTCCTCTCTGGGGGAGCGACTGAGTACGCGGAATCACCGCGAGGATTTTGTAGTGAAGGTTCACAGCGAAGTCTCGGTTCGAAGAATCGGGTCGCAAAACCCTGTGAACCCTTGCTGTTAAAGGTGAGCGAATGGTACCATTCAAAACGAAAACGCGCAATGGGAGTTTGTTAAGCGGGTATGTACAGGGCAATCGGAAGAAGTCTGGATGGATGAAATCGGTCCCTCGTATGGAGAACTAGCCTCCTCCTTCGCCGCTATCGCTCGAACCCTCTTCGTCGAGAAGACCGTCGCGGGCACCCTCCAGAGGATCGTGGATTTCGCCCAGGCGACCGTCGGTGGATGCGACGCAGCGAGCATCTCACTCTTGACCGGGAAGGCCATCGCCACACCGGTCTTCTCGGACCCCGTGGCGCTGGAGATCGACGCCTTCCAATACAAATTCGACGAAGGGCCGTGTCTCGACGCTATTCGCAACGATCCGTTCCACTATTCACCGGACCTCACGACCGACAATCGCTGGCCGAAGTTTGGACCCTCTGCCGTCTCTCTTGGCATGCGCAGTCTCTTGTCGTGCCGACTCTCGTCTGACGTCACGCTCGGATCACTCAATCTCTACGCTCGCAAACCAGAGGCGTACGACGACATCGACCGCACGAAGGCCATCATCTACGCCTCACACGCCGGCATCGCGCTCGGCGCGGCTGGCGTGCTTGCGGAATCGACCGTCTCGCTCGACAGCGAGATGAAGCGCTCGGAGAACCTCGAGATCGCTCTGACGACGCGCGAAGTGATCGGCCAGGCCGAAGGAATTCTGATCGAACGAGAACGCCTCACGCCGGAACAGGCGTTCGACGTGCTTCGAAAGGCGTCACAAAATCTCAATCTTCGACTCCGCGATCTCGCGCAGTACGTCGTCGACACTGGTGAAGTTCCCGACAAAAAGTAGTTTCGACGAAGTAGCCAGTTCGCGAGCACTTTAAAACGCGCGAAACACGCACACTCAAGAAAGTCCCAGAGTTTTCAAATGGGTTTCTAAGAATCGCCTGCTTACACTTTTTCTGTAGTCGTTACATTGAAAATGAAGCGCAATGATGCGTTTCAGGAAAGTGGGCAGTGATGGTTGTTTTTGGATTGATTCTTCTCATCATCGGATTCGTGTTGGCCGTCAAGATTCTGTGGTCCATCGGAATGATCGTCTTGCTGGTGGGACTCGTTCTGTGGGTCCTCGGTGCCGCGGGTCACGCCGTCGGCGGCAGAAAGCACTATTACTAAATAGTTGCCGACGTCTTTCGCGACGTCACCAACGTTGGCGAGTAACTCTTGTGATTTCTTTCGGGAGTACCGCACGTTCAAAATGCAAGATCAAACGGTGGTGCACGACCAAACCACCTCGTTAGGGAGGTTTCACCTTGGCAGGACTTACTGGAATGGGCCTGAGCGCCGTCGCGATCATCGCGGGGGCCATCATGCGCTTCGCCGTGTCGGTGCAGACGACAGGATTTAATATCAACAAAATCGGCGTCATCTTGATGATCGCGGGTGTCGTCGGTTTTCTCATCTCGAGCGTGCTCTTCGCGTCAACGCGAAAGGCCGGCGGCGCTGGAACACACACGCTGCATACCGAGACGAGGGACTCCGAAGGTCACGCCGTCGTCCAGGACAAAGTTGAGACGTAGGCCATGGTTCCCCTCGTCGTGAAGAGCGGCCCTGCGCTTCGCGGCGAGGGGGATCTCGCTTCGAGCGAGATACCAATGTCAGATCGGGTTCGTTCATCGTTGATTGGGAAATGATGCGCAAGCGTCACTGCGTGAAGGTCGACGCGGCCCCGTAAGGTCAAGGTGACGGACCCGATTCTGATCGCCTGCTGGGCGAGAGGTCCGAGCCCGTCAGGAAGGAAGTGAGTTTCGCTGCATGCCGGATTGGCGAATGTCGAAACAGCTTCGACGTGGTACTCGCTGATTTCTCGCGACCGAAATGGGCGAGATGCATGGAACTCATCCCCTCCGAGATGACCTAGGCGCTCGGCATGTCGCCGACGCCTGATGAATTGAGGAGCAACGAATGGCAGGCTTAACGGGCATGGGATTAAGTGCCGTGGCCTTGATTGCGGGCGCGATCATGCGCTTTGCGGTCTCGGTGCAGGGAAATGGATTCAACGTGTCAAAGATTGGCGTCATTCTCATGATTGCCGGTGCGGCCGGCTTAGTGATTTCGAGCGTCCTCTTCGGGATGACTCGAACACAGGGCGGGGGCACACACACGATGCACAGTGAGACCAGTGACAGTCAAGGCAACTCCGTGGTGCAGAACAAGGTGCAGACGTAACGATTAGAGAGTTCGTGGTCGAGGCAACGTAATACAGTTTGCGTTGCCGTTTCCACCCAGAATGAACATTCTCATCGGCGTCGAAGACCCTGAGTCCTCCGCCAATGTGTCCGAATCAATCTGTTGCGAGAGATTCGTCGACGCCATCCACCTACTAGGTTCGAGTTCGCAACTCGTACGAAAGGACGACATCCACCATGGCTGATTTTTTAACCGACGTAAAGACGCTGCGCGAGAACGCCCGCAAGAACATCAAGAACGGGCCCGTCACCGACTCCTACGGCGCCGACCTACCCAAGGTGCTCGACGTACTGAACCAATCACTGGCGACAGAGTTGGTCTGTGTCTTGCGCTACACGCAGCACCACTTCGCCGCCAAGGGCCTCAACGCGGAGTCGGTTGCGGCAGAGTTCTTAGAGCACGCCAAAGAGGAGCAGGGCCACGCGGAGTTGATCGCAGCACGCATCTCCCAGCTCGGTGGCGACGCCGACTTCAACCCTGACACCTTGAGCACGCGCGCCCATTCGGAGTACGAGACGGCCGACTCGCTCACGGCCATGATCAAGGAGAACCTGGTCGCCGAGCGCATCGCGATCAGTTCGTACACCGAGATCATCGCCTGGTTGGGCGATGGTGATCCGACGACTCGCAGGATGCTCGAAGAGATCCTCGCTGTCGAAGAGGAGCACGCCGACGACATGGCCAACCTCCTCGAGAAGGACTAGAGGAACGAGAGCCTCTCTGAAAACATTTGCTCGGCGTTGATTCGCTGCGACTAGAGTCGAATCACCTTCAACAGCGAGGGTTTCGAGGGCGTCCACCGTCCACTCTCTGAAACTCGGTTCGCTAGTGATTTCCAGATTGAAGTGTCAATCCCAACTCCGTTTCGGCGATGGCGTTCGAGCGACGCCGTACGCATGAGCGCGGCTGAACTGAGCGTCGCCGACTCCGCGAGCGACGTGTGCGAACTTCCACAGGCACGCGGACCCGTGACTGAATCACTCTTCAAAGCGCTCGTTCGTTCGCCCGGATCAATGTGCGACGCGGTCGCGGACCAACTGTTCGTCGACGATCCCCTCTATGGCGAGGACACGCCGCTCGCTCTCTACAGCCTCTATGAACTGCACTATCGAGGTTTCCTCAATGTCGCCGAGGGCTGGGAGTGGGACTCGAACTGCTTGGAGCTACGCCGAAACCTCGAACGAGCCTTCATTCGTCAACTCCGACATGAAGTGTCCGCGTCGTATGGATCGCCGGCAATCAAACCCGACGACGTCGTTGATGCGTTGCGCGAGTTGATGACGCGCCCGGGCCCCTCACTCTCGACGTTCATGTCCATCGACGGGACGATCCAACACATGCGCGAGTTCGGCATTCATCGCTCGCCCTACCAGGGTAAGGAAGCCGATCCCCACACGTGGGCGATTCCGCGGCTCAAGGGTCAATCGAAGGCCGCGCTCGTCCTGATCCAATTCGGAGAGTACGGCGACGGGCGCACGTCCAAGATGCACGCGGAACTCTTCAGCGACGCCCTGGAGGCCATGGGTCTTGAGCGTCGCTGTGGCGCGCACCTCGACGCAGTCCCTGGGGCATCCCTGACCGCCGTCAATCTCGTCTCGCTGTTCGGACTGCATCGCCGCTGGCGCGGCGCGCTCATTGGGCACCTCGCGCTCTTCGAAATGTGCGCCGTCGACCAGATGAGCCATCAAGTGGACGCCATGCGCCGACTGGGCATGGACGGTGCGATTCCCTTCTACGAAGCGCACGTGGCGTCGGACGTCGCGCACGAACGAATTGCCCTCAATGAGATGGTCGGAGGATTTCTCGTTGACGAGCCCGGACTGAGTGACGAAGTGCTGTTCGGTGCGCGAGCACTTGATCTCATTGAACGGAGGTTCGCCGAACGGCTCCTCTCGGCGTGGTCCAAGGGTGAGTCATCGATACGTCGCAACGAACAGTGGCCCCCGAGGGACTACCACTCGACGGCGATGACCCCGATGTTCTTCAGTTCGGTCGCCTAGGTAGTTGATCGCGCTGCGGCGCCAAACTTGACGGGCCCGTACCGTCGGCGAAAGGCAACGTAGATCCCGCCTCCGGCGAAGATTGGCAGCCAGTAGGTGACCAGTCGATAAGCCAGTGTGGCGATGATGGCGCGACCGCTCGGTACTCCGGCCAGCACCAGCAGTCCACTGAGACTGGCTTCTACGACGCCCAGTCCTCCTGGCGTGATGGGGAAGAGGGCGATGACCGCGGTCGCGGCGTAGGCCAGCAGGACCAGTGGGGCGTTCGGCCTGGCCCCCGTCGCTCGTAGTGCCGCCAGTAGCGCGAAGTAGTCAAAGCCAATACGTCCCCCAACCAGCAGCACCGCTTCGCGCCAACGCTTTCCCAGGTTGGCGCGAACGAGATTGCGCTCATCCACCAGTCGTTCCCCGAGATGCTCGGTCTTCTTCTTGCGTTTCGGTAGGGCATTGAGAAGTCGTTGAAACGCTGAAGCCATCTTCAACAGTGGTTTGTCCGTCGTGAGCAAGATGGCACCCGCGCCGATGATCAAGACGAATCCGATGATGCCCAGAATCGCGGCGTGTTCGAGGCCCGGGCTGATCGGCACGCCACCCAAGATGGCCGGCAACACGCACACCGGCAAGATGAAGAGTCCAGCGAGCCCGATGATCGCCGACACGGCGAGACCGCCGCCCGCCTGGGCCGAATCAATGCCGCCCATCGAGAGCATTTGGTACTGCACGCCGGCGCCGGCGACGTCACCGGCCGGCAGGACGTTCGTGACCGCGTTGCCGACGAGGAGCGCGGCCACGACAGAGAACCATAACTTGGTACGTAACAGCAGCCGAAGCAACGTCGTCGCACACGCGAAACTGACGACCTCGGCGCACAGCATGACGAAGAGCCAGAGATAGGACAGATGAAAGAGCTTCGGCCAAGCCGAGAGCACCTTGGTGAACGCCGGCAGGGCAATGTAGAACGCGATGCCGGTCACGACAACTGCGGCAATTTGTCGAAAAGGCTTCTTCGAGTTTTTCTTTTTGGCAGGATTTTCGATTCGTCCAATCTATGGCCGAGCTGACACCCGTTCGTCATAACCTCGAATTTTCTTGACCGACGTTCGCGAAGACGACGGGCTAGCCGCCTTTCATGGCATCGTCGCTCTGCCGCGTGAAGACGCCGGCACCTCTGGAACGGGATCGTTTCAGGCGATCGCAGAAAGACCCCGAAGTACTGTCGAGGGGTGCAAATAGTTCGCCCATCATCGAGCGTCCGCGCCGCGGGCGCGCGGTTGGCGATGGCCGAAGACCATGGCCGCGGCCGATGAGTTACGTCAACTCACCGGTCCGTGAGGCGAAACTGCCCGAGGGCGGGCACCAGCGCTTTCGTCCGGACATCCAGGGACTTCGCGCGATCGCGGTCATTCTCGTCATCCTTGATCACGCGCAGGTCCCCGGCTTTGAGGGTGGCTACATCGGTGTCGACGTGTTTTTCGTCATCAGTGGCTTCGTGATTACGAACGTACTGCGGCGACAGCCCTCCGACAACGTCCGACACAATCTCGCCCATTTCTATGGGCGTCGGATCCGTCGCATCGTGCCGGCCGCCACGCTGACGCTCGTCACGACGATCTTCGCGGCGTATTTCTTGCTCGGCGCGAACTTCGTCCCGCAACTCCTCGGCGATGTGCGTTGGTCATCACTCTTCTCCGCCAACTTTCGACTGATCAGAACCGGGAGCAACTATTTCATTCCCGGTGTCGCGCCGTCTCTCGTGACGCACTTCTGGTCGCTGGGGGTGGAGGAACAGTTCTATCTCTTCTTCCCCCTCGTCGTCTTCACGATTGCGTTGTTGACGCCACTTCGCGCTCGCGCGAGCACCCTCGGCCTCTTCCTCGTCGCCGCGATTGGGGCGTCGGCCTGGTATTCGTGGCACCTGACACCCATCAGTCCGACGGTGGCGTACTACTCTCCCTTCACTCGGTTCTGGGAGATCGCACTGGGCGGTCTCATGGCGCTGCTGCCGAGCGCGTGGGCCCGGCGAACCCCGTTGCTCAACGCCGCGCTGGCCACACTGGCCTTCGTCGGGCTCGGACTGGCGGTGTGGAAACTCAACGCCCAAAGCGTGTATCCCGGGGTCCTGGCGTGGTGGCCGTGCGGTACGGCTGCGGTCCTTCTCTGGACCGGGCAGGGGAGCGCGGTCGGCGGACCGGCCTCATGGCTGTCCTGGCGGCCGCTGCGCTACATCGGTGACATCTCCTACTCGCTGTACTTGTGGCACTTCGTGTGGCTCAACCTGCCCTTACAGATGGTGCATCCGCCGACGTCGATGTGGGCGCGCGAAATCGAGATCGCCGGAGCGCTCCTCTGCGCCATGATCTCATTCCACTTCCTCGAGAATCCCATCCGTCGCTCGAAACGATTGGATCACGATTTCGTCGCGGTGTTGCTGCTGCTCGTCGTATGCGTGGCGTGCTCGTGGGACTCGACGTTAATCGTCGGGCACTTGGCGCACATTCACTTCCGGTTCTAATTAGTTCAGCGGTCGATGAACATCGGCGATGCCGGCGTCACCAGCACGTGGTACACCAGCCCGAGTTCGTGCGTCACGTACGTCGCGAATACGTTCTCACCGATGAGGCTGAAGTGAATCCCGTCGCTCGATCGCAACACCGAGGGGACGTGGTTGACTCGGGCCGAGTTGGCGAACTGTCCTTGCGCATTGGCGAAGAGGTCCCAGGTCGGCAGAAACGCCACCCCAGGGACGGTTTGTGCGACCTTTAGGTAGACGGCGTTGATCGGCACCATGTTCGCTCGGTAGGTATTGGGCCCCATGATGGGCATACCGACCCAGAGCACGTACGCGCCGCTCTTGGTGGCCGCGGTGGCGATACCCTGCACGATCTTCGTATAGGCCGCGACCCACGGCGCCGACCCGAAGGCCACCACGTGACCGTTCACGCGAAGGTTCTGCTCATCGTTCCCGCCGAAGGTGGCGATGACCAACTGCGGGTGATACTGCGCGAGGAGCACCTTCTCCTTCGCGGGCCAGTTGTAGAACCATGGCGTCGTGAGACCACTCGACGATTTGTCCGCCTGCACCAATGTGAGTACCCGGTCGTTGCCGATCTCTCGCGCGATTCCCCACCCGAGATCGTTGCCGAGGGAGTCACCGATCTCGAGCACGGTGCAGCGTCCGCTCACCGTCGTTGGAATACTTCGCAGCGAACTCGTGGCGCCAGTTGGCGTCGTGGTCGTAGGAGTCGTCGTCGTGGTCGTCGATGACGACTACCAGTATTGAAGTGACATCCCCGCCCCGGTTGCGCAAACGCGGCGTCGTTGACGACCGGGGAGGGGAGTGGTGCGATGTTGCCCGCCGGTTGCGTCGTGGTCGTCGTCGTGATCGACGTCGTCGTGGTCGGACCCGACGCGGGCTTCGACGTGGTCGTCGCAGCGACGACTGATGTCGTGGTCGACGACGTTGCGGAGTGCGACGGCGGGTCGTACTTCAGTTGAAAGCCCACGACGACCAGGGCCGTGACGCAGAGCCCGAGGATGACCCGTAGGGACCAGCTCGGGGCCGCGTCCCCACGATTCAAGTCATTCGCCATCTCTCTCGGATGGTAACAGCGTGCGTTGCACAATCGACAACCGAGAGCGATGACGAATTGTGAATATGTTCGCTACAGATTGACGGTGACGAGTGTGCCGATCGGCGTGAAGGGGAAGACGGTCTGCGCACTCGCGAAGGGCATCTCGACGCACCCGAGACTCTGCGGATAGCCGTAGGAGTATCGAGGGAACTCGTGCAGTGCGTCGCCCCCGTTGAAGTAGGAGACCCACTGAATGTCGGGATCGCTGTAGTGGCTACCGTCGGGGTTGGTGCCGGACATCGTCGTTGAGAGGAATCGTTCGTAGACCGGGTAGGTGCCAGTCGCCGTTGGCGCGACGGAGATGCCCGTGTTCACGAGTGTGCGGAACTGAACGTGATCCTTCACGTAGAGGGTTAGGGTTTCTGGCGAACCCTCCGAGACGCTCACGTAGTTGTACGACGTCGGGTCAACCTTTTTGGCCGTCACGTCCGCAATGAGCGCACTCCACGTGGTTGCATCGGCGACGCCCGTCGTCGCCAGGTTGTTGACACTCTGGAAGTTCATCAGCGCGCCGCGCAGTATCGCGCCATTCGCGCCGACGATCCACTGGCTCTGCAAGGTCTGGGGAAGGTCCGGGTACTTCCACGTGAACGTGCCGTTCGCCGGCTGTGTGGGATCGCTCTGCGGGGAGCTTGCACTGAAACTGACCGGCAAGTAGTTCAACTCGGCCAGCAACTGTTCTTCCCACGTCGTGCTCGTCGCCGCCGTTGCGACCCGTGGACGCACCGACGTGAACGAACACGTCGGCGAACAGCGTCATGTGTGTCGGCAGAAGAATCGTGTACTGCGTGGCGGGCTTGATCGAACCGGTGACCACCGCTTGCACCGAGCGCGGGCTGATCTGTTGCCACGTGGTGGCCAGTGCGGGCCGCGTGGTGAGCAGCGGAAGATCCTTCACTTTGGTATTCGCGCTGAAGTGCAGACGCAGAATCGGCAAGCGCAACGTGAGCGAAGTGGCGACGTCACTCGAGATCGTGAACGAGCGCGTGCCCGTGGTGGCCGACGCGCCTATAGCGGGAACCACGGTGGCACCGAGTATCCCTAAAGAGAGGGCGATTGCCGCCGGGAATCGTCTGGTCACTCACACAGATTAGTCAGCGTTCCCCGGATTACTCCGGCGCCTACGATGGTGTCGTACAAGGAGCGAATATGGCAATGCTGAAGACCGTCGGCGTCCTCATACTTTTGGGGTTGGCGCTCTGGGTCATCTTCGGCGTCATTGGCTTCCTCGCCTTCGCGGTGTGGACGCTCATCAAGATCTTGATCATCGCCGCCATCATCGGAGCGATCTACCACCACTTCGCCCATAAGAAGCCCACCAAGGTCCCCTAGTAGGCTGTCTCTTTCTGGCGGCGTGGCCGAGTGGTTAGGCAGGGGCCTGCAAAGCCCCGTACTCCGGTTCGAATCCGGACGCCGCCTCCAGAATGATCAGATCTTGTCGAACCACGTTGCGAATCGTGCGGCCCAGCTTTTGGATCTCGGGCGGCATTGACGTTCGCCGACAGTGCTCCTGGAGCTCGTCGAGCATCGCTCTCGCCTCGGTCGCATCGAAGGTTCGATAGAAGTCGCGCAGCTGTTCCTTCACGCGGTAGGCAATCGCCACTTCGGCGTCGGGGTCACCGAGGGCCAAGAGCGACGTCAAACGAGCGGCGGCATGTTGGTCGAGTTTCTCCTCACCCGTTAAGAGCGCCCGTCGCACTCGGTAGAGCGGGTCGTCACGTCGGCCGCGGTGACCGGTCTGTTCGGTCTGGACTCTGCGTCGCACCGCGTCGAGGGAGCGATTGGCCAGCGAGATCACGTGGAAGGGATAGACGACCTGGGCCGCCTTGGGCAAGATCACCGAGTAGACCGCGGCGTAGACGTTGGACATGTCGAGGGCCCCGTAGTCGATGCGCGACTTCCAGGCCTCGCTCTGTTGGTCAAGAAGCTGCGCGACGTCGACGAAATTGCGCGTGGGCAGGATGTCGATGATGAGGCGGTGCTTGACGTCGGTGACGGTCGTGGCGTAACTGGTGTGATGGAACCCAGTTTCACGAAACTGGTTTCGTCGAGCCCGATGGCGCTGGTCTGATTCAGGCGCCGGCAGATCGGCCTCGAGCAGCGCCTCGCCGTAGGTGATGACGGCGTCGTTGACGGTATGCCAGTCACAGTTGAGCTCCTTCGCGACCTCCAAGACGGTTCGCCTCGTGCCGACCTGGACCGTCGCCCACTTGGCCGCGCGAGTCGTCAGCAGGCAGCTCTTGGCCGCGATCCGGTGGTCACGAAGGACCCAGCTGCGCTGCACACAGTCCTCGTTGACACAACGCATCCGGTGTTTCTTCCAGGCCAGTCGCATCGGGGCGACGTAGACCGGGAGGTCGACGTAGGAAACGACCGGTCGCTCCTTCACCCGAGCGGGCGGATGGCACGCCGGACAACGAACATCCGCGACGACCTGTTCAATGCACAGTTCCACGTCGCTCGCGCTGATGTGAATCGGGCCAGTTCACGATGTCGCTGCCGTCCTCAACGCCCGAACCAGTGGCGGAGATGCCTCGCAGGATTCGGTCCAGGCGTTCCTGACCCTTCCTCTGCGCGACTTCGGCCTGGGTAGCCGAAAACTCGGCCAGTTCAGGGTCGACCACGGCGTCCTCGGTCTTTTCCAGAGCGGCCCCGCAGCGTGCGCAGCGCGTCGAACCCGACTTGTTCTCTTCGGAACATGCGGGGCAGGTGACGTTGAACTCCACGTCGCTCCCTTGGTCGGCGACACCCACCAGTGTACGGACGTGTCAGTGTCGCACGACACCGCGAGCGGAAGGTGGAATCACGGCGGTCCCGTAAGGTCTACGCATCGCAACGATTCATTGAGCGATTAAAATTGCTGGCGCAAATTCAAGATCCGAGGGAGTCGTGTGACGAAACCGAAGCGTCGTGTCGGTACCAAGTCCTCGCGCGCCAGCGCCGAGGAGTCCGAGAAGCGGAGCGCGCCACTCTGGCGCACGTACCTACACGCCCTGGGGCCAGGCCTGGTCACGGGAGCATCTGACGATGATCCATCGGGCATCGCCACGTACGCTCAGACGGGGGCCAAGTTCGGCCTCGGCATGCTGTGGGTCGCCCTCGTTACCTTTCCCTTGATGGCGGCCGTCCAGGAGATCTGTGACCGAACCGCGCTGGCCAGTGGCAAAGGCCTCGGGGAACTCATCTTCATTCGCTTCTCAAAAGCTTGGCGTGTCGCCATTGGTTTTCTTATCGCGGTCTTGATCATCGCGAATGCGCTCAATATCGCGGCCGACCTCGTCGCGGTCGGCGCGGGAATGCAGCTGCTGCACGCCGGCCCCGAGGCTCTTTGGGCGTTCGCCGCCGGCGCGGCGATCATCGTGCTGCTCATCTCGGGTTCCTTTCCTCTCCTCGCGAAGGTGCTCAAGGTGTTGTGCGCGGCACTCTTGGCCTATGTCCTGGAACTGTTCTTCGTGACGATTCCTTGGGGCAAAGTCCTCTTCAATACTGTCGTGCCACACTTCCAGTTCAACAAGACCTACGTCGCCATCTTGATCGCGGTGCTCGGCACGACGATCTCGCCGTACCTCTTCTTCTGGCAGAACATGGAACGACTCGAGGATCTGCGCGCCGAGACGGCCGGCGGATCCAAGCCGCTTCCGCTGGGACGACGCACGAAGTCGGCGGCCAGGATGAAGCGGGCCGAGAGCCGCTTCGACGTCTTCTTTGGCATGGGGTTCTCCAACGTCGTGATGTTCGCCATCATCGTCGTCACTTCACTCACCATTGGCAAGCACGGGCACCACGTCAACATCAACTCTCCGGCGCAGGCGGCCGAGTCCCTCAAACCCGTCGCGGGTCGATTCGCGACGTACATCTTCGCGCTCGGCTTCATTGGCTCGGGCATGTTGGCGATTCCCGTCCTCGCCGGCGCCGGATCGGCCGGTATGGCGGGACTGCTCGGACGGGCGACGGGATTCTCGAATTCGCCCCGTAAGGCGCCGGTCTTCTACGGACTCGTGGTCGCGGGCATGATCGGCGGGATGGCGCTCAGTCTCTTCAACATCAATCCGATCACGTTGCTCGTCTTCGTCGCCGTCGTCAACGGCATCGCCGCCGCGCCGTTCCTCGTCGTCACGATGTTGGTTGCGTCGGATCGGGGCATCATGGGCGACTACGCCAACGGCAAACTGGCGTTCGCCCTCGGGTGGTTCACCGTGGCTCTCATGGGATCGGCCGCCATCGCGCTGTTAATCGTGGGCTGAACGACGGGGCGTGGTTACGCGTCGCGCGTTGCCATTCGTCTTGCTCCGAGTGCGGTCCAGACGACGATCCAAGCGACGATCACGACGACGGCCACGAGCCGCGACTCGGGAATCAGATTCGACACGGCCTGTGGGCCGTTGCCGCCAAAGACCGGTGGGAGGGCGCTCGGTTCCAAGTGCGCCGTTGCGAGCCCCACCAATCCACGTTGCACGTTGATGAGGTGAGCGATGTGCGCCTGAGCGAGCAGTGGCGTGAGGATGACCTCATAGACCAGCATGATGATCACCGACACCGTGCGTTGGCCGAGCAAGGAGCCGAGTCCGAGACCGACGATGAAGCCAATGGCGGCCTCGAGTTCGAGCCAGAGGCCGGTGCGGATCATCAGAGCATTCGAGGGCGAGAGGAACTCCTTGGAGTATTCGACGTAGTTCTGCTTCGCGACAAGGAGCGCTTCACGCTGAATTTGCTGCTTCGAAGGCATCTTGAAGCCCGCAGGCGCTCCCTTCGGCACTCCGATCTTGCCCATGTGTGTCGCGCGGTCGTATTCACACGGCACGTTCATGTTGCCGTTGCCGTTGTAGTTGAAATTACAGATGACGGCGCTCGCGTGGTCTTGGGCGTAGGTGTTGAACGCAGCACTGGACAGGCCGGCGGGCATGTTGACGCCGTCGTAGTTGAGTGTCCGTGGAGCGGCGACACAGCAGACCACACAGACGATCGTGAAGCCCACTGCGACGATCGACGTGATGATCGCGAGTCCGGCCGGGATTCGCGCAAAGTACAGGGCGACGCGTGAACGACCGGTCACGACGAGGTGGCGGAACATCCCCTCGGTGAGATCGACCGATCCCGCGGTGCAGCCGAGTGTCGCGGCCATGATGAAGCCGAAGATGAACATCACACCGGAGGTCATGTTGGTGAAGATGTCGTAGCCACCCGCGGGCGCGTAGACCTTCGGGTCGACGGCGTGCGCGATGAGGCGGATGACGAGGAAGATCGTCGGCACGCCCACGACGACGGCCAACATGGCGATCAAAAGTCCGCGACGTCGTCTCAGTTCCATGAACCTGGTCGTGATCATGCCCCAGGTGGGGAGCCACGAACCGCGGTGGTCGCCCTGGTTGGTCGACGACGCAGGGGTGTTGAGTGTGGTGGCCGTGGTCATTCCGGTGCTCCCAATCGACTCGTGACTTCCAAGAACCATGACTCGAGTGAGACCTGGACCGGTTGCAGTCGGTAGACCGAGGTACCTCCTTCGACGAGGCGGCGATTGATCTCGGCGATCGCATCGCGCGTCGTGCCGGTCGGCATCGTGACCGTCACGTCGTCGCCGTGCACTTCGACTCGGACGTCGACGTTCATTCCGTTGAGGAGTGAGGACACGCTATCGGGCGTCGAACAGTCGATCTGGACGACGACGTCGGCTCCCGACAGAAGTTCGCTGATGGGACCCTGGCGGATGATGTTGCCCCGGTCGACGATGGCGACCGCGTCGCAGGTGCGCTCCACTTCGTCGAGGAGGTGCGACGACAGCACCACGGTCCGGCCCTCGGCGACGAGGGAGAGGATCATGTCGCGCATCTCGTGCATGCCCGCGGGGTCGAGACCGTTCATTGGCTCGTCGAGTATCAAGAGCTGGGGGTCGCCGAGGAGACAGGCCGCGACACCGAGTCGCTGGCGCATGCCCATGGAGTACTTGGTGACCTTGACGTCGGCTCGGCTGAGCATGCCGACGCGGTCGAGTGAACTCTCGATTCGCCCTTTGGCCGCGGGCTCTCGAGCGGCCGCCAGGATTTGGAGGTTCTGGCGACCGGTCAGGTGTCCGTGGAACCGAGGTTCGTCGACAATGGCGCCGACGCGGGCCAACGCGTGGTCGCGGTGCTTGGGCACGGAGTACCCGAGCAGCGACATCGTGCCGGCGTCGGCGTGGGTCAGGCCCAGCAGCACTCGGATCAGCGTGGTCTTGCCGGCACCGTTCGGTCCGAGGTAGCCAAATGCGCAGCCACGCGGGACGAGTAGCTCGACACCGTTGACGGCGACGTTGTCGCCGAAGCGTTTGGTCAGTCCGTGCGTCTCGACGGCCCACTGGCTTTCGCTCGCGGGACCGCTGGTCGTTTCATCCAACGTCATGGTCATGAGTGCTCCGAGTCGCCGGTACGAAGAACGAGCGTCTGACGACGTCGAAAGGCTTCTTCGTCGTCTTCGTACATTGATCGAGGTTAACTCTGCGCTTCGAGGTACTCGGGCCTCGATTTGCTGCGCGTCAGGGAAAACCCCTACGGGAAGGTCCCACGTGATGATCGCGGCGAACAAAGGGTGACCGATAGGTGAAGTCGGCGGGGAGCGGGAGTGTCCGTGATGATCGCGGCGAGCAAGGGCGACGAAAGGGTGAGGTCACCAGTCGTGTGGTCACCAGTCGGCGCCGCGTTACCGCAGAGTAAGTCAGGTGCGGACCGAGGGCGCGCATATTTCGACGTCATCGAGCTGTGTCAGGCATTGTTTTGTCGTAGCGCTTGGTGAGAGCCTCAGCGTGAATGACTGCTTCGTTTGCCATTGTTTCGGCTTTCGTAGACTTACTTGCCACATGGTAAGTCATTACTTGCCGGTGGTCAAGTAAGGTGAAAGTATGGCGCAACGATTGAAGGGTCATGCACGCAGTGGGGCGGAGAGCGCGCCGAATCGGAGACGCCGACACGCGAGAGCGGATTCTGGACATCGCGCTCGAACTCTTTACGACCAGGGTACGAGACCACGTTGCTGCGCGAGATTGCTGAGCGCCTGGCTTTTCGAAGGCAGCGATTTACTATCACTTCCAGAGCAAAGACGACATCTTGATTGCGCTGCACATGCGACTGCACGCATTGGGCGGTGACTCACTTCGAATATGGATCCAAGACAATGACCTCGACATGTGGGCCGGTCTTATTTACGAATTGATCGATCAACTGAGTGCGAATCGGATTCAGGGGGACGCGAGACGTCCGTTCGTGTGAGGTGCGGCGTGGGACTCAATCGATCGTGCGCGTCGACTTCCGTTGCGACCCATGCGAATGAAGAGGAGGGTACTGACGACCAAGTAGACGACCCAGACGCATCCCTGGAGCACCGTTGGATGGTCGGCGTAGCCAACGAGCGAGTGAAGGACGTCGCCGAAACTCGATGACTCCGAAATTGCGCCGGAGCTATTCCAGAGCACGTGACCGCCAAATCCCAGCCAGTGCAACTGCTGCATATTCTCAATTGCGTCGGCGAGTAGTCCAGCGGCGAAGAGCATCAGGGCGACGCCAAGGATTCGAAAGAACTTGCGCATGTTGAGTTTCGCGCCGAGCTTGAAGATCGCGAACGCCAGGCCCAGTGCGATGATGAGTCCGAGACCGGCACCGAGCAAGAGAAGTTTCCCGTGCACTGGTGTCGCCGCTTGTCGATCGGCGGCGAAGATGATCGCCAAGGTGAAGATCATCGTCTCGAGCCCTTCACGTCCCACGGCCTGAAAGGCGAGCAGTCCGAGTCCCCAGCGCTTCCCCGTGGAAAGTGCGACGTCGCTGCGATGTTCGAGTTCCTTCGCCAGACCCTTGGCGTGGGACTGCATCCAGAAGGTCATATAGGTGAGGATCACTGCGGCCAGCAGATAGGTCGCCGTCTCGAAGTAGGTCTGCACGTTCGAGCCGTCATAGTGACGGATGAGGAAGAAGGCCGCGATTCCACCACCCAGGGTCAATACCAGAGCGGCGGCCACGCCGCTGAACACGTCACGGAAGTGGCGTCGTTGACCCGTTCGTTCCAAGTACGCCAAGAGGATGGCCACGATCATGGACGCTTCGATTCCCTCGCGAAGGAAGATGACGAAGGTAGGTATCACGAAGGGCCCTTAATGGTGGACGTTGAACGATTCGAAGCGCACAGCACTCTTGATCGCCAAGAGTGCTGTAGTGGTCTGCAATTACCCATTTCTGATCAACGGTGAGTCTAGGCGTCCGTCATTTTGGGTCTTCTCACGCGTGAGGGCACGCAATGAGGGCCTTTTGGTGAAGAGTTTTCACTTTGTCGTTGGTCCTCGAATGATTCACGCTGAATCATGAGCAAAGCGACGCGCCGAGCGTTGGGTCGAAGGCTCGAGCGAAGCCAACCGGACTAGTTGACAGTCACCAACGTGCCGATCGGCGTGTAGGGCCAGACGATCTTCGCGTTCGCGAAGGGCATCTCGACACAACCGAGGCTCTGGGGGTAGCCGTATTGGCTACGGAGGAATCCGTGGAGCGCGTCACCACCGTGGAAGTACGAGACCCACGGGATGCCCGGGTCGTGGTAGGTGCTGCCGTTCGGCAGGGTGCCCGACATGGTCGTGACGGTGTAGCGCACGTAGACGGGGTAGGTGCCACTTTGGGTTGGCGCGACACTGATGCCCGTGTTCACGAACGACGTATAAATATGGCGTCCCCCGACGTAGAGCCTCAGCTTCTCGGGCTGTTGCTGGTCGACGAACACGTAGTCGTAGGTGGTGGGGTCGTACTGCTGCTTCGCGGCCGCTTCGACGATGGCGTCCCAGGTTGCGGTGTTGATACCACCGTTCCACGCAAAGCCGTGGAGCGCTTGAAAGTTCATGAGGGCGCCCTGGAGGATGACGTTATTCGTGCCCACGGTCCAGAGCGAACGAAGCGGTCCGGTCAGGCCCTTGTAGCGCCAGACGAACTTTCCTTTTTGCAACGCCGTACGACTTGGCTTCTTTGCCGGCTTTGGTTTTGGCTTCGGGTGTGTCGTCGTCGTGGTTGCCACCGTCGTCGTCGTGCTGCCGGGAGCAGTCGTCGTGCTGCCGGGCGACGTCGTCGTCGTAGTTGAAGTGGTGGACGTCGTCGTCGTAGTTGTCGTTGTTTTCTTCTTCGTTCCCGCGGGCACGAAGGTCACGGGAAGATAGTGAAGCGTGGCGAGGAGTTGATCTTCGAGCCTGATCGAGAACGCCACGTGGGAGTAACGCGTCCCCGATTGTGCCTGGTGACCGACGACCTGTGCGCCATTCGCGGCCGTTGAAAACGGCGCGACCAGCATCGAACCGGCCAAGAATGTCGCGGCAATTGTGCCGGTCAGGAGGGGTCGATTTGGAATTGGCACTCTGGCGAGTTTACAAGGCGTGTCAAGTCCTCCAGCGTCAGGACGGGCGCTCCGCGACGAGATTTCACAAATCCTTATCTACGGATCAAGGGGATCGATCGACTTGCCGACGCTCCGGATATCGGGCTTCGCGCCGGTTGCCTCGAAACTCGAACGCGTTCATCTGGCTCTCGCCAGTGAGGGGCCTTCCTCCTTCGGCCTCTTTCGATATAGCGTTGACACATGTATTGGACACTTGAGAGCTGGACGCATAATTACGCGCAGGTGCACAGCGACGACTTTGGCTACTGCGACGATGTCCAAGGAACTCCCGGTGTCGGTACGCACCCCAAGGGTAAATGGCTCGGTCCCTTTGAGCAGTTCGCCGATGCCCTTCGCGCTTCTAGTCTCGATACGTCGCCGTGCGAAAACTGTTCTCCATCAGCGTGAGCTCAAAGCGGGGCTCGGCTTAAGACGTCGAGCAGGGCGTTAATCTGTCGACGCCAGTTGTCGCTACGAGTGGTGGTGGTGGCGTCGCCGACGGCGCATGTTGGAGAGAACCGACGGCTCCCAGCCGCCGTCACCGCTGCGAACGTTGGTGCCCGGCGGCACGATCTCGTCGATCCGGTCCAACACGGAGGTCGAAAGGTGGATGTCGGGGGCGCTCAATTGAGAGTCCAAGTGCTTCATGGTGCGCGGCCCGATGATCGGAGACGTGACCGCGGGGTGCTCAAGGACGAAGGCGAGGGCCAACTCGATCAAGGTGATGCCGGCTTCGTCAGCCAAGGCGCTCAGTTGGTCCACCGCGGCGAGCTTGGCCTGATTCGCCGGGATGGCCATGTCGTAGCGGTCGGGGAGCATGGCCGATCGTCGACTCGTGTTCTTCTTGCCCTCACCGAACTTGCCGGCCAACCATCCACCGGCGAGCGGGCTCCAGGGGATGACGCCCATCCCGTAGGTCTGGGCGGTCGGCAGGACGTCGCGCTCAATCGAACGCACGAGGATTGAGTAGGGCGGCTGCTCGGTGCGGAACTTCTCGTACCCGCGCCGTTCCGAGGCCCACTGGGCGGCGACGATCTGCTCGGCCGGAAAGGTGGAACTGCCGAAGTAGCGGATCTTGCCCTGGTGGACGAGATCGCTCAGCGCGCCGAGCGTCTCTTCGATGTCGGTCGTCTCGTCGGGGCGATGTATTTGGTACAGGTCGATGTAGTCGGTGTCGAGGCGGCGCAGGCTGTTCTCGCACTCCTCGATGATCCAGCGGCGCGAGTTCCCGGCGTGGAGGGGATTCTCGCCCATCTGGCCGTGGACCTTCGTCGCGAGGACGACGCTCGTGCGGTCCACCTTGGCGAGCGCCTTGCCGACGATCTCCTCGGACTCGCCCTGGGAGTAGACGTCCGCGGTGTCAATGAAGTTGATGCCGGCGTCGAGCGCCTTGTGGATGATCTTGATGGAGTCGTCGTGGTCGGTATTGCCCCACGCCCCAAACATCATCGCGCCCAAACAGAGCGGGCTTACCTTCAGACCAGTACGACCAAGTGTGCGTAGTTCCATAGTCCTCACCATACGGCGCGACACGAGCAAGCGCTACAGGGATTCGAGCGTCGCGCGAGGTCAGACGCCGAGGCTCGATTTGGCCGCCTTCTCGAAGAGTCGAAAAGGTAGGAGACGCTTTGCCGTAATGCCGATGCGCTCGTCGAACTTGCCGACCGAGGCTCGCCGCGGGGGAGTCTTCGATCGCAAGACGCGCGCGACGACCTTGGCGACGTCCACGGGATCGGCGCCGTTGACTTCATCGCGTTCCATGACCGCGATGGCCTTCTCGCGGGCCGCCTTGTACGGGTCGCCAGGCAGGGGACTCACGAGTCGGCGGTTCTGTGTGAACTCCGTCTTGAAGTTGCCCGGTTCAATCAACGTGACGTGAATATTGAACGGTGCGACCTCGTAGGCCAGGGATTCGGCGTAGCCCTCGAGGGCGAATTTGCTCGCGGCGTAAAATGCCTGGTAGGGGATGCCCAGTTGTCCGCCTATGGAACTCATGAGGACGAGACGGCCTTTACCCTGATCGCGCATGATGGGCAACGCCGCCTGGACCACTCGCACGCAGCCCCAGAAGTTAGTCTCGAACTGGGCCTTCGCGTCACCGATTGGTGTCTCCTCGACCGCGCCGGCCGCTCCCCATCCCGCGCACGCGACGACCGCGTCGAGACGACCGTGTTCGAGGAACGTCTTGGTGACGCCGTCCAGGACCGAGTCGTCACTGTCGACGTCCATGGTGATTGCGTGCCCGTTCTTTCCCGCGGTGCCCCGGCGACTGGCCCCGACGACGGTCCAGCCGGTGTGTGCGAGGTGGTCGCCACAGGCCTGGCCGAGGCCAGCGGATGCGCCAGTAATAAGGACAGTTCGCGTGCTCATAGTGACCACTCTTGTGCAGAGTGTCATGTTCGTCAACTTGGTCGCCGCGATTGCTGCGCTTCGAAAGGACGATAGAGAGTCAGGATGCGCCTCGGAGCTTCATCGAGCATGTGACAGGAAACTGCAACAATGGTCCCGTGGCGAAGAAATACCAACGAGTACCTGAATTGATCTTGGGATTCGATACCGAGACGACGGGGCTCAGTGTTTCGAGTGAACGAGCCATTTCCTACGGATTCTGTGCCTATCGCTTCGGTGTGCCGGTCTGGTCCGAACAGTTCTTCGTCATTCCCGATCGGCCAATTTCATCGGGCGCGAAGCGGGTGCACGGACTATCGCTGGAAGACCTGGAAGCGAAACGGGCCACGGAACAGGTACTCAGCGTGGAAGATGGCCTGACGAGGGCCATCGCGATACTTCGCGACTATCACGAAATGGGTGCACACATCGTTGGTTCGAACGTCGTGCACTTCGACCTCGAAATGCTGCGACGAAGTTCGATGTCGGTGCTCGGCAAAGAACTGATGGACGAGGAGTTCGATATCTCGCTCCTACGCATCATCGATGTCATCGATCACGACCTGGCGATTGACCCGAGTCGCGAGTTCCGTCCTCGTCGAGGTCAGGCGTACCTCTGTCGACACTATGGAGTCAAGCCCGGTGGCCACGATGCGCTCCAAGATGCCCGAGCGGCCGTCGAGGTGTTCCTGGAGCAGGTCATTCACAACAACGCCGGGCAGACCTCGCTCCTTCTGGTGTCCGATCCACTGGACTTCGTCGCGTCATCGAGCGCCTAGCCGTCGTTCTCTTGGGTTTGTAACATTCGGTCGGTGACGAGCATTTCTGACGAACAACTCATTCGTGAAGCTGCGACGGCCCTGAATTCGCAACGACTCGTCGATTTCTACGTTGGCGACGTGGGTTGCGCGGTCGTTTCCTTTGATGACGAGATATTCACCGGTACGTGTATCGGAGGCGATTTCGGTATCTGCGCGGAGCAGAGTGCGTTGAGCAATCTCGTGATGAAAGGCGAGCCCCGAGTCAAGAGACTTGTCGCGGTGTGGAGAGATGAGAAAGGGGAGTTGTACGTCCTCGCGCCCTGTGAGCGATGCCGAGAGTTCCTTCGTGCGCTGACGCCAGACAATCTGAACGCCAACATAATCCTCGGTAGAGATCACGTGCTCAAACTGAAGGACCTTCCGCCATTCCACGGTTGGCAGGCGGAAAGGCTGTGACGTCTCCGTAGCATCTGTCGACCCGGAATTGGGCGTGGGCCAAGAGTGCCGTCGGGTGGATTCCGCAAAACCTGACCTGCTCCCTCATCGAAGTCCTTGAGTAGATTTCACAACGTGGCCATCCTCCATCAAGCGACGTTGGTGCCTGCCAAACTTGAATTGATGACGTCCTGGTTGCCGGGTCAGTCCTGGTTAGGAAACGCGGACACTTCCGAATTCAACGCCGTTGGGGCGTTCCGATTCGACGATCCGGACGGCGAAGTGGGTATCGAGACCCTTCTCTTGAAGAGTGCGGACGGACAGACGATTCAGGTCCCGTTGACGTACCGAGCGGCGCCGCTCACGAACGCGGAGTCGTTCCTCATCGGTACGACCATGCATTCAACTCTGGGGAAACGCTGGGTCTACGACGGATGCGGTGACGTGGTCTATTTGACAGCTCTCGCCGCCACGATTCTTCACGGGGGACGCGAAGCCGCTTTGGATGTGGTGACCGATCACGGACTCGTCCGTCGTGAGGCGACGACAATGGTCTCGGGGAGCGGAACGCAACAAACCGATGTTCACGTTCTCGAACCATTGCGATACGAGAACCGCGGCACACAGACGCACATCATCGCAGCCAATATCGAACTCGTGATCTCTCGAGTGATCGAGAATGATGTTGTTGACGGTTACCCAAATACATTGAGGGGCACCTGGGTCGGACGCACTAGCCCAGCCAGCCTCGCGTACCTTCTCACCGCCTAAGCGCCATTGCTTCACCTTGGACCCGTCCGAGGAATCCGGCCTGCTTGAAGTACGTGAACGTTAGAGAGACGACCTCGACGACGTCTTCAAGTCCTCGAACGTCATCAGCGTTACGGGTATCGAGAGAGACCATTGGCACACGCCGAATTCGTCACGAAACTACTCAGCGCGAAGGACGAGAGCAGTCGAAGTCCGAGCAGCGATGCGCCCTGGAAGTACCGCGACCAGGTTCGAAAATAAGAAGGCTCCCGCTCCGATGAGGACCACGGACAAGATCGACACCGTGGGGTCAGGCACCGCGTCGATGCTGCGGGCGAAGAGGATCCACAGTTCGCGCCCGCTGATGATGCCCAGCGGTAACCCCACGACGACGCCACACAACGCCGCGACGGTTGCCTGCCATGCGATTGCGGCAGAGAGCTGTCGCTGCGTGAAGCCCAGTGCCTTGAGGAGAGCCAGGTCACGCCGACGCCGGCGCACAGAGGCTACGAGGATGAATCCGAGGGCCGCTATCGCCCCAAGGGCGAGACTGGCCGCGAAGATGACCGGCGTCGTGCCCATCGCATGGAAGTTGACGATTTCGACCGGGCGAAGCAGGGTCAGTACGCCGCCGGCCAGACCACTCGCTTGGGGAATCTTGTTGACCTCACTATTGATTCGCTCGAGTGAACGGTAGGCCGCGGAAGGGTTGACTCCCGCTCGTACGCGTACGAGGACCGCGTTCGGTCCGGGTAGTGGCGCATCTTGGATGTTGAGCAGTGAAGCCGGGAAATCGGTCGTGGACACCAAAGCCCCTGTTCCCATGGCGACGCCGTCGGTTATGGCAGGCATGGTCGCCGTGCCGACGACGAGCAACTTGGTGGGTTTGGAGATGCCATTCGTGAAGGTGACGAAGTCGCCGACTTGCGTATGCAACTGCGCCAGCGTTCTTGAACCGAGCACTACTTGATTGTCCGCGCGCAGTCCGTGACCTGAGAGCAGCGGGGGAGCGACGTGCGCACCGGGTGCTTGAGCCAGAAAGCTGACCCGTTGGCCGTCGAGCTTGCCACTCGTGAATGAGACGCCCGACCACGCCTCGATATCTCGGTCTCGATTCAAGAAAATGGCGATCTGATGGGCCGGG
>CAWDCF010000014.1:0-371718 GCA_963800765.1 uncultured Acidimicrobiaceae bacterium
GCCCCCCAAAACCCCAAAACCCCAAAACCCCAAAACCCCTATTAAAATATTACTCAATAAAATTATTTAAATTTCGTGAAATTGAATTAACTTTCATTCGTAACCATAGTGAATTCTCGGAGTTGTTCTTCGAGGAGTTTTAATTTTTCCAGGCAAAGCAATTTCTGTTTTGGCTCTCTTAAAGGCACCTGACTCTGATGCTGCTTTTTGTTTTTCCTTTCGTTCTTGAATAGTAAGTTTAGCCTCTGACATTTCTTTCTCGATTTTCTCTTTTTCTAATTTTTCAGCAACTCGTAGGTCGGCTGTGCTAACTTCATAGCTTTCTCTTATTGTAAAGAACATAGGTCCCATTTCCGATAGCCATCTTGGATCAACAACAGTAACAACTTGCATATATTCTTTCGAAGTCATTACAACTTCGTGATATACAACGTAATCTGGTGTATAACCAAGACTGAAAATTGCGCTACTTGGGTGAAGTACACATGGAATTCCTGTTCTCAAATTGACATATTCCCCTATTCCTTTCATTTTTGCCGCATTATGGAAATACCCAGAGCATATAACTTTTCTTACAATATCCCAATCTGTTCCACAAGAAATTTCAGGAAGTCCTAGTGTCTTCATGATATCTTGTAATTGAGTTCTAACTTCTCTTACTTTTCTTAAAGCTTTTACATTCATAAAATTGCTCTTAGCCCACTCTGAACTGTACCCATTGGTTTTCCATTGAATGTATACGTTCAGTAAAGTTAAGTGATCGCTTTCAGGCGCAAAGAACTTTTCTCGTGCGGAGTCACTTTCTGCTTCCCGATCTTTTGGTCGGTAAAATATTGCTGGTACTGAAAGCATTGAAACAATTGTTAAAAGCTCTTCAGAACAGCGGAATTCCTCTTCACCTGATATAATTAGCATCTTAGATAAGGGAGGATCTAAAGGAAATTCCACCATTTTTCTTCCAAGAGCTGTAAGCTCTCCAGTATTATCCAAAGCTCCAAGGACCCAAAGCTGATACATTGAATTTAATATTGTGTCTTGTGGTGGAGGATCCATAAAATCAAATTCCAGCAAATTATCTACATTTAGGGATTTCAGAAGCAACACAACATTTGCTAAATTTGTCCTTTGAATTTCCGGAATAGTATTTTCCTGGAGTTCCGAGCGGAAGATTAAATCGGTATAGAGTCTATAGCAATTCCAGGCCCTGTTCTTCCTGCTCTACCAGCTCTTTGATTAGCATTGGCTTGAGAAATTGGAGTAATTTGAAGTGCATCCATACCAATCCTTGGATTATAAACTTTTAACTTGCAAAATCCACTATCAACAACATATTTTACACCATCTAACGTAAGAGATGTTTCTGCAATATTGGTAGCGACGATGCATTTCCTTAGTTTGCTCACTTCGAAGATCCTTGATTGCACATCTGAAGGGAGCTGAGAATAAATTGGAAGTACTAGCATTGGTGGAATGCCTTCTATTGTTTGAATTCTTTCAGCAATTAACACGCATGTTGCTTCAATATCTTCTTGACCAGTCATAAACACTAGAATATCTCCAGGTGGTTGTTGAATGTGAATTTGAATAGCTTTATTAACCGCAGAATCCACATAATCATCAACGGGGGTCTTTGAGAAATAAGTTTCAACAGGAAATGTTCGGCCAGGAATAATAAATATTGGTACACCTCCATAAAAAGAAGCAAATCTCTCCGAATTCATTGTAGCAGAAGTAATAATTATTTTAATGTCTCTTCTTCTCGTTGCCACTTTTTTGAGAATTCCAAATAAAACATCTGTGTTTAAGCTACGTTCATGAGCTTCGTCCATTACAACAACACTATATTTTTCTAATTCTGGATCATTCAATGATTCTCTTAAGAGTACTCCATCAGTCATGTATTTAATTATTGTTTCATTTGAGGTGCAATCTTCAAACCTAATTGCATATCCTACTTTGCGACCTAATTCACTTTCCATTTCTTCTGAGACTCTTTTGGCAACAGATACTGCAGCAACTCTTCTTGGCTGAGTACAACCAATCATTCCATAATCACTATAGCCTGCTTCATGCAAATATTGTGTTATTTGAGTTGTTTTTCCTGAACCTGTTTCTCCTACAATTACAACAATTTTATTGTCTCTGATAAGTGTCATCAATTCATTTTTTATTGAGAATATTGGCAGGAATTCCCGTTGCTGTTGAATTGTTTTTGTGCGTGCAAATTCACTAACTGCAGCCAATTTTTTCTTTAATAAACCAGCAAATTGATTATCCGATTTGTAATCTATAGTTCCATCTTCGTTATATTTTGTTTGATCTAAATCTGCTTCTTCTACTTTTTTCTCTACTTTCAGTATATTTCCAAGCTTTGAGCCTGCAAGTTCCCAGAATTTTTCCTCATTTTCGTTCTGTCATTTTTCTCTCTAATAAACCTTAAAATGTTGCTTCCTAATTTTGCTAGTTTTGCCATATCGGATGTTGGGTCCCTTACAATCTGCACTGGTTGTAATTGTTTTGTATAAACAAAGGAACCATCCAAAAATGGTGGTTTAATATCATGCACTTGCACAATTACCCTTCCCTTTTCATCATCTAATTCTAAATTATTCCCAGCTTGTTCCACTACTTTTACAACACCTGATGCTTTTAGTTGGTGCAAATCCCATTTATCGCCTTCAACATTATTGGCCGGGAGGTCTTCGGCCCCGGCGAAGCTCGACAACATCGCGTAGTTCCAGTTCCACCCGTAGAGAGCGGGATGCGAGACAAGACTGTTGAGGCTGGCTCCGAACGTGACGGTCGTTGTGAGGATGAACACGGCCAGTACGGAACCGACGATGGCCGAGCGAACCGGCGCGGTGCTGCGTCCCCGACCCGGTTCGAGGGCGAAGCGCACGCCCGTGACTGACGAAATCGGGAGACCGGCGTTTGCGAAGGAGCGCGCCACGCTCGACTCACGCGAAGGTGCTCGCGCGACGCCTCGCCCATTGGTTCGGCGAACTTCACGTCGCGCGAAGAGTAGACAGAGCGCGCCCAATCCGATCAGGAGGACGAGGAAGCCCAGTCCGAGCGCCGTCCAATCGAATGCGACACCGGGGTTGGGATACACGGGTCGAACGGGACCCAACGGAGTTAGAGGGGATAAGGCGACCGCGACGCCAACGGCGACCAGCGATCCGAGGAGAACAGCCCCCAACACGCCGACCAATTGGTCGCCGAGCATCATCGAGCGATTTGCTCCCAGTGCCCGCAAAACGTCGGTCTCGCCGGATTCAATTCGCAGAATACGTCCGATCATGAGGGCCGCGATCAACAGCGTGGCGAGGCCAGCGATACCACCGAAGACGGCCAGGGCAATCGCCTCGGGCTCGATGGCCTGCTGGACCGCAGGTATGAAGTTCGCGATGACTTCTTCCCCGAACTGCGCCGCATCGGGATCGATGCGCGTTGCTTCTCGTAGCACTTGCTTGGCGTTGTGTTCGCCGCCACTCACCTGCAACATCGTTTCGGTCCCGGTTGCACACTTGGGCGCCAAGGCTTTCGTGAGGGATTGGGAGAAGATCACCTCCGCTGAACCGAGCGCGTCGATATCACTCTGGACGACGCCTCCGAGCGGAATGATCTCGCCAACGATCTTTATCGTGACGAGTCGGAATGGTTTTGGAGGGTTCGACGTACCCGAAAAATCTTGCGTCTGGGCGTCGGTGTAGAAAGGAATCTGGATGACCGAGCCGACGTGCAGGCCCATCTCCTTGGCCGCCTGGAGGTTCATCACCGCCTCGTTCATCCGTCGCGGGTTGGCGAGTCGCCCAATGACGAGCGTGACGCGGTCAACGGAAGAGAACTCCCCGTTCAAACTGCCAACGAATGTCGCGGGAGATTCACCGGCCAGAACGTGCGGGTGAACTCCTTTGATGGCGGAGATGTTCATGTTGCCGTCAAAAATTATGGTGGTCGTCGAGCGCCGTACGTACGGCAAGCGAGCGATCTTCGCGGACAGTCGAGGGTTGTAGCCATTGTTGATACCCAGGCCTGGGTCGTCGTACGCACTTATCAGTCCAACCGTCGAGGGATTCGTGCTGGCCACGTACGCGGGGAAGGACGACTCCGTTCGCCGGGCACCCGCAATTGACGCCAGGGCCAGTCCGCCAACCACACCAATCAGAATCACGACGTTCAAATAGCCCGACCATCGTCGACGGAAACTTGCTCGGCACCGAAACCAGACGAAGCGGAGGCTCTGTCTCATGCCACCGATGACCTCCGTGCGCTCTCTTCAGCGAATGTTCGTCTCAGTCTCGCTGTTCAATCGACGAAGTCAAAGATAGCCAGCCCCAATAGTTCACCTCGTGGTAACACCACTTGCCAAGCCAATTGGCGATTGGTCGCTCTGAATTCAGGGCCAACCGGCGCTCACAAAGATTGCGACTGGGTCCAGGTAGTCTCGGTTAGTTGATGTCGAATTCGTTGCCCTCGGGGTCCTGGAGTGCGACGGCGTAATGATCCACTCCTTCTAAGAGGAGCGTGCTGAGGTCGCTCAGCAATGTCGCGCCGAGACCACACAGTCGCCGAGCCTCGGCGTCCACACGTTCCTTCCGCGTCTCAATCGGGAGGCCTCGTGGTCCGCTTGCGTGGATATCAATGTGGAGTCGGTTGCCTGTGGTCTTGGCATCGGAGACAACTTGAATCCAGATGCGGGGCCCGGCACCATCCGGATCGATGATGCAGTCGGTCCCACGTCCGAGCCAGGACTCGGGCAATCCCACGGCGCGACGCCAATCGTCCCAAGTGGCGTAGTCAGTCGGTGGAGGCTCGAGCACGTAACCCAGGGCCTCGGCCCAAAAACGAGCCAGATGTTCTGGGTGGCCAACGCAATTAATGACGAGCTGGTAATTGACAGCCATGGGTCTCCTCAAGTCGTGCCGGCGCGCAACGCCGAGATGAGTATGGCCAGAGCCTGTGACATCACGCGACTTTTACTTCGACTCCTGTCTGCTTGCTCGTAAGCGGTAGGAAGTTGGATACCACTGTCGAAGATTGCTTCAAATGGTAGGGTGGTATCCCTTAGGGGCCGTTGGCGCAGTCTGGTAGCGCACTTGCATGACACGCAAGGGGTCGCAGGTTCAAGTCCTGCACGGCCCACTGAAGTCCCTGGTCAAGCATACTATTTCTAACTAAATTTCGGGAAAACCTCTGACGTTTGGCAGTTGTCAGCAACGCCGTCAGCAACGCGTCCGCCTGAGCGTGACAGTTGTCAGCAACGCCGTCAGCAACGCGTCCGTCTGAAGGCCGTTGTGGTTCGCGAGATATTTGACTATGTGAGAGCGATTTTCGGTGCCTCTCGCAGAAAGTTGGACTTTTCCAGCCCAGGAATTCCTTGGCGAGGTTGGAAAGTGTGCGACTTCGCCCGGTTGAGGAGTTCGTAAGCTCGCGTGCGCTTATGTCTCACATCGATGTACGCGCGGTCCACGCTGTCGTCGGAATCGCTAGTTGGCGCTGGTAAAGGATTCCACGGCCGGACCACTTCGCGAAATCGCGCAAGGGGTCAGCTTTCCCAGGATTCGGATGGTCACTCGTTACGACTGTTTAAGGATCTGTTGAACCGCTGCCAAGCGGCTCGGCTCACGGCCACGACGTAGTCAAAATCCGGTTCATGCAGTTGGTGGCCGTAGCGACGACGCAAAATGCACGTGGGCATCGTTTCGACGCTGATCTGCCTAGATCTATGAGGTCCGGAGTACAATTCTTTTGTGAGCGAGATGACCACAATTGAAGTGCGCTCGGGTGTTCGAAGCGACAAGCCCGTTTTCGCGGGTACGCGCATCACGGTGTACGACGTCCTTGAATATCTCGCAGCAGGAATGACGGTGGAACAGATAATTGCCGACTTTCCAGAGTTGACCGAGGCGAACGTCCGCGCCGCTTTAAAGTTCGCGGCCGAACGTGAACGCCGCCTCTCAACGCCTGCGTGAAGCTTTTACTCGATCAGAACATCTCGCGGAAACTCGTGCCACTATTGCGTGAGGATTTCCCTGACTCCGCGCACGTAGCGGAACTCGATCTCGCCCAATCTACGGATCGCCAGATTTGGGATTACGCCGGACAAAACCATTACGTCATTGTCTCCAAGGACTCGGACTTTCGTCAGTTGGCGTTCCTCTTCGGACCACCGCCAAAGGCCGTCTGGCTCGACGTTGGAAACGTGAGCAGTTCGACGATTCTCGAGCTCATTCGCAGTAGCCGAGAGACGATCAATCACTTCTCGGACAACACGGAAGAGTCGTTCATGTTGCTTTCGCGGTAAGCGAAGGACAAGTCACCTCGTCAGGTTCCTCCGGAAGACCCGGGCAAAGGCATCCGCCCCCCTCCGACACAAACAAACTGCGACCAACACAATTCGTTGCAATTGTGATGTTTCACTTGTAGTCACTCGCGACGATGCAGTTCGCGGGCGCTGTGATACACGCATGATGTCAGGGTCCCTTTAGGGCTGGCCTGACTCAATGTGAAACCGGCATCGTGCCTTGATCCCACTCGGAAGTTCAGAAGTTGGAGTTAGTGAAGAGATTCAGAGTTGTCAAGCGATTGGGTTCATGTAGAGGTGACCGTGCAAGATTCATTCTGTAGGCACAATTGTACAAATTGTGCATGTGGCAGATGTAACTTTGTCGATCCGAACATGAAAAGAAACTAAATGCCGAAAATGTGGACCTTAATCGCCGCACTCTCCAAGTTCACGAGTGGGGTGTAATGGCAAAGCCCTACCAACGAGAACTGACCGTAAAGGTGCTAAGTGCTTTAGCACTTGTTATTTTTATCTTTCCATTAGTCGGTGCAGGAGACGTCGTTGCGGGAGCATCGGGTAGTCTCGGCGCTACTGCTCAATCGTGGACTGGCCCAACGTCAGTCTCGCCCGACGGTCTTGACTCCGTCTCGTGCACCTCAGCGACCTTTTGCGCGGCGGTGGACAAAAACGGCAACGCCTACGCGTACAACGGCGCGACCTGGAGTACGGCTGCGTCACTCACAATCGACTATCTCAGCGCCGTCTCGTGCGCCTCAACGACCTTCTGTGTGACCGTAGACGGACTTGGCGGCAATGCCTATATATACAACGGCACGACGTGGAGTACCGCTACGTCAATAACGAGTTATGACTCGAGTAATCTCATCGGCGTCTCGTGCACCTCAGCGACCTTTTGCGTGACCGAGAGCAACAATGGCAACACCTATGTATACAACGGCAAGACCTGGAGTGCTACTGCGTCGCTTGCGAGCAACAATCTCATTCTCGGATTTTCGTGCACCTCAGCGACCTTTTGTGTGGCTGCAGACGACGCTGGCAACGTCTACGTGTACAACGGCACGTCGTGGATTGGCCCAACGTTACTCTCGTCCAACTCTTTCGACGCCGTCTCGTGTGCCTCAACGACTTTCTGCGTGGCCGCGGACGGACTTGGCGGCAACGCCTACGTGTACAACGGCACGTCGTGGACTGGCCCAACGTCAGTCTCGCCCGACGGTCTTAACGCCGTCTCATGTGCCTCAACGACGTTCTGCGTAGCCGTGGACGGGAATGCAAACGCCTACCGGTACAACGGCACGTCGTGGACTGGCCCGACGCCACTCTCGTCCTACTCTTTCGACGCTGTCTCGTGTGCCTCATCGGTCTTCTGCGTGGCCGTGGACATTCGCGGCAACGCCTACGTGGGCAACAACCTCACTTCGGGCTTCACCGTCGCCCAGGCGCCTCTTTCGGTGAGATCAACGAACGGCAAGGTCGATACGCCCCTCACGCTCACGACCAGCGGCGGCTCGGGGAGCGGCGCTGTCGCTTTCAGCGTCGTAAATGGCACCGCGACGGGCTGTTCGATCACCGGCGACCAGCTGAGCGTTTCCTCGGCCGGTACCTGTCATGTGACTGCCACCAAGGCGGGTGGCTCCACTTACGCCTCCACGAGTTCCTCCGCCACGACGGTCACTCTTAGTAATACGTCCGCCCACGCGTTTTGCACGACCTTGAAGACATCGTTAGCGCCACCGAGCACAGCTTCTTTGGGAGAGATACAGAGCGAAGAAGGAGAGATACAGAACTCAATACCCCCGGGAGCGATAAATGACAACCCAACTCCAACCGTCGTTAGCCAAGCTGAAGGTACTCTAACTGCATTTATTTCATACATGAAGACACTTTTCAACGAAACACCCGTAGCTGTTATATCTGACCAACTGCGGTTGCCCATCATCGCGTATCAAGATGAACTCAACATCATCACCGCGTATAAAGGTGAACCCAACATCCTGAAAAACCTTGTAAAACACAATCCCTTAGTTGGAACAGGGAGTGTCGGTGTAAACGCAAGAGGTTTGTGGGCTACAGCACATTCCACCGCAGTGAAGTTATGTGCCGGTGGAACTAAGACTATTCGTGGAGTGGTCGCCGTAGTTTCCGACGGGTTCGTTTCATGTCATTTACCGAAGGTAGTGATTTACGTCGACTACTCTTCTGGATCTAGAAAGACAGAGACGTTCACCGTACACGGTGATGGAGATATCGTTGGATGGGATGATGCTGGTCTTCCTCTCCCGAACAATCTGTTTGTCGGGTATGAACCTGGTCAGCCCATCACAGGGATGACAACTGTTCCGGGAGCGCCGAACTCCTGTTCTGTTCAACCCAAAAGTTACGCTTAAGAAAAAGGAACATTAGAGACCTCTCGGTATCCCACGCACCGAGAGTTCTCAAGCTGCTTATGGTGAGCCGAACCCTTGCGCCCGCGAGCAATGCGTACGGGCACTTACAATAGGTAAGTTCAGCGGATTCACGGAAGCGTGGCCGAGTGAAAGACTCAAGATTCTGTCGATTGCAGAACTTTGTCAATTCATGGGCGTGATTCACCCCGGGTTTTGTAGAGAGCAATTCGTTTCTAAACGGCCAGGCTCTCTGACTCGTTGGTGCCATGGTAGTGAGCTTCGAACTCGACGGGCGGCACGTAGCCGAGCGACTCATGGATGCGCCGGTTGTTGAACCAGTCGACGTAGTTGAGCGTCGCCCATTCGACGTGCTCGACATTGCGCCAGGGACCTTTGCGGTGGATCAACTCGCTCTTGTAGAGCAGTTGAATGATTCGGCGAGTGCATTGATGCCCCTATAAGTCAAGAGTGTCGTCAGGCGGCGTTGAGGAGTTCCATTCTCGCGCGAAAATCGACCATGATCCTTCCGTAAGCTTCTCGTGCGATGAAACGCTTGAGACACCGGATGATGTCCCTCTTGGACAGCCCTTCTTCAGTTCGACGAGCCACGTAGGCCTTGGTCGGTTCGTGGTGCTGCATTCGAACGATGGCAGTTCGATAGAGCGCGGCGTTCGCCTGGCGGTGTCCGTTCCAGGCAAGTCGATGACGGTTGGTCATTCCCGACGACGCCGGAATCGGCGCGACACCACAGAGCTTCGCGAAGCAGGCCTCATTGCGCACTCGGTCTGGATTGTCACCCATGACAATAAGTAGCTCAGCCGCTGTGTCGGGCCCAATGCCGAAGCCATCTCGCAGAGTCGGTGAGATGCCTTGGGTGAGGTCGTTGAGGATGGCGTCGTGTTCTTTGATCTCGAGATCGAGAAATACCCATCGCCGCGCCAGTGAACGAAGGGTGTGCTTCGTCGATGACGTAGGCCCTTCAACCTTGCCCAAGCGGAATCCGGCACACTTCTCCAGAAGTGCCTTATCGCCCAAGTGGTCGAGTTGCTCACGGATCTCCGGCGGTGCGTTCACGACCACGGTTTTCAGCGTGACAATGGCGCTCGTTCTTGCCTTTTGCGCGTTGTCGCGAGCCACTTTGATCTGACGAATCATCTCCACCAGGCCGTCGGCACTCTTGGGGACAGATGATGAAGTGCCGGCCAGCACACTGCGAGCTGCCAGTTCGGCGTCCAGCGTGTCGCTCTTGCCGTTGGCCCTGCGCGCTCGGCGGTCACCGCGATTAACTTCAATCACACGGTGTCCCTGTCGTCGCAGAAAACTCGCCAGACCTGCGCCGTAACTGCCGGTGCCCTCGATGCCAAAAGAGGAAACTCGACCCCAGGAGCGAGCCCATCGATCGAGGTCCTGGTAACCCACGGTGTCAACGGGGATCCGATGCTCGCCCAGACGCTGACCGGCGTCGTCAATGGCGACGGCCACGTGCACGTGTTTGTGGGTATCGACTCCGACAATGACGTTGCTCGTCGCGGTCGGTGGTGCCATGCTGTCCATAACTGTTCTCCTTGAATAGTTAGTCAGCGAGTCGGGTGGGCGGACAGGACTGTGAAGAGTCAATTGACGAAAGGCCCCTATTGGGTCACTCCCGCCCGACCCGTTGACGTCTGCATTGATCGTCATTTAACCGACGTCGACAGATCAACGCCAAGGCACTCTGGCCAGTCGTAAGCACGGGTCAGGCGTCGGTTAAATGACCCACCTATTGTGCTCACAGTCGTAGCTGTCGCCCTTCGATCCAACTGATGCGACGACGTAAACCCACCCGGAGTGGCTCTTCACGTAGGTCAGGTCCGCGACCCAGAGTCGGTTCGGCGCATCGGCGACGAAGTGACGATCGACGAGGTCGCTCGGTCGCTGCAGTGACTCGTCGCCGATCGTCGTCACCTTGTAGCGACGGCCCTTCTGCACGCCGGAAAGTCCGATCTCTTTCATCAGTCGCTCGACGGTGCAGCGTGCGACGCTGACACCCTCGCGGTTGAGTTGCTTCCAGACCTTCTTGGCGCCGTAGACACCGTCGAGGCTGGCGTCGTAGACACGCTTGATCTCGGGCTTGAGGGCATCGTCACGACGAGCTCGAGCGGACTCGGGACGGACGCGGATCGCGTAGTAGGTGGCGGGGGCGAACTGCAACGCTCTGCAGATCGGCTCGACTCCCCATCGCGCACGTCGTGCGTCGATGTAGCGCACTACCTCTTCGTTCGACCGTCGAGCTCGGTCGCGAAGAAAATCGAGGCGTCCTTCAAGATCTCATTCGCGCGCCGCAGGTCGCGGTTCTCGCGCTCGAGGGCCTTGAGTCGGGCTCGCTCGTCGCTGGTGAGGCCGACGCGAGTGCCGTGATCGACTTGGTCTCGACGGACCCAAGTCCTGAGGGTTTCCGGTGACATCCCGAACAGTTTCGCGACGCCGGTGAAGGTGGCCCACTCGGACGGGTAGTCCGCGCGCTTTTCAATGGCCATCCGCACAGCTCGTTCACGCAGCTCGGGTGAGTAACGGGTGTTTCGTGACATGGAGTAATCCTCTCAGAGGAATTACTCTCCAACTTTCCCGGGGTGAATCAGCGTCTAAGAAGGGGACTGCTGCACCGACCTTCAGTTGTCTATTTGCTAAAGAAAATGATCTGAACGCGCGATTCCTCACAAATTGGTTGAGACCCATAGCTTCAGCAGCGCAATCCCTGTTGAGTGCCCGCCACGGGCGTGCCGCCGACAAGTGTCGACTCGCCAGCCGGAGATGCTGAGTGTCGCTACTTTCGACGATTGTTTACATTATCCTCCAAAGTCAATGAGTTGATCGCTCAACTCGACCTGTTAGGAAATTGTTACGATGAACATTGCCAAGCGGCTCATAGTTCTCGTCGGATTGTCCTGCGTCATCGTGAACGGCGCTCTCCCGATTGTATCGGTCGGCACTTCAGCGACTTCAGATGCCTCGACCAGTCGATCTGGCATCACCCGGCCCTCTGGTGTTGCCGTCAGCGGAGATCATGTTTGGGTGACAAGCATGGCAGAGAACTCGGTCACCGAGCTGAACGCTTCCAATGGCTCGTTAGTGCAGGTCATCAACTCCAAGGCCGACAATCTCAATTTCCCGACGGAGATTGCAACGAATAAATCTGATGTCTGGATCGCGAATTTGAACTCGGTCACCGAGCTCAACGCGTCGAATGGCTCGTTAGTACGGGTAATCCCGGTCAAGCTCCCGGCGGGTACGAATGACCCCGCACTGGCGCTTCTCGTCACCAACTCGCATGCTTGGGTTGTGTTTGGCCATTCGATCTTCGAGCTCAACGCGTCGAACGGTTCGTTAGTGCGAGTCATCAACGCCAAGGCTGAAGGGTTCAAGAACCCCGATGCCTTAGCGATCAGTGGATCGCATTTGTGGGTTACTAACTTCGGCACGAACTCGGTCTTCGAGCTCAACGCGTCGAACGGTTCGTTAGTGCGAGTCATCAACGCTAAGGATGATGGATTTGAGCAGCCAAGTGAAATCGCCGTTAGCGACAACCACGTTTGGGTGGCGGGAGACAACGCAGTCACCGAACTCAACGCGTCGAACGGTTCGTTCGTGCGAGTCATCAACGCCAAAGCAGACGCCCTTTCGCCGGCGGCGATGTCCATCAGCGGCGCCGATTTGTGGGTGGCGGAAGGAAACGCAGTCACGGAGCTCAACGCGTCGAACGGTTCGTTGGTGCGAGTCATCAACGCCAAGGATGATGGATTTGTTGGTGCGGATGATATCGCCGTCAGACACAACCACGTTTGGCTGACGGGAGGAAGCGCAGTCACCGAGCTCAACGCGTCGAACGGTTCGTTAGTGCGGGTCATCAAGTAGAGCGCGAATACCGCCGACGTCACGCGTCTCTAGTTTGCCACTGCGGATCGCTACAATCTGCCCGGTGAGTTCTTGGGCAGCAACGGGGCCGACGTTTCGATGCTGAGAAGATACGCGCACAGAATCAGCGTTATTTCTCGAGTTTGCACAACATGCAAAGGCACGGGCAAAAATTTCGTCAGCAACGTCGTCAGCAACGCCAAAAAACTTGTGCACTCGATGGCAAATCTCAGTGGACAAAAGATGCTACGGTTTGGCGAGATTTGGACGTCAGAAAGTGGTGGTGAACAGGGAATATGGGCATGACACGCAAAGGGTCGCAGGTTCAAATCCTGCACGGCCCACTGTGTGAGTTCACCAGGTTTTGGATGAAGAACGGACGAACATCGAACCCGCGTTCTCATACTGCGCAAGCGCTACTCAATGCGGGCGAGCAAGAGAATCTCCATGTTCGGTTCGGTTGCTGTTTCAGTGGGAGGACTCGGAAATCATCGAATCTTTGGGGGTTACGCTGAAGCCGAGTCGCCGTGGAGTGACTCGAACCGGGCCAGCGTTGGCGGGCGAACTTTGAGTTGGATGGAGTTGAGCGGTGGCGAGACCGGATGTGACTTTGGCGAACTGGCAGGAAAAGGGCTTCAATGAATGGGCATTCAGCCACGTCAGAGAGTTGATACCTACTGAGCGAATCGCCCGCGGGGCCGGGCCTGCTTCGCCGCTTGATTCGGGTGACGCCATTGACTTGGAGGGTGTTGAGGTGAGTGTTGGTGTACATCGACAGTCCGCCGCTGCGGTGGTCAACGCGTCCAACACCGATGCCCTCATCATGGTGCATCAGGGTCGAATTCGCGTCGAGCAGTACGGATCCGCGTCGGCGCCGGACCGCACCCACATCTTGATGTCAGTCTCGAAGTCGATCACATCCACACTCGCGGGCATTCTCATCGGCGAAGGACTCCTTGGGGCGAACGATGCGGTTACCCACCACGTACCCAGTTTGATCGGGACGGGGTTCGAGGGCTGTACTGTTCAGGATCTGCTGGATTTTCGTGCGGGGATCGCGTTTTCCGAGGACTACGACGACCTCGATGCCGACGTTCGGGTCTACGAGCAGGTCGCGGGCCACCGCCCGCGAACCAAGTCCGGACTGCCCTCGACGCTGTACGCCTATATGCCGGGATTGGCGAGGAGCGGCGACCACGGGGGAGCGTTCGACTACCAGTCGATCCTCACCGACGCGCTCGCTTGGGTCCTCGAGTGCGCCGCGCAGACGACGTTCGCCGAACTTGTCTCGCGTCGGATCTGGTCTCGCGTCGGCGCGGAGTTCGACGCTGAATTGACCGTCGACCCGGGCGGGTGCGCGCTCGCCGACGGTGGGATCTGCGCGACGTTGCGCGACGTCGCACGATTCGGCCTTACGCACCTTGAGCGTGGCGTCGTCGCAGATCGACTGATCGTGCCGCGCGCGTGGGTCCTCGAGTGTACGAGGAGCAACGAGGGACTCGCCGATGCCTACCGACGCGGCGTTGAGCGCCCCGATCGGTTCGCCATGTACCACAACAACTGGTGGTGCTCGACACCGATCGCGGTATCTCGGCGGGGCTCGGCATCTACGGGCAGTTCCTGTACGTCGACCGTTCAAGGGACTGCGTCATAGCGAAGTTCTCGTCGTGGCCCACTCCGCTCGACCCAGGGCGGGGCGATATGCACTTAGCGCTGGCGGAAGCCCTGTGCGCGAGAGCCGAGAAGACCGCCCGATCGAAGTGACGTCGGAGATCCAGCGGTGACTACTCGTCGCCTAGGACGATTCGCCCAGCCGCCACCGCGAGCTCGACCTTCGTGTCACCGATCTCGTTCGCGGGGATCAAGGAGATGTCCTGGCTCAGCACTCCGACGTCGCCGCGGTAGCCGACTTCGAGTTGTCCGTGGGATGCCGTCATCTGGCTGGTGTCGATATGTCGAACGCCAACTGACCGGCGCCCATATCAATGGTTCGGCGATGACTGACGTCTACCTTGACGGTGCCAATCTCACGAACGCCGATTTCAGCGGATCAGATACCAATACGGTGACAATAAACCGTTCGACAATCTGCCCAAGTGGAACATTGGGGCCATGCGTCAACCTGTAGGACGCATAACGGCCTACTCCTCACTACGAAGATTGCTCACCCGGGGGCGTAACGGAGCGGCCGAACTTGAAATTTCATGTTTTGGCGAATCGACACCATCGTTCCTATCTATCGTCGGAATCTAACATCGGGGCTGGCCAAGGTGCTGATCCGTGGCCATTGGGGGTGAACACATGGTGCGTCGTCTTGACAATTGTGAGGCTTTCTATGAGAGAGACAGCATCGGCTTCCTTGCGGGCAAGTATCGGTGTTATCTCCAAGTGGGAAAAAGGAAGTATTTCGGTGAGCAGCGCCGGACAAAGGAAGAAATGAAGTCGATGGCAGATCGCTCAAAGAGACACCAGTAAATTACCTCACGGTTGGTGATCGCAATTACTGGCGATATGACGATCGATGGTTCACCGACAGCGATGGACATGGCAGCGACGAAGTACGTGCACTCGTGGTTGCCCGCGACATGCAACTGGACAAGCGGCTCAACCAAGCAAAAACTGCTGTATCTGCTAAGCGGCTACCAGACGGGTCGCTACGTGAAACAATTCCAGAGAGCGTGCGCCATTTGGTCTGGGAGCGTGATGGTGGTGCGTGTCGATCGTGCGGCAGCGAGAGTGACCTGCAGTATGACCACCTCATTCCCGTAAGTATGGGGGGAGCCAACTCGGTCGACAATCTTCAAATTCTTTGTGGTTCGTGCAATCGCAGGAAAGGTGCGAGTGTCGTGTGATTGTGAATTAGTTGGCACTTCCCCCAAAAGAAAGTACGCGTGTTTGCACTCGTGCCCTGTTCCTCGGTCTCTGGAGGGGAGCGAAGCGATCTACGTTCCCTGTGGGTCCGCTGTGAACTCCACGACCAACCACAGATCCTGTGGGATCTCCGACAGTCGTCGCTTCAGCTCGTGGCGAACCACGTCCGATTGGCGTACGGTCCAATCGGCGGCGACCACGAAATCGAGTTCAACGTAGAACTTGCGACCAATCTTGGTCATCCGCAGATTCTGTTCTCGTAGGTTGAACATCTCACACACTTCGTCAACTGCGGTGCGGGCTTCGTCACGAAGTTCGCCCGTTGGGGATCCTTCGACGAGTTCGACGAAGGTCGAACGAATCATGTGCAATGGCGGGACGATGAACGCCAAGCAGGTCGCGATGACGAGCGACGGGTCGACGTAACGCGCCGCGGGCGACCAGGACGTCGACAGAATGATTCGGGCGAAGATGAATGCGAGGAGCATGCCCAGACCGAGAATAGAGCCCGCGAGCCACGCCGTGTTTTCGGCGCGGACCAATTCGGACTTGCTTGCACTACGGCGTAACGCAACATAAACACCAGCGCATATCACGCAAGCCAGTGCGGCGTAGGCGAGAGCCCATCCGGCGGGAACCTTGCTCCCACCATCGACGATCGTGAGGACCGCGTTGAATGACGCGTAGATACAGGTGGCAAGCAGAGCCACGCCCTCGATCGCGATGATGAGCGGGGTAAGCGCCTCGCGCCCGAAGGGATAGCGCAGCGTTGGGCCCCTCGCCACGAGATGAGAGACGCGCAGGGCCATGGATGAGAGGCCGATGCCGAGAAATGTGTAGAAGCCATCGAACAAGATGATCTGTGAACCCGTCACCACGCCGATGACGATCCCCAGCGCGGCAAGGACGATGCCACAACTCACGGAGAGACTAAGAGACCATCGCTCGGTCCGCAGTTCTTCGTTGGCACTTTGGGCGGTCATGGTTTGCGTTCAATACGCGACATCGCTGCTGGGTTCCTTCCTGGCCTCTGAGGTCAGATCTACGTAAAGGCTAAGCCGTCGGCCCTGGGTCTACGTTCGACGTGCTTAAGTTCGTGCCACGTGCCGAAGGCCGAGTTTGTGAATGGCATTTCGAGTTCTCAGACGTAAGGTGAAAATGGTGGAGAAGAGATTGCTGAATCGCCAGTGGCACGAGGCACATGTGTTGGGTCAGCGAGCCAGTCTCGATGAACGAGTCGAGTGGCATCTCGAACACGTCCGCGAGTGCGGTTGTCGACCGATACCGGCACGAGTGCGTGAACAGGTCGAGCGACGATCAGGGTGTTCTCGTGCTGATCAACCTTTGAGAATTACTGCATGTTCAGACTCGTCCCCATCTTCACCACAATTTGGAGAGTTGCCCCACGACGACTGCGGAACCATCGACGACGACGGATGGAGTTGGTGACGGGCCTTCCAGGTTCGCCCTGACGGCTGGAATCTCTGCGAGTGTGGAGCGGACCTGATCACTCAAGAAACGCGATGGTTGGGCCCACGAGTGATCGTCGCGCACTCGATGATGGTGGTAACGCAGTGGAACGTAGAGGGCGAGATTTCTCCGTGCGCGAGTGACGGCGACATAGAAGAGACGGCGTTCTTCCTCCAACCCTTCGGGTGAACCCAATGACATGTCCGAGGGGAAATTGCCGTCCGCGGCATGAATGACGTGCACCGCATCGAATTCGAGGCCCTTCGCTGAGTGGACGGTCGAGAGAACCAGCCAGTCCTCGTCGACCATCGGGCGGTCCGGCGAAATCCCCCGTTGACGCTGGCGGCTCAAGCGCCTGTTCGGCCGCGACGTCGCTGAGTCGGGTCATCCCACTGCACGCCAGAACGAGAGCGCCGAGATCCTCGAGTCGCGGTGCTGCATCGTCGTACGAGGACGTGATGAGCGGCGTCAACGCTCGACGAATTCGCTCCGCGTGCAACTCCACTGGCTCGAACTCTCGCTCGCATAATGCGTCGGAAAGGTCATGCGCCATCAATCGCGCGTCGTCCGACAACGCATCGCTCACGTCGGACCAATGTTGCTGCAACTCGGTGTGGGAAAGCGGAATCTTCCCGTCCCCGTCTCGCAGTGCGTCGATGGCCCTTCGCGCCTTCGCCGGGCCCACGCCGGGCATCAGTTGGAACAGACGGAACCACGCCATCTCGTCGCGGGGGTTGTCGGCCAGTCGAAAGGCCGCCAGCAGGTCCTTGACGTGGGCCGCTTCAAGATAACGCAAACCGCCGTACTTGACGAAAGGGATCCTTCGACGGGCGAGTTCGATCTCCAGATCGGCACTGTGGTGCACCGCCCGAAACAACACCGCCTGCTTTTGAAGGGCGACGCCCTGTTCGTACAAGTCGAGGACGCGGTCGGCCACGGACTCGGACTGCTCGCGTTCATCGGCGCAGTGGATGAGCAGGGGCTGGCTCGCACCGGCCAGTGGAACCACTTCACGCAGTACTGAGGTAAAGCCCTCGGGTGCGTCGGCAGCGATGGCGTTCGCGACTGCGAGGATCGACCCCGACGAACGGTAGTTGACGTTCAGCGTGACCGTCGTGAGTCCGTCGAAATACACCTCCGCGTCGAGCAAGAACCTCGCCGTCGCACCTCGAAAGCCGTAGATGGCTTGCGCATCGTCGCCGACGATCGTCAACCGGGGGTTCATTCGTCGAAGACCCACCAGCACGTCCAACTGCAGACGATTGACGTCTTGGAACTCATCGACCAAGACGTGGTCGTACGCCGCACTGAGTTCGTCACCGAGGGCCTTATCTTGCACCGCCGCTCGCCAGTACAAGAGCAGGTCGTCGAAGTCCAACAGGCCCAGCGTCTGCTTTCGAGCCACGAAGGCGCTGAAGATCGATCCGACTTCGTCGAGACTCTCGGCGCACCACGGGGTGACTTCGCGCATGACGTCGGCGAGCGACACACCGGTATTCACCGTGCGCGAATAGAGCGCGGCCAGGGTCGACTTCTTCGGTAGTCGTCTGTCCCTACTCACGATGCTCATCTCACCGCGAACCAGGTCCATCAGGTCGGCGGCGTCGCCACTATCGAGCACGCCGAAGCCTTCGGGCAGGCCCACGGCGGCGTGGTGACGGCGCAGCGAGTGATGGGCGACCGAATGGAACGTGCCCCCCGACACCCTTCGAGCGCTGTCAGCACCGCGCATCGCGCGAACTCGATTCACCATCTCACGGGCCGATCGCCGCGTGAAAGTGAGCAGCAGGATTCGCTCCGGCATGACGCCGCGTTCCAGGAGGAATTGGACCCGGGCCGTGAGCGTGGTCGTCTTGCCGGTTCCCGGTCCCGCGATGACACGAAGGGGCCCGTCCCCAAAGGTGGCGGCCTCAAGCTGTCGTTCGTTGAGGTCTCGCTCGAGCGCGAACATACGCTGGACTCTAACTATGGGGTATCACATCGAATTCGTCGAGGGGGGAAGTAACGTTGTGAAGCGTTCAACCATCGTGAATTGAGAGGATTCCTGACCAATGGCCACTTTCGCAGGAACATGGGATGTCACCATTGACACACCGATTGCCAAGATCGCAGCCACCTTCGAGATCGCGGAGCAGGACGGCACAGATCACTGGCGTTGCGACGACCAAGGACGAGATCGTCAACTTCTACGACGTCGTAGCCGATGGCAACAGTTTGAACTGGTTCCAGGATGTGACGACGCCGATGAAGTTGAAACTCAAGTTTGCGGTCACCGTCGATGGCGACACGATGGTCGGCACATCGAAGGCCGGTATCTTCCCGGCCTCGAAACTTCAGGGAACACGTACTTCCGCCGCTTGACGATCGCCTTCAGATGGTGATGTTGTTTGGATCGACACCCACACCCTGCTGGGTGCTGCTCTGTAAGCGGCGAGCGCGAGGCGCAACACCGCGGCCGCCTCATTCGGCCCCCAGTCGAGCCGTCCATTGCCGGTCCGCAGGAAGTCGAGCCAGTGTCGGCCGGAGTCGCGAAAACTATTGCCCCAGTCGTCGTCGAGCGCATGGAATGACCTCATTTCGCCGTCGCGATAGACCTCGAGACTGGGTTGCTGAAGGCCACGGGCAGTGCAGCGATTCACGCGGGCGAAACCTCGCCTTCCGGTCACCTCCCAACGTTCGTCATTCGTGAAGTAGTCCGAGCGCAAGTACATGTCGACCGCCAGCGTGATGTCCCACACACCGCGAACGCCATTCGTGTGGGTCCACGACACCGTCGTCGGCGAGTCGACCACCACGCCCGGGACGATTTCGGTCGTGCCAATCCAGGCACGGACCTCTTCGACGGGACCAAAAAGCCATAATGCAGTCGAGAGCTTGTGCCAGCCATCGTCGAAGAACAGGGTGCCGCGACCGAGAAGCGCCTGCTCGAAACGCCAGTCGTACGAACTGCCTGGTACGTCCCATCCGCCTCGTCCACTGGCCACCATCTTCATGTGATAGCTGCTGATCTCGCCGAGTTCGCCGGAATCGACGACCTCTTTGAGTTTCATGAGTGGTTCGTAGAAGAGGTAGTTCTCCATGATTCGAAGTTGGCGACCGCTTCGCACTGCAGCCTCGGTCATTCGCGAAGCACTGGCGAGGTCGACCGCGAAGGGTTTCTGCAGGTTCACGTGCCAGCCGTTCGCCAAACACTGGGTCACGACCTCTTCGTGCAGGGTCCAGGGCACCAGAACCTCGACGGCGTCGACCTCAAGTCCACTCGACGCCAAGAGTTCCACCGATTCGAATGTCGCGGCTTCGGGCCAATCAACTTGTCGCTGCTTGTCGTCGCTCATCGCTCGGATCTACGAGCGCGAGGACCTCCACATTCGGATTGTCCCGGTAGGCACGGATGTTGAGTTCGTACACGTGACCGAGTCCAATGATGGCGACCCGAACAGGGTGGGCGATCGGCGTAAAGGAGGCGTTCGAGTTGTCCGAGTCCATGCCAAAGCGTATCGACCGCCTCGTCGTGGCAAATACGAAGGTGCTGATTGAGAGCGAAAAGTAAGGTGAGCCGGTGAGCGACCAGCCATTGGAAACGGCCCCGCGCCGGACGTTCGCCACGTACCTCTTCTACGCACTCGGTTTGGCCGTGGGTGTCTTCATCCTGGTCCTGCTGTTCGGGAAGCGTCGCGAAGTCACGGGAGCGTTCCACGAGCTCAACCATTTGAACTACTGGTGGGTACTCGGAGCGTTCTTGGCCGAGGCCCTGTCATTCGTGGGCTACGCCTACCTCCAGCGGGTCGTCCTTCGCATGGGTGGGGCGAGACTATCAATGGCGTCGCTCACTTTGGTATCACTCGCCAATATCGCCATTGCCTACACGATCCCGGGCGAGCCGGCCGTGTCGAGCGCCTATCGGTACCGCTTCTTTCGTCAACGTGGGGCGAGTGGCGCGAGTGCCGGATGGGCGATCCTCACGATCTTGATCGCCCAGGCGATCGGGATGTCGCTGCTACTCCTGATGGGCGTCGTGGTGGCGCTCGCGGGCAACACCGGTGCGCACGACACCTCATTGGTAGTCGTGGGGCTCGTGATCGTAGTGGCGGCGGGGACGCTGTTGGTACGACGAGACCTTCTCCTGCGATTTCTCCAGTCGGTGGTGAAACTCTCCCAGCGCGTGACCGGTCACCCCCGCGACAGTTTGGGTGAACGGATCGAGTCCACATTCGCCCGGATGCGCGACATCCCCATGAGCACCGGTTCGACGATCGGCGTGGTGGGCATCGCCACCGCGCTCTGGCTCGTGGACTTTCTCTGTCTGGTCTGCTGCTTTGGTGCCGTGCGTGCGCCGATTCCGTGGAGTGGGGTCCTGCTCGCCTTTGGCGTGTCGCAGATCGCCGCGTCACTGCCATTCATCCCTGGGGGCATCGGCGTCGTCGAGGGAAGCCTCGCCGTGATCCTCGTCGCCTACGGGACGCAGAAGGTTCCCGCACTGGCGGTCGTCCTGATCTATCGACTGCTCACCTTCTGGCTCGCGATCCTCGTGGGGTGGGCCTGCATCGGAGCAATCGAATGGCGCGTCAGAGCAGCGAAGGTTCGAGGTGCCGCTGCCGACGCAACAGTGCTCGCCGAGGGAACCTAACTCAGGCGCTCACGTGGCCTTTGCGAATCAGCTTCCAAAACTGGAACCAGTGTCGACGCGGCGCCAGTATTCGAACTGGATGGGGCGACGTGCGCAGGTCGAGATCGAATTGCAGTACCTGCGCGGGCTTGATCTCGCTCGGCAAAGGTTCAGCCATGTCGATCGCAGACCTCAGTTCAAGTTGGCAGTATCCGATCAACGCGTTGTCGAGTACCTGGCTGATCGAAGAGTTCCACTCCTCGTCGAGGAGTCGTGATGGTGCACTCTGAGATGCCACGAGAGCGAGATTCGTGAACGCCTCGAACCAGATCCTTTGGCTGTGTGCCAAGGGATCTTGTTGGCGCCAACGAAAGAACTTGCCACTCCAACGGCGGTCGAGGGGCGGAACGAGGTCAGGCAGTAAGTAGTGCAGGGCCTTCGAACCCGGCTCGACGGTCGCGACGTTCTCGACGATCCCCAAGTCGTTACTCAACGCAGCGAGGCGCTCAGCAACCGCAGCCACGTCGAGGCCAGATTCGTCGATAGTGAATCGCTCCAACTCAGCGATCTCGTTGCGGTGATCTAGGAGTGTTTGGGCGAACTGTGCGCGCGGTACGAGTTTCGTGCCCCGAGTACCGATGCCGCGCAAGATCAGCGTGGCGAAGAGCGAATCGAGGAACGCCTCGTCCTCGAGCGCCGCCGACACGGTGCCGAGTTCACGGCGACGATCGATGGTCAGTCGATGGAGATCGAGTTCTCGGGGCTTCGTGAACGGCACGTGCGACTGAAAGTGCGCCACGTAGACGTCGAAATTGGCGATGAGTTGCAGGGATCGATGTCGAACATCTCGCTGCATGGGCGTCTGGGTGATGGAACGGACCACCGACTCCTCGAAGAGTTTGGGAGCCGACGTGCGGACTTCTTCGGGGACGGACTGCAGCTCGTACGTCCCGCGGCTCACTCTGGTGAAGACCTTGCCGAGGGGTGTCACGGCGGGCGTCGGCGATTCGATCACCATGGACTGGAACACGGGACCGAAGGCGCTCTCGTAGTGGGAAGGGTCGAGCGAGCGAGCCCTCTTCATGAGTTCCGACCATGAGAAGTCCCCATCACCGTCGTCCTTCAGGTCAGCGGCGGCCTCGACCAGGGTCTTCCACATGGGGTCATTCGTCGCCATATTTAATGCTTGCACGTGGCGGGAGATTTTCATGTGACCAAAAGACCCAAATAGGCGAGTGCGTGTCGAGTCGTCGTTGCGCATTCGTCGGCGATAGCGTTCTGCCATGGTCAACGAATCGCTGAGAGATGAGCTGCTCGCCATTGTGGGCGAAGGATATGCAACCTTCACTCCCCATCACAATCGCGACGATCTCCACGACGAGTCACTGCACCAACGCACGGTGGAGCCGTTCGCCGTGGTGCGACCGGCCACGACCCAACAGGTCGTTTCAATCGTGCAGGCGGCCAATCGCCACGATATTGCCATCACGCCCCGAGGTTCAGGGACCGGACTGTCGGGCGCGGTGACGCCGATCCGAGGTGGCATCGTCGTCAGTTTCGAACGGATGAATCAGGTCCTACGCCTCGACGTCAACGACCACGTCGTCGTGGTCCAACCGGGCATCACGCTGCGTGAACTGAACGAAGCACTCGCCGGCACCGGTCTGCTCTATCCGGTCTATCCCGGTGAACTCTCCGGTTCCTTGGGCGGCAACGTCAACACGAACGCCGGTGGGATGCGCGCCGTACGCCACGGCGTCACCCGTCAGCACGTGTTGGGTCTGGAGTTGGTCTTGGCGGACGCCAGCGTCGTGCGGACCGGGGGACCGGTCGTCAAGGTCTCCTCGGGTTACGACCTCACCCAGTTGATCGTGGGCAGTGAAGGAACCCTCGCGTTGGTCACCGAGGTGACGCTGAAACTCTCGCCGAAGATGGCGCACTCGACCACGACGCTCGTGCCCTTTGGTTCACTGGAAGAAGTCACGCGCGTCGTGCCCCAGCTGATCGCCTCGGGACTCCAACCCGCCATGCTCGAGTACCTCGACAGCGGGACGCTGTCAGCGCTCACGAAGTCGACGTCGCTCGAACTGGGCGTGCACTCAGCCGTCGCCGAGAAGGCGTCGGCCTATCTCATCGTCATCTTGGAGACGAGGACCTCGGAACAACTTGATCTCGATCTCGTCGACCTGGCGGCGCTCTTGGAGGAGTCCGGGGCACTCGACACCTACGTTCTGGATGAACGCTCCGCAGTGCGACTGATTGAGGCGCGCGAGCGACTCTTCTGGGTGACCAAAGAGTCCGGAGCGAACGAGATCGTGGACATCGTCGTTCCGCGATCGACGGTGCCCAAGTTCCTCGAGGAGGTGCAGCGCATCGCGGCGCGCCACCAGGCGTTCATTGGCGGCTGCGGCCACGTGGGCGACGGCAACGTCCACCTCTCCGTGTTCTTGCCGGACGACGAAAAACGTGAGCGCCTGCTTCGTGAACTCTTCACCTTCGGCGTCGAACTGGGGGGACAGATCTCGGGGGAGCACGGTATTGGACTGGACAAGCAGGACCACTATCTGGCGCTGACCGACCCGGCCATCATCACCCTCCAACAGTCGATCAAACGGGCCTTCGACCCGAGAGGCACCTTCAATCCCTACCGAATCAGTGACGAGCGCCCAGCGCCGGAGGAGTAACTCCACCGGCGAGAAGGGGCCCTCGACGCAACTACGTACGCTTTCGACAGCGTGCATCTAGCGTCCCGGCGACCAAATTAAGGTGGCAACGTGCGCGTAGCCAACTCCCTGCTGGACCTCATTGGCGAGACGCCACTGATTCGATTCAATCGTCTGACGATTCCCGAGGGTGTCGACGTCCTGGTCAAACTGGAGTCGTTCAATCCCGGGGGTAGTTCCAAGGATCGGCCGGCGCTGACCATGATCGACGCTGCGGAGCGCGATGGACTCTTGAAGCCCGGTGGCGTCATCGTGGAGCCCACGAGTGGCAACACCGGTGTCGGTCTCGCGATCGTGGCCGCCCAACGGGGCTATCGCTGCATCTTCGTCATGAGCGACAAGATGGCGGCGGAGAAGGTACGGCTCCTCGAGGCCTACGGCGCGGAAGTCGTCGTCTGTCCGACGGCCGTCGCACCGGAAGACCCCAGTTCGTACTATTCGACGGCGGAGCGACTGACCAAGGAGACACCGGGCGCCTTTCGCCCCGATCAGTACTCCAATCCCGCGAACCCGCTCGCGCACTATTTGACGACCGGACCGGAGATCTGGCGCGACACCGATGGCACGGTCACGCACTTCGTCGCGGGTGCGGGCACCGGCGGCACCATCTGTGGTGTGGCGAAGTATCTGAAGGAACAGAACCCCGACGTTCGCATCATCGCGGCGGACCCCGAAGGTTCGGTCTACTCCGGCGGTGAAGGTCGGCCGTACTTGACCGAAGGCGTCGGCGAGGACTTCTGGCCGGCGAACTACGACCCGAGCCTCGTCGACGAGGTGATCGCGGTATCTGACGCCGACGCCTTCGCCATGGCCCGCCTCGTGACCCACCAAGAGGGAATGTTGATCGGTGGATCGGGTGGCACGGCGGTCGCGGCTGCGTTAAAGGTGGCGCAGAGTGCAGCGAAGGGCTCGCGCGTCGTCGTCCTGGTGCCCGACTCGGGACGGGGCTACATCTCCAAGATCTTTAACGACGACTGGATGCGCGGCTACGGCTTCATCACGACGTCCACGGGTCCCAATGCCGGCGACATCCTCGACGCGAAGGGTGCCAACGCAACGGACCTGATCCTCGCGCGCGTCGACCAGAGCGTGCGCGAAGTGATTGAAATCATGCGAGGACGTGGCGTGTCCCAGGTGGTGGTCGCCGTCACCGATGAATTGCCCCTGGCGGCGGCGGAGGTCGTGGGCTCGGCCAACGAACTGGACCTCATGGAGTTGACGTTCAAGGACTCGACCATGATCGACGCCACGATCGAGGACGTCATGGGCCCGGTCCTCGAGACCATTGGTGTCGGGGAGACCTTGGCCTCCGTGACGCGACGACTCGCGACGACGCCGGCCCTGTCTGGTACTGGCTGACGGACGGCCCCGCGGCGTCGTCACGGCGTCAGACGTCTTGCGATTCCTCGCCAACACTCCGCCAGCCACCGAACAGGAAACTCCGTGAACTTCAACACTCGCGCCATTCACGACGGTCAGGAGCCCGAGGAGACCACGGGCGCGGTCAACGTGCCGGTCTTTCTCTCCTCGACCTACGCCCAAGAGTCGGTGGGCGTCGTCAAGTTCGCCGACTACGGACGCGGTGACAACCCCACGCGCGCGGCCCTCGAGACGGTGCTCGCCAGCCTCGAAGTGGGACAGTTCTGCGTGGCGTTCTCGTCGGGACTCTCCGCGACCGACGCGATGCTGCGAACGTTGACGCCCGGTGACCACGTCCTCATGTCCAATGACGCCTATGGCGGGACGTATCGACTCCTGACGAGAGTGCTCGGTCCGTGGGGGATCTACACCGACGTGGCCGATCTCTCCGACCTCGACGCAGTGGCCTCTTCGTGGCACGACGACACGAAGCTGGTCTGGGCGGAGACGCCAAGCAACCCGTTCCTGCGCATCGTTGACATTGCCGCCGTCGCCGACGTGGCGCATCAACACGGGGCCAAACTCGTCGTCGACAACACGTTCGCGACGCCGTACCTGCAGACGCCGCTCACCCACGGGGCCGACGTCGTCGTGCACTCCACGACCAAGTACCTCGGGGGGCACTCCGACGTCATCGGCGGCGCCGTGATCACCAGTGACGCCGAACTGGCGCAACAGCTCAAGTTCTTCCAGTACGCCGTCGGGGCGATCCCCGGACCGCTCGACTGCTACCTGACGCTGCGCGGCGTGAAGACGCTGGGTGTTCGCATGGACCGCCATCAGGAGAACGCCGCTCGGATCGTCGAACGCCTCGTCGCGACGAAGGACGTCACGAAGGTCTGGTACCCGGGTCTCGAGACCCACCCCAATCACAAGGTGGCCCTCGATCAGATGAGTGGCTTTGGCGGCATGGTGAGCTTCGAGGTCGCCGGGGGCAACGCGCGAGCGAAGGGCATCGTCGAGCGGACGAAAGTATTCACCTTGGCGGAGTCGCTCGGGGGCGTCGAGAGTCTCATCGAGTTGCCGGCCCAGATGACGCATCTCTCCGTGAGCGGCTCACTCCTCGAGACGCCCGACAATCTGATCCGTCTCAGTGTGGGTATCGAGGATGTCGATGACCTGCTCGAGGACCTCAGCCAAGCCTTCGGTTAACCGGCCGACGAACCGATCACGTCGGCCGCCGGTCCGGTCCACTCGACCTTGACGCCGCTGGGCGTTCGCAGCGAACGCAACGACGAACGCAGCGACCGCGAGAGGGCGAGGGCGGCATCCCCGGCGAGCCCGAGGGGATTGGAACTCTGTTGGCCGAGCACGACGGCGTAGGTATTGAAGGTCTCGGCCCCGACGGTGACGCGCACGGCCATCACGTCGCATCCTCCGGCCTCGTCGGTGAAACCGGATTTGACGCCGACGACGCCGAATTCGCCAATGAGTGGTGTGTAGGACTCGAACGACGCCGTTGTAGGGGAGTGACACGGATGGGAGGGCCACGATCTGGTCGACGATCGGTTCGTACGTCATCAGGTCGACGGCCAAGATCGCCTGGTCCCTGGCGGTCGATCGGTCACCCGGGGAGATGCCCGTCAGGTCGACGTAGTGCGTTCGCCGAAGTCCGAGCACCCTCGCGTCACGGTTCATGACGCGAACGAACGTCGACGGGCTCCATCCGATGATGCTCTGCAGCAGTTGTGAGTAGTTACCGGCCGAGTGGACCAGCAGGCCCCGCAGCAGGGTGCCCTCACAGATGTGTTCGTTCAGGACGATGCGAGCGTGACTCTGACCGGTCTCAACGTCGTGGTCGTAGAGCGACATGTCGTAGGGAGTCACCGTGGTGCACGGACCATGCTCGTCGAAGCTGAGCGGCAACGCGTGGAGCACCACCCACGTCGTCATCATCTTGGTGATGCTCGCGATCGGCACCATTGGTTGATTCGGTGATTCGGCGACGACGCAAAGGGCTGGGATGGCGGCGGCGCCACTTCCTTGCGCCGGCCACACCAAGGAAGTTCTCTTCACGGGAACCGTGGTGGTGGTCGTCGGATGCGACGTCGTCGTCGTCGTTGGCGGAACCGTGGTGGTGGTCGAAGTCGAGACAGTGGTGGTCGTCGTCGTCGCCGGAATGGTTGTCGTGGTCGTCGTCGTCGTTGGTGTCGTTGACGTCGTGGTCGTCGAAGTGGTCGGCAACGTCGTGGTGGTGGTACCTGGAATCGTCGTTGTCGTCGTTGTTGTGGGCGAAGAAGTCGCGCAGGTGGGAAGGACCGGTGACGTCGCGATCGCGGGTGTGTCGTTGACCGGAAGAAGTATCAACAACCCGCTGAGCCCGACGGCGAGGACGGCCGTGCGCCGAATCCAGGGGGGAGGACCGTATTTCACCCAATGAAACTTAACGGGTGGCGACGCGGTATTTGGACCACGAACGTCGACGGAGTCTGTTCGATGAATCAGTCATGCGAGCTCATTCGATTCATGTTGGAGCCATCCGGAGAAGCTTCACGTCAGTCTCGCGTTCTCATCGACATCTTCGAATCAGTTGAGAGTTTTCTTGACACAATGTGGAGAAGCAACGTGAAAGTGAACTCCTGTAAGGCCTTTGACCGTCGAAAGAGTCGCACAACAGTTGCTTAGAGAACTCTGAGAAGCCCGCTGCAAGCGCGTACGTGACGTTTCCGTGATTTATCGAATCCTTATGCTGGCCTCATGTTCACTAAAAAGCGGTTAATACCAATCATCACCATTCTGGTTGTCGTGGTTGTCATCCTCGCCATCACTCTCTCTTCGAACAGTCCGAAGAAGAACGCTGGCTCGGGCGGCGGGACCGGCAACGGCAAGCCGACCGGAACGATCTCGTTCGCGGAAGCGCCGGGCGCTTCGCCGAACTACATCTTCCCGTACATGGGTTGCTCGTTCTTCTCGGTGTCGAACACCGAGCAGTTCCAAGAGGAGATGTACCGACCGCTCTACTGGTTCGGACTGGCCGCTTCGAGCACCTACGTGCCCAATCTCTCGCTCGGTGACAAGCCCAAGTTCTCCAACGGCGACAAGACCATCACGATCAACATGAAGGGCTGGAAGTTCGCTGACGGCCAGGTCGTCAACGCCCAGTCGGTCATGTTCTTCCTCAACATGTACAAGGCCGATCCCGCTTCGTACTGCGGTTACAACGGCGGGTTCGGCATTCCCGACCAGGTGAGCAGCGCCACCGGATCGGGTAACAAGGTCGTCATCCACTTCACGACCTCGGTCAACCCCGGCTGGATCCTCTACAACTACCTCTCGGAGATCACCCCGATGCCCAACTCGTGGGACGTGACCTCAGCGACCGCGAAGGGCAGTTGTGCGACCGACGTCTTTGGCTCCGCGAAAGCCAAGACTGACTGCAAGGCCGTCGAGGCCTACCTCGACGCCCAGTCGGCCAAGACGAGCACCTACACCGACGCGCTGTGGCAGAGCGCCGATGACGGCCCGTGGAAGTTGACCGCCTTCGACTCGCTCGGGAACGCCACGTTCGTGCCCAACACGAAGTACTCGGGTCCCCAGAAGGCCCAGGTCGCTACGGTGAAGCTCGAGTCATTCACCTCGACAACGGCCGAAGAGACGCAACTACAGGCTGGCAAACTCAGCCTCGGCTTCGTGGACACGACGATTCTCACAAGTCCCGCGCCCAGCCCAGGTGCGGTTGGTGCCAACTGGGCACAAATAGCGTCGAAGTACAACATCGTGGCCGGTCCGGGATGGAACTTCAACTACGCGCCGTTCAACTTCGCGAAGGAAGACCCCAAGGCCGCGGCGATCAAGCAGTTATACATCCGCCAAGCCCTGCAGTTGGCGGTCGACCAGAACGGCATCATCACCAACGTCGACAAGGGTTACGGCTTCCCGATCTACAGTCCGCTGCCGCCCAACACGGCCTCGTCGATCAGTGGCAGCGTGCCCAATCCCTACCCGTTCAACCTGAAGGCCGCCAAGGCGCTGCTCACCTCGCACGGCTGGAAGATCGTGAACGGCGTCCAGACCTGTGAGAACCCCGGGACCGGAGCCAAGCAGTGTGGCGCCGGCATCACCCAGGGCTACACGCTCAACATGAAGATCATCTGGGCGAGCGGCACGCCGGCGCTCGATGACACCTTCAACGCCGAGATCGCCGACTGGGGCACCATTGGCATTGTCTTCTCGCACTCGACGGACACGTTCAACAACGTGATCGCCGACTGTGACAACGGCGCAGGATACGAGATCTGCTCGTGGGGCGGGGGCTGGACGTACGCGCCGGACTTCTACCCATCGGGCGAGACCCTGTTCACGCCCAAGGGCGGCTTCAACCCCGGTGAGTACAAGGATCCGCACATGACCACGCTCATCAACGCGACGACGTTCGGCACCGCCAAACTGACGGACTACGCCAGCTACGCCGCCCAACAGCTGCCGGTGCTATACCAGCCGCAGAGTTTCGCCCCGGGCGAGGTCATCAAAACGCTCAAGAGCTCAATTGGGTTCACACCCAATCCTCTGGGCAATTTCATGCCAGAGTATTACCACTTCTAACAGGGCCGGCGGGAAACCGTCGAGTTAGGGGTTCATTCGTCCCAGTGACTTCGGTCACTGGGACGATTTGATTTGGCGATGGCGATTGAGTTGGTTGCCAGAAGCCACCGAACTTCAATCCATCAAACGCGCGTGAATCGATCACTTGTTGGAGTTTGCGTCGGCACGTTGCGACACATGACGATATGGGATGATTTCGAAATGCTCCGCGCAGTCACCGTCGACGCCCACGGAGTTCTTCTTCTGCCAGATCCAGAGGCGATAAGAGACGTACTCGCGGAGTTCTCGTGCCAGCCCGATGACGCGACCTGTTGGAAGGCCCACTTTGAAATGGTTCGACTTCTCGATCAGATGACGCAACAAGACTGGCCGTACATGAACAGAAGTTTCGCGCAGGCGTTGGGTGTACATCATTCTTCGCGCGACGATGCGGGAGCGATACTCGCCGAGACGGTGTATCTCGGAACGTCATGGATTCCCGCTCCCGGAGCGGCTCTGGCATTGGCTCGCCTGATTGCCAACGGATACGGCGTGGCCGTCGTCTCGAATACGGTTCATGGAGACTTGGCCCAATTGCTGTTGGAGATCAAGTTGTGCAGCGTGGACGGTGAATCTCCAAATGTCGCGGCCATAATTGACTCCCAACGTATCGGGGTGGGGAAACCTGACCCGCGTCCATTCAATCTCGCTCTTGACGCGCTAGGCGAGAGCCCTGCGAATTGTGTCCACGTCGGCGACTCGTTGCAGAACGATGTGGTCGGTGCCATTGGCGTGGGAATGAGGGCCGTTCACATTGATCCGCTGAATCTCTGCCAGGACCACGCACACAAGCACTCGCCATCCTTGGGAGATTTCGTCAACGAGCTCAATCCCGAAGGCTCTTCGAGTGAGTGAGATCCAAGAGAAGAGCGCAATTCTCATCCCATTTCTCGAGGTGGACGACATCGTTGACGGGTGGCGGACAATGCTCGATCCCGCGCAACGTCGTGGAATTCCTGCGCACGTCACCGTGTTGTTCCCGTTCATCCATCCAACGGAACTGTCGACTGGAGACTTGATCGTCCTTGAGGATTACTTCTCGAACGTTTCAGCGTTCAATGTGGCCTTCGAATCGACGGGATGGTTCGACGATCGAGTTGTGTATCTCGAACCAAAACCGAGAAAACAGTTTCGAACGATGACCGAGCAGTTGCTGCACGAATTTCCGTCGTGCCTTCCTTACGGAGGGAAGTTCGCCGAACCAGTCCCACATTTGACACTGGGCGACGGCGCACCACTGGAGAGTCTGCGAAGGGCGGAAGAAGCCGTTCGCGAAAGATTTCCCATCGAAACACGAGCGACAGAAGCATGGCTCATGACCGGAAGTATGGAACCGGGAAGCTGGTCACTTCGTCAGAGCTTCCCGATGGACGATTAGTTCGTCCAGTTCAAACGCTTCGCAAGAGGTGATGAAGTGCTCATAGCGTCACAAAGTAAGCCGTATCAGCCCAGCGGTGGTCCGCTCGAATCCGCAGGCGTCGAAGTAGAACTGACTGAGCGGTTCCTCGAAGTCGACGTGGAGCCACTCGCACCCAGCCTCCCTGGTTCTCTGGCACGCGATAGCGACCAACTGTGATCCAATACCCAGGTTCCTCGACGCCGAATTGACCATGACATCCTGGATCCAAGCGTGCGCACCGCCGTCCCAGATCACGTTGACGAATCCCAGCAGTTGATCTCCATCTCGGGCCGTCACCCAGCCAAGACTGTGCCGCTGGAGTAGGAATCTCCAATTGGTCTCGAGGAGATCACCAACACCTGATGGAAACGCGTTGGCATGGAGAGCGGAGACTTCGGCGTTCTCAAACTCTCCTCGCCATTCGTATGAGCAAGTCACGACGTCATGGTATTCGAATGACTCAAGCATCAATTCTGCGTTCGACGATGGTGCCAGTTCTCGAGAGGGCACCGACATCAACAATCTTCGACAACCGGTCAAGCCGTCGCGAGCGCTCCTACGAGCAGGAGCACGCCGATCGCATGCGCGAGAAGTGATGCCCATTGGTGGATTCGTGTTGTGCTTAAGGGATCGTTGTCGGTTCGATTGCTTACCTTCCAACTCGGATGCTTTTGAAAAAGGAGTGGTATTCCGAAGGAGATTGCTCCAAAGACCGTACCGAACAGGAACCATCGCACTCCCCAGACGAACAGCAGGTGGTGCGTAACGGTTATAGCGATGAAGGACATTGACGTCGTGCCTTACGGCGACGTGGGAGGTTGTTCGCCTGGTCGAAAGAGTCCGGCGCCGGGACTGAGTGCCGCGACGTGACGGTGGATCTCCTCCAGGAGATCGGTCTGGATCTTGACTGCTTTGGTGAGTTCGGTGTTCTCGTCGAGCAGCGCCTTTATGTCGTCGGTGTTCTTCACCGTGTGCAGGGCGATCTCCGAGCTGATCGAGTCGGTCCGTTTCGCGGCGATTAAGAGTGCCGCCGCCTGGACGCCGGCGAGCATCGACAGGAACAGGTTCAACAAGATATACGGGTAGGGGTCGAAGGCCTTGTGGTGAATGACTCGCTGGAGGAAGTACGTGTTCGTGGCCGCCCAGAGGATCATGACGGCGAAGAAGGAGAAGACGAAGGGCCAGGACCCCATGATGTTGCGCATGCGGTCGGCCGCGCGCTCGCCAAGGGATAGGTCCTCCTTCTGTCGAACGCCGGGGTGAAGATGCCACTGGGACTGCCATCGAGGTGTACTCATGACGCAATCTTCTCACCGCCGCTCACACGATCGAGTCATTGTCATTACCGCCGTAGCGCCGGGTCGCTGCGTCAAATAGCCTTTCTCTGGGAATTGCTATCTATCGACGACGTGCGAAACGCACGGAGAAGGAAATCTTGGAGTCAGCACCAGACAGCCGAAGCAGTCGAGTTGACCAGGTGCTCGCGACGCTCGGACTCAGTGATCCTTCAGACGTTGTCTTCTCATCCAACGCCGACCCCGGACGAATCAGCATCGTGCACGGCACGACCGCCGAAGTCACATGGTGTGATGCGCAAGGTCAAGAGCAGACCTCGACGTTGCAGTACGCGACGAACCTGAACCTGACACCGGTGGCAGGCGATTGGGTCAGCGTGCGTGACGGCTACGTCATCGCGGTAGCCGAGCGCGGCACGGAACTTCGTCGGCCCGCATCCACGCCCGGCGACGTGCAACTGCTCGCGGCCAATATCGACCTGGTCTTGGTGGTGCTACCGATCGACCGCGAACTGAATTCGCTGATGCTCGAACGCCTCGTCGTCATGGCCTTTGACAGTGGCGCGCGACCCTACGTCGTACTCACGAAGTCAGACGGCTCCGAGATCGTCGAGGACGCCGTCATTGACGCCAAGGAGACCGTCCCCGGTGTGGAGGTCCTCACGACCAGTTCGGCCAACGGTCACGGCATCGAAGAACTTCGCGAACTCCTGCACCGTGGCGTCACCGCGGTGATGCTCGGCGCGTCGGGCGCCGGGAAGACCTCGCTGTTGAACGCGCTCGAGGGCACCGAAGAGGTGACGCGCGAAGTGAGTCGCGGTGGCGAAGGTCGACACGCGACCACGACGAGGCGTCTCTACCGACTCTCGAGCGGGGGAGTGCTCCTCGACATCCCCGGCATTCGCCTGCTCGACCTGACCATTGGTCCAGAAGGTCTCGACGAGGCATTCGCCGACATCACCGAACTGGCCAAGGGATGTCGCTTCTCGGACTGCAGCCACACCGGTGACGAGGGCTGCGCCGTCGAGCAGGCCGTCCTCGACGGCGTGCTGGCACTGCGCCGGCTCGAGAGTTGGCGGACCATCCGCGACGAGATGGTCCAACAAGAACTCGAGTCGTGAACAAGAGGTCGCGGTCCAAAAGAAGAAAGGTCGAGGCTCGAAGCCCCGACTGGCACCATCCTTCGACGACGAGGACGAATAGTTCCTAGCTTCGACTCGGGTCGGTGATCTCGAGCGCCAGCAGCGGGGCCGAGACCTTGTTGATCGTCTCTTGAAACTCGAAGGCCGGCTGACTGTCGGCCACGACGCCGCCGCCGGCCTGCATGGTCGCGATGCCGTCACGCAGCGCGACGGTACGGATAGTGATCGCGAAGTCGGCATTACCCGAGAGTGAGAAGTATCCGACGGCGCCGCCGTAGGGGCCACGAAAGACCGGTTCGAAGTCGTCGATGAGTTCCATTGCTCGGACCTTGGGCGCGCCGGTCAGGGTGCCCGCGGGAAAGAGTGCGTCGAAGGCGTCGAAGGCGTCGAGGCCCGGCTTGAAGGCGCCCCTCGACGTGGCTGACCAAGTGCATGAGGTGCGAGTAGCGCTCGATGTGTGCGAGACGGTCCACGCGCACGGTGCCCGCGATCGCAACACGACCCACGTCATTGCGTCCGAGGTCGACGAGCATCACGTGCTCGGCGATCTCCTTCTCGTCGTGCAGGAGTTCGTGCTCGAGTTCGAGGTCCTCGGTCTCGTTGACGCCGCGGGGACGCGTACCGGCGATCGGACGGTAGCTGAGGAGTCCGTCGTGGACGCGCATCAGCATCTCGGGAGAGGCGCCGACGATCTGGTTCTCGCCCGAGTCGAGCAGGTACATATAGGGCGAGGGATTGAGGGCACGAAGTACTCGGTAGAGAGTGAGTGGGTTGACATTGGTCGCGCGGCGAAACTGCTGACTGGGCACCACTTGAAAGACGTCACCGGCGTAGATGTGCTCGCGCGCACGTTCCACGACCGCACCGTACTCGTCAGCGGTGAAGTCCGAGATGCTCTTGGCGATGTCGCGAACGTCAACCGATGCGCGTTGGCCCGGTGCCGTGGCGACGAGTCGTTCCGTGGCGAGATCGCTCGCCGGCTCGGGGCCGAGCAGGATGTCCACGATCTCGGCTAACTGGACGCTCGCGCGATTGAAGACGGCCTCGGCCTCTTCATCTTCCAGCACGGCGTTCACGACGATGGTCGTCGAGTGTTGGACGTGGTCACAGACGAGCACCGCCCCGGGGAAGGAGAAGTCGACGTCGGGCCACATGTCCTCGACGGGCTCGCGCGGCAGTCGTTCGAGTCGTCGCACGTAGTCGTAGCTCACGAAGCCGACGGCCCCACCGAAGAAGTCGGGCAGCGCGCGCGGCGCGTACGTCGAGTAGCGAGCCAGTATCTGGCGCAGCGCGTCGAGCGGCTCGAGCGTGTCGCCGTCCAGGTCAACGCCTTCGACGACCGTGGCGCCCTCTCGCGTAGTTACCCGCCAGCGGCGATCGAGGCCAATGAAGGAGTAGCGACCGGTGGACTCGCCGAGCGCGGCACTCTCGAGCAGGAAGATCGCCCTCCCCGGAAATCGTTGATACAGGGACACGGGGGTCTCTCGGTCCAGCTGCAACGTGAGCGAGAGCGGCACGACGTTATAACCCTGCGCCACGAGGTCGACGAAGGCGGCGAGGTCGTTCGGCTCCATGGCGAAAGGTTACTGAACCCCTGGACGTAGAATTTCCACCATGAACGCTCGGCCGTCCATCCTCGTCGTCGACAACTACGACTCCTTCGTCTACAACATCGTCCAGTATCTGTCTGAGCTCGGTGCCGAGGTGAGCGTGCGACGTAACGACGAGGTCGACGTCGATGACTTGGCAGCCATGAACCCCGACGGTGTCTTGGTGTCACCGGGACCGGGACATCCGCGCGACGCCGGCAACTGCGTGGGAATCATTCGCTACTGCGCCGATCACGCGATTCCGATGCTCGGGGTCTGTCTCGGGCACCAGGCGCTCGGCGAGGCCTTCGGTGCGACCGTGTCACGGGCGCCGGAACTGCTCCACGGCCGTTCGAGCCTCGTGGACCACGAAGGACAGGGTGTCTTCAAGGGCGTGCACGAACCGTTGATCGCGGGGCGTTACCACTCACTGGTCGTGGAGGACGAGGGACTGCCGAGCACGTTCGACGTGACCGCCCGGTCCAACGGTCTCATCATGGGTATGCGACACCATGACCTGCCTCTAGAAGGCGTGCAGTTCCACCCCGAGTCGGTGCTCACCCAAGACGGGTACATCATGTTGGCCAACTGGCTCACCGAGTGTGGGGCTACCGAAGCCCTCGAGCGTGCGTCGAACTTATCGGCCCGGATGGACACCGTCCGTGCGGCGCTGCCCACGCCGACGCACTGATCACTCGACGAGCGGAGCCTGCAGACCGGCTGGATTATTCCTCAGGCGATGACGCAGTACCTGGATGAAGACCGTGAAGGCGGCGGGGAACATCACGAAGCTCGGGACGGCGAGGGCCGGTTGATGGATGAGGAATCCGTAGACGAACCAGCCCAGCGAGGTCAGACTCGCGAGGAGCCAGCTCACGATCGAGACGCCACTCAAGTCCTTCGGATGGATCACGAGCGCGAGTTGGGGCAGGTAGATGATGATCGAACTACCGACGGCGACCGTGGCGAGCACCCAGCGAAGTGAGTGGAACGATCCGACGATGGTGGCCAGTGCCGTGACCCCCGTGACACCCAAGAATCCAAGGAGACTGCGCGCCAGCTTGTCTTGACTCTGGGCCGCGAGGAAGGCCACGATGCCCGACACGATGATCGCCGGCGTATTGGCGACGACTTCGGCGGTGACGTGGAAGATGAAGCCGTAACAGAACCAGACCATCGACACGAAGCACGAAAGGATCCACGTGGCGAGCGAGACGCCGCTGGCCCCGGTCTTTCTGATGCGCGCGGCCTGGGCGAGGCACTGCCAGATCGTCAGCGTCGGCGCGATGTACCCGAAGGACCGGGCAATCGTTGACGTGGCGATGAACATTGCGAGGACTCTTTCGGTTGGCGAGCGGTGACCTACTCTCGTCGACCGTTACGGCGTCAATGCTAATGGGAGGGCATCAGGCGAAGGAACTGCCGACCCCGTATCTCGTCTCGACGATCTCACCCTCGACGAATTCCACTTTGTATGCAGCCGGGCCAGATTCCGGGTCGACGTCGCTGTCCGAGACGACGGTCGTCGCCTCGGTGCCCTCGTACCAAATGCCGACCGTGTTGTCCGTCGCGTAGGCCAGGGGTCCGAGGACCTCGTCCCTCATCAGTTGGTGGAGTAACGGACGTCGTTGCGCCTCGGCGTCGTAGTGGACGCCGTTGGCGTAGGGCAGGAAGCCGAGCGCGTTGGTGACGGGCTGGAGAATCTGTCCGAAGGAGTCCGTCGTGCCACCCATGTGCCAACAGAGACTTCCCGCCGAGACGCCGCCCAGGATGACCCCCTGCTCCCAGGCACTGCGCATTGCGTCGTCGATGCCGTGGAGTCGCCACAGCGCGAGGAGGTTCGCGACCGAGCCTCCGCCCACCCACACGAGGTCACTGCCACAGAGCCGCTCCTCGGGGTCGGCCGACGGTTGAGGGAAGACCTTCATCTCCGTGACGTCACAGCCGGCCTCGTTGAAGGCCTCATAGGAGATGGCGTAGTAGGTGAGGTTGTCACCCATCGCGGTGTTTACCAAGCAGACACGCGGGCGGGTCTTACCGGTCAACGCCAATGCGTCCTTGATCATGGTGCCGAGGCGCCACGACATCTGCACCGGCCCCTCGACGAAACCGCCCGATGTGCCAAGTATTCGCCGTGTGGTCATGGTCACTTTCTAGTGCATCGGTGCAAAACATAGCCACCGTCGCGATGTCACGCCACGTGCGTAGCGTTCGTTGGAAAGGAGATCAAATGGCAGTGGTGCTCAGTCACGAAGAACTCAATCGGGCCATCGGTGCGGTGCTCGGTGGAGCCGTCGGTGATGCCCTTGGCGCGGGCTACGAGTTCGGACCGGCGGTCGACCCGGCGTCAGTGACGATGCGACCGGGCACCTTGACCGGGGAACCGGCGGGCTACTGGACCGATGACACCGCAATGGCCGTTGCGATCCTCGAAACGGCCGCCCGGTTGGGCACGCTCGACTCGGACGAGGCGACGACCAGGGTGGGCGAGCGATTCATCGAGTGGTATCGAAGTTCACCTTCCGACATCGGTGTGCACACCAGGACGGTCCTTGCACGAGCCGATCGCGGCGAGTCCGTCACTGAGGCGGCGATCGAGGTGCAGGCGCTCAATCCAACGAGCGCCGGCAACGGGTCGTTGATGCGCACCGGACCGGTCGCGCTCGCCCACCTGGGGGAGCGCGCACCACTCGTCTCGGCGGCCCGAGCGATGTCATCGCTGACCCACGCGAATGAACTCTGCGCGGACGCGTGCGTCCTGTGGACACTGGCTATCGACCACGCGATTCGCACTGGTGAACTCATCGGACCGCGGCTCGGCGTGGACGCTCTCCCTCAGGGGCGACGAGAGGAGTGGTCCGCGTTGCTCGACGAAGCGGAGAAGCTGCCGACGCAGAGTTTCACGCCGAATGGCTATGTCGTCACCGCCCTGCAGGCGGCGTGGTCGGCGATCCACTCGACGCGCGACGACGCCGCGCCCTTCGAGGCGGCGATCCGTCGAGCGGTTTCGATAGGTGACGACACCGACACGGTGGCGGCCATCGCGGGGTCACTCGTGGGCGCCTCATTCGGTGGATCGGTGATTCCGCGTCCTTGGCGCCAGGGCTTGTCGGGTTGGCCCCACGTCTATCGCGACGTCGATCTCATGCGTTTGGCGGTGCAGGCGGTCCAAAAGGGGCACTTGGACGACGAGCGTTGGTCCCAGGTGGCCTCGCTGTACGACATCTAACTCGCTCTAGTATTTCCTCGGACGAGCGAATCACCGAGGAGTGCCATGGCCACCACTGAAGCCCAACTGGACGATCTGATTGACGACTTGGTGTCGTCGTTCCCGCCGGGCGAGACCGAGCCGGTCAAGTTCCTGGGCGAGCAGTTCGACCGTGGTCTCGCGTGGGTGCACTTTCCCGAAGGTGAAGGCGGACTGGGCGGCAGCCCGACCGACCAGCTCTACGCGCAGCGCAAGTTATCGAAGTTCGGCGTTCCGTCGGCTTTTGGTCGCAACGTCATTGGCTACGGCATGGTGGCGCCGACCATTGTCTCGCACGGTACCAAGGAGCAGAAGCAGCGCTTCCTTCGACCCCTCTTCACGGGTGAGGAGATCTGGTGCCAGTTGTTCTCCGAGCCGGGCGCCGGCTCCGACGTCGCCGGTCTCGCCTGTCGCGCCGAGAAGGACGGCGACGAGTGGATCTTGAACGGTCAGAAGGTCTGGACGACGTTGGCGCACGAGGCCGCGTACGGCCTCATCATCGCCCGAACCAACCCCGACGTGCCCAAGCACAGGGGCATCACGGCTTTTCTGGTTGACATGCACGCACCGGGTGTCGACGTCCGTCCGCTGTTCCAAGCAACGGGGGAGGCGGAGTTCAACGAGTGCTTCTTCAACGATGCGCGAGTGCCGGAGAACCGCCGACTAGGCGGCGTGGGCGAGGGATGGGGCGTCTCGATCACCACGTTGATGAACGAACGAGTGTCGATCGGTGGCTCCGTGCCGCCGCGCGGGTCGGGTCTCATTGGCGAAGCGGTCAAGATCTGGAAGAAGCACTGGACCGGACGCAGTGACGCGCACGCCATGGCGGTGCGTAGCGAATTGATGCAGTCGTGGGTCCGTAATGAAGTCGGTCGCCTCACCAACTGGCGCGCCAGCGATCTTCGCAAGGCCGGCACCCCGGGACCCGAAGGCTCCGTGGCCAAATTGGCGTTCGCCGAGGAGAATCAGAAGACGAGCGAACTCTGCGTCGACCTCATGGGGACCGAAGGCATGCTGTACAGCACGAACTATCCCCAGATTCGTCCGACGGAGTCCGCGATGACGGGTGGCGACATGCGCAAGGCCTTCATTCGCATGCGCGCGAACTCCATTGAGGGCGGCACGAGTGAAGTGATGCGCAACATCATTGGCGAGCGTGTTCTCGGACTGCCCGGTGAACCGCGCAATGACAAAGACGTCTCCTGGAAGGACGTGCCGCGCAGCTAGCTCTTTGCGGGCAGAATGCTGACGATCAGACTGCCGCCAGACGAGTTCTGTCCCTTCACTCTCTTGGTGGTGATCTCGTAGTAGCCCTTTCCTGCGTTGGCGGGAACGTGCAGCACGGAGACGGGGCTTCCCTTCTTCTCGTCGGAGACATGCAGCGTGGTCGCCGAGAAATTTGTCCGTCCTAACTCTGGATGGGAGCGTGCAAACGCCTTCTTGACGGCCGCAATCGTCGAGAAGGGTCCGGACGCACTCACCGAAAGATCGAGAGTCACTGGGGACGCGTCACTTTTGCGCAAGGCGGTACTTATCCATTCGACGTCGACCGTTTCTCCAGGGTGGTAGTTGACGGTGCCGAACCCGCCGGCGCAGCACGAGTAGCCGTAGATCTCCTTTAAGCCCCCGGCCGACGCGACCGATGGCGCGACGAAACCGATGAGAACGAGACTCGCGACGAGGAACGCAATCAGTGTCGCAACCCAACGAGGATGCGAAGTGGAGCCGGTCAACCTAGGCATTGAGACCTCCTTGAAGGAGAAGCGTAGACCAATGAAATCGGAGGATCCGTGCCGACACGCGAATCTGGTCTCATTGGCGAAGCGGTCAAGATCTGGAAGAATCACTGGACCAGTCGACGCGACGCGCATGCCATCGCCGTGGGTAGCGAACGGATGAGTCGAGGGTCCGTAATGACGTCGGTCGCCTCACCATCTGGTGCACCAGCGATCTTCGCAATGCCGGCACGCCGGGACCAGAAGGTTCGGTCGCCAAGTTGGCCTTCGCCGATGAGAACCAGAAGACGAGCGCAACCCTCTATGAGCCGAACCTCGAGTTGGCACACCTACAACAAGAATCTTGCCAATCTATTCTTCATAATTGGGTATTTTCTCAAGACTAAGTGACCGGAGATTGTTGGAAAGTAAGGTTTACAATTAATTCCGACACCGGTATCCTGATTCAATGGACTTCGAAACCGATCTACCGAGCTTGTTCGCTGCAGCAAATGCCTCTACGGCACTTTTTGACCGCGTGGATCAGACTTGGGCTGAAGCAACGGAAGATCCGCGAGGTTACCTCCAAGCCGCACATGCGATGGTCGAAGTCATTGTGGTCGGCCTCACCAGGCAACTTCAGCAATCTGGACACATAGTTGAGATTCACGTTAGAGACAATGATCAAGTGCACCAAGGATTTTCTGGCCAAACGCTACACGTGTATTTCGACCCATCGAATCTGACGTTGCCGACTGATGTTCTTGGCTACGAGTTATTTGATGACCTCTTTGCCAGAGTGGCGCCGGTACCGCTCCAGTCTTCTCAACGTCCTGGACGTGCGGTAGCGCTCGCCGCGTTACGAACTTTCGGGGCAATGACCGATGTCAAAGTTCATGTACCGGAGCTTGCGGAATTGGAAACTCGATATCCCGAGGCTGATTGGTCTCCATCTGCATACATCTTGTTGTCAAGAATTATGGAATACCTAACTCCAAACACTGCTGCAGCGATGGCGAAAATACGCCGAGTAATGAGACCGCCAAATGAAGAGGTTCTTGCCTCTTGGCTCAAGAGAAGCCGCCCGACGGTTCGTTCGTGGACAAATTCTTGGACGGCAAGTGAAGGTGACGCGCGATTGCGAGTGGTTTCACGACTCGCTCAACTCTTGGATGAGCAGCTGGATCCAGATGAGACAGAGCGCTACATTTACGACACTCGGATCGAGGCGCTGGGCGGGGTGTCATTCGCCCAAGCTCTAACGGAGTTCGAAACTCCCGAGTTATCACAGGCTGTTGAAGGTCTCGCGACCGCACTCGTCTGGTAATGACCGAAATCGATCCATCGCTCGCGGTACACACGGTGTCGGATCCGATGGCGCTCGGTTATGTTGTCGTGAGCAATGGCCGCCATCTTGGAGGCGCATTCCTAACGGGAGCTCCTCGCGAACACTGTCTCTTCAATGACCCTGAAGTTGTGCAGGCAGAATATCTCTACTCCGATCGCGCGACGGCGGAAGATGTCTACCAAAATGAAGCAAAACGATGGAGCCTCTCTGGGTTTAAACGCGGGCGACTCAACTTCGTGCCCGTCGAAGTCGTGCCCTCCCCACAGGGTCATGGTGGTCCGGCGAATGCGTTCGCGAATGCTCACGAAGTAAGCGCACCTTCACTACCAGATAAGCGTTCTCAGCAATTCGGAATGTTGTGGGCAGATGCCGGCTGGGCTGGCGTCGAAACCGGGCTCAACATGCCTCCTCCATCCGGAAGTGAGAATCGACTCTGTTGTGTCTTTATCGGTCAGGGCCTCGCGGTTCGTATTCGGACAGTACCGTGAGCGGACAAGTGCACTATTTGGCCATTCAGCAGGTTGCGGACCTTGGCGCAAAAGGGCATCCGCTTCATGTGATTGTTGAGAACGCGCAAGGCTTCCCTTGGGCGACAACGGTTGCAATAACGGCCACTCTCGTTGGTGTGGTACTCGGCGATGTGCTCAACGCTTGGCGAACCAAAACAGCGAGCAAGAAGGCCAAGGCCAGGGACGAAAAGCTGGATTTGCGAGAACGGCTCGCTGCAATGAGATCGCTACGAGTGAACTTGGATGAGTCCCTTCTTCAATGTGAACGAGTTGACATTGGTCGCGCCGTCGGCGACATACTCGTCAATCGCCAAGTGATTGAGTCGGCAACTCAAAACACTTCGCTTCCGAGAACAGACATTGAGAATGTTCTTAAGTCGGCGCGCGAACTCAACGAGGAGTGGGTGCGATTCAGTAGTCGGTCCCCTCAAGTTCTCTCAAAAATTAGAGACTACGAACAGGCAGTGAGCTCTCTGCAAACTGTCATCGACACCAACATCACTCAAGTTGAGACGAAGTTAAGAGACTTTCGGGAGTGACCATGTAAAGAGCACAGTGGCTCGGAGAATACTGCGACCGCTTACTCGGTACCGTCGTCAAAAATTTGTAATCATCAAACATCGCTCGCTTGCTGACGAAAGTGAAAGATTTCGACGTTTTCTATTTGTCGCTGAGGTGCTCGGCAAAAAAGTCGAGCGTTCGCTCGTACGCGTTGACCGCGGCGGCCTCGTTGTAGGCGTCGGGTCGTGCGTCGCAGTGGAAACCGTGTTGGGCGTCGGGGTAGCGCACGATCTCGGTCGTTACTGCGAGACCATCGGTTACGCTGCGCAATTCCTCGACCTGTTCCGACGGGATGCTCTGGTCGAGGTCGCCGTAGAGGCCGAGCCACGGGCATTTGAGTTCAGGGGCCAGTTCGATGAGCGGCGGGAAGCCGAAACGTCCGGTCGCGAGTCCACCACCGTAGAAACTGGCCGCGGCCCCGACGGTGCCCAAGGTCGCGGCGTAGAACGACACCGTCCCGCCCATGCAGAAACCCACGACCGCGATGTTGGCCGGTTGGAAGCCGAGCGTGGCGAGGAAGTCCGTCGTTGCGTTGAGGTCGTTCGTGATGCCCTCTTTGGTGAGGTTGCCCATCAAGGGCATCGCCTGCTTGAAGTCGTCGTAGGGCACCTCGGGAGAGCCGTCGCGATGGAAGAGCTGGGGGGCCACCGCGAGATAACCCTCATCGCTCAATCGGTCGGCGACACTGCGGATGTGATCGTTGACGCCGAAGGCCTCTTGGACCACGATGACGGCTCGCTTTGAGGCGGTCTGTCCCGACGCGTAAATCGGAAATCCACCGGGACGCGGCTCGTCGCTCATTCGAAGGAAGGTCCGTCGATGCGTGAGCGCTTCATCTCGTAGAAGCCGGGCGTGCCGGCGACCATCAAGACGCCGTCCCACAGACGGCCGGCCGCCTCACCCTTGGGAGCGGGCGTGATGACGGGACCGAAGAAGGCGATCTTGTCGACGTGGATGACGGGCGTGCCGACGTCATAGCCCACCGGGTCCATGCCCTCTTTGTGGCTGGCGCGCAGTCGTTCGTCGAACGCCGTCGACGAGGCGGCCTCGAAAAGATCGGCTTCGAGTCCGGCGTCGGCGAGGGCCTTGGGAATAGTTTCATTCCAGTCCTTCTCGGCGTTGACGTGATTACGTGTGCCCATGGCCGAGTACAGCGGTTCGACGACGCTGTTGCCGTGACGCTCCTCCGCGGCGATCAGTACGCGAACGGGCGCATAGGCCTTGGTCATGAATTCGACGTACTCCTCAGACAAATCGCGGCCCTCGTTGAGTACCGCGAGGCTCATGACGTGAAAGCGCACGTCGAGGTCGCGAACGCTCGCCGCTTCGAGCAACCAGCGAGAGGTGATCCACGCCCAGGGGCAGGCCGGGTCCACCCAGAGATCTACTTGTTGGGACATGACGACTCCTATCGGTGGCTGGCGTATTCACCCAACACGGTAATGACCGAATTCGTGACGCCAACCGCCATGGGCAGGTCGAGCATCTCGTCGATGCCGTGCGCGTTCGAGTGCGGGCCGAGGACGCCCGTGGCGACGAACTGGACGTCGGGGTAGCGCTTGCCGAGCGACGCGAGGAACGGAATCGAGCCACCTTCACCGGTGAATCCGGGGGTGTGGTCATAGGCGTCGAGCGACGCCTTCTCGAGGGCGCTGGCCAACCACGGGGCGAGCGCGGGGGAGGACCACCCGCTGCCGATGGACCAGTTCTCGAGCGTGACGATCGCCGACGAAGGAACGTCGGTCGTGAGGATCGGAATCAGTGCGTCGCGCGCGCTCTCGGCGTCAACTGATGGGGGCAGTCGAAACGAGAGGGTGGCCGTCGTGTAGGGACGCAGCACGTTGCCCGCGATCTCGGGCGCCGGTACACCGCCGATGCCCACTATTGACAACGTCGGGTACCACGTTCGGCGAAGGATTCGCTCCTGAGCACTCGCCCCCATGAGTTCCACGCCTTCGAGCGTCGGCAGTCCGCGCGCGATGATGTCGCCGAACTCCTTGGCGACGGCGTTGGCGGCCTCGACTTCGGCCGCAGGAATTTCGGCGTTCAGCTCCGCCACGAGTACCTCACCGGTCGCGGCGTCTTCGACGCGGTCGAGGAGTTCGCGAAGGATACGAAATGATGACGGCACGACGCCGCTCGCCGACCCGCTGTGCTGGCCCTGTTCGAGCACCCTGATCGTGAGGTCGACGTTGAGGACGCCGCGCAGCGAGGTCGTCACCCAGAGGCGGTCGTAGGTGAGGGCCCCCGAGTCGAGACAGATCATGAGTTCCACCTTGGCGAGGTGTTCCTTTAGATCGTCCAGGTACGCCTCGAGGTCGGGACTGCCGCTCTCCTCGCTCGCTTCGATGAGCACGACGCAGCGGCTGTGGGGGATGTCGTTCGCTTCCATGGCCTCGATGGCCAGCAGGGCCGAGAACGTGGAGTAGCCGTCGTCGGCGATGCCGCGCGCGTAGACGCGGTCGCCTCGACGTACCGGTTCAAAAGGGGCCAGTCCTTCGGACCAGTCGCCCAGCGGCGGTTGCTTGTCGAGGTGGCCGTAGAGGACGGCCGTGCCGTCGCCCGGGGCGGTCGCCGCGACGGTGACGAGGAGGATCGGGGTCCGTTCACCGAGGCGGCGGATCTGGACGTCGAAGTCGGCGATCTTTCGCGCGAGCGCCCAGTCGTAGAGCAGTTCAATGGCGCGGTCGATGTGGCCGTGTTGGATCCAGTCGGCGTCGTACATCGGCGACAGGCAGGGGATCGCGGCGTAAGTGGTGAGTGTCTCGAGCGCGTCGCGCTCGAAGTCGGCGAGGTTCAGTGCGGGCATGCAGTCGACGTTACTTGGCCGACTTCGCCACCTTCGCGAAGTGCACCGCTTCCCAGCAGTACCACGCCACCGACGTTCGAGCGCCGACGAAGCGCTCGCCGGCCTCTCGCAGTCCGGCCTCGCTGATGGTCTCGTCGAGTCCGTGCAGCAGCGACCAGCCAACGCGCACGCCGTAGTCACCGGTCGGCCAGACGTCGGGACGGGCCATGGTGCTGATGAGGTACATCTGGGCGGTCCACGGTCCGATGCCCCGCACGGAAGCGACGTCGCGGACGATGTCGTCGTCGCTCATTCGGCCGTGTTTGGCGAGTTGGAGCCGATTGTCCCGTACGTCGGTCGCGAGATCGACCATGGCCTGCGCCTTGGTGCGGTTGAGACCGGCGCCGCGGAGTCTCTCGGGACCGGCCGCGATGATCGTGTGGATCGTGACGGTGCCGCCGCAGGCATCGACGACGCGACCGTGGATGGTGGTCGCGGCACTGGTGGCGAGGAGCTGATGGGTGATGGAGCGAACGAGGGACGGGAAGCGGTTGTCGACGCTCTCGGCCCGGCGACGAAGCGGCGGCGGCCCCGCCAGGGCGATGATTGGACGGAAGGCCTTGTCACGTTTCGCGATGAATGCGGCAACCTCCGCAGGCGATGAGTTCACGTGGTGACTCTATCGAGGAGGTGTGTCGAGGTAGATGCCCTCGGGCACGTTCGTCGCGCGCTTCACGACGTCGATGAGCAGCGCATGGAGTGCACGGACCGGCGCGGCCGGGAATCCGAAGCGCCGTGTCGCCAGGAGCACCCGTCGCCGGGCGATCTTGTCGATGGGGCGCGCGACGAACTTGTCTCGCAGGTGCCTCGATAGCATCGTCGCGGGCAGGATGGAAGGGCCGTACCCGTCGAACGTGAGCGACGCAATGGTGCGCAGGCCGTCGAGTTCGATGAGGGGCTTCAACTCGACGCCGACGAGACGGCTGGCCTCGTCGATCTCTCGGCGAATCGGCGTGCCTCGAAACGGCAGGAGGATCTCGTACTCGCTGAGCGTGGCGAAACTCAGTGGCGCGGGCAGTTTCGCGAGCGGGTGTTCTTTGTCGCAGATCAAGACCAAGTCCTCGAGGAAGAGGTCGACGCCGGTCAGTTCCGCGGCGTAGATCGGCCACGCGAGTACGGCCAGGTCGAGTTGACCCTTGACCAACTGGGGCTCGATGACTGAGTTGGTGCCTTCGACGATGTGCAGCGCGATATGCGGGTAGGTCGACTTGAGCGCTTCGAGTATCAAGGGGACGATCCACCGTCCGGCCGAGCCGATCATGCCGAGCACGACCTGGCCGTGGATCTCGGCGCTCAGCTCTGAGACGTCTGAGGCGATACCGCCGAAGTTCGTTGAGGATTCGTCGGGCGCGGTCGACGACGATGTCGCCCGACTCCGTGAGCAGTCCGGTCGAGCGGTTCACGAGTTCGGTGCCGAGTTCGGTCTCGAGGTGCGCGATCCGGTTCGAGATGTTTGACTGCACCGTGCCGAGGACGTCGGCCGCCCCGGAGAAGGAACCATGGTCGGCGATGCCTATCAGGGCTTCTAGCTGTCGTATCTCCACATATCAAGCATACAGATAGGAAGTATCTGCGCCATGCTGTTGTCAGATACGGACGAAACCGCCATACTGGTCTCAGCCCGCTTTACGTTTCCCCCAAATGTAAATGCGCTGGTTTTGCAAAAGGCCCAACCACCCCCCGGTTGGGCCTTTTGTGTTTTCAAAATCGTTAGCGTTGACGCAATGGGCAAAGCGACGAATCTCCGCGATGACGTCGCATCGGCCGCCGTGCGCGCCGTCAACCGAGTCTCACGGATGACCGGACGAGGTTCCGGAACGGTGATCGGCGGACGAGTCGGTATCAAGATCTCGCCTGACCTGGTCACGTCACTCAGTCGCGGGCGCAGCGTGCTGCTCGTGAGTGGCACGAACGGCAAGACCACGACGACCTCAATGATCGTGGCGGGTTGGGGAGTGCCGGTCACGACCAACCAGACCGGCGCGAATATGCCGGCCGGACACGTCGCGGCACTGGTCGAATCCACCAGCGCACAGGTGGCGCTCGAGACGGACGAGGCGTGGCTTCCCGCGACGCTCGCCACGACGGGGCCTCGCGTCGTCGTCCTTCTCAATCTCTCGCGCGACCAACTGGACCGCGCCAATGAAGTACGTCAGATGGCCGAGCGATGGCGCAAGGCGCTCGAGACGCACGATGACCCAAGGTTGATCGTCGTTGCGAACGCGAGTGATCCGCTCGTGGTCTACGCCGCAGAGGTAGCCACCAACGTCCTGTGGTGCGACGTGCCGACGACGTGGCTCGCCGACGCGGTGTCGTGTCCCAAGTGCACGCTCGCCATCAGCCACGTGGGCAGCCAGTGGCACTGCAGTTGCGGTTTCGCCAAACCGAACAACATCACCACCCTCCTGGGCGACGAGTTGGTCATCGATGGCGTGACGGTCGCGCTGGACCTCTCGATGCCCGGAGAGTTCAATCGATCGAACGCAGCAATGGCGCTCACCGCGTTGCACAGCGTCGATGTGAAGCTCGACGAGGCGGTCGTGCGCATCAACGCGGTCCAGAGCGTCGTCGGTCGCTTCAGTGTCCGACGCTGGCAAGGTCACGTGCTGCGCCTCCTGCTCGCGAAGAATCCCTCGGGCTTCGAGGCGATGCTCGCGACGATTGTGAACGACGAGTCGGACGTGTGGGTCGCCATCAATGCGCGCATCGCCGATGGGCGCGATCCCTCGTGGCTGTACGACGTGCCCTTCGAGAGATTGCGCGGACATCGGGTGTACTGCTTCGGTGATCGACGCCTCGACCTCGCGACGCGCCTCGACTACGCGCAAGTGGAGTACGTCATCGTCGAGGATGACGCGCAGTTGCCCGTGGCAAAAGATACGATCTCGCTGTTGGCGAACTACACGGCCTTCAGTGACTGGCTGGAGAAGTCCGAGCCGTGACGACGATCTGCGTGCTCTACCCGGACCTCCTCGGCACCTACGGTGACGGGGGCAACGGTCTCGCGATCTACGAACGGGCCCGCCGGCGCGGCCTGGACGCCACGCTGGTGCAGGCGGGCCTCAACGACGAGGTGCCCGACGCCCATCTGTACTTGTTGGGTGGGGGAGAGGACGGTCCTCAGAGTCTCGCCACTGACCTGCTTCGTCGTTCTTCCTTCGTGTCGCGCGTGCGAGACGGGGCGCACGTCGTCGCGGTGTGCGCCGGTCTGCAGATTCTGGGCCTGACGTTCTGTGTTGAAGGTAACGAAGAGTTTGAAGGACTCGGACTGGTCGACGTGGTGACGGGTCGCGGTGAACGCCGTTCCGTGGGCGAGCTCGCGACGCGGGTCGGCTCGCAACTACTGGTCGGATTCGAGAACCACGGCGGGCGAACGACTTTGCACGCAGGTGTCGAGCCCTTCGGCTCGGTCGTGAAGGGCCGCGGCAACGACGCGTTACACGACGGCTATCGTACGAAGAACATCTGGGCCACGTACGCCCACGGTCCGGTGCTCGCGATGAATCCGTGGTTCTGTGATGAGGTCCTCGCGACCGTGACGGGTCGAGAACTCGAACCCCTCGCCAGCGCGGCCGACCTGCTCTATCAAGAACGCTGTCGCGTTCTCAGTAACTAGCGTCTGGTGTCTTGATGCCGTAGTCGGGGTCGCCGCTGACCTCGCGACCGAGGAACTCAACCGCTTCCACGATCCGGTTGTTGAACCGGCGAATGTTCTCACCATCGTGGACGTGCATGGCGTCGCCGAAGGTGACAATCACGTGGTGTCGATGTTGATCGGGCGCCGTGACGAACTTGGCGGCCTTGGCGTATTTGGGACCTTGGAGCCAACCAGAGTCGTGGATGTACGTCGGGATGACCGTCGCCCTCGAACGCTCGGCGAGGTAGGCCGCGCCACCCTTGAACTCGTGGAGTTCGCCGTCGGGTGAACGTCCGCCCTCAGGGTAAATCAAGAGATTCCACTTCTGTTCGACCAGTTCCGAGGCGATCTGCGCGCTGCGTCGATTCACCTTATGACGGTCGATAGGAATGGCGTTGAAGATCAGCACGGTGCGAAAGGCTTTGCCCGACTCCATGAAGAAGTTGTCCATCGCGGCCGCGACGACGAGTCGCTTGCGAATGGCGCGCGGCAGCGCCGCGATGACGAGTGGCGTGTCCATGTTGCTGGTGTGGTTGGCCACGAAGATGAACGGACCGTCACCTTGGATCTTCTCGGTCCCGCGAATGTCCAGCGTCGAGAGGTACCTGGTGTAAGGGACGAGGAAGGAGCCGTGAATAAGATTGCGAACCGCGCGGGTCGCTGGTGTGCGTCCCCACTTCGTTGGATAGTCAAGTCCGAGTTTGGCCACGAATCAACGCTTGCGTGGTTTCTGTTTTGGCGTGTAGCGCTTCGATGGCGCGGGAGGAGCGGCGGCTCGCGCCACGACGGGTTCCGATGACACTTTGGACCCTTTCGCCGGTCTCGGCGACCGTGGCGTGACCTCCCGGCCTTCCTTCCTCGCCTTGGCCTGTTCACGGGCTGCGCGATTGGAACCCGAGAACGTGGGGTCGCCCCATTTTTGGAGTCGGAAGGCGCGGACCATGAGCCAGCCGGCCACGAAGAGGAAGGGGAGCCCCGTGGCGGAGAGCGCCAGCCAGAGAATCAGGCTCGCCACGACCACACCAACGCGCTTGTGAACGAGCGCGAAGATGATGATGGCCCCAGCGAAGATGACGATCTCGAGGAACTGTGGCCACCACGCCGATGGATGGGTCAGACGCATGTGCTGGCACATATTGGCGACGAGGTGGTACGGCTTCGTGCAGTAAGGCTTTGATTTTGCCTTGTTAAGCGTGTCCTTGACGTACGTGTTCTTGAGGAGGTGGGGAACCTCAATGGCCGCGAGGAGAAGGGCAATGGCGGCCGCGACGAAGCTGACACCGCGTTCGATCTTGTCAAGTCCCATAATCACTTCTCGTGGCACCATTGAGGGTCGCTTGGGGCGGCGCGCGAAGCGTGACGGCTTCTCGAGGTTCAAATCATCGCTGCTTGGCACAGTCCGAGGCTACAACGCTCGTCAAAAGCACGTCGTCAACGCTCGAAGTAGGATTGAACATTCGGGCGCTTAGCTCAGTTGGTTAGAGCGCAGCCTTCACACGGCTGAGGTCAGAGGTTCGAGTCCTCTAGCGCCCACTCCGAAACAAAATACGAAGGCCCAGATCACAATGGTCGCTGATACGACTTTGATTATGAACTGTGTTACGCCATCGAATGCCCCGCAAAATGCTCCACTCGTATGACACGGTTCACGAGAGGACGTGGGAACAATCTCACAAGTAAGCCGAAGACAGTCCCATACCTTGGCTCGGCTCGATTGGCATCCCACGGTCCTCACGGATTGTGACACCTGAGTGATGTGCACGCATCTCTTCGTCTTCGCTGATCGGATTGTGACCGAACGCGTACTCCCTCGTTGATGACGCAATTAAGGTGCGCATGAGGACGTCCAAAAAACTGCTTCCTCACTCGCCCGAGAATTCATCGGTGGCATTCGTGAGGGAGCAGGGGCTGGGCCATGACGGACGTAAGGGCTGACGGGACTCGACGGTGGTGGGCGCTCGGCGCACTGGGTCTCGCTGTGCTGGCCGTCGGCGTAGACGGCACGGTGCTCAGTGTGGCGTTGCCGACGCTCTCTAAGGCGTTGAAGGCGACGGAGTCGAATCTGCAATGGTTCTCGTCGGGGTACTTCCTCGTGCTCGCCGCCGCAATGCTGCCGGCCGGTCTCTTGGGAGACCGCTACGGCCATAAGAAGGTTCTCGTCATCTCGCTGGGGCTCTTCGGAATCGGCTCGGTGGCGTGTTCGTATTCGACGTCGACCGCCGAGTTCATGACTGCTCGGGTGCTGGTAGGACTCGCCGGGGCTGGGCTGATCGTGACCGCTTTGGCCGTCCTCACCGTGATGTTCACCAAGGAGGAACGGCCGAAGGCCGTCGGGATCATTGCGGCGTCTACGTTTCTGGCCTTCCCAATTGGTCCAATTCTCGGTGGGTGGCTTCTCACTGACTATTGGTGGGGCTGGGTCTTCTTGATCAACGTGCCCGTCATTATCATCGGACTGGTCGCCGTGATTGCTTTGGTACCTGAATCGCGCGCTTCGCTGCGTCCGCGGATTGATTTCGTCGGCGTCGTAGCTTCGGCGAGCGGGTTGGTGGCGCTCACTTACGGTCTGATCGAGGCCGGTCAAGACGGTTGGAGCGACGTCTTCGCACTGAACATGATGGTCATCGGCGTTGTGCTGTTAGTTGGATTCTTCCTGTGGGAGCGGCGGCTGACTCGACGGCCGGGCGGTGAGCCCTTACTCGACTTGGCCCTCTTCGAATCGGCCTCGTTCACCTGGGGCGTCATTCTGGCGGTCGTTCCGATCCTCGCCATGCTCGGGATCTTGTTCACCATGCCGCAGTACTTCCAGGGAGTGCTCGGCACGAACGCCATGGGCTCGGGACTGAGGTTGCTTCCTCTGGTTGCCGGGTTGATCGTCGGCGCGGTTCCCGCGGCGCAAGTGGTAAAACGCGTTGGTGCCAAGGTTGCGGTGGCCGTTGGTTTCGCCCTGCTCGTGACTGGGCTGTTACTCGGATCGACCATGAGTGTCGGATCAAGTGGTCTCTTCGTCGCCATGTGGATGGCTATCGCCGGATTGGGCACCGGCATTGCGATGGCGACCGCGATGTCCGCCGCTCTCGTCGAACTCTCGCCCGAGAGAAGCGGAGTCGGCTCCGCAGTGCTCCAGGCAGTGAATAAGACCGGCGGCCCCTTCGGCATCGCCATCCTGGGCAGTGTACTGAGCGCCGGTTATCTGGCCCGGCTCCACTTGACGGGTCTACCTACGGCTGCGTCCGCCGCCACCCGTCAGAGCATTTTTGGTGGTGTGGCAGTCGCCCAGCAACTTCATTCGTCCAAATTGCTAGCCAATGTACGCGCGGCCTTCCTTCACGGCATGGACTTGGCGCTGCTCGTATCCGCTGGTTTTGCCGTCTTGGGCATCGTGCTCACGATCCTGTTCCTACCCAAATCAAACGCTCCGATCGAGAATGCACGTAATGAAAAAGAGAATCACGTCACGGCAATCAGGTAGAAAATGCAATGCATGTCCGGTCGTGACAGCCAATGATGGAAAGTACTAACCACTCAACGTTCGAAGTGTCGAACCTTCGTGTCGTGCGCAACGGCAACGAAATCCTAAAGTCGATTTCGTTTCGATCAGTTCCCGGCGAGCTCATTGGCCTGCTCGGGCCAAGTGGCAGTGGCAAGAGTACTCTGATGCGTTCACTCCTCGGCGTCCAGGCGATCACGGGCGGTTCCGCGCGGATTATGAACTGCGCCGCGGGCTCACGGTCGCTTCGCGGCCGACTCGGCTATATGGCCCAAAGCGCGGCCGTCTACCTCGACCTCAGCGTCGAGGAGAACATTCGTTACTTCACCGGTGTCCTCGCTCAGCCCCTGTCTGAGGTCGCGCGTGTAATGGACGTTGTTGCTCTCACCCCCTACGCCCACCGGCTGGTTTCATCGTTGTCCGGTGGCGAGCGCGCACGTGTGTCACTGGGCGTCGCCCTCGTGGGATCTCCGCCAGTGCTGATCCTGGACGAACCGACCGTTGGACTGGACCCGATTCTGCGTCGTGACCTTTGGCGCACGTTCGACGACCTCGCCACGAGTGGTGCCACCGTCATCGTGTCGAGCCACGTGATGGATGAAGCGGCTCGTTGCGCCAGGTTGCTGCTACTGCGCGACGGGACACTTCTGTTCGACGGCACACCGGCATCACTGTTGGCCGCCTCCAAGGCATCCGGCTACGACGAAGCTTTCGAGCGCCTAATCGAAGGCGATCGATGAGCCTACGGCGGACGCTCCTCACCTCTAGGCGCATTCTCGAACAGTTGCGCCACGATCCGCGCACCCTCGCACTGTTGTTGATCGTCCCCACAGCGTTAATGGGTCTGCTCGCGTGGTCGCTCACCGACGAGCCCGGTGCCTTCAACTCGGTTGGCCCGAAACTGCTCGGCGTGTTTCCTCTCATCGTCATGTTTCTCGTCACGTCGGTCATCACTCTGCGAGAGAGGACCGTCGGAACCCTAGAGCGTCTCTTCACGCTGCCCCTGACAAAAGCGGATTTCGTTGGGGGTTACGCGATCGCTTTTGGGGCTCTCGCACTAATTCAGAGTCTGTTCGTCTCCGTCCTCTCCTACACCTGGTACGGACTGGCTCATCAGGGCGTGCCGTGGCGCATCAGTCTCGTTGCGCTCTGCGCCGGGCTACTCGGCACTGCCTTCGGATTGGCGCTGAGTGCCGTAGCCCACACGGAATTCCAAGCCGTTCAGTTCATGCCCGCGTTCATCCTTCCCCAGTTGCTTCTGTGTGGTCTCGTCATTCCCGTCAGTCAACTTCCTCCCGTGCTCCGAGGCATCGCTGATGTGCTGCCGATGACGGCCGCCGTGCACGCCATAACTCCGATGCAGTCAAACCAGTACTACCTTGGCCAATTCGCCATCATGTTCGCGTACGTATTCGCTGCGCTGGTCGTTGGAGCGGGCACCATTCGCCGAGTAACCAAATAGCGTCAGCCTCCAGCCATTGGGCAGAACGATTCCAGTAGCGATGCGCGCCGTATTGCAGAACCAGATTCCGAGCGATCTACGAATTGGCGAACAACGCGCTAGTCAGTGACACTCCACGTCGGCCCTCCGACACCAGCACTCTCAGTGTGCTCGACTCTCATCTTCCCCGTCGTTGATTTTCGCGTGCCAGTGCATGTCGTGCCAACCATTTGATCGATGACGGATTTTTGATCTGAGCAGCGCCGGACTTTGTAACTGGCGTCGCATATTTCCGAGTACTTCGATTCGCTCGCTGCTCAACGGTCGGCCCTGGTTCGCCGCACCGAGCAAACCGAGCGATTACGAACTAGCATCCCGGCGGGGTGGCGAATGCGACGAATTCTTACCATTTGTATTGTCGCAATGTCGGGTCTTGTCGTGCCAGTTGTATTTTTTGGTGGTCTGGCAAGCTCTGCTGGAGCCACAGAAAGCGGATCGTCTTCCGTAGGGCTAACCATTTCCCCTACAGCCCCAGTCCTCACGAGAACGGCATCCGGGTGGTCTACAACGATCCTCGTGGCGAATTCGGGCAGTTGCGCGATCGCAGTTGATTACGAGCTCTTGGTCTCTACGCACTACGCATCGGGACCAATGGTTGGTGTGCCCACCGTTTCTCCCACGCCCCCTTCTGGTTGTGCGTTGGCGGGCGGAACTGTCAACAAGGTGACGCTCCAGTTTGCGGATGGCTTTACGACAATTCCGAGTGCGGTCACCCTGGCGGTCTTCGGAGACCCCAGCGATACTCAACAGACATTCTCGAGTCCGTCGACGATACAACTCTCGGTTCAGCGCGCACTGGGATTGGTACATGAACTCGTATTTCCGCTGATCCTCGGAATCGTGTTTGCCGCAATCTTTGTTCAGGTTTGCCGGAGGAAGATCGGCGACATGGATTTGGAGGCCGGTTCCAACTGGTCGTTCAAGGACAGTTGGGCAACGAACATCACTTTCGTGAGCGCTCTCTTTGGAGCGATCATCAGCTCGTCGAGCTCGATCGCCTCAGCGTTCCCTGGAGTGCCGCTCTACCGTTTCGCCATGCTCAATGCGGCCTATGCGGCCATCGCTGGCATCGCACCGATGATCTCGGGATTCGGAGCGAAGCCGCCAGTAATGGTGGGGGGTCAGCCGATCCGCAAGTTGAACAAGGTGAGCGTGTACGGCGCTGGAGCGCTGACGCTGCTTGCATTGGGCGGTGTAGTTGCTTCTCTTTCAGAGTTGGAGTGGTGGTCCTCCGCGGTACCGTGGGCGAGAGTCGCTCTGATAGCGGTAACGGTAGGCATTATCGTTCCTGTACTGATCTTTGCGATCCAATCCACCGTGTCACTGAGTGCAGAGCCGAAGGCTGAGTCTGTAACGGATACGGGAAAGGTCCTCGGAGCGGAGGCATTTTCATTTGTTGCGACCCCAGCCGATCAGAGAAGTTTTCAGTCCGCAGCAATATGATTCCTTGAAAAGTCGCTCATGCACTAGGAAGACGAGGGAGGACGCGGAATGGCCCAAGAAGGCACGAGAGTTGAAGCGTCACGCAGGATTGGGGCGCCAGCCGCCGTTATCTTCGAAATTCTCGCCAGTCCGCACCGACATACAGAATTTGACGGTTCCGACATGCTCCGAGGTGCCGCCGTCGACCGTTCAATCTCCGGGGTTGGTGAGACGTTTACGATCAAGATGCACCGCCTCGGTCGCGACTACGAGATGATTAATCACGTCGTGGCATTCGAGCCGAACCAACTCATAGCGTGGGAGCCCTCGCCCGGCGACATTGACACCGCAGGTGGCGATCCCGCTCGAATTGGAGTCCCGTCTGGTTACCGCTGGGGATATCAGTTGATGCCGGATGGGGCTGAAGCAACGATTGTTACCGAATTTTTTGACTGTGGATGCGAGGAGAACCGCTGGATTCTCGAGCGCGAAGATGGTGTTTGGATCAATGGTCACAATTCGGTCGTGGTGTCAATGGGCCGAACACTGACGTTGCTCGAGCAAGCCTGTCTCGGATAAGTTCGCGATACTTGCGACATCCGGAATGGTGCTGAGCCACGGTGTGGTTGGCTTCGGAAGTGCTTGAAGTCCGACCGCCGATGGAACGCAGTGACACCTCCGATTGGTAGGAGCGTCTCCCTGAGGTTCGATTTCGGCGCTGATCGAGCAATTTTGACCGCCAAGTCGTTCCGTCATGACTCACGAATGCTTTGAATTCAGATCAATGCGTCCAGGATGTGACCTTCGTCCTTAGACCACGGGTTCACTCGCTCATAGGTCTGATTTACTCTGGCTGAGATGCGCTCGGGGGACCATACGAACCAAATGACCGTCCATGGATCCGTGAGAGGGCAGTTCAACGAACGGCCGCTCCTCGTCTTTTGGGAGATGACCAAAGCGTGTCAGTTGAAGTGCTTCCACTGTCGAGCCAATGCGCAACTCGTGGGAGCACCTGACGAATTGACCACGCGCGAAGGCCGAGCGCTCATCGATTCCTTGGCCGCGATCGGAAGTCCGCGCCCGATTCTTATCCTGACGGGCGGCGACTGTCTGATGCGCGACGACATCGTCGAACTTGCCTCCTACGCCCAATCGGTACGCGTGCCCGTCGCGATCGCCCCGTCCGTAACGCCTCGTCTCACCGATTCGGTGCTTCGATCGTTGCGCGACGTCGGCGTGAAGAGTGCGTCGCTCAGTCTGGATGGCTCGACGCCATTGACCCACGATGCGGTCCGGGGAATCGACGGTCATTTCGACGCCACTCTTGAGGCGATTACGCGTCTGCGCGCACACGGATTCACCACCCAGATCAATACCACCGTCATGCCCTCGAACATTGGCGAACTGGCCGATGTCGCCAAGCTGCTCCACGATCTGCAGGTCAACGTCTGGGAGGTCTTCTTTCTCATCACGACCGGGCGGGGCTCTGAAGTCAACGCGACGACGGCGCGTGAGAACGAAGGGGTGTGCAACTTCCTCGTGGACGCCTCTCGATACGGGTTCACGGTCCGCACGGTCGAGGCTCCGTTCTTTCGACGTGTCGCGCGTGAACGCGCTGAGAAGATTGACCCGCCATCGGAGGCCGCTACGAATTTCACGTACGCGTTCCTCCGGAACCGACTGGTGGAGTTACTCGGCCCGAGTTCGGCGCTCGTACGCGCACCGAGTGCCGCAACCCGTGACGGGAAGGGGATCATCTTCGTCGGGGCGAACGGCGACATCTATCCCTCGGGATTCCTGCCCATCACCCTGGGCAACGTTCGAGAGTGCTCGCTCATCGACGTGTACAAGGACAATGATCTCCTGCGCTCAATCCGCTCGGCCCACTTCGAAGGCGCGTGTGGATGCTGCGAGCATTCGGATCTGTGCGGCGGTTCGCGTTCACGAGCCTTCGCGGCATTTGGGGATCCTCTGGCCTCCGATCCCGCCTGCGTTCGCGTCGGGCCCGTGCCTTCGGCCTCGTCGTAGCCGCGAACTGAAAACGGACTAGGAAACCACTTCGACCTTTCGACCAGTCACGTCGTTGGTCCGAATTCGAAAGGCCACCGGTGTTCGACCTTCACCTCGCGGGCGCGAGCTTCCGCCTTCTCGATTCGCGGATACGCGCTCGGTGATGATCTGAAGAGCCCGCAACGCGTCGTCGCCCTCCAACTCCTCGAAAACTCCTTGGGCGATGACGCTTCGCCACCCGCCGCTTGTGAGGTACTCATCCACTTCAAAACAGACGCGGTGATTCTCGCGCATCATGTCGACCTTCTTACCCGCGGTCGTATAGACGTAGATGCAATCCCCATCCCACCCAAAGATGACGGGCACGACGTACGTCTCACCACCGACGTGACAGCCCACGCGACCGACCCGTTGGGACAGCACGAACTCATCAATCTCGTTTGGTGACATGTCGAGGATCATTTCTCGAGACTTACAGTGAACATCACGTCGCTCTGCACGTCGCCGGGGAATGGACCATAGTAAAGAGAAAGCTCCCTTACGCGTGTTGTGTTCCGTGCTGCTGAAAGAGCATGGCGCGTTGAAGTGCGGCCTCGCGAAGTTCCTTGGGGATCTCCACGGGTCCGCCGAGCCCACTCGAGTTGATACCCGCCTGCGCGGCCTCTTCGACGATGCCGCCGATCTGGATGGCCAACTCCGGCGTTCGGTGAAAGACGAGTACGCCATGGTTCGCCAGTAAAACCGCGGGTACCCCAGGCGTGATCGCGTCGCGAATGTTCGCGACCGCCTGATCGGACCCTCGCGGACCGTAACTGGCGATCGGGACGCCGCTCGGCAAGCCGAACATGGCTAACGCTTCGACCCAACAGCCAATCGGACGGTGGGCGACCGCGTAGGCCGTTGCGTACGGCGAGTGCGTGTGCAATACGCAACCCACGTCCGCGTGGTCCGCGTACATCGCGGTATGCATGGCAACAACGGCTCCCTGGATGGGAGGAAGTTCGCCTTCGAGGAGGACTCCGTCGAGACCAATTCGGACGACGGCAGAAGGTGCGTGGTTGCGTAGCGAGGGGCCGGCGGTGAAGTACATCTCTTGCGCACCCGGAACTCGCAGGCTCACGTTCCCGTGTCCGTTCGTGGAGATGGCCCCACTGGCCACGACTCGTTGGGCGACGTCGATAACTTGGTCGACTAGGTCCTTGTCCATGGCATCCTCCGCGTCGCGGTCATGATCAGGATATCCAAAGCAACGGTGACCATGAACGGCGTCGAGCTACTTACTGCCTCTTCAGTGAGACTTCGTGGAGAGCGGTAGCCGTGATCGTCTTTAAGGTGACGTGGACCTGCACGCGACTCACCAAATAGTGTGCGACGATAGACGCGCGCCGTTTTGCCAGCGCTACGTTGGCGTGCGCGTAACCGGTGACGACGACCGTGTTGCTGATGGCGATCTTCTTGGCGAAGGCGTCGAGCACGGTCTTCGCGGCGGCGCTGAGCGATTCGCTCGACGCGCTAAAGAGCACAACTGACGCCAGTACCGGCGTACGAGGCGTCGACTTGGTGAACATAATGGTCGTGGGAGCCGAGGTCACTTCGGGTGTCATGCCTCGCGCCGCCCTCGTCGCCGTCACGATGCACGACCCGGGCTTCTTTGCGCGCAGGACCGATCCCTTGAGCGTGCACATCGACGTACCGCCGCGGTAAATGTGAAACGTGGGTGAACCGCCATTCGAATCGCCGGAGGTTCGAATGGTGAGTGAAGAGCCAACCGTGCCGGCTCGGGTGGTCACCGTCAATGTTGCCGGACGCGTGGTGGTCGTCGTGGGAACCGTCGTGGTGGTGGTCGTGGTCGTCGTCGTGGTCGTGGAGGTCGTTGTTGTAGATGGGGGTGGCGGTGGTGGTGGCGGTGGTGGAGGGGCAGTCGTCGTGGTCGTGGGAACCGTGGTCGTCGTGGTCGTCGTGGTCGTCGTGGTCGTGGTGGTCGTTGTGGTCGTCGTGGCCGACGTGAATCCCGTTCCCGTCAACGTGATGGTCTGTACGCCGCTGCCGTCATTGCCTTCGATTAGCCAGGTTCCCGTCGCGGGACCGTTGGCCGTCGGTGCGAAGCGCACGGTCTCTTGGATTGACGAATCAGGAGCGATCTCGTCGGGTGGGGTGGTGTTCGCCAGTTGCACGAACGGATCCGTTAACGCACTAAATCCGCTCGTGGTGGGTGGCGTCGAGGAGGTGATGGTCAAAGGGATGCCGCCCTGGTCGCCGAGTTCGAAGTTCAATGTCGCCGACGAACCGACCGCAACGTTGCCGAAGTTGAGCGTCGCGGGAATGGTCGTTATCTGGGCGGGAGGGTCCGCCGATCCGGTGATCGCCACGCCGAAGTTCCCGAGATTCGTGTTCATCGTCGCTACAGAGCTGAACTGATGATCGAAATCGCCCGATGAACCTGGTGGTGAGAATTGGACGGTGAAGGTGAGGGAGTCGTTTGGTTGGCCCGCCGGGGCGAGCACCGATGGTGTCGTCGGAGGATTGACCACCTCGAACGGTGGCGCCGGTGTACTGAAACTATTCAACGTGATGGCGGTGGACGAGAGGTTGGTGACGGTCACGGGCATCGAGACCGGCGCGCCATTGATGGGCTGTGGATCGAACGCCACGGCGTCGGGCGACCAACTGAGCGAAGGGCTCGTGCTGTCGCCGTCACCGCTCAACGTGACCGCCGACGTTTCGCCAGTGATATTGGCCGTGAGCATCCCCTCGTTGGCGCCGAATGCACTGGGCGTGAAGGTGACGGGCACCGTGATGCTTTGATTCGCCGAGAGTGTTGCGGGAAGCGATGGAGTCGGGGTGCCGATGCTGTACGCCGAACCCGCGACGGCGAAGGAAGAGACGGTCGTGGGGGCACTCGCGGTGAACGTTTCGTTCAATGTGGTCGATTGACCGACGATGGTGGGCGCGAAGGAGAGATCGGTGCCCGCGGCGGCCGGTGTGGAGGAGGGGAGCATGCCAAAACCGAGCAGTGAATTGTCCTTCGTCCCGACGTAGAGCATTCCGTTGTCGACGGCTGGTTGCGAGAACGTCGACGCCGTGAAGAACCCGGAACTCCATACCTGCTCGAGCGTTCCATTGGATCCGGGGTTCACCGGCACCGGATTGAAGGCCTCGAGTTGTGAACCGGCGCCACCCGTGCCGGTCGAATGAACGATCCACAAGAGCGCCGAACCGGAGGTCGTTCCGTTCGACGTGATGACGGGAGCGCCCGTTCCGAAGCCGAACATACTGCCAGAGTTACTGGTGGATCCCACGAGCGGGAAGGACAGTACGCCGTTCGTGTCCGTGCGTTGGAACACGTTGAGTGATCCGCCGCCGCCATTTTGGACGAATGACGACGACCCCGCTGTCGGGAGGTAGATGTAGCCACCGTCGCCGGGCCACACGCCCGCGCGCGACCACACGCCGCCCAGGGGTCCCGTTTCCGATTCCACCGCATCGGTGCCACCGGGGCCTTGTTGGTAGCCGCCAAGGTTATTCGTGTTGAGGACGTACAAGATGCCCTGTTTACCGTCGATCACCATTGGATTTGGATCATCGGTGGTGCCCATGCTCGCGGGCAACGCGACCGGTCCTCCCGAGCCGAGGTCACCGTCTTGGTTGTTGAGCGATGTTGCGTCGGCCGCGATGAACCAATCGACGGGCTCGAGATGCTCGCTCGTGTTGGTGTGGAGTTCGACGACGGCTTCGCCGAACTTTTGATTCGCGAGGTCCGTGCCCGCTTCGGGACCGGAGGGTATGAAACCATTGCCCGTCGACACGAATATGTCGCCGTTCGCGTCGACGACGGGCGCCGAGCTCGACTGCCAGATTCCGCCTCCCGGTTGGTAGTTACTCGTGATCGTCGTGTTCTCTTCGCTGGCCCACCTGGTGGTGATGGAAGAGGTCGCGGTGGAGACGCCGATGACCCAGCCCTCCCAGTTGTGGGTGTCACACTGTGATCCGAACGCCGCGTACACCACGCCGTTGACGGCACGAGCCCGGGCCGCTGCATCTGATAGGTGGCGTTGAAGATCGTCGAAGAATCATCGTCGGCCGCGCCTTGGATCAGAACGCCACCGGCGGGCCAGTTGCTCGGTGCGAGGCCCGTTGAGACGTTCACGGCCTCCATGAAATCTTCGCCCGTGCTGCCCGGTTCTTCCTTCGCGGCGACGAAGTACGCGATGTTCGTCGCTGGATCCACGACGGGTGTGCCCGAGATGCCGAGGTTGCTGCCCACGTCGCCGCAGTTGATGTTTTGAATCGGCAGCTCCGGGCTACCAAAGTTGTCGTGCCACGCAATGGCTCCGGTCGTGGCATTGAGGCCGTAGGCGTTGTTGGTCTCGGTGACGGCGAGGACCGTGGGTTGGCTCACGATTGGCTGCGCGAAAACCGCGCCGCTGAGTTTGGTGTCAAAGACCTGGCCGAAGTCGCCGCTGGTCACGCTGGCTGGCGTCAACTGCGATTCGTTGGGATACCAACCTGTCGCCGCGTTGTCCGAGGACATCTGGAGCGTATTGGCCCTCGCGTTCGTGGCCTCGACGATGGGCACCGCGACGGTCCCGGCGATGACCAAGAGACAGAGCAGCGCTCGCAGGCCGTGGGGGTAAGCGCCCGACCCATGTCGCATTGGACGCCAAGGGTCGATACCGGCGTGCGTCCACATAGTAAAGACAGTACCGGCAGGGTCCGGGCTCCCTGGTTCGCCCCATAAGCCGGGGATTGGACGAGTTTTGGCCCGGAAGGGACGGTGAAGGTAGCACGATGTCGCACGAAGCGGCCCTCAGGTAATGTCGCCACCACTCGAGTGACGGGCAGGGACGGAGGGTCATGACGACAACGGCGCCAATCGAAGTTCGCGACATGGCAATCATTCACCAGACATTTCGTCGCGCGTACCAGGAGGCGGCGCAGTTGTTGCGCGCCGCCCCGACGCCGTCGCACGAGCGAGTGAACTTCCTCTGCGATCACGTGGACTTCGGCCTCACCATGTTGCACCACCACCACGAGGGGGAGGACGAGATCCTCTACCCCCTGCTCGAGGCCCGTTCGCCCGAGCACGCCGCTCGAACCGAGGAGATCGATCACGAGCACGACGAGGTGCGGGGGAAGATCGACGAAGCGCACGTGGCGTGCGCCGCGTGGCGAGCGTCACCCACGCCCGCGACGGCGAGCACGTTGGCGAACTCGCTCGAGGTGCTCAACGCTTCGCTCGTCACGCACCTCGACAACGAGGAACGTGAAATCGTGCCACTGGCGGCCGTCACGGTCACGCAGAAGGAGTGGGACGGCCTCGCCAAGCACGGCGTGGCGTCCATTCCCGCGAGCAAGCGAATGGTCGCCTTCGGCATGATCCTCGAACCGCTCAACGACGCGGACCGCGCCTACATGTTGACGGCATTACCACCACCCGTTCGTCTCCTCTATCGCCTCCTAGGGAAGAGAGCGTGGACGAAGTACGCCACCACGCTGCGCGAAGGAACGTAACGCCCGGCTTCGCTGGCTGGGACGATCAGGACGTCGGTGCGCTGGCCGGCGCCGGAGCCGCTTGGAAATCGCCGCGACGGACCAACGCGAAACCGGCGACGGCCCCGAGTGCGACGGCGACGAATCCGATGAAGAGGATCAGGTGCATCCCGGCGACGAAGGCGACGTGGCCGTTGCGAGCGATGCCCCCAAGTCCGTGCGACGCCTTCACCGCGGCGGCGACACCCGAGGACGAGACGATCCTCGCCACACCGGGAACGGGATGGTGATACGCCACGGCGAGCGAGTTCGCGACCTTGCGCTCAAAGAGCGCTCCCAGTGCCGCCACGCCGATCGCCAGCCCGCCCGTTCGAAACGTGTTGCTGATCCCTGACGCCATGCCCGAGCGCTCCGGGGCCACGACACCCAGTCCGATCCTCGCGATTGCGGGATTGACGATGCCAATACCAAAGCCGGTGAGCAACAGTCCGGGTAAGAGGACGAGCCACGTCGACGACGCACTCATCGCCAACATGGTCAGCATGCCAACTGCGGTGATGGCCATGCCCGCACCGAGTACGAGGCGCGGGGCGAGCCGATCGGCGTGGCGCTGGAACCAGATGGGCACGGCGAAACTGAGCACGGTCGAGGGCAGCACGCGAAGTCCTCCCTGGAACGGCGAGTAGCCGAGATTGTTCTGCAAATAGAACGTGATGTAGGGATAGATGGCGAACATCCCCGCGCCAATGGTGAGTGTCGCGAGCGACACCCCCACGAAGGAAGGTCGGCGAAACAGCGAAAGGTCGAACATCGGTCGTTCCTGGAAATGTTCAATGACGAGGAAGAGCACCATCACGAGCACGGCGCAGATCCACAACGTGATGATCGTCGAACTGGTCCACCCGTCGGTGTTGGCACGGATCAGCGAGTAGACGAGGAGGAACATCGAAGCCGAGAACGTCACGAGCCCCGCCCAATCGAGGCGAGAGGCCGATCCGTCGGTCACGTTCACCATTGTCTTGACGGCGAGCAAGACCGTGAGGACGCCAATGGGCAGATTGACAAAGAAGATCCAGCGCCAGCCGAGGCCGCTCGTCAGTGCGCCGCCGACCAACGGACCGACCGCGGTCGCGGCGCCCACGGTCGCACCCCACGCGGCAATGGCCCGACCGCGTTCAGCACCGTGGAACTCTTGACCGATGAGGGCCAGGCCGGTCGCGAACATCGCGGCGCCACCGATGCCTTGGAGGGCCCGGGACCAGATCAAGAACGTGGACGACGTGGCGATACCGCAGAGGAAGGACGCCACGGTGAAGACGCCCAGGCCGACGACGAAGATCCGCTTGCGACCGAGTCGATCGGCGAGCGAGCCCCAGGTCAATATCAACGTCGCGAGAGCCAACGCGTAGGCATCGATCACCCACTGCAGGTCGGAGAAGCTCGCTCCTAGACGTCGTTGGATGGTCGGCAACGCGACCTGGACGATGGTGATGTCGACCAGCAACATGAACGTGGCACCACAGACCGCGATAAGGGTCAGCCATCGTCGGTCCAGTCGGCGCATCGAGAACTCCCTGTCGTTCGTACGAGCGATTCCCTGACCAGGCATGGCCATTTCGTCGTTCGCGCATCCTAAGGGTGGCCTCGCGTGCGTCGGGCCACCACCGCCAAAGTGACCCCGTACTCAGTTGAGTCGACTGCGTGGCGGTGCGGGTCGAGTTGTACTGTCGGACACGTGTCGCGACCAAGCAAGCCCTTTCCACGATGAGGGCGTTACGTCGAGTACTGGCCGGATCGGTGTTGCTCGTTCTGAGCGCCGTGGGCCCCTTGGCTGGTGCCGCTCCGAGCACGCTGTCCACGGTGGCGCGCGTGTGGACCGAGCCAGCGAGTGGCTACGGGTTCCTCGACAGCGCGGTCCTGCAGGCGCGCCACAGCATCGACATCTCCATGTACGAACTCGCGGACACGGCGTTGGAACGAGATCTCATCTCCCAGGCAGCCTCCGGCGTGGAGGTGCGAGTCCTCCTCGACAGTGCCTTCAACGGCCAAGCCGACAATGCCGCGTCCTACGCGTACCTGCACGCCAGTGACGTCCACGTGGAGTGGGCCCCACCGAATCAGATATTCCACGCCAAGTACGTCGTCATCGACGGGTCCCGCGCGTACATCGGGTCGGGCAACCTCGCGTCGCGCGACTACGCCTCGACGCGTGATTTTTGGGTCGAGGACACGACGTCGAGTGACGTGCACGCGATCACCTCGACGTTCGATGTCGACTTCGCCCACGGACCCCAGCTTGCGCAGTCGTCGAGGGGGCTCATTTGGAGTCCGGGCTCGACGGCCGCTCTGGTGGACCTCATTCGCTCGGCACGCCACACATTGCTCGTGGAGAACGAGGAGATGGACTCTCCGACCATCGAGCAGGCGCTCGACTTGGCGGCGGCCCAGGGCGTCTCGGTCAAGGTCGTGATGACGTCGTCATCCGACGCCGCCGTGGCCCTTCGTGGCCTCGCGAGCGATGGCGTCCACGTGCGCGTGCTCGGTTCACGTCAGCTCTACATCCACGCCAAGGTGATCTGCGCCGACTGCGCGGGTGGCGCGGGGACGGTCTTCATTGGCAGTGAGAACTTCTCCACGTCGTCGCTCTCCTACAACCGTGAGCTCGGTCTCATCACGACGACGCCCGCGGCCGTTCGAGCCGTCGCCAGCGCGGTCAATACTGACTACGGAGCTGGCACAGCGGTCACCGCGCCCAGTTCAACCCCCACGGCACCGGTCACGTCCGCGGGCGGCGCTGTGACCATCACCGCATTCGTCGCGTCGATCGCTCGTGGCGCCGAGGATTCGTTCAGCGTCCACTCGAAGCGAGCAAACGACGAATGCTCGTTACGGGTCGTCTTGGCGAGTGGCTACGTGAGCCAGTCCCACGGCCTCGGGTCGGCCCGGGCGAATGGTGCGGGGAACGTCACGTGGACCTGGGAGATCGGACCGAGCACCGACCCCGGGACCGCGCACGCAACCGTCACCTGTGGTGCGGGCACGGTGAGCCGGGGCTTCACCATCACCTAGGTGGACGATCTCGATTCGCTCGATCTGCGTTTAGAACTGGCTGTAGTGCACGTTGCAGGACTTGCCGTTGGAGAGCGTGATCCGAAAGGTGTGAACACCTCGAGGCGCGCCGGCGCGGACGCTCACGCGGACCGTCAGACGGGTCCCCGTGTCGTGGGTCACGCGCGCGATGGTGCGTCGTCCGATGCTGCTCACGATCCGTGGTTGTCCGATGAAGCCCGAACCGATGATGGTGAGCGTCCTCGTTTGACCGGTCCACGCGTCGCCGATCACTCGCGAGGCGCGAAGTGGGACCTTGGAGATCGCGGAGATGACGAGTGATCCCGCGCTGTAGTTGTACGTGCTGGCGTAGATGCCCTGGTCGGCGCTGGGCGTGACGACGACCGTCGCGTTCGCGGGCAGCGCCAGGTAGGTGCCGACCGCCGACGGTGCAGTCGTCGACGCGGCGTAGACGGTGGGGGCGACACCGGTATAGGTGAACGTGTCCTTGGTCACGACGGCCCGGTCGGCGGTCGTGAGTCCGGTGACGACCGCAACGACGTCAACCGGATGACCAACGATGACGTTGGTCGCGCGAGCACTGATCGTCAAGATGCCCGGCGTGACGTCAGTGGAATGTGTACCGGCGCTAGAGGTGAAGTAATCGGTTCCGTTCCCAACCGCCGTGATGGTGGCGTAGTACGTGTCGCCGGGGGTCAACCCGGTGATCGTCTCAGTGCCGCTCGTGTTACCGGTGACTTGCTTGACGACCGAGTTGTCCTTCGCGAGTCGAATCGTGATGGTGCTCGAGACGGCGTTGGCGTTCGCCGTGAAGTTGACGACCACGGAACTCGGCGAGACCAGTGACACCGATGGCGCCGGTGGCGTCGCCAACGTCTGGGTCACGGTGATAACGGGCGACTTCGCAAGGTTGGTCTCGGTTCCGCCGGAGGTGGACTTTTCGGTGGCGGCCCAGGTCTGTGCTCCGACACTCTGCGTGGCGACTGCGCCCGGCCCCTTCGAACCACGTGCGCCGTAGTCGATGGTCAGCGTGGCGCCGGCGGCGAGGGTCACGCCCAGCACGACAATCGTCTGTCCGGAAATCGTGAGCGTCCCAGTGCTGGCGGTCGAATAGCCCGCCGCGGTGCCCGTCGTCGACGGTACGGACCAACCCGAAGGAACGGTGACGTGGACGCCGCCAAGCGACATGCCGCCGGTGGCGGCCGTGTAGGTGAAGGTAATCGTGTGGGCGGAGGATCCGAAGGTGACACTGGTGGTCTTGGTCGTGAGTGTGCCGGTACCGTTCGCCGCGGCCGCACCGGCCGGAGTGGCAATGCCCACGGCGAGACCTGACGCCACGAGCAACAAGGGGAGTAGCCACTGACCCGCCAGACGCGAAACATTCACTCGAGAGTTCGTTGCGTTCATTGTCAGACCTCCATGTTCACTTCGCCGCCGCTCTGGCGATGCACATCGGTTGCTTCTCGGTTCGTGAGACCGTCCATGATCTGCGACATTGAGGGTCGATCGTTCGTCCAGTTCGCCATGAGGTCGAGAGCCGGGTACTGCTCGGCGCTCCACGGAATTTGCGCAGTGGACTGTTCAACGACGGGCACGTCATCGACCACGTCGGTACTGGGCACCTCGTCAACTTGTTCTGCCGCGAATTTGTCGCGGCGACTCGACCACGTGATGGCGCGCTTATCGGCTCGCACGGTGTGCCTTCGGGGAGTAAGTAGTCACGAACCAGTTTTCAGATTTTGATGGCTTGGCCACCTGAAAACCCTCGTGGTTGAAGGTAAACCCACTTTACGGGCGTGCCCGCGCGAACAATCGGCAGGAAGACGAGCTCTAAGACGTTTCACAAATTGATGACAACGATTGGACGGTGGGCACGGGGTCACAATCATTCATGTCGTCAACGGTCGATTCTTTACGCGGCTGTCGAAGGGAGACGTGGCGAGCCTCAGGGCGTACGGGTCGCCAAATGAGGAACGTCACGTCAAACGGCGTGAACCGATCGACGTGACGTTCGCATCGCGTACGAAGTCCCAGCACGCTCGACGTCACGGGGGGCGACGTCGAGCGTGCTGGCGAATTAGGCGCCTACGTGCGCTGGTGCTGAGGCGTCGAGCTGCGGGGGAGTGCGGATCACGGCCGCCGAGATGATCAACCCGAGGAGGGCGATGATGGCCCCCACCTGGAAGGCCGTCGTGTAGCCGTGCGTGGTGGCGATGTCCTGCGCCGTTCTCGAGGCTTGGCCGTGCGCGGCGCTCACCAAGTTGGTGTACTTGGACCTGGCCGCGTTGATGGCGATACTGGAGAGAATCGCCAGGCCGAGTGCTCCACCAACCTGTTGGGTGGTGTTGAGCAACGCCGACGCGAGACCGGCTTCGTCCGGGCGTACTCCCGACACGGCGGCCAGCGTGAGTGGCACGAACGAGAGACCCATGCCCACCGAGACGATCAGCAACGGAATGAGGATCGAGATGTAGTGACTGTGGATGCTCAGGCGCGTCAACAGTTCAAGTCCGACCACCGAGGCCGCAGGTCCAGCGAGCAGTGGAAAGCGGATCCCGATTCGTCCAATCAGTCGAGAGGTGATGATGGCGGCACCCATCAGGCCGATGGTCATTGGCAAGAAACCGAGACCGGTCTTGAGGGCGCTCCAACCGAGCACGTTCTGCAGGAACTGCGTGAGGAAAAAGAACATCGAGAACATCGCGGTGCCGATGCACAGCATCATGGCGTAGACGCCGGAGCGGTTGCGGTTGGCGAAGATCGACAGCGGCATCAGTGCGCCGACCGTCCTCGTCTCGATGAGTACGAAGGCGGCGAGCAGCACCACCGAGAGACCGAGCGGGACGAGCGTGCTCGTCGCGGTCCAACTGTGACTCGCGACGTTGGACAGTCCATAGACCAGCGACAACATGCCGCCCGTCGCGGTCAAGGCGCCGGGCATATCGAGGTGACCAGTGGTCGTCGTCGATTCGTTCAGCGCGCGAGGCGCGAGAAAGAGGATGAGCGCGGCGATGGGCACATTGACGAAGAAGATCCAGCGCCACGACACGAGGTCGACCAAGAGACCGCCGAGGAGCAGACCGGCTGCACCGCCACCACCGGCCATCGCGGCGTAGACGCCCATGGCCCGGTTGCGCAGTGGCCCCTCTGGGAAGTTCGTCGCGATGAGCGACAGCGCGGTCGGTGCGGCGATCGCGCCTCCGACTCCCTGCATCGCTCTCGTGATGATGAGCCAGAGATCGGTCGTGGCGAACCCTCCGAGGAGCGAGGCGACGGCGAAGATCCCGATGCCGATCATGAACATCCTGCGCTTGCCGAAAAGGTCGCCGGTACGTCCACCGAAGAGCAGCAGCCCACCGAAGGTGAGCGCGTACGCGGTGACGAGCCATTCGAGGTTGTCAACGGAGAAGTTGAGGCTCCGATGGATGGTCGGTAGGGCTACGTTGACGATCGTTGCGTCGAGCACGATCATGAGCTGGGCTCCGGCGATGACCGCGAGTGCGAGGCCTAGATGCTTTCCTTCGGTGTTGCTGCCGGTCAGTTCCGGTGTTTCGGTGGTGGTCATGGGGTTTCCTTCGTGGTGGGGGACTGGGGAGGGGTTACTTTGAGGCGGTGGCGAGGGGGAGGATGACGTCGCGTCGCACTTGCCTTGCGAAATCGGCATCCGGTAATTCGCCGGTGATGAGAACTTGTTGAATCAAGAGGGCGGGGAACAGCGAAACGAGTAGATCGAGATTGCACTCGCGAGCGACCTCGCCGCGCTCGACGGCTCGTTCGAACAGCGTGCGCATTGCATTCATCCGAGGTTCGATCATGCGCTCACGAAAGACCTCACGTATCTCGGCGTCGTGGGCGAGCGCGGTGATCAGTCCCAACATGATCTTCGCGTTGAAGCTGTTTTCCGGACTACAAAAACCTTCACTGATCGCTTCGAGATCACCGGCGAGCGAGCCGGTGTCCGGTTCAGCCTTCGAACCCTTTGATCGATGGAGCGCGTCGACGACCAACGCCGCTTTGCCGGGCCACCGTCGATAGATCGTCGCCTTGCTGGCGTGCGCGCGAGCGGCGACGGCGTCCATGGTCAGGTTGTCGTAGCCAATCTCAGCGAGCAGGTCAAGGGTTGCCTGGCAGATCGCGACATCGCGACTGGCGTCCAGGGCGCGGCCCTGATGGGCGACGTCGTGACCAGCACCCATGCGTTCGCTCTGTTCGATGATCTCAGTTGTGTCCATGATGTTGGTCTCTCGTCGCCCTTGCTGTACTGAACTGTATCGTACACCTCAACTGTACGAAACCGTACAGTATTTCAAGTGAATGCAGAAACTCCTGATGAAAGGGCTTTGCTGAGTGAGCAGGCGTCCTGAACCGTCGCTGAGTACGAGTCTATGGGTCACGTGAGCACATCGTTTGGTGCGAGGGATTTAGATGGCCCTCATCTTGTTGTTGCGTGCGTCGTGGGTGAGTTCAGCGAGACCGAGCTTCTCTAAGAGTGGTGGCAGGTACATGCCGAAGCGTCCGCGGTAGCCCTTTCGAAGTCCGTACCAACCCTTCACGGGATTCTTGTCCGATCGCCCCCACGCTTCGACGGTGCCGTCGGCGGCCGGCTTGTTCTCGTCAGCGGCTCCCAGTGCCACCCAGTCGCCCTGCTTCACGAGCCAGGCGTGCAGGTCCTTCACGGCCGACAGGTGGTACTTGAGGGTGGTCGATCCCACGACGCACACGAGGGCGGGTGGATCTGCGTCCTTGTCCTCGTACATCTCGTAGGTGGACGACCCCGGTGGCGTCGTCAGCTTCCACGGCTGTTCCTTCGTTCCTTCGGCCACTGTCTCTCCTTTACCTAGATGTTGACGCTTGCGTGCTTTAGCTCGCGAGGCGACCGCGCAATGTCGTCACGCCGTCGCCCGTTAGTGTCGTCGCGAGCGGCCGGGTCGCCATTGCCATGAGGAGGGCGACGAGAGGACCGCGAACCTCTGGTCCCGACCCGAAGGTCCAGTCGACGTCGGTCGCTTTGAGGGTAAGTCCGGTAATCGTCTTCTTCGCCCGTACCGGGAAGTTCGATCCCTTGAACATCTCCAGACAGGCCAATTTGGCCTCCGTCGATGAATCGTCGTCGATCCCGAGGGGCTGGCGAATGTCGTTACCGTGCACGACGACTTCGCCGAGCATGGCCATCGTGGCGGCCGGGGGCTTGTTGGTGGTCGTCGTGCTCGCGCGAATTCGCTCAATGATCTCTTTGGGCGCCAACTTGGCGGACGCGTGCGCCTGGTCGTCCATCATGACGTTGAAACGAAGTCCACTCGCCAAGAGACCACGAAAGAACTTCGACGTCGACTGCTCGCCGGCGTTCATCATGTGGGCCGCGACCATCTGCACGTTCCAGCCCTTGCAGAGTGTGTCCATCGTCCACTGCTCGGAGGAGAGCCCGGCCAACATGTCCGCCACCCGAGATCGTTCGGCGTGGATCATGGCCCAGGTGTCGGCGTCGCTCACGAGCGCTCTTCTCGACTGAGCAGGGGACCGGGGTCGCCACCAGTGGCCGTGACCGCGAGGCGGTCCAGCAGCGTCGTCCAGCCCTGGGTGTGGTCGGTGATGGCGTCGTCGGGCAGACCACTGTGTACGAGTCGCACCCGCGTCTCGTCGCCTTCAGGAGTGAGCGTGATCGCCACCTTCGTGGAACCGGCCGGAATCGGGTGATCGGGCTGGTCCCACCCGAAGGTGAAGACGAGCTTCTCGTCGGGCACGACCTCGATGAATTCACCGAGCGCGGGATGGTTGCCCAGGACCGAGACCTTGTAGATGCCACCGGGTTGGAGGTCGTACTGCGCGTCGGTGCCGATCCATGATTGGTTCTCGGGATCGGTCAGCAGTTCGAAGATCGTGGACGGGTCCGCCTTTATGAGTACTTCGCACGTCAGTTCAGCCATCGCTTGCATCCTTCTTCCTTTGGGCCGCTTCCGCGGCACTCTTCAAACGGCTCAGTCCTCCCGACCAGTACTGATCGAGGGACGTGCGTAGGTCCTGAATCTCTTTCACGTTGGCGCGGTAGAGGCGGCGATTCGCGTCGCGTCGTTCGCAGACCAAGTTGGCGTTGCGCAGTACGCCGAGATGCTGGGAGATCGCCGAGCGGGTGACGTCGTGAAAGTGTGACGCGATGTCGGATGCGGGCAGTTCCTTCGACCACACCAGTCGAAGGATCTCGCGTCGTCGCGGGTCGGCGATGGCTTTGAGGGCGACGTCCATCCGGACAGTGTAAGCGAATACTTACGTAAGGCGCAACTGAAATACTGGGATCCTGACGCCGATTGCTGTGGTTGCGGCGACGCAGGTGGTCAATCGCCGCGCCGCGCCGGTTTCATCGAGCCCAAGGCGTGACCACTCACGAGTTGCACGATGCGGTCCCAGAAGATCGGTGCGAGGTCGTGGCCCATGCCCGCGATTTCTACGAAGCGCGCGCCGGGGATGCACTGCGCCGTGCGAACACCACCGCTGATGTCAATCAACGTGTCGGCGTCGCCGTGCAGCACCAGAGCCGGTACGTGCACCGAGCGAAGTGCCTCGCTTCGACTACCCGACGCGATGATGGCGGACAGCTGACGCGCGACGCCGCGGGGACTGAAACTTCGATCGAAGGCGTCACCGATGCGCTGCGCACTGCGTGCAGCGTCGTACTGGTTCGGACTGGTGTAGAGACGTTCGAGCGCTTGGCTGTTCGCGATGACCGACGCCCGATCGGTTCCCGGCGGCGCATAGAAGAGAGCCGCCACCTCGGCACTCGACTGGCCGACCTCCGGGTCGCCAGTCGTCGACATGATCGAAGTCATCGAGCGGAGCCGCTGGGGATGGTCGATGGCCAGCTGCTGGACGATCATCCCGCCCATGGACATGCCCATCACGTGGGCTTTGGGGATCGCCAGCGCGTCGAGCACGGCCACCGCGTCGTTGGCCATGTCGGAGAGTCGATACGGCACGTCGGGCGCTTTGCCACTTCGCAGGGCGCGAACGACGTCGGCGACCCGCGGCGTGAAGTCGTCCAGCTTGGTGGAGAGCCCGACGTCACGGTTGTCGAAGCGCACGACGAAGAACCCTCGGTCCACGAACTTCTCGGCGAGGGCCGCGTCGAAGTTGATGCACTGGCTGCCCAGACCGTTCACGACGAGGAGGGTCTCCTTGCTCGCGTCGCCGAACGTCTCGTAGTAGAGCTCGACGTCGCCGTTCGTGGCGACTCCGTTCGTGCTCTCCCTCATTCGAAGACGAGACAGCCGTCGTCGAGGTCGACGAGGGGCAGTTCGTCGCGCTCGGCCCAATAGTCCTGGGTGTGGCGCCACTCGGGACGATCGAGCCGTTTCGGCATCAAGTGCATGGACCGCATGAGGTAACCGGGATTGAAGTACTCGGTGTCGATCCACTCCAGTGGTGTGTCGTTCGCCTCGTCGGGGCGTAGTCGCGGCGTCACGCGCGTCGCACCGAGTTCGTCCATGTGCGCGAGCATTCGACAGGTGAAGTCACTGACCAGGTCGACTCGTAGGGTCCAACTCGCCCGGAAGTAGCCAAAGATCCACACGAGGTTCGGCACGCCCGAGAACATCATCCCTCGGTAGGTGACGGTGTCGGCGAAGTCAAGGGGCGTGCCATCGATCGAGAACGAGATGTCGCCGAGCACGCTCAAGTGAAATCCCGTGGCGGTCACGATGATGTCGGCCTTGAGTTCCGCCCCGGACTTGAGCAGCACACCTTCTTCGGTGAACGTCTCGATCTCGTCGGTCACCATCGTGGCCTGACCGGCACTGATGGCCTTGAACATGTCGCCGTCGGGGAGGAACGCGATGCGTTGGCGCCACGGCATGTAGCGCGGCGTGAAGTGCGTCTCGACGTCGTACCCCTCGGGTAGCGCGGCGCGCACTAGATCGATGAGCGCCTCTTTGGCGAACTCGGGCTCCTCGAGCGCCAGTTGCGTGAGCGCACGGAGGTTGAAGAGATTCTCGCGGCGCACGATGTCGTGCACCCACTCCTCGGGCACGTCGAGTTCGCGCAGGTGGTCGGCCAACAGGTTGCGATTCTCGCCGGTGAAGAAGTACGTGGGGGAGCGCTGCAGCACGGTCACGTGCTTGGCGTCGCCGCCGATGGCGGGCACGAGCGTCGCCGCGGTCGCGCCCGATCCGATCACGATGATTTCTTTGTCCTTGTAGTCGAGGTCGTCGGGCCACGTTTGGGGATGGACGATGCGCCCCTTGAACTGATTCATGCCGGGCCACTCCGGGGTGTAGCCCTCGTTGTGTCGGTAGTAGCCCTGGCACATCCACAGGAAGTTCGTCGTGAAGAGCGCGGCGTCCCCGTTCGCCCGTCGCGCGGTGACGGTCCAGAGACTGTTCGCACTGTCCCAGCTCGCGGACTCGATGTGATGTCCGTAACGGATATAGCGATCGAGATGATTCTCTTCAATCACCTCACCGAGGTACTTCTGAATTTCCGCGGCCGTCGCGATCGGCGCACTCGTCCAGGGCTTGAACCGGTAGCCAAAGGTATAGAGATCGCTGTCGGAGCGGATCCCGGGGTAGCGGTGCGTCTTCCAGGTGCCACCGAAGTGGTCCATCGCTTCGAGCATGACGAAACTTCGTTCGGGGTTCTGGTTGAGCAGGTGGTAGGCCGATCCGATTCCCGAGATGCCCGCGCCCACGATGAGAACGTCGAAGTACTCCGTCGTGACGGCGCTCTCTTTGTCTTGTTGAACGGCGGTGCTCATGAGACCTCCTCGTCACGTGCGACTTCGAGTGATCGACACTCGCAATCGATGAAATCTTCTCAACCTTTGGACATTAGACCGCTGCGCGCCGACGAACAGTGTGGACTCTGTCGCCGCGACGTCACGCGAAGAGCACCGAATTGCCAAGGGCGCGGCGTTACTGTTTCTAGGTCGATCACAACGCGACGAAAGAGGATGTCATGAAGGCAGCGGTCTATTACGAGAATGGCGGACCGAGCGTGTTTCGCTACGAGGACGTGCCGGACCCCGTGCCCGGCCCGAGTGAGATGCTCATCGCCGTCGAGGCCGTCAGCATCGAGGGCGGTGACACGCTGAATCGTCTCGCGGGCCCCCTCGTCAGTGTGCCCCACGTGGTCGGGTACCAGAACGCGGGCACCGTGGTGAGCGTGGGTCCCGACGTCACCGGTTTCAGTGTCGGCGATCGCGTCGTGACCTTGGCCTTCCACGGTTCGCACGCCTCTATGCGAACAGCGCACCCGCTCACGACCTGGAAGATCCCTGACGGCCTCGCGACCGAGGTGGCGGCCTGCGTGCCCGTCGCCTACGGCACGGCCCACGACAGTCTCTTCGAGTTCGCGCGACTCGTCCCGGGTGAGACGGTATTGATCCACGCCGGCGCCGGTGGCGTGGGACTGGCCGCCATTCAGATGGCGAAGAAGGCCGGCGCGAGGGTGTTCGCCACGGCGTCGAGCAGTGAACGGCTCGCGCGTCTTCGAGAATTCGGTCTCGACGAGGGCATCAACTACATGGAGAAGGACTTCGTCGCGGAGGTGCGAGCACTGACCAACAATCAGGGTGTGAACGTCATCTTGGAATCGGTCGGCGGCACCAACCTCCAAAAGAGTCTCACCGCCCTGTCGTATCGCGGCCGTTGCGTCACCTTCGGCAACGCCGGGCGCGAGGAACCGTTGTCCATCGACACGTCGAACCTCGGCACCCAGAATCAGAGTCTCATTGGGTACTTCCTCGGACCAGAGCTGTTCGTCGGTCCGCGCGCCTACCAGATGATCGAAAACCTGCTCGTCGACGTCGCCGCGGGGGACCTACGAGTAGAGATCGACCGCACGTTCTCGCTCGAAGAGGCCGAGGAGGCGCACGAGTTCATCGAGAGTCGTCAGGCCTTCGGCCGGGTGGTGCTGATCCCCTAGGAATCGGTTAGCTCGGGGTGTCCTCGGAGGCACTCAGTTCGCCGTTCTCGGCCTCGTAGGCCTTGAGGGTCTCGATGTACTTCTCGATGTCGGCGTCGGTCGTCGACGGTGCGCGATTCTGGGTCTGGAGGTAGGCGGCGAGTCCGAGTTGGCGAAGCACGCCGTCAGCGCCGCGCTTGGCCTGCATCTCGCCGACCTTCGCCTGGCCCTTGGCGGCGGCGTCCTTGGCTGCTGATGCCGCGGAGGCAGCTTGTTCCTTCACCTTGTCCATGAATCCCATGAGGTCTCCTTCACTCGTCTCTACAGCCACGATACATCGGGCGCCTCGTCCTTCGCCCGCGGCTGTTGCGTTCTGCCAGCAAGTAACCGCCGTGACGTCATCGCGGAGAAACGGCGCGTGAGGATTTGGTCGCTTCGAACACCGGACTTACAATTGAGTCGTACCAGGCGCCGTTGTCACCCTCTCGAGCGCTCAACCACCTGGACTGAGCGTAAGGATCGTGGTCATGAGTGTTCCCAGTGCCTCCTATTCAGTAACGATGCGTGTGCTGCTCGAGAGTCACTCTCGAATCGGCGCGGTCACGACGGCCGTGGGCGACGCCGGGGGAGCGGTCACCGCACTCGACGTCGTCGATCCCAATGGTCGCGGGATGACGATCGACTTGACCTGCAACGCGGTCGACGAGGGCCACTCTGAGCTGCTGCGCGCCGCCGTTGAGGTGCTCGATGGCGCACGAGTCATCGCCATGAGCGACCGGACATTCCTCTTGCACTTGGGTGGCACGATTTCGGTCGAGCCCAAGGTGTCGCTCAAGACGCGCGACGACCTCTCCATGGCCTACACCCCGGGCGTGGCTCGAATCTCCATGGCGATCGCGAAGGACCCGTCGGCCGCGCGCAAGTTGACCATCAAGCGCAACACGGTCGCCGTCGTGACCGACGGCTCGGCCGTCCTCGGACTCGGCAACATCGGCCCCGAAGCGGCGCTACCGGTCATGGAGGGTAAGGCGCTGCTCTTTAAGCGCTTCGCCGACATCGACGCGTGGCCGGTCTGCTTGGCGACCCAGGACGTCGACGAGATCGTTCGCATCGTCCAGTGCATCGCTCCGGTGTACGGAGGGATCAACTTAGAGGACATCTCGGCGCCACGCTGCTTCGAGATTGAGCGACGTCTTCGCGACCTCCTCGACATCCCGGTCTTTCACGATGACCAGCACGGCACGGCCATCGTCGTGTTCGCCGCGCTGCTCAACGCGCTGCGCGTCGTGGGCAAGGAGATGAAGGACGTGCGCGTGGTCGTCCTCGGCGTCGGCGCGGCCGGTGTCGCGATCTCCAAACTGCTCTTGAAGGAGGGCGTCGGCGACGTCATCGGGGTCAATCGTGGCGGCATCATCTCGCCCGACGACGAGAAGCTCGACGAGGAGCGACGCTGGCTCGCGAGGCACACCAACAACGAGCGCCGATCGGGCTCGCTCGACGACGCCATGGCCGGCGCGGACGTATTCATCGGCGTCTCGGGATCGAATCTCGTGCACGAGGAGCAGCTCAAGCTCATGGCGCCAGACTCGATCATCTTCGCCTTGGCCAACCCCGACCCCGAGGTCGACCCCGTCCTCGCGCGCCGCTACGCCGCCGTGGTGGCGACCGGACGAAGTGACGAGCCCAACCAGATCAACAACGTGCTCGCCTTCCCCGGGATCTTCCGCGGGATGCTCAACGCCAGTGCGAAGCAGGTCACCGAGGAGATCGAGATCGCCGCGGGGCGCGCCATCGCCGACGTCGTGACGCCCGGTGAACTCTCGGCCGACTACATCGTGCCGACCGTCTTCAATCCATTGGTCGTCACCGCCGTCACGAGTGCCGTCGAACGACTCTGCGGCACCGCGCGCTGAACGTCGAACCTCGCCTAGGTCCTCACTAGAGCGTCGTTACACTCAAGTCAATGCTCGAACGATGGACTCGGGCGGTGGTCCGCTATCGCGCCGTCGTCATTGCTGCGTGGATCGTGGTCGTCCTCCTGGGGTCTCTATCGGCGACCCGACTGCCCGACCTACTGACGACGTCGCTCTCAGTGCCCGGCACCGGCTCCACGCAGGCCAACACCATTCTGTCGCGACACTTTGGCGAGAACGTCGAAGGGACCTTCACGGTCGTCGTCGCCTTCAAGAACGCCACGACCTCGAGGCTCGACGCCATGCAACACGACATTGCGAATGCGGCGGTCGAGATCCCCACGGGCAAGGTGATCGAGCAAAAGGCCATCGCCGGCGTGCTCTACGCCGACGTGAGTACGTCGCTCAACCTCCTCAAGGCCTCGGACCAGACCGCACACCTTCGAGCAGCGTTGAGAGAGCAGGGACTCGCCCCCGCGCTGGTCACCGGTCCGCCAGCCCTCAACCACGACATCGCGCCGGTGCTCGCCTCGGATCTCCGGTTCGGCGAGCTGTTGGCGGGCCTGCTCGCGTTGCTCTTGTTGATTGGCGTGCTCGGTCTCTGCTGGGCCGTGGTGGTGCCGTTTCTGGTCGCCGCGTCGACGACCGCGGCGGCGATCGGCGTGGTGTTTCTCCTGGCCCATCACTTCTTGATGGTGCTCTACATTCCCAACGTCGTCGAGCTCTTCGGGCTGGGGCTCGCCATTGACTACTCACTATTGATCCTGCATCGCTACCGAAGTGAGGTCGGGGTCGACGGTGTCGATTCCGAGGACGCGATCGTGGCGACCATGGCGACGGCGGGACGAACCATCGTGCTGTCGGGGCTGACCGTGGCCATCGGCGTGGCGACGTTGTTGCTGGTGCCAGTGCCCTTCGTGCGTTCGCTGGGCGCCGCCGGTCTCGTCGTCCCGGTCGTCGCGGTCCTCGCCGCCCTCACCTTGCAACCGGCGATCCTCTCGTTACTCGGGCGACGCGGCGTGCGACCGGTCGGCGTGCGAGGTCTCTTTCAACGCGACAACGAGCGCGGTGCCTGGGCCCGCATCACGAGACGAGTCGTTCGTCGACCGGTGACCGTGATGCTCAGCGCCCTCGCCCTACTGCTCTTGCTCATGACCTCGGCGCTCTGGCTGCAGCTCACCCCGGGATCGGTCGTCGCGGTGCCCCAGAACCTGCAATCGACGCGGGCCCTGTCGCTCGTGAGTACGCGGGTCGGGCCCGGCCTCATCACGCCCAACGAGATCGTCATCGACCTCGGGCACGCGCACCTGGCGAACACCCCGGCGCTCGCCGCCGATCGACTCGCGCTGGCGAAAGCCGTCCTGCACAATCCGGAGGTCTTCGCCGTCGCGATCGACACCAAGTCACCCTTCGTCGACGCCACTGGACGCTACGAACAGATCTTCGTGATCGGTCGTCACGAGTTCGGGGCCGAAGCATCCCAGCAGTTCGTGCGCGAACTGCGCGACGACTACATCGCTCGGGCCCATTTCCCGCCGGGGACCAAGATCTACCTCGGCGGCGCGCCCGCCCAGGGAGTCGATTTCCTCACCTCGGTGTACGGCGCGTTCCCGTGGATCGTCCTGCTGGCGTTGATGTTGGCGTACCTCGTCCTGGTCCGCGCCTTTCGATCGATCGTGTTGCCACTGCTCGCCGTGGTGCTCGACCTCTTGTCGGTCGGCGCGGCGTACGGCGTACTCGTGCTGGTCTTTCGCTTCGGTGTGCTGTCGTCGGTCTTGGGTACGTACAAGGTCAGCCAGATCGAGGGCTGGGTTCCGGTCTTCCTCTTCGCCACGTTGTTCGGCCTCTCCATGGACTACGAGGTCTTCATCGTGTCGCGCATCCGAGAGGCCTTCAGCCACGGGGCCCAAAGCACCGACGCCATCGTCGACGGCATGGCCAACACCGGCGGCGTCGTCACCGCGGCGGCCGTCATCATGGTCGGCGCGCTCTGTGGTCTCGTCTTTGGTCACGTGGCGGGACTGCAGGAACTGGGCGTCGGTTTGAGTGCCGGCGTGCTGATCGACGCGACGATCGTGCGTGGGCTGTTGCTGCCGAGCGTCATGACGTTGCTCGGTCGTGCGAACTGGTGGCTGCCGAGCCGTCACGGCGCAGCGGCGCCGGAGCCTTGAGACGCAACAACGCCTCGCCCCCCACGTAGGGGAACGAGGCGTTGTGGCGCAGGGGAGGCGTTACTTGACGATTCGAATCGCGAAGTGGACCGTCGGGACCTGGTAGCCGAGCGCCAAGCCCGGGTAGTCACGGCTCGACGACAGCACCGGCACCATGCCGTAGGGCGTGCTGGCGAACGATGGCGACAATGAGTACAGCATGGGGAACAGGTCGATGACGTGCACGCCGACGCCGCCGGTGGCCTTCAGGTGGATGACCATGTAGCCATTGGAGTTGAAGCCGCAGCCGTAACCCATGTAGCTGTTGTCGTAGTCGACGCCCAGCGTGTTGTCGAGTTGGGTCCAGCCCACACCCTTCATGGAGATCGTGAACTCCTGACCTTCCTTGAACGTGTAACTGCCCGTGCCGGACTGACCGGCCGCGAGCGCCGCTGCGGTGTCGGTGTCATTGGCGGTCGCCACACCCATGGAGATGACCTTGCCCGACGAGTTCGTGAAGGGAACGATGCTCTCCTTCACGTAGAAGGGGACCTGGGCTTCGACCGTGGTGCCGTTCATCACTTGGACGACGTGCCAGCCACCGAGGTTGTCGGGGATGGTGATCTTCTGGCTGATCGTGCCGTTGGTGACGGTCGCGGAGCCGAGGGGGATCGAGTTGAACGCCCAGCAGGTGCTGGCGCAGTTGACGCGGTTGCCCACGACGGTCGACCACTGCAAGGTGTCCGTGCCGCTACCGGTCAGACCGGTCACGCTCAACACCGAGCTCGAGAGCACGGCGCCACTGCTGACCGACAGGGAGGCGACGGCCTTACTGGACGGGCTCAAGTTGGCGGACGACATGGTCGTCACCTGGCTCACCGTGGGGGTCACATTGGCCGGCCACGTGATGTACGGAGCGGGCAGCTTGGTTGACTTGGTGACGGTGAAGTGGACCGTGCCGCCGTTGGTGTAGGGGATCGGTGACTGGATGACGTTCAGGTACATGTAACTGATCGCGTTGCCGATCTGGATGATGTGCGTACCGGGTGTGCCGGCCGCTCGAATCGTGACGCTCGCGGTGCCGCGGGTCCAGTTACCCATCATCTCGCCGGCGTAGTGGTTGTCCCAGAGGACCGACGCGCCACCGGTGTAGAGGCTCGCGCCCATCGAGGTGTAGGTGATCGTGATCGGTGTGCCGACGGGGCCGCTCTTCGGGCTCACCGTGAGGATTCGAAGGAGCTCGAAGCCACCGTGGGCGAGGGCGACACCGTTCTGTACGGCGTAGATGTCGTGCACGCCACCGAAGTCAGAGGGTGCCGTGGTGGAGAACGAAAGTCCACCCGTGGCGCTCGTGGTGACCGTGGTCATGTTCAACGTGGTCTTGGTGTAGTTCGTACCCAAGTAGTTGACCGTGTTGGGCTCGACGTCGGCGACCCAGGTCGCGTTGTTGCTCGACCAGGTGAGCGTGACGCTCGCGTTGTCGGGTAGGCCCGAGCCCGTGATGACGACGGGTGTGCCGCTCACGCCCTGGTCGGGTGTGACGGTCAGGTTCGACATCGTCGCGGGGATGGTGAAGGGTGATGCGGTCACGCCGGTGTAGGGCAGTGCCGGTACGCCGGGAATGTTGCTCGGCGCGGTCAACACAATTGGTGCGACCGTGGTTGTTGGGGTCGTCGTCGTGGTCGTCGTCGTGTCAGCGGAGCTGACCGTCGTGACGAGAGCGACGGGTAGTACCGCCACCAAGAGCACGCGCGCGAGAACGGAGCGCATGCCTCGGTTGGTTCGTATTAACTTCATGGCTTTCCTTTCGCACTGCTACGCCCCCCCGGAAGGTCCGGGACTTAGGTCGCGGTCATTCGGCCCTACTTTGTGTCGTGATGCGCGCAAGCCCGAGCGACGGATCATGTGATTCGCGCCCGGGCTTGCGGTACTTCGTGCTGCCTACTTCGCTACTTCGTGTTACGTACGGCGGTACTTCGTGTGCGGTGTAACAGTGATTACGCCGCGGGAACTGCGTTCAGCGTGGGCTGGGACAGTGGGTTGAAGTTCGAGCTGAACGTTCCAACGCCACCGGCGACTGCGGGAGTGACAACAACCGTCTTCTGGTAGTTCACGCGGTGCATGACGACCTTGTGGTTGACAATCACGTGCTTGCCCTTACGAAGCAGCGGTACCAACTTGGTCGCGGTGACCTTCTTGGTGACAGCGGGAACGGCGATCGTGTTGAACGTCACCTTGTAGTTGATGATGCCCAGCGTGTCGTACTTACCGGTGGTCGTACCCGTGGCAAGGGGGGCGGTCCAGAAGGCGACGCCACCGTGGTTGCCGTAAGAGAGGGCGAGCGGTGTTGCCACGCCCGGAATCGTCACGGTCGCAGTGGATACGTTGAGTGGGGTGAGGACGGCGCCGCCAAGGGCGGAGTCGTTACCGTATACGCGGAACACGATGGTCTGGCCAACGATGAACTCGCTGGTGATCTCACAACCGGCACCGAACTCAGGGGCGAGGACGCCGGTCGAGCCACTGGCGACGATCGTGTCAACGTAGAGCGAGATCGGGTTCGGCGTGGTGCCTTGCACCGGTGAACCGACGATGACGTTGAACGTCGCGGCGGTTGCCGGTCCGAAGTCGGTCGTGTCGGTGGGGGCAAAGGTCGCACCGAGTGCTGTCGCACCGGCCGCACTGGGGGTCCAGGTGCAGAGCGCGATGAACGGGGCGACGGTGGTCGTAGGTGCTGCTGAGCATCCCGTGATCGCCACGCCAGCCGCCGTGAAGCTGACCGCGCCAGCGACACTCGTGGTAGCCGTGATGGTTCCCGGTGTGATGCCAAAGACCGCACTGCCACCACTGAGGACAACCGTGGGTGTCGTGGTGGCCGCCGAGGCAGTCGTGACACCAAAGGCTGCAATGCTGCCTAGGACCATGGCCCCGACCGCTATGCCTGACATAATTCTCTTCATTTTGTACTGCCTCCTGTTTTGTCTGGAACTACTTGACTTTGAGACTGCCGGTGAGCGTCGCGCTGAACGCGTCGGTCTCACTTGATCCTGCGGTGGTCGACTTGATCTCGAACGATCCGGTGACCTTGAGGGTCCCCGTCGCGCCGGCGAACTTGCCCGTGCCACTGACGACCGTGGCCGAACCGGTCACGGTGACCGCGGTGGGTGCTGCTGAGTCAGCGGCGCAGCCCTTGCTCGTTGTCGCGAGCTTCAGGTGCAGCGTGCTGCCGCCACCCGTGAGGACGCCGATACCACTGATGGGGTCACAGCTTCCGGTGGGGTTGGACGATCCGGTGCCCGAGACGGCGGTGAGGCCGAGGTCCGAGCCGGTGCCGGTGCCCGTGAGCGCGGTGACGTTGACGGCGCTCGAGCTCCACAGCATGGCAATGGTGCCGCGGTAGGTGCCCGAGAAGGCTTCGCTCTTGGCCGCAGCGGGCTTCTTGGTGGTCCAGCCGGCGGGGCAGTGCGCGTTGACCGCGGTGACGCGTCGAACGGCGGTGCCCTTGTAGCAAACGATCGTCTTCTTCTTGGCCGCACTGGCGTGCAGCGTGATGCTGTGGCTTGGCGCGCTAGTGGTCGCGGCGCCGGCGCCCATTGCTCCGGACATCCCGAGAAGGGTGACTAGTGCCACAGCCCCCGTGATTCCTGTGATCTTGAGAGACTTCATGTCTCCACCTTTCTGTTGGTTCCTTATGGTTTCTTTATCCAGTATCACGTCGTCTCGAAGGGGACTCGTAGGGCCAAAGGTCATCAAAAGCCTTGTATTTATAGGGACTTTGGTCCCTACTTCGTGGTCGGCGCGGCTAGCGTTGCGTCACCATGAAGCTCAGTCACACCATCCCCGTCACGCCCTGGCGAGCGGCCTCCACGTGGTCGATCCGGCCCCGAATGGTGGCACCGCTCGTGGGCGGGCTGAGCGCCTTCGGCGTTGGTGAGGGTCTGCTCGTCCAGAGCCAGTGGGGCGCGTCCCCCTGGACGGTCTTCGCCCAGGGAATAGCCAAACAGGCGTCGATTTCGATCGGCTGGGCGACCGCACTCATCAGTTGTGTCGTGCTGCTCGTCTGGTTCCCGCTTCGCGAGCGACCGGGGTTCGGGACGATCGCCAACGTCATCATCATCGCTTACGTCCTCGATCTGACGACGACGACCGTGGCGGTGGCGCACAACCCGGCCCTCAAGGTCCTCTACGTCGTGGGCGCGGTGGCGCTGATCGGGGTGGGGAGTGCCTTTTATCTCACCTGCGGTCTCGGACCGGGACCGCGCGACGGCCTCATGACGAGCCTGCACCGGCACCTCGGCGTGAGCGTTGTCTACATTCGACTCTCGATCGAAGTGACCATCCTCATCGTTGGCTGGTTGCTCGGCGGCACGGTCGGTGTCGCGACGGCGTTCTTCGCGGCGACGATCGGCTTCAGCATCGGAGCGAGTCTCCAACTACTCGACCGCCTCGTCAACCGGTCGCCCGCATGATCAGCGGTAGTCGGCTCGCTGAATTCTTCATCGCCTCGATCACCATCATCATGGTGCCGGGTCCGAGCGTCCTTTTCACGCTCGCGAGGGGCGTCGCGTGGGGACGGGCCGTCGCGGTGTTGACCGTGCTCGGCAACTCCCTGGGCACGTTGGTGCTGTCGGTGATCGTCGCGGTCGGACTCGGGCCGCTCCTCTCGGACTCGAAGACCTTCTCCATTACCTTGCAGTTGGCCGGTGGTCTGTACCTCCTGTGGCTCGGGGTCGGGGCGATGCGTCACCGACACGCGCACGCCGAGGCCATGAAGCAACGTGAGGAGTACCGGCCGTCGAACGTGACGGTCGTTCGCCAGGGCTTCACCGTGGGCATCCTCAATCCCAAGTCGCTCGTCTTCTTCGCGGCGGTCTTCCCGCACTTCGTCGATCGCGCGAAGGGACACGTCACCTACCAACTCCTGTTGTTCGGCGTGATCTTCAGCGTGATGGCGTTCCTCAGTGACGGAACGTGGGGGATGATCGCCGGTTCGGCGCGCGAGTGGCTCGCCGATTCTCCCCACCGTTTGGTCGTACTGCGTACGGTGGGCGCGTGCGTGATGATGACCCTCGGCGTCATCATCGTCGTGAGCGCGATCACGTCCTAGCGGCCTCGTCGCACTGTCACACCCGATCCCTACGGTGGAGCCATGACCAACGTGCACGTGACCGGAGAACGCACCGAAGTGACCGCCACGGTCGATTCGTTCCTCGCGAACCTGCCCGAGATGCTCGGCGCCATGAAGGCCGACCGGCGCTGCCTCGTCGCGGTGGTCGAGTTCGAGGACGGGCGCTACGTCCAGTTCTGGGCGGCCCGCGACGGCCTCCTCATCGGCGAAGTCGTCTCCAACTTGAACATCGACGACGCCGTGGCCCTCACGGAAGAGGACGAGGAGATGCTCCGGGCCCTTGGTTGGCAGGAGCCGTCACCCGGCGCCACGCCCAATTGGCGCTACGAGGCCCACGACGTCGCCGAACTCATCGAACTCGTCACGATGACGCGCGACGCCGTTCTTCACGTGCTTCTCGAAACGCGGGACCGCACCATATCTATGCGTACGTGGGCCATGGACACTCGCCACGAGCGCTCGACGGATGACCTCCTCTACGAGGGTCGGGTGTACTACCAAGAGGCCCTCCTCGAGATCGAGGGACGTATCAACGAGGTTTGATCGAACGAACCGCCGCCGCGTTGCCATTCCTACACTCGTCATGGCGAGGGAGACGCAATGAGCATGCATGGTGGAGGTGGCGGCGGCGGTATGGGCATGCGTTCAATGCGCCGCGACCGTACCCTCCTCGAACATCAGATCAAGAAGGGGACGCTGCCTCGAATCCTGACGTTCGCGAAGAAGTACCGTCCGATGCTCGTCGTCTTCCTCTTGGCGGTCATCCTCGACGCCATCGTGAGTTCGGTCTCGCCACTGTTGCTGCGCGGCATCATCGACCTGGTGGTTCAGCATCACGTGAAGAACACCGCGGTCATGAGTCACCGCGAGAACTTGATCATCGGACTGGCGTTGCTCACGGCCGGCCTCGCGATCTTCGACGCGATCCTTTCGTTGTTCGAGCGCCGGATCTCCGCCGTCATCGGCGAAGGACTGATCTACGACCTGCGCGCGAAGGTCTTTGGCCACATCCAGGAGATGCCGATCGCCTTCTTCTCACGCACGCAGACCGGCGCGCTCATCAGCCGCCTGAACAACGACGTGATCGGCGCCCAACAGGCCTTCACCGATCTCTTCTCCAACGTGGTGGGCAACTTGATCCTCGTGACCATCGTTATCGCAACGATGTTCATCCTCAGTTGGCAGATCACCCTCGTGTCACTCGTTTTGTTGCCCGTGTTCCTCATCCCGGCGCGGCGAGTCGGTCGACGCCTCGGCACGCTCTTTCAGCGCGGCATGGAACTCAACGCCGAGATGAACATGGTCATGACCGAGCGCTTCAACGTCTCGGGCGCGATGCTCGTGAAACTCTTCGGTCGCCCGCAAGACGAGTTGGACTACTTCGAGGGCCGCGCCGGCCAGGTCCGCGACATCGGCATCCATCAGGCGACCTATCAGCGCTTCTTCTTCATCGCCCTCACCTTGACCGCGTCGCTCGCGACTGCCTTCGCCTACGGCTTCGGTGGCGTCGAGGCCCTGCACGGTGCACTCGCGGTCGGCACCGTCGTCGCATTGACCGCCTACGTCGCGCGGCTCTATGGCCCACTCACTCAGCTCTCGAACCTCAACATCGACTACATGTCGGCCATGGTCAGCTTCGAGCGGCTCTTCGAGGTCCTCGACTTAGAACCCATGATCAAGGAGAGTGCGAACGCTGTCGTCATGCCCGACGGACCGGCCGAGTTGATCTTCGATCACGTCGACTTCTCCTACCCCGGGGCCGAAGAGGTGTCACTGGCGTCGCTCGAGGCGGTGGCCCGACTCGATGACACGCCGCGCACCGACGTGCTGCACGACGTCTCGTTCAAAGTCGAACCGGGCACCATGACCGCCCTCGTGGGTCACAGTGGGGCCGGCAAGACGACGATCTCGATGCTGGTCTCGCGCCTCTACGACGTCGACCGCGGTTCGATCACGATCAACGGGGTCGATGTTCGCGAGGCGACGACCGCGTCACTCAACGCCATGGTGGGTGTCGTCACCCAGGACCCGCACCTCTTCCACGATTCGTTGCGCGCGAACCTCGTCTTCGCCAAGCCCGACGCCACTGACGAAGAGATCGACGCCGCGCTGCGCGCCGCCCAGATCTACGACCTCGTCCAGTCCCTGCCACTCGGGCTCGCCACGGTGGTGGGCGAGCGGGGCTATCGACTCTCGGGCGGGGAGAAGCAACGCGTCGCGCTGGCGCGCCTGTTGTTGAAGGCACCGCGCCTCGTGGTCCTCGACGAGGCGACCGCCCACCTCGACGCCGAGAGTGAGGCCGCGGTGCAGCGCGCGCTCGACGAAACGATGTCCACGCGGACGTCGCTCGTGATCGCGCACCGACTCTCGACCATTCGAAACGCCGACCAGATCCTGGTGATCGAAAACGGCTCGATCGCGCAACGCGGCAGCCACGCCGAACTGTTCAAGGAGGGTGGGCTCTACCGCGATCTCTACGAGACGCAGTTCGCGGGCCAAGAGAAGTAGGTCAACCCATTGAGTGGAAGCCACCGTCGACGTACACGATCGAGGCGGTGGTGCCGCGTAGGAGCGGCGACAGCATCGCGATCGCCGTGTCGGCGACGGCGCTCGAGTCATAGACGTCCCATCCGAGCGGCGCCTTCTCGCTCCAGGCGTCCTCGAACTGTGAGAAGCCGGGGATCGACTTGGCGGCGACCGTGCGCACGGGACCGGCGGCGAGCATGTTGACGCGGATCTTGTCGGGACCGACTTCCCTGGCGAGGTAGCGGCCGAGCGATTCGAGTCCGGCCTTCATCACGCCCATCCAGTCGTACTGGGGGTAGGCCCGTGAGCCGTCGAAGTCGAGGGCGATGACCGAGGCGCCGCCCTGGGCTTCGCTCTTGGCGAGCAGGGGGCGAAAGGCTCCGACGAGCGCCGCCAGCGAATACGTCGAGATGTTCATCGCGACGGCGACGTCTTCGAAGGGGGCGGTCAACATTCCGCCGCCGAGACAGGACTGCGGCGCGAAGCCAATGGCGTGGACGAGCCCGTCGAGTCGACCGAAACGCGACGTCAACTCCTCGGCCGCCGCCTCGATCTGGGCGGGATCGGTCACGTCGAGTTCGATGACGTCGCCGATGTCGCCCAGTTTGCGTGCGGTGCGCTTGGTGAGCGACGTGCCTCGTCCCGCGCCCGACAGGGCGATCGTCGCGCCCTCCTCCAGAGCCCTTTTGGCAATGCCGAACGCCAGTGAGTCGTCGGTCAAGACGCCCGTGACGAGGATACGGTGATTATTCAGCAGTCCCATATGGGTACTGTACTTCCCAACTTCTATTTTTGAGGACGACGATGGCAACAGTAGGCATTCTGGGAGGAACCGGACCGGCCGGTCGCGGCGTCGCGGCACGACTGGCGAGCGCGGGCTACGCCGTCGTGCTCGGTTCACGCGACGCCGATCGCGCCAAGAGCACGGCGCGTGGTCTCACGCTTCGCGGAGAGGGCACGGTCGACGGAGGAACGAACGAAGAGGCGGCCGCGTGCAATCTCGTCGTGGTCGCGACACCGTGGGACTCCGCCATCGCGACCGTCAGCGCACTTCGACAGATGCTCAAGGGGAAGATCGTCATCTCCATGGTGAACGCGTTGACGCGTGAAGGTCGTGAGATGGTCGCGCTCTATCCCTCGCGGGGCTCGATGTCCGCGCAGATCGCGCACGCGCTGCCCGAGAGCGTGGTCGTGGGCGCCTTCCACCACCTGCCCGCGGCGCAGATGGAGGACCTGGATTCCAGCCTCGACGCCGACGTGCTGATCTTCTCCGACGACGATGACGCCCGCCGTCAGGTCGCCGACATGGTGGACCACATGCCCGGGCTTCGCGCGGTGATCGCGGGATCGATGTCGCTCGCGAGTCCTATCGAGGCCTTCACGGCCGTGTGCATCTCCATCAACATCCGTCACAAGGCCCACAGCTACGTGAAGATGGCCGGACTCTAGGCCGTGCACCTCTACGACACCGCGAGGGGCGGCCTGTTCGAACTCGACGCCGGACCGGTCGTCACGATGTACAGCTGTGGCATCACGCCCTACGACGCCGCCCACCTGGGCCACGCCTTCGTGTACCTCTGCTTCGACGTGCTGCAACGCTCGCTGCGCGACGCCGGTCACGAGACGCGTTGCGTGCGCAACGTCACCGACGTCGACGACGACATGTTGCGCAAGGCCCGTGAGCTCGGGGTGAACTACCTCGACCTGGCGGCCCAGGAGATGGCCAAGTTCGATCGTGACATGCAACTGATCAACCTCCTCCCGGTGTACGGCGAACCGCGCGCGACCGGTGCCATTCCCGAGATCCTCACGATGATCGGCGAGACGATCCATCGTGGCCTCGCTTACGAGGTCGACGGCTCGATCTACTTCGAAGCGTCGAAGTTCCCGCGCTTCGGTCAGGTCAGTCACGAGAGTCGTGACGCGATGTTGGCCCTCGCAAGATCCACGGCGGTCGCCCCGACGACCCCAACAAGCGCGACCCGCTCGACTTCGTGCTGTGGCAGCCGTCACTCGACGACGAGCCGGCGTGGGAGTCGCGATGGGGAGCGGGTCGCCCGGGCTGGCACATCGAGTGTTCGGCCATTGCGCTGCGCGACCTCGGCGCGACACTCGACGTCCACGGAGGGGGACGCGACCTGGCCTTCCCGCACCACGAATGCGAAGCGGCCCAGAGTGAGTCGGTGACGGGCGTGCCCTTCGTGCGCCACTGGATGCACGTCGGCCTCGTCGGTCTCGATGGCACCAAGATGAGCAAGTCGTTGGGCAACCTCGTCTTCGTCGACGAGTTGGCGGCGCGAGCGGAGCCGACCGCGGTGCGTCTGGCGCTCCTCGATCATCACTACCGCGAGGACTGGGAGTGGCGCGAGGAGCTGCTCTCCATGGCCCAGTCGCGTCTCGCCACGTGGCGTTCCACGTTGACCAACGGTCGACCGAGCTCGGTTCTCGATGAGGTGCGCGCGGCGCTCAACGACGACCTCGACGCGCCGTCCGCTCTCAGCGCGATCGACGACGCCGCGCACGCGGGCTACAACGTCGCCCCGGCCGCCTCGTTACTGGGTATTAGCCTGTAACGAAAGAAAGGCCGGAATGCCCGACATTCAAGTGCAACTCCCCGACGGCACCAGCCGATCCCTGCCTGATGGCTCCTCCGCGCTCGACCTGGCGGCCGCCATTGGCAAGCGACTGGCGAAGGACGCGCTGGCGGCCGAGGTGAACGGTGAACTGAAGGACCTCGCCGAGCCACTGCCCGGCGACGCCGTCGTCGCGATCGTGACGCCGACCAGCGACAACGGACGCGACATCCTTCGACACTCCAGCGCGCACGTCCTGGCCCAGGCGGTCACGCGTCTCTGGCCCGGGGCGAAGTACGCGATCGGTCCGGCCATTGCCGACGGCTTCTACTACGACTTCGAACTTCCCGGACACGCCCACTTCAGTGACGACGACCTCGCACGGATCGACACGGAGATGCGCGCGATCATCGCGGAGGACCAGCCCTTCACACGCCACGAGTACACGATCGACGAGGGCCTGGCGCTGTTCAAGGATCAGCCGTTCAAGGTGGAGATCATCAACGCAGTGGCCCACGGTGCGAACGACGACGAGGATCTGGGCGAGGTCAGTCCCCACGCCGTCTCGACGTACTCGAACAGTGCGGCGTTCACTGATCTCTGCCGGGGTCCCCACGTCCCCTCCACCGCACGACTCGGCCACTTCAAACTGACGCGCGTCGCGGGCGCGTACTGGCGTGGCGACGAGCATCGTCCCCAGCTCCAGCGCATCTACGGCACCGCGTGGGAGAGCGAGGCCGCGCTCGACTGGCGCACCTCGACTTCCTCGAACAGGCCGAACTGCGCGACCACCGTCGCCTCGGCGCCGAACTCGACCTCTTCTCCTTTCCGACCGAGATCGGTCCGGGCCTCGCGGTCTTTCATCCCAAGGGCGGCACGATGCGCCGCGTGATGGAGGACTACTCACGCACTCGCCACGTGGAGGGCGGCTACGAGTTCGTGAACAGCCCCCACATCGCCAAGGAGGACCTCTTCAACACGTCGGGTCACCTTCAGTGGTTCGCCGAGGGCATGTACCCGCCGATGGAACTCGACGGCGGCCAGAAGTACTACCTCAAGCCCATGAACTGTCCCTTTCACGTGCTCATCTTCAAGTCGCGACAGCGCAGTTACCGCGAACTGCCGCTTCGCCTCTTCGAATTCGGTTCGGTCTATCGCTACGAGAAGTCCGGCGTCGTCCAAGGCCTCACCCGCGTGCGCGGCATGACCCAGGACGACGCGCATATCTTCTGCACCCGCGAACAGATGGCGGACGAACTGGCGAGCCTGCTCACCTTCGTGCTGGACCTGTTACGCGACTTCGGACTGAACGACTTCTACCTCGAACTCTCGACGCGCCCCGAGGGCAAGGCCGTCGGCACCGATCAGGAGTGGGCCGAGGCGGAGGCGACCCTGGCCAGCGTCGCGCTCGCGGCCGGGCTCGAACTGGTCCAGGACCCGGGCGGCGGCGCGTTCTACGGTCCGAAGATCTCGGTCCAGGCCCGCGACGCCATTGGTCGCACGCACCAGATGTCCACGATCCAGTTGGACTTCCAGACACCCCAACGATTCGAGGCGACGTACATCGCGCCCGACAACGCCCGTACCCAGCCGATCATGATCCACCGCGCGCTCTTTGGTTCGGTGGAACGCTTCATGGCGGTCTTGATCGAGCACTACGCCGGCAACATGCCGACGTGGCTGTCACCGGAGCAGGTCCGCGTGCTCGGGGTCCGCGACGATCACGACACCTACGCGCGCTACGTCGCTGACGCGTTGGCCCTGGACGGCGTGCGCATCCGTGTCGACGAGGCGAGCGAACCCCTGGGGGCGAGGATCCGCAAGGCCAAACTCGAGAAGATCCCCTACATCCTCGTGGTCGGTGACGACGACGTGGAGAAGGGGACGTTGGGCGTGAACGCGCGCGGCTCGAACGACCCCGAACGAGGCGTCACGCTGTCCGCGTTCCGCGAACGGCTGGCCGAAGAGATCGCCGTGCACGGATCACCCGAGGCCAAGTAGTGGCCCTCGAACGGTTCTCCGCCGCGTGGCGTGAGGACTACGTGTCGAACGTCGCCCAGAGTCATGACGTCGACGGACCGGAGTGCGTGTTCTGCGCGCTGGCCAACGAACCGGTCGACGAGAGCACCGGGGTCATCGCGCGCACCGAGCTCAGCTTCGTCGTGTTGAACGCCTTCCCCTACGGTTCGGGGCACCTGCTCGTGCTGCCGCGTCGACACGTGGGGGGCCTCGCTGAGTTGAGCGGCGACGAGTACGGCGACTTCTTCTGGTTGCTGCGCCGAACCGTCGTCGCTCTCGAAAAGGCGTACGGCGCCGACGGCATGAACGTCGGCATGAACCTCGGCCGGGCCGCGGGTGCGGGTATCCCCAAGCACCTGCACGGTCACGTCCTGCCCCGATGGCTGGGCGACACGAATTTCATGACGACCATCGGCGAGACCCGAGTTTTGCCTGAATCACTGCAATCAACGTGGCAAAAAGTCCACGCGGTCTTCGAGGGCGGGGAATAGTAAAGCGCTTCGGTAGACTTTGGCGGAAGATCCGGAGGATCGATGCTCGACGGAAACTTTAGGAAGTCGGTGGAGACGGTAACGCTCCCGACGGGACGATGGTTGGTGCGCATTGGCTTCTCGGCCGACGCCCTCACCTTCTCGGGTCTGGTGTTCTCGATGGCGACCGCGTGGATGATCGCCCTGGGCCATTTCTGGATCGCCATCGTGCTGCTCACCTTGACCGGATTTCACGATCTCTTCGACGGCCCGGTCGCCAAGGCGTCCAAACGCGCCAGCCAGCGCGGCGCCTTCTTCGACTCGGTCTGTGACCGTATTACCGACTCGCTGATCCTCGGCGGCGTCGCGTACTACCTGACCGCGCACCATCACGGACAACTGGTCCTGTTGCCCTTCGCGATCCTCACGACCACGTACTTGATCTCCTACCAGCGCAGCAAGGCCGAGAGCCTCGGTCTCGCCGCCAAGGGCGGACTGATGGAACGGGCCGAGCGGATGATCCTCTTGGGCATTGGCCTCATCGCCAAGCCCGCCTTCATACCGATCCTGTGGGTCATGTTGGTGCTGACCGCGTTCACCGCGGCCGGTCGTTTCTATCGAATCTGGCAGATCGCGGCCCGACCGGAGCCGTCCATCTCCCAGGCCGGACGGATCCACCACCACAGCCGGGGACTCCGTCGAGGGGTGAGTCGCACCTCGCGCCGCTAGTCGTGGCGACGAACGCGCGCGTCGCGCTCTTCAAGACGCTCGGCGGCGCCATGGAACGCCTGCCCGAACGCTTCGACGTCGCCTTGGCGAGCCGACTCGCTCTGCTCTATGGACGGCGCAGTGAGAGCGCCGCGCCAACCTGCGCCGCAACATCTCGCACGCCCTGCGACACGGTGACGACGCACTCGACGAGGAACTGTTGAACCGCTTCGTCACGCGCGGATTCGCGAGCTACGGACAGTACTGGGCCGAGGGAGCGAAGCTCCCGGGCATTGAGCCGGAGAAGGTCTTCGCCCGCTTTCGCATCGGCGAGGGTCTCGAGCATCTCTACGACGCGAAGGCGAAGGGCCTGGGCACGATCATCGCGTTGCCCCACATCGGCAGCTGGGAGTGGGGCGGGTCCTTCCTCAACTCACTCGGACTGGGCATGACCGCCGTCGCCGAAGACCTCGAACCGCCCGAGCTCTTCGCGTGGTTCAAGGAGAAGCGTGAGTCGATCGGCATTCGCATCGAACCGCTCGACGAGCACGCCGGCACGGTGCTGCTGGCGACGCTGAAAGAGGGCGGCGTCGTTGGACTGCTCTGTGACCGCGACATCCAGGGCAACGGGATACCGGTCAACTTCTTCGGCGAGAGCGTGGCGCTGCCGGCGGGACCGGCGACGCTCGCGCTTCGAACCGGTGCCACGCTGGTGGGCGCCGCCTGCTACTCGGGTCCCGGCGAGGATCACTTCGCCGTCATCACGCCGCCGATCGATACGTCGCGGACGGGACGACTTCGCGAGGACGTCACGCGCATCACCCAACTCGTGGCGAACGAACTCGAAGGACTCATTCGTCGCGCCCCCGAGCAGTGGCACATCCTCCAGCCGCGCTTCGAGGGCCCGTAGTGCGCGTTGCGTTGATCTCCCCGTACGCGCTCAGCGTGTTCGGGGGTGCCCAGGAACAGGTCCTCGCGATGAGTCGAGAGCTCGGTCGTCGCGGGCACGAGGTGCTGAGCGTCGCGCCCGACGCGAGTGATCCGACGACCTACGACACGCCGGCGCGGGTGTTGCGCTTCGGGCACCTCGTGCAACTGCCGGCGAACGGAAGTCGAGCCCCCTTGACCTCTCGCGCCGCGGGCCGCGCAATCGGCCGCTCGCGCGGTGACGGCGTTCGAGCCCGACGTCGTCCACTTTCACGAACCGTTCGCGCCGCTCATCGGCTGGTCGGTGTTACGCGCCCACGGGGCGCCGGCCGTCGCCACCTTCCATCGCAGCGGCGAAGGACCGGCCACGCGCCTCACGCGGCCATTGCTGCGACGACTCGCGCGTGGACTCGACGAAGTCGCCGCGGTCAGTGAGGCGGCGGCCGAGACGATGGGCAGCGCGTGTGGGCGAAGGCCGGTGGTCCTGTTCAACGGCTTTGAGATGGACCGGTTCGTGGCGACGCCGCGCGAACGAAGCAATGAGACGCTCCTCGTCACCCTCGGACGATTCGAAGAGCGCAAGGGCGTGGCGCACGCCATCAACGCGGTGCGCGCGCACAACGCGAAGGGGGAGGAGCGCTGGCGCCTGGTCGTCCTCGGCGACGGTCCGCAGCGTCGAACGCTGAGGTCACTGGCGGGTCGCGACGAGATGATCGTGTTCGCCGGGGCGCCCAGTGACGAACAGAAACGGGCGTGGCTTCGTCAGGCGAACGCGCTGATCGCGCCGGCGCTGCACGGTGAGAGTTTCGGTCTCATCCTTCTCGAAGGCATGGCCAGCGAGACCACGGTCGTCGCGAGTGACATCACCGGGTACCGAGAGGCGGCCGGGGGCCACGCGCTGCTCGTCCCCCCGGGCGACGACGGGGCGCTCGAAGCGGGCATCGCGACGGCACTCGCCAACGAGACCCCCGCACGCATCGCGGCGGCTCGTGCCCACGCGCAGGCCTGGTCGATGTCGACGTTGATGGACGACTACCTGGAGCTCTACGCCCGAGCGGGCCAACATTATTCGCCCAGTAGGTAGGCTTGGTCGGTGGCAACCAAGCAACGATCGCGGGCGCGCCGCTCGAATCAGTCCCGAGACCGAGGACCGCGCTACGTCGCGCCGGTCCTCGATCCCACCTGGGAGAACCCCTACGTACCGAGCGCCGCCGAGAAGCACGCCAACCACAAAGTTGTTCGCAGTTTCGCGCTGCGCAAGAAGTTGCCCCAGACCATACTTATCGCCGTCGTCTCACTGGCCCTCATCGCCGGTGTCGTGGCCGTGCCCTGGCTCCCGGTCGTGGGCGTCGCGATCGCCTTGCTCTACGCGTGGGACCTTCGTCGCGCGCTCGTTCGCTACGAGGAGAAGGGCCTGCTCCTCGGCAATCTCGTCTTCGACCAATTCAAGGCCGGTGGGACCGCGACGGACCGCCTGCGCCTCACGACGGTCCTCGACCGATTGACCGCGACCTTTGGCGTCGACGTCGTCCAGTCCTACATCGTGAGTGACTCGGGCTACAACGCGGCGCTCGTACCCAACGGCGCGGGACTCTCCTTCTTCGTCACCGACGCCGCGATGCGCGATTTCGAACTCATCGAACTCGAAGGCGTCGTCGCGCACTGTCTGGCCCGACACCGCCTCGGTCTGTTGCCTCGCGAAAGCGTCGCGTCCGTCGCGACCACCAATGACGAGGCCCGTCGCGCGCTCGCCGGGGCGGGCACGGCCTACCGCGCCGACGAAGTGGCGGCCGCCGCGATCCGCTACCCCCTCGGGATCGCCGGCGCCCTGCACCGCTGCGCCCGACAGGTCCTCGCGAGCGACTCGTTCTTCGCGTCACCCACCTACGCCCAGTGGCGCTGGATCTGGTTTGACATCTGGAGCGACCAAAAGGGGACTGATCTCAGCAACCTCGATGACCCGGAGCTTCGCGCCCTCGCGTTGGAAGAGTGGTAAAGACGCTCAATTAGGCTGAGGGTATGAGTTCTTCCCACGATCCTTCAACGATTGGTTCGGCCCTCGTCAAGCGCGGGCTCGCCGACATGCTGCGCGGCGGCGTCATCATGGACGTCGTCAACCCCGAACAGGCGAAGATCGCCGAGGACTCGGGTGCGGTCGCGGTGATGGCGCTCGAGCGCGTCCCCTCTGACATTCGTCGCGACGGTGGCGTCGCTCGCATGAGCGACCCCGAGATGATCCAAGAGATCCAGGCCGCCGTGACCATCCCCGTGATGGCCAAGGCCCGCATCGGTCACTTCGCGGAGGCGCAGATCCTCGAAGCGCTCGACGTCGACTACATCGACGAATCCGAGGTCTTGACCCCGGCCGACGAAGAGAATCACATCGATAAGTGGGGCTTCACCGTGCCCTTCGTCTGCGGCGCCACCAACCTGGGTGAGGCGCTGCGTCGTATTGGTGAGGGCGCCTGTCTCATTCGCTCCAAGGGCGAGGCCGGCACCGGCAACGTCGTCGAAGCGGTTCGCCACCTCCGCACGATCAACGCGCAGATCCGTCGTTTGCAGAGCGCCGACGCGAACGAGCTCTTCGCGTTGGCGAAGGACCTCTCGGCGCCGCTGGCCCTCGTCCAAGAGGTGTCGTTGAGCGGCAAGCTGCCCGTCCCACTCTTCTGCGCCGGCGGCATCTCCACGCCGGCCGACGCGTCACTGGTGCTGCAACTAGGCGCGGAGGCGATCTTCGTTGGTTCGGGCATCTTCAAGAGCGACGAGCCCGAGCGCATGGCCAAGGCCATCGTCGAGGCGACGACGCACTTTCGGCGACGCCAACATCGTCGCCAAGGTCTCGACCGGTCTCGGTAACGCAATGAAGGGCATGGAGACCGCTTCGCTGGAGCAGCGTCTCGCCGAACGCGGCTGGTAGCCGTGACGCGCGTTGGCGTACTCGCCCTTCAAGGCGACGTGCGTGAACACCTCGCGATGCTCGACGGCGTCGGGGCCGACGCCGTCGAAGTGCGATCAATCGAAGAGCTCGATGACCTCGACGGGCTCGTCATGCCCGGGGGAGAGTCGACGACGATCGCGTACCTCCTCACGACGTCCGGTCTTCGACCGGTCCTCGCGAAGTTGCTGGACGACGGACTGCCCGTCTTTGGCACGTGCGCCGGTTTGATACTGCTCGCGCACGAGATCCTCGACGGGCGAAGCGACCAGTGGAGCTTCGACGTGCTGCCGCTCGCGGTACGGCGCAACGGTTACGGACGACAGATCGCGAGCTTCGAGTCGACGGTCACGGTCGAGGGCGTCGGCGAGGTGCCGGGCGTGTTCATCCGGGCCCCGAAGATCGAAACGTGGTCGGACGACCTGGAGGTCGTCGCGTGGCACGATCACGGTGACGGTGAGCACCCCGTCCTGGTGCGACAGGGCAACGTCTGGGGCTGTTCATTTCATCCCGAACTGACGAGCGACGACCGCGTGCACCGGCTCTTCGTCGACGCCATTTAATTCGATAGATTGATGTAGCCCAAAACGGGCAGGAGGAACCATGTCCGGCCATTCGAAGTGGGCAACAACCAAGCACCGCAAAGGTGCCAAGGACAGCGCCCGCGCCAAGGTCTTCGCCAAGTTGATCCGTCAAGTCGAGGTCGCGGCGCGCGAAGGCGGCAGTGACGTCGATACCAACGCGTCGCTTCGCACCATGTACCAGAAGGCCCGCGAGGCTTCGGTGCCCCTCGACACGATCGAGCGGGCCATCAAGCGCGGTACCGGTGAGCTGGAGGGCGTGCGCTACGAGGCCATCAGTTACGAGGGTTATGGCCCCGACGGCGTCGCGGTGATCGTCGAAACGCTGACGGACAATCGCAACCGCACGAGCGCCGAGATCAAGCACGTGTTCGCGCGCAACGGAGGAACGATCGCGGAACCGGGCGCGGTGTCGTGGCAGTTCGACCGCAAGGGTCTCATCGAGGTGAAGGGACCCGTCGACGAGGACCAGCTCCTCGAATGGGTCATGGACGCCGGCGGCGAGAACTTCGAGGCCAATGGTGAGAACTTCACGGTGACGACCGAACCCCACGACGTGGGCGCCGTGCGTGACGCACTCGAGGGTTACGGCGCGAAGGTTCTCTCAATGGAGCTGACGCTCATCCCCCAAAACTCGATTCCGGTGGACAGCGAGACCGAGGCCAAGAAGATCCTGCGCCTGATGGACGCCATCGACGACCACGACGACGTGCAGAACGTCTTCTCGAACTTTGACATCGCCGATGAGATCATGGCGGCCTACGAGGGCTGACGCCACTCACCACCTTTCAGGCCTTCGCAACACTGCTTCGCCTGCATCCGTGACTGGTAGTACGTTCCCAGTAAGAGCGGACGACGTCCTTTGGCATTTCTCGCACGACTGTCGTCGCGCGATTGCGCAGTTGTCGGTGAAAGTGCCGGTGACCTACCGGTTCTGGCTCTTCACCCGGAGCGTCGTGCTGTCTGTCCTGGCGAATGAATTCGCCCGTTGAAACCTCGAATTATCGGGTATCGCAAGATAGAATCGAACGTATGTTCGTACTCGGGATCGACCCAGGATTGACCCGCTGTGGCTACGGCTTGGTCGAAGGGTCGTTCCTCGGCGTCGAATCCTTCAAGGCCGTTCGAGCCGGAACCATTGAAACGGACCATGAGATACCGGTGGAGCTACGACTTGGTCAGATGCTCATTGAGATGAGGAACCTCCTCGAAGAGACGCGACCTGACGCGGTCGTCGTCGAGCGAGTCTTCTACCAGCGCAACGCCAAGACCGCCATCCCCGTGGCCCAGGCCAGTGGTGTCGCCGTGGCGTTGGCCGCGGCGATTGACCTTCCGGTTCGCCAATTCAACGCGCAAGAGGTCAAGTTGGCCGTCACGGGCTACGGCGCGGCCAGCAAGGTGCAGGTCCAGGGAATGGTCGCGAGACTTTGTGGACTCGCGGAGATTCCAAAACCGGCCGACGCCGCCGACGCGCTGGCGCTGGCGATCACGTATTTCATGGTCGTACGTAGCGAACGAAAATATCCCGTCGAGAGCCCCGCATGATCGGTTGGCTCCACGGCCAGGTGTTGCACCACCACAAGAGCGGGGCGCTGGTGCTGGACGTGCACGACGTCGGCTACGAGGTCAACGTCGCGTCCCTCGACGACTACGCCATCGGTGACGTCGTCGGGCTCTACATTTTCACCGCGGTGCGCGACGACGCGATCGTCCTGTACGGCTTCAAGACGTACCTCGACCGTGAGTTCTTCGAGTTGTTGCTGGTCACTCCGGGCGTTGGTCCTTCTACGGCATTGGCGGCACTACGGACCATGACGACAGACGAATTGGCGCAAGCGATCGAGAGCGATGACGCCAAGCGGATCGCGACCATCCCGGGCATTGGACCAAAGACCGCGAGTCGCATCGTGCTCGAACTCAAGGGCAAGGTCTTCGTCTCGGGTGCGTTCGTACCCGTGAAGGGCGCACCGGCGCAGAACGACGCGATTGAAGACGCCCTTCGAGGCCTGGGCTACACCACCCAAGAGGTTCGTCAAGCCTTGGGCGGCGCCACACTCTCCGATGACGAAGGCGTGGCACTACGCCAGGCGTTACACCTCTTGAGGCGACAATGAGTCGACACGAGATCGACGTCGAGCAGCTGACGCGCAACGTCGTGGCGCCGGTCGCCGACGAACAGGATCGCCGCGCTGAAGTGTCGCTGCGACCGAGCACGCTCGCCGAGTTCGTTGGTCAACGCGAACTGGTTCGACACCTCGAGATCGTCCTCGGCTCGGCTCGTGCCCGCAACCAGACTGCCGACCACCTGCTGTTCGCGGGCCCCCCAGGACTCGGCAAGACGTCACTCGCCAGCATCGTGGCGAGTGAGATGGGTGCCGGTCTTCGCATCACGTCGGGTCCAGTTCTTTCACGTCCTGGTGATCTCGCGGCTCTGTTGACCGATCTTCAAGACGGCGACGTGCTCTTCGTTGATGAGATTCACCGACTGTCGCGCGGCGTGGAGGAGATTCTCTATCCGGCGATGGAGGATCGCCGACTCGACGTGATGATTGGACGAGGACCGTCGGCCCGCGCCATCCGTCTCGATCTCCCGAACTTCACGCTGGTGGGAGCGACCACGCGGACCGGTCTGGTGGCGGCGCCACTGCGCGACCGTTTTGGTTTCGTGGGCCAACTCGACCTCTACGACGTTGACGAGCTCACGGTCATCGTGAGCCGCTCGGCGGGACTGTTGGAAGTGACGTTGAAGGATGACGCCGCCGAAACGATCGCGCGACGAAGTCGCGGCACACCGCGAATCGCGAACCGGTTGCTTCGTCGCGTCCGCGACTTCGCCGCGGTCCAGGGCCACGACGTCATCGACGACGCCGTCGCGGTCGAAGGTCTCGCGCTCTTCGGTGTCGACGAGTTCGGGCTCGACAAGATCGACCGGAGGATCCTCGGACTGCTCTGCCAGCAGTTCGCGAACCAGCCCGTCGGCCTCACGACGCTGGCGCACGCGTGCGGCGAGGAACCCTCAACTATCGAGGATGCCTATGAACCGTTCCTCTTACGCGACGGTCTGTTGATCCGCACGCCGCGCGGTCGAATCGCCACCGAACGGGCGTATCACCATCTCGGTCTGACACCTCGTGGGGGAGGGCTGGTCTAAACCAGAGCCCCAAAACGACTAGGGTTTCTTTGTCTATATCACGGAGGAATTTCTATGTTGTTGGCAGTCAACTTACTGATCGCGGCCACCAAGAAGTCAGGCTCGTCACTCAGTCCTATCCTCCTGCTCGTCTACGTGGTGCTCTTTGGCGGCCTGTACTTCTTCTACTTTCGCCCCCGCTCACAGAAGCAAAAGGCCGCCCGTCTCTCGGGACGCAAGGTCGAACTGGGCGAACGCGCGCAGACCATCGGTGGCTTCGTCGGCACCGTCATCAAGATGGATGACGGCCTCGTGACCCTTCGCGGCGCCAGTGGCGCCGAACTCGATTTCATCCCGACCGCAATTGCCAAGCGATTCGACCCACCGGCCCCGGTGCCGGAGTCGAGTGACGACGAACATAACGAAGAAGGCGACAAGCAGTAATGGCCCAACAGGTCGGCTCACGACGCAACTTGATCGTCAGCCTCGTTCTCACGATGGCCATTGCCTTTGGTGCCTTGGGCGTGACGCTCGGCCTCGGTTGGGGTCCCAAGCTCGGTCTCGACCTGGCCGGCGGACTCTCCGTTGTCTACAAACCCGCGACGCCGGCGTCGAACGCCGACATGCAAGAAGTGGTCACCGTCCTCTCCAACCGCGTGAACGGTCTCGGTGTGTCCGGAGCGACCGTCAATCTGCAGGGCAAGAACGTCGTGGTCAGCGTCCCGGGCGTCACCGACGCTCGTGCCGTCCTGCATGAGGTTGGACAGACCGCACAGTTGCTCTTTCGTCCGGTGCTCTGTGAGACCTCCGTGGCCAAAGTGACCAAGGCAGTCGCGCCCGGGAAGCTCCCGGCCTGTGGATCGCAGTACTTGATGACGGCGGCCAATCTGGCTGTGAATACCTCCACGGGCAATCCCACGAATCAGATACCTCTCGATCCTGCGTTCGCCGGTATCAAGTCGACGCCAGCTAAGTACGACTTCAAAAAGGATGAAGTACTGTTGCCCGTCCTCGGGTCACCCGGGGTTCGCCTGGTGCTCGGGCCGGCCCAGTTGACCGGCAAGGCAGTGCACAAGGCGCAGGTCGGCCAGACACCGGCCGGCGCGTGGCTCGTCAACTACACCTTGACCAAGACCGGGAGCCCCGCGTGGGACAAGGTGGCCCAGGAGAACTTCCACGCCGAGGTCGGCATCGAGCTCGACGGCGTCGTGCAGTCCGCACCACTGATCCTTCCCAATCAAGCCAGCTTCACCAGCTTTGACGGACAAGGTCAGATCAGTGGATCCTTCACCGAAGGTTCCGCCAAGACGCTCGCCCAGGCGATGGAGTTCGGTTCGCTGCCCGTGCGACTCATCCCTCAGGAATCCCAAATCGTCTCCGCCACACTCGGCCACAGCTCCCTCGTCGCGGGCTTGGGCGCCGGTCTCGTCGGACTCTTGTTGGTGTTGCTCTACACAATCGTCTACTACCGCGCTCTCGGACTCGTCATCGTGCTCGGTCTCGCCACGACCGCTGCGTTGCTGTGGGCCATCATCTCGGGCCTCGGCCATACGTCGCTGGCGCCGAGTTTCGACCTGGCCGGGATCACGGGCATCATTGTGTCCATTGGCATCACTGTCGATAGTTACATCGTCTATTTCGAACGATTGAAAGACGAGGCCCGAGCAGGGCGCTCGATTCGCACCTCGGTCGACCGGGGCTTCAAGTCGGCCTGGCGCACGGTGCTCGCCGCCGACACCGTGAGTCTGCTCGCCGCCGTCTTGCTCTACCTCATCGCCGTCGGCGACGTGCGTGGCTTCGCCTTCTTCCTCGGGCTCTCCACATTGATGGACGTGGCGATTACGTGGTACTTCACTCGACCACTCGTCATCTTGCTGGGCCGACGCGGTTCAGAGTCCACGTCGGCACTCTCGATGGCGGCCGGACTGACACCAGGAGTTTCGGTCCATGAGTGACGCGACGGACACCGTGACCGAAGGCAAGAGCCCGGGCCCACTCGGACGTATTTACCAGGGTCGCACCACCATCGACTTCGTCGGTCGTAAGCGGACGTGGTTCACGATCTCGATCATCATCATCGTGCTGGGCATTGGGTCACTGTCGATTCGTGGATTCAACCTCGGCATCGACTTCAAGGGCGGGACCTCGTGGGAGGTGCTCGCACCACATTCGTCGGTCGTCGACATGACCAAGGCCGTCGAGAACGCCGGTCTGCACAACCCCATCGTGGAAAAACTCGGTTCCAAGACCTACGAAGTCTCCGCCGACATCAATTCGCTCAGCGGCGACGCGCAGACCTCGCTGATCGACAAGGTCGCCAAGGCCATGGGCAAAGCCGCGGGCGTCAATTCGAACCAGGTGTCCAACAGCAGCGTCGGGCCGACGTGGGGAGGACAGATCACCAATCGAGCGCTCGAAGCGCTGATCGTCTTCTTCATCGCGGTCGTCTTGTACATCAGTATTCGATTTGAACCGAAAATGGCCATGGCCGCGTTCATCGCCATGGTCCACGACCTCCTCGTGACGGTCGGCGTCTATTCGCTCTTTGGTTTTCAAATCACCCCGGACACCGTCATCGCAATTTTGACGATCCTCGGTTACTCGCTCTACGACACGGTGGTCGTCTTCGACCGCGTACGCGACAACACCGGCGGCATCTTGAAGAGCGGCGACATGAGTTACGGCGAGATGGTCAACCTCTCGATGAACCAGACACTCGCACGCTCCATCAACACGTCACTCGTGGCGATCTTGCCGGTGCTCGCGGTCCTCTTGGTCGGCGCCGACCTCCTCGGTGCCACGACGCTCCAGAACTACGGTCTCGCGCTGTTCGTAGGACTCATGAGTGGGGCCTACTCGTCGATCTTCATCGCGAGCCCGCTGCTCGCCATGTTCAAGGAGCGCGAACCGCGATTCCGAGAGTTGGCCGAACGTGCACGACTGAGAAGCGGGCACACGATCCTTTCCCCGGCCGCCGCGGCGTTACTCGCCGGTGAGGGCGCGCAGCGACAGATGCGCGCGAGCGCCCCGACCGGTCCTCGCCCGGCACGCAACGTCGCGGGCACACCGTCGCGCGGCACCATCCAAGCTCGCGCGCGCAAGCAAAAACGGCGCTAACCCACCGTTAGGCTGACGTAATGGTCAGTCTCACTTCACGCTCGTCAGCCGACCCCGCGCTGACCGGCTCGATCGAGCGCCTCATCGGCCGCTTCCTCGAGCATCACGCGGACGGTGACGTGGAGGTCATCCGCCGCGCGGGCGCTTCGGCCATCAAGGCCCACGAAGGCCAGTTGCGCCGGACCGGAGAGCCGTACGTGACCCATCCCATCGCCGTCGCGGACATCGCGGCCGACCTGGGACTCGACGAGACCACCATCACCGCGGCGTTGCTCCACGACGCCGTGGAGGACACGAGCATCACCAACGAGTGGCTCGCCAAGGAGTTCGGCGACCAGGTCGCCGCCGTCGTCGACGGGGTCACGAAGCTCGACCGCCTGGAGTTCGATTCGAAAGAGGAGCAACAGGCCGCGACCATTCGCAAGATGTTCATCGCCATGGCCCAGGACTGGCGGGTGTTGCTCATCAAACTGGCCGACCGGCTCCACAACATGCGCACGATCTCGGTGATGCCGATGGCTCGCCAGCGCGCCATCGCCCAAGAGACCCTCGACGTCTACGCGCCGTTGGCGCACCGGCTCGGTGTCCAACAGGTCAAGTGGCAGTTAGAGGACCTCAGCTTCGCGACCCTCCAGCCCAAGCGCTACGCCGAGATCGAGCAGATGGTCGCCGCGCGACAGCCCGAACGTGAGGACTACCTCGAAGAGGTCATGACGACCCTGTCGTCGAAGCTCGCCGAGTTCGGTATCAAGGGCGAGGTGCGCGGTCGACCAAAGCACCTCTGGAGCATCTACGAGAAGATGGTGATCGGCGCCAAGGAGTTCGACGACATCTTCGACCTCGTGGGGCTGCGCGTGATCGTCGAGAACGACCGCGACTGCTGGGCCGTGCTGGGGGCGATCCACGCGCTCTGGTCCCCGGTGCAGGGGCGCTTCAAGGACTACATCAACTCGCCGAAGTTCAACCTGTACCAGTCGCTACACACGACCGTCATCGGCCCACGTGGCAAGTCGGTCGAAGTGCAGATCCGCACCTACGAGATGCACCGACGCGCCGAATTCGGCGTCGCGGCCCACTGGGGCTACAAGGAGGGCGCGTCGAGCAAGGAAGTGGCCTGGATGCAGCGTCTGGCCGACGTGGAAGAGGAAGAGAACGATCCCATCGCGTTCTTAGAAGCCCTGAAGCTCGACCTCGGCCAGGACGAGGTCTACGTCTTCACGCCCAAGGGTCGAGTCATCGCGCTCATCGAGGGTGCGACGACGATCGACTTCGCCTACGCCGTGCACACCGAGGTCGGTCACCACTGCGTCGGCGCCAAGGTGAATGGCCGACTCGTGCCGCTCGACACCATCTTGCGATCGGCCGACGTGGTCGAGATCGTCACCAGCAAGTCCGACACCGCCGGTCCCTCACGAGACTGGTTGGCGATCGCCCAGTCCTCGAGGGCCAAGTCCAAGATCCGCCAGTGGTTCCAGCGAGAGCGTCGCGACGACGCCATTGAAGGTGGCCGCGAGGAGTTGACCAAGGCCCTTCGCCGCGAGGGTCTGCCCATCGCGACGTCGCTCTCCTCGGCCGCGCTCGACGCGGTGATTTCGGGCATGAACCTAGAGGACCTCGACGCGCTCTTCATGTCAATCGACAGCGGCCAGATCTCAGCCTTGGCCATCGTGCAGCGGCTCGACCGCGAACTGCGAGGAGGCGGTGACACCGAACAGATGCCCACGACCGTCACACGCATGCCCCGGACCAGTCGAACGACGCGACGAACGGCCGGCGTCTACGTGGAGGGCCTCGACGACGTGATGATCCACCTCGCTCGGTGCTGCTCGCCAGTGCCCGGTGACTCGATCATGGGCTTCATCACCCAGGGCCGGGGCGTCTCGGTGCACCGCGATGACTGTTCGAACGCCGTCGCGTTAGCCCAGCGCCTCGGTGAGCGGATCATCGACGTCGAATGGGACGGGTCGGTGAGCGGCCAGTACCGCGCCGTGCTCGAGGTCATGGCCTTCGACCGTTCGCGACTGTTGCTCGACGTCTCGAAGGTCGTCGCCGAATACCACCTCAGCATCATCTCGTCGTCGACGTCCACGTCGGGGTCTCGAATCGTGCGGATGGTCTTCGACGTGGAGCTGGCCGACCCCACCCACCTCAGTAGCCTGTTGGCGGCGCTCAAGAGCGTCGACGGCGTCTTCGACGCCTTTCGTCAACTACCGGGGCAGAACAAGAATTCATGAGCGACGCGGTCACACCCTTCCAGGCTCCTATCGGGACGCACGACGTGCTCGGCGGCGCGTCCGCGGAGTGGGAGGGCCTCATTGCGACGTTCGCGCAGTTCGCGTACCGTTTCGGTTTTGAACTGGTCATCACTCCGATGTTCGAGGACGTCGGCGTCTTCAACCGAGGCATCGGTGAACAGAGTGAGATGGCCACCAAGGAGATGTACGTCTTCACCGACCGCGGCAATCGCACCCACGCGCTGCGCCCCGAAGGGACCGCCCCCGTCGTGCGGGCCTTCATTCAGCACAGCCCCACGACGCCGTGGAAGGCGTGGTACTTCACCCCGGCCTTTCGCTACGAGCGTCCCCAGAAGGGCCGTTACCGCCAGCACCACCAATTCGGCGTCGAGGTCCTCGGTACCGACGACCCCGCCGTGGACGTCGAGGTCATCGCGCTGGCCCATCGCTTCTACGAGGCCATTGGCCTGACGCGTTTTCGTCTCCTGATCAACTCGATGGGTGACGCGGTCTGTCGCGCCGCGTACGTCGAACTGCTTCGCGCGCACTTGGCGGCCAACGTCGAGCGGTTGAGTGACGAGCACAAGAACACGTGGAGCAAGAATCCGCTGCGCGTGCTCGACTGCAAGGACGCGAACTGCGTCGCGGTGACGAGCGAAGGTCCAATGCTGATCGACTCGCTCTGTCCGCAGTGCCGCGCGCACCTCGACCACGTGATCGCCGGGCTCTCGTCCATCGGGATTTCGAGCCAACTCGACCCACGCCTGGTGCGCGGCTTCGATTACTACACGCGTACGACCTTCGAGTTCGTCTCTGACGCGCTCGACTCCGCCCAGAACGCCATTGGCGGGGGAGGGCGTTACGACGGACTGGCGGAACAACTCGGCGGCAAGCCCACGAGTGGGATCGGTTTTGGCAGTGGCATCGAGCGGCTCTTGATCGTGCGCGAGGCCGAAGGCGTCGAACCGCGCAATCTCGTCAATCGCGCGCTTGACGTGTTCGTCATCGACACGACCGGTGAGGATGCCGCGACATCGCTGGTGGACGAGTTACGACGCGGCGGTCTCGCCACGGACCGCGCCTACGACCATCGCTCGATGAAGGCACAGATGAAGGTCGCGGACAAGTCGGGGGCCCGCTTCGCGCTGCTCATCGGTCCGGCGGAGCTCGCCACCGGCGAGGTTACGATTAGGGACCTGCGCAGCGACAATTTCGAGCAGGCACAGCGCAAGGTCGCCCGCGGCGACGTGGCGCTCGTGGTCGCGGAACTACTGACGAAGAGCTGAGAATGTCGAACAATCTGGAATCCACGAGCATGCGTGACCTCCTCTGTGCGTCGCTCAACGAGGACCACGTGGCCACGTCGGTGAGCGTTTGTGGGTGGGTCGCCAAACGTCGCCAACACGGTGAGCACCTCGCGTTCCTCGATGTCCGCGACCATTCGGGCATCATTCAAGCAGTCGTGGACGGGTCCGTGGACGTGCGCAGCGAGTACGTCGTGCGAGTGACCGGTACCGTCACGCGGCGTCCCGAAGGCACGGTGAACGAGAAGCTCGCGACCGGCCAGGTCGAACTCACTGACTGCGTGGTGGAGATACTCGCCGCCGCGGAGCCGCCGCCGTTCCAACTCGATGACCGCGTCGACATCGACGAGCAGGTGCGCCTGCGCTACCGATTCCTCGACCTTCGTCGCGAGCACATGCAACGTAACCTCCGCCTTCGCGCGGTCGTGAACACGGCGATTCGAAACGCCATGGACCTCCAGGGTTTCTGCGAAGTGGAGACGCCCCTGTTGTGGGCACCGACGCCCGAGGGTTCTCGCGAGTTCGTCGTGCCGTCGCGGCTGCAACCCGGTGAGTTCTACGTGCTCCCGCAGAGTCCCCAGATCGCCAAGCAACTCTTGATGGTCGGTGGCTTCGACCGCTACTACCAACTCGCGCGCTGCATGCGCGACGAGGACCTTCGTGCCGACCGTCAGTTCGAATTCACGCAACTCGACATGGAAGCGAGTTTCGTCACCCAGGAAGACATTCACGCCTTCGTGTCGGTGGCGGTCCTCGACGCCGCCGAAGCGGCGACCGGCGTGCGCCCGGGGTCGATTCCCTCCATGACATGGGCCGACGCGCTCGACCTCTACGGCACCGACAAGCCGGACCTTCGCTTCGGGATGGTGCTGCGCGACCTCTCGGACGTCTTCGCCTCGACGCAGGTGAAGGCGTTCTCAGCGGCGACCGTCAAGGCCATGCGCGTGCCCGGCGGCGCGGCGACCTCGCGAGCGACGCTCGATCAGTGGACCGAACAGGCCAAGGAACTCGGCGCCAAGGGCCTCGCGTGGTTTCGCATTACGAGCGACGGACTTGATTCACCGCTCGCGAAGTTCCTGAGTGAGGATGAGGCAGCGGCCATTGGCAACGTTGACGGCGCCGAAATCGGTGACCTCGTCTTGTGCGTCGCCGACGAGTACGTCCAGGCCTGCCACGTGCTCGGCGCACTACGCACCGCCATCGGGGGACCGCCCGTCAGTGAGGGACCGCACCGCTACGTCTGGATCACGGAGTTCCCCCTCTTCGAAGGACTCGACGAAGACGGCAACCCACAGGCCGCCCATCATCCCTTCACGATGCCCCACCCCGACGACATCGACCGGATCGAATCAGATCCCTTGTCGGTGCGTTCCCAGTCCTACGACCTGGTGCTGAACGGCTGGGAACTGGGCAGTGGCTCAGTTCGAATCCATCGAGCGGACATCCAGTCGCGAATCTTTCGCGCGCTCGGAATCAGCGACGAGGAGGCCGAGAGCCGTTTCGGCTTCCTGCTCGGGGCCTTCAAGTGCGGTGCCCCACCGCACGCCGGCTTCGCCTTTGGCATCGACCGCCTCGCGGCGATCTTCGCGGGGGAGGAGAACATCCGAGAGGTCATTGCCTACCCCAAGACGCAGTCGGGGACCGACCTGATGACCGGAGCGCCCAAGGGCATCGCGGAGAAACAGATGCGTGAACTGCGACTCAAACCCGTCGCCAAAGGTTGAGTTACGTCACTCTTTGACGACGCCGTCGCTCAGCGCCTGAAACAGGCCGCGCCACTCGCCGATCTCCTGCGACCGCGCACGCTCGACGAACTCGTGGGCCAGGCGCACCTGGTCGGTCCCAACGGACCGCTCCGCCGGTTCGTCGAGGCCGGCGAACTGACCTCGATGATCCTGTGGGGACCGGCCGGCACCGGCAAGACCACCCTGGCACGGATACTGGCGAACTCCGCGGGCTACGCGACCGAGAGCCTGTCGGCCGTGACGAGCGGCGTGAAGGAGGTGCGCGAGGCCCTCAACCGCGCTCGCGAGCGCCTCGGCGAACAGAACCAACGCACCGTGTTGTTCATCGACGAGGTCCATCGCTTCAACAAGTCCCAGCAGGACCTGCTCTTGCCCGCGACCGAGACCGGCCAGGTCGTCTTGATCGGGGCGACGACGGAGAATCCGTACTTCGAGGTGAACGCCGCCCTGATGAGTCGCTCGACGTTATGGCGACTGCACCCACTGGCACAAGGTGACCTCGAGGTGCTCGTGAAGAGGGGCGTGGCGCTGCGCGACAGTGCCATCACCGACGAAGCGCTCGAGGCGATCACGTCGGCGAGTGACGGCGACGCGAGGGTCGCGCTCACGACGCTCGATACCGCGATCGTGCTCGCCCGCGCCCAAGAGCCGGCGTCGGACCTCGTCGAGATCGACCAGGTCGCCCAGGCGCGCGACGGCCGTCTCTATCATCAGTCGCGCGACACGCACTTCGATCAGATCAGCGCCTTCATCAAGTCGGTGCGAGGATCGGACCCCGACGGAGCCCTGTACTGGCTCGTCACGATGCTCGAGAGTGGCGAGAGTCCGCGATTCCTCGCGAGGCGGCTCGTGATCCTCGCGAGCGAGGACATTGGACTGGCCGACCCGATGGGCCTGGTGCTCGCCGACGCGGCCGCGCGGACCGTCGAGTTCATTGGACTGCCCGAGGGGCGCCTGACCTTGGCGCACGCGACCTTGACGTTGGCCCTCATGCCCAAGAGCAACTCGGTCACCCGCGCGCTCGGCGCCGTCACCCGCGCCGTCCAAGAGGGTGGACTCGTCGAGGTCCCCGACCATCTGCGCGGCTCGGCCTACCGTGGCGCGTCAGAGCTGGGCTTTGGCACGCGACTACAAGTATCCCCACGACTTCGATCGTGGATGGGTCGACCAGCAGTACCTGCCCGCGTCCCAGGTGGGCCAGCGATACTTCGACCCGAGCGACTACGGACGAGAAGGCGCTGGTGGAACAGTGGCGCGCCATGGTGCAGCGCGAGGACGAGGGCAATTCACCCTCGCCAGTAGAGTAAGGCCCGTGGAAGCCGCCCAACTTCGCTCAATTTTCTTGGATTACTTCGCCGACAACGGCCACACGGTCGTGCCCTCGGCCAGTCTGATCCCCTTCGACCAGTCACTGCTCTTCACGGTGGCGGGGATGGTCCCCTTCAAGCCGTACTTCACCGAAGAGGAGCCCGCACCATGGCCGCGCGCGGTATCGGTGCAAAAGTGCTTCCGGGCCGTCGACATCGACAACATCGGCATCACCCAGCGCCACCTGACCTTCTTCGAGATGATGGGCAACTTCTCCTTTGGCGACTACTTCAAGGAGGGGGCCATTCGCTACGCGTGGGGCCTGATCACTGAGGGTTTCGGACTCGACCCCGAGCGACTCTGGGTCACCGTGCACACGAGTGACGACCAGGCCGAAGAGCTCTGGCGCGACATGATCGGCGTTCCCGCGTCACGGATCCAGCGTCTCGGCGAGGACAACTTCTGGGAGATGGGCGCAACGGGTCCCTGTGGGCCGAGCTCGGAGATCTTCTTTGACAAGGGCCCGCGGTTCGGGGCCGACGGCGGCCCGGCGACCGGCGGCGAAGATCGCTTCGTGGAGTTCTGGAACCTCGTCTTCACGCAGTACGACAAGAGCGCCGACGGTTCGCTCTCGGAGTTGCCGAAGAAGAACATCGACACCGGGGCCGGCTTCGAGCGCGTGCTCTCGATCTTGAATGGACTCGACTCGGTCTTCGCGACCGACCTCTTCGCGCCGCTCCTCGAGACCGCCTCACGCGCGCTCGACGTCACCTACGGCTCCGACGAGACCACCGACATCGCGATTCGACGCATCGCCGAACACGGACGGGCCATGACGATGCTCGTCGCGGACGGCGTGCTGCCCTCCAACGAGGGCCGCGGCTACGTGCTGCGTCGCATCATCCGACGCGCCGTCCTCGCCGCGCGGCGCGCCGGCTCTGAGGTGAAGCTCGCGCAGTCACTCGTCGACGCCACGATCGAGAAGATGGGCGGCGCCTATCCCGTCCTGGTGAAGGACCGCGAGCTGATCGTCGAAGTGCTCGAACGCGAGGAGGCCGGATTCGCGCGCACGCTTCGCACCGGTCTGGTCCTGCTCGAGGACGCCCAGCGCGACGTGCACGCGAGCGGTTCGACCGTGTTCCCGGGCGACGTGGCCTTCAAACTGCACGACACGCACGGCTTCCCGATCGAACTCACCGAGGAGATCGTCTCGGAGTCCGGCCTCCGCGTCGAACGCGCAGCCTTTGACGACGCCATGAAGCAACAGCGCGAACGCGCGCGCGCCAAGGCCAAGACGTTGAATCTCGCCGACGACGCGCAGTATCGCGAACTGATCGATCGACACGGGACGACCGAGTTCGTGGGACGTGACGTCACTCGCTACAGCATCGAGACCGAAGTGCTCGCGCTGCTCACTGGTCAAGACGGCGATGGGGGAGCTGCTTCCTCGACTCCTCGCCGTTCTACGCCGAGTCGGGCGGCCAGGTCGCCGACACCGGAACGATCGTGACCGAGACCGGATCCTTCAAGGTCCTCGACACCCAGAGTGTCGCCGGTGGCCTCTTCGCCCACCGAGGCCTGGTCAGCGGTGAGATCCACCCCGGCCAGACCGCGATCGCCACGATCGACCCGGTCCGGCGCGAAGCGACGCGTCGCAACCACACGGCCACCCACCTCCTGCACGCCGGACTACGCACGGTCCTCGGTGATCACGTGCGCCAGCAGGGTTCCTTCGTCGGACCGGACCGTCTACGTTTCGACTTCTCCCACGGTGGCGGCGTCAGCCCCGAAGAGACCGCCGAGATCTTGACGTTGGTCAACGCAGATGTCGTCGCCAACGAAGAGGTGAACACCATTCAAACGACGAAGAAGGATGCCGAGACGATGGGCGCCATCGCCTTCTTCGGTGACAAGTACGGCGACCGCGTGCGGGTGGTGCGGGCCGGCACGCACAGCCTCGAATTCTGCGGCGGTACGCACGTCGACCGCTTAGGTGACATTGGCCAGGTTCAGATCGTGAGCGAAGGGTCCATTGGCTCCAACACCCGTCGCATCGAGGCCGTCAGCGCCATGGGGGCCTACCAACGAAGTCACGAGATGGAGACGGCGCTCGGTTCAGTGGCGTCGATCCTGAAGACGTCGCTCGACGACGTCGTGCCGGCGCTCGAACGACTGGTGGAGCGTCAACGCGAGTTCGAGAAGCAGCTGTCGTCACTTCGTCAGTCACAACTCTCGCACCTGGCCCAGGAGTTGCACGCCCAGGTCGAGGGCGACCTGCTGGTGGCGCGCGTCGACGGATACAGCGGTGAGCAACTTCGCTCACTCGCCCAAGACCTGCAGCGACGGGGCCGTCGTGCGGTCGTCCTGGTCGGCACGAGTGACGACAAGGTCTCGATCGCCGTCGCGTCCGACCAGTCACTCGACGCGACCCAGGCGGTGAAGGACCTCGCGAAGTTCGTCGGTGGCGGTGGCGGTGGTGCACCTCACCTCGCACTGGCCGGTGGCCGTGATCCGAGCGGCATCGACGCGGTGTTGCACGCGGCCGCGGCGCTCTAGGCGTAATGGCGAGAGTCCTCGGCATCGATCCCGGGACCAAGCGCTGTGGCATTGCGATCAGCGATTCGAATCAGTCGATGGCTTTTCCGCGGCCGGCGTGGTCGCGAGACGCCGCCTTCATCGACAAACTCACCGCGTTGATCGTCGAGGAGGCCATTGGCGCCGTCGTCATCGGACTACCGGTGGCGCTCTCGGGCAACGAGACCGCGAGCACGGTCGACGCCCAGCAACTCTTTGAAGAGGTGTTGGAGAAGATCACCGAAATTCCAGTGCTGCAGTGGGACGAACGTCTCTCGACGCTGTCGGCGCAAAAGTCGTTGTCAGAGGCTGGATTGCGTGCGAAAGACCAGCGAAGTCGCGTGGACAGCGCGGCCGCGGTCATCATGCTGCAAAACTATCTAGATGGGCTCAATGCTGAATAAGCCGCTGGGCCGGATCATTCTCGGTCTCGTCGTCACTCTCGTGGTCGTCTTCGGATGGTTCGCGTTACAAGTCGAGCCGATCTTCCACGGCAAGGGCACGAGCGTCATCGTCACGGTGCACCAGAACGAATCGACGTCACAGATCGCGGCGACGCTCCACGACAAACACGTCATCGCGTCGCCGTTGGCCTTTCGACTGTACGCCAGCACGGTGGGCGCGTTCCATGTGACGGGCGGAAAGTATGAGTTCACCACGGGATCGTCGTTCTTCTCCATTCATTCCATTCTCGGGTCACGTGCCGAACGTTCCCGCCGTGACCGTGGCCGCGGGACAGACGTTGTACGAGGTCGAAGGCTTCGTGGCGAACGAAGAGGGTGTCTCCTACGCCAACACCTTCACCGCCGATGTCACGCAGGCAAAGACGCCGAGTCCGTTCTCCTCGGCCGGATCCCTCGAAGGCCTGATTGGTACCGGCACGTACTTCATCCTCCCGGGCGAGTCGCCCGAGATGTTGGCGAAGAAGATGGTCGAGGGCTTCGTGAAGGAGTCGTCGTCGGTCGGCCTCACGCCGACGACCACGCTGAACGGTCTCAACGCCTACCAACTCGTGATCGGGGCGTCGATCGTCGAGAAGGAGGGCTACTACCCGGTCAACATGCCCCAGGTCGCTCGAGTCATCTTCAATCGACTGGCGCGCGGCGGGCCCCTGCAGATGGACGCGACCGTGTTGTACTACCTGAAACAGGACGGCGGCACGGTGACGCCGGCGATGCTCCAGACCCAAGAGCCCTACAACACCTACCTCAACGTGGGCCTCACGCCGACGCCTATCTGCGCGGTCTCGAAATTCGCACTGCGCGCCATTTTGCATCCACCGGCGGGGTCCTGGCTCTACTTCACGCTCATCAATAAAGATGGGACCATGGCGTTCTCCACCACCTTCAAGCAGCAACTGCACGAAGAGAAGATCGCGCAAGAGCGGGGAATCGGATGATGTGGCGCCTCGGAGTCGCCGGCTCACCGATCGAACACTCCCTCACGCCCCAGCTGCACGAGGCCGCCCTGGCCATGGCCGGGCTCGAAGGGACATCACGACGAGTGGAACTCGGGTCGAAGGACAGGGTGAAACTCAACAAGACCGTCCGCAAGGAGTTCGACGCGCTCTCGCTCACGATGCCGCTCAAGGGCTTCGGTTTCGAGATCTGTGACGAACTTGACGACGTCGCGAAGAGAACCGAATCGGTCAACTCACTCTTGATGCGAGACGGAAAACTACTTCGGCACCTCGACCGACGGTGCCGGTTTCGTCAACGCCGTGCGCGGTCAGTTCGATGTCGACATCGAAGGCGCGCACGTCGTCATCCTCGGGGCCGGGGGAGCAGCCCGAGGCATCGTGGACGGTTTGGTCGAGGCCGGTGTCGCATCAGTCGCCGTGCACGGCCGCACCGAGTCCCGGGTCGAGGCGCTCGTGGCGAAGTACCCGAACGTCTACGACTTCTCGTTGACGTATCGGCCCGTGGACCTCATCGTCAACGCGACGCCGATCAACGGCCGTCCGGCGGATTCGGCGGTCATGCAGGGTGTGGGGAGCCACACGATCGCCGTCGACATCACCTACGAACCGCGCGTCTCGGCGTGGCGCGCACTCCATGACCAGTCCGGGTGCCGCACGGCGAACGGCTTGGGCATGCTGGCCTATCAGGCGGCGCTGCAACTGCAATGGTGGTGGGGCGTCGACGTTGACGGGGCCGCGTTGTTGGAGGTCATCGCATGACTGACACGCTGAGCACCGTTTCCTTTCGACCGCGAACCAAAGAGCGTCTCGACCTGGGACTCGCCTTCGGGTTGGTCCTCTTAGGCGTGACGGGCGTCGTCATGATCTACAGCGCGACGCGTCAAGCGCTCATCAACGAAGGGTTCAACCCGCACTACTACCTGGAGCGCCAGGCGTTCTTCGTGGTCCTGGGCATCATCGTCATGTACGTCGTGTCACTCATCGACTATCGACGACTCGAGATCGTCACGACGCCGCTGTACGTGTTGTCGTTGCTGTCACTGATCGGTGTCTATTTCGTGGGCAAGAGTGCGCTCGGCGCGCAGCGTTGGTACAGCATCGGCATCTTGCAGATTCAACCGAGCGAGTTCACCGTCCTCATCTTGATCCTCGCGATCGCCACGTTCTGTCAGCGCAGACCCGAAGGCCTCACCATGTACGACGTCGCGCGACTGCTCGTCATGGCCGCGGTCCCGCTGCTGCTCATCATCCTCCAGCCCGACCTCGGCACCTCGATCATCATCGTGTTGTCGGTGAGCGCGATGCTGGTGGTCGCGGGCGTCCCGCCGCGATTCTTGACGCTACTGGCGTTCCTCGGGTCGGCCGGCATCGTGATCGCGTTCTACCTCGACCTCGTGCAGCGCTACGCGATCGACCGATTCGCCGCGTTCCTCCACCAAGACGCCACGAGCCCCCAATGGGCGCAGTACATCTACAACGTGGTGAACGCCAAGAACGCCATTGGTTCGGGCGGTCTGCACGGAGCGGGACTGTTCAACGGCCTCCAAACGAACCTCGGCTACGTGCCCGAACAGCACACCGACTTCATCTTCACCGCGATTGGTGAACAGGTCGGCTTCATCGGATCGGTCCTGATCCTGCTGTTACTGGGTTACGTCGCCTTTCGCATGTTCCGGATCGGTCAACTGGCCAAGGACAGCATGGGCCGACTCATCTGCATCGGCGTCTTCGTGTTCTTCGCCTTCAGTTGTTTTGAAAACATCGGCATGACGATGGGCATCATGCCCGTGACCGGCATTCCCCTCCCGCTCCTCAGTTACGGCGGGTCGGCGGTGTTGGTGTTCTTCACGGCCGGGGGACTGCTCCTTTCTGTCTCTCGTCGCAACGGCAATTAGATTGGGAAGCTGATGAGCGACGACACGACGGCCGATGCGGGGGCCAGCGCGGTAGGGCCCGATCCCGACGTGGCGGTCGACGAGACCATCGTGGTCGCCGACGACGCCGTCGCTGTCGACCCCGACACCGTTCAGTTCAATCTGATGAGCGTCGAGTCCGTGCTCTACGACCTCTCCGACACTTCGCCGCTCGTCCACCTCACCGAATCCGACACCCCGTATCGCTACCTCGCCATTCCCATCGCGCTCCCCGAGGCCATCGCGCTGCACAATGCCCTGGACAAGATCGACGGACGGCGCCCGGGCACCCACGAGGTCATGTCGAAGATCCTCCAGCAACTGAAGGCCGACATCGTGGCGGCACGCATTACGCGCTTCGAGAACGGGGTCTTCTACGCGGAACTCGACGTGATGTCACCGAGCGGGCACGACGTGTTCGACTGTCGAACGAGCGATGCGCTCATTCTCGCGACGCGCCAGAGCGTCCGAGCTCCAATCCTGTGCGCCGAATCGGTGCTGCGCGACTACTACGCCTAAGCGAACTCGCCGTCGCTCGCGGCCGTCATAAGGGGTCGTAGCGGTCAGGCGGCGCACCGACGAACTGCAGGCGGCACCCGCTGTAGCCGAGCGTGGAGCCCGCGACCTGGTCCCAGAACGGCAAGATCGTCGGCGTCACGCGAAGTTCGATCTCCGCGTCCACGTGTCGGTCAATGAGGTCGTAGACGTCGACGCGTTCGATCGAGTGGACGACGTCATTGCTCACCCAGTAGCCAGTGACCGAGTCGGGGCGAAACGTCTCACTGGGCATGCGATACGCGTAGAGACGACACTCGCGCATCCGTTCGAGCCACGCGGATTCGATGACGTGGATGCGCGGGGTGCTGCTCTGTGAGAAGAAGACTTCGCGGTCCCGCTCTGAGGTGGTCGGCAGGTTCCAGATGCAGGCCCGAGGACAGTCGCGGGGAAACCAGTACGTCGGCGAGTGGCGGGTGTCAATCGCCCAGACGAGTGGCGGCATCTCGGGATTGGTGACCGGTCTGTGTGGAGCGAACCGACCGAGCGTCGGATCCTCAGAGAAGTGCCACAACGCGAAGAAGCCCTCACCCTTGTAGGGAGGTGCGGAGTTGTCCAACCGCTCAGCCACTTAGAGTCGCCGCGCCGTGGAGTCGTCCTGCGCTTGGCGCTTCTTGAACTTGACGGCGACGATCTCGCCACCGCGTCGCTCGACCGCATTCTCGTCAGAGATTCGAAGCAGCAACGCCACGATGACGTAGTTGGCAAAGAGCGAGCTCCCGCCGTAGGCGACGAAGGGCAACGTGATGCCGGTGAAGGGGAGGATGCGAAGGATCCCGGCCATGATGACGAAGGCCTGGAATCCCATGGTCGCGGCGAGTCCCGCGGCGGCGAGACGCACGTAATCAGACGTGGCTTTCTGGGCGATGTGAAAACCCTCGCCGACGAAGCTCGCGAACAGACAGATGAGCAGGATGATGCCGAGGAAGCCGAGCTCTTCGCCGATCGCCACGAGGATCATGTCCGAGGTGAGTTCTGGTATGTAGCCGGTTACATGGTTGGCGAGACCGAGGCCGGTGCCCGACACGCCGCCGGCGGCCAGTGAGTACCAACCCCAGGCGATCTGACAGTTCTGCGTCACTCCCGCACAGACGGCCCACGGGTCGAGCCACAGCGTGACGCGGTCGTGGATCTGGGTGAAGTAGTGGGCGGCCACGTAGAGGCCACCGCCAAAGAGGGCGAACGCCAGTACGACGTAGGTCTTGAGGCCGGTGGTGACCCACAGCATCGAGATGAAGAGCGCGAAGAGGAGCATCGCGAAGCCGATGTCGTTCTCCGCGCCGAGGATGGCGATGGAGAAACCCCACGCGAAGAGGATCGGCAGCAAGGTCTTGGGTGGCACGATCTGGCGCCGTCCGATTCGTTGCGTCGGCGTGGAGAGCAACTCACGATTCGCCGCGAAGTACGACGCGAAGAAGAAGACGAGGAGTATCTTCGCGATCTCCACCGGCTGAAACGAGATGGGACCGACCTTGACCCAGAGGCGTGCTCCTCCGGTCAAGGCTTTGGGGATGCCGACGTGGGGAATGAGTGGCAAGAGCAGTAGCCCCAATGCCGTGCAGAAGCGTGAGGTAGCGATAGCGGTCGAGGTCACGGACGTGGCGCACGAGAATGAGCGTCGCGACGAGGCCCGCAGCACTGATGAGTACCCAGAGGGCTTGGTTCCCGGCGAGCGGCGGATCCCAACGCGCAATTTCCACGTAACCCACACCGTTCAAGAGTGTGGCGATCGGGAGCAGCACTTGAGACGAATTGGGCGCCAGAAATCGAATGGCGAAGTGAAGCGCGAGTGAGATCGCGACGATGAACGTGAGGAACACGCCGAGGCGAGTGGGGAGATGGCCCTTCGCTCCGAGCGAAGCGAGTACGTAGAACGCCGAGATGACAATCCAGGCCAGGAACATGAGACCCAGCTCCGTCAGACGGCCCCGTGACGGTTGCGTGACGGTTGTGCGCGGCGCGGAAGGCAATGCAGTGCTTGCGTGTCTCGCCACAAATCAATGGTAGTCGTACGATGTACGAATGGACCTTATGGACGCCGAGAGATCCGGCGCCCCTCTCATCGACGTGCAGGCCTTCGGGCCGGAGAGGTTCTCGAGTCGCGAACTCTCTCGTTTGGAGTTCGGCGCACGACTCCTCGACCTCGCCGACGACCACATGTTGCCGATTCTCGACCGCTTCAAGTTCGTGGCGATCTTCGCCGACATGATCGACGAGTTCTTCCAGGTTCGTGTCGTGAGTCTCGAAGACAAGGTGGCCGCTGGCGTCCAGACGGCCTCGGTCGACGGCGTGCGTCCCCGCCAACAGTTGGAGCTGATTCGAGAACGAGTGCTCTCGCTCGTGGAGCGTCAGGACCGACTGATGCTCGACGTGTTGCTGCCGGAACTCGCGCAGAAGGGCATTGCGATCGTCGCGTTCAACACCCTCAACGAAGCCGATCACAACCGACTGACCAAGTACTTCGATGAGAACGTCTATCCGGTGCTCACGCCGTTGGCCGTCGACCCGGGCCATCCCTTCCCGATGATCTCGAACCTCTCGCTCAACATCGCGGTCTACGTGCGTGACGACGTGACCGGTGAGGAGCGAAGCGCGCGCGTGAAGGTCCCGAACTCGTTGCCACGTTTCTTGCAAGCCAACGATGGCCAGTGGTGCATGCTGGAGGACCTCATCACCTCCAATCTGGGTCGGCTGTTCTCGGGCATGACCGTGGGTCGCGCCGACCTCTTTCGCGTCACGCGCAACGCGGACCTCTCCCTCGAAGAAGATGAGGCCGACGACCTGCTCGTGGCCCTCGAGGTCGAGCTTCGCCGCCGCCGCTTCGGCGAAGCGCTGCGCGTGGAGATCCAGAGCGGCATGTCACCGGAGTTCCTCGATCTCCTCGTCGACCAGTTGGACCTCGATCGCTCGAACGTCTACGTGACCGACGCACCGCTCGGGCTGCACGACGTGTGGAGTCTCTACGCAATCGATCGCCCCGACCTCAAGAGTGAGGGGTGGTCCCCGATCACGCCGCGACGCCTGCTCGACGGCGACCACGTGGGTGACATCTTCGCTGCGATTCGCGAAGACGACATTCTCCTCCACCACCCCTACGAGTCCTTCACCGACTCCGTGGAGATGTTCATCGCACAGGCCGCCGCCGATCCCAAAGTCGTCGGCATCAAGCAGACGCTCTATCGCACGTCGGGTGACTCGCCAATCGTGGCGTCACTGATTCACGCGTCCGAGGCCGGTAAACAGGTGGTGGCGCTCGTCGAACTGAAGGCCCGATTCGATGAGGCGGCCAACATCGAGTGGGCGAAGGCCCTAGAAGACGCCGGCGTCCACGTGGTCTACGGCATCGTGGGGCTGAAGACGCACTCCAAGACGGCGCTCGTCTTGCGCAGTGAGGGCGACACGACGGTTCGCTACGTCCACATCGCGACCGGTAACTACAACGGCAAGACGGCCAGAACCTACGAAGATTTTGGGCTGTTGACCTGCGACCAGGCCATCACCGACGACGTCGGTGAGTTGTTCAACTTCCTGACGGGTTTCAGTCGGATCGGCGAGTACAAGAAGATCATGGTGAGTCCGCTCTCGACGAGGTCGCGGGTGATTGAACTCATCAAGGCCCAGCGTGACCGCGGTCCGTCGGGGCGAATCTCGATGAAGGTGAACGGCCTCACCGACCCGCCCATCATCGACGCCCTCTACGAGGCCAGTTCGGCCGGCGTGGAGATTCGCCTCGAGGTGCGCACGCTCTGTTCGTTGCGACCTGGTGTCGCGGGACTGTCGGAGAACATCACGGTCCACAGCCTGGTGGGCGAGTTCCTCGAACACTCGCGAATCTTCATCTTCGGCTCGCCGGGCGAGGTCGATTTCTCCATCTGGATGGGATCGGCCGACCTGATGGAGCGCAACCTGGACCGGCGTGTTGAGGTGCAGGTGCCGATCGAGAACCGCACGTTGCAACAGGAGCTCCTGGAGGCCTTCGAGGTCACGTGGCGCGACGACCTCTACACCTGGGTGTTGGGCACGGACCGCCGGTGGCGCCGTCTCCAGCCGGTGAACAACTTTTCGGCGCAGAACGAATTCAAACGGCTGGCGCTGCTCCGGTCCCGGGCTCTGGCTTAGGCGCCAGTCCGTTCTCCTTGCGCCACATCAAGGAGGCGTAGGAGACACCGCCGACGGGGATCGGGATCCAGAAGTTCACGAGTCGGTACGCGAGGACCGCGAGGATCGCCTGGGCTCGCGGGTCGCCAAAACCGACGAGGGTCGTTATGAGGACGCCTTCGATGATGCCCAGTCCCGATGGCGTGATCGGAATCGCCGCCAGGATGTTCGCGAGCCCGTAGGCGACGAGCAGATCGATCGGTGAGACGATGCGGCCGAAGGACCAGATGAAGATCCAGAGACATCCCGCGTCGAGCAGCCAGTTGAGCGCGGCCCACATGAACGCCGACCACAGCGTTCGCCGATTGTTCACGAGCATGGTGATGCGCTCGGCGACCTTCGCGAGCAGACGCGTGACCTTCTCGGGATCGAGCGCGGGAATTCGCTGGGCGAGCCAGCGAAGCCAGTTGGCGGCCTGGCGCTGACCCCTTGTGATGAGGAGAATCGTGCCAAAGAACGCGGCCATGAGGAACACGCCGAGGAGGGCCGCGAAGCCGTAGGCGGGGTTGAAGCCGCGCAGTGGAATCGAGATGACGAGCGCGAACCAGAAGATCATGTTGAGCACGACCGCCGACCCAGCTCCCTGGACCGCGAGACCGAAGGCGTTCGTGTCCTTGGGCACCCCGAGTTCGTTGAAGATTCGATAGGAGAGCGCGCCGGCGGGCGCGGTGCCGCCGGGCACGACGTGACTGATCGCGAGACCGGCGAGGTTCACGCGCAGCAGGTTGTAGCGGCTCGGGGCGTAGGGGTAGAGCACGGACCGGGTCAACTCGACGTAGGCGTAGATGGCCGACATCTCCATCAGCACCGCCAACGTGACGAGCACCGGGTTGACCGTGGCCAACAGGTGCAAGTTGTGTCGCGCCGACGAGAACTGCGGCAACACCAAATATTCGAGGACGAAGACGAGTGCACCGACGCTCAGAATGATGCGGACTTCGCGTGGCAGCGCGAGTCGCTTCTTCTTGACCGGTTCGGGCATAGCAGTACCTTAAGCGGGCATATTGGCGAATCTCAAACACCGGGGCGCCCTTTGGCCGATCGGCGCGCATCGGTAGAATTACCCGATGCGCACGCTCGTGGTCCTTCCCACGTACAACGAGATCGAGAACGTTGAGCCGATGCTGCGCACGTTGCGCAAGGTCACACCCCAGTGCGACATCCTGGTCGTTGACGACGCGAGCCCCGATGGCACGGCCGCACTAGCCGAGGAAGTCGGCCAAGACGTCGGCCAGATCACGGTGTTACGTCGTCCCAACAAGAGCGGCCTCGGCGTCGCCTACCGCTCGGGCTTCGAGTGGGGGATCGAACAGGGCTACGACCACTTCGTGGAGATCGACTGCGACTTCAGTCACGACCCTCTCGCTCTTCCGTCGTTGCTCAGCGCGGCCGAGGACCACGACGTGGTCATTGGCTCGCGCTACGTGCCCGGCGGTCACATTCCACAATGGACGTTGTCACGGCGAATGCTGTCGCGCGGAGGGAATCAATACGCTTCGATCATGCTGGGCCTCGGGGTGGCCGACTCGACGGCCGGCTACCGCGTCTACTCCAAGGACGTGTTGGAACAGATCGACTTTCGATCCGTCAAAGCCGACGGCTACGGCTTCCAGATCGAGATGACGTACCGTGCGCGGCGCGCGGGGGCGTCGATCATCGAGGTCCCGATCTCCTTCACCGACCGTGAACACGGTGAGTCCAAGATGTCCCAAGCGATCGTGATCGAGGCGTTGTGGCTGGTCACGAAGTGGGCGATCGAGCGGCCGTTCGCCTCGGCAACCGGTTCAGCCAAGACGGCCAAGGCTCTGTAATTCACCCCTTGGAGGCCCCGGCGCCGTGGTGGCGACGTCACCGCACCCGCACGTGGGGACGGGCCCCGGTCACTACTACTGGACGACGTCGACCAACACGGAGGAGAGGAAGCTCGCCAACTTGGCCTTCGTCTCCTCACGTTCAGCGGTGGGGTCCGATTCGCTGACGATGCCGGCGCCGGCCCACGCTTCGAACTCGTTACCCTTCACTTCAATTCCGCGGAAACCGATCCACCACTCGCCGTCGCCGTTCGCGTCGATCCAGCCCAGTGGCCCGGCGTAGTAGCCACGGTCGTGCTGTTCGAGTCGCTGGATGAGTTCGTAGGCGCTCTGGCGCGGCACGCCGCCGACCGCGGACGTCGGGTGCAGCAAGCGAAGCACCGCGAGCGCGTCCGGTGCGTCAGCGGCGCAGCGCGATGACGCGTTGATCCACGTACCGAGGTGGGCCAGCGTTCGCAACGCCACGATCGACGGACTCGACTCGGCGTGCACGTCGTCGTACACACTCGCGAGTGCGGTGACGATCTCATTGACCGGCACGCTGTGCTCGTACTGGTTCTTGGAACTTCCGAGTAGCCAATTCAAATAGTCGTCCGGAGCGACGTTGGGTGGGAGCGCGATCGTGCCGGCGAGTGGGTGACAGGCCAACGTGGCGCCGTCGCGGCGCGCGATGAGTTCGGGCGTCGCCCCGACGAAGCGCCGACCGTCGACGGTGGGCATGGAGTACACGGTGCACAGCGGTTCACGTCCGTGGAGTCGCTGGGCGATCGCGGCGGGGTCGATCGGCTCGGGCACGGTCCCGTGGACTGATCGGGCCAACACCACCTTGTCGATCTCTTTGGAGCGCAGTATCTCCACGGCGAGCGCGACGTTGTGGGCGTACTCGTCGGGTGTGGGCTGCATGGTGAGCGAGCGAAGACTCTGGGCCTCCTGCACCGGCGCGGTCGTTTCGTCGAGCAGCGCGGTCCATTGCGTGGAACCCTCGAGGGTGCTCAGCCACGCGTCACCGTCGCGGTACTGGGTGATACAGAACTCCGGAACCCGGAGCTGCCCATTCGCGGATCGGTCGAACGGTAACGCGCCGAAGGCGACGACGCCAGAACCTGAGGGCCCCTCGACGCCGTCGAGCGTGTGGCGACGAAGTTGCGCGGTCGCGTCGAAGGAATCGTTGAGACCGTTGACCAACGTCACGACATCGACTGCTCGACCGAATCCGACTCGCAGGACCTCGGTGTTCTCGAGCAGCCAGCCGTCACGGGCCCCGAGGGCTCGAAGCACGTCGCGCGGTTGGGCCGCGATCTGGGACCTGATGAACCTCACGAGGTCCTCGTGGCGACGAACTGCTGGCTGAGTCCGCCCATGACGCGACGGTGGTTCACCGCGGAGAAACCGGAGCGGTTGAGCATCCGAGCGATCTCCTCACTCGCGGGCAGGTAGGCCGTCGACTGGGGCAGGTAGTGATAGGCGGCCCGGTCCGAGACCAATGAACCAATGAAGGGGACCACCTTTCGGAACCACAGGCGAAACCCGGCGCGAAAGAGTCCCGAACGCGGCTCGGCGACTTCCAAGAGCGACAGTCGTCCGCCGGGGCGCACCACGCGGGCCATCTCGTCGAAGGTGGCGGCCAAATCGGTGAAGTTACGCAAGGCGTACCCACAGGTGATGCCGTCGAAGCCACCGGATCGAAAGGGCAGCATCGACGCGTCCGCCTGCACGCAGTCGTTCATCGCCCGTCCCGCATGCAGCATCCCGAAACTGAGATCGGTCGCGACGCCTCGGAGTCCCTGGCGGGCCAGTTCGCGCGTGAAGTCACCGGTCCCCGCCGCGACGTCGAGGACGACACTCGCGCGAGGGAGGCGTAGGTCGGCGACGGCGCGACGGCGCCACCGGCCGTCGAGTCCGAACGTCATCAACTTGTTGACCAGTTCGTAGCGCGACGCGATGGCGTCGAACATGACACGGACCTGACGAGTCTTCTCTTCGCCTTGGGGGAGGGGAGTGGTGGGCAAGAAACTCAGCGGTAGTAGCGAAAGACCACTTGGGCGACGCACGAGGGCTTGGGCGCCCCCTTCACCTCGACCACCACGTCCAGGGCGACCTGGACCCCGCCGGCGACCTCGTCGACGGCCGCGAGTGTCGCCCCCGCTCGAATCTCGGAACCGACGGGCACCGGACTGGTGAAGCGAACCTTGTTGGTCCCGTAGTTGACGCCCATGGCGACGCCGTCGACCTTCATCACGCCACCGAGGAGCACGGGGATGAGCGACAACGTGAGGTAGCCGTGCGCGATGGGTCCGCCGAAGGGACCGGCCTTGGCGCGCTCGGGGTCAACGTGGATCCACTGATGGTCACCCGTGGCGTCCGCGAAGAGGTTGACCTCTTCCTGGGTCACCGTTCGGTAGTCCGAATACCCGAGGTGTGTGCCGATGAGCGGGGTCAGGTCGGCAATGCTCTTCACGTGCGTCGTCATAGAAACCTCCAGAGGCCATTGTAGTTTGGCGCATGTTCAGGGACCTTGACGCAAGGAGAACCGTAGGATGAGACGATGCCGGAGAACTACCACTCTGAAAAGCACCGTCAGGTCGCTGGTGGGTGGTACCGAGCGACGGTCTTTGGCGCGAGTGACGGCCTGGTCACCAACGCCTCGCTCATCCTCGGCTTCGCGGGTGCCAGTCCCGGCCACAACATCGTGCGACTGGCGGGCCTAGCCGGACTCGTGGCCGGCGGCTTCTCGATGGCGAGCGGGGAGTACGTCTCCATGCGCGCGCAAAAGGAGCTCCTCGAATACGAGATTGACGTGGAGCGAAAGTCCCTCGAGACCTCGCCGGTGGAAGAGCGCGAAGAGCTTCGCGAACTGTTCGTTGGGCGCGGCATCGATCCCGAACTCGCCGATCGACTGTCGATCGACCTCATGCGCGACCCCGAGATGGCACTGCGCACGCACGCCCGCGAGGAGCTAGGCGTCGACCCTTCGGCGACCGGCTCACCGTGGGCCGCCGCGATCTCGTCGTTACTCTCCTTCGCGGTGGGCGCCCTCATTCCACTGCTGCCGTGGATTGTCACGTCAAAGGGCGATCCGATCCTCTGGTCGGTCCTCCTCGCGGTACTGGCGGCCGGGGTCGTGCGGGGGCATGATCGGTTGGTTCACGCGCAACGGCATCGTGAAGTGGGCGCTGCGCCAGATCCTCGTGGGCGCGTTCGCCGCCGCCGTGACCTTTGGTATCGGCCGACTCGTCGGCGTGCATTAGGGGCGAGTAAAGCGCAGTAGCCGGTCGTCGCGTTCGACCGTGAAGCCCAGCGATTCGTACAGCGCCACGGCGTTCTTGTTCGACTGGTCGACGAAGAGGATCGCCGTCGAGACGCCCTTGCGCCGCAGTGCGTCGAGTCCCTGGGTGACCATGACCCGGCCGAGGTTGCGACCCTGGAAGTCGGGGTGGACCGAGATGATGTAGATCTCTCCGAAGCGGTCCGGGTGCAGTTCGTGCACTTTCGTCCAGCACGACGCCGCGAGACGTCCGTCGATCTCCAACAGGAGAAAGCCCGACGGGTCGAACCACGGCTCACTGGTTCGTTCATCCAGGTCCGACCTGATCCACGCGCCCTGTTCGGGATGGTGGAAGAAGGCCGCGTTGTTCTGTTCGAGCCACGCGTCCTCGTCGCGGCCGGGCTCGTAGACGCGCAGCGTCGCGCCGTCGGGCACGGCGACCGCCGGGACGGGCAACGCGACCTGCATCAGTTGGAGGGTGCGCACGACGTCACACTCAGAATGAACGGGGATCTGTGCTCCGCGCGTCCACCACTCGAGGACCTCGTGATGTTCGAGCAGTTTGTGGAGGAGGTCCCCGTCGACGTCACCGCCGCACATCTCGACCATGGCCCGAGTGGTGCCGGTCGCCATGGCGTACTTGGCGAGTAGTCCCTCGTGATACTGCAACCAGTGCTCCGCGGGCCACCCGTGCACGACAATGCGTCGGCGACCTTCGTCGATCGCTTCACGTCCGAGCAGGGACTCCGTGCGGTTGAGCAGGTTGAGGACTTCGAGTCGTCGTTCGGGCGTCAGCGAATGGCTGCGTTGCCACGAATCGGTCATGTGCGAAGGCTATCGTCGCGCTACCCGATTCGTCCGGCTACTCGGTTCAGCCGTCGAAGGAGCGCGCCGATCGTTCGCTCTGCCGCAACGAGTTCCGTGTAGATGTCGGGGGGCATGGCCGATCCCTCGCTCTCCACGAGTGCGGTGATGCGAACGGCGAGGTCGTTCATCGTCGATGTGATCGTGTTGAGTTCGGTCTGCATGGTCATTGACTGATGCCTTCTCGTTGGGAGCGTCCGTAGCGGTCGCCCATAGAGTAATTGGCGATGAGTGAGACGACTTCAGTACTTGTTGACGCGCCGCCGCACTGGTCACACATTGACGCCACTGGTCCCGAGGCCGAGTCCTTTCTCCAGGGACAGCTGAGCCAAGACCTCGCGGACCTCGGGGACGACGGACGATGGGCCCTCCTGCTCGCCCCCGACAGTGTCGTCATCACGTCGTGTCTCGTGACGCGCGCACCTGACGGACTGGTGCTGTGCGTGCCGCGCGAACTCGCCGAGGTGTCGCTCACCAGATTGAAGCGATTTCTCCTTCGAACGAAGTGCACCCTTGCACTCGTCGACGTCGTCGAAGGTCCCCTCGACACGACCGCCGAGCAGATCCGAGCCGGCGTGCCCGGTCCCGCGGAGTTCGCCCTCGGTCTCACGCCGCACAGTTTCGGGGCTTCCTTCGTCGCGACGACGATCTCGTTCACGAAGGGCTGCTTCACTGGCCAGGAACTGGTCGGTCGACTCGACGCACGCGGGTCGAGCGTGCCGTGGCGCCTGGTGCGGGTCTCGGGTCCGAGCGTCGAACGCGTGAACGAGGTGCTGACCTCCAAGGGTCCCGTCGGACCGCAAGGTCTCACGACGGCGATGCACAGTGGTGACGGCGTGCTCGGTCTGGGCGTGGCCCATCGGACATTGCTGGACTCTCGCGAACTCGCCGACGCCACTGACGTCCACGTCGAGCCGATTGCCTGATTCGCTTCCAACTGGCCGTTAACGTGGTCGCAAGGAGATCACGTGCGGTTGAACACTGAAGGACTCTTCATCAAAGTCTCCGGGGTCACCACCGAAGACGACGCGCTGTTCTCGATTGGACTCGGCGCGAGCGCCGTCGGCTTCGACTTCGGGCCGACGCCGCGACAGATCTCCGTGAACGCCGCGCACGACATCGTGCGTCGCTTGCCGGTCGGGGCGACGTCGGTGGGAATCTTCCGCAACGAGATGCCCCAGCGGATCGTGGAGATCGCCAATACGCTCGGACTCTCCGCCGTGCAGATCGACGGCGCGATCACCAACGAGGACCTCTCCTACGTCGCTCAACGCGTCAACACCGTCTTTCGGACCCTGGCGAGCACCGCCAACCACGATGTCGTGAAGTCCTTGGAGGGTGTCGACTACGTGGTCGTTCCCGAGTCGGACGACCACTACTCGTTGATGGACTCGCTCGAACTCTTCAGTGACATCGAGGTGCGAACGCCCATCATCGCCTCGGGTGGACTCACGCCGTCCAACGTGATCGACATCGTGCAGAACTACCCCGTCTGGGGCGTTGACGTCCGCGCCGGCGTTGAGAACGCACCGGGCGAGAAGGATCCCGTCCTATTGGGTCAGTTCATCGCCAACGCGCGATGGGCCTTCGACAACGCCTACGTCGTTCGTCACCACAATGAGTGGCCGATGTAACTGGGCTGACTAGACGTGGGCGCGGCGAAAGACGACGCTGCCGTTGTGACCACCGAAGCCGAAGGAGTTCGAGAGCACGACCTCAACGTCGGCGTTGCGCGGCGCGCCGATGACGACGTCGAGTTCGACGGCGGGATCGACCACCGTCGTGCCGGCCGTCGGTGGGATGACCTGATTGACGAGCGTGAGCACCGAGGCGACGCCTTCGAGTGCCCCGGCCGCCGCGAGCGAATGTCCGAGGTGGCCCTTGATCGACGTGACCGGTGGGACGTGGTCCCCGAAGACCTTGTGCATCGCGACCGACTCGGCGAGATCGTTGAGCGGCGTCGACGTGCCGTGGGCGTTGATGTGCGACACCTCTGAGATCGCGACCTCGGCGTCGGCGAGCGCGAGTTCCATGCATCGAATCGCGCCCAGACCAGTGGGGTCGGGGGCGGTGATGTGGTGCGCGTCGGCGGTGGACGCGGCGCCGAGGACTTCGGCGTAGATGGTCGCGCCGCGGGCCTTGGCGTGCTCCCACTCCTCGAGGATCAAGATTCCGGCGCCCTCACCCATCACGAAGCCGTCGCGGTCCACGTCGAAGGGCCGTGAGAACTCTGTGTTGCTGAGCGCGGTCATGTTCGCAAATCCCGCCTCCGCGATCTGGACCATCACGGCCTCGGCGCCCCCGGCGACGGCGACCGTGCTGCGACCGGTCGCGACGAGTCGGGCGGCGTTGCCAATGGCGTGCGTACCGGCGGCGCAGGCGGTGGTCACCGTCTCGCACGGTCCTCCGAGTCCGAAGCGCATGGAGACGGCGGCCGTGGCGGCGTTGGGCATCATCATGGGCACCATGAAGGGCGAGACGCGGTCGGGTCCCTTCTCGTTGAGTACCCGGAGTTGCTCGATGACGGTCTGGAGGCCTCCGATACCCGTGGTGACGATGCTGCCCGCGTCAAGGAGGGGACCCTTGAGCCCGCTCTGGCGCCACGCCTCGTCGGCCGCCATCAACGCGTAGAGCGTGAAGGGGTCGAAGCGCCGAAGCTCCTTGGGGCCGCCGATGTGCGACGAGTCAAAGGGCGCGATCCGCTTGCTCTCGGGTGCGACGTCCTTCAACAGGGCGCTCCAGAGCGCGTTCACACCCAGTCCGGCGCACGAAATCGCGCCAAGGCCGGTGACCGCGACCCGGAAGCCCGGCACGGGACCCGACGGGGTGACTGCGACGTGCACTACAGCTTGGCGTAGATCAGTTCAAAGGACTCACCAACGGTGCGGATGTCCTTCAGTTCGTCTTCAGCGACTTCGATGTCGAAGGTCTCTTCGAGTGCCATGACGAGCTCGACCAAGTCGAGGCTGTCGGCACCGAGGTCGTCACTGAATGAAGCCTCGAGTGTCACCTTGGAAGGGTCCACTGCCAGTACTTCGACGACGTTGTCGGTGAACTTGCTCAATGCTTCGTTACGGTCCATGGAAATGCCCCTTTTTTGTCTCGCTCAAGCGTACTAAATCGGACCGGTCCGTCGGACGTTTAGAGGCCCATCGCCATACCGCCGTCAACCGGCAGTACGGCGCCGGTGATGTAGCGCGCCTCGTTACTGGCGAGGAACCCGACAACGCCCGCGATATCGCGGGGCGTGCCGACCCGTCCCATGGGGATGAGGGCCGTCATGGCCTCCTTCGCGTCGCCGAGGTCACTGGTCATGTCCGTCTCGATCAGCCCGGGCGCGACGACGTTGACGGTGATGCCGCGCGAGGCCACTTCCTTGGCCAATGACCGGGCCAGGCCGACCATCCCGGCTTTGGCGGCGGCGTAGTTGGCCTGACCGGGCACGCCCATGAAAGGACCGACGGAGGAGATGAAGATGATCGAGCCGCTGCGCGCGCGCACCATCGAGGCCAGGGTCGCGCGCGCCAGGAAGAACGCACCGTCGAGGTTGATGGCAAGCACCTCGCGCCACTGCTCGTCGGACATTCGTAGCGCGAGGCCGTCACGGGTGACGCCCGCGTTGGCGACCGCGACGTCGACGGGACCGAACTGCGCGATCGAGGCCTTGACCGCGTCGTTGACCGCGCTCGAATCCGCCACGTCCAGGGCAACGGACGTGGCGCAACCACTGGGGGCGTCGCCGGAGCGCGAGAATCCTACGACCTGATCGCCCTGGGCGATGAAGTGCTCAGCGATCGATGCGCCGATCCCGCGGCTGGCCCCGGTGACGATGACGTGGCGACTCATAGTGCGATCTCCTGCATCTCGGCGAACGAGGCCGGTGCGTACTGCGACGCAAAGGTGCGGATTCGCTTGGTGAGGCCGTTGAGCACCCCGCTCGGTGGCATCTCAATGGTGGTCGTGACCGAGTCGGGTAGGCAGAGGACCGCGTCGAGGTACTGCACCGGCGAGGTGAGTTGACGCGAGAGCAGTGCGCGCCAGTCGTCGGCCGAGGTGTGCACCTGTGCGTCGACGTTGGAGATCAGGATCGACTCGGTCGAACCCCACGTCACGCTGGCCAGTGCCTTGTCGAGTTCGAGTTGCGCCGGCTCCATGAGCGGCGAGTGGAATGCGCCGCCGACGGGCAGCGGTGTCGCGCGTCGCCAACCGAGTTCCTTGTGACGCGCCAGCAGGTCATCGAGTCCCGCGCGCGTGCCACTGACCACGATCTGTCCGGTGCCGTTGATGTTCGCGGTCCATACCTCGCTCAGTCCTTGAAGGGCGTCGCGGGCGCCGTCGTCGCCGCCCATGAGCGCCACCATCGATCCCTCCGTCGCCGCGGCGGCCCGGGCCATCGCGGCACCGCGCACCCCGATGAGTCGGGCTCCGTCCTGGAGTGACAAGAGTCCCGAGGCGACGAGGGCACTGAACTCACCGAGACTGTGGCCGAGCAGATAGCGCGGTCGGATGCCCTGATCGAGCAGGTCGTACCAACCAACGAGGGAGAGGGCGAAGGTCGCGATCTGGGCGCGGTCGGTGCGTACGACGTCCGCGTCCGATGCCGTCAGTAACAGTTCGGCGACGTCGAGACGCGATGCGTCGCTCACGCGCGCGATCAGGTCCCAGAACCGATTCGACTGCCAGTCGACACCGGCCCCGCCGCTCAACGAACCTTGACCGGGGAAGAGGGCGACGATGTCGTCGCGGAAGGGAAGCGCCGTGGAATCAGACATCCTTCAACGGTAACAGTGCCCGGAGTGGGACTTGAACCCACACACCCTTTCGAGTAAAGACTTTTGAGGCCTCCGCGTCTGCCGATTCCGCCATCCGGGCTAGGGCGACCACGTTACTTCAACTTAAAGTATCGAGGTGAGGACAACCCTGTGGCGTCAGGACGTGACGATGCGTCACGCAGTCCTCGCCGCCGGGCAACGTCACGATGCACGGGCCCGACTGTTTTTGCGCGTCGAGCACGACGGCGTCGCCGGATTCGGAGAGGTGGCGCCACAGCCGCTCGGGTTGAACGGCGACGCCGCGCTCGCCGACGTGATCGACGAACTGCGCGTGTTCGTGGTCCCGCAACTGGCGCAGATCCTCGAGCGTGAAGGCGACGTGCCCTCGTGGACCCGAGTGGCGCGCTTCGCGGGATCGAGGCCGGCGAGTAGCCCCGCCGTCGCGCTGGTTGAGATGGCGATCCTCGATCGTGAGCTGCGTCGTACCGGACAGAGAGCGTCGTCGTTGTGGCCCGCGCGGTTCGACACGCCACACCAGGCGACGGTCTCGCTGCTCGACGACACCGAGTGGTCGATTTCACCGGACGTGGCGCGTGTCCGCGCCAAGACCTCATCAGTAATGCCCACGACGCTCGCCCTCGAGCGCCTACGCCGACTCCGCGTGCCGGTGTTGCTCGATTTCAACTGTGGTGCCCGAACTGACGCCGACGTGATCGAGCAGGTCCGCATCGTCGGCGAGGTCGTGTCGATTGCGGGCGTCGAACAGCCCTACGCCGTGGGCAACGTCGTCGACTCGGCCCGGCTCGCGCAACTATTGGACGTGCCGCTCAGCATCGACGAAGGGGTGCGCAGTGTGCGCGACGTGGGCCAGATCGTTCGTTACGGCGCGGCCCAGATCGTCTGTGTCAAGCCGGCCCGGGTGGGCGGACTCGCCAACGCCCGTTCCATCATCCTCGCGGCCCGCGAGGCGGGTCTGCGTCCCTACGTGGGAGGTTTCTTCGAGTCGCCCTACGCCCGCCACGTGCACGCGCTGCTCGCGCGCAACTGCGTGGAGGAGCCGAGCGATCTGGCCCCGGTCTCGGTCGGACTCGAGGGCTACGAGCGAGAGATTGACCAGGTGAGCGACGGCTTGGGCGTCACGCCGTCATCGCAGATGCTCGACGCGGCGGACGTTCTGTTTGATGTCTGATGTCGATTTAGACTCCCTCCATGAGTTCGCGCCTCCACAAACGTCGTCTCGAGGACGTGCAGCGCCAACTGTCCCAGGCCCGCGAGAGCCTCAACGTACTGAGCGAGCAGGTCGCGGTGTGGAATGACGCCCTAGAGGATGCGCGGATTCGCGCCCTGGTCTCCGAGACGCCACTGCTGGCCCACGAGTACGACGATCTCTCTCGCCACGTCACGGTGGCGAACGCCGAAATGAATCGCCGCGCCGAAGAGGTACGAGAGCTCCTTGAAGCGCGAGACGAACTCCTGCGAGACTGGTCCCCGGATGATGACAATGGATAAACGAGTAGTGATCGCCGATGACGAGTCGATTATTCGACTCGATCTCAAAGAGATCCTGGAGGGTGACGGGTACCTCGTCGTGGGCGAAGCGGCGCGCGGCGACGACGCCCTCGCGATGATCAAGGACCTCCAGCCCGACCTCGCGCTCTTGGACGTGAAGATGCCCGGACTCGACGGCATTGAAGTCGCGCGTGCGCTCAAGGGCGGCTCGACGGTCGTGGTCCTCTTGACCGCCTTCAGTCAGCGCAGCCTGATCGAGAGCGCGCGCGACGCCGGCGTCGTGGCGTACCTCGTGAAGCCATTTCGATCGAGCGAGATCCTGCCCAAGTTGGCGGCCCTTCTCAGTCCCGCCGCCGAAGAGGAACACGACGCCGAGGTGAGTCACGTCGACGACAAGATCGAAACGCGTGAGATCGTCCAGCGCGCCAAGGAGATGCTCATGAAGGATCGGGGCCTCGACGAGCCGGCGGCCTTCGAGATCATCCAGCAGTCGGCCATGCGTGGTCGCACGCGGATGCGCGACATCGCCCAGCAGATCTTGAAGGGCGAGTTCGTTGGCTGAGTCGGCGGCCGACCAGCGCCCCCTGGTGCTGCTGGACGGGATGTCCCTAGCCTTTCGCGCCTTCTTCGCGCTGCCCACGGACATACAGACCTCCGAAGGCATCGTCACCAACGCGCTGCACGGTTTCGCCGCGATGCTCATCTCACTGGTGCGCAGCCAAAACCCACGCGCGCTCGCCGTGGCCTTCGACCTCACGGGTGGCACGTTCCGCGACGACATGGTCGAGGACTACAAGGGCGGTCGGGCCGAGACGCCGCCCGAGATCGAGCACCAGTTCGAACTGATTCGCAATCTCTGTGAGGTGCTGCACATCCCGGTCCTCGGGGTGCCGAACTTCGAAGCGGACGACGTGCTCGCGACGCTCGCGACCTGGGGGCGCAACGAGTCGATTCCCGTGGTCGTCGTCACGGGCGACCGCGACGCGTTCCAACTGGTGGAGGATCCCTTCGTCAAGGTGCTCTACAACCGTCGCGGTGTCTCGGACTACTCGCTCTATGACGAGAGTGGCATCTTCGAGCGCTGTGGCATCGAGTCGAGTCGCTACCCGCTGCTGGCGGCCCTTCGAGGCGACACCTCGGACAACCTGCCTGGCGTGCCGGGCGTGGGGGAGAAGACGGCGGCGAAACTCTTCGCGCAGTACCGCGACATGGACGACCTCTACGCACACTTGAGCGATCTGACCCCGAAACTGCGTGAGAACCTCGCCACCTACGAGGAGCGCGCCCGCAACAACGAGAAGGTCATGCTGCTCATCCGCGACGTGCCCCTCGACTTCACCCTGCACGACATCACGCTCGGTGGATGGAACCGCGCCGACGTGGACGCCTTCTTCGACCGCTTCGAGATGAACCAGATGCGCACGCGCTTTGGCCAGATCATGAAGGAGGGCCTGCTCGGCGAAGCCGGCCACGCCACGTCCGCCACCGACGACGAGCCGGTCACGGTGAGGCCCAAGGCGCCGACGAAGGCGCTCACGACGTCGACGTTGCGCGACGTCGTGAAAGGAACGGCGACACCCGTCGTGGCCTTTCGCCACGGTCGCGCGGCCGTACTGGACGCCGCGAAGGGTACCGTCGCGCTCTGTGACCTCGACGAGCTGATCGACGCGATGGCCACCGTCGCCCCGTGCGGCCACGACGTGAAGGAGCTGTATCGCATCGCGGCGGAGGGCGATCGCGTGATGCTCGAACCGAGCGACGACACCGCCATCATGGCGTTCCTGCTCGACGCCAACTCCGGTCGCTACGAACTGGCCGACGTCGCCCATCGTTTCCTCGATGAGCCAATCGTGACGACGACGCCGTCACTCTTTGACTCGACGACCAGTGACGAGACCCTGCTCTACGAAGTGGGCGTCGTCGCGCGACTGCGCGAACACCTACGCGCCGAGATCGAGCGCTGGGCGTTGACCTTCGTCTACGAGCAGATCGAGTTGCCGCTCGTGATGGTGCTCGGACTCATGGAGGCGCGCGGCATCCGCGTCGACGTGGCCTTACTGCGCACGATCGCCAAGGAGTTCACCGAGGAGGCGGCCTCACTCGACGCGCAGATCCAAGAGGTCGCGGGACACGAGTTCAAGGTCAACTCACCCCAACAACTCCAGACCGTGCTCTTTGGCGAGATGGGACTGACCGCGGTCAAGAAGATCAAGTCGGGCTTTTCGACCGACGCGTCGAGCCTCGAGGCGATCCTGGACGAGCACGCCATCATCCCCCTGATCCTTCGTTATCGCGAAGTCGAGAAACTTCGCGGCACCTACGGAGCGCCGCTCATCGACGCGGTCGGACCCGACAGTCGCATCCACGCGACCTTCGCCCAGATGGTGGCGCGCACCGGACGGCTCTCGTCGGACAGTCCGAACCTGCACAACATCCCCGTGCGCTCCAAAGAGGGACGGCGCCTGCGCTACGCGTTCGTGCCCAGTGAGGGAATGCAGCTCGCGGTGTCGGACTACAACCAGATCGAACTGCGAATCTTGGCGCACCTCTCCCAGGACTCGGGGTTGCTCGCGGCGTTCGCGTCACACGAGGACGTGCACCGCACCATCGCGGCCTCGGTCTTTGGCGTCGCGCCTTCTGAGGTGACGCCCGAGCAACGCGAGCAGGCGAAGGCCGTCTCCTACGGACTGGCCTACGGCATGGAGGCCTTCGGGCTCAGTCGCCGACTCGGCGTGTCGGTGGGCGCCGCCAAGGAGATCATGGACAAGTACTTCGCCGGCTTCCCGTCGCTGCGTGCCTACATGGACCAGACGATCAAGGAGATCCGGGCCCAGGGCTTCTCGCGCACCGAGTTCGGGCGGATCCGCCCGTTCCCCGATATCGCGACGGCGACCGGCCCGCAGCGCCAGGCGGCGGAGCGTCAGGCCATGAACTCGGGGATCCAGGGCCTCGCCGCCGACATCTTCAAATCGGCGCTCGTGCGCCTGGACCGTCAACTTCGCGCCGAACGGCTCGAGGCCCGTCTGATCCTCCAGGTCCACGACGAAGTCCTCGTCGAGGCGCCGCCGAAGGAGAAGGAGCGTGTTGAGGCCGTGATGATCGACGCGCTCACCAACGCCGCGCACCTGAGCGTCCCGTTGGAGGTCACCCTGCACTGGGGTGACAACTGGGCCGCCGCCAAGGGTTAAGCGTTGCTTTGCTAGGGTTAATCCTTGGGTTTACACCGGCGACCCTCTCCTTATTCCCTAGCTGACCCCGGTGTGGTCGTATGAAAGAAGTACGCATGTCGGACGGCACCAGCCTCCTTTCCCCCCAGCAAATGGGCACCTTTGACGAAGAGGGTCATTACAGTCCCCGCGTCATCACCGAAGACAACATGGTCGGCACCGACCTCGCCACCCTCGTAGGCGACAGCGTCCTCGAGTTCGAAGACGGTGACCTCGTCACCGGCACCGTGGTGAAGATCGACCACGACGAAGTCCTGCTCGACATCGGCTTTAAGTCCGAGGGCGTGATTCCCGCGCGCGAACTCTCCATCCGCAACGACGTCGACCCCTCGGAGATCGTCTCCATCGGTGAGCGCATCGAATGCCTCGTCCTGCAAAAGGAGGACAAGGAAGGACGCCTCGTCCTCTCGAAGAAGCGCGCGCAGTACGAGAAGGCCTGGAGCAACATCGAAGAGCTGAAGAACCGCGACGAAGTCGTGAAGGGCGTGGTCATCGAGGTCGTCAAGGGCGGTCTCATCGTCGACATCGGACTGCGCGGATTCCTCCCGGCCTCCCTCGTCGAACTGCGACGCGTCCGCGAGCTCCAGCCCTACATCGGCAAGACCGTCGAGGCCAAGATCATCGAACTCGACCGCAACCGCAACAACGTGGTGCTCTCACGACGCGCGTGGCTCGAAGAGACCCAGAAGGAACAGCGCGGCGACTTCCTCTCGAACCTGAAGCCCGGCGAGCGTCGTCACGGCGTCATCTCCTCGGTCGTCAACTTCGGCGCGTTCGTGGACCTCGGTGGCATGGACGGACTCATTCACGTCTCGGAGCTCAGCTGGAAGCACATCGACCACCCGAGCCAAGTCGTCACCGTCGGTGACGAGGTGGACGTCGAGGTACTCGACGTCGACTTCTCGAAGGAGCGCATCTCGCTGTCCCTCAAGGCAACGCAGTCCGACCCGTGGCAGGTCTTCGCCGACAGCCACAGCGTGGACCAGCTCGTCTACGGCCGCGTCACCAAGCTCGTGCCCTTTGGCGCGTTCGTCCAAGTGGGCGAGGGCATCGAGGGTCTCGTGCACATCTCGGAGATGGCGGCGCACCACGTCGAGTCACCCGACCAGGTCGTGACGGCCGGCGAAGAGCTGTGGGTCAAGATCATCGAACTCGACACCGCCCGTCGCCGGATCAGCCTCTCGATCAAGCAGGCCGCCGAGGGTGGCGAGGTCTCCGAGGAGTACCGCGAAGCCTTCGGCTCGCACGCCTACGACAACGAAGGCAACTACATCGGCGGCATCGAGTACGGGGAGTTCACGCCCGAGACCGAGGCGCAGGCCGCCTGGGCCGAGTACGCCGTGGAAGTCTCGGGCAAGGCTCCCGACGGTGACGAGAGCGACGCAGAGGTCATCGATGCGGACGCTGCCGAAGTCGGCGACGGCGGCGCGACGGAAGTTGAAGAGGCTCCCCAAGGCGAGTAGTTCTCAGCGACGAAGCCCGCCCTCTCTCTAACGGAGGGGGCGGGCTTCGTCGGTTAAAGGAACGTGCTCAGCCGTCGACGGCGGTCGGGGTCGGCGTCTTGTGGTGGATCGTGAGCGGGTAGTGGCACGACACGAGATGCTTTGGCGCCACTTCCTGGGGTAACGGCTCCTCGTCGGCGCACTTCTGGGTCGCGTTGGGACAGCGGGTGCGGAAACGACAGCCGCTCGGCGGGTTCATCGGGCTCGGCGGTTCGCCCTCGAGGGTCTGGGAGTGCATTGGTGAGTCGGGGTCGGCTTCGAGCGCAGCGCCGAGCAGGAACTCGGTGTAGGGGTGGGCCGGGCTCTCATAGAGCGTGTCGGCCGGTCCGATCTCACAGATCTTGCCGAGGTACATGACCGCGACGCGGTCGCTCACGTTCTTCACGACGGCCAGGTCGTGCGCGATGAAGAGCAGGGTCAGGCCGTACTCCGCCTTCAAGTCCTCGAGGAGGTTGAGGATCTGAGCCTGCACCGAGACGTCGAGGGCCGAGACCATTTCGTCGCAGATGAGCAGCTTGGGACGCATGGCGAGCGATCGCGCGATCGAGATTCGTTGACACTGGCCGCCGGAGAACTGGCGCGCGTAGCGGTCACCGTAGACGACGGGGTCGATGCCGACCTTGCTCAGCAGGTCGTGGACGATCGACGTGCGCTCGTCACCTTGCACCTTCTTCCAGCAGTCGAGGGGCTCGGCGACGATGTCCTTGACGCGCCGGCGCGGGTTGAGCGAACTGATCGGGTCTTGGAAGATCATCTGCATCTTCGTGCGCGCGGCGCGCAGCACCTTGCCCGACAGGGTCGCGACGTTGGTTCCGTCGAGTTCGATCGTGCCGTTCGAGGGTTCCACGATGCGCATGAGGGCCTTGCCGGTGGTCGATTTGCCGCAGCCCGATTCGCCGACCAGTCCGAGGGTCTCACCCTCGAAGATGTCGAAGCTGACGCCCGCGACGGCGCTCACGGAGTGACCGTGCGCATGAAACGTGACTTCGAGGTCACGGACCTTGAGCAGTGGTTCGCGGACGTCGCTCACGCGAGGGCTCCTTCTTCATTGACGGGCAGGGGATTCCAGCAGGCGAAGGTGTGGCCGGGCTCGCTCGAAGGTTCGAGTTCGGGACGAACGAGGTGGCACTGATCGGTGGCGTACGAGCAGCGAGGCGCGAAGGCGCATCCGTCGGGAAGGTTCAAGAGATTCGGTGGTCGACCGGGAATCGTGACGAGACGCGTGTGACTGTGGTTCGAGACCTTGGGCGAACTCTCGAGCAGGGCCTTGGTATAGGGCATGCGGTGGTGATAGAAGACGTCACGGGTGTTGCCGGTCTCGACGATTCGCCCGGCGTACATGACGACGATGCGCGACGTACGCGTCGCCACGACGCCGAGGTCGTGGGTGACGAGGATGACCGACATCTTGAGGCGGTCCTTCAGTTCGTCCAGCAGGTTCAAGATCTGGGCCTGAATCGTGACGTCGAGGCCGGTGGTCGGCTCGTCGGCCATCAGGAGTTTGGGGGAACAGGCCAACGCAATGGCGATGACGACGCGTTGGCGCATGCCACCCGACAACATGCCGGGATAGGCGTCGTAGCGCTCCTGGGGCGAGGGGATGCCGACGAGCTCGAGGAGTTCAATGGCGCGCGCCTTGGCCGCCGCCTTGTCCATGCCGAGGCGAACGCGAAGCGCTTCGTCGATCTGTTTGCCGATGCGCATGACGGGATTGAGCGACGTCATGGGATCTTGGAACACCATGGCGACCTCGGTGCCCCAGATCTTGCGCTTGTCGTTCTCGCTCGCGCCGACGACTTCGAAACCGTCGATCACCGCGGAGCCCGTGACGCTGACCTTCGTGCGTGGTTGTAATCCCATGATCGTGCGTGACAGCACCGTCTTGCCCGAGCCCGACTCGCCGACGATGCCCAGTGTCTCGTTGCGGTCCAGATCGAAGGAGACGCCGCCGACGGCCGGCAATAGCCCGTTGGCGGTGTCGAACGTCGTCTTGAGGTCCTTGACCACCAGTAGCTTTTCGTCGCTCATAGCTTCACCTCCGTCACGTCGAAGTGCGTGCGGATGCGGTCACCGATGAAGTTGAGACAGAGCAGGAACAGACAGAGCGCCAGTGACGGAAAGATGACCAGCCACGGATTGGTCTGCAAGATGGTGCGGGCCTCGTTGATCATGTTGCCCCACGACGGCGTCGGCGGGGTCACGGAAAGGCCCAGGAAGGCCAGCGCGCCTTCGAGCGTGACGACCGTCGCGATGCCGATCAACAAGAACGAGATGCCGATCGGCGCGATGTTGGGGAGGAGTTCCTTCATCAGGATTCGCCGGTCGGTCGCGCCCTGCACTTTGGCCGCGACGACGTAATCCTTGGTCGCCACGCTCAACGTCGCCGTTCGAATGACTCGATAGACGAGCGGGATCGAGGCGACGCCGATGACGATGATGATCTTGGTCAGCGACCGTGGCGTCCAGAAGGAGAGCACCGCGATGGTGGCGATGATCGCCGGAAAGGCGAGCATGACGTACATCACTGTCGTCAAGATCGCGTCGAAGCGGCCCCGGCGATAGGCGGCCAGCATGCCGAGCGGTGCGCCCACGCCGAAACCAATGATCATCGCGCCGATGCCGACCGAGATTGACACTCGCGACCCGTACGCAACGCGCGCCAGGATGTCGCGGCCCAGGTCGTCCGCCCCGAAGAGGTGGTGAAGGCTGGGGGCCGCGTTCAGCGCGGTGAAATCTTCGTTGAGCGGATTCTGGAAGGGCAGCACGTTGGCGAAGATCGCGACGAAGACGTTGAGCGCGATCCAGCCCACGCAGATCCAGAAGAGGATGCCCAGGGGCTCGCCCTTCTTTCGACTGCCCTCGAGAATCTGGATTTCGGCCAACCTGACGTTACTCACGACTGATCCTCGGATCCACGACGTTGATGATGAAGTCGAATATGAAGTTGATCAGCACCACCCCGACTGACACCACCAAGACGATGCCCTGCACCAGGAGGAAGTCATCGTTGTTGATGGCCGCGATCAGGGTGTAGCCCAGTCCCGGAATAGCCAGCAGGTACTGGACGACGAAACCGGCGGCGAGCAGGCCTCCGATGTTCACGCTCGCGGCCCCCAACAGGGCTACCGACGAAGGACGAAAGGCGTGACGCCACATGATGCGTCGCTGGCTCAGTCCTTTGGAGCGGGCCATGGTGATGAACTCCTCTTGCAAGGTGGCGATGAGGTCACTACGCAGGACGCGGTAGTAGACGACGAAGCTGCCAATGGCCAACGTCACCGCGGGCAGTGACAGGCTTTCGAGGTTGTTGAGCGGACTGGTGCCGAAACCGACGTAGGCCGAGGGCCCCGTCGCCGCGAGTCCCAATTTGATCGAGATCAAGAGCACGGCGAAGACGACGATGATGTAGGGGGGAATCGAGAGAAGCGTGAAACTGCTGGCCCCAAGAATGCGGTCAACGACGCCGTCGGGTTTGCGGGCCGATCGCATCGCCGCGGGAATCGCCGCCGCGAACGCCAAGATTTGACTGAGGAAGATGATCTCGAGGTCGATCGGGAGAGCCGAGCGAATCTTCGAGAGCACGGTGTCGCCGGTGATGAAGGATGTTCCAAGATTGCCGTGGAGTACGTGACCCATCCACACGAAGTACTGAAGGTAGAACGGCTTGTTCAGACCGACCTGCGCGTAGAAGGCGGCCTTGGCAGCGGGGGTGGCTCCGAAGCCGAGGACGACGACCGCGGGATCGCCCGGTAAGAGGTGAATCAGGTAGTAACTGCCCACCGAAATGATGAAAACGATGCCGACGAGCAGCACCAGTCGTTTCATCACATATTTGAGCACTCTTCCCCCTCGTGAGACTGTCCTGACAATACTCAACGCCGGTGTGGACTACGTACCACCCCACGCGCTCGTCAGCGATGTCACACCCCGTGACTACCGTGGTCTGATGAAAAGAATTGTGATCGCGGGCGGTATCGGTGCTGGCAAATCAGCGCTCTGCGATCGTTTAGAGTCCCTGGGCTTCACCGTCGTCGACGCGGACGACGTGGCCCACGACGTCACCGCCAAGGGAACGCCGGCGCTGGCGGCGCTCGTCGACGCGTTTGGCAGTGCCGTACTGGCGAACGACGGAAACCTGGACCGAGCCTTTGTGGCCGAAATCGTCTTCAACGACCGCACCGCGCTGCGTCGCCTCAATCACATCACTCACGGGGCGATCGGCGTGGAGATAGTCCGACAACTGGACGAGGCGACCGGCGACGCCGTCTTCATCGCGGTGCCACTCTTTCGTCCCGAGCACCGAGCGGCGTTCAGCGTCGATGAGGTGTGGTCCGTACAGGTCGACCCCGAGACGGCGGTGCGGCGACTGGTCGAACGCCGCGGGTTCAAGGAAGGGGACGCGCGCGCACGACTCGCCAACCAGATGAGTAACGACGAGCGCGAACGCATCGTCGACCGCGTGTTGTGGAACGAGGGCAGCCTCGAAGATCTGTTCGCCCAACTCGACGCTGCGCTCGAACTCGTGGGACTCGCCCGTGGATAGGTTCCTCGTCGAATCACCCTTCGAGCCGGCCGGCGACCAGCCGACGGCCATTGCGTCCTTGGCCCAGGGGGTCGAGGACGGACTGCGCTACCAGACCCTCGAGGGCATCACGGGTAGTGGGAAGACCGCCACCATCGCGTGGTTGGTCGAGCAGCGTTCAACGCCCGACGCTCATCCTCGAGCCCAACAAGTCGCTGGCCGCGCAACTGGCGTCGGAGTTGAAGGAGATGCTGCCGCAGAATCGCGTGGAGTTCTTCGTCTCGTACTACGACTACTACCAACCCGAGGCCTACATCCCAAGGACCGACACCTTCATCGAGAAGGACAGTTCGGTGAACGAGGAGATCGACCGACTTCGTCACGCCGCGACGTCGTCGCTCCTCACGCATCGCGACACCATCGTCGTGGCGTCGGTGTCGTGCATCTACGGACTGGGATCGCCCATTGAGTACCGCGAGCGGATGCTCCACCTCGAGGTCGGTGCGACCTTCGAACAGCGGGCCCTCCTGCGACGGCTCATCGAGATGCAGTACAACCGCAACGAACTCGTGCTCGATCGCAGTACCTTCCGCATGAAGGGCGACACGCTCGAGATTCAACCGGCCTACAGCAACGAGGCGGTGCGGGTGTCCTTCTTCGGCAACGAGGTCGAGGAGATCTCGTTTTTCAACCCGTTGACCCAGGAGAGCCGCGGCAAGGTGAAGGAAGTCACGCTCTTCGCGGCGTCGCACTACGCCACGGGCGCCGCCACGCTGCAGCGGGCCTGTCGTGGCATCGAGGACGAACTCCAGGTGCAGCTCGCGACCTTCGCGGCCCAGGGCAAGTTGCTCGAGGCGCAGCGACTGCGTTCGCGCACCGAGCACGACCTCGAGATGCTCGAGCAGACCGGCGTCTGCGCCGGCATCGAGAACTACTCGGCTCACCTCGACGGCCGCAAACCGGGCGAACGGCCCTTCACGTTGCTGGACTACTTCCCCGACGACTTCCTCGTCGTCATCGACGAGTCCCACGTGGCGGTGCCCCAGGTCCGCGGACAGTACGCCGGTGACCGTTCGCGCAAGGAGACGTTGGTCGAGCACGGCTTTCGGCTGCCCAGCGCGATGGACAACCGACCGCTCAATTTCGACGAGTTCATGGAACTGGTGCCCCAGATGGTCTTCGTGTCGGCGACGCCGGGCCCCTACGAGATCGAACACAGTCGACCAGATCGTCGAACAGGTGATTCGACCGACCGGTCTACTCGATCCGGTCGTCGACGATCATGCCGACCAAGAATCAGATCGACGACCTGCGCAGCCCGTCTGGACGTGGTCATCGAACGAAACGAGCGCGTCCTCATCACGACGCTCACGAAGCGAATGGCCGAGGACCTGACCAACTTCCTCACCAAGGCCGGCTATCGCGTGCAGTACTTGCACAGCGACATCGACACGATTCAGCGCATCGAGATACTGCGATCGCTGCGCCTCGGGCGAGTTCGACGTGCTGGTGGGCATCAACCTGCTGCGCGAAGGTCTCGACCTACCCGAGGTCTCCCTGGTGGCGATCCTCGACGCCGACAAGGAGGGCTTCCTGCGTTCACGCTCGCCCTCACCCAGACGATCGGCCGCGCCGCGCGAAACTCCAACGGTCAGGCCGTGCTCTACGCCGACCGGATGACCGATTCGATGCGCGCGGCGATCTCGCTGACCGAACGGCGTCGGATGCTCCAGATCGAGTACAACAACGAGCACGGCATCGAGCCCACGACGATGATGAAGAACGTCGCGGACATCCTCGGGCGCCTGCGCAGCGAGCACATGCGCCGAGCCGGCCAACAAGGTCCACGGCATTACGTCCCTGGAGGAGATGCTGCCCGACGACCTCTACCTGGAGATTGCCAGAGTGGAAAAGGCGATGCTGGTCGCCGCGAGCGAGCTGCGCTTCGAAGAGGCGGCGGCGTTACGTGACATGCTCCACCTGCTGCAACGCCAGGGTCTCGCCACCGAGATCGACCAACTCGTCATCGACGAACTGCTCTCGACGTCTAACCGGTAGATTCCCCACATGTCATCGACCATCCGAGTGCAGGGCGCGCGCGTCCACAACCTCAAGAATCTCTCGGTCGAGATACCCCGCGACCAGTTGGTCGTCTTCACGGGACTGTCGGGATCGGGTAAGTCGTCGCTGGCCTTTGACACGATCTACGCCGAAGGACAGCGCCGTTACGTCGAAAGCCTCTCGGCGTACGCCCGCCAGTTCCTCGGTCAGATGGACAAGCCCGACGTCGACTTCATCGAGGGTCTGTCGCCGGCGATCTCGATCGACCAGAAGACCGCGTCGCGCAACCCCGCTCGACCGTGGGCACGATCACCGAGATCCACGACTACCTGCGACTGCTCTTCGCGCGCATCGGCGTCCAGCACTGCCCCAACTGCGGCAAGGTCGTCACCCGCCAGACCCCCCAGCAGATCGTCGACCAGGTGTTGGCGCGCACGAACGACGAGCGTTTCCTCGTCCTCGCGACGGTCGTCGAGGGCCGCAAGGGTGAGTACAGCACGCTGTTGAGCGAACTGGCGGCCAGGGCTTCTCGCGCGTGCGCGTCGACGGCGACGGTGATCGAGCTGAGCCGAGCGCGAGGAGCGTCAACCTCGCGCGCTACGAGAAGCACACCATCGACGTCGTGCTGGACCGTCTGACGGTCAAGGCGTCGATCCGCCAGCGACTCACCGAGTCGGTCGAGACGGCGCTCAAACTCACCAAGGGACTGGTCTCGTTCCTCTTCATCGACAGCGACGAGCTCGTCCAGTTCTCCGAGAAGATGGCGTGCAGCGACTGCGGCATCAGTTTCACCGAGCTGGCGCCGCGCGACTTCTCCTTCAACTCGCCCTACGGGGCCTGTCCGGTGTGCACGGGGCTCGGCACGAGGTTCGAGGTCGACCCCGACCTCGTCGTGCCCGACGACACCCTGTCGCTCGCGGACGGCGCGTTGGCCCCGTGGGCCGGTGTGCGCTTCAAGTACTTCGAGCGTCTCATCGACGGGCATCGCGGACCTCGGGGGCTTCGACGTCAACACGCCGTGGAAGAAACTCAGTGCCAAGGACCGCAAGCTCGATGCTCTACGGCGTCGAGAAGCGCTCGGTGCCCGTGCAAGTACCGCAACCGCTACGGCAGGGTCCGCACTTACGAGACCACGCTACGCCGGCATCGTGGAGTGGCTGGAGCGCAAGCGCAACGAATCCGACGGCGACTGGTCGCGCGAACAGGCCGAGCAGTACATGCGCGAGGTCGAGTGCCACACCTGCAAGGGGCCAACGCCTCAAGCCCGAAGTCCTCGCGGTCAAGATCCACGACCACAACATCGCCAAGTGAACTCGATGACCATCGACGAGGCGATCGACTTCTTCGCCCCTCGAAGCTGACCAAGCGCGAGGAGAGCGATCGCGCTCCAGGTCATCAAGGAGATCATCGAGCGCCTGAACTTCCTCATGGACGTGGGGCTCGACTACTTGACGTTGCGCCGCGCCTCGGCGACACTCTCGGGCGGCGAGGCCCAGCGCATCCGGCTGGCCAGCCAGATCGGCAGCTACCTGGTCGGGGTCCTCTACGTGCTCGACGAGCCCTCGATCGGACTGCACCAGCGCGACAACCGGCGACTCATCGCGACCCTGGAGCGTCTGCGCGACCTCGGGCAACTCGGTCATCGTCGTCGAGCACGACGAGGAGACCATCCGCCTCGCCGACTTCATCGTCGACATCGGTCCCGGGCGCCGGCGAGTTCGGCGGACGCGTGGTGCACGCCGGCACCTACAAGGAGTTGCTCGAGAACCCCGAGTCGCTGACCGGCCAGTACCTGTCGGGGCGAGCGCTCGATCCCGATCCCGACGACGCGCGCGATCGGGCGACGGCAAGAGACTGACGATCAAGGGCGCGCGGGCCAACAACCTCCAGGACGTCACCGTCGGACATCCCCCTCGGCGACTTCGTCGCGGTGACCGGCGTCTCGGGATCGGGCAAGTCGACGCTCGATCAACGCATCCTCCTGCGTCGCTCGAGCACCAGATCAACGGGCCAAGACGTCGCCGATGGAGCACGACACGATCCTCGGCGTCGAGAACCTCGACAAGGTCGTCGCCGTCGACCAGCAGCCGATCGGTCGCACTCCTCGCTCGAACCCCGCGACCTACACCGGGGTCTTCGACAAGATCCGCCGGCTGTTCGCCGAGACCCACGAGGCCAAGGTCCGCGGCTACAGCCAGGGCCGCTTCTCCTTCAACGTGAAGGGCGGTCGATGCGAGACCTGCGCCGGCGACGGGACCATCAAGATCGAGATGCACTTCCTGCCCGACGTCTACGTCAACTGCGAGGTCTGCAACGGAGCGCGCTACAACCGCGAGACGCTCGAGATCAGCTATCGCGGCAAGTCGATCAGCGACGTGCTGAACATGCCGGTCGCCGAGGCGCTGGAGTTCTTCGAACGCCAGCCGTCGATCCTTCGTCACATCCAGAGCCTGAGTGACGTCGGCCTGGGCTACGTCCGACTCGGTCAACCGGCGCCGACACTCTCGGGTGGCGAAGCGCAGCGGGTGAAACTCGCGACGGAACTGGCGCGCCGTCCGACGGGCCACACCCTCTACGTGCTCGACGAGCCGACGACCGGTCTGCACTTCGAGGACGTCAACCGGCTCCTGGAGGTCCTGCACCGTCTCGTCGATCAGGGCAATACCGTGCTCGTCATCGAGCACAACCTCGACGTCGTGAAGACGGCCGACTGGGTGATCGACCTCGGACCCGAAGGCGGGCGTCGCGGAGGGCGCGTCGTCGGCGAGGGGACACCCGAGACGATCGCGATGCTCGACACCGCGACCGGGACCGTCTTAAAGGAGTCGTTGGCCGCGCACGGAGCGGTTCTAGGTGTTCGCGAAGCCCTCGGGCATCCCGCGCCAGAGCGGCTGCTATCTCTTTCGCAACGAGCGCGGCGACGTCATCTACGTCGGCAAGGCGCTGTCGCTGGCGTCGCGACTCTCCAGTTACTTTCAGCGTCCCGAGGGTCTGACCCACAAGACCCAGCGCGCTGATGGCCGAGGCGACGTCGGTCGAATGGATCGTGACGCCGACCGAGGTGGACGCGCTGGTACTCGAGAACGAACTGATCAAGGACAACCAGCCGCGCTACAACATGCGCCTGAAGGACGACAAGAGTTTCCCGTACGTCGCGATCGACACGCGAGTCGACTTCCCCGCGCCCTTCACGACCCGGTCGAAGCACGTGAAGGGCGTGCGTTACTTCGGCCCCTTCGTCGAGGTGCGTGCGCTGCGCACGACGATGGACGAACTGATCCAGGCCTTCCCGCTTCGCTCCTGCACCAAGCACAAGTACAACTACCACCAGCGGATCGGTCGTCCCTGTCTGCTCTACGACATCGGTCGATGCTCGGGACCGTGCGTCGGGGCCATCGACGTCGAAGGGTACCAACTACTCGTCGACGCGTGGGCCCGCTTCTTCGAAGGGGACGTGCGACAACTGCGCAACCTGTTGCAGCACCAGATGAGTGAGGCGTCCGAGCACAAGCACTACGAGGCGGCGGCGAAGGCGCGCGACGGTCTCGAAGCCCTCGAGCGCGCCGCGAGCGTGCAGAACGTGGTGCTCGACGACCACTCGAACCTCGACGTGCTCTGTGTCGCGACCAACGGGGGCCGGGCCGCGGTCGTGCGGTTCCGTGTCCGATACGGTCGGATCATCGGGCGCAGCGTGCAGCTCATCGACCGTTCGATGGACGAGGGCGACGCCGAGATCCTCGAGAGCGTCCTGCACCGACCTCTACCCCGACGCGGATTCGGTGCCGCCGACGGTGCTGGTGGAGAGTGACGAGGCGACGACACCCTTGATGATCGAGTACCTCAGTGAACTTCGCGGCAAGCCCGTCGAGGTCGCCGTGCCCCAGCGCGGCAAGCGCCGGCGCGCAATCGAACTCGCGGTGAGCGACGCGACGTCGGTGATCGACCGCGATTCGCTGCGGCGCCAGAGTGACCACAACGTGCGCTCTCGCGCGCTGCAAGAACTCGGCGCGGCGCTGTCCCTGGCGCAGCCGCCCTTTCGCATCGAGTGTTTCGACATGAGCCACTTGCAGGGGACGAACTACGTCGGCTCGATGGTCGTGTTCGAGGACGGTTTGGCGCTCAAGAGCGACTATCGACACTTCAACGTGAAAGAGGTCCTCGGTAACGACGACGTCGGGGCGATGGAGGAGGTGGTGCGCCGTCGCCTCGGCTACTGGAGCGACGAGCAGCGCGCGACGAAGTTCCGCCGGGCCGACCTGATCATCATCGACGGAGGACTGCCACAACTGCACGCCGCCCAGAAGGCCGCCCAGACCCTCGGGCTGAGCGACCAGGTGGAGTTCACGGCGCTCGCTAAACGCGAGGAACTGCTCTACCGACCCGGCACCAGTACGCCGATCACGCTCGATCGCGGTTCGGAGAGTCTGTACCTCGTCCAGCGCATCCGAGACGAGGCCCACCGCTTCGCCATCACGTTCCATCGTTCCAAGCGCGGCAAGTCCATGGTCGCCTCCACGTTGTCCGGTGTCGAAGGACTCGGGACCGGCGCGACAGCGAGCGACTGCTCGCCGCGTTCGGTTCACTCGACGAACTGCGCCGCGCGTCGCTCGACGAACTCGGGGCCTTGGCGTGGCTGCCCGAGCGACGTGGCGACGAGGCTCTACGATCATTTGCAGGCGCCGGCCCAACCGAAGCCAACCAAGGGGAGCGACGATGAGTGAGGTGCTACTGGTCACCGGCATGTCAGGCGCCGGGCGCTCCACGGTGTCGGCCGCGCTCGAGGACATCGGGTGGTTCGTCATCGACAACATGCCGATCGAGCTCATCGCGCGCGTGGGGGAGCTCGCGACCGCGGGTTCGCGCGAGTACGCCGGGGTCGCCTTCATCGTCGGACGTTCCGGCGGCGTGCAGCCCGACGACTGGTTGGCGGTGGAGCGCGAACTGCGTCAACTCCACGAGAACGCCAAGATCCTCTTCCTCGACGCCCCCGACGACGTCCTGATCCACCGCTTCGAGGGCAATCGCCGCCGCCACCCCTTCGACGCGGCGACCCTCGCGGACTCCATCACCGGCGAGCGGGCCCTCCTGCAGTCCATCCGCGACGGCGCCGACCTGGTCATCGACACCGGCTCGATCAACGCCAACCAACTGCGCTCGCGGATCGTCGAGACGTTCACCGAGATGACGCGCTTCGGCTCACTTCGGGTCTCGCTCGTCTCCTTCGGGTATTCGAACGGTCTGCCGCGCGACGTGGACCTGATCTTTGACTGTCGTTTCCTGCCCAATCCCTACTGGGTCGAGGCCCTGCGACCGCTGTCGGGGCTCGACGCGCCGGTGGCGGACTACGTCTTGAGCCAAGAACCGGCCCAGCACTTCCTGCGCGACGTCGTCGCCATGCTCGACTGGCAGATCCCCGAGTTCGCGAAGGAAGGCAAGTCCTACCTCTCGATTGCCATTGGCTGCACTGGCGGACGCCACCGTTCGGTCGCCATCGCCGAGGAGTTGCGTCGCCGCCTCCACATCGAGCACGCCGTCTTTCACCGCGATATCGCTCGATGAAGGTCGTGGCGGTGGGTGGTGGCCACGGCACGGCCGTCTCGCTGCGCGCGCTGCGGCGCTATACGGACGACGTGACCGGCGTCGTGTCGGTCGCCGACGACGGGGGATCGACCGGGCGACTGCGCGCCATGTTGAACGTGGCGGCGGTCGGGGACCTACGAAAGTGCCTGGTGGCCCTGGCCGACCCCGACAATCCCCTCGCCGCCTCCTTCGAACACCGCTTCAGCGTGGGCGAACTGCGCGGCCACGCCGTGGGCAATCTCCTGCTCGTGGGGCTGATCGACTCGACCGGGGACCTCGAAGAGTCGGTTCGCGCCGTCGCCCAGGTGATGGGCGTCACGGGCGAGATCGTCCCGGCCAGCTCTGAGGGCGTGGTCCTCGTCGCCGCGACCGAAGAGGGTGACACGCGGGGCCAGACCGAGGTGATGAAGTCCTCGTCGATCCGTCGGATCCGGGTGGAGCCGGCCAACGCCGCCGCCCCGATCGCGGCGGTCGAGGCGATCGAGCGCGCCGACCTCATCCTCATCGGACCGGGGTCGCTCTTCACGAGCGTCCTGGCGGCCTGCGTCGTCCCGGGCATCACCCAGGCGCTCGCGGGGACCGGCGCGCGCAAGCTCTACGTCGCCAATCTGCACGAACAGCTCCCCGAGACCGAGGGGTACACGCTCAACAACCACGTGGAAGCGCTGGTGCGACACGGCATCGTGCCCGACGCCGTCCTCGTCGACGCGGCGTCGATCTTCTCGCACCAGGAATGTTCACTGCCCGTTCACAGTCACGACCTCGCCGGGAGAAATGGTCGTGTCCACGATGTGCAAAAATTGGCTGACGCGGCTTTCGCTCACGTGCGATAACCAAGGCCGACAACGAAGGAGCAGCTGTGGCAATACGTGTGGCAATCAACGGGTTCGGACGTATTGGCAGGGGCTACCTGCGAGCGGCGCTGAACAACCGCGACATCGACGTCGTCGCCGTCAACGACCTCACCTCACCCGAGGTCAACGCCCACCTCCTGCGCTACGACTCCACCCAGGGTCGACTCGACGTGCCGGTCGGGCTCAGCAGTGACGGGATGACCGTGGGCGACCGGTCGATCAAGGTGCTCGCCGAGCGCAGTCCCGCGGAGCTGCCGTGGGGTGAGCTCCAGGTCGACGTGGTCATCGAATCGACCGGACGCTTCACCACCCGCGAGGCGGCCGCCCAGCACCTCGGTGCGGGCGCGCGTAAGGTCATCATCTCGGCCCCCGCCACCGACGTCGACGCGACGTTCGTCGTCGGCGTGAACGACAACACCTACGACGCGCAGAACCATCACATCGTGAGCAACGCGTCGTGCACCACCAACTGCTTCGTGCCGATGGTGAAGGTCCTCGACGACGCCTTCGGTGTCACGACCGGCCTCATGACGACCATCCACGCCTACACCAACGACCAGAATCTGCTCGACCTCGAGCACAAGGACATGCGTCGGGCCCGCGCCGCCGCGATCAACATCGTCCCGGCCTCCACGGGTGCCGCCCGCGCGACGAGCCTGGTCCTCGAATCGATGAAGGGCCGACTCGACGGGACGTCGCTGCGCGTGCCCATCCCGGTCGGCAGCATCACCGACTTCACGGCCATCGTGCGTTCGACGACCGTCGAGGAGATCAACGCCGCCTTCAAGGCCGCCGCCGGCGGGGCGCTCAAGCACGTCCTCGTCTACAGCGAGGAGTACCTCGTCTCCTCGGACATCGTCGGCACGCCGGCGTCGTGCACCTTCGACTCGAAGATGACCATCGCCCAGCGCATCGACGACACCCAGAGCCTGGTCAAGATCTTTGGCTGGTACGACAACGAATGGGGCTACTCGAACCGACTGGTGGACCTCTCGGCCATCATCGGCAAGTAGTCGCGGTGCCAGCCCTCCCGTCCTTCGAACGATGGGGGAGCCTCGTGGGCAAGCGGGTGCTCGTGCGCGTGGACTTCAACACGCCCGTCGCCGAGGTTGATGGTCGCCTCGAGGTGACCGACGACTTTCGCATCCGCTCCACGGTGCCCCTCTTCGAGGAGCTGCTCGCGCGCGGCGCCACGGTGGTCGCCTGCACGCACTTTGGCCGCCCGAAGGGCGCCGTCGTCGCTCAGTACTCCGTGGAGCCGGTGCGACGACGACTGCACGAGCTCTGTCCGGCCGTGACGTTGATGGAGAACCTTCGCTTCAATCCCGGCGAGGAGGCCAACGACCCGGACTTCGGTGCGTCGCTCGTGGAGGGTTTCGACTACTACGTCAACGAAGCGTTCAGCGCCTCACACCGGGCCCACGCGTCGATCATGATCCCCCCGACGTTGGTACCGAGCGCGGCCGGCACGAACCTGGCCCACGAAGTCGAGACCATCACGTCGTTGATGGACGAACCGGAGCGTCCCTTCGTCGCCATCATCGGCGGTGCCAAGGTCGCCGACAAACTGGCCATCACCAAGGTGCTCTGCGCCAAGGCCGACACCGTGATCGTGGGCGGCGGGATGGCCTACACCTTCGAGGCGTCAGCGGGGCGCACGATTGGCTCGTCGCTCTTCGACGCGTCGCACCTCGAGCAGTGCGCGCAGCTCCTCGCCGCCGGCAACGTCGTGATCCCGAACGACGCGCGGGGCCTCGCGACCGGGGTCGACTTCGGAACGGGCGGACCGGAACCGGCGCTGCTCTTTGGAGCGGACATCCCAGAAGGCTCCGTGGGCCTCGATATCGGACCGGCGTCCATCGACGCGTTCAACGAAGTGATCGCCCATGCCGCGACGATCCTCTGGAACGGCCCGATGGGCGTCTTCGAGGATCCGCGCTTCGCCGCTGGCACCGAGGCGATCGCGCGCGCGGTCGCGGCGTCGGACGCGGTCTCGGTCGTGGGCGGCGGGGACTCGGTGGCGGCCCTGCGACAGTACGGCCTCGAAGGTGACGTGAGTTTCGTCTCGACGGGCGGTGGTGCGTCACTCGAACTGGTGGAACTGGGCGATTTGCCCGGACTGAAGGCGTTACGCGAAAGCCCGTTCAACTCGTGAGCCAGAAGAAGCCCCTCGTCATCGGCAACTGGAAGATGAACCTCGACTTCGTCGAGGCGGTCCACCTCGGCCAGCAGATCGGCGTGCTGTTGAAGAACCGGCCGGCCGAGCACACCGAAGTCGTCGTCGCCCCTCCGTTCGTCGACCTGCGCAGTGTCACCTCGATCGTGGCCTCGGAGCGAATCGCCGTCGGGGTCGCGGCCCAACACGTGAACCCCAACGAGAACGGCGCGCACACCGGCGAAGTCAGCGTCACGATGCTCCAACGCCTCGGTGTCGAGTGGGTCCTGGTCGGTCACTCCGAGCGGCGCGCGCTCTACGCCATGGACGACGCCGTCGTCGCGGCGACGCTGCGCGCGGTCGTGCGCAGTGGGCTCAGGGCCGTGCTCTGCGTCGGGGAGGCGCTCGACGTGCGCGAAGAGGGCGACCAAGACGAGTGGGTGCGACGCCAACTGCGCGCCGCGCTCGAAGGCCTCGACGAGCGCTTCGCCGAGCTCGTGACCGTCGCCTACGAGCCGATCTGGGCGATCGGCACCGGCCTCACCGCGACCAGTGCGCAGGTCTACGAGATGATGACCCACGTGCGCAGCGTGCTCGCGGGGTTGAAACTGGGCGACGCCCGCGTGCTGTACGGGGGATCGGTCAACGCCGAGAACGCCGCGTCACTCGTCGCCGAGGGCCACGTCGACGGCTTCCTCGTCGGCGGCGCCAGTCTCAAGGCCGAGTCCTTTCTTGCCATAATTAGCGCCTGTGACGACTGCTACGCTTTAAAGCGCTAATCGGAGGCAACGTTGTTCACCTGGACATTCATCGTTATTGAGGCTTTGGCGGCCGTAGGGCTCATCTTTCTCGTCCTTTTGCACTCGGGACGCGGCGGTGGCATCTCGGACCTCCTCGGTGGCAGCATGGGCGCCGCCGCCTCGGGATCGACGGTCGTGGAGCGCAATCTGGACCGCATCACGATTGCCGTGGCGCTGATCTTCACCTTCGCGACGCTGACCCTCGACCTGCGTTTGCAGTAGCGGCCATGGTCCTACGGGGATCGAGCGGCCGCTTCGTCATTGGCGCGCTCGTTCTCGCGGCGCTCGTGGTGCCCTTCGCCCAGACCGGGGCCACGGCCCCACTTTCGAATTCCAACGCCGCCAAGACCCTCTCGCTCTCCATTCCCGGTCCGTTCAACGGCTGCTCGTTCCTCGACCCGGGCGCGACGCCCAGCACCGACGCCATCAATGACCTCCTGCTCCCGTCAGCCTTCCTGACCAGTAGCGCGGGCAACCTCTACGGCGAGAACGGACCCATCACCTCAGCGGAACTCAACTCGCTCAGCCCCGAGACGGTCAACTACACCATTGCGCCCCACGAGAAGTGGAGCAACGGCAACGCCTTCAACGGCAACGACCTCGTCGGCTGGTGGCTTCGCGCCAAGGCGCTCAAGAGCGTGCAGAGCGACGGTTATCGCGACATCAAGAGCCTCACGGTCGCCGCGAACGGACTCGGGGTCACCGCCGTCTTCACCACCCCCTACGCCGAGTGGAACCTGCTCTTTCGTGACGTCGAGGAACTCGGTACCCAGCCCGGTTGCACGTTGCGCGATCTGGTGGCGCGTCCGACGCTCGGACCCTACGTACTCTCCTCGGTCGCGAAGAACCGGATCGTCCTCGTGACGAACAGACACTGGCCGATCGACAAGGACCGCTTCGGTCGCATCGTGATCAGCGACTCGAACGACATTCCGTCGTTACCGTCGGCGCACTTCGCCGACTTCTCACTGATCGTGAATCGTGCCCTGGTCCAGAACATCAGCGCCCACCCCAATGTCATGAGCCACATTGGCTCCTCGAGTGAGATCGAAGAACTCTCCTTCGCCGCCACGCGACCCTTCACGGCGCGCATCGCCGTGCGTGAGGCCCTCAGTTGGTCGATTCCCCGTCAGGCTCTCATTGACCAGTTGTGGGGCGCGGTGACCTTTGCGCCGTCGGCGGGCGCGTCGGTCCTCTTCTCCCAAGGCCAGTCGCAGTACCCGGGGCCGACGGGGTCGCCGCCTTCGTCCCAGACCACGACCACGACCATCGCTCCGAGCAGTGCGCACAACGGACTGGCCGACTGTCTGGCGTGCGCGAGTGAAGTGTTGTCGGCGGCCGGTTTCGCTCGCAGCGCGAAAGGCTGGGCCACGAGCACCGGAAGGGTGCTCGCCCTCACGCTGGCCGTGGGACCGAGCGACCTCGATCACAGTGTGGCGACGAGTGTGGTCGCTGGCTGGACCTCGTTGGGTATCAAGGTGCACGTCGTGCGAGAGTCCAGCGAGATCGCGGCCGCCGTGGCGACAGCGACGAACAGCGACGACCTCGCCATCTACACCCGTCCGACGATCACCTCGGCCTCCTACACGGCGAGGTCGTGGAGCGGTCCGGGGTACGACGACTCGTATCCGAGCAGTTGGCGATCGACCGCCGTCACCAAACTGTTCAACCAGGCCATTGCCAATTTCAATCCGGTGACCGCAATTTCGACCTGGCTCATGCTGGACCAGCAAATCCAGAGGAACTATTGGCTTCGCCCACTTTTTACTCCACCCTCGCTCCAAGCGTGGTCCACATCGCTCGTTGGTGTGACGACGAGTTTCTCCGTTCCCGGTCTCGTCGATCAATTACCCTCGTGGACCATCACGGCGCCGTCGAGCCAAAGCTGAGTCCGTCAAAGTGATGCGTGTTCAGACGATAAAGTAGGACTCCGCGTCGGAGTGGCGGAATAGGCAGACGCGCCAGCTTGAGGGGCTGGTGCCCTCAGGGGCGTGCGGGTTCAAGTCCCGCCTCCGACACCAACATTCTCCGAGTGCTGTAGTCCGACCTCTTGGGGCAGACACAATGAGCGGCGGACTGCCCGCGATCGTGATCTCAAAGTGCTCGGGAAACACCGTGATCGACTCGACAAAGTTGTCGATCAAGAATCTTGCGCTCCAGATCGGTTGCCGCCTTCCAAATGACGTCGACGTCGAGCGTTTCAAGAATCTTCGCCACCTGCTCGAATTTGGCTTCGAGTTCGGTTGCCTGGCGCTTGGCTCCGGCCTCTTGACGAGCCTGTTCCGTGGCGGCGCGTATGTCCATCTCAATGCGCGTCTCGGCCTCTTGGAAGCCGTCCTCGCTGATCTTGCCCTTGAAGTACAGGTCGAGGAGTTTGCGACGTTCCTCGGTGAGTTTCGCGAGCGTCGTGGCACTGGCCCGCCGGGTTCGGGTCGCCGCCGGCGCTTCCGAACCCCGGCCAGCCAAGTTCCGTCGAATCGCGTCGCGTAGGTTCTCGTCCTCGCGGATGAGTCGCAGCCCCAGGAGCATCGCGCGTTGCAGGCCGATGTTGGAGCGACCCTTGATCTCACAGCCCGTTCCTCGGTGATGGCAGCGATAGAGCAGTTGGCCCTGGCCGTTTTGTGCGACCACCATGCGCCGACCGCACAGCCCGCAGAGCACGCGACCGGAGAGCAGGTCCTTCGAACGCCGGGTGCCGGTGCGGTTGTGGCGGTTCGCGGCGAGCCACTCAGTCTCGGTCACGATCGCCTCGTGTTGTCCCGGGTACCACGTTTCGCCGTGGACGACTTCGCCCAGGTAGATGCGTGAGTGGATGATCGCGCGCGCGGTCGAGTACTTGATGCCGGTGGCCGGCTTCGATCTTGGGGAACGACTCACCTTGGGCGCGCAGGCGAAAGACCTCCTGGACCCTAGCCGCGTCAGCGTTCACGACGAGGCGTTTGTCCACCAGGTCGTAGCCGGTCTTCGGTCGGTTGACCCACTTGCCCTCTTTGGCGGCGCGCTGGGTCCCCATGCGCACGTTCTCTGAGAGTTGCTCGCGAAAGTACTGGGCGAAGGTGCCCAGGATGTTGTAGAACATGCGCCCGGCGGCTGAGGAGAGGTCGAGGTTCTCAGTCACCGAGTGCAGCGCGACCCCGTGTTCGCCGAGGAGGTCGGCGAGCAGGATTAGGTCGGAGAGGTTGCGTGAGAGCCGATCAAGACGCCAGATGATGACGTGAGCGACGTGGCCCGCTTCGACCGCCGCGAGGACTTGTTGGAGACCCGGCCGCTCCATGTTCTTGCCGGACTTGCCCGGGTCGGTGACGACGGTGACCTCGCCAAGACCGCGCAACTGCGCGTAGCGACGCAAGCTGCTCCGTCTGTCCCTCGATCGAGAAGCCCTCCTCCGCCTGTTCCTCCGTCGAAACTCGACAGTAAGCGAGTGTGAGCATGAAGGCCTCCCGGTCCGTTGTCGTCGTCGCCCATGGCGATTCGTGTGGCGATGGCGATGAGCACGCTGGCCACCAGATCGTAATCCGGTGCTACTAGCAGTCTCGTGACTGCATCAATGACAGCGATCATGCTGCACCCCACGAATTGCGCTTGTTGGCGACGCGATCAAGCATTGGCACGCCTGACGCATCGATCCAGGAGTCTGCTTCGATGAAGAGCCGATCGAGGATCGCTTCGAGCTCCTCTGCATTGGTGAGCGCCCCGAAACTCGACAAGTAGCCAACCAGTCCGGGCATGAGGTGCGCAAGTTCCCCGGCACGCTGCGCTTTGTAGAGCCTGTAGATGCCCCAGTCGGTCCAGGCAATCGAGGCGCGACGAACGGCCTGCCAGGATGAGTCCACGGGCCAGCGCGACTTGGTCTGGTCGTCAGTTCGAATTCGCAGCGACAGCCACTCGTCGGTCAAGTGCACCCACAGCGCGCCGACCGCGTCCAAGAACTGTTCTGGTGTCGTAATGGCGAACTGGCGAAGCGCCTCTCGGCCGAGTTCGAACTCCACTCGAACGACCGGTCGCGCGGCGTCATAGCCCCCCCACATTTCGCGCCAGTAGAAGGCGCGGGACTCTTCGAGCTCGATGGTCTTGTCGTAGATGCGAGCGCAGATCGTGCCCGTGCTACGCCGTCCAAACCGTAGGCCGTTGAAGGTCTCGTCGTCCTCGTCGGTGGTGCGCTTCTTGGCTCGCGAGACGAAACGATGGCGATCGTCTCCGGTGATCGCGAGGCCCTGAAAGTCAGCGAAGAGGTCCGCCCGACGGACGCTCAGTTGGACGAAATGACACTCGGCTTCCAATACATCACGGAACCAGGCGACGGCTTGACCAGGCCCAAGTGCATGGATGAATTCAGCGCGAGGTTGAATGAAGAACGTCGGCAGGTGGCCACCGGGAGAAACCCCGATGAGGCCGTTGGCATGATCGAGCCGAAATCGGTACTTCAGGACACCGAAGGGCTGAACCTGGAAGATCGTCCCTCCGAACTCGAAATCGACCTGTGCCTCCAGGACCTGGGCGCGTTGCCGTGCCTCATGCAGTCGATCGACCAGGGGGGCCGAAAGGTTGGATCGGGCCGACAGGTAGACCGCATCGACACCCGAAACGAGTTCTTGAACTGGGTAACTTTCCACACAAAGGTTTAACAAGAGGGTGTGACATTGACCCTCAGACACCGCTCCGAGCGAGGATTTACTCAGACCTCATGCAGTTTGAGGGTGCTGTGATACAGGGAGCGCACCCTGCCTAGTCGTCAGCGCAAGAATGGTGGCATGGGCGATCCGGATCGGGCAGAGTTGAAGTCCCGAGCGCTCAGATCGTTGTGGCCCATAGAGAGATTGCTGTTCGGAGGATCAATCAAACGGAACGTTGAGAATCAAAATTCGACGTTTTACCAGTATCTCCCCAAATATGGCGTCTCGGGAGCTTCACTTCTTATTGCTGCGCGTCTCTGGTACCTGCCAGCGATATTGATCTTCATTGTGAGCATTTCACTTGATCTGTCCACAGGCCCCCTCACAGTCTTGCGCCACGTTTCGTATGGACTCTTCGCCCTTTTCCTCCTGTGTGACGCTTTGATAATTGTTCGTGCCCTGCAAGCACGAAAGTTGAGATAGTCACAAGTTCGAGGTCGACAGACTCCACTCGGCGATTCGCCAGTTGGAGATTGTGCAGGTCGCCCCTCCGACACCAACAATCTCCAGCCGTGCATTCGCGCATTTGTTGTAAGGAGTGTGACGAACGTAGACGTACCCTTGGACCGTTCGGTGCAACAAATAGCCCATGGCTCCAACGACCCTGCGCCAAGGAGAATTGTTGGGCTTCCGTTAGAACTTTGGCTTTTTGTACGGTCAGAATCCTCCGCGATGAGCGAGACTAACCAGCAAGGAGACGTAATGGACATCATCAACTTGGGTGTGAGCGACGGACTGCCTCCAGTGAACTGGGAGAGCATCGTCGAGAAGCTCGATGCCGGTTCACGCCCGGCTCCAGACGCCCACAACGCTCGTACGACATGGCTCTCGACGGTGAACGAGGATGGCAGCCCGCACGTGACTGCGGTCGGCGCGCTCTGGTTGGACGGAAGCTTCTGGTTCCAGACGGGTTCGGTAACTCGGAAAAGTCGCAATGTCGCCCGCGACCCGCGCTGCTCGATCGCGGTGTCGATTCGCGATGCGGACGTCGTCGCCGAGGGAATGGCCGCACCGGTGACCGACCCGGAACTACTCCGGCGCCTTGCCAAGGCGTGGGCGGACCAGGGCTGGCCGGCCGAAGTGGATGAAACCGGAACCGGCATCACCGCCCCGTTCAATGCGCCATCGCAGGGACCTCCGCCGTGGTATGTCTATCGCGTCGAACCGCAATCGGTGACCGTGATACTGGGCACTGAGCCGGGCGGGCTTACTCGCTTTCGGTTCTAACCCTCAGCCAACGAGACTTCGTCCGGTGTGCCGGTGCGCTCAAGGATCGGTTTGCACACCGGTAACGCGAAGGCGGAGGGCGGTGACTTCTTTGGACGTACCGTCGTCGTCGCTGCCCGCGTGGCCGGCGTGGCTGGCGGCACTGAGATTCTGGTGTCTCAAGTCACTCAAAAGGAGATCGACGGGGCGTTTCGCCTGTCTGGACCACGATCGATCGAACTCAAAGGTTTGAGTGGACCGTACACGGTGTTCGATTTGCTCTGGGGTTAACCACCGCAAACTACCGGATTCATTGGTCGTCAGTGAGTTCTCCATGAAGCCGCCAGTGACTGGTAGCGGCACTTGGTGACGGTCCTCCGCCATCGAGGGGCACAACGACTACCGATCCGGACCCCTTGACAGTCGGGGAGATATCGGCGAGTATCAGAAGTTCATGGCGGCTGAGAGTTGGACCGCTCATCGAAAAAGGGGAACCAGATGAGAAGTGCCCGTTACTCGGAGGTCAACCAAAAGAGTCTTCGGTTTCTCGGCGCCGCAGCCCTAGCGGTAATTTCAGTGGCGCCGTTGGCGGCATCAACCGCGGCGAGCGCGACCAGCAACAGTTCGACGAGCACCACGGCGCACGAATCGCTCACGGCGCACGCAACGTTGGTGTGCGGCTCCATTACGTTCGAGTATTCGGCCGGCAACCCGGTGACCTACATACAGATTCACGCCACCGGAGTCAGTTGTGCCCTGGCCAAGTCGGTGATCGTGAGGGGCGGTAAATGGCATGCGAAGGCGCCCGCCGGTTGGACCTACATAAACGGAAAGTTCCTGGACAACGGTGCGGGGAATTGCGGGTTCACATGGAAGCGTGGAGCGGACCGCATCACTGGTTGGATAGTGAATCCCGGGGAGGGCTGCTAATCGCACCGGTTCGACCGACGCGGTCGTTGTCACCAGAGCTGTCCGGTTCGTCAGCCTGAGGGCGGTTGTCTACGCGAATCTCAAGGCCTGGACTTCGCACACCGCAATCTCGTTGAACTGGTGCTTGGGCAAATCCGGCAATGAGGCTGCACTCGGCGAGGTCAGGCCTTCGATGTCAACCGTGCATGGTCTCACGACGCCTGCACGGTGACGTCGACATAGAAGAGTCGGCTCGGCATCAGGCACTGGGGGTAGCACGCGGGGTTGCCGACGGCCGAGACGCGAACGGTACCGGGAGCAACGGCACGGAACACGTAGAGACCGGCGACGGGGTTCACCTCGGGCAAGGAAGTCAAGACCACCGGATCAGAGGAGACTGCCGTGGTCCACACCATCGGCGAATCAGTCAGCCGCACCGTCAAAAGGCCGCCAACGCTCGGTGCATAGTGGTGCCCAGAGTCGGCGAGCGTGACGTCGACGCTACGGGTCCGAGTCAGGACGAATGACGTGGCCGCGTGCAGTTTCAGGCCCACGAAATTCACGCTGAACGTGTAGCGGCCGGAGGGCACGGCCAGTTCGGGATGACCGGTGCGCTGATCCCAGGTGAGCTTCTCGTGATACGTGGCCCCCGGGGCGAGGGTTTGGTGGAGCAGGTAATACGCGCACGGGGCGGGACCTCCACCAAACCAGCACGAACCCCAGACGGTGACGCCCGCTGAGTTGGTGAGGACGAAGTTCGGCGAGAAGGATCCCTTGGCGTACGAGCAGGCGATGGGCGAGTGGTTGTGCAGCGCAACCGTGACGTGCACCGTGGTGTCCGCTGCATAGACCGAATGGTCGGGAGTAGCCGAGAGCGTGACCTGAGCGGGAGAACAAGCGGAAGGCGAAGCAGTGGCCGAAACGACGGATCGTGCGCTCACCAAGACGGAGAGGGTGGTGAGAAGGAGTGTCGCGACGACGAGACGACGGCCTTGACGCACGAGCACCTCCTAGGAACGCCTCTTACTGTCTACTGTCCGGTCAGGGCGAAGCGTTACCCCCGGTGTCAAATCTTGGTAATCGTCGCTGTGGCCGTTGAGCGGCTGGCCTAATTGGCTAGAAGGATCGCCAATTCGACCGTCCACTTCGTCTTGCGCGGTTCGACCGCCGGGTCGGTCCAGAAGGCCTCATAGCGACAGGCGAATTCATCACCTTCGGGGACGGTCCGACGGTCGAGACCCAAGCCAGTGTCGCGTGCCCAATCCTGTAACGCCTGGTTCGCTCTGCGGGCGTGGTCTCGGTACTTCATCGTCGCGTAACTGCCCGCAACCATGGTCCCCGATCGGAGCCTCGCGTGATCGGTGAGCGTGGGTCCATCCGTGAAATAACCGGCTTCTAGGTCCATTGGCCCGTCCATGTCGATCACATGGAGGCGGAGAAAGCCGTAGCCGACGGTCGCGATCCCGGCCTCTTTGATCTCGGCTCGCGCTTCTGCCAGAAGTTGGTCTCGGACCGCCAACATTCCCCTGAATGGCGTGATGACGCGAATCCCCACGTAGTGGATTGCGGACCGCTCCTCCACTCTTGGCACCTCGATGATCTCCATCGGAGCGACCGTAGACGACCGCGCCAACCAGTGACCAAATCAATCTCCCGACGTTGATTTCAAACTGCTCGTGCATGGAATCAAGTCCGTTGCGTCGAGTCTCCGATACCAGTCGGTCTCCCAAGAAATCTCGTGCAGTCGTATCGTTAGGTCTTGTGGGTGCTCCGCAAAAACGAACGTTAGGTAGCGTCCGCATCCGCCCCGTGTTCGTCGTTGTCCTGGTGATTGTTGTCATTGCGATTCCGATTGCAATAGCCACGACGAGATCCCGTTCTCCACTCGCGATGCCATCAACGGGCGTCGTGACCGTCACGGGATTTGGCTCTGTAGGGCCAGCGAATCCTTCGAGCCATCCGACGTCAGTCGTTTTGAACACTGCCCAGGCGACGGTGCTTCGGAATCGGATCTCCGAAATACCCAGTCTGACTCTGTCCGGAACGCAACTGTTATGCATGGAAAACGAGACGATGTTCACCGTCACTGTGAAAGCACGTCACGGCGATGTGCGATCCGATTGGGTCGCGCAAGCTCGACTTTGTCCGGCTCCAGGAATTCTTTCCGTACATGGCGCGGATGTTGGTGGGCCGAAGATCGCTCGATACTGCAGCGTGATGAGACTCATCCTGTCCTACTTCCCCAAGGGGAAGGTAGACGGCACACGCATGGCGCTACATTTCTGCAGATAGGCGCCAGTGCAAGGATGCAGAACTGTTGCGTCGGGCCTCCCATACTCAGCCCGATGAAACCACGAAATTCACATTGCGAGCGAGTAACGCGACAGCTACACCCCTTCGATCCAAAATTGGCTTCTCCATCCGAGCTGACTCACGTACACGCCACATGTTGTATCGAACGGCACGCCGAGTACCCGAACGCTGCCCTCATCCTTGGGAAGCACGACGATCATTCCCGTGTACATCTGACTGGGCGGAATCACTCCGTAGGTGGGTCCACACAAATCACCGGTACTGACTATCAACGCGCCGCTCCTTCGTGGGGAGATCTTCGTCGGGTGAAGATTTCCTCCGTAGGTGCCGTGACCAGAGACTCGCAATGTGTGCTTCCCAGAACCTCGAAGACCGATGAGTGTTGGGTAACCACCGAGGGTGCAGGCATGGCGTCCCACATTCGTTATGGCGATCGTAGAAACAACGTGACCTGCACCGACTTGATTGGCAACGAACGATCCAACCAGGTTCGAACCTTGACAAGGCGGCAGCGCAACGCCGGTTGCCGTTGCGACAGTGGGATTGCCGGGAATCACCAAAAGTGAAAAAGCTACGGCGGCCGACGCGACCAGCAAGGTTCTAGTGACGCGTTGACTTCGGAGAATGTTGAACATGGGTTAGTTATACATCCATGCCGAGTGATTGGAGGTTCGAGGTTCAAATATCCCGTCGCAGTTGACTCACATGCGTTGCTAGTGCAAGGTTGCAGAACTCTTGCGGCGCCTCCGAAGGTGTCAACTCAGTTCGGCACATCGGATTTCAGCGGAGTTTGCCGATTGGCAAATCGATACCTCCTAAGATTTCGAAGGTGCCGCCCAGCGAGCGTACTCTCGACGAGCAACTGACGGGTTTCGCGACCTTCGTTGAAGCTGCACATCAGCTCGGTGTGCCGCAGGTGCAGGCGGCCGACGCCACCATCAGTGACGGTGATCAGCAAGTGGTGCTTTTCTTCTCGCATAGTGATTTCCCGGACGCACGTTTCGCTTACCGCGCGAAACCGCCGGGAGAGGATGCGCACGAAGAGCTCTGGCTCCTCGAAGAACTCGCTGTAGGCGCACTCCATCGAATCCTGCGCGACGACGCCCCGACTTGTGATGCCGCGGGAACCACGTGGCTCCGACTCGACGGGCAGTTGCTACGCATTGACTCCTAAGCCCTGTCCGCGGCGACTGGCGGCACTGCTGGTCGTCATTCCAGGCGCCAGCAAGTTTTCAGAAGGGATTCGTCGGGCCTTCGGACAAGTCACCGAAGCATCACTTTCTATTGTCACCATTTCGAACCGTGCGGACGATGGGCATTGTTTCGGTTCGTATGTCAAGTCTCGGCCGGTATGTTGGCTCTATCCGGCGATCGAAGGATGCTCATGCGTGTACGTGTCCTTGCCATGAACGTATGGAACCTCGCGGGCGATTCTCGTCGCACCGACCTCATACGCAGCGAGATTGAGCGAATCGCTCCAGATCTCATCGCCTTTGAGGAAGTGATCAAGACGCCGGAGCGAGATCAACTAGAAGAGCTACTTCACGGGACGGGTCTACACGGCACCCACCAACTCGACGTCATGGCATCCTCACCCCCTTGGGTAGATCACTATGGCGGGAGCGCAATTGCGACTCGCTGGCCACACCGCGTCGCCGAAGTGATCGATCCACGAATGTCTGACGCGATGGACGTTCCGTGGGCGACCATGGCGGTCACTGTGCCCATCCCCGAAGTGGGCGACCTTCTCTTCATTTCCGCATCGACATCATGGCGTCTCGAATCCGAGTCTGCTCGAGAGCGACAAGCAGTTGCGTTGGCAAATCTTGATGCCCGTCATCGAGGTCCCCTCCCGACAATCATCGCTGGCGACTTCAACGCAACTCCAAACTCGTCGAGCATCCGATATCTCACTGGACTTCAGTCCCTTGACGGAAGAAGCGTCCATTACCACGATGCCTGGGAAGTCGCGGGAGAAGGGCCCGGCTACACCTGGAACATTGACAATCCAAACGGTCTCTCCGAAATGAATGCCATCATTCGCCAGCCCAACCATCGACGGCGAATCGACTATGTCTTTGTTGGATCGTGGCACGCCCACCCAAATGCGCACTGCTACATCGAGTCCGCACGGCTTGCATTTGACGAACCTATTGATGGTGTGTGGCTCAGTGACCATTTCGGCGTGTGTGTCGACGTCGAGATTGGAATGGAGCCGAATTCGAACGCATCGCGATGAGGGCCGCAGGGGTCGAAATCGACAGTTGCGGTCAATCGCCAAGGCAAGGTTGCCCAACGCTCACGTCGGGCCTCCGACATCAACACCCCCTTCGCCCTCAATGAAGTGCTCGCGGCAGCGAGGCTGGAGTCGGCTCAAAGGAAATCTTCGAGAGTTGTGCTAAGAGTTCCGTTGAGCCGTCTCGCGAGAGAGGGACGTTCTGGGGGATGCCGGTGAAAATGTTGTCGGTCAGTGCACGGGGTCGTTGTGCTCCTTTCGTCGCGCTGACTCTTGTGGCAGGGCTGTTCGCAAGCGCGCCCATCGCCGCAGGCACCACACGGAGTCCCACGGCCACCTCGAGTGAAGCAAACCTGCATTCTCAGCTCACTCCGGGCTGGTCGGCGGGAACTGCTCTCGATCCCACTCCCCGCGGCGGTCTCAATTCGGTGTCGTGTCCGACAGCCAACTTCTGCATGGCGGTCGACGAGCATGGCTACGCGTTGACCTTCAATGGAGCCACGTGGTCGGCGCCGGATTCAATTGATCCCAGCTCGGGGCAGTTGCGGTCGGTATCGTGCCCGACTGCGACGCTGTGTCGCGCGATTGATGGTGTAGGCAGCATGCTCACGTACAACGACGGCACCTGGTCAGCCCCGGTGCCGACTGACGCGAATGGGTTAGGCGTCACCTTCATCTCGTGTCCGACGACGACGTTTTGTGGCGGCGTTGACCTCGGGGGCGCAGCTTCTGTTTACAACGCGGGGACATGGTCGGCGTCGGACGAGCTCGACCCGGGTGTTGAATTCACTTCGGTTTCATGTCCGTCAGCGAGTTTCTGTGTCGCCGTCAATCTCGACGGGAGTTCGGTGACGTATAACGGGACGTCGTGGAGCGCTCCGGTGAAGTTCGACCAGACCGGAGGCCCCGTTGTCTCGGTGTCGTGCGCGACGCCGACGTTTTGCGTTGCGGTGGACGTCTTTGGTGCCGCGTTCGAGTTCAACGCCGGAGTATGGTCGGCGCCGGCAACGATCGCTGCGATTGGTGGCCTCGTGAATGCGGTCTCGTGTGCGTCGACCAGTTTCTGTGTGGCCGGTGACTCCAAAGGAGATGTCTACACCTTCAACGGCGTGAACTGGGCGACATCAAACGTTGACGATTCCCAGATCCTCGCGGTCTCGTGCGCGTCGGCGAGTTTCTGTTCGGCGTTAGATCCCGCAGACGCACTGATCTTCACGAACGGTACGTGGTCGGCCCCCGACGACATCGACAACGGCGGCCCGCAACTCACTGGCGTTTCGTGCCCGACGACGAGCTTCTGCCTCGCGATGGACAATGGAGGTCACGCGTTCACCTTCAACGGAAGTGCGTGGTCGGGTCCTTCTTCGGACGTGGACCAAAAAGGAAGTGTGCGTGCGGTTTCGTGCGCGACGACGACCTTTTGCGTCGCGGTGGACGCTGGAGGCAGCGAAGTCACCGACGAGAGTGGCTCGTGGTCGACGCCCCTCAACGTAGACCCCGACGGCGGAGGACTCACGTCAGTCTCGTGTGCGACGACGACCTTTTGCGTCGCGGTCGATTCGTTCGGTTACGAACTCACTTTCAACGGTGTTACCTGGTCGGGTCCGAAGGAGATTCTCACCGCGGACGCCGGAGGACTCACGTCAGTCTCGTGCCCGACGGCGACCTTTTGCGCGGCCGTGTCCACAGAAGGCGACTCAGTCATCTTCGCGAGCGCCGTGTGGTCGGTTCCGTTGAACGTCGACCAATCGGGTTTGCCCTTGAGTGCTGTGTCGTGCGCGGTAGCGGGCGAGTGCGTCGCGGTCGATAATTTCAATCGCGGTTTCGTCTTTCACGGGGGCACCTGGACGCGTATAAAGAGCTCCAGTTCGATCTACGGATTCACCGCAGTCTCATGCCCGACAGCGCCAGACTGCTTGGCGGGAACGAGCGACGGTGCCATCGAATCGTACGACGGGACATCGTGGTCGGAGTCGGTGGTGGTCGATCCGAGTCGAGGATTCGACACCGACCTCATCACCTCTCTCTCGTGCGCCGCAAAAGACTTCTGTGCGGCGACGGACGACGGTGGCGAAGCCCTCGTGTTTGGCGGAACCCTTACGACGACGACCTCGGTTACCTCGCCGACGACTCGTCTGGTCGTCGGCGAGCGCTTCTCCGTGAGTGCTCACGTGAACGGCGTCGACTCTTCTTCGGAGATCACTCCGACTGGCGACGTCGTCATCAGTGATGGGAGTCAAAGTTGCGACGCCCCCTTGGTCGCCGGCTCAGGCGGAGCCACGGGCAGCTGTGACCTCACCGAGGTTCGCGCCAAGGAGTTCTCACTCCGTGGCACTTACTCCGGCGACCCACTATTCTCGCCAAGTTCCTCGAGCGTCGCAGCGTCGATCGACGTGGGCAAGGCCACTTCATACACAGTTCTCAAGGTGTCGCCGGCGCGCGTTCACGTCGGGAACGAGCGCGCCGCGGTGATCTCGGTACACGTGTCGACGAAGTACTCCTCAACTGCGACCTCGGGGCAGGTCACAGTGAGTGCAGACCACGTGACGTGGTGCCTGGTCCGGCTTGCGCGGGGTGTGGGCACTTGCCATTTGGGTGTACGAAGTCTCGCATTGGGCGCGCATCATCTCGTCGCGTCATACCTCGGTGGGGCGAACTTCACGCCATCAACATCAGCGACGGTTTCGATCGACGTCACGAGCTAGGTCTCTCCCATCGGTGACGTCCGGTAGCTCGAATCTCTGTGGCACATTTGGAAGCTGGCATTTCCGCCACGTTGGGTCGCCGACACCAGTCAACTTATTCGGGTAGATGGGTTTGAGGCGCAGTGCGCCAATCTGGCAAACGATGCCTCCGAAGACTTCGAAGGCGACGTCTGGCACGCGACAGACGAATGACCGGATAAGGACTCGTGTATTTGCCTTGATTTCTCATCACGCATTGTCGAAAATGGAGAGTCAGTTGCGAATCAGTTTTGTCGGCCCACGCGCACCGACGCGAAAAGTGACCAGGAGGTCCACAATGCCGTCCATCACCCCATTTCTTTGGTTCGACGTGGATCTAGCGGAGCCCATCGCGTTTTACACCTCGGTCTTCGCGGATGCGAAGACGTCCGAAACCTTCAGCAACGCCAACGAGGAACCTATCTTCACGGCGACCATCGAACTGTGCGGTCAACAACTGTTGTTACTCAACGGGGGGCCAAGTAACGCCGGCTTCAGGGAGTCGATCTCACTGTTCGTCAGCGTCGAGACGCAAGACGAGATCGATTATCTATGGGAACGGTTGATCTCAGAAGGAGGAGAACCGGGCCGATGCGGTTGGTTGAAGGATCGTTACGGATTGTCGTGGCAGGTAGTCCCCACCGTTCTCGGCTCCCTGCTCGGCTCATCAGACCGAACCCGTGCCCAACAGGCCACCGACGCCATGATGACGATGGATCGGCTCGATATCGCCACTCTTCAAGCCGCGTACGACCGTTGAAGTCGCCTCCACCCTGATGTATCGCGTCACGAACGCCAAATGGCATAGAAGCCGATGCGTCGAGAATCCTCATTCGAGGTACATTCATGAGTGAAGTGGCGCTGGGACAAGTCGACATGATCCTCGTGTGACGTGCGAGCTCCAAATGCTCCATTGGAAATCTGTGCACGCGAGAGGAACGTGATGTCCACATCAAAGCAGAGAATCTCATATTTCCCGCTGTCGGAGATGGACGACGAGATGTTGGCGGTGATGAAACGCTGCGCCGAAGAAGGTACGCCCCGTCCCGAGAGCTCAGCAGTGCGCGCCCATTCGCCCGCGGCCTTCTGGGCATTTGACGAAGCGTGGGAGAGATTGTTCCGAAACGGTGTGGTCGCTCATTCAGTCAAGGAGTTGTGTCGGGTGTACGTGTCGCGTTCGGTCAAATGCGAGTATTGCGGCAATCAACGCAGCGAAGCGGCGCGGTCAACAGGTCTATCTGAGGGCAAGTTGGATGAACTCATGAACTTTGAGACGTCGACTCGATTCTCTGAACGCGAGCGTGCCGCACTCTCGTACGCCGAGGCAATCACGTGGCGACTGAATCCAGATGACAGTTTCTGGGACCGACTGCATTCACAGTTCTCAGAGGAAGAGATGGTTGAGTTGGCATGTTTCATAGCGTTGACAATGGGCCAACAGAGTTGGATTCGCCTGCTCAACATCGATCATTACCAGGTGATGGCCGAAACGGCGGCGTCACTCGTAAGCGGCTATTCGGGTGAAGCAGCGGCGGGGGAGTAGGTGGGGAGTTCTGGGTAACGGACGAATGCAACCCACCGACTGCCCGACGACGCAGGAGCGAAAGGGTCGCCAACCGATTCGAACATCGAAATCATCGCGGTCGGTGAACTTCTACGTCACTTCGTGATCGACTTCGCTCGTGACCACGACGTAGCGAGGGCCCGAGCCAACGCGTTTCAACACTCTGGACTGCTTGGGGCCAGTGTGCGTCGCGTCGCTGCCTCGCTCACTACGTAGGTACATGGTGAATCCCTAGCGCCTTCGCCCAGACGTCGTACCTGTCTTCGACATAGACGGCGTCGGCCAACCAAACCGTTCCGTGACCCTCTTCCCAAAGTCGACTCCACGGATGGGCGCCATTCTCATATCCATCCTTCAAGAGTTGGTACATCGAGCGGATTCTTTCGCCGAGCATATTGACGAGTTGAATCCGCTCTTCAGTGTTCAGTCCATATCCTTCGACCAGCGCGGCGAGTCGTTCGCCAGCGACGTCGTCGATTATCGAAGCGTCGGGCGAGAGCGGAACGAAACCGTGTGCGGCGTACGCCAGGTCCCAGAGTCTCGATCCCGGTCCGGCACCGTCCCAGTCGATGAATGTCAACTGGATGGTCGTGCGTACGAGGTTCCAAGGCGCCAGATCGTGGTGGCAAATGAGGTCTTCGCTGTCGGGAGCGATGACCACGTTCCACGTGGCTTCGCCAGGTGGTGTGAAAGTGCTCGACGCGTCGTGCAGGTGCCGAATTATTCCACCCACTTCATGGATGCGAGACAGATCCAGATCGGAGGGATCTGGATCGACGGTCCCTTCGACGTAGGAAAGTACTTGGCGTCCGGACTCGTCGTAGCCCAGTGCGCGCGGCGCAGCGTCGAAACCGACCTCACTCAAGTGCGTCAAGAGGGCGTCCACACTCTTGGACCACGGCATCGCTGGGCGACGAACGGTGTCGCCAACCCGCGTGACCCCATCGGTCACATTTCCCGCCAGGGGAACCTCGCCTCGGGGCTCTTCACTCATGAGGGACCAGCGTAGGTCCACGGGTAATGACTCGAATGTGAGATTCGACCGAGTGCAGCGGATGGTGTCGGGCTTTGGACTCCAACGATTGTGGACGAGGTAGGTACCATGGATAGCGGAGACATCATGAAATTTCTGCTCACTTCTTCTGGCATCAGCAACCAAAGCATCAATGATGCATTGGTGGAACTACTCGGGAAGCCGATTGCCGAGTCCACTGCGCTCTGCATCCCCACTGCGATCTATCCGTCTCCAAACGGGGCAGCCGTTGCATATAACCTCATCCGCGGTGTGGCCAAGAGCCCACTTACTGAACTGGGGTGGAAGTCGTTAGGAGTGTTGGAACTCACTGCTCTACCCAGCATCAAGGAGTCTGATTGGATTCCAGTGGTCCGAGGGATTGACGCCTTGCTGGTGGGGGGAGGCGAACCGTTGTATTTGAGCTACTGGATGCAGCACTCCGGATTCGCGGACGTACTCTCGTCGCTAGGGAACGAGACGGTCTACGTGGGAGTGAGCGGCGGGAGCATGGTGGTGGCACCGAACTTCGGCGTGCCCTACGACGGACTGAACCCGCCCGTAGGCCGTGAAGAAGGATTGGGGATGGTTGACTTCGCCGTCATCGGTCACCTCGATAACCCGGACATGCCCGACTTTTCCCTTGCGGGTTTAGAAGAGTGGGCCGCTGGAGTTCCCGGTCCGGCGTATGCCATTGACGATCAGACCGCGATAAAGGTCGTTGACGGCGATGTCGAAGTCGTATCCGAAGGTCACTGGAAGTTGTTCACTCCCTGAGTCAGTACCGGTTTTCGACATTTGTCGAATTCATTCACCTCCGCCATTTTTAGATTCAATCCACGTGCCGCTTGAACCGATCGTGCGTAATTTCACTTAAGTACCTGCTCTCGGTATCTGACCGACCTCGAAGCGATGACAGGTCTCTGAGACCAATCACCGACGGAAGGTTCGACGTTGTCGAACCACGGCACTGGGTATTAGGCAAGCTTCGTCACTTCACATCGTTGTCCTCCTAGATTGTGATTGTGGACGCGCCCGGATCTGATTGTGATTATCACGGTGCCCTCGTCGTAGTCGAGACCGGCCAGGGCGAGATTGTCTTGATTCATCCTCTGGGCGGGACCGTCGATGCCCCAGCATCGCTTCCCAGCGATCCTTGCGATCCGGGTGAGGCTCCCGAGGATGCCGCGATTCGAATCGTCAAGGAGAAGACCGGCCTCGATGTGGCGATTACGCGCGAGTTCATCACCTTTCGCCAAGAGGGGACTCCCACCGGGACAATGTTCGCTCATGGGTACATCGCGGGGATCACGGGCGGCGTGCTGCTCGATGATGGTCCCGAGGGTGCCGCAAAGGTGTACTCGATTACTGACTTGCCCGACATCGTTCCCGTACGGGTGGCCAATAGACGGACACTCGACGAGTATCTGCGCCAAAGGGGCGACGTCATCGATCAGTGATTGCGCCCACCAGTTGGTGAGCATCTTCAATCAGAGTCCGGCACTTTCGCGTAGGGGCCTTCGTTCATTGCGAAGACGTCGCCTCGGTCGTGCTCTTCGAAGCAGCGAGACCAAAGTCGCGAGCACCAGCACCATGAAGACAATGAAGAACGCATCAGCAATCGGTGCCAACCAGCCGTGACCGGCAAAGGGAACACTCGGCCCGTGGGGTACCCACCAAAAAGGGGCGGCCCAAAAGATGACGGCCACGAGGGCCGCCCACCACTCGCCGTGTGCGGGGCGATCCGACGCGAGGGCGAGCCACGCAATCAGAAGGATCACCCATATGAAGTGATGCGACCAGGAAACGGGTGACGCCATCGACTCGGTGGCTTCGATGACGAGGAAGGCCAGGAGTGGCGACGACACTCGATAGGTCTGCAGCGCGATCGACAGTCCGATGACCACGATGACTGCGACGAGAGAAAATGTCGTCAGCGAACTGATGGTGTGACCAAGTAGGCGATCGACGACACCTACGACCCCTTGGTTTCCGACCCAAGGCAGCCATCCGGCGCTGTTCGGTTTCCAGACGTCGTGCGTCCAGTAGCTCTTCGAAGCGCTTGACGCCAGGGCGGTCGTTGCAGCTCCGGCGACGATGAACGTGCCCAGTGCCCGCAGCCCGGAGCCTCGTTGTCGGGTCAAGAGCAAGTAGGGCACGAGGATCAGTGGGGTGAGTTTGATTGCGGCAGCGACGCCGACGAGGTACCCGCGCCGACTCGGCCGGACGACCGTCATATCGGCGATCACTGCGAGCGCCAACAAAATATTGACCTGTCCGAGCAGGAAGGTCTCGCGGACTGGGTCAAGAAGTCCAATCGGCGCAAGGAGCAGCATTGCCCACCAGACGACGCTACGCCGGTCGAGTGCTGGAATTGTTGCGCGAAAGCTTACGAACAGGACGCCGAAGAGGGCGACGAGGCTGATCCAGGAAAAGAGGATTTGATCTAAGCGAACCGGTAGGTGAGAGAGGGGCGAGAACAAGACGGCAGCGAACGGCGGGTACGTGAACCCCAAGTGCGTCGGCGGGTACTTCACGTGGTAGAGATCGGCTCGGAAGGCATGGGTGCCGCCGAGGAGATAGGTTCCGAGATCGATCAATCGATGGACGATGGCCAAGATCGTGATGCCGATTGTGGCGATTGCAGCTGAGATGACCGGCCACGTCCAACCGCGGTTGCGGGCAATCGTTCCGAGGTGGTCGGACAACTCCGTCGATCGCGTCTGGGCGAGGTCATCCGACGATGGCGGCTTGGGATTGGACAGAGGAGCCGAAGCCATCGTTGTCGACAGTACTAGAGGCGTTCTGCACCGCTCCGACTACGCGGCGTCCCCACGGTGTCGAGTGCTGACGTAGGTCCGCAGGGAGCCACTAACGCGTTCGAGAGGAAGGGTAAGAGTCGACGGGAGTGCGCTCACGGATGTCGTAGGAATGCCATATAGAAGGCTCCGAACAAAAGCACAATCCCGACGTTGGCCATGAGACGCGCCAAGAAGTGGTGCCTGAAGAATAGGACGTCCACACCTACGACAACGACGACCAGTGCGACCACGTACAGCACGACCGTTGCTGTCTTACCCATCAATCAAACCTACTTACGGTGAAGGTATTGCCCGACCCAGGCTGGACACGATCCTCGAACCTGCGCGAACGGAGCGTCGATCCGCACAGGTTCGTGCACGAGCGTCGGGTCGGAGCTTCGTCACTGCACCTTCTCGACGATTTCTCGAATTGACGATGGCTTAACTCGCCACCGCTGTCCGCACGCGGCTTACGTGCACGCAACGAGTGAACCCTTGCGGAGTCGCGCGTACTGGGGGAGTGGACGATCCAAATTCCCGATTGGACCCGTCGCATCACCGTCGTAATAGACACCGGTGACCACTTCGATGAACTGCTTCGACCGGTGCGGCTCAAGCGAGGTCACGGCAAATGCAGATGAACCTCGATAGAAGTGTGGTCCCGTCCCCGACCTCACCATCACGGCACAGGTTCCGGAGGTGGTGACAGCCCCCACGTTCTTGACCCAAATATTTATTTGGACCGTCCCGAGGTGGTCGATGATCTTGAAGCTACGGAAATCGAACCCTGCGTGAAATGCGCTTGGCCCTTGCGCGACCGGTGGTGATGAGTCGACGGCCCAAATTGTGATGAGCGTTATCGACGCCCCTACAACGGCGGCCGCGAATAGCAGAACCAAAGGCGGTCTCTGACGTTGTTGTTGGCGCGGTCCGGCCGTTGCGTCGATTTGCGACAACTCCTCACGAACCGTCACCGAGCCCCCTCGCTTCCTCTGCCGAGCATATTGTCGGAGGAATCCGACGTGGGCGAACGTCTCCGGACTCATCGAATCGAGCTTGATTTAGGCCATGGCAACTATTCCCGGATTGCTCGCGACCCACGAACTGGGAAAGTGATCGAGTCCGCATCGGGCGACATGTTGCGTTTACGCGACGATGAGGAACGCGGCTTACGTCAAGGTGGCCAGGAGGTCCTCTAACTGGTCGAAGCTCGTCTGCATGCCCTGAGTGTCGCCTTGGAAATGATCTCCGAGGCTCTCGCGATTCTTGAATCGCAAGACGGTCGTCATCGTCGTCACGCCATCGTCCTCGCTCAACGTCGTGGTCTCAATCGCATCATCGCCCGGCCATCCCTCGAACAGCCACGTCGCAACCATCCGTGTCGGCGGCTCGATCTCCAAGAATGTGCCGCGAAACGAGCACTCGCGACCGCCCGGGGCGTACCACGCGTAGTGATACGCCCCACCGACGCGCAGATCGATTTCACAGATATGGAGAGGTTCTGGATCTGGGCTGAAGTGCGCACGCAAATGCTCGGGTTTGGTCAGTGCGTCAAAGACGAGTGAGATCGGTGCGTCGAATGCCCGTTGGGTCTTGACCTCGCAGTCGCTGATGACTTCGGTGGTCGCCGAGCCGTGTCGATTCTCTTTCATGATTCCCCCTGTTGATTGGTGTTTCCATGGCTGTGCGGGTGCTGAAGTTCCGTGAGGTAGTCGTCAAGTCGGTCAAGCCGCCCGTTCTGCAAGGACTCGTATTTGGCGGCCCACTCGTGGAGGGGTCGCAGGCAGGATGGGTTAAGTCGATAGAGACGGTGGCGTCCTACGGCACGACACCGGACGAGACCGATTTGGCTGAGCACCCGGAGATGCTTGGAAACCTGAGGTTGGGAGATTGCAATCTCATCAACGATGGCGCCCACCGGCATTTCTCCTCCCACCAGGACGTCAAGGATCTCGCGACGATGCGCGTCGGCTATCGCATTGAAAACGTCGATCGTGGCGGGTGTGCGGACCATCTCCTCATCATATATCTAAATTGGAATATGTCAAGACGAACCTCAGGATTGAGGGCGATCGGTACGAGTCAAAGTCGGCGATGTTGCCACTGGTCGTCAGGGAATGTACTCAGGGTGTAGTGGAACGTATGAGTAGGCGATCTATTGACGTCTGCACGAAACCGGAGTCGAGGTAAAGGGCACGACCAGCGTCACCCGAGAAGCCGACTTTCAAGCGGCGTGCGCCACTGAGCACCAAACGATCGAGTCCGTTCGTCAGCAGCACACGGGCGAGGCCCCGTCGTTGGTATCGGTCTTCGACGCGCATCGGCTCGAGCATCCCCACCGATGTGATCTCGTCGAACCAGAACAGGGCATAGCCGGCGACGTCGCCATTCTCGTCTCGGATCGCCAAATCGAGCCTCGGGTCGTACAGTGAGCACTGTTGGAGTCGCGACTCGATGAACTCGCCATTACGGGCGACCATCGGGTGTGGACTATCTGAGCCATTCTCGCGATCGATGACAGTGAACCCGTCGACGTGCGCGACGGATGGACGCTGGTCAGCGTCCATCCACGTCGTGCCTGACAACTCGTCGGTCATTGCGAAGCCACTTTGAACGGCGAGTTCGATCAAGTTTCGGTCGTCCTCGTGCACCAGCAATTCCAGTGGTCCGCCATGATGTTGCGCAACGGCCTCCATCGCCGCCGCCCAGGCATGATTAACCTCCGTGAACGAGGGCACGGCGAAGACGTCAACTTGCCAACTCTCGCCCGATGCCGTGAGTCCGGCAGCTGCCACGGGACCCTTGTCGTCGAACCAGACGGGCAGCGGCAACGCGTCCGTGTCGCGGGGGCGGCCCCACCACCATTGGACGTCCGCGGCCTCCCACATGCCGCCGAGTGCGTCGGCAATGCGAGCCCGTTGAAGAACCTCGGTAGTCGCATTCAGTCTCGCTACACCGCCCAGTAACTCATAACGCATCGCCATGGCCACGGAGCGTAGTTGCCCCACCCTTTCGTGATGGGGCGAGGGGCCTTGCGATCATCGTGTGCGTTGGGTACAGGCGCGTCACACAATGTGAACGCCGAACCAGTACTCGCGGAGCATTGACGATTCGCTCGGCATTGCTCGGATCCTGCGATCGCCGTCAATGAAACATCCGTTCTCCGATGCGACCAAGTACTGGACCGGTGAGTCCATTATGTTGAGGTATGAATGGACTGCTTAGTCCACACAGTTAGCCTCGGTGCGTGACGTCTTCCGCGAAACTGACGCCAAAGGGGTTAGCCACTCGAGAGCGCATTGTCATGAAGGCCGCGGACCTGGTGTTGGCGCGCGGGGTGGGCGCCACCAGTTTGGACGACGTACGTGCGGGCACCGCCACAAGCAAGAGTCAGTTGTTTCACTACTTCCCCGGAGGAAAGAGTGAACTCATCTCAGCGATCGTGACGTTCCAGGGGGAGCGGGTACTCAATGCGCAACGGCCTCATTTGGACGCGCTCAATACGTGGGACGCGTGGGAAGGTTGGCGTCACGCGGTTCTGACCTACTACGGCTCCCAGGTCCATTGGGGCTGCCCGATAAGCGCCCTGGCGAGAGAACTCATCGGCCTCGACGAGGAAAGGGCGAAGGAGGCCAAGATGTACATGGATCGGTGGCGCGGCTATCTCTATGACGGGGTGCTCCGAATGCGCGAGGCCGGCGCACTGAAGTCCTATGCGAGTCCCGAATCCCTCTCGCTCTCCACGTTTGCCTCGCTCAACGGAGGACTGCTGCTCACCCAAATCATGGAGTCGATTCGACCACTCGAGTCTGCATTGGATGGGGCGCTCGAATTGCTGCATTCTGCTGCTGCGACTTAATGGGACCAACGCGCCGCGGACCAGTTGGTCGACTCATTCTGTGGCTGACTGTCGCCGAATTGGAACGCCGAGCACGGTTGTTCGATTCAGGTTCGAGAGCTTCGTTAGCCTTGTGTCGTGAGCGCCCAACGAGTTCCTGGGGGAGTAGTCCACAAACTCCCGCCAGATTTGAGAAGTGCACTGTTGGCTAACACTCCAGCACTTGATGCGTGGAACGACATCACGCCGCTTGCTCGCAACGAGTTCATCTGCTGGGTCGACGACGCCAAGCGGGACGTGACGCGCCAACGCAGGATTCGTCGGACGCAAGAAGAACTCGAAGAAGGTCAGCGCCGGCCTTGCTGTTGGCCGGGCTGTAATCATCGCGAACGAACTGGCAAGTAAGCGAGGTCATTGAGCCGCACGCTTCTCTGCGGCGAGAGTGCTCAGCGATGTCCGAGGCCCGTTTTTCCGTCAAGTAACTCACGCGCAATCTCAAGATGTCCAGAGTGTGTAGCGGTCTCTTCGATCATGTGCAAGACCACCCAGCGAACGCTCGGGACCTCTTCGTTGGGCTTGTGTCGCCCGAGGGGCTTGGTCGACATCGACACATTTGCCAAGATCTCATCGGAGATCTGACACTGTTTTCGATAGTTCTCGACGATTTCAACGGACGGTCGGTTGCTCGTGAACGCCGCCGTGGGGTCGTACGGCGCTTCATCTTCGTCCCCGGGAGAGGCCTCCAATGGGAGTCCGGCGACGACCATTCGAAACCAGTGATGTTCAGCACCGCCCAAATGCTCGATGAAGCCGGCTGGCGTCCAACCCGACGGAACGACCGAGGTGTGCCACTGCTCTTCGGAGAGTCCCTCCACGATTGAGAGCACGGAGTCGCGCTGGTACTGCAGGAACTCGAGCAGATCGCTTCTCTCGAGAGTCAGCTCGTCAGACATGCAATGCATCGTATTACCCGCCCGTAATGAAAGCCAGTGTGCGAATTGGTCGGTGTGCTTGCATTGAGATTGCCAAGACCACCGACACATGGGGGGAACATGAATTGCAGAGTTGCGAACATCACATTTGATTGCGACGACGTCTTGAGAGTGGCCGGCTTCTGGTCGAGCGTTTTCGGCCGTTCGATCGACGAAGGAGGAAGTGACGCCTTCGCGTCGATTGGCGGCACCAACGTCATCCGTAGCGAGCCCGCGCTGTATTTCAACAAGGTCGAGGGGTTGAAGACCTCGAAGAATCGGCTGCACCTCGATCTGATCAATCCAGATCCCTCGTGCGTGGATGAACTAGTCCAACTCGGGGCGAAGGTTGTGCAACGAGTCGATTGGGGTTTCCACGCTTGGACCGTGCTGGAAGACCCTGAGGGAAACGAGTTCTGCGTCGCGGCCAAGGCCTACGAAGACCGCACGTAAGTCGAAGGGTTGCGACGACAGCCCCGAGGTTTCACGGGCTCTTGCCGAGTGCGAAAGGCAACTGCGATCGAGGTGCGACCAGGTGCAATGAGTCAGATTTCCGGCCGGACCGTGTATTTTAGTGAGACACGAAAGAACGACGGGACCCCTTGACCGCCTCCATTGAACGTGCCAACTATAAAGTGACCTTCGCGGTGCTCGTGGTCGGTGTTTCCGCGTACGCGCTTCTTCAGTCACTGGTCATTCCCGCGTTGACGACGATTCAGTCCGTGATGCACACGAATCAGAACACCGTGACGTGGGTGATTACCGCGTACCTGCTCTCGGCGTCGATCTTCACCCCAATCATGGGTCGCTTAGGCGACATGATTGGTAAAGAGCACGTATTGATTGCCACGTTGCTCGCCCTGTCGCTGGGATCGGTCATCGCCGCGCTCGCGCACTCGATAACCGTGCTCATCATCGGGCGAGCCGTGCAGGGCATTGGCGGTGGCGTGATGCCACTCTCGTTCGGCATCATTCGCGACGAGTTCCCTAGGGAGAAGCTGTCCTCGGCGATCGGAACCATAGCGGCGATGACCGCCGTCGGTGGTGGGGCGGGACTCGTCATCGGTGGGCCGATCATCAACAGTCTCGGTTTCCATTGGCTGTTCTGGATTCCACTCATCATGACGACGATCGCGGCGCTGTTCACCTATCTCTATATCCCCGAATCACCGGTTCGCACGAAAGGTCGCATCAGTTGGCTCGCGTCGATTTCGCTCTCGGCGTGGCTGGTCACGCTCCTGCTGGGTGTGAGCGAAGCGCCAGTATGGGGATGGGGCTCACCTAAGGTCATTGCCCTCTTGCTCGCCTCCGTGGTTCTGATCGCCGTGTGGATCAAGATCGAGACCACGGTCAGTGCACCGCTGATCGACATGAAGATGATGCGCATCCCAGCTGTGTGGACTAACAATTTGGTTTCCTTCCTCTTTGGTGTCGGCATGTACTCCGTCATGGCGTTCCTCCCGGAGTTTCTCCAGACGCCGCGCAGCGTCGGGTACGGTTTTGGCGCCAGCACCGTGACCTCGGGTCTCTACCTGTTGCCGATGACGTTTGGGATGTTCGTGTTGGGTCTCTACTCGGGCAAGATCGCCGCGAAATACGGCTCCAAGTTTGCGGTCATTCTTGGATCGGCTATTTCGGGCGCCGGCTACGTGGTCTTGGCGTTCGCGCACAGCGAGAGCTGGGAGATCTATTTGGCGAGCGCATTTCTTGGTATCGGGCTGGGTCTCGCGTTCTCCGCCATGTCCAATCTCATTGTCTTGGCGGTACCTCCGGCACAGACCGGCGTGGCCAGCGGCATGAACGCGAATATCCGAACGATTGGTGGAGCGGTCGGTGCGGGCGTCATGTCGAGCATCGTCACGTCGACGCTGTTGCGAGGCGGTGCGCCGGCTGAGTCGGGCTACGTGCACGGATTCATCTTCCTGGCGGTCATTACCGTGTTCGCGGTCGTCGCGGCGGTGCTCATTCCCACCGCCGTACCCGACGGTCAAGTCCACCTGGCCCACGCGGAACTCGCGATCGTGCCTGGCGGCACGATCACCGAAGGCTGATGCGCCCCAGGTCGCCCGTGGGTCGCCCGGTGAGCGTGAAACGGCGGTGGACAGTCATTTCGCTCTGACCTGTTGCGCCGAGAGGGCGACGCGGGTACGTTCCAGACTGAACGGAGTGTGATCACGTTGAAGAGAGTTGTCCTTAGCGCATTGGCGACTGGTCTGATGTGCGCCGCGTTGAGCAGCGCCGCCGGTGCGGCGCCCACCACTTCGCAGGGCTCGTGGCCGTACCCAAACGGCAATCTCGCGAACTCTCGAGTCGCGACCGACTCGACGATCTCAATCGCGAACGTTCACACGCTTCGAAAGGCGTGGACGTTCCGCATCACGGGCAAGGCCGCCAAGAGCCTCCAGCATCTCGGATCGCTCGCGGCGACTCCGATCGTCATGAACGGTGTGGTGTACGTCCAGGACCTCTACTCCAACGTGTACGCCCTTTCGCTCACGAGCGGCACGCTCCTCTGGGAGCACTACGTCAACAAGCCAGAACTGAGTGGACCGGGACCCAACGGTGTGGCCGTGGCCAACGGTGCGGTCTATGGATTCACACCCACGCACGCCTTTGCGCTCAATGCCCACAACGGTCACCTCCTGTGGTCGGACAATCACCTCCTGAAGAAGGGGCAGGGCACCTTCGGCATTCAGCCCACGGTCGCGAACGGGACGCTGTACGCAGCCAGCCAATACGGCTTCGCCCCAGGCGGGGGTATCTTGTTCGCACTCAACGCGACGAATGGCCATCTTCTCTGGACGTTCAACACGGTGAAGGAGCCCGATCCCGGTGTCGTGTCGTTGGGGCTGGGCGCGGGCGGTGCGTGGGAGACGCCACTCGTCGGTACCGACGGGTCCGTCACCTTTGGCACGGGTAACCCCTACCAATATCTCTCGAACGCAATCGACCATCCGCAGAAACAGCTCTACACGGACAGTGAAGTGAACCTGAACTCGAAAACGGGAGCGCTGCGGTGGTACTACCAGGCCGTTCCCAATGACTTCAAGGATTACGATTTGCAGACCTCACCGATCTCGACGATCGTCGCGCATCGTCCAGTGATCATCGCCAGCGGCAAAATGGGTGTGGTCTATGAATTGAACGCGCGCACCGGCGCGCTGCTCTGGAAGACACCCGTGGGCGTGCACAATGGGCACGACAACGATTCACTGAATCTGCTGCTGCATAAGGGGAGCCTGAAGGTTCCCTTTACCTACGAACCCGGGTCCCTCGGTGGTGTCCTGACGAACCTCGCGGTGACCGGAAACAGTGTGTACGTCGACACGATCGATTTAGCGCTCCGCTATACCTCGACATCACAAGTCGTTGGTGGCGCTCCGTCAAAACACGTCAGCGAAACGGGGCAAGTGGAGGCGCTGAATCTCACGACGGGCAAGGTCCAATGGGATGACAAGGTCTCGTCGCTTCCTCTCGGCGCAGCGACCGTCGTCAACAATCTCCTCATCACCACCCTCTACACCGGTCAACTCCTCGCGATCAACCGCGCGACGGGGGGAATCGTCTACCGCGTGACGCTCCCCACGACGACCAATAGTGCGCTCGCGATCGCCGGCAACACGATCATCGTTCCCGCCGGTGGGTTGAAGAGCGGGACGGGTCAGGGAGGTTCGCCACAGATCGTGGCCTATCGACTCCCGTAGTTCGAAGATGCCGAGCGCATCGAATCGTCATGTACATTCACTCAATGGAATCTGACGTCGCGCAGCAGTTCACCGAGGAGTGGCTTGACGCGTGGAATAGGCACGACATTGACGCGATTCTGAGTCACTTCCGTGACGACGTCATCTTCTCGTCACCATTGGCCCAGCGGATCGTCGACGACTCGGATGGTTACGTCCGGGGCATGGATGAACTACGCCAGTACTGGACCGAAGGCCTGCGTCGTAACCCTGACCTTCACTTCACCTTGGAAGGTATCTACGTTGGCGTCGACACACTCGTCATCAACTATCGCAACCAAGCGGACCGGCGTGTGAACGAGGTACTCGTCTTCGAAGGTCCGCTCGTCATCGAGGGTCACGGCACGTACGAGGCGATATAACGCCGCCGGACTGATTCAAACGCGCTTGGTCGCAATGAAGACGGGGATGGTCCGTTCGGTGCGCGTCTGATACTCGGCGTAGGGAGGAAAGGCCGCAACGGCCCGTTCCCACCACACCTGACGTTCTTCGTCAGAGGCCTCGTGCACGTCAACGTCAAACGGCTCAGGACCGTCTTGGATGAGGACCGATTCCGGCGCCGATTTGAGGTTGTAGTACCACACGGGGTGCGTCGGGGCACCGCCTTGTGAGGCTACGAGGGCGTACTGGCCGTCGTGCTCGACTCGCATGAGCGGTGTCTTGCGCACGTTGCCGGTTTTGTTCCCCCGGGTGGTCACGATGATGATGGGGAGTCCGGTGTCGCGAAGCGTGTTGGCCTGGGTCCCACCAGAGGCCTCGTACGCCTCGACCTGATCGCGCACCCAGCCCGAGGGACTTGGTTCGTAGTGACCTTGCAATGACATTATGTTGTCCTTTCGCCGCACACATCGATTTGTGTCGTCGAGCGTACTGGCGGCGATTGGTTCTCGCGCTGAGGCACGGTGCGAGCTGTTTTGTTATCGTTCGGCTATTGAAAAGGGGGACAGTATGCCTGAGTTTCCAACCATCACCCACGTGGCACTTACGGTGAGCGACCTAGACACGAGTGTTCCGTGGTACGAACGACTCTTCGGCGCCAAGCCAGTACTCGATGAGGACACCGGTCCGTTTCGCCACGTGGTGTGGCTCGTCGGCGGTACGACGCTCGTGGGACTGCACCAGTTCCCCGCCCTCGATGACGATTGCGCGTTCAGCGAGCGCCGCATTGGTCTCGACCACTTGGCGTTCCAGTGCAACAGTCGCAGCGAGCTCGAGACCTGGCAGGGACACCTCGACGCCCTGGGGATCGCCCACGGTGGCGTCGTCGACGCCGGATATGGATCGGGACTCTCGTTCCGAGACCCTGACAACATCGCGCTGGAGTTCTTCGCACCACCGGCGTGAGAGGTTGACGTACGCCGACAACGTGGATCGACGAAGTGAAGCGGAGGTAGGGAATGGAGTATCGGATCTCGCTCGCGATCAGGGCCGAAGGGCCCCGGCGCAAGGTCTTCGACGTCCTTCGAACGACGCAGGGGCACCAGGCGTTCTGGACAACGGACTGTGAACTCACCGACGTTCACGGTCGTTTCGGCTTTCGTGAGGCGCCGCTCGACTTGAATGTGACGGTCTCGCTGGTCGAGGATGAGCTCGTGTCGATGACGGTGACATCCGGGTTTCCCGGATGGAACGGTTCAACATGGCAATGGGCGCTGAGTGATGCACCTGACGACGACGCGACGATCGTGCAGTTCCGTCACTTTGGCTTTGAGCCAGGTCATACAGAGGACGCCGTGGGTTTCACCGCGCAGACGTGGGCCATGATCTTGGAGCGGCTCGCCCGATACATCAAGAGCGATGCGCCAGATCCCTTCTTCACCAACGAGCCGACCTAGGGTCCCTCCTGCGTTTCGCGGTGATTCATTCGTCCAAAGGCAGTGACGCTATTCTCGAAGCACCTTTCGCGAATCGCTCCCGAGGAGACTCATGGCCATTGACTTCACGCTCGCCCCCGAGCACGAGGAGATCCGACGGCGCGTTCGTGACTTCATTCAGGGCACCGTCATACCGGCCGTTGCGCGGCCTGACGACGTTGAACAGTCGCTGACTCGCCGAGAGTACCTCGCCACGATCCTTGATCTGCGTGAACAGGCCAAGGCACTCGGGTTGTGGCTACCGCACATGCCAAAGGAGTGGGGCGGGATGGGCCTCGGTCACGTCGAACTCGCCATGGTGCAGGCCGAAGCGGGCAAGACGCGCGTCGGACCGTGGGTTCTCAACTGTATGGCGCCCGATGAAGGCAATATGCACACGTTGTTGCATTGGGCCAATGACGACCAGAAGGATCGATACTTGCGTCCGTTGTGCGAGGGACGCGTCATGTCGTGCTTCGCCATGACCGAGCCAGAGGTGGCCGGTTCTGATCCGACGCTCATCCAAACGCACGCGGTCAAAGACGGCGACGAGTGGATCATCAACGGGCACAAGTGGTTCATTTCGAATGCGCGTCGCGCTCAGTTCGCAATTCTTATCGCGCGTACGGAGTTGGACGTGCCGGAAGGTTCGTCGGGCGCGACGACCGCGTTTCTGGTCGACATCCCTTCCGATGGGTGGAACGACGTGCGCGAAGTTGAAACGATGCACGGCTCCACCGGTCACAGCGAAATCGTGATCACCGACCTTCGGGTGAGTGACGCCCAGGTCCTCGGTGGACGCGGTAACGGACATCGACTCGGTCAAGCGCGCCTCGGCCCGGCCCGACTCGCGCACTGCATGCGATGGATTGCGCAGGCCGAAACGGCACTCGACATGATGGTCGACCGGTCGATCCATCGCTATTCCCACGGTTCCACGCTGGCTGAGAAGCAGGGCGTCCAGTGGATGATTGCTGACTCCGCAATGGAGCTCTACCAGTGCAAGCTGATGGTTTTGCACGCGGCCTACAAGATCGACCGCGGCGACGACTTCCGAACGGAGGTTTCGATGACGAAGCACTTCGTCGCCAACAGTCTCAACCGGATCATTGACCGTGCCATCCAAGTTCATGGTGCGCTCGGCTATTCGACGGACACGCCACTCGCCAACATGCTCCAGCACGCTCGTTGGGCGAGGCTCGCCGACGGTGCCGACGAGATCCATCAGATGCGCATCGCCGAACGGACAATCGCGGCCTACAAGGACACTGGGTCCACGTCGTCGGCCACCGGCGGACTACCGATTTGAGCATTGCTACATTCGTAGTAGTGGTTGGCGATGCCAGCTCAGTAGAGGAAAACCGGCGAAGGAGAAGTTCGATGACGGACGAGGACATTCTGGCGCGCATCAATGCTCTGGTCGACGAGGAAAATCTTCTTCGCGCGCACGAGACTCCTGACGACGTCGAACGACTCGCCACGATCGAAGTCGCCCTCGATCAATGCTGGGATTTGCTTCGTCAGCGTCGCGCCCTGCGCGAATTCGGTCGCGACCCGGCCGGCGCCCGGTTGCGCAACCCCGACGTCGTCGAGGACTACGAACAGTAGTCGTCCAATGTTCCTATAGGTGACTTCCTTTACCCATCGACTTCGTGAACTCCACGGGGGTTACCGACGAACGGGCGACGAGCGTTATTCCCCGACGCTCGCGGTGACGAGTTCGACGTAGATGTCGAGATGTCCCACGTGGCGCGCGTACTCCTGGAGCAGATGGAACAGCACGCGTTCCAGGGTGGCCGGGTCATCATCTCCCCAGCGCTCACTCTGCGCGCCGACCTCTTCGAGGCCGTGACGTCGCACGATGGCGTTCGTGATCTCACCTCGACGTTCGAGCGCTTCGAGCAGGGATAGTCGCGTGTCGTCCGGTGCCGTAGCGAAGCGCGTTCCCACGCGATCACTCCACGGGTCGGGGATGCTCTGGCCTTCGAAGCCCCACTCGAGCCAACGCATCTCGACGAAGGTCAGATGCTTGACCAACCCGAGGGGTGTCCACTGCGAAGGAAGGATGCTTGACGTGAGGTCATCGTCGGGTAATTGAGAGACCTTCTCGATGACGCGACCGCGAAAGTAAGTCAAATAGTCGAGGAAGAGTTCCGCTCGAGGTCGCGCCAAACCCGACGGTGAGGGTAGTTCCATCGGGCCAGACTAGAGCCCGGCCCCGCAGTCAACCAACGGTTTCGTTCGCAGCGCCACGGTGCCTCTGCGAAGTTCAACCGGTCGTACGATAACTGCATGGGTAGTCAAGGTCGACGCAAAGAGTCGGACGGGGAAGAGCCGCACGTCGTTACCGACACGACGCCCCCCGTGATGTGGCCGGACGAGGGGAGCGGCTTCGAAGCGGACCCCTTTAGCCCCGCCGGAATGTCCCAACAGGTGTGGCGTGCGACTGGTTATCGGGCGCGAAGTCCCGTTGTCCGTCGAATCGTGCAAGTCGTTGCGCTCTTGATCGCTCTCGCGTTCATCGCAGCCCAAGTCACACACTGACGACCATCGAGCCTCAGTGAAAACCGCAGGGCGGCGGATCAAGATACGGCGCGATGGTTGGACCCGATCCGCCGCGCGTCATTCGCCCAACCAGTGGCCGTGCGTTGCCCGTTGCTTGGAACGACGCAGTGGTGGTCGTGTGGTCAAGCGTGAGTTGGAGAAATGACGTTGTCGTCGACGCGACCAAAGCGAAAGCGCCGGGGTCCTCAGCGTCGAACGGTGGCAAATGATGGGCGTGGAGTAGTTCAAGGAACCACTTGTCACCCTGATTGACGGCGCCGTAGAGTTCAAGACCTTCGTCGGGCGCGTTGCACTGATCACGGGCACTCTGGACGAGGAGGAGCGGCGGCCTCGAGGCCTCCGCCCGATAGGGAGCCCTTCCATCCACCGAGCCCGAAAAGATCATCGTCGATCGGATCGCCAGTCCCTCTCGCAGACGGGCGTAGAGGACGCCCTGTGGGTCACGACCGGTCGAGTAGGCCAGGAGGCCGACGGCGTCGGCGCCGTCAGAGTGACCGGCGAAGTCGAGTTCATTCGGTGCGAGGAGTCCGTAGACGAGCGGGCAGGTCGCCGAAAGTGTCGATGAATCGTCAAGGAGTTGTTGGGTGACGAACGTGAGGTCGGCCGGCTCGTTGTCGAGGTCCGCCTCCGTGTCGACGTGTTGCCGAAGTACCTCGGTACTGCTCTCGTCGGGAAAGATGGGCGCCGCGACAACGAATCCCTTCTCGGCCCAGGCCTCGAGCAGCCTGGCGTAGGTGCCCGGAGTGACGTCGTAACCGTGCGCGAAGACGACCATGGGAAAGCCGCCGCTCTGTTGCGCCGGTGGCGCATTCGTGATCTCGGTGTGGTTTGGCGACTGCGTGAGCGTGGGGTAGCGAACTTCCGTCACCAGCGTTCGCTGTCGCGCCAGGACTGATGGTGGTGACGTTGCGTAGTCGAGCACGTTTCTCGTTCGATCGACGAAGACGCAGCGCGTCACTCCTACGCCATAGGGCGTGTTTCCCGCGACGTGCGACTGGAGTCCGTAGGCCACCGGTTGCGCCGCGACACCCGCGATCACTGCCAACGCACCAACGGCGATTGCGAGTCGTCGTTGACTGTGGCGTCGTGACTCAACTCGAGAAGGGACCTTCAACGATGACCCACCCGGCCGACGGTGCTCCATTGGTTACCCTTCGCACGCGACTGACACTGGAACAACCGTATCGTCCCTCTTCTCCACCAGGTCAGCGTCTCGGGTCGTCGCCTTCTGCACGGGAAGGAGTGAATTTCACTTCGCGTAGCTGAGGTCATTGTCACATCGTCTTGGATCTGCTCGAATCGCCGGACCGGCGAGTGAGATTCGTCGCAGGAACCAGGAATCGCTGACAGAAATGGCTCGACCATTGTGACGTAACTTCACTAGTGTCAATTGATGCCGCGTCGCGGGGGATGGTTCGAGGCGACGGATGGTGTGCGAGGAGGTCCGGTGAAGGAACCGATTTCGAAAGTCGACGAGCGTTTCAGTGATCGTGATGCCGTCGCGACTCCGTGGGAAGTGACACTTTCCGAACTTGAGTCCGCGCAGCTGTTCTGGATTACGACGGTGCGTGGCGACGGACGTCCGCACGTGACGCCTCTCGTGGCAGTGTGGTCGGAGGACGCACTGTACGTGTCCTTGGGTGAGGACGAACAAAAGGCCGTCAATTTGAGGGGAAACGCTCACGTGGCACTCACGACGGGATGCAACGGTTGGGAGCGAGGAATCGACGTGGTCGTCGAAGGTGAGGCGAGTCGGGTCATGGACCGCCAAGAACTCGAACGTGTGGCGCGAGTTTGGACGCAGAAGTGGGACCAACGTTGGCAGTACGTCGTCGGTGACGATTGTTTCCATCACCCCGGCGACGACAGCGAAACGCCAGACGTGATCCACGTGTATCGGGTCACACCGACGAAAATCTTCGCCTTCGCCAAGGGCAACTTCAGCCACACGACGCACACGTTCTAGGTGTCCATCATGAGTCGAATGTACGTCGCTGAGCGTATGGTGTGGCGATGAACGTTCTTTGGCCCGAGAACCTTCCGCCACGAATTGAACCAGACGGTCACGAGAATGAGCGCCGCTCCTTGGATGGTTGGATTGCCTATCACCGTGCGACCTTGCTGATGAAGAGCGAGGGCTTGAGCGCTGAGCAGCTCAAGCGGCGATCGGTCGCTCCCTCCACCCTCACCCTGCTCGGATTGGTGCGCCACATGACCGAAGTGGAACGGGGCTGGTTCCGCATGCAGGCCGCGAGAGAGCAGTTCGAGTTTCCGTACTCCACAGATGAGAACCCAGAGGCCGACCTTCTCGATGTCGACTCGGCGGATGCGTCCGCTGACATTGCGCTGTACGTCGAGGAGTGCCAACTGGCGCAGACATCCCTGGCGCTCGTTGACTTGGATACGGTGATTCACCGCAACGAGCGTTGGTTCGACGTGCGTTGGATCTACCTGCACATGATCGAGGAATACGCTCGCCACAACGGACACGCCGACCTGCTCCGAGAGCTGATTGATGGTGCCACGGGCGACTGAGTGCAGCAACAGGACGTGCGGACATCGACGAAATGAAGGCCACGGGCAACCACGGCGTTGACCTTTGCCATGACCAACGCTGGCGTCGCGCCGTTACGCTGCGTTGGTGTTTCAGGTGACGAACGAGCGGTTCGAGGAGTTGGCGGGCGAAGCGCTCCAATCACTGCCCGAGTCGCTTTCTTCACGTATGGACAACGTCGTGATCCTGGTCGAGGATGAAGCGCCGGGACGAAATCTCTTTGGACTGTATCAAGGCATACCGCTCACGAAACGGGGCGTCCAGAGTTACAGCGGCGTGATGCCCGATCGAATCACCCTCTACCAGACGACCATCTGTCGCGTGTGTACGAACGAAGATGAAGTCAAGGCGCAGGTCCGCAAAACGGTGATTCACGAGATTGCCCATCATTTCGGCATTAGTGATCCTCGCCTCGACGAACTCGGCTGGGCCTAAAGGTCTCGGGCACTCCACTGCTCGCGCGTGACGGTCCAGAGGTAGCCGCGACCACTCTGTCCGGGCGTGCGAATCTCGCGCTGCAATTCGCCGTCAAGGTGGTCGCCGAGTCTGCGCGGAGCGCCCGCACTCGCGAGATTGGCGACGTCCATGGTGATCCGCACACGGGCGATGTCCACTGGTGCGTCGAACGCAGCGGTCGTCAACGTGCTCGCAGCGTTGGTGGCATAACCACGTCGCGTTCGATTCGTTCGTACCCAGTAGCCAATTTCGAGTTCCTTGAACTCGTCGCAACGACGAAGTCCCGCACTGCCGACGCACCGCTGGGTTTTCCATTAGGAGAGTCTGGACACGCCTTTGCTCACGAGAGACTGAAACTCTGAGGCAACGACCGAGGGAAAACTACCTTCGAGGAAGGCCGCGACGATGTTGCCCTTGCGCACGATCGTGTAGTCGTAGTGCAAGGTGCCTCGAACGTCACTGTCGACCATGGCGTAGGTCGAACTGGCGTTGCCAAAGTGAGCGAAGCTCATTGGCGCGACGGTGCCCGTGACCATCACGCCATTCACGAGACCGTCCGTTACGTGACAGGAGTTGATTCGCGCGATGATCTTCTTGTACGCGGTCTTGACGTTGGCGTAGGTCGCGATCTTCTCATCGAACTTCGGCAGTTGATCCACCGTGCCGAGGAAGTAGGCCTGCGACGCGTGCGTCTGTTTGACACCAGAGGGTTCGAGAAGGTTATGGAGACAACCGAGGCCGTCGTCGGTCGTACTGCTTGATGTCCATCCCGTCGGCATCTGACCCAGCGTCAGCAACTCGGACGACAACTTTGATGCGGAGATGGACGTCGCAAAACTCGCGCTCGGTGCGAGCATTACCGCGACGACGGTCGTAATGGTCGCGATAGATCCAAAGGTCCGCCTCATGGCACCTCCTCGACGAGTACTGATTTAGCAGATGATAATGAGCGGCCGATGCTGGCGCAGTAATCTCGTGAGGCTCCTCCTTGACATTGTCGGGTGTGCGTCAAAGAATGGACTGCTATGAGTTCGATGAAGGACCTGGACCGAATTGCACTCGCGCTACCAGAAGTGGTGAAAGAGTTGCGCGAAGACGATCGACCGACCTATCTCGTCAATAGGAAACTCTTCTGTTTTCACCGAGTGCCGCGAAAGGACGCCGTGGATAACGTGACGGGAGAGCGACTCGATGACGTGTTGGCGTTTCGCCTCGCGGACGAAGAGATGAAGGCGATGTGGTTGTCGGATTTCCGTTCCATCTTCTTCACGACAGATCATTTCAACGGTCACCCCTGGATACTGTTGCGCATTGGTGATCTGTCACTCGTGGACAATGACGAACTGAATGAATTGGTGAGTGATGCGTGGCTCACGAGGGCCCCTTCGCGGCTCGCAAAGTGCTGGCTCGCCGACCACGGCGAGTAATCGAACGTTGCCGTGCGCCGTCACTGGTCCCGTGTCCGGGACTGCGACGCGTCGAGGCGTTTAGGGGACGAAGATCGCCATGTCCCAACTGCCGGTGAATTCGTAGTCGCAGAGCGACTCGGTGAGCGAACACATCACAGTGAGGATTTGCGTTGGGGTTGCAGAATGTGGGACGTTCAACAGGAGTCCTCGAGTGTTGTGGTCCTGTTTGATGGTGAAAGGAGCACCGCCGAGCATGAGGGCGACGCGCTCGGCTCCTAGACGACTTCTGGAATGCAGTACGCCCAGGGTTGACGGCTGGGGCACCCCTTTTCGCAGTGGCGACGTGACGTAGGACGCGACGGCCACGCCCTTGTTGAGCCACAGGCCGAAATAGTTGACCTTCATGTCGGGAATGTCCTCCTCCACGAGGGGCGTCACGTTGCACCAACCACGCCCGTCGCTGACCGACGCGATTGCCGCCTCGGCGTCAGCCCGATCACTCGAGAAGCGCAGATGTCGCGGCGTCGTCACGAAGTCCCTTAGATCTTGCGCGTGTCGCGCTGATAGACCCGTACGGCGAGAGCCGACGACACGACGGTCCAAGCGGCGATGACGATCCACGCTTCGAGTGGCCATCCACCACCGCCCAATGCGGTCTTACCGGCGAGGACGAGCCAGTAGGAGGGCAGGCACTTCACGACCGCCAAGAACGCGCCGCCATTTACGAGCGGTCCGTATGCGCCACCGAGCAGGGCCAAGAGAGAGGTCGTGCCACCAATCGCCGGTCCCAGTGAGTCCGGCGTGAGCAGGTGACCGAACATGATGCCCAGTACTGAGAATGGAATGAGGCCGACGAGCAGAAGGCCCACCATCACGAACCATTGAGAGAGCGTGAGGTGAACGCCAACGAACGATCCGGCAATGAAGATAACGAGCATGCTCAGTATCGCCATCAGATAGCCGCAAAAGATCTTGGCGGCGAAATACGACCAGGTCGGCAGGGGAGTGATGCGCAGTTGCCTGGTCCAACCGACCTGTCGCTCGGAGGAGATTCGGGCACCGCTCGAAATGACGGCGACCATCGTGCCCCAGGCCACCATGCCGGTCATGTAGTACAGCGGGAACGAGATGCCGAGGATCGACTGGTTCTTGTGCGGGCCGGCTACCGCCAAGAACAGGATCAAGGGGAACGCCAAGGAGAACAGGAGGAAGCGGCGATTTCGATACGTGCGGATCACCTCGTAGCGAAGGTAGGTGAGCTGGGTCATCGTCAGTCGCCCTCGTCTTCTTCCTCGGTCAACTCGAGAAACGCCTCTTCGAGTCCGGCGCCGCGAACTTCGATGTCGCGAACGATCGGGTACTGGGCGAACAGAGCACGCAGCGTCGCGTCGGAGTCGGAGCAATTGAGCGTCACGGCGTCGCCTCGTCGCTCGGCGTTCGTCACGCCGCTCAGCGTTCGAAGTTCGTCGAGGGCGACGCTGGGCAACGTCGCGCGGACAATCCGACCGCCGACGGTGGCCTTGATCTCGGTCGGTGCCCCGTCGGCGACGATGCGACCGTGCGCAATGACGACGATTCGGTCGGCGTAGGCGTCCGCCTCTTCGAGGTAGTGCGTCGCGAAGACGACCGTTTTGCCGCGGGCGGCGAACGCGCGCATCGCGGTCCAGAAGTCGCGTCGTCCCTCGACGTCAAGGGCGACCGTTGGTTCGTCCAGCACGAGCAGTTCGGCGTCGGCGACGAGCGCCATAGCGAAGCGCACTCGTTGCGTCTCGCCGCCAGAGAGTTTGCGCGTCATGCGATCGGCGAACGCCTCGGCTCCGGAGATTCGCAGGGCCTCCTCCACGTCGAGCGGCGAAGGGTAGAGCGCGGCCATCATCGAAACCAGTTCGCGCACGTTGAGGTAGTCAATGAGCGATCCGGTCTGGGTCATCGCACCGATGAGACCCTTGCGCACTGCCTCGGCGGGCGTGTTGCCGAAGAGCGACACGCTGCCGTCATCAGGCGTCGTCAATCCGATCATCATGTCGATCGTCGTTGACTTACCGGCACCATTTGGGCCCAGCAACGCCACGGTCGTTCCGCGCTCCATCTCGAAGTTGATGCCTCGAACTGCTCTGACCTTGCCAAACGTCTTGGTGAGATTGCTCACCACGATGTTATGAGTGCCATTCGTCAAGGTCACGTTTGACGTCGTCTGCGTCGAGGGTTCAGAAAGTACTTGAGGATGCCCCTAAGTTACCCGACCGAATTTGTGCAGTCTTGCGCGGGGACGCTGCGCGTCACCGCGCCTAGAGAGCAATCGTGCTCGAAGCGGCGCCAGTCCTCCAAGTGCGACGTGCGATGTAGGTTGGGCACATGTTGAAGCGTTTCTTCGAACTGCTCGGTCTCGCCACCATGGGTGTCGGGCTGTGGCTGGTCACGTCGAATGAAGGCAAGAACACCACCTGTAACGCACAACAGCACTATCGGGCATTAGGCATGAGCGCCGTGTGTTCGCGGATCGTCTACTCGTATTTTTCCGGATTCGTGCTGCTCGCACTGGGCGCGATGGTGGTCATCTTCGGCCTCCTCTCAACGCGCAAATCGAAGAAGAGGCGTTCGAGGCGCAAGCCGTCGACGGCGTCAACCTATGTGTGGAAGGACCCAGCCACTGGTAAAGGGCCGATGTCCTAGTTGCGTCAACGAATGAGTTCGACGACCGGAATGACCCGGGTGGTCTTCTTTTCGTACTCCGCGAAATTCTCAAAACGCGAGGCCATGATCGCGTAAATTCGATCGCGCTCTTCGAGTGGCACCGGCTCGGCGGTCGCCTCAAACTTCTCGGTACCGAGCTCGACGCTCACCTTGTCGTCGGCCTTGATGTTGTGGAACCAGTCGGGGTGCTTGTCAGCCCCCGCGTAGGAGGCGAAGACGTAGATCTTTCCATCTTCCTCGAGGTACATCATCGGATTCACGCGGATGTTGCCCGACTTCGCGCCCTTGGTATGTAACAACAACACGTCCGCACCCTCGAACTGTCCACCGACGACTCCTTCGTTCCCGCGAAACTCTTCGATGACGGTCTTGTTCCAGTCGTTCACTGCCTTGGTGGCCTCAGCCTCTGCGTCACTCATTTGATCTCCTTGTTGGCTATCTCCCGATTACACCATAGAGAGAGATTTCGAAAGTCCGGCCCTAGGGCACGAGGGAACGTAGCAGTTCTTCGGTCTCGGGGGCACTGAGGGGCATACCGAGGTGATATCCCTGGGCCAGATTGCAGTCAAGATCTCGAAGTGATGGCACCTGTTCGGGCTGTTCGACGCCTTCGGCGATCGGGAGAAGCCCGAGCGTGTGCGCCAATTGGACGATGGCGGGCGTCAGACTGGCTCGTCCCGATTCAATCTTCATATGGGCGACGTTGGCGACGAACGACCGGTCGACCTTCAAGATGTCGATCGGAAGCTGCTCGAGGTGCGAGAAGGATGAGTAGCCCGTGCCGAAGTCGTCCACCGCAATTCGAAGTCCCAGGGACTTCAGCGACTTGAGGTTGCGCACGGTTGCGTCGAGGTCGCGCATCAGGGCACTTTCGGTGATTTCAATGATCAGGTTCGCGGGATCGAAGCCCGTCTCGAGCAGCGACAGGCTGACGCTGTCGCGAATCGAACTGTCGCCGAGTTCGCGCGCCGAGAGGTTCACGCTCATGAGTAGCGCCGGAGAAGCGAGCCCTTGACTCTGCCACGAACGGGCCTGCGTGCACGCCTGGGTGAGTACGAAGCGGTCGATGAGATGGATCAAGCCAATCTCCTCGGCGAAGGGCACGAAGGCCATCGGCGGCAGCAGACCTTGCGTTGGGTGTTGCCATCGCACGAGAGCCTCGAAGCCCACGATGGCCCCTGATCCAAGGTCGAAGATCGGTTGATAGTGCAGACACATCTCGTCCTCGAGGACCGCGCGACGTAGGTCGGCCTCGAGTTCCAGTCGTTCGACGACCGCGACGTGCATCTGATCCTGGAACTCCTCGTAGCGATCCTTGCCTTTGCCCTTGGCGAGATACATCGCGAGGTCTGCGTTGCGCAGCAACTGATCGCTCGTGTAATCACGAATGCCGAACGTGATGCCGATGCTTACCGTGGTGGTCAGTTCCTGGGTTCCGATCGTGACCGGCATGCGCAGGGTGCGCATAATTCGCTCGGCGAGTCCTATGACCTCCCCGCGACTGGATATGTCCTCAACGAGCACGGCGAACTCGTCACCGCCGAGTCGAGCTGCGGTGTCGGATCGGCGAAGAATGGTGACGAGGTTGGTCGCGACCGTTTTCAACAGCTCATCGCCCGCGGCGTGGCCGAGGCTGTCATTGATCTTCTTGAAGTTGTCAAGGTCCAAGATCATGACCGCGACGAGGCGATTGCTACGTTCGGCGCGAGCGATGGCCTGGTTGACCCGGTCCTGGAAGAGTGCGCGATTCGCCAGCCCAGTGAGAGCGTCATGAAAGGCCAGATGCGCGAGGTCGTTCTCGAGCCGCTTCTGTTCGGTGATGTCACTGAAACTCCATACGCGTCCAACGATGGCGCCCGATACGAACTGTGGTTTCGAGTATCGATGGAAGACGCGACCATCGTTGAACTCCAGGGTGTCGGAACTCTCGACGTCGGGATGGGCGTAGAGCTCGTCAACCCGGGTCGTGAACGCATCAGGATCGACGAGTTGATCGGTGACGAATTCGATGAGGCGTACGTCGTCGCGCGCCGCGATCAGTCGTGTCGGTAGCTTCCACATTTGGGCGAATTGACTATTGAAGCTCGAAATTTTTCGGTCAGTACTCACGACGAGTACGCCATCGGCGGTCGACTCGAGCGTTGCGTTGAGAAGGGAGAACGTCTCTCTCAGATCTCGAAGCGTGTTCTGGAGTTCCATCTCCGCCGAGACGCGGGCGGAGACGTCGTGGGCCGTGACGACGAGCCCACCGACCGTGGGATCGTCCACCAGGCTCACGATCGAGAGTTCGAAGGAGGTCATCTCTCGGCTACCGCGACGGAGCAGACGGACCGCTTGAATGACCGGTTGTACGGCGCTCGAACCCCGCAGTGCCTTGTCAATGGCTGCGCGCAGTGTCGGGTGGTCGCTTTCCGCGACGATTGACGAGAGCGGCTGACCTTCGACCGCCTCGGGATCGTGTCCGAGCATCCTCGTCAGTGCGCCCGACACTGAAACGACCGAGCCGCTCGGCGAGATCAACATCATGATGGTCGTGGCGTTATGGACGAGTGAGCGAAAGCGTGCCACGTCGTCGCCGGCCAGCTCGAAACGTCGCCGTTCCGTGAGGTCACGGATGCTGAAGAGTACTGCGCCCTCCTCAAACCAACTGACCGGCGTTCCGATCAGTTCGATGAGCCGCCAGCTTTCCCCGATCTTCGCTCGGATCTCGAGAGGACTACCGATGTCTTTCCCCTGCACCGTCTCAAGGGAGCGAAGCACTATCTCGAGATCGTCGGGGTGCACGAGATCGATGGCCGAGATCTCCAATTCGGAGGTCAGTGGTTGGCCGAAGAGCGCTTCGGCTAACTCGTTCGCCCACAACACGGTGGCGTGGGCATCAATGACGATCACGATCTCGGGGAAGGCCGCGAGCAGTTTGGCGAGGCTCTGGTCAGAGACCGTCATCTCAACTCAATTGTCCTTGACGCCGCGCGCGACGAGACCCGACAGCGTTGTCCTCGCCACACACGAATCGACCCATTTCATGTCTTGCACCGTAACGCACAGATTTGAAGAAATTGCGTATCGTCCCTGATCGACAGGTTGCTGAACTCGTGGAGGAGCCTGTGCACAATCAGACGTCGCGTCTGTTGACATTGCGCGTCGCGATCGGCGTCCAACGAGATTTCCTTGCAAGTACTGCATCTTCACTTTGAGGATTTCGCCAGTTCCTGTCAACGTTCGTCAAGGACGAACACTGCAGCGATGAATCGGACGAAGGGAGCGACGACAGGCTGTGGTCGTCGTGGCAAAGTGTTGCCTCATTGTTGAGAACCTGTTGACAATCAAAAGGGAGGGTCCGCCTACCGTATTTTCGTGACCGATCTCTCCGAACGTTCTCCGGTCACGGGCCGAGTGCAATCCCCTCGGCCGCCGCGCGCCACGAAACGTGCCGCGGCCAGAGAGTTGCTCCTAAGGAACGTTCTCGCCGCTCACCCTCCCTCGTGGGATGGCCTCCTCGAGGCATTACCCGAAGGCACGGCCCTGCACGATGGTCGCGGCATCATTCATTATGTCAACGGTCTGTTGTGCGCCATGACGGGGTACGAGCGCGAGGATCTGGTCGGTCAGAACGTGGAGATGCTCGTGCCACCTTCGCTGCGAAAAGCCGTACGCCAGGCCCGGCGCCACCACGCGAAGAACCCGACGAACCTGATCTGGAACAGTCCGGAACTTTCGATGCTCTGCAAGGACGGGCGCGAGGTTCCCGTCGAGGTGAGCCGTTCACAACTGGCGCTCGACAGTGGCTCATGGGTCGTCGCCGCGATTCGTGACGTCAGCGCTCAGCGCGAGACCGAAAAGGCGCGAGCCGACGCCGAACTTCGATTTCGCGTGGCCTTCGAGAACAACATGGCACCGATGACCTTCGCCGACGCCGACGACAAAATCATCGCCATCAACGACGCCTTCTGCCAGATGGTCGGTTTCACGCGAGAAGAGTTGCTCGGTTGCGACTCGACGCCCTTCACGTACCCCGACGACGTCGGGATCACCGAGAGCACGCACCAGCGGCTCATCCTGGGCGAAGTCGAACAGGAGCGCTACATCAAGCGCTACCTGCGCAAGGACGGACGAGTCATCGACGTCGAAGTCAGCCGGTCGCCGGCCCGAGACGAAGACGGCAAGATCTTGTACTTCGTCTTCTCTGAACGCGACATCACCGAGGAGCGCGCCCTCGCCGCCCAGCTTTCGCATCAAGCGCTCCACGACCCGCTCACCGGACTCGCCAATCGAGCCCTTTTCGAGGACCGACTCTCGCAGGCCCACGGCCGCGTCGTTCGCCAAGGTGGCATCGGGGCGGTCCTGCTCATCGATCTCGACGACTTCAAGGGCGTCAACGACACTCATGGACACTTCGTTGGCGATCAGCTGCTCACCGCGATCGCGAATCGCCTGGAGAAAGTCACCCGCACCGCTGACACGTTGTGTCGATTTGGCGGCGACGAGTTCCTCTACTTGGCCGAGGGACTCGTCTCGTCGGCCGAGGCCGAAGTACTGGCGGAGCGACTGATCAAAGTCATCTCTGAACCTTTCACGATCGCCGGATCACTGATCGAGCAGCACGCGAGCATCGGCATCGTGATTTGGGATGCGACGTGCACGAGTTTCACCGAGACGATTCAGAACGTCGACGCCGCGCTCTACGAAGCCAAGCGAAACGTCCGCGGTCACCACGTCGTCTTCACGCCCACGATGCACCAACGGGCGGTCAGTCGATTCGCGCTCGTCCAAGAGTTGCGCCACGCCTTCCAGGCCGGCGAGCTGGTTATGCACTACCAGCCCATCGTCGACCTCACGACCAGCGAGGTGGTTGGCCTCGAGGCGCTGATGCGCTGGTACCACCCCGAGAAGGGCTGGGTGCCGCCGAACGTGTTCATCCCCCTCGCCGAGCAGAGCGATCTGATCTTGGAACTGGGGTCCTTCTCTCTCCGCGAGGCGATTCGAGAGGCGAGTACGTGGACACCCAAGGATTCGACGTCCATCCGTCCGTACGTGACGGTCAATCTCTCGGCCCATCAGTTCCTCGACCCCGCCCTCGTCTCCACCATCAAGCACCTGCTGGTTGAGTGCGGTCTCCCCGCGTCATGTCTGATTCTCGAGATCACCGAGAGCGTCGCCCTCATCGACATCGCCGAGACCATGACGGTCCTCGAACACCTCGGTACCCTCGGCGTGGGCATCGCCCTCGACGACTTCGGTACGGGATTCTCGTCGCTGTCGTACTTGGCGGCACTTAATCCGAGGATCATCAAGATCGATCAGTCGTTCGTTCGACCGGTACACGAGAGCAGTCGTAACGACACGCTGCTCGAGACGATCATCTCGCTCGGCCAGAAGCTCAACATGACGATGTTGGCGGAGGGCATCGAGACCGACGTCCAGTTCAACCGCCTGCGTCGACTCGGCTGCGCGCTCGGTCAAGGTTTCCTCTTCTCCGCTGCGGTGCCCAGCGACCAAGTCGAAGCCATGGTCGGAAAGGTCTTTGCGACCTGACCACATGAGTGGCATCGCGAGAATCGCGTTCGGCACTCGTTCTAGACTTCGCCCATGTTGGTTGACGGCGATCTCTCCTTTCGAAACGGCGACATTGCGGGTGGCGCCGCCCAGGTCGAGGCCGCCGGTTACGACGGCGCGTGGGCCGCGGAGACTGGACACGATCCGCTGTTGATCGCCGCCGGTGCCGCCACGGCGACGACCCGACTAGAACTGGGCACCGGCATCGTCGTGGCCTTTGGACGAAGTCCCATGATCACCGCGACCATGGCGAACGACGTCCAGTTGTTGTCCAAGGGCCGGCTCCTCCTCGGGCTGGGCTCCCAGATCAAGCCCCATATCGAGAAGCGCTACTCGATGCCGTGGTCACATCCCGCGCCGCGGATGCGCGAGTACGTGCTCGCCATGCGAGCGATCTGGGCCTGCTGGAACGAGGGCGAAGCGCTCAACTTCCGCGGCGAGTTCTATCGCCACACCTTGATGACGCCGTTCTTCAATCCCGGCCCAAACCCCTACGGCGCCCCCAAGGTCTACCTCGCGGCGGTCGGCGAACTGATGACCGAAGTGGCGGGTGAGGTCGCGGACGGCCTCCTCGTCCACCCCTTCACCACCGAGCGTTACCTGCGCGAGGTCACGTTGCCCGCGCTCGAGCGCGGTTTGGCGGCGTCGGGCCGTTCGATCGACGGTTTCGCGATTTCGTTTTCTGGCTTGATCGCCACGGGAGACTCCGACGTAGCGCTGCACGATGCGGCCACGAAGGTTCGTGGTCAGATCGCCTTCTACGGATCGACCCCCGCGTACCGCGGCGTCCTCGCACTGCACGGCTGGGGTGACTTGCAAACGACGCTCAACGAGCTGTCACGACAGGGGGAGTGGGTGAAGATGGGCGAGTTGATCGACGACGACGTACTCAACGCCTTCAGTGTCGTGGGATCGCCCGAAGACGCGGGCAACGAAGTCTTGCGACGTTTTGGCGACGTCATCGATCGCTTCGGTCTCTACGCTCCCTACGCGTTGGACGACGCGTCTCGTCAATCGGTCGTGCGCACACTACGCCGCTAGGCCCGACAATCCTCGTTTTTCGGCCTTCACAAAACTAAGGTCGAGAAGTGAGTTGGAATGAGGAGCCGGGTTCGTGGGAGTCGACCCAAGACATCCTCGAATTCCTGGGCTTCGCTGGAGTGGACACCACCCGTGATCAACTCGCGCGGCTTCATCGTCGTCGCCTGATCAACGAGCCATTCCACGATCCGGGCGGCGGTCGCGGCTCGCTCGCTCGCTACCCCGCGGGCACGGCCGAACGAATGCTGCGGATTTCGCGGCTGCGCACCAGCACCAAGCAACTCGACGAGTTGGCGTGGCGACTGTGGTGGGAGGGTTTCGACGTTGAGCCCGACCTCATTCGAACGTACTTGTTGAAGCGGGCCACCCGATGGGACGAGCAGCTTCGAGAGCTTCGAGCGATCGCGACGACCGAAGAGGCGGAAGAGGACACCAAGGGCGAACGTGACGTGCTCGAGGAGGTCTTCTTCCAGCACCTCAAGGCGGGCCCCGCGATGGCGTCGGCCCGTAAGCGACTGGGACGAGGGTCCGAACTCTACTCAGAGTTCACCGCGCTGCTCATCGACCTATTCAACGGCGACCTCACGGCCATCGGCGGCGAAGACGGGGGACTCTTCGAACGTGACGTGGCGGGACTCGCGCCCGAGCGCGCAGACGACGCGCGCCGCGCCGGAGAGGTCGCACTCTCGCTGATGCGTGAGAGCATGGATGAACCCTTCATTCAACTCGTCGGCACGCTCGACGACAAGGAGATCGCCAACGCTCTACCGGTCGCGCTCCGCCTCCTCGGCCTCATCGCCAATATGGGTTCGATCGTGCAAGAGGTCTTCGGCGGGGCCGGTCACGGTCGCGACAACGTGGGCAAGAGTCTCATTGCGATGTCCGAGAGTTCAGAGGAGCAGGTGCTGGCCCTCCTCTTGACCTCATCGTTCTTGAGGGACGATCGCGTTCGTGAGTCGCTACCCGACTTGACGCCGCCGGTCCCGACATCACCCGCCATCTCGTTTCTCGATTTCCTTCGTCTGCGCTACCTCGCGGTGGAAGTGCCGGGCTTCGTGTCGCTCATTGCCCCCGCGTTGGTCCGCGAGGCGTTCGCGTCGCCCGAAGGGGCTGAACGATGGCGTGCGCATTTCGACGAATATTGGCTGAGTCACTTCTTCGAACTGCAAGAAGCGATGGCCCTTCGGCCCGATCTCTTCGCCGAGGAACCGCTCGAACCCGAGTCCGAAACGAGAATTGAAGTCGAAGCTAAAAAAAAAAATCTAAAATGAGGTCCTGGACAGGCGAATGCAGTCGTGCATTCACTGACTGGTACGGCCCCACACGCGTCTATCGAGCCACGGCACTTCGTGACGAGAGCGAGGGCACGGACCACGAGTGGGTCTACTCAGGCCTGTGACGAGACCTCAGTGATTGGCTAGGCGCCGACTACACGCGACCGAGTTGTCCTGACGTCGAGTGGGCCCGGTCGTGACAGGCCTTGCACAGGAAGACGCAGTTCGCGATGTCGTCATCACCGCCGGACGCCACGGATTTCTTGTGGTGGAACTCCTTGGCGGGCAGCCGACAGTGGCCGTAGTGAGGACACCAGCTGGCCGTGCATTCGCAGGTTCCGCGCGCACGCTGACGCGCCAAGCGCTGCACCGAATCGGGAAACGTCACGAGAACCTCCTTCGTGTGTCGTTCTAGGCCTTACGGGTACACCTCATCGTACCGGCGAGGGTTGCGTGGGGAACCGTTGCGCGAGAACGGTTCTGCTCACAGGGAAAACGACGTCGCCACCATCGCGGTCGCTTCATCGAAGGCAACGGCCGGCGAGAAGAGGAAACCCTGACCGAGCGAACAGTGCAGCGCGCGAAGTCGTTCCAGCTGCGCCGTGGTTTCAATTCCTTCAGCACTCATCGTCATGCCCAGGTTATGGCCCAGGGTGACGATCGTCTCGAGCAGCCGATCGCTGTGCATGCTCTCAACCGCGGGACGCACAAAACTCTGATCGACCTTGATGACCATTGGATTGAGGAGCGCGAGGTACGACAGCGAGGAAAAGCCCGTGCCGAAATCGTCGAGGGCCACGCCGATGCCCATCTTCGCGAGCTGCTCGAGCACCTGAAGTGTGTCGTTCACTTCGATCAAGGCCACGCCTTCAGTGATCTCGATGATGAGTCGATCGGCCGGAAGATCGCCGGCATCGAGTGCGCCCTTCACGACCTCGAGCAGTCCGGGGTCGTGGAACTGACGAGCGGAGAGATTGACGCTGACGTAGGGCTCGTCTTGATCCGTGGCGAACTTGCGCCACGCGCTCGCCGCCGTGATCGCCTCATTGAGCGCGAATGAGCCGAGCTCCAAAATGAGACCGCTCTGTTCCGCGAGGGGGATGAAGACGCTCGGGGGGACCCAACCCCGTTCGGGATGATGCCAGCGCATGAGTGCTTCGAAGCCGACGACGGCGCCGGTCGAGAGTCGGACGATGGGTTGATAGTGCATGGAGATCTCGCCGGCCGGGAGGGCTTGGCGCAGTTGCTGGACCAGGGAGAATCGATTGACAACCTGGTGGTGCATGCCCGGGACGTAGACGAAGTGGCGACCTTTGCCAAGCCGCTTGGCTTCGTAGAGGGCGACGTCGACATCGCGCACAACCTCCGAGACGTCTTCACTGTTCGAGTCCCACACGACGACGCCAAGGCTGGCGCGTTGCTCCAGATTGAGACCCGAGATGAAGAAGGGTTCGTCGAACTCTCGCAGGAAACGTCGCGCGATCAGTTCGGCCTCTTCGGGTCCGCTGATCCCTTCGGCGAGATACAAGAACTCGTCGCCACCAAATCGACACAACGTGTCGGTCGAGCGAGAGACGAGTGCCAAGCGGCGCGCCACTTCGGCGAGGAGTTGATCGCCGGCTAAGTGACCGTAGGTGTCGTTCACGCCTTTGAAATCGTCGAGGTCGAGGAGGAGGAGCGCCCCGTGACCACCTTGGCGCATCACGCGCGAATGGGCCTGGGAGAGACGATCGTCGAAGAGAGCGCGGTTGGCGAGTCCGGTCAGGGGATCGTGGAGCGCCTGATGCGACAGCTGTGCGGTCAATTTGCGCTCTTCGGTGATGTCGCGTTCAGAGATGATGAAGTACAAGGTGTTGCCGGCCTCGTCTCGAGCCGGCGACTTCGAGACTTCCGCCACGATGAGCCGTCCATCGGAGTGGAGGTAGCGCTTGACGTACTTCACCTGGCGAATCTCGTCGTGAAGGAACCGAGCGTGCGACGTTTCGGTGATGCCGACGTCGTCGGGGTGCGTAAAGGGTTTCGAGTCGAAGCCAATGAGCTCGGCACGCGAACGGCCCATCATCGTGCAGAAGGCGTCGTTGGCCGCGATGATGCGGTCCTGTAAATCCGTGAAGACCATGGGCGCCATATTGTCTTCGAAGGCCAGACGAAAGTGTTGTTCGGCTTCGATGCGGGCCTGTTCGGCGGCTCGTTGGACGCTGTTGTCTCGAATCGAACCGACCGTCCACGGGCGTCCGTCGAGTGTGATGGGCGACAGCGCGAAGTCGACCGGGAGTTGACTCCCGTCCTTGCGAAGTACCGAAAGATTGCGGTCGTTCCAGATGAGGCGCCGTTCGGGGTCTCTGCTGTACTCGCGTCGGGCCTCGTCCTCCATCGGGCGCAGCTGGGGTGGCACGAGGACTTGGACGTTCTGTCCGACCAACTCCTCGCGGCTGTAGCCAGTCAGGTGCGAGAGTTCCGCGTTCACGTACTGCATGACGCCGTGAACGTCGATGAGCGCGGTGCCGTCGGGGAGTGCTTCGAGGAGGTTTTGCCAGGAGAGGGAGTGCTCTTCGAGAGAACTCAACGCGATCCGGCGTTCATCGTCCGCTGGCGCCGTCCATGGCAAGGTTCATTGCGTTGATTCTGCCACAGCACGTGAAAAGTCAGGACCACAGCAACACAACCCTTCGTCATTCGTCGCAACGTCGAGATTTGCTCGCCACAATGCGGGCAGCGACCTTAGTGTGGAGGCGATGAGCGTCGTTCTCTCGCGGCCGCAACGATCGGGGCATCTCCTCGCGGCGCTGCTCGCAATCGTCGTCGTAGCGGGGGGCCTCGTTCTGTCGCCGCACGTCACTGCGGTCTTCGCCGCTACGTCGTCGTCGGGCTGCGGATCGAAGGCGTTACCGGGCTCGCATTCGCTCACGAAGAAGATCGACGGTCACAAACGCGTGGTCATCGTCCACGTCCCCTCGCACTACACGTCAACGAAACCAGTTGCCCTGATACTGAACTTGCACGGTTCGGGATCGACCGCCCTGGACCAGGAGTTCTTCTCTGGAATGGACGCCACGTCAGACGACGACACGTTCATCGTCGCCTACCCCCAGGGACTCATCGCCTCTGGTTCGGGTTTCGACTGGAATGTGCCAAACGTTCCACTCGTTGGGGGCGCGTACGCTCCCGCTGATTCAGCGAACGACGTGACGTTCCTCGTGGACCTCGTGAGCGCTCTGGATTCGACCTATTGCGTCAATCGCAACGAGGTCTACGCGACGGGCATGTCGGGTGGAGGGCGGATGGCGAGCCAGTTGGCCTGTGACGCGTCGGGTGTCTTCGCGGCGGTCGCACCGGTCGCGGGACTCCGCTTCCCGACGCCGTGCCCGGCGACCCGCCCAGTTCCCATCGTCGCGTTCCACGGCACCGCTGACCCCGTCGATCCGTATAAGGGGCACGGCCAGGCCTATTGGACGTACTCCGTGAAGGAAGCGGCGTCACTCTGGGCCGCTCACGACGCCTGCACGTCCGGCGCGACCGTGGGCCAACACAACGGCTACACGTTGACCTCGTACGCACGGTGCAATGGCGGTGCCAGCGTCGAGCTCTATTCGCTCAAGGGCGAAGGTCACGAGTGGCCCGGGGGACCAAGCGAATCGCCGCTCATCACCGACGTCCTCGGACCGCAGTCCAACGCCGTGCGTGCGAACGACGTCATGTGGTCGTTCTTCATGAAGCATCCACTCGTGTCGTCGCCGTAGCGACGCGGTCAACTCTCTGGAGGCTTCGGCGTGTCCTCGGGGTGTTCTTCGAGATACTCCTCATCAGTTTCGACGTCAGGGTGTTCTCGCACCCACTGCGCGTGCTGCGGGTTGTGGGGATCGAGTAGGTCATCGGCAGTATCGGCGACGAACTCTCGATTGACGATGTCCTGGGTCGTCGCTTCGGGAGTGAGCACCGGCGTGGGCGAAACGTCGCGGCGGCTCACCAGTTGCGTATCGGGGGACGAGCCGTACGTGACCGCTCGGGCGGAGCCTCGGCGCCGGGTCACTGTTGCGGCGATGATGACCACCGCGAGGACGACCACAATCAAAATCACGTAGCCCACGACCAAAACCCCCGTTTTTCCTGACGCCACGCAATGACGATGTGGCGGTTACTTGCCTATGAGCATACCGAGCGGCGCCGGTTGACCGAGTGGCCACTTCGCCTGCACCCGACACGCGATCGCGGTGCGTTCGCCGGGGAATGTCAGCCGTTGTCACTACCATGATGTCAGCGAGGAGCGAAATGTCCCAGGTGCTACTAACGGCGTTCAGCAATCGACTGGATGCGGTGCAACTCGCCCACGAGGCACAAGCCCACCTCCATAGCCACGGTGTCTCGTCGGCGCTGCACCTCTTGGACCTCGACACGCCACCCGACATTGATTCGACCACGTTGGTAATCAGCCTTGGAGGTGACGGAACATTCTTGCAGTCGGCCCGTCTGGCCCACACGTTTCGTGCGCGGGTGCTCGCGGTCAATCTCGGTCGCGTCGGCTTTTTGCTGAACGTTCCCCCGACTGAATTGGTCGCCGACGCCATCAAGGCGCTCGATGGGGGCGACGTGGTGGAGCGTCTGGCACTTCGCATATCGGTGACCGGAACCAATGTGGAAGAGTTTGCGCTCAACGAGGTGGTGGTCGAACGCGCCAGTGCCGGCCACATGGTGCGACTGCGGACCTACGTCAACGATGACGAGTATCTGACGTACTCGGCCGACGGCGTCATGGTCGCGACACCGACCGGCAGTACTGGGTACAACTTCTCGGCCGGCGGACCGGTGGTGGAGGCGACACTTCCCGTGATGATCTTGACGCCGGTCGCCCCACACTTCACGATTGACCGCTCGATCGTGGTCGCCCGCGACAAGGTAATCCGTCTCGTCGCCGACAATAAACCGGCCATCATCGTCGCGGACGGCAGAATGATTGGCTCGCTCGAGCCCGGACAGTCCGTCGAAGTGCGCCAAAGTCCCATGCCGGTGCTCGTCGTCGCCACTCGAAGCTTCGATCTCGCCTTTCGACTGCATGAGGGTCTTCGAGAGGGACATGCCTAAGTCACAGTTGGTCGAGTTGTACGCGCACGGACTCGGCGTCATCCAGGAGGCTCGACTGGAGTTCGGGCCCGGCTTCAACGTACTGACGGGCGAAACCGGTGCCGGCAAGACACTGCTGCTCGGCGCCCTCGAGCTCTGTCTCGGCGGTGACGCGTCCCTCAGTCGTGACGCGACCGCTCCCGATATGCGAGCCGCCGCGGTCTTCAGTCTCGACGGTGACCGTGAGGTCGCCCTCGTCCGCGAGGTGACCGCCTCGGGACGTCTCCGCAGCGCGATCGACGGTGTGCCGAGCAGCGCCGATGCTCTGCGGTCGTTCGCGCAGGACCTCATCGTCATCCATGGTCAACACGATTCGCTCACGCTTCGAAGTCGTGCGGCGATCGTGAAGATCGTCGATGAGAGCGGTGGAGTGTCGACGGAGGAACTCATTGCAACGCGCCTGGCGTTGAGCGAGTCACGGCGACTTCGTGACCAACTCGGCGGCGACGCCGGCGCTCGAGAGCGTGAACTGGACTTCGTGGAGTTCCAGATCAGTGAACTCGAAGGAGCTTCGATCCTCTCTGCACACGAGCTCGATGAGGTTCTGGCCGAACTCACGCGACTCAGCGAACTGCGTGATGGTCAAGTCGCCATCGTCGCGGTGATGGACGATTTGGACGGCGACACCGACACGTCGGTGCTGACGCAGTTCGCGCGCGCCGTTCACGCGGTGCCGAGCGGCGAGGCCTACGACGGCGTGCGCTCACAACTTCGTGACGCGCTCGAACTCGCGCGCGAGGGAGTGCACGAACTCGCGGAACTCGCCGACCCTGACGTGTACGACGCGAATTTGATAGAGACCCTCGAGGAACGCGTCACCGTGCTCCAACTCCTGGTCCGTAAGTATGGCGGTTCCCTCGACGCGGCGTTGTCGCTCTTGGAAGAGCTGCAGTTTCGGCGTCAGAGCCATCACGACGCGACGAATCGGGTGGCTGAACTGGACTCTGCGATCGCGGCCCTCGAAACGAGAGAGAGCGAACTAGCGAAGCAAGCACGGCGCGCGCGCGAAGAGTCGGCCGTTGCTCTGACGGCGGCGGTCGCGCGGCAGTTGCCTCGCGTGGCACTGGCGCACGCCAAACTTCGAATCGAAGTTGATGGAGATGACGGGTCATCGATGCAGGTCCTCTTCACGCCAAATCCCGGCCAACCCGAAGGATCACTCCAGTCCCTCGCGAGCGGTGGCGAACTGAGTCGAGTACTTCTCGCCCTATCGCTCGAAACTTCACACGAAGAGGTCGTCACCGTGTTCGACGAAGTGGACGCCGGCATCGGTGGCCAAGTGGCGCAACAGATAGGCGAATGCCTCCGTGAGGTTGGACAACGCCAACAGGTCCTGGCGGTCACTCATCTGGCCTCTGTCGCCGCCAAGGCCGATCATCACTTCGTGATCGAAAAGTCCATCCTGAAGAACGAAGTGTTTACCACTGTTCGCGTCGTTCGCGGTGACGAGCGGGTCGATGAGATCGCTCGAATGCTCGCGGGCGACACGATTACTCTCGAATCGCGTTCACTGGCCCAGCAGATGCTCGAAACACGGCGTTAATAGTTCTTTCACGTCGCACGCCATCGCTATGCTGGAGTTCCGTGGAAGCGGCGGTTTACGAATGACCAAATTCGTCTTTGTAACGGGTGGTGTTTCGAGTTCTCTCGGAAAGGGTCTGACGGCCTCTTCACTCGGTCGACTCCTCAAATCTCGTGGCCTCAAGGTCACCATGTGCAAACTCGATCCCTACCTCAACGTCGACCCGGGCACCATGAATCCCGGTGAGCACGGCGAGGTCTTCGTGACCGACGACGGCGGCGAGACCGACCTCGACCTCGGTCACTACGAACGCTTCATCGACGAGTCGTTGTCCAAGATGTCCAACACGACGACCGGTTCCGTGTATTCCAACGTGATCGCCAAGGAACGACGCGGTGATTACTTGGGCAAGACCGTGCAGGTCATCCCGCACATCACCGACGAGATCAAGGAGCGGGTGCGTCGCTTAGGCACGCTCGGCGCGGACGTCGTGATCGTCGAGATTGGCGGCACGGTCGGTGACATCGAGATCGTCCCGTTCATTGAGTCGATCCGCCAGTTCCGCCGCGACGCCGGACGCGACAACGTCTGTTACGTGCATTTGACGTTGGTGCCGTATCTCGCGCCGTCGGGTGAACAGAAGACGAAGCCGACACAGCACTCGGTCACCGAATTGAGGTCGCGCGGTATTCAACCCGACGTCATCGTCTGTCGAAGCGACCAACCGCTCTCGGACGGTCTCAAGCGCAAGATCTCGCTCCTCTGTGACGTTCCCATGAGCGCCGTGATCTCGGCGGTTGATGCACCCAGCATCTATGACATCCCCATCACGATGCACAACGAGGGCTTGGACACGATGGTGTGCAACACCCTCGGCATCGACCTCGAGGCCAATCCCATCGATCTCACCGCGTGGAGCGACGTCGTTCGCCGCGTGCACTCGACGACGAAGACGCTCCGTATAGGCGTCATTGGCAAGTACGTCACCATGCCTGACGCCTACCTCTCAGTGGGGGAGTCGATTCGACACGCCGGTTTCGCGGTGGGTGCCAAGACCAACATCGAATGGCTCGAGGCCGAACGTGTGCCCTCCGAGATCGACTCCGATCGGATTCGCCAACTCGACGGGATCGTGGTGCCGGGTGGTTTTGGCGAACGTGGCGTCGAGGGAATGATCGCCGCGGCGCGCATCGCACGCGAACACGACATCCCCTACCTGGGGCTCTGTCTGGGCATGCAGGTGATGGTCGTCGAATTCGCCCGACACTGCCTCGGTCTGAGCGATGCCCATTCAACGGAGATCTCCATCAGCACGTCCGCGCCAGTGATCGCGCTCATGGCGGAGCAGATGGACGTCACTGACCTTGGCGGCACGATGCGCCTGGGCGCCTGCCCCGCGATGCTCGACGAGGGTTCGGTCGTCGCACAGCTCTACGGCACGACCGTCGTATCGGAACGCCACCGTCACCGCTACGAGTTCAACTCGCGCTACCGCGCCCAGTTCGAAGCGGCGGGCATGCGCTGTTCAGGCACGTCACCTGACGGTCGCCTCGTCGAATTCACCGAGGTCGCCAGCCACCCCTTCTACGTGGGCACGCAGGCACACCCGGAGTTCAAATCACGACCGGATCGTCCCCACCCGCTGTTCCTCGGGCTCATCAAGGCGGCAGCCGCCCGCGCTGAGGGCCGGGAGCCGCACATCATCGATCCGGAATCCGTCGACGCCACGCTGTGAGTGACTCGTTCCACGTCGTTGGAACAACGCCGCTCCTCGCCTCACATGTCTTCTCAGTGGAACGTCGTGTGGTGGAACACGATGGAGCGACATTCGAACGCGACGTGGTCACGCATCCCGGCGCCGTGGCGATGCTCGCCATCAACGACCGCGGCGAGATCGGCCTCATTCGTCAGTTCCGCACACCGTTCGACCGATTCTGTTGGGAGATTCCCGCCGGCACCCTCGACGTGCCCGGCGAGGAGATCCTCGTTGCGGCGCAGCGCGAACTGAGGGAAGAGTTGGGTTGCGAAGCCGATGACTGGACCCGACTCGGCACCTTCATGACGTCACCTGGATGGTCGAATCAACTCATGTACATCTTCGAAGCCCGTTCGCTCCACGAAGTGCAGCGCAGTCCCGCCGGACCCGAGGAGACCAGTTCCACCGTGCGATGGTTCTCGCCCGAGGAACTGCGAGAGACTCTTCGTCGTGAACCCGCGATTGACAACACCATGGCCGTCGCCCTCAATCGTGTCTACGGAACCTTCTTTGACGGCCTCTGATCGCCTGCTGTCGGAGTACCTTCAGTGGCTGACGATCGAAAAGGGTCGCAGCCGCGCCACGATCGAGGCCTATCGCCGTGACGTGGTGCGACTACTCGCGTGGATGGACAAGCACCACCTCGAGGTGGGCACCGTGCGCGAACGAGACCTCGAGCAGTACTGCAACACGTTGCGTCGTCAAAAGCGCGCGGAGAGTTCGATCTCGCGCGGCGTGGCCTCGATTCGAGGCTGGTTCGCCTACCTACTCGTCGAGGGCTACGTGGAACTCGATCCGAGCGCCCGACTGAAGGGCGGCCGTCGAGGACGGACGTTGCCCAAACCGCTCGGCGAAGAGGAAGTGGCGTCACTCATCGACTCGATCGGTGCAGCGACGCCGAGCGACCTTCGCGACCGTGCGCTCCTGGAGACCCTCTACGGGACGGGCGCGCGCGTGTCGGAGGTCGTTGGTATCGGACTCGAAGACCTTGACTTTGACGAGGAGTTGATACTGCTCACCGGTAAGGGTTCAAAGCAACGACTGGTGCCCATGGGATCGTCCCTCAAGGCAGCCCTACGTGACTACCTCGGGCCCGGGGGTCGCTCGTCCTTCCCTGACGCCCGTAAGGACTCGCGCCTCTTCCTCAACGCTCGCGGGGGAGTGCTCTCGCGTCAGGGCATCGACCTCATCATTGACAAGAGGGCGCTCGACGTCGGCATCGAGCGCTCGCGGATCAGCGCGCACGTCTTTCGCCACAGCTGCGCGACGCACATGCTGGCCCACGGGGCCGACATCCGCGTGGTCCAAGAGCTCCTCGGCCACGTCTCGATCTCCACGACTCAGATCTACACCGCGGTCGCGGTAACGTCACTCCAGCGCGAATATCAGAACGCGCACCCGCGCGCCCACGACTAGATCGAAGGATTCGATGTTTCACACCTATTACTTCTATATCGCGCTGTTCCCCTCGGTGATCCTGCACGAAGTGAGCCACGGGTGGGTCGCGAATCACTTCGGTGATCCCACGGCGAAGAACGCGCACCGACTCACGCTCAACCCACTGGCCCACATCGATCCCTTCGGCACGGTCCTGCTGCCGGCGCTGTTGCTCTTGGTCGGTCTGCCGCCCTTTGGCTACGCCAAGCCGGTCCCCGTCAACATCAATCGGCTGCGCAAACCTCGTCAGCAGTCGCTGTACGTCTCACTGGCCGGTCCGGCCGTCAATATCGTGCTCTCGGCGATCGGGCTCTTACTGTGCGCGCACTCCGGGGTCACCGTCTCGAATGGCTACGTCTACGGTCAGTCGGCGCTCTTCAACATCGGCTTCGCGCTCGGCATCTCGAACCTCTTGCTCGCCGCCTTCAACCTGCTGCCCATCCCACCCCTGGACGGCTCGGCGGTCATCGAGCGCTTCGTTCCGAACAAGCATCTGGGGACGTACTATCAACTGCGCGCTCGCGCGCTGCCACTCGTCATGATCTTCATCATCCTGAGTGAATACGTCTTCCACTTCGGGAACACCTTCTTTGCCGACCTCGAAAACTGGTGGCTCGGTCTGATCTAGAGCAGACCCATCGCGCTCGCCGCGCGTCGATAGACGGGACCGGCGACGTCACAGGCCCGCTCGGCGCCGCGCGCGGCAACATCGCGTAACCCCTGGGGGTCGGCCATGAGTTCGAGGTAGCGCTTCTGGAGCGGGTCCAGTGATTCGACGACGAGTGTTGTCAGGTCACTCTTGAGGTCGCCGTAGCGCGAATAGCGACTGGCCACCTCGACGGGGCTCTCGCCACTGAAACTGGAGAAGATCTCGAGCAGGTTGCTCACGCCGGGCTTCGTGTCCCAGTCGAATCGAACCTCGTTGTCAGTGTCGGTGACCGCCTTCTTGATCTTCTTGTCGATGTCGTCAGGGGAGTCGGTCACGAAGATCGAGCCGAGCGGACTCGAGATCGACTTGGACATCTTCCTCGTCGGCTCTTGGAGGTCCATCACCCTCGCGGCCACCTTGGGCTGCACCCCGACCGGTACGACGAATGTCTCGCCGTAGCGATTATTGAATCGTTCGGCGATCACCCGAGTCAGCTCGAGGTGCTGGCGCTGGTCGTCGCCGACGGGCACTTCGGCCGTCTCGTAGAGCAGGATGTCGCCGGCCATCAAGACCGGATACGTCAAGAGCCCGACGCGGTAGCCGTGCTTGCGTGAGGACTTCTCCTTGAACTGCGTCATCCGGCTCAGTTCGCCGTAGGTCGCGACGCACTCGAGCAACCAGTTCATTTGGGCGTGGTAGGGCACGTTGCTCTGGAGGAAGATCGAGCAGATATCGGGGTCGAGACCGGCGGCGAGATACGTCGCGATGAGGTCAAGGGTCTGGTCACGCAACGTCGCGGGCTCGATCTCGAGCGTCAGCGCGTGCAGGTCCACCACGCAGTAAAAGGCGTCCGGGTTTTGCGCCTCGACCCACTGCTTCAGGGCGCCGAGATAGTTACCGATGTGCAGCGTGCCCGACGGCTGCATGCCCGAGAGAATTCTCATCGCGCAATTCTACGAGACCGGCGTGAAGTGACGAGCCAGTAGTCTTGGCTGGTGACCTTCGTCGTGACGACGCCGTCCTTCAGCGGCCCCGTGGAGCTGCTCCTCCAACTGATCAGCACCCACGACATGGACATTCTCGACGTGCCACTCGGCCCCATCGTCGACGCCTTTGTCGCAGTTCTTCGTGATGACCAGGTCTCCCTCGACGTCGCCGATCTCTCGGAGTTCGTGCTGATCGCCGCCATTTTGCTCGAAATGAAGAGCCGCAGTCTGTTGCCCGGGCGTGACGGCACCGAGCCCGACGAAGAGTTCATTGGCTGGGAGGAGCGCGACGTCCTGCTGGCCCGACTGCTCGAGTTGCGCACCTACGCGGCGCTCGCCGACGCCTTCGTGTCGCTCTTTGAACGCGCCAGTCGCGCCTTTCCGCGTCTGCGCGGGATCGACGACGGTTTCGAGGTAACCCCGCCAGACCTGCTCGCCGGAGTCACGACGGCACTACTCGCGGTCGCGTACCTGCGCGGCATCGAGGAGAAGCCCGTACCGGTGATCCGCCTCCACCACGTGACCGTCGACGCGGTGTCGGTCGCCGAGACGGTGGTCTCCCTCTCGCAGCGACTCCCTTCGATGGGCCGACTGTCGTTCCGGACACTCACCGAAGGACTGGAGAGTCGCATCGAGGTCATCGTGCACTTCCTCGCGCTCCTGGAGCTGTGCAAACTCGGCTTGATCGAACTGGGTCAAGGTTCGACCTTCGGCGACGTACAGATCGAGTGGATCGATGAAGGTACGGACTTCGACATCGGAAGGGTGGACAGCTATGAGGGATGAGTTCTCGCTCGAACAGAAACTCGAAGCGATGCTGACCGTCGCCCTTGAGCCGATCTCGGCCGAAGAGCTGGCGGACGTCGTCGACGCCGACAGTGACGACGTCACCGCGACCTTGCGCGAGCTACGAAGTGAGTTCGTCCGCGATCGACGGGGATTCCAATTGGCCGAACTGGCCAGCGGCTGGGTACTGCAATCATCGCCGGACGTGGCGCACTGGGTCGCTCAATTCGCCAACCGTGACGTCTCCCACCGTCTCAGTTCCGCGGCCCTCGAGACGTTGGCGATCATTGCCTATCGTCAGCCGATATCACGCGCCCAGATCACCGCACTACGGGGCGTGAACGTCGATGGCGTCTCGCGCCTCTTGGAACAGCGCGGCTACATCGAGGAGGTCGGACGGGCCGGTGGGCCGGGTCAGCCGATTCTCTACGGCACCACCGAACTGTTCCTCGATCGCATGGCGCTGGCCACTTTGAGCGACCTTCCGCCCATCGAGGAGTTCATGCCGCCGATCGAGATGGCCAATCAACTCGTCGATGAAATGAACTTCGAGGTCGACGAAAGTACCGAGGTCTCGTAGTTGGACGAGGGCGAGCGGTTACAAAAGACGCTGGCGCGGGCCGGTTTCGGATCTCGTCGCTCCTGCGAGGTCCTCATCGCCGAAGGTCGCGTCACGATCGACGGGAGGATCGCCGAGCTCGGCAATCGGGTCGATCCCGATGTGCAGGTGATCTGTGTTGACGGATCGCTGGCGCCGACAGCGCAGAACATGGTCTACTTTCTCTTGAACAAGCCAGATGGCGTGGTCACGACGGCCTCCGATCCCCAGGGCCGCACGACCGTCCTCAACCTGGTGGAGAGTCCGGTGCGCATCTTCCCCGTGGGTCGACTCGACATGAACACCGAGGGACTGCTCATTTTGACCAACGACGGTCGACTGGCCCACCTCCTCACACATCCCAGTTCGGGCATCGCCAAGGAGTACCTCGCCCGGGTCGAGGGTGATCCCTCGCCGGCCGCGATTCGACGTCTGCGCGACGGTGTGGAACTCGATGACGGAATGACCAGTCCGGCCCAGATCAGTCGTGTCAGCGAGGGACTCTTGCGCATCGTGATCCACGAAGGTCGCAACCGCCAGGTCCGACGCATGTGTGCGGCGGTGGGTCACGACGTCACCCGCCTCGTGCGCACGCGCATCGGGCCCATCCAAGACGCCACACTCTCGCCGGGCTCTTCACGACAACTCTCGCTGGCCGAGGTGCGCCGTCTGATGGAGGCAGTTGGAATGACCGACGCCATCGCCTCTACGATGCCTGCATGAGATCGGCACAATTTCGAGGACTGCGCGGTGCGACCACCTGCACGTCGGACACACCGGAGGAGATTTCCGTGGCCACCCAGGAGCTCCTGCGCGGCATGATGGATCTCAACGAACTCTCCCATGACGACGTGGTGAGTGTCATCTTCACGACCACGCCTGACCTCATCTCCGCCTTCCCCGCCACCGGGGCCCGCGGCATCGGATTTGGCGACATCCCGCTCCTGTGCGCTAGTGAAATCAACGTCCCGGGATCAATGTCACTCTGTATCCGGATCTTGATGCACGTCTACACCACCAGGTCTCGCAACGAACTTCGTCACGTGTACTTGAGAGACGCCCAAGGCCTGCGTGATGACCTCCCCGAGTAGCCGTCGAGCCCACGTCGTTGGCCTGGGTCTCATCGGGGCGTCCATCGCCCTCGCGCTGCGTGACGCCGGATGGACGGTCTCAGGTGCCGACCTCGACAGTGACATCGAGGCCAAGGCGGTCGCGTCAAATGTCATCACGGACAGCGACCTCTCGCCGGGCGTCGACCTCGTCGTGATCGCGGTTCCCGCTGGCGCCGTGGCGTCAGTCGCGACCTCGATACTCGAGAAGAATGACGATCCATCACTCATCGTGACCGACGTCGCCGGCGTCAAGGGATCCATCGTCGACGTCGTGCTCGATCCGCGATTCCTTGGCGGCCACCCGATGGCGGGCTCCGAACTGCGGGGACTCTCGGGCGCGCGCGCCGACCTCTTCGCGGGCAGCACGTGGGTGCTCACGCCCACCGATCGAACCTCGGCGGAGGTCTACAGCACCCTCCACGGTGTGCTGCGTGAGATCGGCGCCAACGTCGTGGCGATCAGTGCCGACGACCACGACCGTCTCGTCGCCGTCGCCAGTCACGTGCCGCACCTCCTGGCCGGATCGCTCATGAACGAGGCCAGTCAAGTCGCCGAGCAAGACGCGGTCCTCTTGCAACTCGCCGCCGGAGGCTTTCGCGACATGACGCGAATCGCGGCCGGTGACCCTTCGATCTGGCCCGACATCTTGTTCGAGAATCGCGAGGCGGTGGCCCAAAGTCTCGCGTCGCTCGAGGGGCGGCTCCGTGGTCTTCGCGAAGCACTGCTCGAAGGCGGGCGTGACGTGATCTTGGACAGCTTGTTGAGTGCCGCCAGTGCCCGTCGACAACTTCCCGGACGAGCGCTCAGTTCAGATGACCTCGCCTATCTGCGCGTCAAGGTGAGCGACGAACCGGGAGTGCTCGCCACGGTCACGATGGCCGCGTCGGAGTTGCTCGTGAACATCTACGACATCGAGATCGCTCACGGTATCGAAGGCGTCGGTGGCACGCTACTGCTCGCAATCGACGCCCAGCAGACCCAACTGTTCGGTGACGCCTTGACCGGGCTCGGATTCCAGGTGGTCCGCGAACAGTGAGCGAGGTGCGTGTCGAGCACGCGACGGCGTTGGAGGGATCCTTACGGGTACCCGGTGACAAGAGTTCGTCCCATCGTGCCCTCATGATCAGCGCGTTGGCCAATGGTGAGAGCACGATCGTTGGGCTGTCGCCGGGCCATGACGTCGCCGCGACCAGTCAGATCATGGAGCAGTTGGGGGCGCGTCGCGATGACGAGGACGGCGTCGTGTCCTTCACCGGCCCGAGTGACGGCCTGCTCGCGAGTGGTGAGGACCTCGACTGTGGCAATTCGGGCACGACCATGCGTCTACTCACGGGCATCGCGAGCGCCGTTCCGGGGAGCCATCGACTTGTTGGTGATGCGTCGCTTTCCACGCGACCAATGGACCGGGTGGCGATACCCCTCTCTCTCATGGGTGCGTCCATCCAGGGCCAGGGTCCTCGCAGCGTCGCGCCGCTGCTCATCGAAGGATCCGACACCCTGCACGGCGTCACCTATGAAGTGCCGATGGCGAGCGCACAGGTCAAGTCGGCGATCCTCTTCGCCGCGCTGGCCGCGTCCGGTCCGACGACCGTTGTGGAGCGTGTGCGCACTCGACCCACGACCGAGGCGATGCTGTCGCGCGCCGGCGTGGGCGTGGTGAGCATCGACGACAGTGATGGTCGAAGCATCACATTGCACCCCGGTCGACCAGTGGCGAGGGCGTGGACGATCCCCGGCGACCCGTCCCAGGCCGCATTCTTCGCGGTGCTCGGCGCCATCCATCCTCGGGCCTCGATCGAGATCCTTGACATCGACGGGGCGCCGGAACGGGTCGGCTTCCTTGATGTGTTGCAACGAATGGGTGCGACGCTGAGCGTCAGGAGCGTGGGCGAGACGTTGAACATCGTCGTGCGAAGCTCCGAACTGCTCGCCACCGAAGTGCACGCCAAAGAGATTCCCTCCGTCGACGAGGTACCGGTCCTGGTCGTTGCGGCGGCCGCGGCGTCGGGCGTGAGCGCCTTTCGCGACATGGGCGAACTTCGTCTGAAGGAGTCCAACCGCTTCGACGGATCGCTGTCGCTCGCCGCGAAGTTGGGTTGTCACGTCTGGTCCGAAGGTGATGACCTCTTCGTCGAAGGACTCGGCGACGCCAGTCGCTTCGCGGATTTCGCGCTGGACGCGACGCTCGATCACCGCATGGTGATGGCGAGTGCCGTGGCCGGGTGCGCCGGCGCCGGCGCCTCGATCACGTCGGCCGACACCGTGTCGTCGAGTTACCCAGACTTCTTCCGTGACCTTCGGACACTCGAGTGAGCGACCGGGTCATCGCCATCGACGGCCCCGCCGGATCGGGCAAGTCCAGCGTGGCGCGCGCGGTCGCTCGCGATCTCGGCTGGTCGTTTCTGGACACCGGCGCGATGTATCGAGCGGTCACGTTCGAAGCGGTCGCCCTCGGTGTCGACGTCAACGACACCGACGAGGTGGCGCGAATCGCCGAAACGGCGACGCTCACGACGCTGCCACGCGTAACCGTCAACGGCCGCGACGTCGAGGACGAGATTCGTTCAGATGAGATCAACGTTGCCGTCTCCGTGGTGGCGGCGAACCCTCGCGTTCGCGCGGCCATGGTGTCGCGCCAGCGTGACCTCGCAGCCGCGCAGCCGCTCGGCACCGTCGTCGAGGGTCGCGACATCACGACCGTCGTGTTCCCCGACGCGTCGGTCAAGATATTTTTGACGGCCTCCCTGGAAGAGAGGGCTCGACGACGCGGAGAGGAAGGCGAGGACTCGGTCGCTCGCCGTGATGAAGCGGACTCCACGCGTTCGGCGTCGCCCCTGCGTCAGGCCGACGACGCCATCGTGCTAGACACGACAGGTCGTGACGTCGAGGATGTCGCTCAGGAGATTGTGCAATGGCTGAAGAACAACGACTCCAACTAAGCGAGCAACGGACCTTCACGTACCGGCTCTGCGCCGGCATCGTGGCCATTGTGGCCAAGGTCCTCTTTCGCCCGACGGTCGTGGGGGCAGGGAACATTCCCCTCACCGGCCCGGTCCTCATCGCGCCAATTCACCGATCGAACGTCGACTTCGCCCTCACGCTGTTCATCTCGAAGCGCAAGGTCTTCTTCATGGCGAAGGACTCGCTCTTTCGTGTGCCGATACTCGGCCCACTCATCACGCACCTCGGGGCCTTTCCCGTGAAGCGCGGCGCGGCCGATCGAGAGTCCATGACGCTCTCCGAAGAGGTCCTGCGCCAAGGTCACGCCCTGGTGCTGTTCCCCGAGGGCACTCGCAAAGAGGGGAGAGCCGTCGCGCCCCTGCACGACGGCGCGATGTTCGTCGCGGCGCGCACGGGAGCGACGATCGTGCCGGTCGGGATCGGCGGAAGTGACCGGGCCATGCCCAAGGGTGCGAAGCTGCCACGATTCGCACGGATCCGCATCGTGGTCGGTGCGCCGATCCAGCCGCCTTCGTCGCAGGGTCGAGTAGCGCGCTCCGCACTGGCCGCCAAGAGCGAAGAGTTGCGTGCGGCGCTCGAGGCCGTCTACCTCGAGAGCCTCAACGACTGATTAGCGTTCGCGCCACCACGTCCCGAAGACGACGCGCGCGTAGCGAAAGCCGTACATCCACGTCTTGCCCTTTTTGGTCTCGCCGGAGTTGCGTTCGTGCCACACCGTGGGCACTTCGCTCACTCGCCAGCCCCGCTTGAGGCAAGTGATGAGCAGTTCTGACGTCTGGTACTGCTGCTGGCGGAGTCGATCGACGACGTCGGCGAGCATCGTCACGCGCAGCGCGCGGTAGCCCGTCGAGGTGTCGGTCAGGTTCGACTTCGTCATGCGGTTCATGATGAACGCGAAGAAGCGCACGCCGGTCTTTCGGATGCTGTCCGACGTGTGGTCGACGCCGAGGACGCGGCTGCCCAGCACGAAGTCCGTCGAATCATTCAGCAGCGGGGCGAGGATCTGGGGGATCTCGGCGGGGTCGTTCTGTCCGTCGGCGTCGAGGGTCACGACGTACTTGACGCCCTTGTTGACGCAGTAGCGGTACGTCACCTGCAACGCCACGCCGTGGCCGAGGTTGACGGGGAACTCGATGACGAGCACGCCGGGGAACGAGCGGGCGATCTCGGCCGTTCGGTCCTCGCCGCCGTCGACGACCACGAGGACCGTGTACGGCTCACCGTTTATCGACGTCGGCATCTTCTCGAGCACGCCGCCGATGTTGCCCTCTTCTTCGTACGCGCAGACCGAGACCACGATGGCTTCGGGCGTGGCGCCGGGATGCTCGGATTCGAGGCGACCGAGAGCCTGGGTGATTGCGTACTGACGCAGATTCTGCGATCGTCGCAGTTCTAGATCGTCGTTGACCATGATGCTCCCGGGTTAAGAGATGTCGACGTCGCCGCGTGCCGATCGGACACCCGGTGACCTCGATTTAAGAAGAAACTCACCAAAAGAGACTAATCAATGGGGCTCGACCACAAAGATTTAGCGGCTCGCGGCCGAGAGGACCTCCGCGGCCGTGAATTTGCGGTCGGCCTCGCCGTCGAAGGTTGACACGTCGGGCGTCTGCAGGACCAGGTCGAGCAGCGCGGACAGCGTCTTGAGCATTTCGCGAAGTTCCGGGGGAGGAGGGAAGTATTCGTCCTCCACCGTGACCGACGCGACCGTGACGCCGTTGGTCGGATCGAGCAGTTCCAGCACCTCGTTGACGAGCGACTCCGGCGCCGATGCGCCGGCCGTGACGGCGACCACGCCCGAGAGGTCGTCAGGCAGTTCAAAGGCCCCATTCACCCGAAGGACGCGCGGACAGCCCACGGCCTCGGCGACTTTGGTCAGCGCGACGGTGTTCGAGGAGTTCGCCGATCCAATGACCACCACCGCGTCGGCGCTCGCCGCGATGGTACGTAGGGCCGCCTGGCGGTTGGTGGTCGCAAAACAGAGGTCGCTGCGATTGGGCATCCAGATGTCGGGGAACTTCACCTCGGCGTATTCGCGCAAGTCCTGCCATTCGTCCAGGCTGAGGGTGGTCTGGCTGAGGAGGGCGAGCGGCCCGTTCATCTGGCCCAGTTCATCGATGTCGCGGGTGGATTCGATCAAGTGGACCGAGTCGGGGGCGACGGCCATCGTGCCCACTGCTTCCTCGTGACCCTGATGCCCCACGTAGAGAACCGTGTAGCCCTTGCGGGCGCGAACCTTGAGTTCGTGGTGGACCTTGGTCACCAGAGGACAGACGGCGTCGATGACCGTGCCACCGGAGGCCCGCGCGGCCTCGATGACCTCGGGCGGCGAGCCGTGGGCGCTCAACATGACCGGCGCGCCGGCGGGCACCAAAGTCACGTCGTCGATGAAGACAACGCCGAGGGACTTGAAGTAGTCGACGACGAACTGATTGTGGACGATCTCGTGGTAGCAAAAGACCGGCGGCTCGAAGACCCGCGTCATCCAGTCGAGCGCCTTGATGGCCTTCTCAACGCCGGCGCAAAAGCCCCGAGGCGCTGCGAGTACCACCTTGTCAACATTCATAGCGTCCAGCCTAGTTACGGACTTTCACGAATCCTCGTAGGCTGGACCCGTGTCGGGCGCCCGAATCTCCTCAATTTCATTGGATTCACCGGCTTCGAACGTGGATCTGGCCGTCGGCGACGAGCTCTTGAGCGTCAACGGGCGCGAGCCCAGCGACATCATCGAGTATCAGCAGCTCATCGACGGCCAGCTGGTGACCCTGATCGTGCAACGCGACGGCGAAGCCCTCTCGCGCAAAGTGACGATCGAGAAGGAGGAGGGTCAACCGCTCGGACTGAGCATCGACTCCGCCGTCTTCGATCGCATCCGGACCTGCGACAACCACTGCTCCTTTTGTTTCATCTATCAACTTCCTAAGGGCATGCGCCGCTCCCTGTACGTCAAAGACGATGACTTTCGCCTGTCCTTCCTCTACGGGAACTACACGACGCTCACGAGATTCACCGAGTTCGATCTGGAACGGGTGATCGACGAAGGCCTCTCGCCGCTCTACGTGTCAATCCACACGACCGACCCCGAACTGCGCGCCGAGATGTTGCGCAACCCCCGCGGCGCGACCAGTCTGCGTTGGCTCAAGGAGCTGCTTCGAGCCGGCATTGAAGTGCACGCCCAAGTGGTCGTCTGTCCCGGCGTCAACGATGGCCAACACCTCGAACGCACGCTCCACGACGTCATCTCGCTCTACCCCGAGCTGACGTCGGTCGCTCTGGTCCCCGTGGGGGTGAGCGCCTTCTCCGACGAGAAGACCATGCGCTCGCACACGAAGGGTGAGGCCCAAATCGTCGTGGCACTCGCCGAGCGGTTCCAAGCGCTGACCCTGGAGATTCTCGGACGAGTCAGCGTCTTCGCCAGCGACGAGTTCTACCTCGTCGCGGGGCAGACGCCTCCCTCGGCGACCAAATTCGAGAGTCTCGACCAAGCGGAGAACGGGATCGGACTCGTCGCCGCGTTCGTGCAGAGTTTCGTCGACCGGACGTACATGGAGAAACTGGGCACCGGATTCTTCCAGTCGGTCGACGGTGCACCGGCCCTGGGTTATCGCGCGCCCAAGGGTGTCGACACCGAACCACGCCACGGCGACGACGTCTTGGTCGTGACCGGCGAGTACGCCGCGCCGATCCTGCGGACGATGTTCGACGACCATGGATTTGGCGACGTGCGGATCCTCGCGGTCGAGAACCGCTTCTTCGGGGGCAACATCAAGGTCGCTGGTCTCCTCACGGGTCAAGATCTCATCAATGCGCTGGCCGACGTGGCGGCCGAGACGGTCGTCCTGCTACCCGACGTCTGCCTCTCCGAAGGGCGGTTCCTCGATGGTCTCGGACTTGAGGACCTGGGGCGTCACGTCATGGTCGTCGCCACCACCGGGCAGGATCTGCGCACCACACTGGCTTCGGTGCGTACGAAGGGTTTGGTGGCGTCGTGAGCAAACCTCAAGTCGTCATCGTCGGGCGCCCCAACGTCGGTAAGAGCTCATTGGTCAACCGACTCGCCGGAAAGCGCGTTACCGTGGTCGAAGAACATCGTGGTGTCACGCGCGACCGAAAGGCCGTGGAAGTCGAATGGGGTGGACTGACCTTTGACGTCGTCGACACGGGCGGTTGGCTCGAGGCCGGTGACTCACTCGAGGCCAAGGTCTCCCAACAGGCCGAGGCGGCGCTCGCCACGGCCGATCTCGTACTGCTGGTCGTCGACGTGACGACGGGCATGGTGGATGAAGACACGCACGCCGCAAACTGGGCCCTACGAAGTGGCCGACCGCTGCTCTTGGTCGTGAACAAGGTGGACGACGCCCAGCACGAGGCGAGCAGTTGGGAGTTCCTCGGTCTGGGCGCCGGCGACCCCCACACGGTGAGCGCGCAGCACGGTCGCGGCACCGGAGACCTGCTCGACGAGATCGTCAGTCGACTCGGGGAGGAACGACTCATCGAGGAAGTGGCCGACGCCGATGATGACGGCGCACTGCGCGTGGCGATCGTTGGTCGACCCAACGTGGGCAAGTCCACACTCTTCAATCAACTCATCGGCGAGGAGCGCTCGGTCGTGCACGACCTGCCGGGCACCACGCGCGACGCCATTGACACACTGGTCCAGACCGACGTCGGTCTGATTCGGTTCATCGACACGGCGGGCATGCGTCGCCGGGCCAAGACCGAAGCGGGACTCGAAACCTACGCGGTGTTGCGTAGCCTCGACGCCCTCGACCGATCCGACATCGCGATCCTGGTCATCGACGCCACCCTTGGGGCGACCGGTCAAGACCAACGTCTGGCCGAACGAATCTCCGCCGCGGGCTGTCCTTCGCTGGTGGTACTCAACAAATGGGAACTGGTACCGGTCGACGAACGTGACGCCGTGCTGGCGACGGTGGGGGAGAAGCTCGCCTTCTTGGGTGATGCGCCAGTCATGAAGACCACGGCGACGTCGGGCAAGGGCGTGCACCGCATTCTCCCGGCTCTCTCCATCGCGGCCGCCGACTACGGCAAACGGGTGCCCACGGGGGCGCTCAATCGCGCGATCCGCGATCTGCAGATCAAGCAGCCCGCACCGACCGGCAAGATTCGCTACGCCGTGCAGGGCGCCACGGAGCCGCCGACCTTCACTCTCTTCATCGCCGGACGACTGCCCTCGACGTACTTGCGCTACGTGGAGCGATCGTTACGAGAGCGCTTTGCACTCGGCTCCTCCCCGCTTCGAGTTCGCGTTCGGATTGAATAGTGACCAAGTGGTGCGAGAACTGTGATCGGCCCGTGGAGGGAGATCGCTGTGAAGTATGCGGCAACGAAGTCGCCGATCCAGTGCGCGAGCCCGTGCCCTGGCGGTGGCGCTTCTTCATCGTCGCCACGGTCATCTACGTCATCTGGCGTATCTATCAGTTAGTTTCGTGGCTGAGTCACTAGGAGAATAATCATGCCCATCTATGCCCTCGGCGATCGCACGCCGTCCATTCACGACGACGCCTTCATCCACCCCGACGCCGTGATCATCGGCGACGTGCGCGTTGGCGCCAACTCGTCAGTGTGGCCGAGTGCGGTCCTGCGCGGCGACTACGGCACGGTCATCGTCGGCGAACGAACGTCAATTCAGGATGGCGCCATCATCCACGCGGTGCCGGACTTCCCGACGGTCATTGGTGACGACTGCGTGATCGGTCACCTCGCTCACCTCGAAGGGTGTGTCATCGAGTCCCGCGCGCTCGTGGGCAGCGGCTCGATCGTGCTGCATCAGGCGACGGTGCATTCGGGCGCCACCGTTGGGGCCGGAGCGGTCATTCGCAATCGAATGGACGTGCCGGCGAACGCCCTCGCCGTGGGGGTGCCCGCCACCATCAAACTCGACGTGAGTGGCGAAGAGGGGATCGTCGAGAACGCCGCGTCCTACGTGGCCAACGCCGCTTGGTACAAGAAGGAACTTCGACTGCTCTAGGCGTTGGAGAGTTCGACCAGACGCTCGAGGGCCCGCTGGGCGCGGCCTTCGAGCACGCTCTTGGACGCGACGTCGAATCCGTCACGAAGGTTGTCAACGCGGCCCGAGACCATCAGGGCCAACCCAGCGTTCGCACAGGCCACGTCAAAGACCGGTCCGGGCTCAGCGTTCAAGAACGACCGCACCGCACGCACGTTGACGTCGATGTCGCCGCCGCGGATCGCGCCAACATCGTGCGGCCGTCCCAGGACCTCTCCGGCGTCAAGTCGCTCCACTCTGGCCGATCCCGGAGTGATCACGTGCAACGTGGACGGCGCTCCGAGGGAGAGTTCATCCAGTCCATCGTCGGCGTTGACGAGAGTGGCGTACTCGATACCCCGGGCCACGAGCACCTGGGCCATGGAGTCCAGCAGGGGAGCCTGCGCGACGCCAATGAGTGAGCGGCGAACGAGCGCCGGATTGGCGAGCGGTCCGAGCACGTTGAAGATGGTCCGAAAGCCCAGTGCCCTTCGGATCGGCGTGAGATAGCCGAGACCGTGATGGAAGGTCGGCGCGAAGAGGAAGCCGATGCCCGCGCCCGCCACGCAGGCGCGAACCACGTCTTCGGGTGCGTCCAAACGCACGCCGAGCGCTTCGAGGACGTCGGCCGAGCCGACCGATGATGACGCCGCGCGATTGCCGTGTTTGGCGACGGGGACGCCGCTTCCCGCGACGGCCAGCGACGCCATGGTCGAGATGTTGACGGTGTGGAGCTGATCGCCACCGGTCCCGACGATGTCGATCGCCTCCACCCCGATGTCGAATGTCGTGGCTGAGGCGATCATGGCGTCGATGAAACCGGTCATCTCGTCGGCCGTCTCGCCCTTGGCCGTCAACGCCGTGAGGAAACTGGCGATCAGGACGCCCTCGATCTGGCCCTCCAGGATCGCAGCCAGCGCGTCACGAGCTTGCGCGCGTTCAAGATTCGTGCCGCGCACGAGTGGGTTGAGGACGTCACTGGAAAATGAACTCGTCATCGTGAACCATCTGCGTGTGACATAGAGCAAAGATACTCGTGAGGGAACATTCGTCTGGCACAACTACGATTCGGTGATGGTGGCGACGTACCTCGACGAGATTCTCGCGCATCATCGCGCGCGCGCCCACGCCGACGTGAGGCCCTGGCGCGATCGCCTCGGCGTTCGTTACGAGGGCCCTCCATGCTCGAAGCATTGGCGAATCAGATGAACGACTGCGTGAAAGTCATCGCCGAAGTGAAGCGTCGTTCACCCAGCAAGGGGTGGCTCAACGAGAACCTCGACGTCGCGGCCCTCGCCCGCGACTACGCGGTGGGCGGCGCCAGCGCGATCTCGGTGCTCACGGACACCGAACATTTCGCTGGGGCGGTCGACGACCTCACGACGGTCACCTCGAGCGTGTCGCTTCCAGTGCTGCGCAAGGACTTCACGGTCAGCGAGAACGACGTCCTCGACGCCGCCGAGATGGGCGCGAGCGCCGTCCTCTTGATCGTCGCGGCCCTCGACGACCAGGAGCTCGCATCGTTCCTGATGCTCGCCCACCAAGCGGGCATCGACGCGCTCGTTGAAGTGCACGACCTCGAAGAGGCCACGCGAGCCGTTGACTGCGGAGCGCGAATCATTGGCGTGAACCAGCGCAACCTTCGCACCTTTGACGTAGACCGTGACCACGCCGCGAGTGTGATCGACATGGTGCCCTCGTCGATCGTCACGGTCTGTGAGTCGGGTCTGCGCACGAGCGACGACGTTGCGCGCGCCGCGGAGGCCGGATTCGACGCCGTCTTGGTGGGGGAGACCTTCGTGACCTCAGAGTCGGTGGTCGACACCGTTCGCGCCTTCAGCTCCGTTGCGTTGGTGCATCGTGGTTGAGCGCAGTCCGTGGTACATCAAGATCTGCGGCGTCACGACGCTGGGAGATGCCAATGCCGTCATCGATGCCGGGGCCAGTGCCCTCGGTCTCATACTGACGAAGTCGCCGCGAAAGCTCTCGCTCGATCGAGCGCTGGCGATCGCGGCGGCGACCAAGGGCCGAATCGTGCGAACCGCCGTGTTCAATGACGACGGCGATGACGTCGTCCTCGAGGCGGTCGATCTGCTCGACGTCGACGCCGTGCAACTGCATGGCCCGCTGAGCGACTCGTTGCTCGCGGCGTTGCGTGAACGCGGTCTGACGATCGTGAAGGCGCTGTCCATCGGGAGTGACGAGTTCTTCGACTTCGATGAACGCACCGTCGACATGGTGCTCATCGACGGTGCCCTTCCGGGCAGCGGACGCGCTCACTCGTGGGACGAGTTGGGTGCTCGACAGTTCAACGTTCCCGTCATCGCGGCGGGAGGTCTTCGCCCCGATTCGGTCGCGCAGCTCATTACCCTTATCGATGTCTGGGGAGTGGACACCGCGAGCGGCGTCGAGTCGTCGCCCGGCATCAAGGACCGTGAACTCGTGAAACGCTTCGTGGACGACGCGACGACGGCGTTCGAACAGCGAGCGAACGCGTGAGCAGTCCCGGGGAGTTCATGGCCGCACCGGACGAGACGGGACGATTCGGTGACTTTGGTGGTCGATTCGTACCCGAGGCACTGATGCCGGCGTGCCTCGAACTCGAAGCTGCCTTCATCGACGCGTGGAACGACCCGACGTTCGTGGAGGAATACCATCTCGTCCTACGCCAATTCGCCGGTCGCCCGACTCCGGTCACGCCCCTCACGCGACTCTCCGAGCGCCTGGGTATCCATCTCTACGCCAAGCGAGAGGACCTCGCGCACACGGGCTCGCACAAGATCAACAACGTCATTGGCCAGACGCTGCTCACGAAGAGGATGGGTAAACGTCGCGTGATCGCCGAAACCGGCGCCGGCCAACACGGGGTCGCCACCGCGACGGCGGCGGCCCGCCTCGGGCTCGACTGCACGGTGTTCATGGGCGAGGTCGACACGAAGCGTCAAGTGCTCAATGTCTTTCGGATGGAACTGTTGGGATCGAAGGTCGTGCCGGTGACCTCGGGCAGTCGCACGCTCAAGGATGCGGTCAATGAGGCCATGCGTGAGTGGGTGACCTGTGTGTCGGATACGCACTACTGCATCGGCTCGGTCATGGGACCGCACCCGTTCCCGTGGATCGTGCGTGAGTTCCAGAAGATCATCGGGGTGGAGGCCGCCGAGCAGTTGCGCGACCTCGGTGTTGGCACACCCGACATGGTCGTTGCGTGCGTCGGGGGAGGGTCCAACGCCGCCGGGGTCTTCGCCGGATTCGCTAACACGTCGACTCGACTGGTCGGCATCGAAGCGGCCGGCGGCTCGGCCGTCGGCAAAGGATCCCCGGGCGTGCTGCACGGCATGCGTTCGCTCATCATGCAAGACGAATTCGGTCAAATCGAGGAAGCGACCTCAATTTCGGCGGGACTGGACTACCCCGGCATTGGACCCGAGCACGCGTTCCTCGCCGACAGCGGCCGGGCCGAGTACCACGCCATTGGCGACGACGACGTCATCGCGGCGCTGCAACTGCTGAGCGAGATGGAAGGCATCATTCCCGCCCTCGAAACGGCGCACGCCGTCGCGTGGATATCGCAAGAGGCCGGCAAATCAATTCCCCGGGGCTCGTCGGTCCTGCTCAATCTCTCCGGTCGCGGCGACAAGGACGTCGCGCAGGTGCAAGCCATTCTGGACGGTTCCGCATGAAGACCCTCGAAACGAAACTCCGCGGACTGCGCGCGAGCGGCCGTAAAGCACTCGTTCCTTATTTCATGGGCGGCCTCACGCCCGACTGGACGCGCCACGTGGAAGCCGCAGTGTTAGCCGGCGCCGACGCCGTCGAGATCGGCATCCCGTTCTCCGACCCGATGATGGACGGCCCGGTGGTCCAAGAGGCTGCCCTTCGTGCGCTCGAAGCGGGTACGACATTTGACTCGATCTCCAATGACCTCGAGCACGTGAACGTCGGTGTGCCCCTCATCGCAATGACCTACTACAACATCTTCTTACACAACGGACTCGAGCGTGCCGCGGGACAGCTTGCGAACTCGGGCATCAGTGGTGCGATCGTGCCGGACCTTTCCCTAGAAGAGACATTCGAGTGGCGCGGCGCGTGCGACGAAGTCGACGTGGCCACGGTGTTGCTCGTCGCACCTTCAACGCCACCCGATCGGGTGGTCCGATTGGCGCAGGCCTCAGAGGGTTTCGTGTACGCGTCGGCCAGGATGGCGGTGACGGGTCGAAGTGAAGGTGACGGCGAGGGAGGACGAGTCGTTCAGTCGATCCGCGACGCCTCGGACATTCCCGCCTTCATCGGCATCGGCATCGGCACACCCGAACAGGCCCGAGGCGCGACGGCGGTGAGCGATGGCGCCATCGTCGGCTCCGCGCTCGTCCAGATCATCCTCGACGGGGGAGGGTTGCAAGAAGTTGAACGGTTCATCGGTGCCTTTCGCACCGCGATCGACAGCTGAGCGACTCCACCACCTCGGCGAGAACTAACCGACACACCGGCCGAGGCGGTCTTCCCCGAGTCGTCACTCATACGGTTCCAGTGAATTTCCTTGTGAACCTGTTCACGAGTTTCGGTCTATTCCATCGCGCACGTGCGGGGCCCACTGGTGTTAAATCGTTCTGGACCGTCAAACCCGACGGTTTGCAATGAAACCTATCTGGGGGGAATTACATGGAACAAAGAGTTGCGGACCCTGGTCCGCTAGGACTCGCCGCATTCGCCATGACCACGTTCTGCCTTAGTGCCGCCAATGCCAATCTCTGGCATGCCGGGGGAGCGTCAGCCGCATTAGCGCTGGCACTCGTCTACGGTGGCACGGCCCAGTTCGCCGCCGGTATGTGGGAATTCGTGCGCAAGAACACCTTTGGTGCTCTCGCGTTCACCTCATACGGAGCGTTCTGGATCAGCTTCTACGTGTTATTGAAGATTCCGGCAATTGCGGCGGGCGAAGACACAGTGGCGATTTTCCTACTGGGTTGGACCATCTTCACGGCGTACATGACCATCGCGGCGATGAAGACCAACATGTCAGTTCTGGCAGTATTCGTAGCTCTAACGGCAACCTTCATCTTCTTGACCATCGGAAACTGGGGCGCGACTGCCCACACCAACATGATCAAGATTGGTGGATGGCTCGGCATCTTGACGGCACTGCTGGCCTGGTACGCCTCGGCAGCGGGCGTCATCAACGACACTCATGGGAAAGTGGTGCTACCGGTCGGTCCTTTGGGCTAATCTCGGTGTCACTGGTGGCATGCCACCGGACCCAACCGCCAACAGCGCCCCAGCCAACAGGCTCGGGCGCTGTTGGCATTCTGGGCCGATAAAAACTACTCTCGGCTTCAGACTCATCCGCAATCGAATTGAGAGTTCGCGTTTCACAACATTCACATCAACAGAGCAAGGAACCACTATGACCGAAGCAAAACTTGAAGCGTGGTATGACGAGGCGCGAAGCTTCGCGCCAAGTGCGGAGTTCGCCAAGCAGGCCAACGCGCAGCCATCCATCTACGACGACGCGGCGGCCGACCCGGTGGCGTGGTGGCGTACCCAGGCCGATCGACTGACGTGGACGACCACTCCAACCAAGTCGCTCGAATGGGACCTGCCGTTCGCGAAGTGGTTCAGCGACGGAACCCTCAACGCGTCGTACAACGCCGTCGACCGACACGTCGATGCCGGCAAGGGCGACAAGGTCGCCTTTCACTGGATCGCTGACGCGGAAGGTGAATCGCGCACCATCACCTACGCCGAACTCCAAAAGCTCGTCGCTCAGGCGGCGAACGCCCTCACCGAACTCGGAGTGAAGAGCGGTGACCGCGTCGCCGTGTACATGCCCATGATCCCCGAAGCGGTCGTGACGATGCTCGCCATTGTCCGCCTCGGTGCGGTGCACTCGGTCGTCTTCGCCGGTTTCTCCGCCGAGGCGCTCTCGAGTCGCATCCTCGACTCGGACTGCCAATTCGTCGTGACCGCTGACGGAGCCTTTCGTCGTGGCGCTGCCAGTCCGCTCAAGCCGGCCGTTGACGAGGCGCTCGAGTCCTGCCCGAACGTGAAGGCCGTGCTGGTCGTACGACGCACGGGCGGCGACGTTGGCTGGAAGGACGGACGTGACCACTGGTGGCACGAGATCGTCGAACGTCAGAGCGACGAGCACGCGTACGAATCGTTCCCGGCGGAACACACGATGTTCATCATGTACACGTCAGGCACGACGGCGAAGCCCAAGGGCATCTTCCACACGACGGGCGGCTACCTCACGCACGTGGCAACGACCCACAACTACATCTTCGACGTGAAGCCCGAGACCGACATCTGCTGGACGGCCGCCGACATTGGATGGATCACCGGTCACAGTTACATCGTCTACGGCCCGCTCATCAACGGCGTGACCCAGGTCATGTACGAAGGCCTACCGGACTCGGGCGGCAAGGACCGCTGGTGGAAGATCATCGAAGAGAACAAGGTGACGATCCTCTACACCGCGCCCACCACGATTCGCACCCTCATGAAGTGGGGTGAGGCGTTCCCGAAGAGCCACGATCTGTCGAGCCTCCGTCTGCTGGGCACGGTGGGCGAGCCGATCAACCCCGAGGCGTGGATCTGGTACCGGGAGAACATCGGATCAGGGAAAACACCGATCGTCGACACGTGGTGGCAGACCGAAACCGGTGGCATCTTGATCACGCCACTACCCGGTATCACGGCGACGAAGCCCGGCGCCGCCATGACGCCCTTCCCCGGCATCAGCGCCGACATTGTCGACAACGACGGCGATTCGGTGGGCAACGGTGAGGGTGGCTATCTCGTCTTGACCGAGCCGTGGCCGGGTATGACGCGAGGCATCTACGGCGACCCGGAGCGATTCAAGGAGACCTACTGGAGCCGCTTCCCGGGCAAGTACTTCGCCGGAGACGGAGCCAAGCGTGACAACGACGGTGATATCTGGCTGCTCGGTCGCATTGACGACGTCATGAACATCTCCGGTCACCGACTTTCGACGACGGAAGTGGAGCACGCGTTGGTCGGACACCCCGCGGTCGCCGAGGCCGCCGTCGTCGGTGCGTCGGACGCCACGACCGGTCAGGCCATCGTGGCCTTCGTCACCCTGAAGCTGTCGGCCGATGACGCGTCGAAGGACCAGTCCGCGATGGTGGAGGAGTTGCGCAACCACGTGGCCAAGGTCATCGGACCAATCGCGAAGCCACGTCAGATCATCCTCACGCCGGAACTGCCAAAGACTCGGTCGGGGAAGATCATGCGACGACTCCTGCGCGACGTCGCGGAGAACCGAGACCTCGGCGACGTGACGACCTTGACCGATCCCACGGTCGTCAACCAGATCGCCGGACTCATGGACACCCACGCCGACAGCGAGGATTAGTTCTGTCGCACGAGGTCGATGTTTCGGCGTCTGCCTCGAGTGCCAGGGCCATCTGTGTCGCACAGTTCTCACGTAGGGCGACGTCCGCATGAAAGTTTTCTCCGCGAGACGACAGGTACTTACTAGCGAGCACAACGTCGAACGTCGACAGTGCATCTGATGTTGCGCCTACGAATGAAGGAGATCACATGAGCGATGAGTCGATGACGGGCGACGCCCACGAACACCACGCACACGCGGGACACCACGACGGCGCGCGACTGGTCCCACGTCGGCCACGTCTACTGAGTTGGCTGCTCTTGATGGTGACGGTGCTCGTGGTCGTCGCCGTTGGTTTCGTCGGTGTCGTGCTCGGTCACTCGGGCAGCCCCTCTCGTAATACGGTCACGGTGACGGGATCGGGCACCGTCCAGGGAACACCCGACACCATCAACTTCCAAATCGGCATCAATACGGTCAACCCACTCGCTTCCACCGCGCTCACCGACAACAACCTGAAGGTCTCGGCCCTCGAGAAAGCACTGATGCGCAATGGCGTCACGGCGAAGGAGATGCAGACGTCAGGTCTGGACATCTACGAGAACACGAACAACCAAGGAACCGTGACCGGCTTCACCGTCAGCGACACGTTGAGCGTCACCATGCACCACGTGAAGCGCGCTGGCGCGGCGATTGACGCGGCGGCCCGGATCGCCGGTAACGGCGTGGTACTCAACGGTGTCTCCTTTACGATCACCAACGACTCGAAGCTGCTACAGGCTGCGCGCATTCGGGCCATGGACAACGCCCGACTCGCGGCCGGTCAGCTGGCCAAGGCCGGCGACACGCACGTCACGGGCATCGTCAAGATCACGGACCAAGAGAATCAGAGTTCGGGTATCTACTACCCCCAGGCCTTCGCCACCGGCGCATCCTTGAAGGCTGCCGTTCCGCTGCAGACCGGCAGTCAGCCCGTGAACGTCCAAGTCACCGTTATCTACTCGTTGAGCAGCTAGGGCCCGTAGGTCTCGGCTGGGACTGTTAGGAGTCGAAGCCGAGACCGAAGAGGTCGATAAGTCTCAACCAGAGGTTGCGCCGACCCTCATGGTCGTCGGCGTACCTGATCGCTGACTGCGTGATCCGAATGAAGATCCATTTGAACGGCTCGGGCGGGAAGGGCATCGGCTTCTTGCGGACCATCGTGAGGCGTGTTCGATCGGATTCGACGCCGTCGAGGAGGTCCAACATCGTCGCCGCACCGAATCGTGTCGACGCGACGCCCAGACCGGTGTAGCCAAGGACGTAGGCGACCTTGCCTTCGTGCGACGTTCCCCAGAATGGCGAGAATCGCGTGCAGGTGTCGATCGCGCCACCCCAGGCGTGCGTGAACTTGATGCCCGCGAGTTGGGGGAATGTCTTTAGGAAGTGCCCGGCCAACGTCGCGTACGTCTCAGAGTTGAACTCGTATTCGCGTCGCACCTTGCCACGGAAGTTGTAGATGGTGTCGTAGCCGCCCCAGAGGATGCTGTTGTCGCTCGTCAGGCGGTAGTAGTGGAACTGATTGCCTGAATCGGCGATGCCTTCGCGGTGCGACCAACCGATGCTCTCGAGCTGCGCGTCGCTGAGCGGCTCGGTCACCATCACGTAGTCGTAGACCGGCACCACGTACTTTCGAGTCTTTCGAAGCAGTGGCGTGAAGACATTGGTGCCGAGGGCCACTCGAGCCGCGGTCACTGCGCCGTAGGGCGTGTGCACGCGCACGGCGTCGTGAAGGTCCTCGAGCCACTCGACCTTGGAGTTCTCAAATATCTTCACGCCGAGGGCGATGCAGACCTTCTCGAGACCCCACACCAATCGCGCGGGGTCGACGAGCGCGGTGCCGTCGTGATCGAAGAGGGCACCTACGTACGAAGGGGAGTGCACGCGGGCCTGCACCTCCTCTTGGCTGAGTACTTCCACCGTGTCACCCATCGCGTTTCGTCGTTCCGCCTGCTCCGCCATGCCGGCGAACTGCCATGGCGCGACCGCCACCTGAAGCTCGCCGGTTCGCTCGAAGTCGCATTCGATGTTGTAGCGAGCAATGGTCGCCTCAATTTCGTCGAGGTTCTCTCGTCCGAGGCGTTGGATGAGTTCGATCTCGTCGGGGAAGCGGCGAACGCCATTCAAGTAGCCGTGGGTGAGCGAGGCGGAACAGAAGCCGCCGTTTCGCCCCGACGCGCCCGCGCCCGTCTCGTACTGTTCGACGACGACGACTTCGCGGTCCGGGTCGCGTTCCTTTGCGAGCAGCGCCGTCCAAAGTCCGGTGTAGCCAGCACCGACCACGCACAGATCGGCGCCAATGTCGCCGATCAGGGCCGAATGGGGCGCCGGTTCCATGGGGTCGGAGTCGAGCCACCACAGTTCGGGTTGCACGTCGGCGAGGTGTCGCAGAACGAAGGGATCCTTCTTGTCCATACTGTGTCCAACCAGTGGCTGGAATCACCCTCTCTCGGCACTGCCTTTTCGCGAGCGCCGACTTCGACGCAGCGTCCCCCAGCCATCACGACCGGCCTTAACGACGCAATTCTAACGGTTGGGCGATATCTGATGAAGGACCGCGGAGCATTGAGCACTCAGTGAGTGTCCAATTGGACTTACTAGGCTTGCTGGAGCGAAAGGCGAGGGGACATCGAGTGCGCATAGCCAATTTGGATGGACGAGCGACGATCGTGACCGATCGCGGGACGATCGACGTCGCGACCGCCTCGAACGGGGCATTCTCCGCTTCCATCGACAAATGTCTCAGTCAGCTTGAGACACTTCAGGCGTGGTTTCGCTCCGCGGCCCCAGCGCCAACGACGAAGACCACACCTGAAGAACTGCAAAGCAGTCCGAAACTCGGTCCCATCGTCGCACCTCGCCAAGTCTTCGCGATCGGTCTCAACTATCGCCAGCACGCCGCCGAGACGGGAATGGACGTGCCGACGACGCCCATGGTCTTTACGAAGTTTCCTTCGGCGGTCTGTGGCCCCAATGCCGACGTCCCGATCCCGGGACCGATGACGGACTACGAGGCCGAACTCGTCGTCGTGATCGGCGCCGCGGCTCGAAACGTTCGTGAAGAGGATGCGTTCTCGGTCGTTGCGGGGTACTGCGTGGGTCAGGACTATTCCGAACGGGGATGGCAGCGCAAAGATACCCCGCCACAGTTCTCCTTGGGGAAGTCGTTCACCAATTTCGCGCCGATCGGACCATGGCTCACGACGCTCGACGACGTCTCGGATCCAAACGACCTGGCCATCGGCTCGCAACTCAACGGCGTGACGATGCAGGACTCTCGAACGAGTGATCTGGTCTTCTCGGTGCCACAGTTGATCGCGTATCTATCGTCAGTCTGTGCACTCCAGCGTGGCGACCTCATCTTCACGGGTACACCACAGGGTGTCGGCCAGGCACGTACGCCACCAGTGTTCATAAAGCCGGGAGACGAAGTCGTCACCACCATCGAAGGGCTCGGCCGGTTGCGCAATCACGCCACCACACCCTGAAGGCTCGCGAACGCCTCCATCGAGGAGAGATCTCGACCAAGTGACGTCAATCGGGTATAAATGCCCTTGGGACAAATTCGGGGGCGATCATGACGTCGTACAATCCGTATCTCTTGGGCAACAACGCGCCGGTATTGACCGAAGCGACGATAACCAACCTCGAGGTGACCGGCTCCCTGCCGTCCAGTCTCAACGGGCGCTACCTTCGTAACGGCCCCAATCCCATCTCGGTTGCCGATGAGCGCACGTATCACTGGTTCATGGGCGATGGCATGGTTCATGGCATCCGCATCGAGGGCGGTCGTGCTTCTTGGTACCGCAACCGCTGGGTCCGTTCATCCGACATAGCGCGCGCGTTGGGTGAAGAGCCTCGTCCCGGACCCATCGTGGAGGGGATGGACTTCGCGGCGAACACCAACGTCATCGCCCACGCCGGGCGGACGTACGCGATCGTGGAGGGTGGCGCTCGCCCCTACGAGTTGAACTACGAACTCGAGACCGTCGGGCCGAGCGATTTTCAGGGCACGCTGCCCGTTGGTTACACCGCACACCCGAAGCGTGACCCGCAGAGCGGCGAACTGCACGCGATCTCGTACTACTGGGGCTGGGGCAACCAGGTGCAGTACAGCGTGGTGGGCGTTGACGGGCGGGTGCGAAAGACCGTTGATATACCGGTAGGCGGAATGACGTCGATCCACGACATGTCCCTGACCACCAAATACGCGGTGATCTACGACCTGCCCGTCGTCTTTAGCGAACAGGCCCTCCTGGAGGGTTTCGGCTTCCCCTACCGGTGGACCGAGGACTATCAGAGCAGAGTCGGTCTGCTTCCACTCGAGGGGGGAGCGGAGGACGTGGTGTGGTGCGACGTCGACCCTTGCTACGTCTTTCATCCGATGAACGCCTTCGACGAGGATGGGACCGTCGTCGTCGATTTGGTGCGCCATCCAAGGATGTTCGCCACACATCTCACCGGGCCCGACGAGGGAGCACCGACGTTGGAGCGGTGGCGCATCGACCCCGCGCTAGGGAAGGTCAAGAGCGAAGTACTCGACGACCGTGCGCAAGAGTTTCCTCGGGTTGACGAACGCGTCGTTGGTCGCCAGCATCGCTTTGGCTACAGTGCCGGGCTCCGGACCGGGGAAGAGGACGAGGCGGGCTTCACGATGGGCTCGGCGCTCATCAAACACGACATGGTGGCCGGAACGAGTGAGACCCGGCACTTTCGTGGCGGAGCTGGAGAGGCGGTCTTTGTCCCCGAGAGTGCAACGTCCGCAGAGGACGAGGGTTACGTGCTCAGTTTGATGTTCGACCCCGAGCGCGGAGCGACAGACCTGCTCATTCTCGCTTCACAGGACTTCAGCGGTGATCCCGTCGCTGTCGTGCATCTCCCAGTGCGTGTTCCCTACGGCTTCCACGGCAACTGGGCACCCGACAACGGTTGATACATCCGCGGCCGCAAAGGCGAGAACATGTGAGGTCAGGTCGCCGACGCAAACAATTGCCGTGCCACGGATCAGTTTCGGATGCACTCATGACCTTGGTGCACTATTTTCCTTCGCAAGCTTGTCAATCGCAGGCTTCCTGTGATTGATGGTGTTGCAGCGGGAGCGGTCGAAGTGATGAAAGGGTTTCTATGTCAAAAGTCGACGTACGGCGAAGCAGTGAAGTCACCACACGACGGTCCAGCAGATTCATGGGCCGCCGTCTCTTACTCACGTTGTTCGCGACTCTCGCGGCGGTTCTACCGAGTTCAATTCTGATCGCATCGCAGCCGGCCTTTGCGGCGGGCAACGCAAACTTCGTCGGAAGATGGGCGATATCCGGTGGCTATTTGGGCATCACGGTGAAGAGCGAGAATCGTGCGACTGGCGCGTGTGCCGGTGTGACGGCGAGTCCCCAGTATCACATGATTGGTTGTCGAGTGAAGGGCAACAAGTACGTGTTCACTATCACCCTCGGTAAGGGTTATCGTTCGCGTAATTCAGGGACGATCTCGGGGAACACCATCACCGGGAGTTTCAAGGATACAAACGGGACCGTCGCGCAGTACACCGGTACTCGGTAGTCACGGCAGGTCGACAATCTCATGACCATGGCTTCCAGTCTCGTCACGTGCGCTTCTGCGCGGTTATTGAGCCCGAAACCAGATTCCAGATTCTGCGCGTCGTGGTGGAAGACTCTGAACCCTACGCAAAAGCTTTACCGAATCATTCACGGCAACTTCCCTGGGCCGTGCGTCATCGCTATCCGAAGAATCGTCTTCTGCGGCGACTGTCATGGATCTGGAGCAATCCACTCACGATTGCTATCCCAAGTCAGATTGACAATCGCCGCGCTGACGTCGTCAAGTTGATCGCGCGTCTCGGCCGACGTTCCTAAGTCGGTCCGCACGGCGCTGTTGCGTTTTCACCTCGGGAACTCTTGAACCGTTTCTCGACATTGAGACCATGCGTTGAACCGTTGATCTCATTGAATGACGGTAGGTTTGGCGTGAGCCCCAATTAGGAGTGCGCTGACGAATGTGGCGGACGGCGGCCGGATCGGACATGGTCATGACGCAGTTCCGCGAATTGTGCCTCACAGCTCGACGTGGTCATCCGATGGCTCGCCTCGGAGTCGCAGGTCTCATCTTGGTTTCGACAGTGTTGTCGATTTTCACCTGGGGAGCATCAGCCTCGACTTCATCGCCAAAGTGGTCGTCCCCGGTTCTGATCGGTTCGAAGGGTTCATCCAATTCTCAAGTGGATTACTCGGTCTCATGTCCTACATCAACATTCTGTGTCTCGGTGAATGGAGATGGTCAAGTGTTGTATGACCGCAGGGGAGTGTGGTCGTCACCTCACTACCTTGCGCTCGGTGGGTCAATTGATTCCGTGTCGTGTTCGAGTGCCAAGTTCTGCGTCGCGATTGCATCCGGTGAGGCAGCCGTGTACAACGGCCACATCTGGTCGTCCGTCACGCGAATGGGTCCCGCGGGAGATACGTATAGGGTCTCGTGCCCGGTGCCGATTTTTTGTGCCGCTGTGGGCGCCAGCGGAGTACCCGGTAAGCCGAGTTCGCTGATGACCTTCAATGGCCGTTCATGGTCGAAGTTCAACACCACCACGACCGGATCTGTTGACGATCGATTGTTGGGTGTCTCGTGCTCGAATCCCCACTTCTGCATGGTCACGAACTATGACGGTCAAGTTCTTTCGTTCAACGGTTCGAGATGGACACCGAGCCATAGTCCTGCGGCGAAGTCTCTGATCTCAGTCTCGTGCGCCACGTCTCAATTCTGTATGGCCGTGACCATCAATGGAGAGGCGATGACGTTCCACAGCCAGAAGTGGTCGCGGCTCACGGACGTTCCCGCGTTCAAGAGCGCTGGGGCGTATTCGGTCTCGTGCGGTTCCGCGACGGAGTGTTCCGTCATTGGTCTGAGCGGAGCCGTGGCAACCTGGATATCTGGTCGATGGTCAAGCCCTTCGACCGTGTTCCCTGGCGGATACGGAGCCGGCGTGGCAATCTCATGCTCCTCCGGGAGCGACTGTGTGGCAGTGAACGACGGTGGTTTCAGCGCGAGTCGATGAAGCCAACGCAGGAGGCCGCGCCGGATCGCGCGTGTCGCGTCGAGCGTTCCGCTGAGATCGAAGGTCACCGAGTCGGATTTGCCAATTGGTTTCCTCGACATGGTGAGGTCATACGTTGAAGTAGTCGACCGGTGTTGGTTCGCGCGATCGCAGCGGACAGTAGCGTCGGAGTTGGTGCTCCGTGTTCAGCGAATATTCATGGTCGTGTTGTCGGTCATAATCGTCGCGACGCTGATCGGCGTGCGCGTTGCCAGTGCCACCAAGTTCGTTGCTCCAGCATCCGTGGTCGACGTTCCGGTAAAAGTGATCTCGACTTCTCAGGGTGACGTCGGTTACCGCATCTACGGTGAGGGGCCACCACTGGTACTGATCATGGGTTACGCGGGGAACATGGAGACCTGGGATCCTCAATTCGTCGACGAATTGGCGCGACACTTTCGGGTGATCATCTTCGACAACGCGGGCGTCGGTCGCAGCGCGGCCCGCCGCCCTCTCACCGTTAGCGCGATGGCTGACCAAACGAGCGCACTCATAACGGCACTGCACCTGGGTTCGCCCGACGTTCTTGGATGGTCAATGGGCAGCATGATTGCCCAGGCCCTGGCGATTCGTCATCCGGGTCAAGTACACCGCCTCGTACTTTGCGCGACGTACCCAGGCACTGGGAATACGCTTCGGCCGAACCAAAAGGACATCGACGCACTCACGGGCACCAATCCCGCGGCCGGCCAAGCTGATCTGTTCCCCGCCGACCAAACTATTGCCGCTGCTGCATTCTCTGGCAGCGTCGCCGCTTACCCCTCGTCCGCGCCCACCACGAAGTCGATAGTCGAGAACCAGGCGAACGCCGTCCTCGCATGGTGGGGCGGCCGGGACCCAGCGAGTCACGGGGCGCACCGGATCGACGTTCCGACGTTGGTCGCCGACGGTGCGAACGATCTCATCGACGCCTCAGTGAACGACCGTGCGGTGGCGTCGCAAATTCGTGGCGCACGACTGGTGCTCTATCCCGACGCGGGCCACGCTTTCCTCTTCCAGGAGGGAGCCGCCTTCACCTTCCTGGTGCGGTCGTTCCTCCTCGGAGCGCCGAAGCCGGTGAGCGTGAAGGCGTTGCGCAAAGACTACGTAGCGGGCCTGAAGAAAGTGACATCGGTGGGAGCGGTGTGGTTGACGAAGTTGAGGGCGCTGTCCAAGAAGTCGACACTGCGTGACGTCGCGAACATCGATCTCTCGCTGTCCGAAGCGTTGGGCGCGTTCGATGGCAACCTTCTCAGTTGGGGAGCCAACGGGCCGCTGAACTCGGTAGTGCGTGCGTACGTCAACGCCCAGGAGATCGGAGTCGACGAAGTGTTGGCGATAGGGGGGCAGAGCGCACCCCCGATCAAGAATCTCAGCAAGACCAGCGCCCAACAGAGCAAGATCATCGAGAAACTTGAGAACAAACTACGCCGGGACCTCGGACTTCCTCCGCTCACCGTGACGACAACGACGACCACCACCACGTATTCGTTCCCGACCTGAGGTTCCGCAGTTGAGCATGATCCACGTCCGCGTGAGAACATTGCGAACGTGCAACGCGTAGCCGTGGTTGGATCGGGAGGAGCCGGTAAGACCAGGTTTTCCGACGAACTTTCACGACGGACAGGCCTTCCCGTCGTGCATCTCGACCATCTCTATTGGAGTCCGGGTTGGGTGGAAACCCCGAGCGACGAATGGCGAGTCGCTCTGCAAGAACGATTGAAGGCCGACGAATGGATTGTCGACGGCAACTACGCAGGCACATTCGATGTTCGATTCCAAAGGTCGGACACGATCATCGTCCTCGCCCCCTCGAGATGGACGTGTGTCGCACGAGTTCTCCGCCGGACACTGACGAATCATGGACGGTCCATTCAAGCGGAGGGGTGTCCAGAACGAATCGATGTGAAGTTCCTCAAGTGGGTCTGGCGATACCAACGCAACAGTCGTCCCGTCCTGGATGCGGCGATCCGTGAGCATGGTGCCAGCTCAGAGGTGATCGAATTATCGACGCCGCGAGAGGTCGAGCAGTACATGGATCGGCTCGGTCCGGCGAATTCAGCCGTCGATCACTGAAGTTCATCAACCCACGTGCGAGCCACTCGCCCTGTGAGCCTGTCGATGGCGGTCGGATTGGTGGCATTTCCCATCGCTCGACGCGTACATGTTGATTGGAAGGATTCCAAACTCCCAACGCCCAAGGTACGCTTTCGTCTCGTGACCCACCAGTCTCTCGATGACGCCCGACGACTCGTCGAGGACTCCGCGTCGGTCGTCGTCATTACCGGGGCTGGAATCTCGACCGCTTCTGGGATTCCCGATTTTCGCGGGCCCGAAGGAGTCTGGACCAAGGATCCCAACGCCGAGCGCCTCTCGAACATCGATGTCTTTACGTCGTCAGCCGAGGTCCGAAAGGCTTCATGGCAACAGTTGCTTGCGCGCCAAGAGCGCCCGGCTCAACCAAACCCGGCACATAGGGCACTGGTGGATTTCGAAAGCACAGGAAAACTTGAGGCAATCGTTACCCAAAATATCGACGGATTACACGTGGCGGCCGGATCTGATCCGAATCTGGTCATTGAGGTACACGGAAACACCCGGATGACCCGCTGCCTGCAGTGCGAAACAGAGACGCCAACAAACCTGATCCTTGAACGGGTTAGAGCCGGTGACCTTGATCCTCGATGCGACGAACACGTAGGAAGTGCCATATGCGGGGGCATTCTCAAGACCATCGTCGTCAGTTTCGGCCAGCCTCTGCCACGCCTCGAATTTGCACGAGCCGAGTATCTGGCCAAAACGTGTGAACTCTTGATCTGTGTCGGCTCGACCTTGATGGTTCGTCCTGTGTCAGATCTGGTTCCAAAGTCATTGTCCCGCGGCGCGCGACTCCTCATTATCAATGCGGAAGCCACGCCCTTCGACGACGATGCCGACGTTGTCGTGCGTGGTGACATACCCAAGGTGCTGGGAGCGGTCTTGGGGACTCCAGTAACGAATTGACCAAATGGTCGGGCTGGGGAGATTTGAACTCCCGATCTCTCGGCCCCCAGCCGAGCGCTCTAGACCAAACTAAGCCACAGCCCGCGAAGAAAGAATTCTAGTCGTTGGCCCTTTAGGCATTTGCTGGACGATGTGCCCCGTGCGACTGATCGGGGTGGGTCAACCACGCGCGAGCTTCACACAGAAACGCAATACTCTCGCCCGTGGCCTTCGCAGCCAACGCCTCCAGAATGCGCTCATCGAGAGCCCGTAGTAACTCATCAACCGCCATAGACAGCCACCTCTCTTTAGCCGCCTGCGACGGCGGTCACTATTTCGATCGCACTCTGGTTATTGACCGGGGTGCTACCCCAATCTGCCCGTCGGATGATCTCACCGTCAATCGCGACGGCGATGCCGCGAGGTTCAATGCCGAGGCGCCGTACGAGGTCATCGACCATCTCCTCTAGGTGCTCCTGAGCGACCCCGTTTACGGTGATCACGCGCGCTCCATGAACCGAACCGCTTCGAGCGCGGCGAGCGGCGCCAGGGTGACGCCATGTCGAAAATGTCCTGACGACCAGGCCCATCGACCACCACGAAGGACCTCAAAAAATGGCTGCAGGTTTTCACTCGCTGGCCGGTTGCCGGCCCGAGTTTCGATGACCGTCGCGGTTTCGAGCGCCGGAACCACGTCGAGCGCATCGCGAAGCAGTCGCTGTAACTCGCCAACCTGTGCGCCGGTCTCGCCACGCTCCTCAGATGACGCGCCCAGCACGTTGTAACCGCCGGGTCGAGAGACCATGTAAACAGTGCTCCCGCGCACGAAGGATCGAATCATCGGTTGAGCGCTGCGGTCAATACCGCGAACGCGCACCGTGATGCCGTGGACTGGTCGAACGATGTGCTGACCAGACGTTCCCGCCCCAGTTGGTAGTGCGTTGGCACCGGTCGCGATGATGCCCAGATCGGCGTCAAACGTGTCGGACCCCGTCGACGCCTTAACGCGCAACTCGTCGCCACACACGTTGAGCACCGAGTCGTGCACCATGGTGACGCCGAGCAGCTGATTGGCTTGGGCGAGTAGTGACACCGCCTGATCCGGGTCGATCCACGCGTCATCCTCGACCAAGAGGCCCTCGTCGATGCGTCCGGTCACTCCTTCGAACATGTCGGGACTAGTTTGACGTTGCACTCGTTGAGGCACCGCGCCGAACTCTCCGGCCACGTGGGCGAACTGTTCGACGAGTCGCCGGTCACTCCCGTCCCATCCGACCAGGAGAGTGCCGTGCTGCACGATGTTCAGTGACTCGCCCGTGAGGGACCGGAGGTCAGACGCGATGTCACGCCACGCGCTCAGTGCTCCCATTTGGAGTTGAAAGTTTTCGTGCTCGCCGGGACCAATCTCCGCGACGGGCGCAATCATCCCCGCTGCTGCCCACGTCGCACCCTTGCCGGGGTTGGGATCGAAGAGGGTCACCGCCGCGCCGCGCTGCGCCAGTCGAAAGGCGCTCGCCAACCCGATGACCCCGCCACCGACGACGAAAGCACTCTTCTGGGCTGCGCACACGCCAACAGCGTAGGGCGTCGTGGTCCTTTCGCTTTTCGGTATAATTGCCGTGGGTCAGCGTTGCCCCGTACGGAAACGCTATGACAAAGACTCTCTACGACCCCACTTTCGAACACGACGCCTGCGGCGTGGGCATGGTTGCGGACCTGACCGCGCGCCCGACGAACGCGACCATCCTTGACGCACTGACGATTCTCGAGAATCTCGAACACCGCGGGGCCTCGGGCTCTGACGTCGATTCGGGCGACGGCGCCGGCATTCTCATTCAGATGCCCGACTCCTTCATTCGCTCCATCTTCGCCGAGGCGGTCCCAGAACCCGGTGCCTACGGCATCGCGTTCTGGATGATCCCCAAGCATCAAGACCTCGGCCTGATCAGAGCCACGATCGACGAAGTGCTTGGCCATGTGGGACTCGCGTCCGTTGGATGGCGCGACGTGCCGGTCGACTCCTCGCTACTGGGCGCAGCGTCGCTCGCCTCGGAACCATCGTTCGTGCAGCAACTCATCGTGCGCAGCGAGGTCAACCCCGCACCCGATCTCGAACGGGCGCTCTACTGCGCGCGCAAGGTACTCGAACACCAACTTCCCATCTACGCGTCCTCGTGCTCTCCGAACGTGCTCATCTACAAGGGCATGCTCACCTCACTGCAGTTGCGCCTCTACTTCGATGACCTGCGCGATCCGTCACTCATCTCAGCCATCGCCGTCGTCCACAGTCGGTTCTCGACCAACGTCCTGCCGCGCTGGGACCTCGCCCAGCCCTTTCGCTACATTGCGCACAACGGCGAGATCAACACGGTCCGCGGCAATCGCAACTGGATGACGGCGCGCGAGACGACGCTGGAGAGCACTCTTTTACCCCTTCCCATCAGCGAACTCACTCCACTGATCACCAACGACATGAGTGACTCCGCGAGTTTCGACGAAGTGGTCGAACTCTTGGTCCAGGCGGGGCGCACGCTGCCCCACGCCGTCTTGATGATGATCCCTGAGGCCTGGGAACGCTCCACGTTCATGAGCCAATCGCGGCGCGATTTCTACCGTTATCACGCCGGTCTCATGGAGCCGTGGGACGGTCCGGCGTCGGTGACGTTCTGCGACGGCAAGATCGTCGGCGCCGTGCTCGACCGCAATGGCCTTCGCCCCGCGCGCTACTGGGTCACCAAGGACCAACGGGTCATCTTCGCCAGTGAAGTCGGCGTCTTGCCGATTGAACCTTCGAACATCGAACGAAAGGGCCGACTCCAGCCGGGCCGTGTCTTCCTCGTCGACATTGAACAGGGTCGCATCATCGACGACGAGGAACTGAAGAGCGGTCTCGCGAGCAAAGAGCCGTACGGCGAATGGTTGGACGCGCAGCAGTTCTCGCTCGATGAGATCGAGTCGCCGACGATGTTGACGCCGAGTCACGCCACGGTCGTGAAACAACAACGCAACTTCGGCTACAGCGAAGAGGACCTGCGACTCATCATGCGCCATATGGCCCAGGCGAGTGAGGAACCCATTGGCTCGATGGGATCGGACACGGCGGTGCCGGCCCTTTCCGCCCTGCCTCGACCACTCTTCGACTTCTTCACGCAGCTCTTCGCCCAGGTGACGAACCCACCGCTGGACGCGATTCGCGAGGAACTGGTCACCTCGACGCGCGTCACCATCGGCGGCGAAGAGAATCTGCTGACCGAGACCGCAGAGCACGCGCACCAGATCGTGCTGCCCTCACCGGTCCTCAGCATCGACGAACTGGCCAAGATCCGCTACATCGAAGAGTCCGACAAACTGCGCGGCTTCCATACGACGGTCATCGACGGACTGTTCCGAGCCAGTGGCCCCGACACCGCCGCGGAGCGGCTGGCCCAGGCGGTCGAGGAGGTCTGCTACCTCGTCGTGACCGCCGTGCGCGAAGGCGCCAACATCGTCATCCTGTCGGACCGCAATTCGACCGCGACCTACGCGGCCATTCCGAGTCTCTTGTTGGCCTCCGCTGTCCACCACCGACTGGTCGACGAACACCTTCGAACGAGCGCCGCGTTGATCATGGAGGTGGGCGACGTCCGAGAGGTTCACCACGTAGCCCTCCTGCTCGGCTTCGGCGCGTCCGCGGTCTGTCCCTACTTGGCCTACGAGTCAATCGACGCGCTGATCGAAGAGGGAGATCTGACGGGACTCACGGCGTTCGAGGCCCGTTACCAGTACGGCAAGGCCCTCAACAAGGGCATCGTCAAGACGATGTCGAAGATGGGGGTCAGTACGGTGGCGAGTTACGTCGGCTCCCAGCTCTTCGAAGCGGTGGGGATATCGGACACCGTGCTCTCGGCCTACTTTCCCGGATTCCACTCGCGCATCGGCGGCATCACGCTCGAGCACATCGCGTCCAACGTGCTCACCCTGCACGCCAGTGCGTTCAACCCACGACCGGGCGAACTGGTCGAGCTTCGCAACAACGGCGAGTACCAGTGGCGACGAGAGGGCGAACTACACCTCTTCAACCCTCGTACCGTGCAGAAACTCCAGCACGCGACTCGCGAGAAGCGTTTCGACATCTTCAAGGAGTACACGAAACTCGTCGACGACCAGTCCAAGGGTCTCGTGACCCTGCGCGGGTTGATGGAGCTCGTCCCGAGCGCCACGCCGCTCGCGCTCGACGAGGTGGAGAGCGCTGCCTCCATCATCAAGCGATTCAGTACCGGCGCTATGTCCTACGGCTCGATCTCCGAAGAGGCTCACTCGACGCTCGCCATTGCCATGAACCGGATCGGCGGCAAATCCAATACCGGCGAAGGCGGCGAGGACGCCGACCGCTTCGACACGTCCGATCCCAACTTCAACCGACGTTCGGCTATCAAGCAGGTGGCCTCAGGTCGCTTTGGCGTGACGAGTCGCTACCTCGTGAACGCCGACGACATCCAGATCAAGATGGCCCAGGGCGCCAAGCCCGGCGAGGGCGGCCAACTCCCCGGTACCAAGATCTGGCCGTGGATCGCGAAGACTCGTCACTCAACACCCGGGGTTGGACTGATCTCGCCGCCGCCGCACCACGACATCTACTCAATCGAAGACTTGGCGCAGTTGATCTACGACCTCAAGAATGCGAACGACCAGGCCCGCATCCACGTGAAGTTGGTCAGCGAGCAGGGCGTGGGCACCATCGCCGCTGGTGTGGCCAAAGCCCACGCCGACGTGATCCTGATCTCCGGTCACGACGGGGGTACCGGCGCCGCGCCGCTCACCTCACTCAAGCACGCCGGTACCCCGTGGGAACTCGGTCTCGCCGAGACACACCAGACCCTCGCGGCCAACGGACTTCGCTCTCGCGTCGTCGTCCAAGTCGATGGCCAACTGAAGACGGGACGCGACGTCGTCGTGGCGGCCCTGCTGGGTGCTGAAGAGTTCGGTTTCGCCACCGCACCGCTCGTCGTCTCGGGCTGCGTGATGATGCGGGTCTGTCACCTCGACACCTGTCCCGTGGGCATCGCGACCCAGAACCCCGTGCTGCGCGAACGCTTCACTGGTCAACCGGAGTTCGTCGAGAACTTCTTCGAGTTCATCGCGGAGGAAGTCCGCGAATACCTCGCCCTGATGGGCGCTCGCACGCTCGAGGAGGTCATCGGGGACGCGACGAGGCTCTCCATCTCCTCGCCCGTCGACGAGCGCAGCGACCTCGATCTGTCCGCACTCCTCGTGACCGTGGCGCCCGAACAACGCCATCAGAGTGTCAAGCAAGAGCACGGGCTCGACGGCGCGCTCGACTGGCAGTTCCTGAGTGAAGCGGTCACCGCGGCGACGAAGTCTCGACCGTTTCGATTCGCGACACCGATCCGCAACGTCAATCGAGCGGTCGGCACGTTGACCGGCAGCGCGATCACCAGGTCGCTGGGTGCGCGAGAGCTCGTCGATGATCTGATCCAGATCGACCTCGATGGTTCGTCGGGTCAGAGCCTGGGCGCCTTCATCCCTCGCGGGATGACGCTTCGACTCACCGGCGACGCCAACGACTACGCGGGCAAGGGTCTTTCGGGCGGGCGAATCATCATCAAACCGGACCCCGAGGCGACCTTCGAGAGTGACCAGAACATCATCGCCGGCAACGTCATTGGTTACGGCGCTACGGCCGGCGAGATCTTCATCAGCGGCGTGGTGGGGGAGCGTTGCGGTGTCCGCAACTCCGGCGCGACGATCGTCGTCGAGGGCACTGGCGACCACGCCGGCGAGTACATGACCGGCGGCGTCGTGGTCATACTGGGCGGCGTCGGGCGCAACCTCGCCGCGGGCATGTCGGGTGGCACGCTCTACCTCTACGACCCCGACCAGAGCGTCTATGACCACCTGAGCGCCGGGGTGTACGAAATAGATCCCCTGGAGTTCGAGGACGACGAACGACTGCACGAGATCCTGACCCGCTTCGTCGACGAGACGCAGTCGAAGAAGGCCGCGAGGTTGCTCGAGGATTGGCGCGTTGAACGCATGCACTTCGTGCGCATCGAGACCTCTGAGTACCAGCGCATTCGCGACGAGATGCGCAATGGGTAAGGTCACCGGCTTCCTCGACTATCCACGCCAGGGACCGGGTCACCGACCCGTCCCGGTGCGCCTGCGCGACTGGCGCGAGGTGTACGAACCCCAGAGTGACGACGCCGTGCAGGTCCAGGGCGCTCGATGCATGGACTGCGGAATTCCGTTTTGCATGCAGGGCTGCCCCTTGGGCAATCGAATCCCCACGTTCAATGACCACGTCTACCGTTCGCACTGGGCACTCGCCGCCGAACAGCTCTTCGACACCAACAACTTCCCCGAGTTCACTGGTCGGCTCTGTCCGGCGCCGTGTGAGTCGGCCTGCGTGCTGGGTATCTCGGACAGCCCCGTCACGATTGAGCGCATCGAATATGAGGTTGCGGAACACGCCTTCGCTCACGGCTTTGACGTCGCGCACTCCATCGACTTGCGCACGGGCAAGCGCGTCTGCGTCGTCGGCTCAGGCCCGGCCGGCCTCGCCGCCGCCGCGCAGCTCGCGAGCGTCGGTCACGAGGTGCACGTCTTTGAGCGCAGTGACGCCATTGGGGGACTACTTCGCTACGGCATTCCCGAATTCAAACTCGAGAAGTCGGTGCTCGATCGCCGCCTCGACGTCATGATGGCCAGTGGCGTGTCGTTCCACACGAATGTCACCGTGGGCGCGTCCGCGACGTCGCTCGATTCGCTACGTCACGAGTTCGACGCCGTGCTGCTCGCGATTGGCTCGACGCGTCCGCGTCTCATACCCGTCGCGGGCGCGGAGCTCGAAGGCGTCTACCCCGCCATGACCTTCCTCGAAGCGGCCAATCGAGCCGTACGCGACGGAGTGACGTCACCGATCGACGCGAAGGGTCGACACGTCATCATCCTCGGCGGAGGCGACACCGGCGCCGACTGCCTGGGCACGGTCCACCGACAGGGTGCGGCCTCCGTGGTGCAGATTGAGATCCTCGATCGCCCGCCCGACGAGCGACCGAGTGACCAACCATGGCCCACGATGGCGCGCATCTTCAAGTCGTCGCCGGCCCACGAAGAAGGTGGCGAACGAAAGTTCTCGACCGAGACCCTGGAGTTCCTTGGTGTTGAATCGGTGAGCGAGATCACCGTGCGCGACGCCACGACCGGTGACGCACATTCGATGCCCGCCCACCTCGTGCTCATCGCCGCCGGATTCGTCGGACCGGAACTCGATGACCTGGAACTGGCGTCCGAAGCGTTCGTCACGTCGCGCGCCACCCTCTCGGTCGACGAGAAGTGGCGACTGACGCAACTCGAGGGACCGGGTCCGGTCTTCGCCTGCGGCGACGCCGTTCGTGGCCAGAGCCTGATCGTGTGGGCCATTGCCGAGGGCCGAAGCGCCGCGGCGGCGATCGACGCCGTCCTCATGGAGACCCCGAGCGTCCTCCCGGCGCCCGTCGCCCCCTACGGCCTCTCCTGGTAACCACGCCCGGTCGAAGAGTTTGTAGCATCGACCCAACGCCACTAGAGGGGGAACCGTGCAAAGCACGATGCAAGACGCGCCACTGCTCATCAGAGGCATCATTCAACACGGCGAGCAAATCTACTCAGAGAAGAAGGTCTTCACCGTCTCACCCGACGGGGTGGCGGAGGCCACGTTCTTCCAGATCTCCAAGCGTGCGGAGCGCCTCGCCGCCGCGTTGAAGAAACTCGGCATTGAACCTGGTGACCGTGTCGCCACGTTCATGTGGAACAACCAATCGCACATGGAGGCGTACATCGCCATTCCCTGTATGGGTGCGGTTCTGCACACCCTCAACATCCGCCTCTTCCCCGAACAGTTGGCCTTCATCATCAATCACGCCCAGGACAAGGTGATCATCGTCGACGCCTCGCTCGTACCGGCGCTGGCGAGAGTCCGCGACCAGATCCCTACGGTGGAGCACATCATCGTCAACGGTCACGACGATTCGGGTCTGCTCGGCGACACGCTCGACTACGAGACGTTCCTCATGTCCGAAGAGACCGGCTTTGAATGGCCCACACTCGACGAGCGCTCCGCCGCCATCATGTGTTACACGTCGGGCACGACCGGCAACCCCAAGGGCGTCGTGTATTCGCACCGTTCGACGTGGCTCCATTCAATGGCGTCAACGACCGCCAACTCCGTCGGTTTCTGCGAACGAGATCGCTGCCTGCTCATCGTGCCGATGTTCCACGTGAACGCGTGGGGCGCGGCCTACACGGCCTTCTTCGCCGGTGCCGAGCTGATCATGCCCCAGATGCTCCTGCAGGGGGAGCCGCTCGTCAAGATGATCCGCGAACTGCGGCCCACCATCTCGCTGGGCGTGCCGACGATCTGGAACGACGTACTGCGCGTGACCGAGAACGATCCCGACGCCGACCTCTCGAGCCTGCGCGGCGTGCTGGCGGGCGGCTCCGCGGTCCCGCGTTTCATGATCGAGGCCTTTCGTGATCGCTTCGGCATCGACATGATCCAGGGATGGGGCATGACCGAGACGAGCCCGCTCGCCGCCGTGTCGATCCCGCCGGCCGGTACCCCCTACGACCAGGAGATTGACTACCGAGTGAAGGCCGGCCGCGTGGTCGCCGGCGTCGAGATACGCATCACCGCCGATGACGGTTCGGTGCTGCCGCGTGACGGCCAGACCGTCGGCGAGTTCGAGATTCGCGGACCGTGGATCACCGGCTCCTACTACGGCGTCGACGACCCCGAGAAGTTCCACGACGACTGGTTGCGAACCGGCGATATCGGCACGATCGACGGACAGGGATTCATGACCATCAGTGACCGGACGAAGGACGTCATCAAGTCCGGCGGCGAATGGATCAGCTCCGTTGAACTCGAAGGAGCGATGATGGCCCATCCCGCGATCTTCGAAGCGGCGGTCGTGGCGGTGCCCGACGACCGCTGGCAGGAGCGACCGTTGTGCTGCGTGGTGCTGCGACCCGACCAGAACGCGACCGCCGAGGAGTTGCGTGACTTCCTTTCGACGAAGGTGGCGAAATGGTGGCTGCCCGAGAGGTGGGCCTTCATCGAGACCGTACCCAAGACGAGCGTGGGCAAGTTCGACAAGAAAGTGCTGCGCGCGCAGTACGGCGCCGACGAGCTTCCCTACGAGACGCTCGACTAGTGACGTCCTTTGACGCCTTGGCCGACGAGGTGGCCGCGGTCGAGAGCCGGGTGGCGGACGCGATCTTTGACTCCGTGCGCGCGCAGATGCGCGACGACGACGCCGAAGTGGCGAAGGAACTCGAGCGACGGCTCTCCAAAGTTCGTCGGAGCCTCCAGAAGGCCGAACACCTCCTGCGGGGTGCGAGCGAGGACTAGGTCCAGCCGTTGAGTTGATCGATCACGAGGCGCAAGTTCACGTAGTTGCGACCGTCGAAGCCGAACGAGATCGTGTGTTCATCTTCGAGCACGTAGCCCGTCCCTAGCGCGAAGCGGGGCACGGCCGCAGTCAGTTCAGCGAGTTGAGCGGGCGATGGCGCGCGCTTGACCTTGATGTACGCCCGCTCGCCACGGACCTCAAAACTCTCGTAGTTGGAGAAGAAGTGCTCGATCTCCTCGACGGCGGCGTCGACCGACGAACAGATCCGCACCAGACACATGTCGTTCACGTCGATGTAGTTGCCCGCAATGATCGCGTCATCCACGAAGGAGTGCCACTTCGTCCAGAAGGTGCCGTTGGGTGAGTCGACGAGGACGACCGGGGCCGGTGACGTCTTGCCCGTGTGCAGGAGCGTCAAGACCTCGAAGGCCTCGTCCATCGTTCCAAGACCACCGGGAAAGATCGCGAAGGCGTTGGAGGGGCGCGTCATGGCGACCTTGCGCGTGAAGAAGTACTGCATCGCCACGAGCATCGTCTCGGCGTCGATGTAGGGGTTGGCGAACTGTTCGAAGGGAAGTTCGATGTTGACGCCCAGCGTGTGTTCTCGTCCGGCCCCCTTCGCGGACGCCTCCATGATTCCCGGCCCGGCGCCCGACACGATCATCCAGTTTCGTTGCGCCATCTCCTCACCCAGTTGACGGGCCATCTCGTAGAGAGTGGCGTCGATGGTGGTGCGCGCGGAGCCAAAGATCGCCAGCTTGGGCACGTCGCGCCAAGCCGAGAACATCGCCGACGCTTCGACGAGTTCATCCAGTGCATTCACCGCGACGCGCAGGTCACCGATATCACCATCAACCGTCGCCAACTCAACGAAGTGGACCAGCAGATTTCGAAGGATGTCGATCCGGTCGGGCGAGAGTGGCGACTCTCGCTGCAGGTCCCCGAGGAACGCTTCAATCAATTCATCCACGGTTACAACGTCTGGTACAAGGTGCTGCGCTGAACGAGCGGTCGACCGATGGGCTCAACGAGCGCTTCGAGCGTGTCCACGTCCATCTCTTGGCCGTGCGTGGCGCCGGCCGCCCGCGAGATGTTCTCGTCCATCAAGGTGCCACCAACATCGTTGGCGCCCGCTTGGAGGATCCGACGAGAGCCCTCAATGCCCATCTTCACCCAACTCACCTGGATGTTGTCAATGAGGGTGGCGTAGTGCAGGCGGGCGACCGAGTGCATCAAGACCGCTTCGCGGAACGTCGGGCCTCGTCGCGCCCGACCCTTCAGGAAGATGGGCGTGGCCATGTGCACGAAGGGCAGCGGGACGAACTCGGTGAAGCCACCGGTCTCCTTCTGCAACTCGCGTGTGCGCAGCAGGTGCGTCGCCCAACTGTCGACGCCTTCGACGGCGCCGAACATGATCGTGATGTTGGAACGAAGTCCGACGCTGTGGGCAGCACGATGGACGTCCAGCCACTGCTGAGAGTTGATCTTGTCCGGACAGAGTTCCTTGCGAATCTCATCGTCGAGGATCTCGGCCGCGGTGCCGGGCAACGTCTTCAGCCCGGCGTCCTTCAATCGAGTGAGGTAGGTCACGAGGTCGACCTCGGAACGTCGGGCCCCTTCAAAGACCTCGAGCGCGCTGAAGGCGTGGATGTGAATCTTCGGCGAACCGGCCCGCACGGCGGCCACGACATCGATGTAGTAGTCGCCGTCGAACTTGGGGTGAATGCCCCCTTGCAGGCAGACTTCCGTGGCGCCTTTGGCTTCGGCTTCGCGGACTCGCTCGCTGATCTCGTCCAGTGTCAGGAGGTAGGGGTCGCCACGGAGGTTGAGCGACAGTGGGCCCTTCGAAAAAGCGCAGAAGCGGCATTTGAACGTGCAGACGTTGGTGTAGTTGATGTTGCGGTTGATGACGAACGTGACGTCGTCGCCGACGAGTTGCTTGCGCAGATTGTCGGCGATCTCAACGACCGCATTGAAGTCAGCCCCCCGGGCGTTGAAGAGAGTCGTCAGCTCGTCCCGGTCAAAGTCGTAGCCGGGCACGTAGCGCGCGAGGATCGACGACACGGCGGTCGTGCGAGCGCGTGACGTTGGCGGGGGAGGCGGCATCTCGTCCGAACCGGACGCCCACGTGTCATTACGGGCGAGAAACGCTGAATCGGCGTGCGAGAGGACGAAGGGTCGAACCTTGGCGTCAAGGAAACCCTGGTCGCCTTCGATGAACTCCGGGTAGACGGTCAGTCGTGGCTCGAGATTGAAGCCGCGCGCGTCGCACTCGGCACCCAAGGCCGCGAGGGCGGGCCACGCGCGCTCGGGATTGACGTGATCGGCGGTGACGGGCGAGATTCCGCCGAAGTCGTCGATGCCAAAGGCGAGGAGACGAGTCGGGTCGTCGCTCAGGTTGGGTGGCGCCTGCAGGTGGACCGAGTCAGGGAGGATGATTCTCGCCACGGCGATCGTCCAGTGGAACTCTTCGTCGGACGCCGCGGGCTCCTTGGCCATGGCGGTGCGGGGCTTAGGCAGGAAGTTCTGAATGATCACTTCTTGCACGTGACCGAACTCCTCGTGGGACGCGGCGATGGCCTCGAGGGTCGCGAGACGTTCCTCACGCGTTTCACCAATTCCCACCAGGAGCCCCGTCGTAAAGGGGATACGCAATTCGCCTGCGAAACGCAGCGTGTCGAGACGGCGCTGGGGCTCCTTGTCGGGAGCGAGACGGTGGGCCGCCAGGTCGGCGAGCGACTCAATCATCATTCCCTGCGAGGCAGCGACCGTGCGCAGTTGCGCCAGTTCGTTGCGGTACAGGGCACCGGCGTTGGCGTGCGGGAGCAGGCCGGTGCTCTCGAGCACCATCTGCGCCGCGTTCGCGACGTAGTCGACCGTCGACTGGTAACCCCGAGCCGCGAGCCACCTCGCGGCTTCGTCGTAGCGCAGTTCGGGACGTTCGCCGAGCGTAAAGAGAGCCTCGGTGCAACCGGCCTCGCGACCGGCCTGGGCGACCGCCATCACTTCATCGAGGCCCATGTAGGGGGATTCGACGTGCGCGGGTGCCTGGGCAAAGGTGCAGTACCCGCATCGGTCACGACAGAGTTTGGTCAGCGGTATGAACACCTTCGGCGAGTACGTGACGACGTAGCCATGGGCGTCGCGCGCCCTGGCGAACGCCTGACGCGCGAGCTCTTCGAGTGGAGTGTTGAGCAGATCGCGGTGGGTGGCGGTTTCGCGCAGCGTCGTCATCGCGCCATCCTATGTCGCGAGGTTGAAATGTCGTCCCGAATTTTGCCCGTTGTCAACACCAGAACGCCGAGAGCAATGACTACTTCAATGGCCGCCACGACGGCGTTATTTCGAGCCCTGCTGCTTCTGCGCGACCGTCTTGAGAAGGTCCTCGTAGGACGTGACAAATGCTGCGACGCCATCGATTTCGAGCTTTTCGGTCGCGACCGACAAGGAGACGTCCTCCGGCAGCTCATCGAGCGATGAGGCCATCGCTCGAACGCTTTCGTCGTTGAGCAGTCGCGAAGTGGTGAAGTCGCCGTGGTCGAGGACCGCGGCCAACGTAGCGTCAGGCATCGTGTTCACCGTCTCATCAGCGACGATCGTGTCGACGTAGAGGAGGTCGGGGTACTCGGGGTTCTTCGTCGAGGTCGACGCCCAGAGCGGACGTTGCACCTGCGCGCCCGCCGCGATGAGTGCCTGCGCACGCTCCGTCGCCATCCGGCGACGGTAGATCTCATACGCGCCCGCCGCCTGGGCATTGGCGATCTTGCCGCGAAGCGGGTCGCCATCGGGCAACTGGGGGTCGATCAAGACGTCGACGCGAGAGAGGAAGAACGACGCGACACTGCCGATCGAGGCGATGTCACTTCGATGGGTGAGGGCCAGCTCGAGTCCTTCCATCCATGCGGTGATCACTTCGTTGTAGCGCTCGAGCGAAAAGATCAGGGTCACGTTCACGTTGATGCCGGCCCCGAGGACTTCCGTGATCGCCGGAAGGCCTTCCTTCGTGGCCGGAATCTTGATCATCACGTTCTCGCGTCCGACCTCGGCGGCGAGTCGTTTGGCGGCCGTCACCGTCGCGACCGTGTCGCGTGCGAGGCGTGGTGAGACTTCGAGCGAGACGTAGCCGTCGCAGTAACGGCGAACCTTGCCGGCGAACTGGGCGATGGACAACGTGTGGACCTCAGAGAGCACGTCACAGGCGTCACGCACGTCACGTACCGCAATCTCCTCGAACAGGACTTCGGGGTCGATATCTTTCTTGCCCTCGAGCAGTTCGTCGTACGCCGACGACGTGGCGAGCGTCTTCTGGAAGATCGACGGGTTGGACGTCACCCCGCGCACGCCCTCGTGCACCAGTCCGGCCAGGGTGCCGTCGTTCAGCCAGTCACGACGAATGTTGTCAATCCAGGGGCTCTGACCGTAATGGTCGTAGAGATCGTCCAGTTTCGTGTGCGCCAACGGCGCCGTCTCTTCGCTCAAATCGGGGGCCTCTTTGTCAGGAAGTCCGAAAGCAGTACCGCTCATTTCTCATCTCCCAGAACGTCATGCACGTGTGCAACCACCGTAGCGGCCGTCATGTTGAAGTAGTCAAGGACGTACGCGCTCGGAGCCGAGAGACCAAAGGTGTCGATGCCAATTGCTTCGTCGACGTATTTCGTCCATCCAAGGGTGGCGCCCGCTTCGAGCGACACAGAAGGAATCGTGCGACGGAGCACCGAGTTGCGATAGTCGAGCGGCTGCGCGTCAAAGCAGCGCCAGCACGGAAGGGCGACGACTCTGGTCACGATGTTCTGCTTCGCCAACTCGTCGCAGGCGCTGAGACATACTCCGACCTCTGACCCGGTGGCGACCAACGTGAAGACCGCGTCGTCCGCATCACGTACGACGTAGCCACCGCGTCGGGCTCCGAGCGCGGACGCCTTGGCGTCCTCGGTCGAGAACACGGGCATGTCCTGACGTGACAGCACCATGGCGGTCGGCAATGGCTCGTTCGCACTGAGATACTCCTCGACCAAGTCGAGCGTCTCATTCGCGTCCGACGGGCGTACGACGTGGAGGTTGGGCATTGCCCGCAGCGCCATGAGATGTTCGATGGGCTCGTGCGTCGGCCCGTCCTCACCCACGCCCACCGAGTCGTGGGTGTACACGAACATCACACCGGCGTCGCTCAGCGCGGCGAGCCGCACCGCCGGTCGCGCGTAGTCACTGAAGACGAAGAACGTGGAGCCGAGCGGTCGAATGCCGCCGTGACAGGCCTGTCCGGTCAAAGTTGCGCTCATGGCGAACTCGCGAATGCCGTAGTGGAACTGTCGACCACCGGGATTCGCCGCGCTCTGCACTGACAACTCAGTGAGCTTCATACCCGTGTTGTCCGTCAAGTCGGCCGAGCCGGCCGTGATGCCGGGCGTCTGGGCCGCGTAGACGTCCATGGCGAGTTGCATGGCCTTGCGAGTGGCGACCTGGGCGTCCGGTTCGTACGACTTGGCCTTCGTCGTGATGGTCGCCGCACCATCGTTGTCCAACTGTTCGAGCAGCTTGACGCCCTTGGCACCGGCCGCACTGACACGGGCCTCCCACGCGACGCGGGCCTGACGCTGTTCGCTCATTGTCTCGAGCACCTGGCTCGGCACGTCGGGATCGAAGTGGAACGGCTCGTCCACGACGCCCAGGATCGCCTTCGCCGCGCTGATGGCCGCAGCGCTGAAGGGCGAACCGTGCGCCTCACGAGTGTCCATCATCTCGGGCGAGGGGAAGCCAATGTGCGATCGCACGACGATCAACGACGGGCGCGACGTCTCGGCGACCGCTTCGCGCATCGCCGCTTCGAGGACGTCGAGGTCGTTCGCCTTGTCGCCGACGTCGATCACCTGCCAGCCGTACGCCGCGAAGCGCGCCACCGGGTCGTCGCGGTACGCCAGTTCGGTCGCGCCGTCGATCGTGATGTGATTGTTGTCGTAGAAGACCGTGAGGTGGTCGAGACCGAGCGAACCGGCCAGCGACGCCGCTTCGTGGCTGACGCCCTCTTCAAAACAGCCGTCGCCGGCGAACACCCACGTGCGGTGGTCGACGAGGTCACTGCCGAAGTCGTTGCGCAAGATGCGTTCCGCGATCGCCATGCCCACGCCGTTGGCGATGCCCTGGCCGAGTGGACCGGTCGTCACCTCGACGGTGGGGGCGACGCCACGCTCGGGGTGACCGGGCGTGCGCGAATGGGGCTGGCGAAACGCGCGCAAGTCATCAACGCTCAAGTCGTAACCGAACTCATGGGCCAGTGCGTACTGCAGGATGCAACAGTGTCCGTTGCTCAAGATGAATCGGTCGCGGTCGCTCCAGAGTGGATCGGTGGGGTCGTGACGCATGACGCGGCCCCAGAGCGTGACACCGAGCGGTGCGAGGGCCATGGCGGTGCCGCTGTGACCAGACTTCGCCGCCGCGGGGGCGTCCATGGCCACCGCAGCGATCTCGCGAATGACCTTTCCTTCGAGTTCGGTCGCTCCCTGGAACATAGTGTCAGCCATGCCTATGAGAGTAGTGAATCGCTACACGCGAACGGGCGAAGCGTTGCCGGTATCCTCTGGCAATGGCCCTGCAAGTTCCGCCCAACTGTGACCTGACGCTTGGTCTCACCTGTCTCGAAAAGGGCGACGACTATTCAACCGTATGGCGAATGAGCGTCGACGAACGATTCCTCAACCCCGCCGGACTCGTCCAGGGCGGATTCCTCTCTGCGATGATGGACTCCGCCATGGGCGCGTCCGCGGTCCTGAGTGTCGCGGGACGAAAGGTGTTCGTCGCAAACACCGAAATGAAGTCGTCGTTCCTGCGACCGGTGCGCGCCGGGGCCCAACTCACCTGCACCGCCACGGTCTTAAAGCCCGGATCGGTGGTGGCCTTCCTCGGCGCGCAGGTCGTCGACGAGGAGCAGAATCTCGTCGCGACGGGCAGCTCCACCTACCTCATAAAAGAACGACAAGGGTAAGGTGTACTCATGAAAAAGGCGGCGTGGCGCAAGTTCACTCGTGGATCGACCATCCAGCGTGACCTCGAGGAGATCAAGGATCTCGCGGTCCAGTACCTCAAGGAAGAGACCATTCAGCCGCTGAAGGACCTGGGTCGTTTCGTGGCGTGGGGTTCGGCCGGCAGCCTCTTGGTGGGCTTTGGGGTGTCCTTGATGTTGCTCGGCGCACTTCGCTTCCTCCAAGAGCAGTTCCCGGTCCTCGACGGCACGCTGTCCTGGCTGCCGTATCTCATCGTCGTGGTACTGGCCGCTCTGGTCGTGGCGCTGACGCTCTGGCGAATCGTGAGCGGCACCGCGAAGAGACGCTTGAAGGACACGAAGTGAAGTCGACGGTACGCGTGCAGTCCGAGACCCGGCGCAAACTCGAGTCGTCCATACGCGCGCTCCTGCCGAGCGAGAGCGAACTCAATGAGATGACGCCGTCAAAGAACACCACGGTCTCCGCCGTGGGCGTGGGGGGCATCATGACGGGCTACGTGTGGGGACGGTATCGAGGTCGCCAGATCCGCAAGCGTCACAAGAAGTGATGCTGCGCAGACTCTTCAGCGTGGCGACCGCGAGCGCCTTCGCGAAAGCATGGGAGACCAAGTCCAAGAAGTGGCTCGGTGTCGCCGGGGCGCTCGTACTCTTTCGATTCCTCGATTCGCGCGCCGCGCGCAAACCGAAATCGAAAAAGTCCACCACGTGAGTGCCGCCGAACTGAAACTCGGCGAGCGCGTGATGTTGATTGACGCGAAGGATCGCCACTACCTGATCACCCTTCGGGCCGACGCTGAGTTCCACACGCACGCCGGCATCGTCCAGCACAACGACGTCATTGGCGCCCTTGAGGGCTCCCTGATTCGGGGCAGTACGGAGCGAAGTTTCTTGGTGCTTCGCCCGACGCTCTCTGACGTGGTCTTGAAGATGCCCCGCGGAGCGCAGGTGATCTATCCCAAGGACCTCGGGACGATCTTGATGCAGGCCGACATCGGACCGGGCATGCGCGTCCTCGAAGCCGGCGTGGGCTCAGGCGCCCTTTCCATGACGCTGCTGCGAGCCGGGGCGCTCATCACGGGCTACGAACTACGCGAAGACTTCGCCCAGCAGGCGATCAAAAACGTCCACGACATGCTGGGCACCGACGTCCCCTACGACGTCCAGATTCGCGACGTCACCCACGGCATCGACGAAGCCGACCTCGATCGAATCATCCTGGACATGCCCGAGCCCTGGGACGTCGTCAAACACGCTGAGGGAGCACTACGGCCCGGGGGAATACTTCTCTGCTACCTGCCCACAATCAATCAGACCCAGTTGCTGCGTGAGACCCTGCGCCACCACTCGTTCGGTCTCGAAGAGACGGTGGAGATCCTTCGGCGCACGTGGCACATCGATGGGCGATCGGTACGGCCGGATCACCGCATGGTGGCCCACACAGGTTTTCTCACGTCGGCGCGACGACTGGTGCGCCGCTTAGAAGGTGATTAGTCGCTCTCGATGAAGATGCATTCGCCCGGGCACTCTTCGGAGGCTTCGGTGACCGCATCTTCCATACCCGCCGGCACGACCGCGACACCGTCGGCGCCACCGGGAGAGCTCTTCACGTCCACACCCTCTTTGACGTAGGCAAGGCCGTCGTCGAGCAGCGTGAACACCGAGGGACAAATCTCTTCGCAGAGACCATCTCCCGTGCACAAATCCTGGTCGATCCAAACCTTCATTAACGAGCCCTCCGTGGTGCGATGTGTCTTTCAACTCTAGCGGGGCGCTCAGAATCCTTGTGACTTCCATAAGTGCGCCTCGCTCACCTAGGGTGAAGTTATGGACCGTTCCTCGCCATTCGCTGAAGACGACAACTCGGAGAACGACGACCAGATCGTCGTCTCCGCTCCTCGCGATTCGACACAGGGCGACGTCGAGCACGCGACCCGACGAATCGAGATGCTCGAGGAGAAGCTCCTCGAGGCGAGGGGCCAACTGGCCCAGAGCCGCTCGAACAACGAGAAGCTCACGATCACCATCCAGCAGACCCGAGACCAAATCGCGGCGCTGCGTGACGAGGTCGAGAAACTGACCCAGCCGCCCGCGGTCTACGGCACGTTCATCGACTTCAACGATGACGGCACCGTCGACATCTTCGCGTCGGGCCGCAAGATGCGCGTCGCGCTGCACCCCGGTCTGGACCCCGGCCAAATCGACCGCGGCAACGAAGTCGTCTTGAACGAGTCCTTCACCGTCATTGGCGTGCGCGAGTCCGACGGCCAGGGCGAAGTCGTGACCGTCAAGGAGGTGCTCGACGGGCGCCGCGTACTCGTCTACGGGCGCGCCGACGAGGAACGGGTCGTGGACCTCGCGGACTCACTGTCTGACGTCAAGCTTCGAAGTGGCGACGCGCTGCTCCTCGATCTGCGGAGCAATCTGCTGGTCGAGAAGTTGCTGCGCCAAGAGGCCGAGGAACTGATCCTCGAAGAGGTCCCCGACATCACCTACGCCGACGTCGGGGGACTCGACGCGCAGATCGAAGCGATCACCGACGCCGTGGAGCTGCCGTACCTGCACCGGGCGCTCTTCAACGACTACGACCTGCCCGCGCCCAAGGGCATCTTGCTCTACGGCCCTCCCGGCTGTGGCAAGACCCTCATCGCGAAGGCCGTCGCGAACTCGCTCAGCCAAAAGGTCGCCGAGCTGACCGGCAATCGAAACGTGCGCTCGTACTTCTTGAACATCAAGGGTCCCGAGTTGCTCAACAAGTACGTCGGCGAGACCGAGCGACAGATCCGCGTGGTGTTCCAGCGCGCCCGGGAGAAGGCCGAAGAGGGCGTACCGGTCATCATCTTCTTCGACGAGATGGACTCACTCTTTCGAACCCGGGGCACGGGCATCAGCTCGGACATGGAGTCAACGATCGTGCCGCAGTTACTGGCGGAGATCGACGGCGTGGAGTCCCTGCGCGACGTCATCGTCATCGGGGCCACGAACCGCGAAGACCTCATCGACCCCGCGATCCTGCGCCCGGGTCGCCTGGACGTGAAGATCAAGATCGAGCGACCCGACGAGACCGCGGCGGCGCAGATCTTCTCGCGCTACCTGCACGCGGAACTGCCCATCGACGAGACGTCGATCCGCGACCTCGGCGGGGGAGACCGCGCCAAAGCGATTCGCGTCATGATCGAGGACACCGTCACGGACATGTACCGCATTCACGACGAGAACCGCTTCCTGGAAGTGACCTACCAGGGCGGGGACAAGGAGGTCCTCTACTTCAAGGACTTCGCGAGCGGTGCCATGATCGAGAACATCGTGCGGCGCGCGAAGAAGCTCGCGGTGAAGCGCGAGATCGCGGGCAAGGGACGAGGTCTGACCGGGGACGACCTCATTCAGTCGATCCGCCAGGAGTACCGCGAGAACGAAGACCTCCCCAACACCACGAACCCCGACGACTGGGCTCGCGTGTCGGGAAAGAAGGGCGAGCGGATCATCTTCATTCGAACGCTCGTCAATCGCGAGGAGACCGACGTCAAGGGCGGTCGCTCGATCCAACACGTCGGCACCGGCCAGTACCTCTAGGACGATGTCCGTCGCAAAGGTCCTCGGGATCGAGACCGAGTACGGCATCGCGGGCGGTCCCGAGTTCGATCAGATCGTCGCCTCGAGCATCATCGTCAACGCCTACGCCCAACAGGGTCGTACCCGGATCAATTGGGACTTCGAGGGCGAGACGCCCGACATGGACGCGCGGGGACTTCCCGACCTCACCTCGTACGCCCCGATCGTCGAGACCCACCTCGCCAACACGGTGCTGACCAATGGCGCGCGGCTCTATGTCGATCACGCCCATCCCGAGTACTCGTCACCCGAGTGTCGTACACCGTTGGAGGCCACGCTCTACGACGTCGCCGGCGAGGAGGTGATGCGCCGGGCGTTGCTGGTGGCGAACGAGATGCTCGAACCCCACCAGGCGATCACGCTGTACAAGAACAACTCCGACGGCAAAGGGAACTCCTACGGAACGCACGAGAACTACCTCGTCGCGCGCGAGGTCGAGTTCACCCAGGTCGTGCGGGCAATGGTGCCGCACTTTGTCTCACGACAGATCATCGTTGGCGCCGGCAAGGTGGGCGCCGAAACCGAGCCCGGCATGGAGAGTGACCCGGCCTTCCAGCTCAGTTCACGTGCGGAGTTCTTCGAAGAGGTCGTCGGCCTCGAGACAACGTTGAAGCGTCCCATCATCAACACCCGCGACGAGCCCCACAGTGACGCCGAGCGATTTCGACGCCTCCACGTGATCATTGGCGACGCCAACATGAGCCAGGTCGCCACGTTCGTGAAGCTCGGCTCCACGTCACTGCTCCTCGCGGCGCTCGAGGATGGCGGTCTCGCTGGATTCCCGAGCATGCCGCGCCACCCCGTCGCCGCCGTGCGCGCGTTCGCACTCGACCCGATGTTGGAACACGCCGTGGCGTGCGAGGATGATCGAACGCGGACCGCCTGGGACTTTCAAGACGAACTGTGGACCTTGGCCAATGACTTCGTGGAACGCCGTGGTGCGTCGGCGGTCGCGACGCCCGGCGAGGTTCAGATGATCCTGTCCCAATGGCGCGAACTGCTCGACGGCGTTCGCGACGACCACGAAGCGGTCGCCGACCGGGTCGACTGGGTGGCCAAGTTGCGCATGGTCAACGGCTACCAGCAGCGTCACGGACTCGCCAATGGTGACGCCCGACTTCGAGCGATCGACTTGCAATATCACGATTTACGGGCTGAACGTTCGCTGTCACAGCGCGTTGGCCTGGCCGAACTGCACCCGGAGTCCGATGTTCGTGAAGCGGTTCACAACCCGCCCGAGACGACGAGGGCCTATTTTCGCGGCCAGTGCGTCGCTCGATATCCCGATGAGATCGTGGCCGCCAACTGGGATTCGGTCGTCTTCGATCTCGGCGAGGGTCCGTTGCAACGCGTGCCAATGCTGGATCCGCTGAGGGGTACCAAAGAACTCACCGGAGAGTTGCTAGAAACGAGTGCGACGGCACAAGCGCTTCTCGAAGCACTAGACAGGTAGAACAAATGTATGACTGAACAAGAGCGAATCCAAAAACAGCGCACCGAGCGCACGAGCGAGACGGCTCCCGACGTGTCGGTCGACGCCACAAAGGGTGACCAATTGAAGGCCGACCTCGACGACCTGCTCGACGAGATCGACGAAGTACTTGAAGAGAACGCCGAGGAGTTCGTTCGCAACTACGTCCAAAAGGGCGGAGAGTAAATGGGCTTACCGCTGTTCAGCGCCTCGGACGATCCGGGGCCCTCGTTCTTCCACTTCGCCCAGAGCGCGGGTCTGACGACGCCGACGAGTTCGGGCACGGCGCTGTCGCCCCACGCCACGACCGTGATCGCCGTGCGCTACGACCAGGGCGTCGTCATGGTGGGCGATCGTCAAGCGACGGGCAACTACATCGCGAGTCGCGACGTGCGCAAGATCGAACCGGCCGACCGCTTCACGGCGCTCGCCATCTCGGGAACGGCGGCGCGCGGTATCGAATTCATTCGCATGGCCCAACTCTCCTTCGAGCACTACGAGAAGATGACCGACACCGCGCTCAGCCTCGAGGGCAAGGCGAACTACCTCTCGCCGATCATTCAACGTAACAACCTCACGTCGCCCCTCATGGTGCTGCCGCTGCTCGCCGGGTGGGACTCGAGCCAACAGACGGGGCGGATCTTCGAGTACGACGGAGCCGGAGGGTGCTACGAGCGACTCGACTTCGCCACCATCGGCTCGGGCACGCCGTTCGCGGAGAACACCCTACGACTCGGCTTCAGTACCGGCCTCGACCGCGACGCCGCGCTCACCCTTGGGGCGCTCGCCCTCTACGAAGCGGGGGACAATGACCCGAGCACCGGAGGCCCGGACTTCGTGCGCAACATCTATCCGATGATGGTCACGATCTCGAGCGAAGGATTTCAAGAGCTCGACAACGATGACGCGGGGGAGCGCTTCCGCGTCATCAATGAACGCCGCACGCAGTCCGGCGGTGTCGCGGGCGGGTCGTTGCGATGAGCAACTACTTCTACGTCGCTCCCGAGCAGCTCATCCGTGACCGGGCGGAGTTCGCCCAAAAGGGCATCGCGCGGGGCCGATCCATCGTCGGTGCCATCTTCGAGACCGGCGTGGTCATGGTCGCGGAGAACCCTTCCGCCTCTCTCTTCAAGATCTCCGAGGTCTACGACCGAATTGCCTTCGCCGGGGTGGGCAAATACAACGAGTTCGACCGACTTCGCGAAGCGGGCATCCGTTGGGCCGACGGCACCGGCTTCACCTACTCGAGGGGCGACGTCGACGCGCGGGCCCTCGCGAACTACTACGCCCAGCACCTCGGCGACATGTTCACCGAAGGCCAGAAACCTTTGGAGGTGGAGATCCTCGTCGCTCAACTGGGCAATCGCATACGCCCCACCAAGCTCTACCGCATCGCTTACGAGGGGACGATCTCCGACGAACCGCGATTCGCGGTCCTCGGTGGCGACGCCGAAACGATCAAATCCCGTTTTGCGGCGTCCGAGGATTCGCTCGAACCGTTGTCGACGACGTTGAAGAACGCGGTGGCCGCCTTGGCGGGGCCGGACCGGACGATTGAGGTGAGCGACCTCGAGGTGGGCATCCTCGAGGACCGCGGCGAGCGACGCACCTTCCTTCGGCTGCACGACGATCAAGTGAGCGAGCTCCTTCGCTGAGGGATCAGCAAGGGTCACGTCATGCTGCGACGCATCTACGGCATAGAGACTGAGTACGGAATCACTTTCTCGCTTCGTGGGCAGCGACGACTGAGCCCCGACGAGGTCTCCCGCTTCCTCTTTCGAAAGGTTGTCGCGTGGGGACGATCGAGCAACGTCTTCCTCGAGAACGGCAGTCGCCTGTACCTCGACGTTGGTAGCCACCCCGAATACGCCACCGCCGAGTGCGACTCGTTGATCGACGCCGTGGCGCAGGACAAGGCCGGCGAGTCAATCCTGCGCGAGCTCGTGGAGTACGCCCAGGGTCAACTGAGCGACGAGGGCATTCGCGGCGACATCTATCTCTTCAAGAACAACACTGACTCCACGGGCAACTCCTACGGCTGCCACGAGAACTACTGCATTGAGCGCATCGATGACCTCACACGGCTCGAGCAGGTCTTCATTCCCTATCTCATCAGTCGCCAGATCTTCACCGGGGCCGGCAAGGTCGTGACCAACGCGAAGGGCACGCAGTACTCGATGAGCCAGCGCGCGGAGCACATCTGGGAAGCCATCTCCTCGGCGACCACGAGGTCACGGCCCATCATCAATACCCGCGACGAACCCCACGCCGATCCCGAGAAGTATCGCCGTCTCCACGTCATCGTGGGGGACTCGAACATGAGCGAGTTCGCGACCTATCTCAAACTCGGTACCGCGGCGGTCGTACTGGCGATGATCGAGGACCGCAACACCGTGCTGCGCGACTACAACATGGCGTCGCCCATCAACGCGTTGCGCGACATCTCCTACGACCTCTGGAGCAAAGAGCCGGTCAAGTTGAGCAACGGACGCGACCTGACCGCCCTGGAGATTCAAGACGACCTCTGTGAACGCGCCGAGCTTTTCCTCCAAAGCCACGCGCTGCCCGCTGATCAGGTGCACGCCGTCACCCTGTGGCGCGAAGTCATCGAACAGTACCGCAACGATCCGATGGGCTTGGCGGACCGCGTCGACTGGATTGCGAAACTGCAGATCATTGAGCGCGAGCGCGAGCGATCGGGCGTCGAGTTGAGCGATCCGAAGATTGCCCTGATCGACCTGCTCTATCACGACACGAGTTTTGAGCGAGGTCTCTACTACCGGCGCCAGGCCCGTGGTCATTACCAACGGATGGTGAGCGACGCGGAGGTCGCGACCGCAACGCACACGCCACCGCCAACCACGAGGGCGCACATGCGCGGCACGTTCATCAAGGCGGCCAAGGAGTGGCGGCGTGACTACACCGTTGACTGGGTGCACCTCAAGCTCAACGACGAGATGCAGCGCACCGTTCTGCTGAAGGATCCGTTCAAGAGCACCGATGATCGCTTCCAGAAACTGCTGCTCTCTTTAGAGCGCCACGGGTGACGCGACTAAACTTCCAGAGTGCCTGACGAGACCCCCACGGAACCGGTGGGCCTCCTGACGACCGAAGAGCCCCCGCCGCCCGAAACGCCTCCCGCGAAGCGCAAGCCTCGACACCGTGCCCTCATCGAGTGGACGGCCATCATCATCGTCGCCGTGCTGGTGTCATTTCTCCTACGCACGTTCGCGTTCCAGACGTTCTACATCCCGTCGGGGTCGATGGAACCGACCTTGCAGGTTGGCGACCGCATCATCGTCAACAAACTGAGTGTCACATTTGGCACCATCAATATCGGCGACATCGTGGTCTTTAAGGCCCCGCCGGCCGAGAACTGCGGGGAGGTCGTGACCGACCTCGTCAAGCGCGTCATCGGTCTTCCCGGTGACCACCTGACGTCCAAGGGCAACACGATCTACGTGAACGGCAAGAAGCTCCACGAGAACTGGCCCCACACCGAGCCGCTCGGCCAGGCCATCGGTCACGTCACCGTGCCGAAGAACCACTATTTCATGATGGGGGACAACCACTCGGACTCCTGTGATAGTCGAATGTGGGGGACCGTGCCCGCAGCGACATCATCGGTAAGGCCTTCGTGAGGATCTGGCCACTTTCCCGCATCGGATTTATCTAACACCGCGCCCTACAATGGACTGATGTTCCTCAGCCCCGTCAAGATCCTGGTGATTGTGGCGGTGGTCCTGCTCTTGATGGGTCCGGACAAACTTCCCGAAGTGGCGCATCGTCTGGGCTCGAGTTGGCGCGCCCTCAAACGTATCCAAGAGCGGGTCGAGAGCGAGGTTCGTGAGGCGATTCCCGATCTCCCGAGCACCGGGGACATCGCCCGCATCGTTCGCAGTCCCATCAACCTGCTGAATCAACTTTCCGATCAAGTCGACGCTCGCGAAGCGGCCGACAAGAAGGTGGCGACCCCCGACACCGCCGCGCCCGAGGCACCCCCGCTCATCACTCCTACGAACCGGCCCGCCGCCGTGCGGTCGGAGAATCCGACATTGCCTCCCGATCCGTCGCTGAACTAGGTAGAACGTGTCGCGTTTTCGAAAGCCCAGTCCGGCATGACGCTGGCCGAACACCTGGCAGAGGTGCGCCACCGATTCCTCGTCTGCGCCATCACCGTGTCGTTGCTCGGTCTGCTGGCCTTCATCTTCTATCCCCACATCATCGACTTCCTCCAAGAGCCGTACTGCGCCGCACGAAACGCCGCCCACAAGGGCTGCCAGTTCCTGGTGACGAACCCCCTCGATGGACTGACCCTGCGCATCAAGATCGGTTTCTTCGGAGGACTGCTCGCCGGTTCGCCCGTGATCTTCTGGCAACTCTGGCGCTTCATCACTCCCGGTCTGAAGGCTCGCGAGCGCAAGTACGCGATTCCCTTCGTGGCCTGTTCCGTGACGTTCTTCGTCGCGGGCATGGCCGTGGCGTACTTCAGCTTCGCCCACGCCATCCAGTTCCTCGAGTCAATCGGCGGCAAGACGCTGTTGACCGAGTACAACCCGAACCAGTACCTCTCGCTGTTCCTCTTGATGATGTTCATCTTCGGCATCACGTTCGAGTTCCCCGTCGTCCTCGTCGCCATGGAGCTCGTCGGTATCGTGACACCGAAACAGCTGCTGCACTATTGGCGCTACGCACTCATTGGCATCACCGTCGCGTCCGCCGTCTTCACGCCCAGCGGAGACCCGCTGTCGATGATGGCGTTGGCGCTGCCACTCACCGTCTTCTACTTCGTGGCCATCGGCGTGGGTAAGTTGCTCAAGAAGTGACCGATGGTGACTACCGGCAGCGCTTCCTCGAAGCAACCTGGCCTTCGGGCTCGACCGCTTCCAGGTTGAGGCGATCGATGCCGTCGATGAACACGTGAACGTCTTGGTGAGCGCACCAACGGGTTCGGGCAAGACACTCATCGCCAATTACGCCATTGGGCGAATCCTGGAACGATCGGAGCGGGCGTTTTACACGACACCCTTGAAGGCCCTCTCGAACCAGAAGTACAACGAACTGTGCGCCCTCTACGGCGAGCGGCGAGTCGGACTGCTGACGGGCGACATCTCGCTCAACGCGCACGCTGACGTGGTGGTCATGACGACCGAAGTCCTTCGCAACATGCTCCTTACCGAATCCGATCAGCTGCGGACCCTCGGTCTCGTGGTCCTTGACGAGGTCCACTATCTCCAGGACCCCTTCCGCGGCGGCGTGTGGGAGGAGGTCATCATTCTCACGCCCGCGGCGGTGCGTTTCGTCGCGCTGTCGGCGACCATTGGTAACGCCGATTTCATTGGTGAGTGGTTCGCCCAGGTCCGTGGCGCGACGGCGATCGTGGTCGAGAAGGATCGGCCGATTCAACTGCACAACCACTTGGCGGTCGTGCGACGCGGACAGAGCGGTGCCGAGATCGTCGATCTGCTCGACGGACCACGACTGTCCGACGAGGCGCGGCGAATCGACAACCAGATGAAGGCGACGCGCAAATTCCGCCCCGGTCCGAGATGGAAGGGACCTCATTCGAGCGCCCCTCCGGCACCGTTTCGAGCGCCCCGTCGCAGTGAACTGCTCATGGCGCTGGAACGCGAAGATCTGCTGCCGGTCATCGTCTTCATCTTCTCTCGGGCCGCGTGCGATGACGCCGCCCATCAGTGTCGGCGTGACGGCCTCATGTTCACGACGCCCGACGAGCGTCGTGAGATCGAGGCCATCGCGCAGGCGCGACTCGTTGGCTTCAGCGACGAGGATCTCAAGGCCCTCGAATTCGCCGACTTCATCGACTGCGTCCGTCGCGGCTTGGCCATGCATCACGCCGGCATGGTGCCCGCCTTTCGAGAGATCGTCGAAGCCTGCTTCGAGCTCAATCTCCTCGCCGTCGTCTTCGCCACCGAAACCTTGGCCCTCGGTGTGAACATGCCGGCGCGTTCGGTCGCGCTCGAGAAGTTCTCGAAGTACTCCGACGCCGGGCGCAAGTTCCTCACGAGCGCGGAGTTCTCCCAAATGACCGGTCGGGCCGGTCGTCGCGGACTGGACGACGAAGGACACGCCGTCGTGTGCTTCGCGAACGAGGTGGCCCTCGCTGACGTCGGCCGCGTGGCCATCGCGCCGCCGTCAGACCTTCACTCGTCGTTTCGGCCAACGTACAACTTCACGGCGAACCTGATCAACCACTTCGAGTACGAAACGGCGCTCGAGGTCGTGCAACGCTCCTTCGCACAGTTCGAGGCCGATCATCGACCCGCGGGCAACAAACGCCCGCTCGGCGACCAGATGGTCGCGCGTCATCACGTCCTCGAAGAACTCGGCTACGCCGAGGAATGGCGTCTCACGCCCCAGGGCCAGTTACTCCGATCGATCTACCACGAGTGCGACCTTCTCATCGCTGAGTCGATCACGGCGGGGGTCTTCGAGGGTCTCGAGCCGGCCCAACTGGCGGGTCTCTTGTCGTGCTTCGTGTTCGAGTCGAAACGGGCCAGTCGCCTGGCCAATGCGTCGCGACAGGTGACGACGAAGAAGAAGCGTGTCTTGAACGACCGGCTCGGTAATCAACGCCGGGGGAGTCTGAACGATCGCATCGCCGAGATTACGTTGACGTCGCTCGCCATTCAAGAGATCGAGAACCGCTTCAAGGTGCCCAACGCCAAAGAGCCCGACGGGAAGTTCGCCACGACGATCGCCGCCTGGGCCCGGGGGGCGTCACTCGGCACGGTGCTGGACCTGGCCGACGTCGAGATCGGGCAGACCTCGCCAGGCGATTTCGTGCGCAACGCCAAGCAAGTGGCCGATCTTTGTGAGCAATTGGCGAGAATGAGCGACCTGACGAGTGTCGCCCAGGTGGCGGGGGAGGCCCGTGACGCCGTTCTACGCAGTGTGGTCGCCGGTTCGTCGAGCGTCCACCCGCGCGCCTGAATTCGCCCCTAACCTCGATACTCCATGCATTCCTATGTCGTCGAAGAGTTCACTGAGACCGAAGTCGCGATTTTGCGACGGTATTTCACGAACTTGGATGGTCCCGTCTTCGCCCTGGTGAACCTGCCCGAAGTGGTCAAGGGTGCGCTGTTCGCTCGCTATTCGCGGTCATCCAAGAGCCTGCGGCGACTGTTCCTCGACGAGTTCGTGGGCGACCTCGACCTCACCGGTGATACATCCATCGACGCCACCGTGGGTCTCGACCGAGCCGACGAGCTCTACCAGCGGATCTTCTTCGAGTACGGCGATGATTCGGTGGCGCAGCTCGGCGGCGTCCACTTGGCCTGCGAGCAGGCGAGCAATCTACTGACCAAGGTCCTCGAGTGGGGTCGCTTGATGAGTTACCTCGAGCAATCGACTCGGTATCTCGGTTACGACAAGCGACTGGGCAACGGTCACTATCGCTTCTATCGCGACCATGACGTGCTCGAATCACGCTTCGGTGCTCGCTACGTAGGCGAGATGGATCGGATGTTCGACACCTACGCCGAACTGCTGCCGGTCTTGACCGAGTGGCTCGGCAAGAAATATCCCAAGACCGCTGACGACACGGACTTCGTGTACCGCCAGGCGATCCGCGCCAAGGCGCTCGACGCCACGCGGGGACTGCTCCCCGCGAGCGCACTCTCCAATCTCGGCATCTACGCCTCGGGTCAGGCCTACGAGTCGCTGCTCTTGCACATGCGTGCGCACCCACTGCCAGAAGTGCGCCACTACGCGCAGTTGATGCTCGACGAACTGGTCAAAGTCATTCCCTCGTTCCTGCGCCGCGTGGACGTGCCCGAGCGTGGCGTCGCGTGGTCGACGTACATGGCGAACACCAAGAGTGCGACACGTGATCTGTTGGACTCGATGTGGACGAAGCTCGAAGAGGACGAGCCGGTCGAGCAAGTCCGTCTCGTCGCGTACGACCCCGAAGGTGAGACCCGGGTCCTCGAGGCAATCATCTTTGGCAACTCGACCATGTCACACGACGAAGCTCAACTTCGAGTGAGCTCAATGCCGCCCGACGATCGATCAGCGCTCATGTCGACGTACGTCGGTGATCGCAAGAATCGACGCCACCGACCTGGTCGGGCGTTCGAACGTACCGACTACCGATTCGAGCTCGTGACCGACTACGGAGCGTTCCGCGATTTGCAGCGTCATCGTGTGCTCACCATTGAGTGGCAGCCACTCACGGCGGACCTCGGTTTTGACGTTCCCGAGGTCATTCAAGAGGCCGGTCTCGCCGAGCGCTACGAAGAGTCACTGTTGCGTTCTGCCGACCTCTACTACGACATGCGCGAGGAACTCCCCGAACAGGCCCAGTACTGCGTGGCACTGGCCTTTCGGATTCGCTACGTGATGCAGATGAATGCCCGCGAGGCGATGCACCTCATTGAACTTCGCTCCGGTCCCCAGGGTCACCCCAGTTACCGTCGAGTGGCCCAGGAGATGGCTCGGCTCATCCGAGACGTCGCTGGGCACGACGCCATTGCCGACGCCATGAAATTCGTTGATTTCTCCGACACGGACCTGGAGCGCCTCGAAGCCGAACGCAACGCCGAGAGAATTCGGCTGAATCGCTAGTATTTCGCATCTTTAGCCATTGTTTATCCGGAATGGCGTCACTTGCCCTCTAAAAGGCTCTACACTTCCAGCGCTACAGAAGAGGAATTTATGGCAAGTGACGGAAATAGTGAAGAGGTATTCGACGAGGAAGAGCTCGCCGAAGGCTTTGACGAAGAGATTATTGGTGAAGAGGATCTAGAGGATGTTGACGTCGAGGACGTCGAGGACGTTGAGGATGTAGAGGACGTCGTGGACGTCGAAACTGAGGACGTCGTGGACGTCGACGACGTCGAGGACGTCGAAGATGACGACGTTGTGGCTGCCGTAGTAGTGGTCGAGGATGACGACGTCGTGGACGACGCGGACATCGAGTTGGCGCTTGATGAAGTGTTGGCCGAGACCATTCGCCGCACCTCAACGCCCGAGGACGACGAGGAGATCCCCGGTGAGGTCGACACACTGGCCGACCCGGCGGAGACGATTCTGCCCAAGCAAGATGATGAGTTTCGCTGCAGTTCGTGCCGCCTACTGAAGAAGATGAGCCAACTCTCGAGCCGGGAACAGATGCTCTGTCGCGACTGTGTCTAACGACGGAACGTCTCACTTCACGTTGAGGCGCCCGTCACATCGGACGTCATGAAAGTCCAGCACTGCGCAGCGGTAACTGACGAGCTTCTTGAGTTATGGGAGCACGCGTGCAAACGACTCCTCAGTCACCGCGGGGGAGCGGAGCTGTACGCGTCGATTCAACGCGACGCGTCGTCGGGAGAACTCCTCGAGACTCTCGTCGATGGAGGCTTCGTATGGATGGTCGCCGACGATGATCGACTTCTCGGTTTCGCGATCGTGCGACAAAACGTCGTCGAAGGAATATTTGTCGACCATCACAGTCGACGTCAGAGAGCCGCCACGACGCTCCTGCAGTCACTCGTGCGTTCCGAGGCAGCACCGAAGGATGGGTTCGCACTGCCGGGCGATCGAGGAATGAAATCGCTCTACGAGTCCTTCGGTTGGAAGGCCCGCTTGCTTACGATGCGCGGCGAGTAGGCGGACGACGCGTCGTTGGTCGACGCGGCAGGCGAGTGGGCGGTGGCGGCGGCGGTACCTTCATACCGAGCAACTTCGCCAGTTCAGGAATGGCGCCAGCATTGTGAATCGCGACGGCCTTGCATGATTCGTCGTCGGGAATGCCGAGCGGCTTCACGTTGCGTCGAATCGACGTGTCGACGGTCAGGGCGACAATCTCTTTCCAAAGTGTCGGGTCAAGTTCGGCGGTCAGCGACTCGGAGGTCATCGCAACGACCTTGTGCGCCATCTCAGCACTCACGCGCGTCGACATGTCTGGTGGTCGCGCGACGAGCGTCAACGCTTCCTTTACGTTGCCCGTCGCGACCGCCGCATCAAGCTTCTCGGTCCACTGCGTGCGCAGGTGCTCCAAACGGGCGGTCAGTGCCATCTGCAGCTCCTTGAGCTGAGCCCGAGCTTCCTCATCCAATGACACGGTCTTGGCGGACGTGACGACAGCTCGAAGATCACGTAGACGCAGTTCGCGGCCCGCACCGATGGCGCCCGCGGCACGGTCTTTCCAAAGCGCCAGGGTGGTCTTGCCGAGCAGTTCTTCGGCGATACGGTCAATGGTCGTCGCGTCGATGGTCGGACGACCTTGCGCGGTGGCGTTCTTGTTCTGTTCGGCAACGGCGGCGCGGACCGACGGCATGCCTCCTCGAAGGAGCTGCTCAGCGACGGGTAGCTGTTCCGGTGAGAGCGTTGCCAGGAGGGCATTGCGATGCGTCGTGGTCATGGGCGGCTGTGCGGGGCCCACCGGTCGCTCGGGGCGCGGCGGGCGGGCGCCTCGTGCTGGACGTTCGCTTCGAGGTCCGCGAGCGGGCCGCTCAGCGTCCGACGCAGTACTTCGTTCCTTGTCGACTGGGCCTCTCGACGGTCGCTTCGCGCGGTCGGGACGTGGCGCTGAGCCATCTCGGCTCGCTGCACCTTCCGTGCGACCAGGGCCATTCTCTCGACGACCGGGACTGCTCTCTCGACGACCAGGTCCACCTTCGCGGCGGCTCGGGCCACCCTCTCGACGACCATCGGCACCTTCACGACGGGGACCGCCGCGACCCTTAGGCGCGTAGGTCACCACCACGTCGGGTCCTTGTTTCGCGTTCGGTATGAGCTCGATGCGCTCGTTGCGCGGATCGACGGGCGAGGCAGTCTTAGGCGCCATCACCGAAAGAATTTCAATGCCTTCCATGTACTGCTCGACGTCGGCGCGGTAGACATTGCCGACCACGGGGCCACCAGGGACGAGTGACGAGTTCAGCACGCCTTTGGGCAATTTCGCGCCCGCTGCGCGCCACGTGGCCACGTCGCCGTTCAAACTCGTGATTTCAATCTCAATACGACGTGACATAGGGTCTCCAATCTAGCCGTTCCCTAGAAAACAAACATTTCAGTCCCATTTAGGTCATTTTTAGTTTGAGTGCCTAGCATGAACGAATGACTGATGAGCCCGTTGACGGGATCCAACGGACACCCGAGGAACCGGTCGTTGACGGCGTCGCCGACGACGGGTCCACATCAACTTCGCCGTCGGCGTCGATCAGCGACGCACGAAGCGAGAATGACGGCGACAGCATTGAGCCAGTCGTCGACGTCTCGGGCATGCACGTGCCAATGGAGCCGACGTACGTGGCCCCGCCCATCGTCGACGCAGTGCCCCTGTCGTCACAGCCATCACCGGCGCCCGTGAAGCGAACTCTCTGGTCAACACGTCTTTCCTTGCTCCTCGTCGCCGCCCTCGTCGGTGGTTTGGCTGGTCACTACGCCTCAGATACGTCGAGTTCGAAGAATGGGGGAGTGACGATCGACGCCGTGACCAATAAGCCTGGTGCGGCCTATCTTCCCAACGGGATGAGCATTCCAAAATTGATCGTGAAAGCGCTGCCCTCGATCGTGTCAATCGACGTGAAGGCCTCGGGTCAAGAAGATCAGGGCACCGGAATGATCATCACGAAGAATGGTCTCGTGATCACGAACAATCATGTGATCGCGGCGGCCGTCAGCAGCGGCACGATCACCGTGACGCGATCGGGTTCCACCAAGGCGTTGCCGGCAACATTGATCGGCACCAACCCCATCGATGACGTCGCACTCATTCGCATCAACAACGTCTCTGGGTTGAAGCCGGTGACGTTCGGTAATTCGAACGGACTTGAGGTCGGTGACGCCGTCGTCGCCATTGGCAATGCGCTCGGACTTGCTGCCGGCACGCCAACCGTGACGTCGGGCATTGTCTCAGCGCTCGGTCGCACCGTGACCGCGGGCGGCGGGTCGACCAGCGAGACGCTCACCAACATGATCCAAACCGATGCCGCCATCAACCCTGGCAACTCAGGTGGTCCATTGCTCGATTCGAACGGCGACGTCGTGGGAATGAATACTGCCGTCGCCGGCACGTTGTCTGACGGCACCAGTGCCCAGAACATTGGCTTCGCCATTCCTGACGCGACGATCGAATCGCTGTTGAAGCAGTTGAAGGCCGGCGAGAGCGTCGTGAATCATGGGGCATTCATCGGCGTGGAGATTACGACCGAAACTCCGTCACTGCAAGCCGAATATCACTTCACCGTGTCCTCTGGCGCCGTCGTGATGAGCGTCATCTCGGGCACGGGCGCTGCCACGGCCGGTGTGAAGCAAGGCGACATCATCGTGGGCATCAATCACACGTCAGTCGCCAGCGCACAGGACGTGGGGAGCATTACGTCGGCCCTTCGACCGGGTGACGTCATCGTTCTGCACGTGGTGCGAGGTTCGAAGCATTTGAACATCAATGTGACGCTGGGCACCGAGCCCAAGGCTTAGGCCAACGTCGCCAGTCCACCGTCGACAGGGAGAATGACGCCCGTGATGTAACTGGCAGCGGGGGAGGCGAGAAAGATCGCCGCACCGGCCATATCTGATGGCTGACCGATTCGCTTCATCGGTGCCGCGTGGGCAATGTCGTCGCCGAACTTCTCGAGTGTCGCTCGCATCATCTTGGAGGGAAATGGCCCCGGCGCGATGGCGTTGACCGTTACTTTGGGCGCCAACGTCTTGGCGAGGTGTCGAGTCAGCTGATGAACCGCAGCCTTCGAGGCGGAGTAGGCGAACGTGTCCATGGACGGCACGTGAAGCCCGTCGACTGATCCAATGTTGATGACTCGCGACGGATGGTCTTGATTCCCCTTCGCTTCGAGGAGCGGTCGAAGCGCCTTCGTGAGGTGAAAGACACCCTTTACGTTGAGCGACAACACACGTTCCCACGCCGCTTCGTCGTACTCACTCATCGGAGCGCCCCACGTCGCACCGGCGTTGTTCACGAGCACATCAAGGTGATCTTCACGCGACGAAAGCTCGTTCGCCAAACGGATGCATTCAGCCTCGGTCGAGAGGTTCGCCGGGAGGGCGGTGCAGGAACCATTCACGCTCAGCTCCTTCGCCAAGGCCTCGCAGACGTCAGCCTTGCGCGACGATATGTAGACCTTGGCTCCCGCATCAATGAAGCCACGCACCATCATTTCGCCGATTCCACTACTGCCACCCGTGACGAGCACGACCTTGTCTTTTACATCGAAGAGTGAGTTCATTAGGGCAGTGTAAGCCAAACGGATTACCTCGGAGAACTGAATGAATTCTTGGCCAACAACGACGTACGAACTGGGACTGACCGCTAGTGCAACACATGCACGAGCGCACCGGTGAAGGTGTTGAACTCGGTGACACTTTGAGCACCTGTGTTTGTCACGAATGCGTGCGCACCTGAAATCACAATGTCGGTAGGCGAACTGAATTCGTACGACTTTGCCTTGATCCGGCGCACCACCACGCCAGTGTTGGTATTGAATTCGATGACACCCGTTCCAGTCACGAATGCCTCACCACCTGAGAACGCGATGGCCTGCGGCGATTCGAAGTCGGGATATTTACCATTGATCACACGCACCACCGACCCGGTGGTGGTGTTGAACTCGGTCACACCGGTTCCATTCGACACAAAGGCGTCATCACCTGAGATCGCGATGATCTGAGGCGATAAGAAGTCCTTCGACGTTGTGGATTTGATCACTCGCACCAGCGCACCGGTCGCCGTGTTGAACTCAATGACACTGGAGCCACCTGGGTTCGCCACGAATGCCTCACCACCCGAGATCGCGATGTTGCCCGGCGCGTAGAACCCGTACGACTTGCCGTTGAGCACTCGCACCAGCGCACCGGTGATGGTGTTGAACTCGGTGACGGAGTCAGTGTAGAAGTTCGTCACGAAAGTGTCCGGACCCGAGAACGCAACGCCGCCTCCGCCTGGCGAGCTGAAATGATACGACTTGCCGTTGAGCACTCGCACCAGCGCACCGGTGATGGTGTTGAACTCTGTGACACTGGCACCGCGTGTGTTGACAACGATGGCATCATCGCCCGAGATCTCGATCCGGATTGGCCTATCGAAGCGATACGCCTTTGCCTTGAGCACCCGCACCAGCTTTCGGGTAGTGGCATTGAACTCTGTCACAGAGTTGCCTTCGTAGTTCGTCACGAAGACGTCGCCGCCGCCGACAGCTTCGTCGACCGGCTCATAGAACTTGTAGATGGGACTGGCCGTGGGATGGGGCGTGTCACTCCTCGCCAACGTCAGTACCAAAGCAACGACACCACCTACGGCGGCAAGAGAAATCAAAGAAGCGACGAGGGATCGAACAAGGCGCCTTGTCACTCCTTGGGGGTTCGCTTCGTTCGCCGAGTTCCTCACGTTCTCGGTCGCTCCTCGTTGACGTGTGAAGCAGGAACTAACGCCGAGTCACCGCATTGAAGGGCAACGCGCGGACGGGGGAGCTCAGGTCGTAACTCATGCGCGATGGTGAGTGCCTCGGAGGGATCATGAGCTTCCACGAGCACTTGGGTCATGCCCCGAAATGGATCACCCCAAATCACTCGAAAAGTGACTGGCCTCAAACTATGAACTAGTTGTTGACGCGAAGATTCGTGACAGCCACGCCGACGACGTCAGTCTGTGGCGCTGCGACGTACTGCGCGTGAATTGCCCACACGCCATTGTCAGGAAAGTTGAAGGCGCACTCGACTTGGCTTTGGCTGATCCACTGAAAGTGGCAGACGAGATTGGAATCGTTCTTGTCGGCCGGAGCAACGGCGAACATTCGAACCAAACCGGTTGCGGCCCCAGGTAAAACATTGACAATCACATTGAACGTTCCGCTGCTCGCCGAAGCGGGCGCCGTGTTGTCGCTGTAGTCGAAGGAAAGGACCACTTTGTTGGGGTTACCGGAGTCAGCCGTTGCCGGAATCGCAAAGATTCCAACTGTGGAAGCCACCAGAAGGGCAGCACAAAGTAGCCGACGCATGGGAAACACTATAACAGCGATTTGTAAGAATAACGCCGATAATGTACGTTATGTAAAGTCACAGGATTATTTGTGCAGGGATCCATTTCCAAGAGTATTTCATCACCTCCCTGCGTCGAATCACCAGGCATACAAGGTAGTTTCGTAAGGCAGATGCCAAGTCACCTCACGCTGTCGCCCAGACAATTCATGTACGCATTGGTATTCGTTGCTGCTGGTGGCGCTGCCGGCACGTTGCTGCGGGACTTGCTCACCAAATTGGATCCCACCAAGGTACTGACTCACGGTGGCTCCTACGGATCCGTCAACTGGGTCTCTGCCGTTCCTTGGATGCTCTTGGCGATCAATACAGTCGGCGTGTACGTCGCCACGGACCTTCTTCACCGCCGACTTCATCATCGAGACCCCAATAGTCCCTTACGTTTACTGATGATTACCGGTTTCCTGGGTGGCTTGACGTCCTATTCGGGGCTCTTCGTCGATTTAGCGGCTCTTTGGCACCTCTCCATAGGAGGATGCCTTCTGACGGCCGTATGCGCAATCCTCGCGGGCATTTTTGCGGGATGGCTCGGACTCGGCCGGAAGCGTCGCAGAGTATGACACTTTTATTACTTTCCATCGCCGGTGCCCTCGGGTGCTGTGTTCGCTACGTCATCGAGTACATCGTTCGACGACGTCATCCGACGAGTCGCCCCTGGGCCACCGTTGTCGCGAATGCACTTGGCACTGGCATTGCGGGCTACGCCGCTTATCGACTTGTTGGGTCGGCCGATGCGCAAATTCATACCGTAGTCCTCACTGGATTTTGCGGGGGATTGACAACCTTCTCTTCTGCCCTTGCAATCCCAGTAATTCTTCAGCGTGAACATCATTGGCGTTACTCAGTCGCACTTATCACCACTACCCCGCTGCTGTGCGCCGGAATGTTCGTCGTTGGCATGTCACTCGCTCGCTAAGTCGCGTCGGAGTTCGTGCTTGGCCACTCCCCTGCAGTCTCGAGTGCGGGTTCACGTCGGCCCAGAAGATCCTTCGCCATGCGGAGTGGTTGCCGATATGGTGAACCACAGTGTCCGTCACCTTTATTGTTGCTGCGATGTTGCTTCTGGGCGTCCCAACGTCGTATGCGATTAACCAAAAAGCTGGTTCGAGCTTCCCATGTCGAAAAAGTCGGCATTTCTTCTAAGCCTTTGGACATGGGGCTTTGCGGCGTTCGGACTTATCTTGGCGGAGGTCTTTCCAAAGCACTTTTGGGCCGTCGTTTTGCCTTGGTGCATTATCTTCTTTGCAACTCGTTTCATCATTGCTTCTCGATTCAAGAAGTACCGTCGCCGTCCGATCTCTCAGAATCCGTAGTTACCAAGGCTCAATCCTCCAGTCGGAGAATGTGTAGGTCGGCCCGTTGATAGAGAACCAGTCAGGCCGCTGAATCGGTACTTGTACGATGCGATTATGACACGACAACCTCCCGTTCCAAAGGGTTGGAGATTCCCCTTGAAAGAGAAGGAGGCGATCGAATTCTTCCCTGACGTCGACGACATTGTTTGGCTCGGGCAACCACCCACGTCTTCGCCGGGATATGTGCATCCGACAATTTCACTTTCTAGAAACCGACCTTCGATTGACGATCCGACATCAGTCGTTGAATTTCATGCTTCCGTGGCCGTGATTCCAATTCCGGAACTCGTAGCCGCAAGGCAATGGCTTTTGGACGTAGTTATGTTGGAGGTTCAGAGTTGGCTCAGCGCCCAACGTAATCTTTCAACCTCGCCAGGAGGAGCTAATTGGGCTGATTGGTATTGGCCCAGTATGGGCAGGCGCATTCACCCTGCACCATAAAGGCTGTCATCTACGAAGTTCCAATCTGATCTCCATAGCTTCACTCGCCAGTCGGAGAATGTGTAGGTCGGCCCAGAGAAACTCGCCGACGGACTGCGTTGCCGATATGGTGAGCCCAGTGATCGTCATCCTCATAGCTGCATGGAGTCTCGCCGCTTTAGGGCTTATCTTGGCAAATGTCTTGCCCGATCATTTCTGGGCTGTTTTTCCTTCCCTGGTGCATTGTCTTCATCGCTTCCCGATTCGTCGTTGCTGCTCGAATTAGAAAGAACTTCTGACAGGGGGTTCATGATTGATACGCCGAAACCGGACAAAATGAAGTCGGTGATTCTTATGGATTCATTGGCCATCCTTGCTATCGGCATCGCAGGACTCGTGTTCTTTCTGGGCCATTCGAGAATGAGCAATGCGAAGGCCTGGGGAATTGCCGGATCCACTGCGACAGTCACTATCGGATTGATTTTGGCAATTGGTTGGTTGTTCGCATTCCCGATGAAGTCGAATCGTCAGAATCCAAAAGCCTCCATTTCTGTCGCCTTCATTTGCATCTCGTCCTGGGCATTCTTGGTGCTGTCATTGGTCAATATCTTCACATCGCTTAACATTTCGCATTCATCATCGCTGCGAACCGGAGCTCTTGTTCTAACTGCGGCGGCGTTCCTGATCCTCATTTGTGGGCGCAGCCCTAGTGATCAGCGCTAAACGGATGAAGTAACGATCTAATTTCATCGGACGCAAGCCAACCTTCAATCCGCCAGCCGGAGAATGTGTAGGTCGGCCCTACGAGTCGCCAATTGGACGGACATTTCGAAGAAAGTTCTGGCGGAGATCCTCTGGCACGCCCGTTCGGTAGAACTCTTGCCCTATGAACACGCTTACTGCTTCCCTCGCCGGCAAGAACCAGTCTGAATCATTTCGCCATGACACGTCCGAACCGATCGTGCGTACGATCACGATGCCCATCATTCGTTCAGCCCAGATTGCCCACGACCCGGACGATCCGGCCATGCACAATACATTCCAGTAATTTGCCATGGCCTCAGCGGGGTTGTCGTCCCATTCATATGTCATCACCGACTGATATTGATTGGCTATCTGTGATGGCGGAATGTGGAACGCCGAGAACGTCCCGCGCATGTCTGCATCATCGAGCTGATAATGGGGATCGATTCTGGCCCCAGACACGAACGAGTCCTGGTATTGGAGAGCCAAGGCTTCAAGGATGGGTTCAAATGCGGTTATTTGGTGATCCTGGCAAAAGGAGTCAGTTCCAACTTCACTCAAGAATGGAAAGTCTGGCAGACGAACCGAGAGGTTCATCACCTTCCGCAGGTCCGTCAAAACTATCTCCAGTTCTTCGCGACTGCTGACTACCGGATATTTCGGCACTTTCGCCTCCCTATTCGAATCCTAAATCGAAGCGGTGATTTCATGATGTGTGTGACGTATGTGCGAAGCGGTCAGTGTCTCCGAATTGCATAGGTTCAAGCCCAGATGTCGAGTCGCCAGTCGGATTGTGCACTGTCGGCCCTTCAACACCAATGTTCCAAGCGACTAGTCGACAAGACTCAAGTGACAGGGCAATTATGTCGACCTTCCAATGCACTCTTGAATTATCCTTCGGTCCGATGTTGGATGAGTCCGACTCACGATCCAGGAGTGTGCAATGGCTAACAAACTTCGGGTGGCCCTAGAAGTCGGACCAAAGAACAAGCGGATCGTTGCGATTGCCCCAGATTGGCCTGGTCTGGAGCGCGGCGCAAAAACAGAGGATGCGGCCATTGAAAGACTGGTGTCGTACCTTCCGCGCTACGCCAAGGTCGCGAGAATGGCCCGTCTCGGTTCGCAGTTGGCAATGGTCGAGGGTGTCGAAATTGTTGAGCGGTACCAAGGTACCGGCTCCACGGATTTTTGGGGAATCTCTTTCGCATTTTCGGACATCGATGAGAGAACGATTTCGAGTAGTGAGTTGAAACGAGAGTTGAGCCTGATGCGCGCGTGCTGGTCCGTCTTCGATGGTGTCCGGGCGAACGTTTCCGCCGAAATGAGGAAGGGTCCGCGAGGTGGCGGCCGAGATCGCGACCGAATCATTCTTCACACCCTGAGTGTCGAGCAGGATTGGGCCACCAAACTCGGAGTGCGCAACCCCAATGGAACAGTGGTGACTGATAGCGTTGAGGTTCGCGAATTTCGAGAGGCGTTCTGTACGGCAATTCGGAAGTTCCACGCGAACAACATGATGGCGCGGACTTGGCCGCTACGCTTCCTGATTCGTCATACCGCCTATCACACTTTGGATCATGCCTGGGAAATGGAAGACAACGATCTGACGGACCGAGGGAGTACGCGTTAGTCGGACAGCCGCCAGTGCAAGGGTGCAGAACCGTTGCGTCGGGCCGTCTAACTACTTACCGAGGAGCGGACCTTCGACGATCACGCCGATGTCAGGTCGAGGCCACGGGTGTCTTTGGCCTTTGTCATCAATGATGGCGACGTAACCAACCTGGCTGAAGTCAGATGGATTCATCTCGTAGCCGTATGCCACATCACTCAAGATTGTTCCTGCCATTCCCCAACAGTCCCAGGACATCACAATCACGTGCTCCGGGACATCAACGGGGAACTCTTCTTGGACCCTTAAAATCCATCCCTCGACATGAGCTTCGGCACCGGGCTCTGACCGCTCAAGTTTCGCGAACTCTTCATCGAGAAGTGCAACGGCGCTGGCTGGACCACGAAAGCGAAGTGCCTCTGGAGACGACTCGACAACCAAACCGACAGGAACGACAAAACTTTCGGCCGTTGGGCCCGCGACGAGTCGTTTACTACGCCACTCCCTATGCGAATATGAGGTGCCTTTCCCGTTTTCTCCATCCATGATCCCGAACACTAACAACGAGGTCGGTCTTCAAAGGTGGATCTTGGTCAGGGTTTGGATTGACGACACCCATGACCCAATCCTCCAGTCGGAGAACGTGTAGGTCGGCTCACCGATACCCTGCCGTCGAGCGCGCTACTCCGTACTCTCTTCCTGGGCATGTGCCAGATTCTCGAAATCGATCCAGAGGCTCGGGATCCCGAACACCTCCCGGGCCTCCAGTAGCACTGGGCCTATCACCCGCCAGGCGGTCAAAGCGCCGGACCAGTCCAGTGCAAGCTCCGCGTCAACAATCCCCTTGGAACGGAGCATGCCCAGAGTTTCGAAGTACGTCGCCATCTCGTTGATGTAGAAGCGTTCGACCGAGTCCATGGAGTACGCGTCGAAGAACCTTCCCTTCTTCAACACATTGGCCAGTTCGGTTGAGTGCGCAAACTGGCGCGCGGCGAGTGACGGCTTTTGGACCTGGTCGAGTTGCAGCAGCAACGACACGTCCGCGCGCAGATCGCTCATGTGAGGGCCTCCGTTCGTGCAGCCAATCGGTCGGCTGCACATCGTGCAGCCTAACTACTATCGTCCCCGGAAGCTGTCTGAGCGTTCCTGGTAGAGCCAAGCATTACTACACCCAGCACTCCCGAGAGCCCGGCTCGTTTGACAATGAGCCGCGTCGTCCACTTAAGGAATGTGGCGGGGGCCTTCGTAGCTCTGAAGTTCTCGTAGTGACAACGAAGGAAGTCCGTGCGCCTATTGTCACCATTCATTAATGCGCCGCTCGGAGAACGTGTAGGTCGGCCCTCCGGTGTTTTCGATCTTTGAGTCGAGAAGTTACGGAAGTGTGCGTCTTGAATTTCGGAACAACTCTTCAATGATTGCAATTAGTCGTGAGTGGGCAGTTGCGTCACTTGCCGCCACAATCCCCCCAACCCCCGTGTAAAGATCCCTGCCTCTCAAGTTGGTGACGACGCAACCGGCGGACTGGCAGAGCGCAATACCACTGGAGAAATGGACGCTGTCAGGCGTATTCGAGTCTGAGACGTATCCGACTCTTTTTCCCACTGCGACCCAAGCAAGTGCGAGACTCGTCGAACTCACCCGCGGAGCAAAGTAACGAACGAACTCTGGCTCGGACAACATGTCAACGGCGTGGAATAACGGCGCATTGGGATGTGGACCGTCCACGTTGATGTCTACGAGCGAAGAGTCTGAGGTTGGATGCATTGCAACATCGACGTCACCATTTCGAAGAAATGACCGATTTCCATTCGTCCACATCACTTCACCCGACATGGGATCCACCGCAACAGCCGCCAGCGTTGCTTCAGCATCCTTCAGCGCCACATTGACGCTGAAAAGTGGTGTATGCGATGCGAAATTCAACGTACCGCACAAGGGGTCGACGAGCCAACTTCGTCCTGAGTGGCACTTTCGGGCATCTCCCGACTCTTCGCCGACTAGTTCGTCGCCCGGACGCTCGTTCCGAAGATAATCGAAAATGGCTACTTCCACTTCGATGTCGACGTCAGTTGCAAAGTCACTAGGCGACTTCTTGAAACGCTCCAACGTCGTACCGTAACGAGACCTCACAATGTCGGCGCCGGCACTGGCCGCTGCGATAGCAACTTCAACGTCGTTCAGACCCACACAATCCAATGTTAAGTTCGCATCGAGATTCGAATGCAATTATTGATGAGGGTCGAGTTTCGGATTGTTCCGCCAAGGCCGTTCGCGGGTAACCATCACGAATTACGGAGACTCAATTGAATTGCGCCGTTTTCTCAGAAACGAAGCGATGAAATTTGGTCCAGAAACCACGGCCAGTAGGTAGCAGAAGATCGCGCAAACACCGAAGAGAATTCGTAACGACTCGCTCGACGCACCGTGAAACGGGTGCAGAAAACGTTGCCACAGTTCCAGCAACAAGAACAGTGATCCCAATCGAATCCAAGTGCTTGCAGTCGACGACTTAAAGATACGCCAGCCCCGTGATGACTTCATGAGTGCCTCTTCAGTTTGCGGCTTCGAAATGGAAGATGATTATGGAGCAATTTCAACTATTGATGTGACTCTAACAATCCGTAAGGTCCAGTACCAGAACCACGGAACCGACCGACTCGTGCCAACCGAAACTTGCCATCCATGGATTCACGCTGTAACTGAATCAACGGGGGAATCGGCCAGTCTGAGATTGTGTAAGTCGGCCCTCTGACTCCGATGGATTATTGCTCGGCGTTTACGCCGTGATGCTTTAACCGATGGCGGAATTACAACGACATTGATGAAACCATTTTGGATCGGAGGTCAACGGAAAGGCAAGAGACGCCCGCGCCAACGAGTGCTCCGGCGCAATTGAGAATCAGATCACCCGTGGATGATGTACCCCTGACAAGCAGATACTGCAATACTTCGACGCAAAGCGAAGTCGTCAGTCCGGCTGCAACCGTGACACAAATCTGTCGACGAAGTATGAGTTGCAACGAGATTCCGAAAGGTACAAACAGCGCAACATTTCCAAATAGCTTGATCGCCATAAGACTCTTGCTGAATATCGGCACTTCAACTCTTGACGCTCGATCGAGGTAGTCGCACAATCGAGTGCCGTTTCCAGATCCGTTCGTTGACGTCGGCCCACCTTCAGAAATACTTCTCTGCGCTTCATAGTCCGCTACTTGCAGGCGACTTGCATCGGGATTCCCGCTTCAGTCTTGGGAAACCGTACGCAGACGACTGAAGATGTCAAGTCACCGTTGACCTTCAACTTCCAAGTGATCGCGACGATCCCTCCTTGACCCGCTCGAAAGGTCGGTTGCTGCCGGAGAATGTAATTACTGCCGTTGAAGAACTGCGCGACGTTCGCCCCCGAAACGGCCCTTCCGCTTGACGCGGCGTCGGCTACTGCGCTGCGACTTGCGTTGAGTACGAATGGTAACTCCGACCAAACCGCAACGACATTCGCGGGACACGGGATGACGGTCGGACGTCGACCCACCTTTGGTGAGAAGTCGACGCACGACTGCTTAAAAGTGGCGTCGTTCTCGAACATCGCGAGCCGCGGGTAATCCAGAACGTCTCCGATGTTAAAGACGAGTGTGATGTTCGCTTTGTTCACCGGCACAGTGCCTACGGCGTTGGCAACATCCGCAGCGGTTACGAACTGAGGGGGCCGAGAGTGATACGCCGTCGAGAATGCATAATCGGCCACCGTTAACACGTCTGAGGGTTGGGCGGCACCGGCTTTGGGACCCATAACCATGGTTGTCGTCGCGAGCAATACAGCAATCACAAGTATGGGGCTGGTCCGGTCGCCTGCTCGCGCACGCCCAAGACGATGCCTTGACTTGTTTCGACTCGCTCGACCGGGACTAAGGCACTTTGGTTCACCGAACCTTCGCAACATTTTGCATCTCCCCCTTCTCGTGATGGTGACACCTTGATAGAAGGACCTATTCGCCGTGGGCGCCAAGGTGTCCGCATCGGTGTCCATAATGGCGTCGTTGGCACCGATCATATGTTCGCGCTTCGCCCAGCAGCGATATCAGATTTCTCTACTCGGGTCATTTGTCAATTTGCCAGTCACAGAGGTGTTGACGTCGGACCATCGAACCCAACGAAAACGGCGTACGACGGCCATCGCTGCTCACTGGCAGAATTGTCGCGTGAGTCTCGCTGACGTGGAGAAGCTGCTGGGGGAACTAGAGGGAGTACGCCGAACGGAGCGACACGGACAGTGGCCCGAGTGGCGTTACCACGGGAGATTGGTTGCACGTCAATTGGACGCTGATCACTTGGTGATTCGCATTGACTTCGACTTTCGTCGTTCATTGATGCAATCTGACACCGCCACTTTCAGTGTGCCCAATCGATACGTGAAGCACATGATGGTCGTTGCCGACTTCGTGCTGGGTGATCCGGACGCAATCGAGGACGCCCTTGAAAATGCTTGGCAACTTCAGCGAAGTGCAGATTAGAGCGACGAGTCGTATATTGACCTCGAGGCTGCGAGTTGGCAGTCAGGTTATTGACGTCGGCCCGACGGCTCAACTAGACGGTCGCAACGTAATCCAAGCCTCGAGATTTGGCCACCAACCTCGATGCAGCTGCACGAGGTAGCGAATGGCTGGTGAGCCCTCGACGATGTCTCTCGCGTAGGTATCCATTGGAGAGCGAAAATCCGCAGCGGGTTCGACGGATCGATAAGTGTCAAGCCCTCTTTCGATCGCGTCGCAGAAGAGTTCGGCGAACGTAAGAACCTGATCTCGGACATCTCGGTCCGCTCCAACTTCAACGGCCGCGGGGATCTCGATCCCTTCGTAGAAGTACTTACGCAGGTGAGGGAACTCCAAGAATTGCAAGAGGATCCGATCCACCGTGGAATAGATTTCGCCCTTCGCTTGCAATCCAGCGAGTTGGTTGGCGAGCACTGACTGTCGCGCTGACTCCTTGGTTTGTCGGGCGAGAAAGAGGACCGAGAGCACCAGGGCAAAGGCACTCACGATCCCCGCAATAAGTGCACCGTCTTGCATTGCGGAGAGCCTAGTTTTCTTCGTCGGACCTCGCTCTGTGCCGCCCGTCATCGACATACCCCTGCGGTACTGACCTCGGCGTCGTACTTCGCCGACACCGACGATCTCCAACTCTCGCAGTCACTTGCGTTTTCAACGATTTCGCGGAAACTGTTCCGGGCACGAAGTATGCGGGTGCCGTGATAGAGGGGATTCCCCTCCGTACGATTTACGTTCGTCGGTCACCATGTCCGAACCGAGGACTTGAGTAACAATCTGACTTTCGAGGACAGTGAATGTATGGAGGTCGAATGTGCATCGAAGAATGATTCCAGCGGCAATCATATTGGCGGGTCTCTTAATGGTGGCGTCCGGAACATCAACGTCGGGAGCGGCGGACTCCGCCCATAACTCCACATCCGCAGAGGCGTTGCACGCGAAGAACGTGACCACCGTGCTGGAGCCCGGCACGATTGTGGGGCACCGCTTCGTCAAGTCGTTCAATCTCTCCAATGGTGCGCTGACACTCACACCGTTTCGCGGAGTCACGCCACATCTGACGTACGCGGAGGAGACCCTGCTGTGGGCGACCGACGGATTAAGTGGGTCTGTCGAGGGCATTGGCTTTGGAGACGTCACGTTGAACCGATCGGCGACCACGGTGCAATCGGGACCGAGGATCAGCACGCTGGACGACACGCCGTCACTGGTCGAGTTGACCAAGAGTGAAGGCGTGTACTCCTGTACGGAGGAAACGGCCGGTGAGGGGACGTCGGTCATCCCGATAAGTCAGGGTTGGTACGCCGTCATTCTCCCGCTCAACTTGGGCGAGAGCGACGTCGTCTTCAGTGCCGCGAGCAACGTATGCCGGCAACTGAGACCGAACACCGTGAGCGCCGCGTACGAGGACGTATCGATTACTTGGCACTTGGCGACGCACCCCACCACCGGAACTGTCATCGTGGCCCTATTGCCGAAGTGCGGACACATCGTAATGTCGGGCGGCGGCGGTAACGAATTCACGCGCCAGTTTGAATACCAGGTGGAAGCGGCGATCCTGGACCGAGCGATTGGCACAACATGTTCGCCTGCCATCGAGGTCGACGAAGGTCAGAATTACGCCAGTACGTCTACGACCCACGGCTTCGTTGGTCCATGGTTAAATGTTGGGCCCCACGCGGGAAAGGTGATGACACCGGAGGGGCCGAGGGAACAACCGCTCGTGTGATTTGCCTCACGGAACATGAGTTCCAACGTTCGGCGTGGCGCTCAATCCCGCCACGAGCGTCTGACTCCGAGTACGGGGTCGGTAATGATACGGTCCACCGTACAATCTCTGGGTCTTGGAGAGCGAGCGACTTCGGAAACATCGTCCAGCGTGAAATGACGGAGCGAAACGACACCATCAGTGAGTGGAGCTCCGAAATCTGGGAATGACGCCACCGATTCATATTTCCACGACTGACCAGCTTTCTCCATGGCGATTCCGCCCGGCACCTGCTATTACCTAAGGAGTGACGAACCCGTTTGTACAAAGCGTCACCCGCAACTTCGAGGAGGCATTACGGCTGTTGGAAGCCGCACTGAGGGATTGTCCAGACAATCTGTGGGAGACCGACCTATGGCCTGACGAGGCGCCCACGAGACCGACGTCGTACGGAGGATTGCACGGTTCGGCCCCCTGGTTCCTGGCGTACCACGCGCTGACAACGCTCGATTACGACCTCACCGCCGAGTTCGAGCCATGGATACCGCCGCAACCATTCGACGAGAACACATTCGCCTTTCCGAACCGAGTCTTCACGAGGGCAGAACTCCTCGATTACGTCGAGTACTGCCGCGTCAGGGTACGCCGAACGCTTGACGATCATTTCGAAGAGAAGGCCGCTTGGCCACTCCCCCAGGCCCATCGTTATCACGACGTGTTGTACGGAGTCATCGTCGGAGGTATTCCACTGCACGTCACTGAACACGCCTCTCAGATCCGTCAGTTTTTAACTGGTACCGGAATCAAGGTGCAACCGATGCCAAGTGACCGTGGGTACGCGCAGTGACCCGATTCCGGAATGGTCCTGACCTCTCCCTACTGCGGTGTCCGCGTCGCAAGTCTCGAGAGGGTAAATGCGCATATCAGCCCGAGGGTGCAACCTCCCTTCCGCCGATTGCCCGCCATCCAAATGAATGGCCACCGTTAATCTGACGACCATGGAGAACGTTCAACACGGAGCGGTCTATCTCGGTCTCAATGCCGATCTTTTCGATGAGACAAACACCGCCGTGCGATGGTCCGGACATTGGGAAGGTGATGATTCGCAATTTGAGACTGGACCTGATTTTTTGGTCGCGAGTGATGCAGTGACGTGGTGGCGACAGCGCGGAGCGAAACGTATCTACATTCGACTCGACTTCGGTGAGTACCTGTGGGCGGGGGAAGGAGTTCCGCCCGGTGATTCGTCGCTCTCGGTCTTTGATCCCGCTGACCCACGAGGACGGCCCGATGGTGCTGAAAGAACCTTGGAAATCGAACAAAGGGCATTTGCAGAAGTCCGTCAGGCTGAACAAGTCGCGTCCGCACTCGACGAAGGGCATCGGCTGACGCGGCGACGCGAGGCAATGGAACTATCCATCATTGATTTGGCGGATCGCGTTGGCCAGTCAACGCAATGGCTTCTCGACGTGGAGTCGGGGACGTCAACCTACGACGTCTCGTTTTCACAGTGGGTGGATCTCGTTTCGGCTACCCGCCCAGGGTGGCCTAAGGAAATGCGCACCAGGGAAACGCGGGGTGTTGGTTGGGTTGCCCGACGCGGTCAGTTTCTTCGCGAGGCTGAAGTCTTCGTGAACCAGTTACTTGGTCTCTACGACATTTAGCCGGCTCTCCATAGACCTCGCGATTTTCGCCGGAGTGTCACCGCTCCTTTGTCGACCAATGGGAGGCGCCAGCGTAAGGTTCGATCCGTTGCGCCTACTTCGATCGTCTGTCAATTTAGGTTGACACACCACGGCTGTCAATCTATACTGACAGTTATGGACATCGACAAACTCAACGTGAATCTCTCGTCGGATGATCCGGCGATCGGGCTACGGGCCTCGTTGGCGTTGCATCGCCTGGCTGAGAGGGTCGAAGCGAAGCACGTCGCGTCGGCCCGGGAAAAGGGCTGGTCGTGGCAGCAGATTGGCGACGCTTTGGGTGTCACTCGCCAATCCGTGCATACCAAATACAACAAGGAGCCATCATGAAAACCGAACCCGTTGCGCCAGACATGCTGCACGCCTGGGCCATCTGTCTGCGAGCTGGTGAGGAGGCTCGTCGCCGAGGTGATCGCCGTACGGGCACCGATCACCTCTTGCTCGCCCTCTTTGAGGACCCCTCGATCGAAGCGGTGTTGGGCGTGAACCTGCAGCGAGCTCGCCAGGCCCTTGCGTCGCTGGATGACGAAGCCCTGGCCACCGTAGGTCTGCAGTCCGGCGCCGTCGCTCCCCCACTGGCAATGCGCGCCGTGCCGGACAAGCCGAGGTTCAGAGACGTCGCGCAAAAGGATCGCCTCCGCATGGCGCCGGCGGCAAAGAAGGTGCTCGAGGAAGCAGTCAAGCCCAACCGTCGCAAGACCTATGTCACTGCCCAGCAGGTGCTGGCCCGGATTCTCGTGCTCGAACCACCAGATCCGGCGGCGGTGCTTCTGCGCGCCCTCGACGTCAACACATCCGAGGCTCTGCGCCGATTGGATGCGTTGACCCCCGACAGTTGAGCAATGCAAACAGTTGCTAGTACTCGGGTGGACTTGGCCCTTTGACAACCGGCGTCAGACCCAGTTCGAAGCCCGCAAAACACGAATTGATCGGTCCAAATCCGTCATGTCCGTTCGCGGCCAATGAGACCTTGAAGACGCGTACGGGTGTCAACCCTGGGAGTCGGACGGTTACAGAGTTCATCTGGCAACGTGGCCCTTGGCCGTAGTTCTGGTCCAGTGCGTCCACGTAGGAGATGCCGAATGAGGCGGTGCCACGGGGCACCAAGACAACGAGTCTCGGGACAACGTTCCTAAAGATCAGCGACCTCGAAAAGTGGACGAAGGTCACCCGTCGCGGACTCGGCGCCTCGGTGTGTGCGACGACGACTGGGAATCCGTCCAACGTGCAACTTGCGGCGCCTTGGTTTCTGATGAGAACCGGGGTACCGACGTTGCCAGCAGCGGCTCCGCTGGCCCCAGCGCGCACGCTGAGGACATTCGGCGAGCACAATGGGACAGTCGAAGACGATGCATCGACGCCGCCGGCAGACGCCGTCAACCCTGCGACCATGATGGCTCCCGCTGCGAAGACCCGCGTGTAACGCACGTCGATCAGCCTACGACCGCCTCCAGGCAAGTTTCGAATGTCTCCCCCTAGCGGTAGTGGCCGTGAACATCGCGATGGGCACTGGTATCTCTTCGCAGGACGTTGACGTCGATCCGGGGGCACCGAATGAAATCGCCGCACCTGCACGTCGATCGCTACCTCTGAGGCGGCTACTCAAGATGGGAGAGGGCTCACTGTCAGCTTGAGAGCGATCAGCACCATGACCACGCCAATGGCTAAGTCAAGTACCCGCCACGTCACAGGGCGCGACATCAGACGAGACGCGAATCTCGCTCCGTAGCCGAGGCCCGAAAACCACATCAGCGAACTCATCGATGCCCCGAAGGCGAACAGCCAACGCCCTCGTCCGTATTGATTGCCAATTGATCCGAGCAGGAGGACGGTGTCGAGATAGACGTGAGGATTGAGGAAAGTGAACGCCAACGTGGTCGTCACGACGACGTTGGTCGTCGGTCGTCGCGCTGGCGACGGAAGAAGCACCCCGGGACGAAGAGCTCGCCAAAACGATCGAACGGCGAAGAGCGAGAGGTACGCCACGCCAACCCAGCGAAGGACCTGCAGTGCCGACGGAGCGGATCGGACGATGGTACCGACGCCGGCGATGCCAAGGATGATGAGGACGATGTCGGAGACGGCACAGATCGCGACGATCAGACCGACGTGCTGTCTCGAAAGACCCATGCGAAGTACGTAGGCATTTTGGGCCCCGATGGCGATGATGAGCGAGAGTCCGGTAAAGAGGCCGGCAAGGATTGCGCCCATGTGCCCAGCCTCCCACGATGGTGAACTGACCGTTCGACCCGAACTTCGCAGGACTACGTTGATGTCATGCCCGCCCGAACTGCCTACATTTCGCTGGCAACTCTTGTCCTGGGCGTGGGACTGTTCTTTGCGGGTCGAGCAAGTGTCTCCAACGCCCCCGGTTCGCCACTACAGCCTGCCCCAGCAACTGCCGTGAGCGCGTCGTTCAGTCCCCTCTCAGTGGATTTCACTACGGTGACGACGGGATGGGCACTGGGCACCACGTCCTGTCACGACGGCTCCGTCTGTCTCTCACTGAGCGAGACCACGAACGCCGGTCGATCGTGGTCAGTGAGTCCGCTCCCGCGGACACTCCTGCACTTGGCCGACCGCAAGGTCGCCGGAAAGCCCGCCATTGAGAACGATTCGCTCTATGACAACGGTCTACTGAGCCTGGACGTACGCTTCGCCAACGCCAACGATGGCTGGATCTACGGTTCGCTTGAGACGCCGCCCAAAGTGAGCGATGAGCCTCCGGGGACTTTCGAACCGATCCTCTGGTCCACGCACGATGGAGGTCTCGTCTGGACATCCCAGAAGGAACCTTCGATATATAGCCAGGCAACCGTTCTTGATCTCGACGCCACCACAAGCACTGTCTACTGGATGGCGATGAACAAGTCATCCTCTGTCACCGTCGAGAGTTCGCCTGTCAGTCACGACCACTGGCGCGTTTCCGACTCGAAGGGCCTTGACACGCCGGCCGGTGGTGGACCCTTGGCGGGTGCATTCGTTTTCTCTGGATCTCGCGGGTGGCTCGTCGAAGGCAACGATCGAGGGGTGAGTGGCAGCGCTCAACTGTCGAAGAAGGGTACGTGGGTGCCGTGGACACCACCTTGCTACTCCGTGGGGAACAGTATGGCCGTGCCGAGCGCTGCGACATCGAGCCAACTCTTCGCGGTGTGTCAAATGGGAGGTTTTGCTTCACCACTTTCGAAGTCGGCACCGCGAGGAGCGGCTTTGGGATCGACCTGGTTGTACGAATCAATCAATGCCGGACGGACGTTCTCGGCGGTCGCGGAACTTGGAACGCAGAGTCAGTACGTTGGACCAGATATCGCCACGTCGAGGTCTGGAACGGTCCTCATCACCCAGAACGCTTCCCAGAATCGAAACTTGCTGGCCAGCTTCGACGCGGGTCGCCACTGGTCGGTGGTGTACATCGGGTACGTGGCCTTCGTGCACTTCGTTGATGCCAACGAAGGGTTCGCCTTGGCTCAACGATCCCGTGGTCCGAATCGCTTGATCATGACGTTTGACGGTGGTCACAACTGGTTGCCCGTTGCTTTCTAGACGAACGCAGAGGATTTCTCGACCTTGCATCGATTACTTCAAGGTCCATCAATCAAGGCACGAGCCGCAACCGGCCGGTCGAAGAGAGTGCACGCCCACTCGCCGCCCCGAAATGCGACCACCGGTCATCAGAGTTAGCCTGCACGGATGATTTACCGGATCGCCCAGGTAAATGTCGCTCGGCTTCGAGCCCCACTTGACTCATTCGAACTGACAGATTTCGTCGCCGCACTCGCGCCAGTCAACGCCTCGGCGGACCAAGCTCCCGGATTCCTTTGGCGCCTACAAACTGAGGATGGCAATTCGACGTCGATCAGAGCGTTCGAATGGGACGTCGCAGGCAGTGCGGGTGTGATCGTCAACTTGAGCGTGTGGGAAACGATTGAACAGCTTTCTGAGTGGGTGAACGGCGCGATGCACCGGTCAGTGTTGTTACAACGCAGAAAATGGTTCGAACGAGTCGCGGAAGCCACCACTGCGTTGTGGTGGATTCCCGACGGACATCTTCCCTCGACATCCGAAGCGGAATCTCGCGTGCGAGAGCTGCGACAACGAGGTCCTACTCAATCGGCATTCACGTTCCGAAACGCCTTTGCACCACCGGATCGACTCGAGTCATCGTCGAGCCAGGGTGCTGAACGTGACGTTGAAACCTCATAGACAGTGATGCGTCGGAGCCGCAGGAAGAGCCTTCGCACCCGACGAGGCTGGACTCCTTCGTTCACACCGCCGGGTCGTACATGATCTCGCGGACCTCTTGCGCACAGCGACAGGCCGTGGCGAACCTTGCGGCCCACTCCAACGCGTCCGCGTGCGAAGGCACGTCAACAATCGCGAATCCGCCCAGGATCGCCTTCGTTTCCGGAAAAGGGCCGTCGGTGGTCGTCCCATCGGTCCCCACGATTGACGCGCGTTGACTCCTCAATCCACCGCCGAAGATCCACACGCCCGCGTCCTGAGCCGCCTGGACCACTTCGTGTGCGGCGAGGCCAACGTCCTCGAAATCCTCCTCGGGGAAATCCATAGCACCGTCATCGAACGAGATCAGATACCGCGTCATCCCAATCCTCCTTCGCGGACTCCCCCGGGCCGCCGGACCGATTCTAAACAGCGACCGACGTAGTTCAATTTTGGATATCTCGTTCGCTGCGGGTTAGGGGTTGCCTTGGAGCCTTGAGACTCCTCACTTTGCGGTCCCTCACTGCGTGGTTGAATTGTTTCGTGCGAGATGACGTGCGCGATGCGCTCAATATCAACGACTCTTCGACCGTCGAAGATCGCACCATCGACATCACCACGACGGGCCGACGTTCCGGAGAGCCTCGCCGAATCGAGATCTGCTTCTACCGGTTCGGCGACGCTATCTATCTGAGCGGTATTCCCAGTCCTCGCGATCGGGACTGGCTTGTCAATTTGCGCAGCGATCCACATTTCATTTTCCATCTCAAGAACAATGTCGTCATCGATCTGCCGGCCGTCGCCACGGTGATCATCGACCCCACGGAGCGTCATCGAATATTGGCCAAGTTCGTGGACGATTTCAATCTCCGTAATGGACCGGGCAGCGGGTGGCCACACGCCGTCCTCGAAGAGTGGGTCGAGCGCAGTCCGTTGGCAATGGTGAACTTCGTGGAGACGGATTGAGTTAGTACCAGTGGGACTCGGGTGCGTCAACGTGAACGTTCTACGAGGACGTCGAGGTCTCGATTCGCGTACCGGTTGTGCTCCCACTCTTCGTTCAGGATCACGTGGAGGCAATGCAGAACGGTGTGCGGCACTTGGGGGTGGCCCGGTGTGGAGGGTGGATGGCAGACCCTCTCCAGGTCACTCTTTGACAGCGACGCGATCGTCATCCCGACGTCGGCGAATCGCCCTTGGCGCACTGCGAGGACTTCGTCGAGCGACGGCGTCGCGGACAAGTCCAGGCCGAGGCTCTCCGGATCGTTGAGAAATGGACCGGCGAGGCCCCAGGCATGGTAGGGATGAGGCTCTCCCTTGATCATTCGACCATGCCAGCAGTCAGTGGCCATGATGAGATGACGAAGTGTCTCTAGGAAGCTCCACTCTTCATCGACGCGCTCGTGAAGCCACGCCTCGGGCAGCGCCCCCGCTCGCGAGATCGTCGAAAGCCATATCCCTTCCAACATTGACCACGCTTGGGTCAGGACCTTTGGATCCGTGGCGCGCAGTGATGCTCGGCCAGGCCAGCGCCGGTTGAGTTCGGCCTCGATCAATGGAAGAACCTCAACGCCGTTTACGCGTAGCCCTCCGACATCGCCGGAAAAGTCAGCGTTGAGGAACCAGCCATCGGTGATGACCGTGTTTTCGAAGTTCGGACCGTGGAGTCGAACGCCGGAGAAGTCAGCGTCCTCAAGGCGCGTCGTGGACGCCTCTTGTGACCGCTCGTTCGACACACCTCACCCCCAAAGAGTCCGTCCGGCGCACCAACCTACGAGTGCATTTTCATTCATAGACTCCGCTCACGAGATTAGGTTGCCCCAGTGACAGAACGGTGGTCGAAGGCGGTCAACCTCGCGACGTTGGTTCCTTAGCGCCCATCCGGGCCAACTACCGAGACAGGTCCGTCGATCACAGCAACGAAACCTAGGCTCGTGGCTAATGCAGGGCGCGACGTATCCCCTTGATGCACAATCGACAACTTCGGTCATTCGACGTCGCGACGTGGCGCGCCCCCGCCTGGCGTTCGCGATCGTCATGGGTCTCATCGTGCCTATCGCAATCTGGTGGATTCGTGGAATCTGCTGGGAGTCCTTCGTCGGATCACTCATCGTCTTCGCCGTCGGCACCCTGTCCCTTCGCGCGCCGTGGGCGTTGTGGTTGACGACGATGGCCGTCGTTGTCACCTTCGGCGCAGTGGGGTTGCTGGGTTGGAGCGCAGTGAAGTTCCACAGCGTGAACGTCTTCTCCTCTTCGTACTCGCGCATTTCATTCTGTGGACGCGACTTCGAAGCCGAGGGTCCGATCACGTCGCATCTGAGCACATTCGGCGATGCGCGAATCCACGTCGCGGGTGTGACGCCATCCGGAAGTGCGATCCTCGGTACTGGTGCCTGCCTCTCCACCCTGTGGGTGAAGTCGCCCGGACCGAGATTTCAGTCGTTCGATCTAGAGGGCGGTCCCTAGGGCAGTTCCATTGCCCAACAACGATCGAGCCCTCAATGGGCACTCGATGTCCGACCGGAGCCGTCTTGAAGGATTCGTTCGAAATCGCTCCGCGTCGCGAGTTGGAATGAGAGACTTCGTCCATGAACGAAGAACTCTGGACGAACGTCGACAATTATTTGGTTTCTCAACTCGTGCCCGCCGATGAGGCACTTTCGAACGCGCTGGCCGCCAGTGACGCGGCCGGACTCCCCCGGATCAACGTGGCACCGAATCAGGGGAAGTTGCTCACGCTGCTCGCCAAGATGATGGGGGCGACGCGCATTCTCGAGATCGGCACGCTCGGCGGCTACAGCACGATCTGGCTCGCCCGCTCGCTACCGTCCAACGGCACGCTCATCTCGCTTGAGTTGGAGCCTCATCACGCTGACGTCGCGCGAACGAATCTCGAACACGCGGGGCTTGATTCCCTCGTCGAGATTCTCGTCGGACCGGCAACTTCGTCACTGCAGAAGTTGATCGACGATGGGACCGCACCGTTCGATTTCATCTTCATCGATGCGGACAAGGAGGGCTACCCCGACTACCTGGCGCTCTCACTCCAACTCTCGCGCACGGGCACCGTCATCGTGGCCGACAACGTCGTGCGAGACGGAGAGGTGGTGGACGCGAACAGCCCTGACCCACGTGTGCACGGCGTGCGGACCTTGATCGAGCACGCGGCGGCGAACAGTGGGCTCGATGCCACCGCGGTGCAGACAGTTGGGAGCAAGGGCTATGACGGATTCGCTCTTCTACTGGTAACCGGGACAACAATGTGATTGGTCTCACATCATGGTCATCGATCAGCAATACGATTGAAAAAACCGAGCCAAGGCCACTAACCCGTGGATACGCAGGCATCCTTGAACTTGGGTAGCTGCACGGTTTTGCCTGAAGAGACGTGAAAGTAGCGAACGCGATTGGGCCATCGAATCGAGACGTCGGCGCTCACGGTGACGAAGTAGTTGCCAGGGGGTGTGTAGAACTCGAAGTGCGTGGGACGTGAATTTTTATCCGTGGACGTCCACATCGCAAGTGCGCCACTCGCGTAGTGCAATCTGATATTCACGGATCCTTGGTACGTGGCGGTCGCCGGGCATCGCTCGATGATCCCTTTAATGATTCCCGGAGCGACACTGGCTCCACTCGAGCACGTTTGCAGTAGTGACAGAGATGCCACCACCGCACCAATGAAGGTAGTCCGTCGCAACCGTCGCATTGAAGCCACCCTCTGTCCTCACCACACACTGCCGGGCGTCGTGAGTACCCTAACCCTCGTTGACTGCAGAATCCGACTAACTGCGCCGGTTGATCATCGCAATTCGACTCGTCCACTTCTTGCCGCCGTCGGTCGTCGTGGCGATCTCATTGGTTGCGGCAACGATTACTTTCCCGTCGCGACTATTGAGAAACGCGACCTGAAACGTCCCGGCATCGGAACCGCCGAGTAACGGTTCCACCGGCGTCCATTTATGGCCGCCGTCCCAAGTCACGTTGAGGGAACTGCGTCCTCCGACCTCGAAGACCACTTCAGTGGACACGGCGTCAATTGAACCGAGGTACCCATCATTCAGCGGCGACGAACAGTGCCGATTGGTCGTCGCGACGGTGGGGTCACAGGGATTGATGACCGTCCAGGTCCGGCCTTCGTTCATCGATCGCACCGTCGACTTCGGTTGGAAGCCGGTGCTCGGTCCGCTCGCGCAGACGCCGATAAGTGCACCGCCCGGAGCGGCCGACAGGGCCACCGACAGTGCGTCGATGCCGCAAGCGATTGACCGCTTCGTCCACGTCACACCGTCGTTCGCCGTGAACCAGAGCTCGGCGTGGTCAGTGGTTCCTTTGAAGTTGACGATAGGTGGGAGCACGACGTAGGCGACTCGAGGATTTACGCGAATGAGAAAGGTCTGACCCGACGAACGTTGATCGGCGACTTGAGGATGGACGGCCGCGCCCTTCGGAAACGTCGGAGATTGCGTCCACGTTCGGCCCCCGTTGCTCGAGGTTTCGAGCAGCAGAGGACAGTATCCATCCGATCTCGCCTCGAGCTTCGAGCACACTGACACGAGCTGCCACAGCGAGTGTCCGGCGCTCGCGATGGCGACGACGTCGCCGCTGGAACGCGAGGTGGTCCATGAACGCCCGCCATCGTGACTGACGGACAGCGTGGGGCCGTAAAGAAATCCGTTGCCGCCGTCGAACGTCAAGGCGGTGGGCATTGCACCGTTGGCACAGTTCCACCTCGTCGCGAGCACCAGATCTCGAAAATTCGCCCCACCATCACTCGTGCGCCCGACGTAGTCAAAACATCGATCACCATTCGTCGAGACCCTCGAGAAGAGGCCGTACCCGTCGAGGACATTGGAGAAGACCATTGACTCCAGAGTGAAGGGTGATCGAGTCAGGGGCGCGGCGGCGGCAACTCCCGCCCTGGCGATGGCCGACGGGGAGGTTGCCAGAGCGGTCCCGAGGGGTGCCATCACGAGGAGTAACGCTGCAGTTCGACGGATCTGCCGTCGCAACTTCCTTCGAGAAGGAACTAGCACGCGAACCCCCTGGCTCTCTTGGTATGCGCTCACTTCATAAATGACGTGGACGGACGATTCATTACAACCTCGCACCGAACCGCTGGTGGCTGCACCGCCAGCGAAAAATTCAGTCCGATGCGCGACCGGAAATGGAGAGGATATTGCCGTCAGGGTCCGAGAACCAGGCGACGAGGTCGCCACCCGGGGCATGCCACACGCCCAGTTCATCCTGATCAAGGCCGTCGAATCTATGGAACGCCACGCCGGCATCGCCCAATTGACCGACCGTGGACGCGACGTCATTCGATGACCAACCGGCCACGGTGAATGGCTGTGGGTGCAGGTCGGCAACGGGTGTGAGTCGAAGTGTGGTTCCATTCGCGTTCACCACGAGAGCGAAGTCATCCTCGTGGACGAACGTCAGTCCAAGGGTGTTGACGAAGAACTCCTTCGCATCCGTGAGATTCGTGACGGGGATGAATCCAACGAATGGCGAGTCTGCGAGCATGCCCCGATCGTACCTACGCGAGACGCTCGACGAGCAGGACTACGGGATCCAGTACCGGCGCCACGTCAACTGGTCATCAACCGAGAGCCCGGTCTCGTCGAGCAGTCCTCCGTTGCGCTCGATGGCCTTGGAGGAGCCGATGTTGAGGTCGCTGCAGTACATGAGCACTGGACCCACACCTTCGGATCGAGCGATGATCAACGCCTGGCGCAAGATCTCCGAGGCGTAGCCCAGGCGTCGATATTCGGGGCGCACGTAGTAGCCGATATGTCCGCCCTGGGATGCGAAGAAGTCGTTGAGTTCGAATCGAATTGATGATCGCCCGACGATCTCCCCATTCACGTCGGCGGCCAGTTGCACGCCGCGAACCACGTAGGTCGAGTGACGTAGTCCCGCGCGCTGGTCATCGATCGAGTTGAGGAAATCGTCCCACGTCGTGTCGTCGTCAAAGCCGAGCAGCATGTGCGAGCCCTCGGACAGGGCGACCATGTGGGCACTTCTCGCCGCAGACTCGTCCGCGTTGGTATAGGGACGCAGCCGAAGATTCATGTTGTCGAGATTATCCATCCACGGCGATGAGGCGTTGTTCGTCTCGTCGACTCTCCGCGTTGAATCCAACGGCGCTAGATCTTGAGAGGACCTTGCTCGGACTCCTTGAGTTCTGAGAATTCCGTCTGCGTGTGCGGCGTGTTCGTCATGAAGAGCGAGACGATCAACCCCAGAACCAGCACACCCCCGGCGGCGATCGGTGCCGAAATCGTCGGCTCGGTCACTTTGTAGATCGAACCGAAGATAGCGCCCACGGTCACCGCGATGCCCACGGCGCAGGCGAAGTAGAGGGCCATCGACTTACCGCGATCCTTCAGTCCGACCAGGGCACCGATGGAGATCAGAAGGTAGATCACCGCGATGGCGAAGCCGCCGTACGTCGAGAGCCAACTGAACATCGCGAAGTAGTGCGGGTAGCCGGTGATCGCGAAGAGCGACGTCGTCACGGTCAGCGTGATGGAGAGCGCGTAGACGAAGAGGACAAAGTTGCTCGCGCCGATCGGAGTGCCCTTCGTAGAGATCTTGGCCAGGGGCTGGGGCAGGCTGTGGTCGCGCGCCATCGCGAAGATTCCTCGCGACGCCGAGACGGCACAACCAATAAGCACCGCGATCATGTCGAAGATGACGACCAACTCGACCAGGCGTCGCATCGCCACCGAGCCGTAGCCACCAGCGGAACTCGGTCCGGCGAGCGTGAACAGCGGTGCCGCGGCATTCTTGCCGAAGGAACCGAGGTTGAAGTGAAAGCCCGACATCTGCGCGAAGGTCGCGATGATGTAGAAGCCGGCGATGGCCAACACCGAGAGCAGGACCGCTCGGGGAATGTCGTGCTTTGGATTCTCCGTCTCTTCGCCGAGATTGGCCGACGTCTCGAAGCCGGTGAAGAGCAACACGCCGTAGAGAACACCGAAGAGCACACCGCTCCAGTGCGTGGGCGAACTGTTCGGTGAGAAACCGGTCACGATGTGGTGAATGCCGCCACTCTTGCCGATGACGAAGATGGAGTACACGAAGACCACAGTCAGCGAAATCATCGCCAAGGTCAACTGCATCCGGGTCGAAAGCGTGACACCGAAGAACATGACGACCGCGACGAGGAGAAACAGCAAGATGTCCCACACCAATTGTGGGAAGGGCTGGACATTGAACTCAGACTGGATCGTGTCATGGATGGTGCCGCCGATCATCGGCAAAATGGCCGAGCCGAGCGCCACCATTCCCGTGTAGTACAGCCATCCCGCGGCAGTACCCACTTTGGTGCCGAGCCCGTCGGTGACGTAGTCGTAAAGCGATCCGGCCGCCTGGATCTTGCGGGTGTACTCCGCCACGATCCAACCCAGACCCACGACACCAATCGCCGCGATCAAGACGGACAGTGAGGCCGCGTTACCCGCTCCCCGGCCAGAGGCGTTCATGCCCACCAAGAGCGGCACCAAGAACGCAATGGAAAAGACCGGACCCATCAAGCCGACCGACTGGGCTACCGCATCCTTCAGCGTCAGTTTCTTCTTGCCGCCCAACGTCTTCGTGCCGACATCGCTCACCGTTGAATCCCCCCATGTTGAGCCACCCCTTCGTTAGAGGTGACCGCATGAATGTACGGACTCAAACGACATTTGTCAAGATTGATTCCCATTGACTTCTTAGAAACCGTGATGATCGGTCGTGCCAGACACGACTACCGACACAATGAGAACTCTCGGCCCAATCCGGCGCTAGCTGGTGCTACGGCACCGGACCACGGCTGGTGGAGGGTCATTCGGTGCTGGCCGTGTCACGCACACGGCGGCGCCGGTTTCAAAGGTGAACTTGGCATTCGATCCGTTGGCGACGACGCGTTCTCCCACTCCGGCCGGGAGGATCGATTCGTACTGGGCAATCGTCATCCCCCGAATGCCGCCGTTGGCAACGTTCACGTAGTACGCAGTGGTCGCCGAAGTGAGCGCTTGCTCGGCGTGGACAGAAAGACCCGTTGGAAGGTTCGCGCACGCGCTAATGGATTTAGTGAGCGCATCGCCATGAACGGTGTCGTACGGCGCCAGTGACTTCAAGAACGCGCGGACCTTGGGGTCCTTCGTGGCGAAGCTGGGTGGCGCCCACTCTGGGTGGCGAGTGAACGACCGCATTCCACTGGCGTCACCGATCAGATTGGAGAAGGCCACGGCCATCGGGCCGATCTCGGTATGCACCAGACGTGTGGGCGCGTACACGGCGGTATTCTCGAGATACGACAACTCCCACCGAGCCGTGACGGGCTTGTGGATGCCGCCGTTCCAGAGATCCGAAAAGCCGAGGGTGGCCGAGCAGTACTTTGCTTGATTAGGCGACCACCTTGCGACCACTGTCTTCACGCTGACACTGGCCCCCGCCGCGATGGGGAGTAAGCCAGTGACAGCCAGCGATGCTCCCACTACCACGCCGATCGCGATTCGTCGAGAGTTCGCTCGTCGCGGCAAGTTCATTCTCCAGTATGGCCCTTCGTTCGGTCTTTCGCCGTGCGGCAACGCAATCGTTCGCTGGACGTCAGCCGCGAGGATATCCGTTCAATCCCGCGTCGAATGAGACGTTCTACGAGTATCGGTTCTCGTAATCCGCGGACAACTCCTCGCTCGAGGTCGATGCGAGACGCCGAGCGAGGGCGTGCGGTGACGAGAGGTTCACGCCTTCTTGGAGAGATACTCCGCGGAACGCTCTACGAGCCATCGAAACGTCGGGTCGGGCTTTTCAAGGAGTTCGGGGTGCCACTGCACGGCGAGCACGTCATGACCGGGAAGTTCCACCGCTTCGACCACGCCATCGGGAGCCGTGGCGGAGACCACGAGATCGTTGCCGAGGACGGCCAAGGTTTGGTGGTGGAGTGAGTTCACACCAATCGACGCCGGGTAGAGCGATGAGAGCAACGAGCCTGGCACGACGTTCACCTCGTGGGTGCGCTCGCGCCCGTCGGTGTCCCACTGGGGATGACCGGCGCCATCGTCAAGTTCGATGTGTTGGTTGAGTGTGCCGCCGTAGTAGACGTTGGCCAACTGGGCGCCTCGACAGATGGCGAGAATCGGCATCTCGAGTCGACGAGCCTCGCGAAAGAGGGCTAGCTCCCATTCGTCGCGGTCCGGCTCGATCGCTCCGAGGTTCTCATCGGCGTGGTGGCCGTAGCGATCGGGCTCAACGTCCGCTCCCCCGCTCAGGATCAGTCCGTCGAGACGAGCGAGGACGCCCACGACGTCCGCGTCACGGGTCAGTTCGACGGGAAGTCCGCCGGCCGCGGCGACCGACGCCGGATAGTCCGAGAAGTGCAAGTCGAATTTAAGTTCGTACATGGCCTTGGGCACGTTGTCCGCGAGGGCCGAGGCTGGCCATCGACGTCCCGACATGCCAATAAGCGGTTTGCTCATCTCTCCATAATACGAAGCGGCGGGTCCCGTCGTGGCGCAATCTCGTTTGGCGCCAAACAAGTACTCTGGGCTCAACGAAAGGGGTTCCATGTCGTCAGATGCACCCGAAATCGACATCACGTCGCACGACACGTACGTCGCCGGCATTCCCCGCGAGGTCTTCGCGGACCTGCGAGCGAACAATCCCGTGGCGTGGACCGAGGAGACCGACGGCGGACGCGGCTTTTGGAGCCTGACCAAGTACGAGGACGTGCTCTTCGCGAGCCGCCACACGGAGCTCTTCTCGAGTCGCCTGGGTATCCGTCTGGAGGACATGGACGAAGAGGAGACCGAGGCCCGTCGCACGATGATGGAGATGGACTCACCCGAACACACCCGACTTCGCCGGATTGTCGCGCGACCGTTCACTCCCCGCGCCGTCGCCGACTACGAAGGGGCCGTCCGCGAGCTCGCCAAAGAGGTACTCGCCAATCTGGACGGCAAGTCGGAGTTCGACTTCGTCAAGGACATCGCCCGTGAACTACCCATGCGAATGCTCGGGCGCCTCTTAGGACTTCCCGACGAGGACCTCGACTGGTTGGTCAGCAAAGGTGACGCGCTGATCGGCAATTCTGACCCGGACTTCACCGACTACGTCGTTGACCAGACCGACACCAGCGAGTACCGACTGCTGCCCTTTCGAAGTCCGGTCGCGATCGAACTCTTCGAGTACGCCCAACTGGCGCTCGAGGAGCGTCGACTGACGCCCACCAACGACGTCTTGACCGCACTCCTCGCGCCAACGAAGGACGGTGACACGCTCGACGACGCCACGTTGAAGAACTTCTTCGCGTTGATGGTTGCCGCCGGCAACGACACCACGCGATACACCATGACCGCGGGAGCACAAGTCTTCATCGATCACCCAGAGATCTTCGCGGCGTTACCGGATATGGATGAGGCACAGGTGAAGTTGCTCGTGGACGAGGTCCTTCGTTGGGCGACGACCACCATGCACTTTCGGCGCACGGTCGTCGAGGACACGGAACTGCGCGGACAGAAGTTGAAGAAGGGCGACAAGGTCGTCCTCTGGTACGTCTCGGCCAACTTCGACGAGGAGCAGTTCCCCGACGCCGCGACGTTCATCCCCGACCGCTCCCCCAACGATCACGTCGCCTTTGGTCTGCACAGCGCGCACCTCTGTCTCGGCGCGCATCTCGCGCGCCTGGAACTTCGCGTGATGTTCGAGGAGATGGCGAAGGCTTGGACCAAGATCGAGGCGAATGGGCCGAGCGAACGCTTCCGCTCGAACTTCATCAGCGGAACGAAGAAGCTCCCCGTGAAGGTTGCGTGGCGCTAGAGGAACGGGAGATACTCGCGCATCTCCCAGTCCGTCGTGGCACCCGTGAAGCGTTCCCACTCCGTTCGCTTGACCGCCACGTGCTGCGCGACAATCTGTTCTCCGACCGCGCTGACCAGTTCCTGGTCGGCTTCGAGCGCGTCGAGCGCGTCACTGAGTGACGGCGGAACGCCCACGGTGGCGTCGATCGTGTCCAGTCCGTTGCCGCCCTCGGCCGGGCCGAGTTCCAATTTGTTGACGTAGCCGAGTCGTGCCGCTTGCAACACGGCCGCCAACGCGGTGTGCACGACCGCTGCGCCGTCGCTCAGTCGATGCTCGAGACGTGAGCCTTCCCCGCGCTCGGGCGGGATGCGCACGGTCGCGCCACGGTGGTCGTAGCCCCAGTTGGCCCAGTAACCAGAGAGCGAGGCGGGGCGCAACCTCTTGTAGGCGTTGACGTTCGGTGCGCACAGTCCCGCGAGCGACTGGTGGTGCGCGAGCATGCCCGCGACCGCCTGCTTCGCGAGGGCCGAGACGCCGTCGGACGCGTCGGGATCGTGAATCACGTTGTCACCGGCCTCGTTACGCAACGAGATGTTGAAGTGCAGACCCGATCCACCGCGGTCCGACAGCGGCTTGCCCATGAAGGTGAGGAGCAGACCGAGTCGGTGCGCCACCTCGCGCGCGAGCACCTTGAAGAGGAATCCCTCGTCGGCGGCGGTGAGCGCGTCGCTGTAGCGCAGGGTGAATTCGAACTGTGGCGAGTCGTACTCAGAGTTCACCGACTCAAGTGGTATCTCCGCCTCCTCGCAGGCCGCCCAGATGGCGTCGAGCAGACCGTAGGGGTCGACGGCCGGCCCCGTGCCGTAGACGTACGCCCCGGGCGTGTCGATCGGGCGCCAGCCACCCGAGCCGTCCGGCTCGAAGATGTACGCCTCGAACTCCATACCCACGAAGGGACTGAAACCGAGTTCCTGCCAGTCGGCGATCGCCCGACGAAGGGCGTGGCGTGGCGCGACGTCGAAGGGTTCACCGAGTCGCATGAGATCGGCGACCACGACCCGGGTGCCCGGCTCCCAGCCCGGTCGAATGTCGTCTAGGTCGTAGGTCGCGTCGAAGTCGGGCAGTCCCTCGTTCCAGTGCGACCCCGGTGTCTCGGGCGTCATGCCACGGTCGTAACCGAGAGCCCAGGTGCCGGTGCAGTGACGAACGCCGTGGTCGGCCAAGCTCGCTGGCACGTACTTGCCCCTCGCCAGTCCGAGATGGTCGGGCCACAGCACGCGCAGGCGGTTGTACTCACTCGACATCTTGCCCCCTTGGGATACGTTGGGAAAAGTAGCACCTCGCGCGGAGCCGCTCTCCCAGCAACTTACTAGTCTGGACCACAACGTTTAGATGCAAACGACCATGGGAGCGACGTGGAATTTCGTAGAATCCTCCTCGACGGGAACCCCACCGACGTCGTCCTCGAAGGGGACACCTTGGTCGCCCGAGACGGTCGCCGGGTCGATGCCGCAACGGCGACCCACCTCGCGCCGGTCTCCCCCACCAAGATCCTCTGTTGTCACCTCAACCACATTTCACGCGTGCGCGAGTTCGGGGTGGAACTCCCGCCGGCCCCCACGTACTTTCAAAAGCCCGTTTCCGCGCTTAACGCGCACGGGGGCGCCGTGGTGCGGCCGTCGAACTGCAAGTACCTCAACTACGAGGGCGAGATCGCCATCGTCATCGGCCGAAGCGCGCGCAACATCTCTGTCGCCGACGCACCGAACTACATCGCTGGTTACACGGTGGCGAACGACTACGGCCTGCACGACTTCCGTGACACCGACGCCGGTTCAATGTTGCGCGTGAAGGGCGCTGACACGCTGTGCCCGATCGGCCCGGGACTGGTGACCGACTGGGACTTCCGCCACAAAGCAATGCGCACGACCGTGAACGGCGACGTTCGACAGGACGGCTCGACCGACGAGATGGCGTGGGACATGCACTACCTGGTGGCGGACCTCGCCCGCCTGATCACCCTCGTGCCCGGTGACGTCATCTTGTCGGGAACGCCCGCGGTCTCGCGTCCCGTCGAACCGGGCGACGTGGTCACGGTCGAGGTCGAGGGTCTCGGTGCGCTGACGAATCACATCGTCGAGGGTCCCACACCGGTGAGCGACGAAGTTGGCGCGCAGCCCACCGAGAGCGAAGAGGTCCTCTCCACCGCCCTCGGGGCCGAGTGGGAGTTCCGTGGCCAACGTCGACCCAACGCCACGAAGCGCGATGAACTGCCGTTTCCGGCCATTCGACCGAAGTTCCAATCGTGAGTAGCACTCGGGTGGACGTGGACGGCGTGAGCGTCTCGCCGGACCACTTCATAAATGGTGAGCGCGTCGCATCGCCACGCACCTTCGAGGATCGGACGCCACTCGATTGGACCTGGAAATTGGCGGACGTGGCGCGAGGAAGCGCGCTCGAGGCCGATCTCGCAGTGTCCGCAGCCCGCGACGCCTTCCCCGCGTGGTCCGCCCTCTCCACGGCCGACCGCGGCGTATACCTCGATCGACTCGCCGAACTCATTGATCGCGACGTCGAGAAGATCGCCCACGTCGAATGTCTCGACATGGCGATGCTCGAAGAGAGCCTCAAACTGCGCGTCATCGGACGCGGCGCCCGTAACTTTCGCGCCTACGCCGAACTCGCACGCAACTACACGCCACGTAGGTGGTCGTCCAACGGGACCGAGAACACGGTGCTACGTATGCCCGCCGGTGTCACGGTCGTCATCACGCCCTGGAACGCGCCCTTCATGCTCTCGACCTGGAAGTGCGCACCAGCGCTCGCCGCGGGCAACACGGTCGTCCTCAAGCCGGCCGAATGGTCGCCACTCAGCTGTTCGATGTTGATGGACTTGGTCGACGAAGCGGGTTTCCCCCCGGGCGTGTTCAACCTGGTCCAGGGGATGGGCGAAGAGGTCGGTGCCGCACTGGTCAAGGATCCTCGCGTTCGTCGGATCTCCTTCACCGGTTCCCCCGAGACGGGGCGGCTCATTGGCGAGGCGGCCGCGCAGAACTTGGTACCGTTCACGGCCGAGCTCGGAGGCAAAGGTCCCTTCATGGTCTTCGCCGACGCCGACCTCGACGCCGCCGCACAGAAGGCGGCCGTCATGTACGACGACGGAGGCCAGGTCTGTCTCGCGGGCACGAGACTCTTGGTCGAATCGTCGATTCGCGAAGAGTTCGTCTCACGCTTCGAGGCGGCCACCAAGCGCCACGTGTTGGGTGACAGCCGCGACCCCGCGACGACCGTGTCGCCGCTCATTCACCCCGAGCACCTCTTGCGTGTCGGCGCCTTCGTCGAACGAGCCCGCAACGGTGGCGACACCATCGTCTTTGGTGGGGACGTCGATCGCGAGAACGGTCTTTGGTATCAGCCGACGCTCGTCGAGCCCAAGTCCAACGACTCCGAGATCGTCCAACGTGAGGTCTTCGGACCGGTACTGACCATCCAGACGTTCGCTGACGAACACGAAGCGGTCGAACTGGCCAACTCGACGTCGTACGGACTCTCGGCCATCATCTACACGAGCAGCGTGGAGCGCGCCGAGCGACTGGGAACGCAACTACGCGCCGGCACCATCTGGGTGAACTGCTTTCTCGTGCGCGATCTCACCGCACCCTTCGGTGGTACGGGCATCAGCGGCATCGGGCGTGAAGGCGGCGACTACGCCCTCGACTTCTATTCAGATCTGAAAACGTTGCAAATAAAGGAAGGAACCACCCATGGGTGAAATCGTCGGGGCGGGACTGCTCGCCCACGTACCCACCATCGTGTTGCCCGACGAACTTCGTCGAGAGCTGAATAACGGTAATGAGAGCACTCTGTTCACGGGACTCCACCAACTTCGACGAGAGGTCTTCGACGTCCTCAAGCCCGACCTTGTGCTGGTGTTCGATAGCCACTGGTTCACGACGGTCGAATTCGTCGTCACCGCCGCGGAGCGGCGGATCGGATTCTTCACGAGCGAGGAACTACCACGCGGAATGTCGAGCGTCCCCTACGACATGCCGGGCAATGCCGACTTCGCGCGACTGATCGGCAAGATCGCCGACGAAACCGACGACTGCTGGATCACACCGATCGACAACGAACATCTTCCCGTCACCTACGCCACACTCAACTTCCTCTCCTTTCTCCAGGGCGATGAGGCATGGGCCTCGATTGGCGTCTGCCAGACGGCCGAAAACAGTGACTTCGCGACCGTGGGCAAGGTGGTCGCCGAAGCGGTTCGCCAGAGCGACCTGCGCGTCGTACTCATCGCCTCGGGCGCTCTCAGCCACACGTTCCACAAACTGCGTGACCTGCGCAATCACGAAGCGGCGCCCGAGGAGAATATCTACTCTGACGAGGCTCGATACTGGGATCACCGCGTGATCGACGCGCTGACGCGCGGGGACCACGCCCAGGTCGTCAACGAGATGGACGAGTTCTTGAAAGTTCGCCCTGAGGGCCACTTCGCCCACTATCAGATGATGGTGCACGCGCTCGGTGGCGTCGACTGCACCGCGCCGGGACGCATGTATTCGCAGTATGAGAACTCCATCGGCACCGGGCAGGTCCACGTCTGGTTTGATCGGCCCGCCGACGGTTGGACTAAAAAGTACCAATGACGTTTGAGGGCCTCCCCTTCCCGCGAACGGCGTCCGGTGTGGCGTCGATCTTGCCGCCGCCGCCGTGGCACTACTCGGGCGACCTGCTCACCGTCGAGTACCGCACCGATCCGGCCAATGTTCGCGCCGTCCTTCCTCCCGACGTCGAACTGGCCAATGACGACGAGGACCCCGGCGCCGTGGCGTTCATTTGGGCCGACTGGCAGAGTTGTGGTGATGACCGGGCGGAACTGCTGGACCCCGTGCGCGCCCAGTACAAGGAATCCTTCGTCGTCGTGCGCTGTCGCTACGGTGGCCAGCTCTACAGCCGTTGCGTGTTCATCTGGGTCGACAAGGACTTCGCACTGGTCCGCGGTTACCTTCAGGGCTACCCGAAGAAGATCGGTTCGATTCATCAGACCCGTCCGGTCACGGTGGGCAGCGCCGGGCCGCGCCTCGAAGCCGGCGCGATGTTTGGCATGACCCTCGCCGCGGGCGATCGCCGACTGGCGAACGCAACGGTGACCCTTGAAGAGCTGGCGTCGTCCAACGGATTCGTGAACGGCCACGCCATGTTGCACCATCGTTGGTTCCCACGTATCGAACTCGATGGCATCGACTCGATGGACGAAGTGGTCACCATGGCGGGCGTGAACCTCGACCTCGGCCCCGTGTGGAAGGGCACCGCGACGCTCGAGTTGTTCGACTCCCCGACCGAAGAGTTGGCCCGCTTGGCCCCCCAGGAGATCATTGGCGGCTACTTCCGATCCGTTGGCACCACGTTCGCGGGTGGTACGACGTTGCGACCGAGCCCATGAGTCGGCGCATCAGTTCCCAGTCACCCGAGGTCGTCCTGCAAGCGGAGAAGGACATAAAGGCTCGACTCAAGGGTCAACACTTCGACTTCACCGCGATGAGCGCCATTTCCAACGTGTATCGCGCCGGGACGGCCGTGCGCAATCACATGGAGCGGACGGTGCTCGCGGAGTACGACCTCAGTTGGGTCGCCTTCACGGTCCTGTGGATCCTATGGATATGGGACACGCAGGAGACCGGCCACGTCGCCGAGGAGGCCGGCGTCACCAAAGGGACGTTGACCGGTGTCATCAAGACCCTCCAAACACGCAAGCTGATTCGACGACTCCCCCACAAGGAAGATCGACGACGCGTCTCCATTGAGCTCACGACGTCCGGCGAGCACCTCATCGAAGCGTTGTTCCCGAAGTTCAATCAACACGAACGAGTGGCGGTCGCCTCGCTCACGCTGAGCGAGCAGCGCGAACTTGCCCGGCTACTGCGCAAGGTCACGCACGGCGTCGCTTCGTCCCACATCGACTGACGCACAATCACTCTCGACTCCAAAGGTCGAGGCGCCCACGTGCACGGCCGTCACGACTGCTAAGACTGAGCCATGCGGCGCCACACCCACGTTTGGTCGAACTACGGAGTTGTAGTGCTTTCGTTCGCTCTCATCGTGGCGACCGGCCTGACCCTTGCGCCAAGTGTGTCCGCAGCGACACCATCCATCAAGTCGCCACAACCGGAATTGCTAAGTGCAGTGAGTCACTCCGAGGTCGTGTACGTGCTGTGGACCGCTAACTGTGCCAACGACAGGAGTTGTTACGCCCTCGAGCGATCAGATGACGGCGGTCAGACCTTCGCTCGGGTGAGCGCCCCGCCAATCACGTTTCCTCGAAATAACCAAGGTGGACCGCTCGAAGCTTTGGATTTTGCCAACGCCAACGATGGCCTGGCCATGGTAGAGGGCGCGAGTGCCTCATCCCTGTGGGTTACGTTCAACGGCGGCGTGACGTGGCAGCAAGACGTCATCGGACCGGACGCGTTGGTCAACTCCGTCGCGTCGTCGTCGACGTCGTTTTACGCTGTCACTTCGAGTTGCACTTCGGGTGCGAGCAGGTCGTGCGGAAACGGGCGCCTCGAGAGTTCACCGGTGACATCAACGCATTGGACGTCCCATTTGCTTCCCCTCGGTCAAAGAGACGACTCGGGGTTGCCCAGCATCGCGGCGTTTGGCAATGACGTGTGGCTGACTACGCAGGAACAAGCGAAGCCGTACCACCCCCTCCTCGCAACGTCGTACAACGGAGGCCAGACATTCGCGGTGCGGTCGAAGCCACTTTTATCGAGTGTCGCTGGCTGCAGCCTCGATGCCACGTCAAGCGTCACGCTTTGGGCGCAGTGTGACCAGGGGATGATGACGGGCGACATCGTGTACTCCCATGACGGTGGCGCAACCTGGTCGTACGGCCACGGAGGTCTCGGCCGATTCGGCTTTGGCACCTTCGATCCGATTTCGACGTTCGCGTCAGTGTTCGTGAATTACTTCCCCGGCGGGCAGTTGCAGGGCGTTCAATACCTAGCCACTGCGGCGAGTAAAGACGTACCTCTCGGCAGAGCACCAGCCAAAGGCATCTCGCAATTGGCGTTCGTCGATCCGGAGCAGGGCCTGGCACTCGGTCATGGGTACGGCGTCGGTGACTTCGCGACGCTCTACGAAACAAGTGATGGCGGCAAGCGGTGGCGAACCTCTTTGCTCGCGAAATAGTCACTCGTCTCCGCTAGGGCCTAACGTCGCGCCCATGATTCTCGGCTCGGTGGGTGTCACCGAGCACTAGGCGTTGCAGTCGCCAGATCGCGCGCTGGAGCCAATTGAAGGGAACGGGACTGCTGACAGTGCATCGATGGACGATTTCTTCTCGAAGCGTCCTCCTCATCAGCGCGTTGAAGGTCGCGCCACGTCCTCGGTGGGGATCAAGTGGCGCGCGGCGCGGGCCTCGTCGACGCGAGAAACGGGTGTCGTCTGGGGAGCGAGATGCAGCGCCGCCGGATCGTCGATCGCGCGTTGGGCAATGTGCTCGACGGCCTCCGCCAGCGCCTCAAGTGTCTGGAGGCTCTCCGTCTCGGTCGGTTCGAACATCAGCGCCTCTTCGACGATGAGAGGAAAGTACACCGTTGGGGAGTGGAATCCCTCCTCGAGGAGCGCCTTGGCGACGTCGAGACCCCGCACGCCGTACTTGTTCTTGAGTGGGGTAGCCGTGAGCACGCACTCGTGCATGCACACCCGGTCGTAGGCGGCAGGAAGTGTCTCGCGCAGACGTTGTCGCAACCAATTCGCATTTAAGACAGCGTGCTGGGCGACCCTGGTGAGTCCGTCGCCTCCGTGTACGTCGATGTAGGCCAGCGCGCGCGCCAGCACCATGGCGTTGCCGTGCCATCCGTGCACGCGACCAATTGACTTGCTCGGCTTCACCCAGGCGTAACTGCCGTCATCGATGCGGGTGGCCTTCGGGCCGGGAAGGAACTCCACGAGCCGTGCGGAGACCGCGACCGGTCCGGCGCCGGGGCCGCCTCCTCCGTGGGGTGTCGCGAACGTCTTGTGCAGGTTCATGTGCACGACGTCAAAGCCCATATCACCGGGACGAACCGCGCCGAGAATGGCGTTCAGGTTCGCGCCGTCGTAGTAGAGCAGTCCTCCGACGTCGTGCACCGCGGCGGCGATCTCGGTGATCTCCTCCTCGAAGAGGCCGAGCGTGTTGGGGTTGGTCAACATGATGCCCGCCACGTCCGGGCCGAGCGCGGCCTTCAACAACTCCAGGTCGACGAGTCCGCGGTCATTGGAGGGGATCGTCGTGACCTCGTATCCGCCGAGGGTCACCGACGCCGGATTGGTGCCGTGCGCCGAGTCGGGGATGAGAATACGTTGGCGCGCGTCACCATTCGCACTGTGATAGGCGCGAATCAACAAAAGTCCGGTCAGTTCGCCTGCGGCGCCAGCCGCTGGCTGGAGCGTCGCGGCGGCCATGCCGGTTATGACACAGAGTTTCTCTTCGAGCGTCGCGAGGAGTTCAAGCCAACCTTGGGTCAACTCCGCGGGTGCGCCGGGGTGCACGGAGTTGAGTCCAGGATCGTTGGCGACCGCGTCGCAGAATTTTGGGTTGTACTTCATCGTGCACGAACCGAGTGGGTACATGCCGAGGTCGACCGAAAACTGACGATGCGAGAGACGAGTGAAGTGAGCGACGAGGTCTCGTTCTGAGACTTCGGCGATGTCGATGACATCGCGGTTCAAGTGCGTCGTCGGCACGAGTTCCTCGAGGGCCACCGCCGGTACGCCCGTTGTTCGCAGTTGGTAGGCCGAACGACCGGGGACCGACATCTCGAAGATGGTCGGTTCCGTGGCGTGGCCAAGTAGCGGCGCCGACGACGCCTTCCCGCCGGAGAGTGCGCGGCTCATTCGCCCACCGCCTTTCGAAGTATCTCGACGTAGTGATCGATCTCGTCCTTGGTTCGTCGTTCAGTGACCGTCACGAGCAGAACGCTCTCGATGTCGGCGTCGATCGACGGATCGTCACCCGAGGTCAGTGCCGAGACCGCGACGCCTCCGAGGACGCCGTCACTGGCCATCGTGAGCAACACTGACGAGGCATCGCGGGTCAGACGAACGGCGAACTCGCGAAAGAACGGTTGCGAGGAGACCGCGGTCACCCCATCGATGGCCACGAGTTGATCGAAGAGATAGTGGGCGCCCTGCGCGCAACGCGTCGCGATCTCTCGCAGTCCCCGCGTGCCGAGCCATCCGAGTTGGATGGCCGCGGTGACGGCCATCAGGGTCTGGTTCGTGCAGACGTTCGACGTCGCCTTCTCTCGGCGGATGTCCTGCTCTCGGGCACGAAGTGTGGTGACGAACGAGCGTCGATCGTTGGAGTCAACGGTCTCGCCGACGATCCGACCGGGGAGACGTCGGGTCTGGGCTTCGGTACAGGCGAAGAGTCCGAGGAATGGACCGCCATACGCCAGTGGTGTGCCGAAGGGCTGACCCTCGCCGACGAAGATGTCGGCGCCCCATTGGCCCGCCGTCTTCAGGACGCCCGCAGCGACCGGGTCGGCGCCAAGGATGAACAGTGCATCGTTCGAGACGGCCAGCGCCTTGGCCTCGGTCATGTCCTCGAGCACCCCGAGGTAGTTCGGGTAGGCGCCGACAATCGCCGCAGCGCCAGTCGCGTCGACGCTCCCCCAGTCGGTGACGCCGTCGACGAGCGGCGCGATGACGAGCTCATGGCCCGTGCCACGGGCGAACGTCGCCGCGACCTCACGCCAGTGTGGATGCACGCCCGAGCTGATGATCATCTTTTGGCGACCGGTCGCGCCCGAAGCCATGTTGAGTCCTTCGACCAGTCCCGTCGCCGCGTCGTACAACGAGGCGTTCGGAATGGGCAGTCCGCTCAGCCTCGAGATCAAGGTCTGATATTCGAAGATCGCTTGGAGTACACCTTGGGCCACCTCGGGCTGGTAGGGCGTGTAGGCGGTGACGAACTCCGAGCGACCCGCGAGCATCTTGACGACCGCGGGGACCTCGTGGTCGTAGACGCCCGCACCCGCGAAGCAGGTCATGTCGGGCGCCTTGGCGAGATTGGCTGACGTGTAGCGCGTGAACAGCGCGGCGACGTCGGGTTCGCTCATTCCGTCGGGCAGATCGAGCCCCTGGGTCAAGCGCACCGCCGCGGGAATGTGCGCGAAGAGTTGCTCCATTGAGTCCATGCCCAAGAAGTCGAGCATCTCGTCGACTTCCGCGGGCGTGTGTGGCAAGTAGTCAGCCATCTCACTTGGCCTTTCGAACGAAGGGAAGCGGCGTGATCGTCGCCGAGATCTCGCGGCCACGCAACAGGACCGTCGCGGGGGTGTTGGCGTCGGGCGCGTCGCGCAGCAGTCCCATGCCGATACCGCACTGCAGTACGGGCGAGAAGTTGCCCGATGACAGCGTGCCGACGTTCGTGCCGTCTATCAAGACGTCGCCACCGTCGCGCAGGGGCTGACGGCCCTCGACGATGAGTCCGGTCAGCAGCCGACTCGGTCCGCGATCGCGCTCCTCCTCCACGGCGGGGCGACCGCGGAAGATCTCCTTGTCCCATCCGAGCACCCAGCCGAGCTTCGCTTCGAGCGTGGTCGAGGACAACGTGAGTTCGTGGCCGTAGAGCGGCAGCGCCGCCTCCAGGCGGAGCGTATCGCGCGCGCCCAGGCCGGCCGGGGTGATGCCCGCGTCGACCAGCTTCGCGAGGAGTCGCTCGGCCGCCTCGTTGGGCACGGCGATCTCCAGCCCCTCTTCACCGGTGTAGCCGGTGCCGGCCACGCGCACTTCCACGCCGTCGTAGTCGAATCGCGTGACTCGAAAACGATCAACGTCGGCGAAGCGCTGATCGACGGCCGCAACTTTCGCCCGAGCATTCGGGCCCTGGATGGCGAGGATGCATCGTTCGTTCGTCACGTCGACGCCCGGGAGCGCCTCGGTGACGCCCGAGGTATTCGACGCGTTGGGCATGACGTCGAACTCGTTCTCGCCCACCCACCACACGATGATGTCGTCGACGACGAAGCCGTCGTGATTCAAGAGGTGCGTGTACTGGGCGCGCCCGGGCTCGACCTTGCGTAGGTCGTTGGTCAGTGTCGCTTGGAGGACGTCGAACATTCCTGGGCCGTCGCAGCGAACGGTGCCGAGGTGGCTGACGTCAAAGACGACCGCGTCGTGGCGACAGGCGAGGTGCTCGGCCACGGTGCCCGTGGCGTACTGCAGGGGCATCTCCCAACCGCCGAACGGAACGATTTTGGCCCCGAGTGCGACGTGCGCGTCGTACAAAAAAGGGCGTCGATCGGTCACGTCAGCCACTCTATGCTGCGAAAGTATCGAGAGTTCCCAGACCGTGTTGCTCGAGCAACGCGACGAAATCGCGCTGATAGACGACGAGTAGTTGCACCTCGGGGTAGAGCTCGCGGAACAGTCGGACCTTCTGATTCTTCTTCGTCACGAGTCGTTGTTCGAGCACCGTGAGTTCGATGAAGAGTTTGAGATCGGGTAGGTAGAAGTCCGGTCGAAAGCCCCGCACCGGCACGCCGTGCTCGTCCCACGCCAAGGGGAACTCGACCGGCTCGTAGCGCCAGGCGAAGTTGTAGAGGTTGAGGAGGCGCGCGAAGGCCCGCTCACTGGGATGGGCGAACAGATCCTGCGGCGCAGGTTCGAGGCAGGGGTGCCGGCGACGTGAGGCGTCGTTCGGCGATGGACCGGTCACGCCGTACGGGTCTCCCTCTCCGACGTAGCGAGTTGGGTTTGTCGAATCGTGGTCGTGAGTTCGGCGACCACGTTCGCCATGGGGACAATGTTGAAGACGCCCTGGCCCCCGCGAAGCAGGTCCACCAGGTCGCCGTCGTCACGTGCGAGCACCGATCCGGCGTCACTGAGGACCAGGCTGCTCGAGGCGAGGTCGGCGCCGAGCGAGTTGCGAAGACACTCAACGGCCTGACGGGCGCGACTGAGGGAAACACCCGAGGTCAGCAGCGACTTGATGACCTTCACTTCCAAGACGTCGGAGTAGGCGTAGGTGCGCTTCGAACCGCTGCCCTGGGCGGCGGTGATCGACGGCGTCACGAGATCGGTACGCGCCCAGTAGTCCAACTGACGGTACGTCACGCCGGTGAGGCGGCATACCATCGGGCCACTAAATCCATTTTTTAAGGAATCTGTCATTGTCGTTTCCTCCCGACCGAGGCCTGTCCAGACTAACCCGACGGACTACACGAGTGTAGTTTCGACCCGACTCAATCCACAAATAAATCTGGGCGCCCCAGGGAGGGCGACGACGCTTCGGCGTGTAAACGCGGTGGAATACGGCCCGCGCGTCGGGCCAGGAACCCAGCTCGTACCGCGTCGCGTAGCGCCTCAGCCATCATGACCGGGTCGAGCGCGCGGTTGATCGCCGACGCGGCGAGGACGCCGTCGCACCCGAGTTCCATGGCGAGGGCGGCGTCAGAGGCCGTGCCGACACCGGCGTCGAGCAGGACGGGCACGCTGACTCGTTCGGCGATCATCGAGATGGCGTGGGGATTGCGCACGCCGAGTCCGGACCCGATCGGTGAACCGAGGGGCATGACCGCGACGCAGCCGACCTGTTCGAGTCGCTGGGCGACGACCGGATCGTCCGACGTGTAGGCCCACACCTCGAATCCGGCCCGCACGAGCACGTCGGCCGCCGCCAGCGTCTCGGTCGTATCGGGCAACAGCGTGCCGTCATCTCCGATCACTTCGAGCTTGACCGCGTTGGTTTCGAATGCCTCACGGGCCAGTTCGGCGACCTTGATGGCCTCCCCCGCGCTGAAGCATCCCGCCGTATTGGGCAGCAACGAGAAGTTGAGTCGTCCGAGTAGGTCGTAGATGGATCCCTCGACGCTGGGGTCGACCCGTCGAAGCGCGACCGTCGCGATCGAGGCCTCGGAGGCCACGAGCGAGGCGCTCAGCACGTCCATCGACCGGAAACCACCCGTGCCCACGACGAGCCTCGACGTCGAGCTGAGCGAACCAATAGTGAAGAGATCTCCCACGGGTCCAGCGTACTAACGCGTTGGCGACCGTTAGTAGGGTTGTGCAAGTGCAACCCCTCACCGTGCTGACGATCGCCGGCTCGGACTCCGGCGGCGGCGCGGGCATCCAGGCCGACCTTCGAACCTTTAGCGCCTTCGAGTTGCACGCCACGACCGCGATCACGGCCGTCACCGCACAGAACACCTTGGGCGTCGACGCCATCGCGACGATCGAGCCCGACATGGTCGTCGCCCAGGTGCGTAGCGTCGTCGCCGACTTTGACCTCACCGCCGTGAAGACCGGCATGCTCGCCTCCCCCGCGACGATCGAACGCGTGGCGAGACTCGCCGGTGAAGGTCTGTTCCCCCATCTCGTCGTCGATCCGGTCCTCGTGTCCTCGAGTGGCCACGCGCTCATGTCCGACGGTGGCGTCGAGGCGTACCGTGAGGCGCTCCTCACCTACGCCGAAGTCGTGACGCCGAATCTTCGTGAGGCGTCACTGCTCTGTGACGTCGACGTTCGCGACGTCAAGAGCCACGACGACATGGTCGCCCTCGCCCACGCCATCCTCGCCTTCGGGCCCACCTTCGCGCTGGTGAAGGGTGGACACTTCGCGCAGGCCTCACTCACCGAGACGCGCGCGCCGGACATCCTCGTGGGCGCCGATGAGGTGTTCATCTTCGATGCGGCGCGCGTCGACACGCGCAACGACCACGGCACCGGCTGCTCACTGTCGGCCGCGATCGCCGCCGGACTCGCGTACGAGCGCACCGTGCCCGACGCGACGCGCGACGCGAAGTCCTTCGTGCTCGCGGCCCTCACGAGCGCGGCGAACTGGAAATTGGGCTCGGGGCACGGACCGATTGACCACCTGGGGTGGGACGAATGAGCGACGAGCCCAAGGCGCCGCTCACGACCACCACGAGCATCTGGCCGGCCGCCGGCGTCCTCATCCTGGCGGTCGTGATGCTGCTCGTGTTCATATTGATCAATTTCGCGTCCGATCAGGGAGTCACCAAGACCAAGACGACGATCCCGGTCGTCGTGGGCGGTCTCAACATTGCGAAGTCGTCGTCCGCACTCGACTACTGCAAGGACCAGTCCGAGATACCCACCAACATCAATGACGCCTTCATCGTGCCGGTCGGAACGTCGAGCACGTCGGGGGGCAACACGCCCAACGCCGGTGCCGGCGATTTCGACTGCTACCAGCCCCTGACGTCCCCCACGAACAGCGGATCGCTGTTGGCCTTCTTCTCCTCAGAACTCGAAGCGCGTGGTTGGAGCGTCTTTTCCCACGGCGCCAGTAATGGTGCGCCCCAGACGCTCTTCCAAAAGGCCGGCAGCGACGGGTTCTACTGGGTGGTCGGCGTGACCGTGACCAAGAGTGCGCCACGACCTGGTCGACTGGACGTTTCGGATCTATCAGAACTCCGAGACCATCTAGACCAACACCTCAGCGCGCACGTGCTGTTCCTGGCAGGCCCACGACCAGAACGCGAAGTTGAGTGGATAGATGACGTAGCCGATCCTCGTCGCCGACGAGACGCACATCATCGTCAAGAAGACGACCGCGAGGACCGCCAAGAGCTTGGACAGCGTCAGTGGCCAGTGCTTCTTGACGTACTTCGCCATGAAGTAGCCCCCGATGAGGAACGTGAGTGGCGCCAAGATGTGTCCAAGCGGCGACCACCACGTCGTCAAGATGTGTCCCGGCAGGGCACTCGCCGCCGGCGAGGTGATGCCCGTCAGACCGAGCGGAAACGCGAAGACGTTGGACATGAAGGCCCAGGGCGCACGCACCGCGAACGGCACAACGGTCACCAGGACGATCGCGGCGCACCAGCCTCCGACGTGCCACCAGGCCGTGCGGTTCTTCGAATCTCTGGCGACGAGCAGTGCGCCCACCGCCATGGGCCACGCCGTGAGTTTCATCGCCGCCGCCAAACCGAGACTCACCCCCGCGAGATTGTTCTTTCTTCGTTGCAGGGCCACGACGCCGAGGAGCGAGAGAGCGAGGATCGGCATGTCGTCGCCGCCCGTCGAGAGGAAGAGCGCTCCGGTCGGCAGCGCCAAGAGAACCTGAGCGACGCGGATCTTCTTCTGACCCGAAGCGCGCAAGAGTCCAAGGGCGAGACAGCTCGCGATCAAGGTGAGCAACGACATCGCGATTCGTGGGTCGGTGAGACCTTTGCTCTTGTGCGTCTCCGCCGACGGCAGTCCGAAGACGCCCATCAGCGGAAAGTAGGGAAAGAAGGACTCGTAGGCCGGCAACCCGTGCAACGGATCAACGAGTTTGCCGTTCTTGTAGTACGTGGGGTACGGAGTGCGTCCGTCCTTCAGGTTGTCCCCGGCGCGGTGAATGACACCGATCTCGGGTTGGGCCACACGCCATCGCGCTTCGAGTCCGAGCGGAATCGCGACGGCTCCAAGCAGGACCAGTCCGAGGAGACCGACGCGCACCATCGACGTTCGTTGCAGACGAATTCGGTCCAGCCCGAGCGCGATGCCCGCACAGAGCACGTACGGGCCAGTTGCGAGGTAGCCCCACTGCCACTGCGCCCCTTCGCGTGACGTCATGCCCAGGCCGAGCGCGAAGAGCGCCGAGATCGCGTACAGGTACGCGTCGCTGCGCAGTCCACTCAGCGCTCCCCACCACGTTTCAAAGCGAGTGCGCGCAGTTGCGAGCCGCGTCAACATTGGGGCGATTCTACCGGCCCTCCCTCGCGGGGCCCGGGAGGTTTCAGTCGTTGACGTCAAGGTCGAGGCGTCGAATGGGCATGTAGGTGACGGGTGGCAGGTCCAACGTGAGGAAGTGGCGAATGATCCGGAGGCTCTCCTTGGTGCGCTCCTTCAAGAGCATGTGCGAGGTCCCCGGGACGATCGAGAGCTGGGCATTTGGAATCGACTCGTACATCGAGCAGGTGTGGGCGAGCGTGGCGACGTCGTCGTCGCCGGCCATGACCAGCACCGGGACTCGAATCGTCGCGAGGTCGCTCGGCGTGAGGTTCGGCTCGCTGTAGGTCATAATCCTCGTCTTCTCCTCGACGACCGCCGCGTGACTCGCTCCGTCGGGCGAGTGTTCGCCGAAGCGCTCAGCCCACGCGGCGAAGTCTTCACCCTCGGTGTCGAACGCAGGCATGGGCATGAGGCCGTCGTAGTGGTAGTTGGCTCCGATCGCGACGACGCGATGCACTAAATCGGGACGGCGCATCGCGACGAGGAGCGCCACGTTCCCGCCGTCACTATGACCAACGAGATGGACCCGGCGGTCCAGGTACTCGAGGAACGCGATCGTCTCGTCGGCCATCGCGCTGTAGGAGAACGGCGCGGCGGTGTCGGCCGTTCGCCCGTGTCCGCGACGGTCGAAGGCCGCGATGCGAAACTCCCTCGAGAGTGGGTGACCCAGCGTGCGCAAGAGACTGGCGCTGCTACTCATTCCCCCGTGCAGCAGGACCAAGGTCCGGCCCTTGCGCTTGGGCAGTTTCGCCCACGTGGGGTGGCCCTGCAACGAGATGACGGTCACGTTGGTCATGGTAGGCGCCACGCAACGCGCCCGATCGCCCGTACAGTTGAGCGATGCGAGCGTTCGTCGTCAGTGAGGTCGATGACCAGTTCTCGATAGGCGTGCACGAAGCCGAAGCGATCCCTCGAGATGACGGCGACATCCTCATTGCCGTCGACTTCAGCGGCATCAACTTCAAAGACGCAATGGTCGCGTCGCCCAAGAGTCGCGTGCGTCGAGTCGCGTCCCTTATCGGCGGCGTCGACGCCGCCGGCACCGTCGTGGCGTCAACGATCCCCCACCTGCCCGTGGGCACTCGAGTGGCGGCTCACGGTGGACAACTCGGCGTGGCCCGTGACGGCGGCTTCGCGCAGTTCCTCTACGCCCCCGAGCGTTATCTCTCCGCGCTGCCCGACTCGATCTCGACCCACGACGCAATGGTCATCGGCACCGCCGGTTTCACGGCGATGGAGAGCATCCTCGCGCTCGAGGACCACGGTCTCCTTGATGGTGGCGAGGTCCTCGTCACGGGGGCCACGGGCGGCGTCGGATCGCACTCCGTTGCCTACCTCGCGCAACGCGGTTACCGTGTCGTCGCGTCAACCGGTTCGACGAAGGATACGACGTGGCTCCATGAACGAGGCGCCACTCGGGTCATTGGACGCGACGACGTGAGCGACCAACCGAGTCGTGTCCTCGGCACCGAACTGTGGGACGGGGCGATCGACTGTGTCGGGGGCTCGACCCTGGCCCAGATACTTCGCTCGCTGCGCTACGGTGCGGCGGTCGCCGCGAGTGGACTGGTCGCGAACGCCGAACTCGCGACCACGGTCTATCCCTTCATCACGCGATCGGTCTCGCTGCTCGGTATCGACAGTGTGGAGGCGTCGAGGGAAACGCGCAGCCGCGTCTGGTCGTCGCTCGGCGACGCGATCGGGTCACTCGACCTCGGTCCGCTCGTCGACCGCGAGGTGCCCCTCGAACAACTGCCCGACGCTCTCGAGGACGTCCGCGGTGGAAGGACCCGCGGACGAATCCTGGTGACGCCGCTCGCGAGCTGAAGGAGCCGATCGCGACTACTCGTCGGCGACGATTGATCCGACTCGCTCGCCGATGCCCGGGTCACGACTGACGAGGACCGAGGCGTAGATGAACGCCAGGACGATGAAGCCGCCGGCGACCCACGGGTACCAGTTGTAGGGCGGGGTCGGAGGATTCGGGCGAGCCAAGTAGTAGAGCGGCACGCCGATCAGGACGAAGCCGATGGCTGGTAGCACGACGTGTCGGAACGAGTTGAACAGATCCGCGTGGTAGCGCCTGTAGTAGAAGGGCAACGCCAGATTGCTGAGCGCGTAGACCACGATCACGAGAATCGTGCCGAAGGTCGAGGACTCCGCGAAGAAGATCACCGGGTTCATCGAAGCGGAGTTCGCGGCCGAGCCCGTGATGTGCAGGAGTCCCCACACGCCGATGATGGCGAGCGCCGTGCCGAGGAACACGAAAAGGGCGTTGATCGGCGTGCGGCGCGTGTCGTGCACCTTGCCGATGAACGTTGGCAAGAGACCTTCCCGTCCAGCGTTGAATATCAGTCGCGCCTGTGAGTTGGTTCCGGCGATCAACGCCCCCAGGGTCGACGTCATGCCCGCCAGCAGCGCGAAGAACAGCGCCGCGCCGAGTACGCCCTTGGCGACGGTGATGAAGGGAATCGCCGCACTGCTCAAGTTCGCCACGTTGTTCTTGAACCCCACCACGGTCGCGAAGGCGAACAGGACGTAGGAGACCAGCATGATCAGCGTCGATAGGAACACCGCCTTGGGGATGTTCTTGCGCGGATTGTCCGTCTCCTCGGCGAGCGCCGCCGAGTTCTCCCACCCGATGAAGAGGTAGACGGCCAACGGGAAACCGGCCGCCAGGCCGCTGAATCCATTATGGATGTTCTTCGGCTCGAAGGGTCGGAAGGTGATCGAGCTGTGGAACTTGAACAGGGCCACCACGCTCACCACCAAGAGGATGACCATCTCGAAGGCGAAGAAGATTCCCGCGATCCTCGTCGAGATCGAGATGCCGCGGATCATCATGAAGACCGCGAAGGCCAGGAAGACCAGCGTCCAGATGATCCACGGCACGTTCTCGAGCCCCGACACGTTGTAGTTCTTCAAGATGATCTGGAAGAAGCCGCCCACAATCGCTACCACCGACGCCATGGCCGCGATGTAGCCGGCGCCCGTCATGAGCGCCGTCGTCACCGCCACGCGGCCGCCGAAGGTCTTGCCGATGAACGAGATGAATCCGCCCGTCGACGGCAACACCTTGCTGAACTCCGAGAGCGTGTTGCCGAGGAACAAGATGGCGACACCCGCGAGGATGATCGTCAACGGCGACGCCAATCCGGCGGTGTAGGCCAGGTAGCCGAAGCCGAAGTAGAAGCTCATCGCCGGCCCGATGTTCGCCATCGTCGCCGCGGCGATGTCCAGTGGACCTAGTTGGCCCTTGCGGAGCCGTTCGTGCACGTGTTCGGGCTGCTTCGCCCCCAGAAAATCAGCACTCAATCCTTCGCTCATTGCTCCCCCTGTTTGCCTTCTTGCACCGGACAAAAATCTGCACGACACACGTCAACGTTGACGACTACGGCAAATGTAGTGGAATGGCCACCCCGACCGGGAGAACGACGACGGCGCCATTGGCGCGACGTGCTTAATAGAAGGGACTGACCCAGACCTTGCCGTTGTCGCACGGCTGTACCGCGTACGGCGCCGTCACCGGCACGGCGGAACCTCCGGCGGCGAATTGGATGTTGAGCGTCAACGCGTTGTCGCACACGGTGTTCGCCGTCTCGACCGACGAGTACGCCAATGAGAAGTTGGTGACCGAGCCCTGGTGCAGCAGCAACTGCGTCGGCGCCCGATTGGCCTTGGGCGCCGAGAACTGCAGGGTGTTGCTCGCTGAGGGCACGTCCACGACGTTTACGGGCAAGAGTGCACCGGCCTTATTCTGCAAGGTGAGGATTGGCCATCCCGTCTCCGCGCAGGTACCAGGCGACGTCTTGGTGAGCGTCACGCTCGCGTAGACCGTGCCCGCGGCACCTTCGCCCTCGTTGTAGACGCCGCTGAACGAACTCCCCTGACAGAGCGCCTCGGCGATGGTGGACGTCGTCGTGGCGCCACTGGGCGTTGTCGTTGACGTCGTCGTGATCGGTGCGCCCGTGGTCGTGGTGGTGACACTCGGGGTGTGATGGCGACTGAGGGTGAAGATGGCGACGAAGGCAAAGAAGATCGCGACGGAGATTAACCCACGTCTCACTGACCAAAGTCCTCGGGCCGAATGGTGTCGAGGAACTCTCGAAGTTCAGCCACGAGGTCCGCTTCATTCGCCGGCTCATCGTCATCGTCGTCATCCTCGTCGTCATCGAGGTCGAGTTCCATGATCTTGCCTTCGGCCGCCATGAGGTCGTCGTTCACGAGAATCGGCGCACCCACGCGTAGCGCGAGGGCCACCGCGTCGCTCGGTCGTGCGCTGACGTTGATCTCCTCGTGATCGCGCAACAGGCGAAGGTTCGCGTAGAAGGTGTTGTCACGAAGTTCCGTGATCTCGGCGGCGAACAGTTGCGCACCGAGCGCGATGATGACATTGCCGAGTAAGTCGTGCGACATGGGACGCGGCGCCTTCACGCCCTGGAGCGCGTACGCAATCGCCGTCGCCTCGGGCGCGCCAATGAAGATCGGCAGCACTCTCGAGCCCGCGACCTCTTCGAGCAACAGAAGTGGTGTGGATGAGCCCACGTCGACACGAACCGCTCGCAGGACGACCTCAACCATGTGGACAGCCTAGACCGCGACCCGCAGATTCTTTACGACTAGCGACCGAGGTAGTCCGACAGCGCGCGCTCGTAGAGCAGCGCACGCAGCGCCGCCACTTCGCCAGCCAGTTCGGCGGTGACACCCTGCACCTGATCGCTCGTGAGTCCGCTCCCCCGCGAACGCAACGGCGCGGAGAGGTCTTCGATGAGCCCAATTTCGCGTTCGGCGACACGGCGCACCGAGCCGAGGAGTCGAATGTCGAGGCCGCGCCCGAGCAGTGCGTTCGCGGCGGTGGCGACGCGGACGTCGGCTTCGCTGAAGACGAGGTCGGTACCCATCTTCACGGGTGCCAGTACGCCGAGTGCGTGCAGCTGGTGCAGCGCCGACGACGAGAGTCCGGTCAGTGCCACGAACTCCGCCGTCGAGCAGTAGTGCGACGCGTTCGGCGCCGACGCGTCATTCGTCGACGGCTCCTCTTCGCTCGCCGGCACGACACTCAACGTGGGTCGAACGTTTGACCGGGGCGGCGTCGTTGGTGCGGGAATCGACACCACGTTCGACACCGCCTCACGCGCTGCGTGGCGCGGACTCGACGCGACCGGCACGTCCTTCAAGAGTCCCTGTTCAATCAGTCGAAGTCGCACGACGCGTAGTGGCACGAACTCCTCTTGCGCCAGGCGGATCGCTTCGCGCAGGCATTCGACGTCGCGCTCGGAGTACAGGCGATAGCCCTTACGACTTCGACTCGGTTGGACCAATCCCTTGTCTTCGTAGTAGCGGATCTTCGATAGTTCAATATCAGGGAAGTACTTGCGAAGTTGGGTGTGGACCTCTCCAATGCGCATGATGCCCTGATTGTCATTCATCGCGTCGCCTCCCAGAAGACAAGCTTGAACTTTCCGATCTGCACCTCGTCGGCCGAGTGCAGGGTGGTCTCTTCGACCCGAGTTCCGTTCACGTACGTGCCATTGAGCGAGTTGAGGTCACGAAGGGTGATGCGCCCACTCGCGGTGCGCGTGAAGATCGCGTGATGACGCGAGACCGACACGTCGTCTAAGAGGAGGTCACTGTTCTCATGCCGGCCCACCGACGTGATCTCACCCTTGAGTTCGATGCGTTCTCCGGCTTCCGGTCCCGCGGCGATCACCAATTCGTCACCGTGTTCACCGTTCGGTCCGCGTGTCGTGCCGGGATGTAACGCCTCGGCCGCGCTCACGACGGGTACGGCCACCGTTTCGGGAGAGTTCGCATCGTGTTGGGGAGCTCCACACGACCAACAGAAGTTCGCGTTGGCGTTAAGAATTTCTCCACATCGACGGCAGTTCATCGGCTTCACACTACTGAACTTCGAGAAGGTACGTCAGGGGTCAGTTGTTCGTGAGGGCTTCGTAGCCCGCGGCGTCGAGCAGTGCGTCGAAGTCGGTGCTGCTCGTCGTCGTGATCTCACAGATCCAACCTTCGCCGTACGGGTCGGAGTTCACAAACTCCGGCGACGTCGACAACGAGTCGTTAACGGCGGTGACGGTGCCGCTCACCGGCGAATAGATTTCCGACACCGACTTCGTCGACTCGACCTCGCCGAGCGTGGCGTGCGCGTCGAGCGCGGCGCCGACCTTGGGCAGGTCGACGAAGACCACGTCACCGAGCGCGTCCTGGGCGTAGTCGGTGATGCCGATGCGGATGATGTCGCCGTTCGCTTTCGCCCATTCGTGGTCGCTGGAGTATCGGAGTTCAGAAGGAATCAACATGGCGCAAACTTACAAGATTTGACGGGCCTGACGTCCCGTGCGGAGTGCGCGCAACGCGGGCTTCACGTAGCCCGCGAGCACGATCCACGAAAGCGTCAGTCCGAGGATGGCGATCACCCACGTGCAGTCGCGGATGGGTTGTTGCCACGACGTCAACGCGGCGTGATGAGGATTGGTCGTCAAGAGAAAGAGTGGGTAGCTCGTCATCAGGGTAAATGTTGAGACCTTCCCCCACCACAGCACGTCGATGCGAGCGGCGCCCAGCGCCGCGAGTACCAGCGTGAGGATTGAGACGATCAGTTCACGCGCGAGCGTGACCAGCGCAAACCACCACGGCACACCGGCCGCGGCGGCGACGCAGAGCAGTCCGGTGATGACGAGTATCCGGTCGGCGACGGGATCGAGAATCTTGCCGAGATTAGATACTTGGTGTAATCGTCGAGCGAGGAAACCATCAATCCAGTCGGTCGCGCCGAGTGTCGCGAGGAGCCACGCGGCAATCGCGCGGTGATTGGTGTCGAAGAGCAGCCAGACGAACAGTGGGATGAATGCCAGGCGAACGACGGTGACAAGATTGGGCCACGTTCTCACCGCGTCAGTCGACGCATCGTCACTCATGACCGAAGCGTATCTACGCGATCGTGATGGACTCGTCCAGGTAGACGTCCTGCACGGCGTTCACGAGCGCGGCGCCGTCACTGATGGGACGTTGGAAGGCCTTGCGACCGAGGATGAGCCCCTGTCCACCCGCACGCTTGTTGATCACGGCGGTGCGAACGGCGCCAGCGAGGTCGTTGTCGCCCTGCGCTTCGCCACCGGAGTTGATCAGACCGATGCGCCCGGCGTAGCAGTTGACGACCTGCCAACGCGTGAGGTCGATCGGGTTGTCCGTCGTCAACGTCGAATAGACCAGCGGACTGGTCTTTCCGAACTTGATGGCGTTGTACCCACCGTTGTTGACTGGCTGCTTCTGCTTGATGATGTCGGCTTCGATGGTGACGCCCAGGTGATTGGCCTGTCCGGTCAAGTCGGCGCTCAGGTGATAATCGACGCCGTCCTTGACGAAAGCGTCATTTCGAAGATACGTCCAGAGCACCGTGAACATGCCGAGGCGATGGGCTTCGGCGAAGGCCTTGCCGATCTCCTCGATCTGGCGGATCGAACCTTCGGAACCGAAGTAGATGGTGGCGCCGATGCCGACGGCTCCGAGGTCTGAGGCCTGCTGCGCCGAGGCGAAGAGTCGCTCGTCGTAGGTGTTGGGGTAACGAAGGAGGTCGTTGTGGTTGATCTTCACGATGAAGGGGATCTTGTGCACGTAACGACGCGACACCGAACCGAGCGTCCCGAGCGTCGAGGCAATGGCGTTGCAACCGGCCTCAATCGCGAGGTCGCAGAGCCGGGCCGGGTCAAAGTACTCGGGATTGGGCGAGAACGAAGCGGCGGCGGAGTGCTCGATTCCCTGGTCGACGGGGAGGATCGAGACGTACCCGGTGCCGGCGAGTCGTCCGTGACCGTAGAGAGTGCCGAGATTTCGCAGGACCGTGGGCGAACGGTCGCTCAGGGTGAAGACGTCGTTGATGTAGTTCGGACTGGGCAGGGTCAGGAGTTCCTTGGGGAACGCGGTGGCCGTGTGGTCGAGCAGTGATGAGGCTTCGTCACCGAGAAGGGAGGCAATGTCCATCCCCCAAGGTTACAAGATGCGCTCGCGACGACTTTCGCCGTTGACGTGCACGAACGATTCGAATCGAGGCGGGCCGGATGCCAGACTTCGACAATGGACTTCGACTATCGATCATCACTGCTGCGACGAGTACGCGCCATCCACTCGCTCTACGACGAGGCCTGCGCGACCATGTCACTCGAGCAGGTCAACCTCGTGGTCGACCCCCGGGCACTCCCCATTGCCTTCTCCCTCGTGCACCAGGTGTTGATCGAGGACGGGAGCGTGGTCTTCACCGGAGGACCGATGCCCCTCTTCAACGACGACTGGGCGAACCGACTCGGACTGGCCGTCAACGACCCCGGGAAGGAGAAGAGCGTCGAGGAGATGATGCACCAACGCATCGGTGACTACGACGCATTCCTCGAGTTCCAGCGGTCCGTCTTCGCGGCGACGGAACACTACATTGCGTCAATCGACCCCTCGACCTTCGCCGACATCATCGTGGCGCACCCCTACGGATCGACCATCGCCCAGACCTTCTCCGCACGCGTCGGCGGCGATGGGGGTATCTCGAGGAGTGACGCCCTGGAGTGCTGGGTCTATCAGCACGCGCTACGTCATATGGGCGAGATCGAGCACGCGCGGGCGCTGGTCGGTCTTACGGGAATGACGTCCTAGAAGTAGTCTCGGCGATTAGGACTTCATCGGGGGAACGTATGGCACTCGTACAGGGAACGACTACGGAAAAATTCGCGGGCCTCGTTGACCTGTTCGAGAAGAGTCTCGAGGGCGGCGCCGACGTCGGTGCCTCGATCGCCATCTTTCACCAGGGCGAACTCGTCGCCGACCTCTGGGGCGGCTTTCGCGACGCCGCCAAGACCGCGCCGTGGGAGCGCGACACCATCGTCAACGTGTGGTCAACCACCAAGACCATGACGTTCCTCGTCGCACTCATGTTGTGCGACCGAGGTGAGCTGGACTTCAACGCCACAGTGGCCGACCTATTGGCCGGAGTTCGCGGCCAATGGAAAAGAGGACATCGAGGTGCGTCACCTCATGAACCACTGCGCCGGACTCTCTGGATGGCAGGAGCCCATCAAGCCCGAGGAGTTGGCCGACTGGGATCTGGCCACGAGCTTGCTCGCGGCGCAGAAGCCATGGTGGGACGACCGTACGAAGACGGGCTATCACGCAATCAGTCAAGGATTCCTCATTGGCGAAGTGGTGCGGCGTATCACCGGCACGACGATCGGACAGTTCTTCAAGAGTGAGGTCGCCGACGTACTGGGCGCCGACTTCTTTATTGGGCTCCCCGAGTCCGAGGAGGGACGAGTCAGCATGGTCATCCCCCCGCCGCCGGAAGACTTCGGGGGTGCCGCTCCCGACTCCATTGCGGTGCGTACGCTCACCTCTCCCCCGTCGACGCGACCATGCCGGCCCAACGATGGTGGCGCGCCGCGGAGATTCCCGCCGCCAACGGTCACGGCAACGCCCGTTCGGTCGCCACCATCCAACAGATCATCGCGAACAATGGACACGCGAACGGTCACCGCTTCTTCTCGGAGAAGATCGGCGACATGGTATTCACGCCCCAGGTGGGGGGTGTGGACATGGTGCTCGCGATGAACCTCAACTTCGGACTCGGTTATGGTCTCGCCAGCCCCGACGTGCCCCTCGGGCCACGCGGCTGTTACTGGGGCGGGTACGGCGGATCGGTCATCATCATGGACCAGGATGTCGACCTCACGATCGCCTACATGATGAACAAGATGCAGGTGGGACTGGTGGGCGATACCCGCGGATCCGACATTGCACTCGTGGCCGCCATGGCCGCCCTGAGTTAGTCGGCGCTCTTCTTTTTCGAGACCGGGGTGGTACGGCGCTTACGGTTCTTTCGCGGCGCCACCGATCCGAGTTCACCCAGTCGGGCCTTGGCGTCGTAGGCGTCGGGCTCGGCGATCACGACGCGCGCGAAGAGTTCGCGGGCCGACGTCGTGTCGCCCGCGCGATCAAAGATGTCGGCCAGCGCGTACCAGAGTCGGACGTGTCGATACGAGGGGTTACGCAACTGTTTCGTCGCGCCCGCTTTGGTTAAAAGCTCAATCGCCTCTGCGTACATGCGCTGGTCGGCGAGTGCCGAGGCCATCACGATGCGGCCCTCGGCCAACACTTCCGCGGTCGGCTCGCTCTCTTCGAGTTCGGCGAACGTCTTCTCCACCGCGCGGTAACGATGGTTCGCGCGGTCACAGTCCATGACGAGCGGCAGATGCTCGGCGTCGCCGGTGATGGTGAAATGTGCACGGAGGTGGATTTTCGCCATGTTCCAGCGTTCGGCGCGATACGCGGCCAGACCGGTCAGTTCGCGAACGGGTGCGACGCCCGGTACGGCGTCGGCGACGATTCGACCGAGTCGCAGGGCCTCTTCGTAGCGTTTTCGGTCGTAGGCCTCGGCCGCCCGCGTGAGCGTGATGACCATCTTCTCGCGCATGTACGACGTCCCGATGAAGGCCTTGCGAACATCGGCGGCGATGTCACCGGGTAGCGCGTACTTGACCTTCGGTTTCGCCTTGGCGGCCGGCGCCGGCGTGGTCGCACGCACGTCCTCGACCCACGTGGACATTTGATCGGGCTTTCGACCAGTGCTCGGCGTCACTTCCATCGCCTGACCGGTCGAGGAGATGTGCGCACCGCCCTTGCGTGCGACGCCGCCCCACCCTTTGGCCTTGCCGAAGGAGTCGGCCTTCGCGCGCTCGATCTCCTCGGGCGTCAGGTCACGGGGACGTCGATCGCTCCGACCACTCGGCGCGCGACTCGTACGGGCATCGCGGGGGCCATTTCGAGTGTCGGGCCTCGCGCCTCGAGGCGCGAGACTCGGACGGCGATCACGCGAGTCGCGGTCGTCACGTCGTTCGGGACGGGGGCGTCCATTCGAAGGGTACGGGCCCGTTCGCGCAGGTCGTGCGTCGCGGTCGCCCCGCGGTGGCCCCGGCGTGCGTGCGCCGGGTCGAACTGGACGATCCGTGCGCGCGTCGCGGTCATAACGATTGTCGGGCCGAGCCGGTCGTGAGGAGCCACCATCGCGGCCGGCACTCGTGGGCCGCGGGCGTCGTGGCGCGTCGTTTCGAGGGCCGCGGGCGTCGACGTCATCGCGGTCGTAGCGACGAGCCGGTCGCTCCCCGGCAATGCCTCGGTCCTTCGACGCGTCGCGTCCTTCGCCACGAGACGGGCGTGTCGAGCGCCGAGGGTCACTCGTCGAGCGATCGATTCTGCGTTCAGCGCCGTCGCGTGGCGTTCGGGTGTCGTCACGGCCCCGCGCCGAGCGCTCCCCCGACTTTGGCCGAGGAGATCGAGCTGCTCCATCCCTCGACGCGGTGCGATCCGATCCCGAGTTGCGGGGGGCCCCTTTTCGCCCTGCGCCGGACGGACCGGCGCCACCAGGGGCGCGACGAGGCGTGGGATTTCGAGCGGGCACCTGTCAATGCTACTAAAAGGGCGCCGTAGGCCAATCGGGACTACGTCGAGGCGGACTCGGGCGCAACCTTCTTTCGCGCGAATCGGCTCCTCCATGCAGGGCGATCGCCCTTCATGGACGGCGGGTCCACTGCCGCGCCATTGACTCGATAGCCAACGGGCAGCAGCTCGAAGTGGAACTTGTCGCGAACGATGCCCCAGAGACCTCGGGGCTGCCAGAGTGCGATGGAGACGGCGACGGCGCCGAAGATGATCAGATACCACGCACCCCAGTTCTGCAGCCACTGCTGCAACGCGAAGAAGATGATGCTCCCAAGGATCGGTCCTTCGATCGTTCCGAGGCCGCCGATCATCGACACGAAGAGCATTTCGGCGGTCCAGGAGAGACTGAACTCATTGCCCGGCTGGATGAAGGGCTGACTGATGGCGAGCACCGCGCCCGCCGCGCCGCAGCCGGCCGCGGCCACGATGAAGATCATTCGCCTGGTTGACGTGACCTTGGTGCCCGAGCTGCGTGACGCCACTTCGTTGTCGCGCACTGAGGAGAGCACGAGACCGAGCCGACTCCTTAGTAATACGTACGTCGCGACGACGACGATGAGCGCCACGAACCACGTGGAGAGGTAGCGATCGTGGTTCAGTTGGTTGGGCGACAGATTCACGAGACCGGGCAGCGCCGCGCCGGTACCCCCGCCGAGCAGGGTGAACGAAAGGATGAGCAGCATCGCGGTGTTCGCGACGACCCAGGTGGCGATGGAGAAATAGCCACCTCGAAGGCGTAGGAGGAGAAAGGTCACCGGGACGGCGATGATCGCGCACACGATGATCGCGAGCGGGATCGCCACGAAGGGATTGAGGCCCTTGATCGCGAAGTACAACACCGCGTAGGCGCCCAGACCAATGAAGCCCTGTTGACCAATGGAGACCATGCCCGCGTAGCCCGCGAGGAGATTCCACATCGTCGCCATGATCACGAGGATGAAGAAGTTCTGAAGGATCGAGACGTCGGCCGCCGGCAAGATCCACGGCGCCCAGGTGAGGAGCACGCTCAGCACGACCGCGCCGATCAACGTGTACAGCGGATTGATCTGGCCGCGTCGCACCGTGACGATCGAGTCGGCGCCGTGTTCGAGGTTGCGGACCTTCTTCACTACATCTCCGTCCGTTTGCCGAACAGACCCTGCGGGCGCACCGCGAGCACCGCCAAGAAGAGGATGTTGCCACCCAGCACCTGATAGGCCGGACTGAAGTGGGCGCCGAGCTGTTGGGACACGCCGAGCAGTACCCCGCCGATCAACGTCCCCCACAGTGAACCAATGCCCCCAATGACGACGGCCTCGAAGGCGAAGAGGAGGTTGCCGCCGCCCGACGACGGGAAGAACTCCGTGGAGATGCCGTAGGCGATGCCCGCGAGCGCCACCGTGGCGAAAGCGATCGCCGAGGCGATCCCAAAGATGTGCCGGTAGTTCGTGCCGCAGAGTTGCGCCGCTTCGCGGTCGTCCGAGACGGCGCGAATCTGTCGTCCCGTGCCCGTGTGCGAAAGGAAGAGTTGCAAGGAGAGCAGGACCGCGACGGCGACCGCCAAGACCACGAGGGAGAAGTAGGAGATGGTCAGTGTGCTGCTCACCTGCCAGGACTTCGAGATCAAGATGCCGATGTCGATCGACTGTCCGTTGGCGGTGTAGATCTCGAGGAGCAGGTTCTCGATGATGACCGAGAGTCCGAACGTGACCAACAACGTCGTGAAGGGGTCGCGGTCGATCGCCTTCTGCAGCAGCGTGCGTTGCACGATGTAGCCGACGAGCGCGAAGAGCGGCACAACGACGACGAAGGACCAGACCGGTGCGACGTGAAACTTGGGTACGAGGAATATGGCGGTGTAGCCCGCCACGACGGCCATGTCTCCGTGGGCGAGGTTGATGATCTTCATGACGCCGAACATCAGGGAGAGCCCGCACGCGAAGAGCGCGTAGAAGCTCCCGACGAGTACCCCTTCGATGACGGTGTTGACCCAGATCACGTCGTCGGCCCATCGACGGCGCCGTGCGCCATATCGGATCCGAAGTAGGCCGCCTCGATCGCGGCCGGGCTTAGTTCCGTCGGCACCCCCACGAGCGAGGTCTTCCCCTCTAAGAGACAGTGCACGCGAGTGGCGACGGCCAACGCCTGGGTGACGTCCTGTTCCACCAGCAGTACGCCGACGCCCTGGGCGACGATTCGCGGGATGAATTCGTAGATGCGTTCGATCACGATCGGCGCGAGGCCGAGCGACACCTCGTCGATCAACAGGACCTTGGGATTGGCGACGAGGGCGCGGGCAATGGCCACGGCCTGCTGCTCACCGCCCGAGAGTTGGCCCACCTTCTGGTTTCGCCGCTCGGGCATCCAGGCGAACAGTTCGTACATCGCCTTCAGGTTGAACGGACCGGGACCGGCGCTCTGCGCACCAACCTTGATGTTCTCCTCGACGGTGAGTGACGCGAACAGCCGTCGACCTTCGGGCACCAACGAGATTCCTCGGCGCACCCGCCGATGGGTCGCCAACTTCGAGATGTCGTCGCCTTCGAAACTGATTGACCCGCTGGTGGGACGATGCAGGCCGGCGATGGTGCGCAGCAACGTCGATTTGCCCGCACCGTTGGCACCGATCACCGCGAGGACCTCACCGGCCTTGACGCTCAGACTCACCTGGTCCACCGCGCAGAGTTGTCCGTGGTGCACCGTGAGGTTCACGACCTCGAGCAGCGGCGAGCGTGGATGCTCGTAACTGACCATGCTGACGATGTCGCTCACGACACGCCGCTTTCGTTGATGATGCGCCCGCCGAGATAGACCGCGCGCACCGCATCGGATGCCAGCACCTCTCGCGGTTCCCCGTCGGCCACGAGCGCGCCGTTGGCGAGACAGAGCAGACGGTCGACGGTCGAGAGCAGCGCGCGCACGACGTGCTCGATCCAGAGGATCGCGATGCCCTCGCCCTGCAGTCCGCGAATGACCGCTGAGAGTTCCACGACCTCGGCGTCGGTCAGCCCGCCCGCGATTTCGTCGAGGAGGAGGATCCGCGGATTCGACGAGAGGGCGCGTGCGAGTTCGAGTCGTTTTCGGTGCAGCAACCCGAGCGAGCCGGCCGGTCGATTGGCGAGGGCCGCCATTCCCACCCGTTCCAAGGACTGATAAGCCCTCTCGTAACTCGCGACGCCACGAGCGCGCGCACCTTGTTGTGCGGCGACCAGCGTGTTCTCGAAGACCGTCAAATGCTCGAATGGTTGGGGTATCTGGTACGTGCGACCAATGCCCATGCGACAGCGAGCGGCGGTCGTGACTCGGTGCAGGTCGCGGCCGTCGAACGAGATTGCACCGACATCGGGCTTGATGTCGCCCGAGATGAGACCGAACATCGACGTCTTGCCGGCGCCATTGGGCCCGACCACGCCCACCGACGCCCCCTCCTCCAACTGGAAGGTGATCCCATCAGCAACAACAACCTGACCGAATCGTTTCGACACACCTTCCAGCTGAAGAAGCGGCATGTACCTAGTTTGTCCTAAGCGTTGGTGGGCTCAAGCGCTGCCTGTGTAGGAATGTGCTTGTTGAGCGTGTTATCAACGACCCACGGCGACCACGAGAACTTCTTGTGGCCCACGAGTTCCGTCGAACCCGGCTTCCACTGGATCCCCACGGGCTTGATGATGCCGATGCCCTTGGCCGGATTCGACGTCGCCGAGAAGTTCAACGGTCCGCACATGCCGTCGTAGTTCACCTCTTTGAAGGCGGCCGCGACCGCTTTGCGGTCGTGGGGATTGTGCACCTTCTTGAGCGCCTGGATGACGATCTCGAAGAGTGAATAGGTCGAACCCATCGACTGCACCCACTGCTGCTTGGTGACCTTCTGGTAGTTGGCGGCGAAGGTGTTCGCCGTCATACCGGTGAGGGACGACTTGTAGGGCGAGTTCGGCGTGAACCACGCGTCCGTCGCCACGTTGTTCGACAGGTCACCCAGGGCGTAGACGTCGGTCGGGAACAGCATGACCTTCGCGACCGTCGCCAACTTCGGGTTCCAGTCCTGCTGGGACGCCTGCTTCCAGAACGTGTTGAAGTCTGGAGGCAGCGGGCAGTTGATGAAGAAGTCGCATGACTTGCCACCGGATCCGGTTTTGAACGTCGAGATCATGTTGGTGTAGTCGCTCGTGAGGTCGGTGTAGGCGCCCCCGTCGACGAACGTCCACGGCGTCCCCTTCTCGGCGCCCACGATCGCGTTGAGCGTCGGGGGCCACGCGGCACGGAAGGCATTACCGTCCGAGTCGTTCGGGAACATGCCGGCGTAGACCTGATTCGCGTTGGTCTGCTTGAGCACCTTGTTCCACATCGGCAAGAAGCACTCCACGAACTCGGGGACCCCGAAGAAGAACATGCTGCAGAACTCCGGTGGCGTGCCCACCGCGTTGCCTGCGGCACCAATGGAGTTACCGGTGAAACCGCCCCACCACGCTTCCCACGGGCAGACCGTCGAAAGGCACGGCACGCCCGCACCCTCGCACACCGCACTGACGGGAATGGTGGTCTCGGGTGCGGAGCTCGTGACGATCAAGTCCACACCGCTCGACTGGATCAGTTCGGTCGCCACCTGACCGGCGATGGACGGGTCGGACTGGCTGTCCTTGACAATGATCTCAATCTTGTACTTCGTCTTGCCGATCGTGATGCCCTTGGCAAACTGGCTCGACGCCCGAACGAGACTGAGCACGAACTTGTCCGGTCCCGCGAAGTCAGCCAACGAACCCGTCGACGGCGTCACGTAGCCGATCTTGATCGTTCCCGACTTCGTGGCGGCAGCGGCCGACGATGCTTCCGCGAGCGCGGCGACGCCTCCCACCAACGCGGTCGCGCCGAGCGCCTTCAGACCGAGCCGGCGTCCAAACTCGACGCTCCCCCAACCTGGAATGGTCTGCTCGCGCGAACCACTACTAACGGATTCTTCATTCCCCATTTAGTGCCCCCTAGATCTTGCTTTGGTGTTTGTATCACAATACGACGGGCCTTCTCCCAAAAACAGGCAACTGCACCATCGAATTATTCTCGTTTTCAAACACTGCGTTCGCTATGCGGTCACTTAATTTCGACGAGTCAACTCCTCTTCGCCCAGTTGGACCAACACGTGACGCGCGGCCAGTCCCCCTCGGTCAATCTTCACGCTCACTTCGGTCATCTCGCGTCCGGAGTCCACACGCCCTTGGATGATGGTGAGTGCGTCGACGTCTTCCTGTACGACTCCGATCTGCATCTCTTCCAGCGCCGCGTCAATCGCGGAATCGCCGACGCAGAAATCACGCGAGAGCGCCCAGAAGTCGTAGACCGAATTCTCGGTCGATGGTGTAAGTCCGTAAAAAATTTTCAGGTGGAATGCGTGATCGTCGGTGCCATCTGGTAGTGGAGGCTGCGCCACGGGTGCGATCCGGGAGTTCAGTTTGTAGAAGCTCGGGGGGAAGTACTCGATGTCCTGCCACCGGTCGATCGTGCCCGAGAGTCCGGTCGTCGACGCGTAGAAGGGCGGACACTCGACGTTGGCCATGTGTCGATAGACGTTGACCACGCGGGTCTCCTCATCGACCTCAACCTCGATGGGCGTCGAAGCGACTTCGGGCGTGCCAATGGAACTGTTGTGTAGAAACGTCTCGTGCGAAAGATCGAGAAGGTTGTCGACGAGGAGGGAAAACGACGCTTCGATCTTGGCGACGCCCGATACCACCGACCAGTCATTTGATGGCTCTAACCAGGGAGTTTCGGGGAGCAGGGCGTGGTCGGGTTCACCGTGGCCCATCCAAATCCACGTCCAGCAGCCCTTTTCCACGACGGCGTACGTGCGTACCGCCAGTTTGGTGGGAATTCGATCCTGGCCCGGTACGGCGACGCAGAGTCCTTCGCAGTCGTAGGTGAAGCCGTGGTAGCCGCAGACGAGGACGTCACCGACCACGGTGCCGAGCGACAGTGGGTAGCCGCGGTGGGGACACTGATCTGCGAGTGCGACCACGCGTCCACTTCGATTGCGATACAGCGCGACGGGTTCACCGAGAATGGTTCGCGCGATCGGTCGTTCGGAGAGTTCCGACGAGAGCGCTGCGACGTACCAGTGTTGGTGAAGAAACATGTTCCTCCTGGGTTCACGCCACAACCGGCGCGCGATGGTTTCGGGCCGACACCGCCGACCTCGCGAAATCTAACGCCGGTGTGCTAAGACGTCAAGACACCGCAACCTAATCGGGGGAACCATGGCACTGTTAGACGACGCCGGATGGCATTCGAAGATATTTCTTGGCGAGTGGATCAAGGGTGGCGCGGGCGATGCACCGGTGATCGAACCGGCCACCGGCGATGAACTCGGTCGAACCGGTCGCGCGTCGGTGGACGACGTCGCCGCCGCTTCGTCGCGCGGCGCCGTCGCGCAGCGCGAATGGGCGTCGCTCCCCTACAGCGCTCGTGCGGCCGTGCTTCGCAAGGCCGGCGACCTCTTCACCCAACACGGCGATGAGATCGCCGACTGGATCGTTCGTGAGTCTGGCGGCATAGGTCCGAAGGCCGGCCTCGAGGTGCACACCGCCGCCGAGGAGTGCTACGAAGCGGCGGCGATCGCGTCGCACCCCACCGGTGAGATTCTTCGGAGCGAGATGCCTCGGCTGAGTTTCTCTCGTCGCGTCCCCGCGGGCATCGTCGGCGTCATCGCCCCCTTCAACTTTCCCTTGATCCTCTCGATTCGCTCAGTCGCTCCGGCCCTGTCGCTCGGCAACGCGGTGATCTTGAAGCCCGATCCGCGCACCGCGGTCTGTGGCGGCGTGGTGCTCGCGAAGATCTTCGAAGAGGCCGGCGTCCCGGCGGGCCTCTTCAGTGTTCTCCCCGGTGGGGCGGACGTTGGCGAGGCGCTCGTGAAAGACCCGCTCGTACGCATCATCGCCTTCACCGGCTCCACGGCGGCCGGACGAGCGGTTGGCGCCACCGCGGCGCAACACCTGAAGCGAGTGCACCTCGAACTCGGCGGCAACTCCGCGATGATCGTCATGGATGACGTTGACCTGGAGAAGGCATCGATCGTCGGCGCCTTCGGTTCGTTCATGCACCAAGGACAGATCTGCATGACGACGGGACGCCACATCGTCGACGCTCGCATCGCTGACGACTACGCCGCGCTCTTGAGCGAGCGGGCAAATCACCTGCCCGTGGGCGACCCCAAGAGCGGCCAAGTGGCCCTCGGTCCGCTGATTGACGCGACGCAGCGCGACCGCGTGCACGCGATGGTCAGCGACTCCGTCGCCGCGGGCGCGACGCTCCGCGCCGGAGGGACCTTCGAAGAGCTCTTCTATCGACCGACGGTGCTGACCAACGTACCGACCTCGTCGCCGGCGTACGTCAACGAGGTCTTCGGTCCGGTCGCACCCATCGTGTCGTACTCCTCGCTCGACGAGGCCGTGGCCATGGCCTCGTCGTCGCCGTACGGGCTGTCGCTGAGCATCCTCTCGGGCGACGGACTTCGCGCGCTCGAACTGGCGAGTCGCATCCCGACCGGGGCGATACACATCAACGACGCGACACCGGCCGATGAAGCGACGATTCCCTTCGGTGGCACCGGCGACAGCGGCAATGGTTCGCGTATGGGTGGCCTCGCCAACCTCGACGCCTACACCGAGACCCAGTGGGTCACGGCGCAAGCCGATCTCGCCTTCTATCCGTTCTAGTTACACGCTCGACAGGTTGACGTAGTTGCGCGCGAGCGCGCGAGCCATCGACTCCGATTCGATGACCTGGCGTAGTCGGGCCATTTGCACGCCGTTCTCGAAGTCATCACTGGGGTGGGGATGCAACATCTGGGTCATGTACGTGGAGAACTCTTCGGCGCGCCACACTCGTCGAAGGCTCTGATCGGAGTACTGCGCGAGCAATCGCTCATCGCGGTCACCGAGGGCCGCGACGAGCGCCGGGGCGAGGAGACGGACGTCCGCCACAGCGAGGTTCATGCCCTTGGCACCGGTCGGCGGCACGATGTGCGCAGCGTCGCCGGCGAGCAACAGCCGTCCGTAGCGCATGGGCGCCATGACCACACTTCGCATTGGCGTGATACCGCGTTCCAGGATCGGCCCCTGGCCAATGTCGGCGGTGTGATCGGTCGCCAAACGAGTGACGAGCTCTTCCCAGATGCGATCGTCGGGCCACGCGTCGAGCGTCTCGTCGGGACGAACGCCCAGATAGAGACGGCTGCGCGTCGGTGAGCGCATCGAATAGAGAGCGAACCCTCGGGCGTGGCGACAGTAGATGAGTTCCTCGGTCGTCGGAGGCGCTTCGGCGAGGATGCCCAACCATGAGAAGGGATAGACGCGCTCGTAGCGGCGCAGATAGCCCGGCGGTACGGACCCCACCGCGACGCCGTGACTGCCATCACAGCCCACCACGTAGTCCGCGGTGATCGACGTCTCCCCCTCGTCGGACGTCAGACGTACGGTGGGATGATCGGAGGTGTGACCCTCGATGGAGGTCACTTCGGCGTCGAAACGAAGAGGAGCGCCGTATCCCTGACGCAGCGCGATCAGGTCTTTCACGACCTCCTGCTGGCCGTAGACGGTGATGGCGCGCCCCTCGTAGAGCTCGCTCAACGCAAGACGGTGCGACACGCCCTCGAAGCGAAGTTCGATGCCGTGGTGGACCAAGCCCTCAGCGCGCATTCTCGTGCCCACGCCCGACGACTCCAGAAAATTGGCGATCCCCCACTCGATGACGCCGGCGCGCACGCGCTCTTCGACGTACTGCTGCGATCGTCGTTCGACGACGATCGTGTCGATTCCTTCGAGGTGCAAGAGATGTCCGAGGAGTAACCCTGCGGGGCCGGCTCCGATAATCACTACCTGTGTTCGCTCTGCGCCCAACATTCCTCCCGCGGTGATGTTGATTTTGTCGATGATTCGGAGGCTACTCGACACTCAAGTGAACGGCGTTTAGTCTGGACCAAGAACGACACGTCGCGATGTGGCGCGGTGATAAGAGTGACGCAATCGAAGAGTGATGCCGGAGGAACGATGGCGGTAGTAGTGAGCAACACGCAACGTACTGACCTGCAACTCGTCGACGCGTTGTCCAAGTTCGGCGTCGCCACCATCCATGAAGCGCAAGGTCGCATCGGTCTCCTCGCAGCACACCTGCGCCCGATCTATCGACCGGTGCGTGTGGCCGGCAACGCACTGACCTGTGAAGTCGCCCCCGGCGACAACTGGTCGATCCACGTGGCGGTCGAGATGGCCAAGCCCGGCGACATCCTGGTCGTCACTCCCACCAGTCCCTGTGACGACGGCTACTTCGGTGAGCTGCTGGCCACCAGCCTCGTGGCCCACGGTGTGCGGGGACTCGTCATCGACGCCGGCGTGCGCGATATCGCGGAGTTGACCGAGATGCACTTCCCCGTCTGGTCCAAGACGGTCAGTGCGCGCGGGCACCGTGAAGGAGACGCCCGCCAACGTCCAAACACCGATCGTGTGCGCCGGCGAGTACGTGCGTCCGGGCGACGTCATCGTTGCGGATGACGACGGTGTCGTCGTCGTGCGACGCGAGGATGCGGCCACGGTCCTCGCCGCCTCGAAGGAGCGTGAAGCCGGCGAAGAAAGAAAGCGAGCACGATTGGCGAGCGGTGAACTCGGTTTGGATATCTATTCCATGCGCGAGAAACTCGCACAACGAGGTCTGACGTACGTCGAGGAACCGACGTCATGACGAGTCAGATGGCGATCCGGTGCTCGGTCCTTCGAGGCGGCACCTCCAAGGGCCTCTACTTTCACTTCGGCGACCTGCCCACCGAGCGAGCGACGCGCGACGCGGTACTCCTCGCCGCCATGGGTTCACCCGATGTCCGCGAGATCGACGGCATGGGAGGCGGACACCCCTTGACGTCCAAGGTCGCCCTGGTGCGCAACGTCGGCGCGTGAGGACGCCGACGTTGACTATCTCTTCTTGCAGGTGTGGCCGGACCGCGCCGAGGTATCGGATACGCAGAACTGCGGGAACCTCCTCGCGGGCGTCGGGCCCTTCGCCATCGAGGAGAGCCTCGTCGCGGCGACGGGTGAGACGACCAACGTACGGATCTGGATGGAGAACACCGGGAGCCTCGCCGTCGCGACGGTGCAGACACCTAAAGGGCGGGTGCGCTACGAGGGTGACGCGCACATCGACGGCGTCCCCGGGACCCATGCGCCCATCAACATCGAGTTCCTCGACGTCGCCGGTTCCACCTGCGGGTCCCTCCTGCCGACCGGCAACGTCGTCGAGGTCATCGAGGGCATCCGAGTGACCTGCATCGACAACGGTATGCCGGTCGTGTGCATCGCGGCTGAAGAAGTAGGACTGACGCGGTTACGAGGACCCCACCACCATCGAGAGCAATCAGAGGTCTGTGCGCTCGTCGAACGGATTCGCCTCGCCGCCGGGCCCCTGATGAACCTCGGCGACGTGACGAATGACGGTGCCCAAGATGTGTCTCCTGGCCCAGTCCCAGCACGGGGGACGTCGTCTCGACACGAACCTTCATCCCCAAACGGGTGCACGACTCCATCGGGGTCTTCGGCGCGGTGTCGGTCGCCACCGCCTGTCTCCTGCCCGGCTCGGTGGCCGCCGACATTTCGGGCGTCGCGGTCAGTGAGCACGCCGTCCTCGACATCGAGCACCCGACGGGCTACTTCTCGGTCACGCTCGACGTGAGCCGACACGGCGATGAGGTCGTCGTGGACCACGCGGCACTCGTGCGCACGGCCCGTCTTTTGATGCGCGGCGACGTCTTGTTCCTTCGGCGGTGTGGCCCGACGATGATTATCGACTGTCACGGTCACTACACGACGGCCCCCGAGGCGCACAATCTGTGGCGCAAGGCGCAGGTCGCCGCGTACGAGGGAGCGAGTCCTCTCCCGTACCCGACGATCTCCGATGACGAGATCGTCGAGAGCATCGAGAGAATCAGCTTCGACTGCTGCACGAGCGCGGTGCGGACATGACCATCTTCTCGCCGCGCGCGTCAGCCATGGAACACCACGTGGGCGACGGTCGGTCTCACACGTGGTCGCGCGTCTGCAACGACCTCATCAAACGAGTCGTCGACCTCTACCCCGCCTCCTTCATCGGGCGTGGCCCAACTTCCCCAGTCACCGGGTGTCGACGTCAGTGACTGCGTCGTTGAGCTCAAGCGCTCCGTGCTCGATCTCGGTTTCGTGGGTTGCAACCTGAGTCCCGATCCGAGCGGCGGACGATGGACCGGCCCCCCACTGACGGATCGCTACTGGTACCCCATCTACGAGACGATGGTGGAGCTCGACGTGCCGGCGATGATCCACGTCTCGAGCAGCTGCAATCCCAACTTCCACGCCACCGGTGCGCACTACATCAACGCCGACACCACGGCGTTCATGCAACTCATCCAGGGTGACCTCTTCGCCGACTTCCCCTCACTGCGTTTCGTCATCCCCCACGGCGGCGGGGCCGTGCCCTATCACTGGGGCCGCTATCGCGGATTGGCCGACATGCTCGGCACGCCGCCGCTCGCCACGCACCTCATGAACAACGTCTACTTCGACACCTGCGTGTACCACCAGCCGGGCATCGATCTGCTGTTCGAGGTCATCGAAACGAAGAACATCCTCTTCGGATCCGAGATGCTCGGCGCGGTTCGCGGCGTCGATCCCGAGACGGGTAACTACTTCGACGACACCAAGATCTACGTCGACGCGCTCAATCTCTCCCCCGACGATCGAACGAAGGTCTACGAAGGCAACGCCCGACGCGTCTACCCGAGACTCGACGCGCAACTCCTCGCTCGAAGCGGTGCGTCGTGGCGACCTTCACGGTCGACGCCGACTGGCTCGCGTTCGATCCGCACCCGTCACGGCCGACGTTCGCGCTCCCCGCCGGCGCCGTTGACGCCCACTGCCACGTCTTTGGTCCCGGCGACCAATTCCCGTACGCGCCCGAGCGCAAGTACACGCCGTGCGACGCCGGCAAGGACCAACTCTTCGCGCTACGCGACCACCTCGGTTTCGATCGCAACGTGATCGTGCAGGCCACCTGTCATGGCGCGGACAATCGCGCGATGCTCGACGTCCTCACCTCGTCAAAGGGCCGCGCTCGCGGGGTCGCGACCGTGACGCGCGACGTCAGTGACGAAGAGTTGGCCATGTTCCACGAACTCGGCGTGCGCGGCGTGCGTTTCAACTACGTGCGACGACTGGTCGATCCCGAGCCCGACGCGTACTACCGCGAGATCGTGAACAAGATCGCCCCCTTCAACTGGCACGTGGTCATCTACTTCGAGGCTGCCGACCTGGTCGAACGGTGGAACTTCTTTACGTCGCTCGACGCCGTCGTTGTGGTCGACCACATGGGACGTCCCGACGTCACCAAGTCGGTCGACGGTCCGGAGTTCGCGCAGTTCTTGCGATTGATGGACGGGCACGAGAACATCTGGTGCAAGGTCACCTGCCCCGAACGCATCAGCGTCACCGGTCCACCCGGGTTCGACGACGTGGTCCCCTTCGCGAGGCGGGTCGTCGAACGTTTCCCCGACCGCGTGCTCTGGGGGACGGACTGGCCACACCCGAATCTTCGCGGCTTCATGCCCGACGACGGCAAGTCCGTCGACTTCATCCCGCGGATCGCCGTGAACGAAGAGCTCCAACGTAAACTTCTGGTCGATAATCCGATGCGGTTGTATTGGGGAGATGACGTATGAATGACCACGAGGAGTTCGACGACATCCCCGGCACGACGGTCTTCACGACGCAGCGTTCGCGCCAAGGATTCCATCTCAACCAGTTCTGCATGAGCCTGATGAAGGCGGAGAATCGTGAACGATTTAGGGCCGACGAGCGCGCGTACCTCGACGAATGGCCAATGACCGAAGCCCAGAAGCAGGCCGTGCTGGCGCGCGACTACAACGCCGCCATCGCCGAAGGCGGCAACATCTACTTCCTCGCCAAGATCTTCGCGACGGACGGCAAGAGCTTCCAGGAGGCCGCGGCGTCGATGACCGGGATGACGACCGACGAGTACGCCGCGATGATGCTCGCCGGCGGCCGCTCGCCCGAGGGTCAGCGCTCCATTCGAGAGGGTTACTGACGTGGCGCGCATCACGGCCGGCGTCGCCACGAGTCACGTCCCCGCCATCGGTGCCGCCCTGGACCTCGGTAAGTCCGACAACGACTACTGGAAACCTCTGTTCGATGGCTACGACTGGTCCAAGGCGTGGATCGCGAACGAGAGACCCGACGTGATCTTTCTCGTCTACAACGACCACGCGTCGGCGTTCGATCTCGCGGTGCTGCCCACGTTCGCCATTGGCTGCGCCGAGCGCTACGCCATCGCCGACGAGGGCTTCGGGCCGCGCCCCGTGCCCGAGGTCCTTGGCCACGCCGACCTCGCCTGTCACATCGCCGAGTCGCTCATCCTGGACGAGTTCGATATGACCATCGTCAACGAGATGTCCGTCGATCACGGCCTGACCGTGCCACTCTCCTTGATGTACGGACAACCGGCCGCCTGGCCCGTCAAGGTCGTGCCGCTCGCGGTCAACGTCGTGGAGTACCCCCAGCCGACCGGCAACCGGTGCTTCGAACTGGGCAAGGCCATTCGTCGCGCGATCCGCAGCTACCCCGAGGACCTGAACGTGCAGGTCTGGGGCACCGGCGGGATGAGCCACCAACTCCAAGGCCCGAGGGCCGGATTCATCAACTCCGCGTTCGACCACGAGTTCTTCGACCAGTTGGTCAACGATCCCGACACCTTGAAGAAGGTCCCCCACCTCGAGTACCTGCGGGAGTCCGGCTCCGAGGGCATCGAGATGATCATGTGGCTGATCATGCGCGGGGCGCTCGGCAAGAAGGTGAAGGAGCTCTATCGCTTCTACCACGTGCCGGCCTCCAACACCGCGGTCGGTCACCTCGTGTTGAAGCCCGGCAAGTAGCGAGCGTCGAGGAACATGCGCGTCTGCGTCGCCGGGGCCGGTGCCTTCGGCATCAAACACCTCGATGCCCTGCAACGAATCGACGACGTCGAGATCGTCGCCGTGGTCAGTCGACGTCTCGACCAGGCCCGCGAGGTCGCTCTGCGACTACGGCGCCGCGCTGTCGACCACCGATCTCAGACGACGTCCTCGAGCGCGACGATATTGACGCGGTCATCCTCGCGACACCAACGCAGCTGCACGCCGAACAGTCCATCGCCGCGATGCGCGCCGGCAAACACGTCCAGGTCGAGATCCCCCTGGCCGACAGCTGGGCCGACGCCCAACGCGTCGCCGACGTGCAGGGCGAGACGGGACTCGTCTGCATGGTCGGGCACACCCGGCGCTTCAACCCGCGCCACCAGTGGCTGCACCAACGCATCGTCGCCGGCGACGACTCGGTACTGGCGATGGACGTCCAGACGTACTTCTTTCGACGCACCAACATGAACGCGCTCGGCCAACCGCGCAGTTGGACCGACAATCTCCTGTGGCACCACGCGGCACACACCGTGGACCTCTTCGCCTACCAGTGCGGCGAGCCGGTGGTCGCGGCCCACGCGTTGCAGGGCCCCATCAACGAGGAACTCGGCATCCCCATGGACATGTCGATCCAGCTGAAGAGTTCGTCGGGGAAGATCTGCACACTGTCGCTCAGTTTCAACAACGAGGGACCGCTCGGGACGTTCTTTCGCTACATCTGCCAGAACGGCACGTACATCGCGCGCTACGACGATCTCGTCAACGGACGCGACGAAGTGATCGACGTGTCGAAGGTCGCGGTCTCCATGGACGGCATCGAGCTGCAGGACCGCGAGTTCCTCGCCGCCATCGCCGAAGGTCGCGAACCGAACAGTTCCGTGCACGACGTCCTCGACTGCTACCGAGTGCTCGGCCAGCTCGACGAGCAGCTGAAGGCCTAGAGTGTCGTTCGTCGCGTCGCGCGCTACCAAGGTTGAAGCGTCGGCGACCCAGGGCGAACTGTACGAACCGGCGGTCGGCTTCGTGATTACCGGCGTCATGGCGGCCGGCAAGTCCACCGTTGCCGAACTGCTGGCCGAGCAGTTCGATCGCGGCGTGCATCTTCGCGGCGACGTCTTTCGAAAGATGATCGTGACGGGTCGCGATCCGATTTCGCCCGAACTCGGCGACGAAGCGATGCGCCAACTCGACCTTCGCCAACGCTTGGCGGCCAGCGCCGCGAACGACTACTGGCGCGACGACTTCACCGTGGTGCTCCAGGACATCTACGCCGGGCCGGCGCTACCCAATGTCATCGGACGACTTGAGATCACACCGCTCTACGTCGTGGTGCTCTCCCCTGGGTCCGACGTCGTCGCAGCTCGAGAGAAGATGCGAGGCAAATCCGGTTACGGAGAGTGGGACGTTGCCCAGTTCTGCGACGACTTTGCGAACGAGACGCCGCACGTGGGCCTATGGCTCGACACCTCAGATCAGACGCCCGAGCAAACGGTCGAAGAGATCCTCCACCGTCGCTACGACGCACGCGTTCGCTAGAAGCCCTCAGACATTGGCTTTCCGCCATCTCATCGAGTCGTCAAAAGCCAGAGATGGTGCAGGTTGACCCGCGACACCAGTCGCAAGACGATCGGCAGTCAGTGGACTCGAAGATGGCTACGTCCGGCGCTCGCTCCTGGAGGTCGTTGATAATGCCGCTGGGCCGGCGCGGTTCTCACGTAAACGCGAAGAACCCCCACCAAAAGGTGGGGGTTCTTCAAGAAATCCCGGCGGCGACCTACTCTCCCAGGGGGGGACCCCCAAGTACCATCGGCGCTGGTGGGCTTGACTGCTGTGTTCGGAATGGGAACAGGTATATCTCCACCGCCATAACCACCGGAAACTGTGCGCTCGACCTCTTTCGAGATCAGAGCCGGCGTCAGCCGACCCTTGAGCGTCCTAGAACGAGCACGAACATCAAACTCCAAGCCCTCGGCCGATTAGTACCGGTCAGCTGAATGCATTACTGCACTTACACTTCCGGCCTATCAACGTGGTCGTCTGGCCACGGGCCTTACCTGGTTAACCCAGTGAGTGAATTTATCTTGAAACGGGCTTCGCACTTAGATGCTTTCAGCGCTTATCCCACCCGAAGGTCGCAAAACAGCCATGCCCTTGGCAGGACAACTGTCACACGAGAGCTTCGTTCGTCCCGGTCCTCTCGTACTAGGGACAACCTTTCTCAATTCACTTACGGCTGCATCGGATAGGGACCGAACTGTCTCACGACGTTCTGAACCCAGCTCGCGTACCGCTTTAATGGGCGAACAGCCCAACCCTTGGGACCGGCTTCAGCCCCAGGATGCGACGAGCCGACATCGAGGTGCCAAACCTTCCCGTCGATATGGACTCTTGGGGAAGATAAGCCTGTTATCCCCGGCGTACCTTTTATCCGTTGAGCGACGGCGCTTCCACAAGCGACCGCCGGATCACTATGCCCTACTTTCGTACCTGCTCGACCTGTAAGTCTCGCAGTCAAGCTCCCTTGTGTCATTGCACTCAACAGCTGATTGCCAACCAGCTTGAGGGAACCTTTGGGCGCCTCCGTTACATTTTAGGAGGCGACCGCCCCAGTCAAACTACCCGCCTGACGCTGTTCCTGATCCAGATTATGGACCAAGGTTAGGGTTCCGGCGTAGAAAGGCTGGTATTTCAACATTGACTCCACGCTGACTAGCGCCAACGCTTCAAAGTCTCCCAGCTATCCTACACAAACTAAACCAAAACCCAACATCAAGTTGTAGTAAAGGTGCACGGGGTCTTTCCGTCCTGATGCAGCTAACGAGCATCTTTACTCGTACTTCAATTTCGCCGGGTCTCTAGTTGAGACAGTTGGGAAGTCGTTACGCCATTCGTGCAGGTCGGAACTTACCCGACAAGGAATTTCGCTACCTTAGGACCGTTATAGTTACGGCCGCCGTTTACTGGGGCTTAGGTTCTCAGCTTCGCCTTACGGCTAACCGATCCCCGTAACCTTCCAGCACCGGGCAGGCGTCAGAGCGTATACGGCGTCTTACGACTTAGCACGCTCCTGTGTTTTTGGTAAACAGTCGCTCCCCACAATTCTCTGCGACCCTCTCGCGCTTCGGACGTAAAGTCCTACACGCTAATAGGGCCATCCTTCTCCCGAAGTTACGGATGTATTTTGCCGAGTTCCTTAACTAGAGTTCTCCCGATCGCCTTGGTATTCTCTACCCATCCACCTGTGTCGGTTTGGGGTACGGGCGCCATGTCAACTCGCTAGAAGATTTTCTTGGGAGCATGGAATCAGTGACTTCGCCTATTGGCTCGGCATCGTGTCTCAGGCATATGAGGTGCGGATTTGCCTACACCTCGCCCTACGCACTTACCCCAGGACAACCAACGCCTGGGCTCACCTATCCTCCTCCGTCCCTCCTTCGCTAACCGCCGCGGGATTGGTCAGTTCGACCCGAAGGTCAGCCCCTTAGTACTCCCACTTTGGTTTGGACGTGTACATGGCGGTACAGGAATATCAACCTGTTGTGCATCGACTACGCCTCTCGGCCTCGCCTTAGCTCCCGACTTACCCTGGGGGGATTAGCCTTCCCCAGGAACCCTTGGATTTACGGCGGAGGGGTTTCTCACCCCTCTCTCGCTACTCATACCAGCATTCTCACTCGAATACGCTCCACGTAGGTTTACACCTCCGCTTCACCGCAAATTCGACGCTCCCCTACCACTACGCAAATAAATGCGCAATTCTAAGCTTCGGCTCTGGACTTGAGCCCCGTTACATTGTCCGCGCAAGACCACTCGACCAGTGAGCTATTACGCACTCTTTAAAGGATGGCTGCTTCTAAGCCAACCTTCTGGCTGTCTGAGCGTTCTCACATCGTTTTCCACTTAGTCCAGAATTTGGGGCCTTAGCTGTAGATCTGGGCTGTTTCCCTCTCGACCAACGAAGCTCATCCCCCGTGGTCTCACTGCCAGTCTCTGGAGCATCGGCATTCGGAGTTTGGTTGGGGTCAGTAAGCTTGTAGGCCCCCTAGCCCATCCAGTGCTCTACCTCCGATGCTGAACGACTGACGCTGCACCTAAATGCATTTCGGGGAGAACCAGCTATCACCGAGTTTGATTGGCCTTTCACCCCTTACCACAGGTCATCCCCCCCATTTTCAACTGAGGTGGGTTCGGTCCTCCACGGGGTTTTACCCCCGCTTCAACCTGCCCATGGCAAGCTCACTCGGCTTCGGGTCTGCAGCACGCGACTGATCGCCCTATTCAGACTCGCTTTCGCTTCGGCTACCCCTCCCGGGTTAACCTCGCCACGTACCACAACTCGCTGGCTCATTCTTCAAAAGGCACGCTATCGAGGCCATAGCGTCGTAACGCTATGACGACTCTCTAACTGATTGTAAATCAACGGTTTCAGGTTCTATTTCACTCCCCTCCCGGGGTACTTTTCACCTTTCCCTCACGGTACTTGTTCACTATCGGTCGTCTATGAGTACTTAGCCTTATCAGATGGTCCTGACAGATTCACGCCGGCTTTCCCGGATCCGGCGTTACTCGGGTGTTCACTCAGAGATCTCAACGTTTCGCGTACGGGACTGTTACCCTCTTTGGTTTACCTTTCCAGGTAATTCTGCTACGTATCAATTTTGTAACTCTGTGAAGGTTGCTGGTTCCTTCTAGTAAATCCCACAACCCCGAACTGGCAACGCCCAGTGCTTTAACACCAGCTCGGTTTAGGCTCTTCCCGTTTCGCTCGCCGCTACTCAGGGAGTCACTTTTGTTTTCCTCTCCTCGGGTTACTGAGATGTTTCAATTCACCCGGTTCCCTCTACCCGCCCTATATATTCAGGCGGGAGTTACACCCCATAACGGGTGCAAGGTTTTCCTATTCGGACACCCATGGATCAAAGCTCGGTAGACAGCTCCCCATGGTTTATCGCAGTCGCCCACGTCCTTCTTCGGCTTTAGACGCCAAGGCATCCACCGTTGACTCTTTGTAGCTTGGAGAAATTGATATTTTTAGATATATAGATGCTCGTGCTCGTTCTAGAATTCTCAAAGATCAGCGCTACGACGCTCAACCAGTCGAGCAATCTCCGCTCAACCAGGATCATCGTGGAATGAGAGGCCCAACGAATCGGGCATCATTCAAGGAGCGATGTGTCGCTCCTCCAAAACGGAAGACGAGAGTCCGGACCTACGTAGCAGTCACCTGACGGGACCAGTGCGAAGTACAAGTACTTGGGACTGGTATCCCCAGTGGTATGACCACGTAGCCGACTAACCAGCATTCAACTCGGTAGCTGTCTGTCCCTTGTGGACAGATGTGCTCCTTAGAAAGGAGGTGATCCAGCCGCACCTTCCGGTACGGCTACCTTGTTACGACTTAACCCCAATCACTGACCCCACCTTCGACGGCTCCTTCCTTGCGGTTAGGCCACCGGCTTCGGGTGTTGCCAACTTTCGTGGTTTGACGGGCGGTGTGTACAAGGCCCGGGAACGTATTCACCCCGGCAGTGCTGATCCGGGATTACTAGCAACTCCAACTTCATGCAGGCGAGTTGCAGCCTGCAATCTGAACTGAGAGCGGTTTTAGGGATTGGCTCCACCTCGCGGTTTAGCAGCCCTCTGTACCGCCCATTGTAGCATGTGTGCAGCCCTAGACGTAAGGGGCATGATGACTTGACGTCGTCCCCACCTTCCTCCGAGTTGACCCCGGCAGTCTTCTACGAGTCCCCACCATTACGTGCTGGCAACATAGAACAAGGGTTGCGCTCGTTGCGGGACTTAACCCAACATCTCACGACACGAGCTGACGACAGCCATGCACCACCTGTGCTGAGCCCCGAAGGACACCACATCTCTGTGGCTTTTCCCAGCATGTCAAATCTAGGTAAGGTTTTTCGCGTTGCATCGAATTAAGCCACATGCTCCGCTGCTTGTGCGGGCCCCCGTCAATTTCTTTGAGTTTTAGTCTTGCGACCGTACTCCCCAGGCGGGGCACTTAATGCGTTAGCTGCGGCGCGGAAACCGTTGAAAAGTCCCCACACCTAGTGCCCACCGTTTACGGCGTGGACTACCAGGGTATCTAATCCTGTTCGCTCCCCACGCTTTCGCTCCTCAGCGTCAGTATTGGCCCAGATCACCGCCTTCGCTACTGGTGTTCCTCCTGATATCTGCGCATTCCACCGCTACACCAGGAATTCCGTGATCCCCTACCAAACTCTAGTCACAACAGTTTCGGGTGGCGGCCCCAGGTTGAGCCTGGGGGTTTAACACCCGACTTGTCGAACCGCCTACGAGCTCTTTACGCCCAATAAATCCGAATAACGCTCGCACCCTATGTATCACCGCGGCTGCTGGCACATAGTTGGCCGGTGCTTCTTCTACAGGTACCGTCACAATCGTTCCTGTCGAAAGAGGTTTACAACTCAGAAAGCCTTCGTCCCTCACGCGGCGTTGCTGCGTCAGACTTTCGTCCATTGCGCAAGATTCCCCACTGCTGCCTCCCGTAGGAGTCTGGACCGTGTCTCAGTTCCAGTGTGGCTGATCGTCCTCTCAGACCAGCTATCCGTCGTAGCCTTGGTGGGCCGTTACCCCGCCAACAAGCTGATGGACCGCGAGCCCCTCCCAAAGCGAAAAAACATTTCTTTCATCGATCATGCGATCATTGAAAGACATCCGGTATTAGCACCGGTTTCCCGGTGTTATCCCAGTCTTCGGGGCAGGTTGCTCACGTGATACTCACCCGTTCGCCACTAAATAGTTCGGAGCAAGCTCCTTGTATTCCGTTCGACTTGCATGTGTTAAGCACGCCGCCAGCGTTCATTCTGAGCCAGAATCAAACTCTCCATCAAGATTTTTCAAGGACCGAAGTCCTTTACGAATCAGAGAGCCAGATGAGTGACTCTAATACTCATCTGACGACAACGAGTTTCCACGGGGTGGTCTCGTTGCCTACTGCAATACTTCTTTTGACGAACGACGCGTCCTGTTAGATCAGTCCATCGTCGCCCGTACTGGCTTTTGGCTCTCGTTCTTCCGTTTTCAAGGAGCGACGACACACGTGAGCGAACTCAGCGGTGTGACGTACACCATCTCGGGATTTCTCCGTTGATTCCGCGACCGATTAACCCCGGTCACAGGGATGCCTACCTTATCAGCGCCGTCTGCCAGGGTGCAAATCACACTCGGCCGCGGTCTCTGCGGTGGGATAACCAGAGTAGCAGGTCCGTCGGCGCAGTGATCACCTTTCGCGCCCGATTCGACGAGGGTCGTCATCGAGATTGTCGATGAAAAGTCGAGTCCCATCCAGATGCGCTGGAGCGACGATGCCCCAACCGACTCGAGCCCGCCACTACGCTCCGAAGAGAGCGCCATGAAGAAGGAAAAACCACTCACTCCCTACGAGCGGCCCATGGCCCTGCGACGTTCCTTCCTGCTCGTCGTCCCATTGGTCGCCGTACTCTTCGTGATCAAGGCCCTCACGTCGTCACCCGTTCTCCCACTGGGCGAGGTCGCGCCCCAACAACTGGCGACGTCGATGGGCAAGGCGCTGCTGCACGTGCAAGACATGACCTTCACGGCCGCCAGCCAGGTGACCAATCAGGGCCAAACCGCCGCCGTGCGGTGGATCATTCAGCGTCGAGCGAAACGGCAACTATCAAATTTCGGGTCAAAGTGAACAGGACCCGGCGCTCACCGGGGAGATCCGCGACATCGGGGGGACGTTGTACTTTCGCTACGCCAAGGCGGCGATCTATCAGATCATGAGGTTGGTACCCCAACGAGTCTCGGACCATGAGGCCCGGGTCGCTGCCGCAGCGCTCGGAGGTCGATGGTTCACGACTGGCGACGCCGTGAGCACCTCGGGCAACGCTCCCCCGACTCCGTCCAACGCGCGACAACTCTTCTCGTCGTTGGGGATCACCGACTGGTCCACGTTCTCCAAGGGAACGCCAACCACCAACCAGGGCGTCACCGTCGTACCGCTCTCCACTGGTTCCGTCACGTGGTTCGTTCCCGCCGTGGGTCCTCGCCTTCCCAACGCCATTGCCTTTTACAACTACGCCTCGACCGCCGGCCCCATTGGGTTCCTCGCGAGCGGCTCCACCGTTCAAGTCAGCTACGCCCGCGTCGTGCTTTCGGCGCCCACGCACCTCGCACGTGTGCCCACGGGCTTCGGCGCGCAGTGGAACGCCGTGCTTCCAGCCCAGCACATCTCAAAATTGAATGCGTACGGTTTGCTCTGGCTGGCACTCGTGCCGCACCCTTAGGGCGCCGGTACGTCGCTTCGCGACGTGGCGGCGTACTCGACGAACGCACTCAACGTGCCAATGAGACGCATCTCTTCAATGGTGCGGGCCCGAGAGTTCAAGAGCTCTTCGGTGCAGACGAGGAACGCGAGACAACGCGCGCGGCTGACGGCGACGTTCAGACGATTGCGCGAGAACAGGAACTCTGGCCCACGCGGCATGTCCTCGGCCGAAGACGTCGTCATGGTGAAGAACACGACGGGCGCCTCACGGCCCTGAAACTTGTCCACGGTGCCGACCTGCACGTCACCAAGTCCCGGCGTGCGATCGAAATCGCCCTGCAGTAGTCGCACCTGATCGTTGTAGGGCGCCACCACCATGAAATCGTCGGCACGGAGAGTCAGCGTCTCGCCGTCCTGGTTCACCCACGGCGTGCCAATCATCCGTTGGATCTCGGCGATGACGATCGCGGACTCCTCTTCAGACTCCGTCGAGCGCTCATGGTGTTCGGCGCGCAGCCATCGCAGTCCCGTACCGAACTGCGTCGACTGCTGCGCACACGAGGGGTGACTCGTGAGTCGCCCCTCGTAGATCTGCATCGAAATGAATCGACAGACATCGGGATGCATCCGACGGGTCTCGGAGAGGAAGACGCCTTCGGTGTCGGGCAACGTCGCGTGTTCACCCAGAATGTGCTCGAGGACGCTCGCCCCCGAGCCACCGGGATGCTCCGCCTGCGAGACCTGACTGAGCTGGAGCGGATCGCCGAGCAGCACGAGATTGCGCGCGGCGTTCGCCGAGGCCACGGCGTCGGCGAGAGCCAGCTGGCCGGCCTCATCGACCACCAGCACGTCGACCGGATGCGATCGCATTCCCGGTCGAGCCCAGAGCCACGTGGTGCCCGCGACGAGGTTGTACTGATCGTTCTCCGCGGCGTCCCCCTTCGTTGAGTACTTGACGCCCGGAAGGACATCGGACTTTGGCTTGTCGGCGTGGCGATGGGCTCGAAGCAGGTCGAGTTGTCCCTTCTCCGCGAAGACGTTGTAGGTCGCGAGGAAGAGATTGTCAATCGCCGCGTGGCTCATGGCGGTGATGCCGACGCGTTTGCCCGCAGTAATCAGCTCGTGAATGATGTGGGAACCGCTGTAGGTCTTCCCGGTGCCGGGTGGTCCTTGCAAGGCCACGTAACTGTCGTCGAGATGACCGATCCACCTGAGCGTGGAGGACAGTTCATCAGTGAAGAGACCGTCGGCGGGTCCGTAACCGGACTCGAAGCGTGGACCTTCGCGCCCGAGCAGCGCCAGCGACACTCGACTGGCCGGATCGGCATCGTCGTGCGCCACGATCTGCTCGGCCAGATGAAACAGGACGCCGGGCTTCTCCATGGGCGAGATGTAATCGTCGACGCAGATCACCGACGGCATCGCGCCGGACTCGTCGAACGACTCCTTCCAACGAAGTCGAAGTTCACGCTTCTCGGCGTCAATCTTCGGCACGTACGCGAAGCCACGTTCCACACCGATACCGGTGAAGAGGACGTTGCGTTTCTTCGGGTCGGTGAGCGACGAACCTACCGTCTGCGCCGGCCACGTGAAGACCGCGTTTTTCGCTGGCACACCCCGACTGACGAGGTCCTCAAAACCTACGAAGTGAAGATTGGCAATGAAGTCAGGATCGCCGTAGAGCGTGGCGAACTCCGACGCCGCCTGTGCGAATTTCGGCTCGACATTCGCACTTCGCTCGCGTCGCCAGTAGTTGAGGAGATCGCTCACGAGGTGCTCGGGACTGTCGTCGCCGAAGGCCTTTAGCGCTTCGACGAGGGCGTCAGTGTCCAAATCGTGATCGGGCTCCTCCAGTTGTGCCTCACGCCACGTCGACTCGTCAGGTCGGTGATCGATGAGCCAGTCACGAAGCGCCATCGTCGCCGCGACGTCATCCTCGTTGTAGCGCGCGATCGCTTCGAGCAACAGAGGATCCTTGGTGGACATCCAAAGGTCGTACTCGACCACCGCGCCGGCACCCTGCTCGATCCCCCCGCGGCGCTCGAAGCCGGTGAGGTGTTCGAGGGATTTCAGCCCGTAGGACTCGGTCCCGACCTGAAAGGCGTTTTTAGACACGGTATAGAGGTCAACGAAGAGACCAGTTTCGACGAGCGTCGTGAAGTGACCTTCGCTTTCGCTCCCTCTCGTCAACCGTTCCATCGACGATTTCTCGGTGTGGTTGTAGTGGTACACGTGCATTGATGGATAGGTGGCTCGTCGTTCGATGAAGAAGTCAACGAGATCTCGAATCATGGTGGCCTGCTCGTCGAGGTCGTGCGCCCAGCGCGCGTCATAGATCCAATGACCATCCCCGTCCTGGTAATAGAGGCCGGCCAAGAAGAAGAGATCATTTTGCGCCGTCCAAAATGGGTGACCCTCGAAGTCAAAGAAGACGTCACCGTCGTCACTCTGGGGTAACAGGTCAAAGCCGTGACCGAAAACAGGATCGTCGGTCGCTGCCACAAGTTCATACACGGGAGGCTCCGTTGGTCGCTGGCGTGACGCCACCTGGAGGGCCGCCTGTCGACTCAGTCGGGCCAAGTTCTCATCGTGGAGTTCGGGCACCGCATGACGTCGGGTCGACAACTCGACAACCGTTCGTACGCCGTCCGCCTCGAGCGCCAGCCATTCCGGTCGTCGGATGTTCGCGACGTAGACCAGAGAGTCCTCTTCACGCCAGCGCGCGTCACAGACCCGATTGAACTCGCAGTAGTCGCAGTGATTGCACGGTTCGGGTCGCGTCCCTTCGATCTTGTCGCGGTTGAGCAGTTCGGCCAGCTGACGGCGCAGTCGGCGCCAGTACGATCGAAACTGCTCGACGCGGAGTGACTCTCGGAGACCGGAACCGAGCCACAAGTGCATGTCACGGGGCGGGGCACCGGTCAGTGCTTCGAGTGCGTCGGCGTAGAAGCAGAGCTGGAGGACGTGACCCGGCTTGCCTTCAACGCGCGTCAACTTCGCGTCGACCGGTTCGTAGTGGCAGTAACCGTCCTCAGGGGATTCGACTCGGATCAAGAAGTCGGCGATACCTCGGATACCTTCGTGGACGAAGGGCATTTGGTAGATGACGTCGTATCCGCTCTCTAGCGGATTGCCAATCCTCGCCGCCCACTGGAGGAAGGTCTCATCGGGGTTGCGACCCGGCACCTGGTACACGGAGCGGCCTTCGTTCTCCAACTCCATGAGACAGTCGCGCTCATGCGTTGCACCCTTTTCGATCAAAAGGTCCGCGAGGGAACCCATGGGTTGTGGCTCGACATGCAGGACGCCCGCGTCAAGTTGATTTCGAAGTGAGAGGAAGTGCGCGCACTCCAACCACGCCGTGATCTTCGACGGGGTTATTAGACGTTCGACCATTCATCCTCACTGTAGGTTTTCGCGGTGCGCGGTTTCGCCACCGAGTCCACTGTGGCCGGTTCCTGTGACACCCTGGTCCAACGTTGCGTTCTAAAGCCGCGTCGAGGCGCTCGCTCTCGCTTCATCGAGTTGCCGGCGCTGGACAACGGCGACCTCGGGACCCGAGGCGCCGGGTGACCGGCGACGGCCGAGCGCCACGCCCGGTGTGAAGAGTTCGCTGAATCGGGCCAGGGTGACATCGTCACGCACGACGTCGGCGAGGGAACGCGACGTCGCCACGGCCTCCCCCACCAATCGACCCACCTGTTCGTGGGCCTGACGGAAGGGGACGCCCTCCTTCACGAGCTCTTCGGCGATATCGATGGCGACGAGAAACTGGTCACTCGCGGCCGCGGCCGCCGACGCCGTATTGAAGGTCAACGACCCGTACGCCCCGCGCAGCGCCACGAGTACCAAGAGCACTTGGCGCACCGAATCGAAGAGCGGCTCCTTGTCCTCTTGGAGGTCACGGTTGTACGAGAGCGGCAACCCTTTGAGGGTCACCAACAGGCCGGTCAGATTACCGACGAGTCGTCCGCTCTTGCCCCGCGCCAGTTCCGCGACGTCGCTGTTCTTCTTCTGGGGCAGCATCGACGACCCCGTCGTGAAGTCGTCGCCCAGTGACGCGAAGTTGAACTCCGCGGTCGTCCAGAGCACGAGCTCCTCGCCCATCCGAGAGAGGTGCACACCGAGCAGCGCAATGTCGAACAGCGTTTCGGCGACGAAGTCACGATCACTGACCGCATCCATTGAGTTGGCGAAGATCCCGTCGAAGCCGAGGATCTCCGCCGCGATCGATGGCTTAATCGCCAGCGACGTTCCCGCGAGCGCACCGGCGCCCAGTGGTGACACGTTCATGCGGTCGCGCGCGTCGAGCAGTCGGTCAACGTCGCGAAGTAATGACCACGCGTGAGCGTTGAGGTGGTGGCTCAAGAGAACCGGCTGGGCCCTTTGCAGGTGCGTGTAGCCCGGTAGGTACGCCCCGTCATTTCGATCGCTGAGGTCGACGAGGGCGTCCACCAAGTTGAGCGCCATCAACGCGACCTCGGTCACCGCGTCGCGCGTGAAGAGTCGAAGTGTCGTGGCGACCTGGTCGTTGCGGCTGCGCGCCGTGTGGAGTTTCGCGCCCACGTCACCGGCGAGTTCAGTGACCCGGCGCTCGATCGCGGTGTGAATGTCCTCGTCGCTCGAGGCGACGACAAAACGACCGCCTTCAATCTCGTCGCCCACGCGATCGAGCGCCGCCATGAGGACAAGGCACTCCTCGTCACTCAAGAGTCCCGCGGCGGCCAGTCCCTGTACGTGGGCTTTCGATCCCTGAATGTCGTGCGCGTAGAGCACGTGGTCGAAGGAGTAACTCTCTGAGAGGTCCCACATCGTGGCATCCATGCCCGACGAGAACCGCCCGCTCCAGAGCGTCATGGCGTCGGCGGCGTGGCGTTCTTCGCGCCCTGGCGAGCGGCCCACGTCTTCACGCCCAAGCCGTAGATCTTGATGAAGCCCTCGGAGTCGGCGTGGTGGAACGTATCGGCGGCGTCGTAGGTGGCGAGGCCATAGTCGTAGAGCGCCTTAGGGCTTCGACGCCCGACCACGCGCAACAGACCCGGCGCCACGAAGCGCAGGCGCACGTCGCCAGTGACGTGACGTTGCGTGTCGGCGATGAAGGCGTCGAGCGCCTCTTTGAGGGGCGAGAACCACATACCGTCATAGACCAGTTCGGACCAGCGCGACTCGAGCCGACCCTTCTCGTGGGCCACGTCGCGCTCCAGCACGAGGTCCTCCAGGTCGGCGTGCGCCGTGATCAACGCCAACGCCGCCGGGCATTCGTACACCTCGCGGCTCTTGATGCCGACACGACGGTTCTCCACCATGTCGAGACGTCCAAAACCGGTCGCGCCCGCGCGCGCACTAAGTATCTGAATGAGGTCCGCGAGTGGCATGTCGACACCGTCCAGCGCCACGGGGATACCCTCGCGAAAGCTCACCGTCAGTTCCACCGGCTCGAGATTGGTGACACGGGTCAAGGTGTAGGGCTCTTCGGGGGGCGCATCCCACGGGTCCTCGATGGCGCCGCACTCAATGGCCCGTCCCCACAGGTTCTCGTCAATCGAATAGATCTTCTCTTTGGTGGCCCTGATCGGGATATCCCACTTCATCGCGTAGTCCACGGAGTCAGCACGGGTCATGCCCCAATTGCGCGCTGGCGCGAGCACTTCGAGGTCGGGAGCGAGCGCGTGGGTGCCGACTTCGAAGCGAACCTGGTCATTCCCCTTGCCCGTGCACCCGTGCGCCACGGCTTGCGCGTTGAACCGGCGCGCCTGATCGACGAGGTGACGCACGATCACGGGACGTGACAACGCCGACACGAGCGGGTACTTGTGCTCGTAGAGCGCATTGGCGAAGATGGCCTTCGCGCAGAACTCCTCGGCCATCTCGCGCCGCGCGTCAACCAGCGCGAAGTCCACGGCCCCGGCTGCGAGCGCGCGGTCGCGAATGTCGTCGAAGCTCTCCGAGCTGTCGACGTCTTGGCCGACGTTGACGAGCACGCACACCACTTCGACGCCCCACTCTTCAATCATCCAACGGATGGCGACGGACGTGTCGAGTCCCCCGCTGTAGGCAAGTACGACGCGCTTGGTCATTGCATCTTGGCTTTCTTCATCGAGGAGTTCGAGTCTTCCAATCCGGCTAACGAGCGAAACTCCGTCGCGAGCGACATGCCGCCGCGCTTCTCGTCGGCGATGACGAGCACCGTGTCATCGCCCGCCACACTCCCGAGCACGCCTTCGAGCGCACTGCGGTCCAGCGCGGAGGCGACCACGTGGGCGCAGCCCGGCGGCGTGCGCACCACCACCAAGTTCTCGGAACTCTCGACGGAGACAACCCACTCGCCCATCATTCGTCGCAGGTGGTCGAGCGGCGCGTGCGTGAAAGTCGACGCGGTCGCCGTCACGATGCGCCGAACGCCATTTTCGTCTCGGACCTTGATGGTGCCCAGCTCCTGGAGGTCTCGGGTCACCGTGGCCTGCGTAGCGGAGATGCCCTCAGATTGAAGACGCGTCACCAACTGGGCCGCGGTTGATATTCGCTCGCGTTCGATCAGCTCACCGATTCGGTGCTGTCGTTGCGTCTTGGTCATGAGTTCTCCCCTTTAATCCAACGTAAAACGCCGATCATCGCTGAACGACGGTGAAACACTTGGCGCCACACGAGTGATTGGGCGCTATCGAGTACCGCGTTCGTGACCTCGTCGCCACGATGCGCGGGTAGGCAGTGCAATAGCACCGTTCGTTTCTTCGCGAGCGCCAGCAGTTTCTCATCGACGCGAAACGCCGAAAGTTCACGTCGCCGTTGGTCGGTCTCGGCCTCCATGCCCATCGACACCCACGCGTCGGTATAAATGACGTCGGCCTTGCGGACCGCTTCGGTGGGTGAGTCGCTGAGTCGCAGCGTTCCCACGTCCTTGAGACCGCGCGGATCCTCGGGACCGCCCTCGCTCAACTGGTAGCCGGTCGGTGCACCGACGGTGACGTTCACGCCGAGTCGCAGCAGGGCGACCGCCAACGATCGCGTGACGTTGGTGGCGTCCCCGACGTAGGCGACCTCGAGTCCCGCCAGACCGTGGACGTCACCCTTGGCGAACTGGTCAGCGATCGTGAGCACGTCCGCGACGGCTTGGGTCGGGTGCGCGGCGCCGCTCAACAGATTGATCAACGACATCCGGTCCATCGACGCGGCTCGCATCCGTTCGAAGATGGCGTGATTGCGTACCCGCAGTCCAGCGATGGCGAACATTTCGGCCAGCGTGCGCGCAATATCCTCCGCGCATTCACGAGTGTCCATTCCGACTTCCTCGTCGCTGAAGAACGTCGCGAAGCCGCCGAGTTCATGTACGGCGACCGAACTTGAGGCACGGGTGCGAAGACTCGGACGTTCGAAGACCAACGCCACTCCCTGACCCTTGAGCGTCTCGTCATCAAAGGGCGAACGGGCCAGGGCGTAGATCGAGTCGAGGTCCGTGTCGCTGGTCTGTTCAATCGTTATGAAGTGACGGGTCACCGCACTACCTCCGTGGTGGGTACGGACCGCTCCAGCGCACCGGCCAGTGCGTGCGGTCGGGTCCCATTGGCAATGAGCACCGACGTGGCACCGCCCTCGAGCGCGTCCAGCGCGGCCAGACCCTTGGGTCGCATGCCCTCTCGAGCCGAACCCGACGTCACGAGGGCGAGAAGTTGCGCCATCGTAATTTTGTCGACGCCGGTCGCGGCGTCATCGGGGTCACTGCGAAGTTGGTCGACGTCACTCAGCAGTACCAACGTCGCGCCGAGCGAACTCGCAATAGCTCCGGCGGCGGTGTCGGCGTTGCAGTTGAGCAGGCCGCCTTCGTCGTCGACCGCGATCGAGGTCATGACGGGTGTGAAGTGCGCATCCCACAGCGAAGTGATGACGTCGGCGCGGACTTTGGGCACCGCCGCGACCCGACCCCACACGTCGCCGAGTGGTGCGGCCGTGAGGACCGAGCCGTCGGTACCGGAGAGCCCGACGCTCACGAGCCCGCCCTGATTGAACGATGACACGATGGCCAAGTTCACTTCGCTCAACGCCATGGCCACGTAGCGCATGGTCGTCGCACTCGTCACGCGAAGTCCATCGTGGAACTGACCCTCGAGGCCAACGTCGGCGAGCAGCGTCTGGATCTGTGGTCCCCCGCCATGTACCACGACGACGGAGGTTCCCGCCGCTTGCAACTGGGCGATGTCGGTGGCGAGGTCCACCAGCACCGGCGACGTGGGACGAAGCGAGTCGAGGGCGTGGCCGCCCACCTTTACGACGAGCGACCTCACGGCGTCACGCCCGAAAGCGGGAGACCGAGTATTTCATCGCGGCCGGTGGCGACGTTCCACGCTTGGATGGCTTGGCCGGCCGCCCCCTTGATGAGATTGTCGAGCGAGCTCATCGCCACGAGCCAGCCCGTACGGCGATCCACCCTGGCGCTCACGAAACAGAGGTTGCTACCGACGGGGTCCTTCATCGTCGGCGGCTCCTCCGTGACGATCACGAAGGGGTCACTGGCGTAGACGTCGCGCAACACGTCGAGGGCGCCTTCGCTGGTCAGTGCACTGTCGCTCAGTTGACCGTACGCGGTGACCAGCATGCCGCGACTGATCGCGACGAGGTGTGGCGTGAAGATGACCTCGGCCTCGAGTTCCTGTTGTATTTCAATGGTGTGGCGGTGGCTGAGCAGTCCATACGCCTCGGCGTTGCCGGCCAGTCGTGAGAAGTGCAATCGGTCACTGGTGGCGCGGCCGGCGCCCGACGTGCCACTGAGCGCATTCACGATGATCCCGGTGCGCTCGATGAGCCCACCGTCAAGGAACGGCCCCAACGCCAAGGCACTCGCGGTCGGGTAGCAGCCGGGTGCGGCGATCAGTGTGGCGCCTACGAGTTCGCGTCGGTGACGCTCGACCAGTCCATAGACCGACGAGGCGAGCAGTTGCGGTGCCTCGTGCTCGTGCGCGTACCACTGGGAATAGTCCGTGGAGCTCTTCAATCGAAAGTCGGCGCCGAGATCGACAACCATCGTTCGCCGTTCTACGAGGTCCGGGACGATGTGCTGGCTGTGACCATGCGGCAGCGCCAGGAACACGACGTCGAGTTCCGTTGTCGACAGTGCGTCGACCTTGGAGAACTCCATCGTTGGATAAAGCGACGCGAGCGCGGGCACGAACTCAGCGATTCGCTTACCGGCGTTCGAGTCCCCGGTCGCCAGTACGACCTCAAGATCGGGGTGCGACGCGCAGAGGCGCAAAAGCTCGGACCCGGCGTACCCTGTGGCACCAATTACTCCAACACGCATAATGACATTTTATGCACATGGAGACATAAAAACGCAAGTATTACAGGCAGGGACTAGACTTTTTTTCATGTCACGACGGGGATGGGCCCTTTTTTTGGCGATGGCCGTGATCTGGGGTATCCCCTATCTCTTGATTCGCGTGGCCGTTCGCCAGCTCGATCCCGGCGTCATGGTGCTCTTTCGTACGGGTCCGGCCGCGCTCCTCTTGATGCCGATCGTCATCGCTCAGGGCCAGTTCTCGGTCCTCATCCGAAATTTCAAGTGGATCGCCGCCTTCGCCATCGTTGAGTTCGGCATCCCTTGGTACTTCATGGCGACGGCCGAACGCCACATCTCAAGTTCGCTGACCAGTCTTCTGATCTGTTGTGTGCCCTTGTTGGCGGTCCTGGTGCAACGGATACGTCGAACGGATGAGCGCATCTCGCGCCAGCGGTACTTCGGACTCGGCATCGGTGCGCTCGGTGTTGCACTGCTCGTGGGCCTGGACCTTCGAGGCGGCTCCATCACCTGGATTGCCTTGATGATGATCGTCGTCCTTGGTTACTGCATCGGTCCAATTATCCTCGCGACGAAGCTGTCGCACGTCCCGGGTGTCGTGGTGGTAGCCGGCGCAACGGCGCTCGTCGCCCTGTGTTGGCTCCCGTGGGCCATCGTGCACTGGCCGACGCACATCTCAGGCGAAACCGTCAGTTGCATGGCCGTGCTCTCCGTGGTGTGCACCGCAACGGCCTTCCTCGTCTTCTTTGAGTTGGTGAAGGAAGTTGGTTCGTCACGCTCGGTCGTGGTTACCTACTTCAATACCGCCATTGCCGTCGTACTGGGCGTCATCGGGCTCCACGAAACCTTGACGGCGGGCATCATCTTTGGCTTCCCGCTCGTCCTCGTTGGTTGCATCTTCGCTACGAGTCGGCCGAAGGAATCGGCGTTGCCGTCCGAGGCGCAGTCAGAGGCGCAGTCGGAACTAGCTGGAGAATTCGGCCGAGACCTGGACCACACCGTCGACTAACAACCAGAGTGATCCGGGCGCGCTCGCGAGGGTCACGTCATGGCCGCTCTCGACCGGGCCGTGATGCACCACCGTCACCGACGAAGGTGGCACAGTAACGATCTCGCTCACGGCTTGCCACACGGCGGCGTTGTTCACGTGTCCCACGACGTCGAGATCGGCCCGGCGCAGGGGCCACGGCCTCATCGTGGCTTCGGGCGACACGACCGGCTTCGCCACGCGACCCGAGACTTTTCGTTCGCGAATCGCGTCGCCGTAGGTTTCGTAAAACTCCGGTCGGATTCGAACGGGATGGCCCGACGGATCGATGGGCACCCAAAGGGCGACGGCCTCGATCAGCAGTCGTCCGTCGAGGGCGATGTTCGTTCGCCGTTCCGCCCAGGCCGCCCCGACACCACCGCACCACGTCGTCAGGGTCAGACGCTCCTTGTAGCGCGGCCAACGCCCACCGTCAGCGACGCGCAGCGCGGTACGCCGCACGACCCACGTGTCGGTGGACTCAATATTGGTCTCGTCCCAATCATCGGTCGCGATGTCCTGGAGCATGCGCGCGACACCGTCAAGTCGAAGGATTGCGTTCGAATCGGCGTCAGCGAGTCGAACGGAGAACTCACCGTTGAAACGTCGTCCCGCGGCGGGCAGTGCTACGAATTCGATCACAGTGGAAAACTATCGTGACCGACGCAGCGCAGCGCTAGCGAAGCGTCGCGCCGAGCGACGCGGCGGCCGTGATGAGTTCGTTGCGAGCGCTCGCAACCTCGGCCTCACTAAGGGTGCGCTCGGAGGAACTAAATCGGACACTGTAGGCGAGGCTTCGCGTCCCCTCGGGCAGCGAGTTGCCCTCGTAGACATCGAACAACTCCACGCTCTCCACGACCGCGGACGCCAGACGCAGCGTGTTGGCCAGGTCCTGGGCGTGCAGTGATCGCGGCGTGACGAACGCCAGATCGACCGCTGCGCTCGGGTACTTGCTCGGCATCGACGCGAACTCGCTTCGACGCGTTGCCTTCGCGCGATCACACAGTGCGTCAAAGTCAACGTCCAACAGTCCGAGGCGACGTGGCGCCGACGCCGAGAGCACCGACTCCACCACGTCACTGTCGACTTCACCCACGAAACCAAGTTCTGCCCCCGACGCGCGGTCCACCAGCGAGGCACACCGCGTGGGATGCAGCCCCTTGGGAGGTCGATCACACGTGCGCACGACGACGTCCTCGAGTCCGAGACGCTTCGCCAGCGTCGCCCAGAGGGCCACCGCCGTCGTGGCGTCATCATTGGGGCGCCCGAGGACCACGGTCACCCGCTCATTCTCCTCGGGCAGCGCGAGCTCGATCGAGCCACCCTCGCCGCCCCTGGTCAACCGGGGCGATACGGCGACGCTCGGGTGGGCAAAGACGTTGCCGATCTCCGCGACCACGACGTCGCCGTTACCGCGCTCATAGTTCCTCGCCCACGTCCGCACGAGACTCGTCACCAGCGTGGCGCGCATGACCGACTCGTCGGCGGCCAGTGGATTCGTGATTCGAACTCGCGCGACGCCCCGATGCAGCACGTCGAACTCCGCGTCGCTGCCGAGCGTCGGCGTCCAGCATTCGATGGCGCCGAGGTCCACGAGGATGTCACGGACCCGGCGGCGTAGTTTCTGGCGTTCGGTCAATCCACCCGGTTCGGGCCACGTGGGCGTGCGCCGAGGGATCCGTCGGTACCCGTAGAGACGGGCCACCTCCTCGATGACGTCCGCTCGGCCGGCGACACCACTTCGAATGTCGGGGCGCGACGTCGGCGCCACGACGCGCACTCCGTCGCCTTCTGCGGTCACTTCAAAGTTGAGACCGCGCAAGAGCGTGGTCGCCTCATCGAGTCCGATGGTCACGCCGAGGAGCCGCTCGATGTCGCGTTCAACGACGATGATCCTCGGCGACGCGGGCGTCTCACCGCGTACGTCGAGCGGGTCGGCCAGCCACTGCAGTTCGGGGCAACTCTCCGCGAGGATGGCCACGAATCGGGCCGCCGCGCGCAGTGCCAGTTCGGGATCGACGCCGCGCTCGAACCGATTGGACGCCTCACTGCGCAGCCCATGACGTTTTGAACTTCGCGCCACGCTCATGGGATCGAAGTAGGCGGCCTCCAAGAGGACGTCGGTCGTCGTCGCGCTGATCTCGCTCGAGGCACCGCCCATGATGCCAGCCAGTCCGAGCACCGTGTCGTCGCCATCGACGATCACACAGTCTTCACCGGTGTCACCAAGCCCGCGGCCACTCTGCGCGAGGGGACGCTGCACGCCGTCGAGCGTCTCGAGTGTTTCACCGGCGCGGGCCCGTCGAGCACGCAGTGTCTGCTTGGCCACGTGCGCGGCATCGTAGGGGTGGGTGGGCTGCCCGAGTTCGAGCATCACGAGGTTTGACGCGTCGACGACGTTGGAGATCGGTCGCTGTCCGGCACTCTGGAGCCGCGCCGCGACCCAGGCCGGCGATGGTCCGACTTTCACCTGACGCAGTACCGAGACCGTGAGTCGACCGCAGAGATCGGGGTCCTCGATGCCGGCACTCGCGTAGGAGTCAGAACTCTCACTGGTATTCGTTTCTGCGAGTTTCGGTTGCGCGAGATCTCGACCGAGACGCGTCGCCAAATCACGCGCCACGCCCATCACCGACCACGCGTCGGGTCGGTTGCCCTCGACGGTGATGTCAAAGACCACGTCGGGCGTAATTGCAAGGGCCTCGAGCAGGCTCATGCCCACCACGGGATCGATGAGGTTATCGAGGAGCATGAGCCCGGAGTGGTCATCGCCTAGTCGCAGCTCCGTGGCGGAGCACAGCATTCCGTTGGAGGTCACGCCGCGCATTGTGCGCCGCGCAATCTCGAAGTTACCCGGAAGGACCGCCCCAATGGGTGCGAGCGGGACGTGGTCCCCCACCGAGATGTTCATCGCGCCACAGACGATCTCGAGGGGACCATCGTTCGCGTCCACGACGACGAGTCGAACACGATCGGCCCCCTCGATCGCACGAATCTCGTCGATGCGTGCGACGACGACGTCCTTCAGGCCTTCGCCGACGTACTCGATTCCCTCGACGACGAGACCGAGGTCGTCGAGAATCTCGCGAAGTTCATCGTTCGATTCGGGCAGGTCCACGAACTCACGCAGCCACGACAGGGATATCTTCACGAGAACTGCTCCAGGAACCGTGTGTCGTTCTCAATGAGTGCGCGCATATCCGCGATCTCGTGGCGCATCTGTGCGCACCGATCAATGCCGAAGCCAAAAGCGAAGCCGCTCCACTCTTCGCTATCGATGCCGACGGCGGCGAGCACCGCGGGATCGACGACGCCGCATCCACCCAGTTCAATCCAGCCGGTGTTCGAGCAGGTTCGACATCCCTCGCCGCGACAGATCGTGCAGGTCACTTCGAACTCCGCGGACGGCTCGGTGAAGGGGAAGTAACCCGGTCGCAGTCGCGACGCGATGTCCGGTCCGAAGTAGGCCCGCGTGAAGGTCTCGATGACACCGGCGAGGTCAGCGAAGGCGATGCCGCGGTCGATGACGAGTCCCTCGATCTGGTGGAAGGTCGCCAGATGGCGCGGGTCAGGGGTGTCGCGGCGATAGCAACGTCCGGGCATCACTGAATGGATGGGCAGAGTGTTCGAGGCGACCGCGGCCTCCATCAAGTGAATCTGCGTGGGCGACGTGTGGGTACGCAGTACCACCGTCTCTGGTTCGCCGAGGTCCACGTAGAACGTGTCCCACATGCCGCGCGCGGGGTGCGCCGGCGGGATGTTGAGCGCCTCGAAGTTGTACCAATCACTCTCAACTTCGGGGCCTTCGGCGACGGTGAAACCCATGGCGACGAAGACGTCCTCGAGTTCACGCTGGGTGATGGCGACCAAGTTCGGGTGCCCGACAGACGCGGGCCATTGCACGCCACCGACGACGACGTCGCCCAAATCCAGACGGTCGAGCGCCAGCACCTCAACGCGCGCGAGGGCTCGTACTCTTCGCGACGGTCTTCCAGCGCACCCTCGACCACCCGTCGGGCCTCTTGGAGTCTCGCTCCGGCGTCCTTGCGGTCTTCGGGAGCGAGCACGCCGAGCGATTTCTGCAAGGTCGAAAGTACCGAGCGACGTCCGGTGATGGACGCCTCGTTCTCACGCAGTTCGTCGATCGTCGCCAGAGCGGCGATGCTCGAGAGCAGTTGTGCGTCTGATCGGCGAGATTGTCGAGGGGTGAGGTGGTCATGACGATTAAAGGCTAGGGGTTGGCGGATGGTCGATGGCGTTACCACGCTGCCACAGTGCCTCGAACGCAACGAGTGAGGCGGCCACGCCCGCGTTGAGTGATTCGCTGCGCCCGGCCATGGGAATCGAGATGGAGCGATCGCACCTCGCAATCACGTCTCCGCTCAGACCTTCGGCCTCGTTGCCGATAAGCACGACCGTCGCGATGGTGAAGTCGGCGTCACGGTGGCTGGTGCCGCCACGCACGACGGTGGCGAATGTCTGGGCGCCCAAACCCGAGAAGTGTGCGAGCGTGGCGTCGAGCGTGGCGACGCAGACGTCGAGATGGAAGATGGATCCGGCCGTGGCTCGAAGCGTCTTGGGGTTATAGGGATCGACCGACTGTCCCGTGAAGACCACCGCGGAGGCCCCCGCGGCGTCGGCCGAACGGATGATCGTGCCGGCGTTGCCCGGATCTTTTAGATCGTGCACGACGAGGATCAGCCCCCGACAGGCGAGGGCTTCGACGTCATTCGACGCGAAGCGAACGGCCGCGAGGATCGGTTGGGTGTCTGGGCGTCGGCCACTTTGGCCAGCACGCCGTCGTCGAGCGCGAAGACGCGTACGCCCAGGTCATTCGCTTGGTTGATGAGCGCCACCACCGCGGGCGAGGACTCCTCGTTCGCGTCCACGTAGATCGCCTCGAACTGGGCGCCGCTCGCGAGCGCCGCCGCCACGAGATCGGGACCTTCGATGACGCAGACGCCCTCGCTCCAGCGCAGTGATCGTTTCTGGACCAGCCTGCGCAGTCGGCGCACTCGCTGGTGCGACGACCCAACCGCTCGATCAGGACGACTACTTCGTGAGTGCGGCGCCGGCCTGGGCGACGATCGCCGCGAAGGCGGCGTTGTCGTTCACGGCCAGGTCCGCCAGGATTCGACGGTCGACTTCGATGCCCGCGGCGTTGGAACCCGCGATGAACCGGCTGTAGCTCATGCCGTGGGCCCGGGTTCCCGCATTTGAGTAGCTGGATCCAGAGACGTCGCATGTCGCCCTTGCGCGCACGACGGTCACGGAATGCGTAGACGCCCGAGTGCTGCACGGCCTGGTTGGCGGAGCGGAAGGTCCGGCTGCGGTCACCGTAGTAACCCTTGGCCTCTTCCAGAATCGCCTTGTGGTGCTTCTTGGCGTTAACCGCCCTCTTTACGCGTGCCATAAATGTCCTTCTCTCTTCTCGATCTCTCTACAGGCCCATGAGGCGTTTGGTCTTCTTCTCCAACGCCTTGGGCAGGTCCGTCTCACGTCCGAGGCGACGCGCGCGCACGGATGACTTCTTTTCCATGAGGTGGCCGCGGAAGGCCTTGCGTCGGCGCAGTTTGCCGCTGCCGGTCACCTTGATTCGCTTCTTGGCACCGCTGTCTGTCTTCATCTTTGGCATTTCAGCCCTCCTCTGCGTTCGCTTCCCACCGAAACACTCGGTGCGGCTACTTCTTGTTCTGCGACTCTCGGGCTCTCAACCACTTTGGGCTTCACCTTCTCTTCTGGTCCGAGGACCATGATCATGTTGCGACCATCGAGCTTCGCGGCCGACTCGACCTTGGCGACATCGTCGAGCTTCTCGACGATCGGATCAAGGATCTTCTTGCCCAGTTCGGGGTGCGCTGATTCGCGTCCACGAAACATGATGGTGAC